>NZ_JBHVJA010000015.1:0-198632 GCF_042799335.1 Streptomyces sp. NPDC057697 | reverse complement strand
CGGGGCGCCGTCTCGGGGGGGGCGGGTCGTTTTTCGGGACCGCGTTCTCATTCTCAACCCCGGGGCCCGCGCCCCCTGGGGGGGGTGGCGCCCCCGCCTCTCTTTACTGTTTCTTGATGAATAAAATTTGTCTACTTTGCCCGTATATGGTGGTCGATAAGGTCAGAAAGGGACTTATCGCGGCACGCCGCAAGTTGCCACGGCGCGGCCGGGAGGCTTATAAGAGGGGCGTGGCCAAGGCGAATCCGGGAATTCCGGGGACTGCCGCCATGGAGGTTTCCCCATGTTTCTCACTCCGTCCGACACGGAGAAATTGCTGCTGAGTGTCGCGGGAATGGTCGCTCGTGACAGGCGGGACCGGGGCGTACGGCTCAATTACCCCGAAGCTGTCGCGCTGCTCTCCTGCTGGGCCATGGAGCGCGCCCGCGAGGGCGCCCGCGTCAGCGATCTGATGACCGCGGGGCGGACTGTCCTCACCCGCGCCGACGTGCTGGAAGGAGTGCCCGAGATGCTGCACGACGTCCAGGTCGAGGCGACCTTCCCGGACGGGCGCAAGCTCGTCACGATCACCTCGCCGATCCCATGATCCCCGGTGAGATCCGGACCGGATCCGGTGAACTGAAAATCAATGACACCCGCACCCAATTGCAGGTGACCGTGGTGAATGACGGCGACCGGCCCATTCAAATAGGCTCACATCTGCATTTCCCCGACGCGAATCCCGCGCTTTCCTTCGACCGGTCCATGACCGAAGGATTCCGGCTCGACATTCCGTCCGGCACATCCCTGCGTTTCGAGCCCGGAGTGGGCGCCGAGGTCACCCTTGTCGCCCTGGGCGGCCGCCGGAGGGTGCCGGGCATCGTCGTGCCGGGCACCCGGGCCGGACGGACGGACGAACCGCGGGCCGGAGAAGGCGAACCGCGGGCCGGAGAAGACGAACCGCGGGCCGGAGGAGACGAACCGCGGGACGCGGAAACGGATGGCATGTGACATGGCACGAATGACCCGCGAGGCCTACGCGTCGCTCTACGGCCCCACCACCGGCGACCGCGTCCGCCTCGCCGACACCGACCTCTGGATCGAGGTCGAGGAGGACCGCTGCTTCGGCGGCGACGAGGCCGTGTTCGGCGGCGGCAAGTCCATCCGCGAATCCATGGCCCAGTCCACCGCCCCGCGCGCCGACGGCGCCCTCGACCTCGTGATCACCAATGTCGTCGTCCTCGACCACTGGGGCATCGTCAAGACCGACGTCGGCGTACGGGCCGGAAGGATCGTCGCACTCGGCCGCTCCGGCAACCCCGACATCAGCGACGGCGTCCACCCCGACCTGGTGATCGGACCCGGCACCGACGTCGTCTCCGGCGAAGGCCGCATCCTGACCGCCGGAGCCGTCGACACCCACGTCCACTTCCTCATGCCGGAGACCCTGCACGAGGCCCTCGCCACCGGCACCACCACCGTCATCGGCGGCGGCACCGGAGCCACCGAGGGGTCCAAGGCCACCACGGTCACCCCGGGCGCCTGGAACCTCGCGATGATGCACCGCTCCCTGGACCGTGTCCCGCTCAACGTCATGCTCTTCGCCAAGGGCTCCACCGTCGGCGAAGAGGCCCTGCGCGAGGCGGCGCTCGGCGGCGCGGGCGGCTACAAGGTCCACGAGGACTGGGGCGCCACCCCCGCCGCCATCGACGCCGCGCTGAAGGCGGCCGAGGCGCACGGCCTCCAGGTCGCCCTGCATGCCGACAGCCTCAACGAGGCCGGCTACGTCGAAGGAACCCTCGACGCGATCGCCGGGCGCGGCATCCACGTCTTCCACGCCGAGGGCGCGGGTGGCGGCCACGCACCCGACATCATCACCGTCGCCTCCCACCCCCACATCCTTCCGGCGTCCACCAACCCGACGCTGCCGCACACCGTCAACACCGTCGCCGAACACCTCGACATGCTGATGGTCTGCCACCACCTCAACCCGCGCGTCCCCGAGGACCTCGCCTTCGCCGAGTCCCGCATCCGCGCCACCACCATCGCCGCCGAGGACGTCCTGCACGACATCGGCGCACTCTCCATCACCTCCTCCGACGCCCAGGCCATGGGCCGCATCGGCGAGGTCGTCTGCCGCACCTGGCAGGTCGCCCACGTGATGAAGCGGCGCTTCGGGGACCGCGGCAGCGAACTGCCCGCCGACAACGAACGCGCCCGCCGCTACGTCGCCAAGTACACGATCTGCCCGGCCGTCGCCCACGGCATCGACCATGTCGTCGGCTCCGTCGAACCGGGCAAGCT
This sequence comes from Streptomyces sp. NPDC057697, assembly GCF_042799335.1. Classification (NCBI taxonomy): domain Bacteria; kingdom Bacillati; phylum Actinomycetota; class Actinomycetes; order Kitasatosporales; family Streptomycetaceae; genus Streptomyces; species Streptomyces sp. NPDC057697. The sequence goes on along the minus strand of NZ_JBHVJA010000015.1, from coordinate 196,349 downwards.
CGCCGACCTGGTGCTGTGGGACCCCGCCTTCTTCGGCATCCGGCCCGCCGCCGTCATCAAGGGCGGCATGGTGGTCTGCGCGCCGCTCGGCGACGCCAACGCCGCGATCCCCACCACCCAGCCCGTCCTGCTGCGCCCCACCGCCGCCGCCGAGGCCGCCCCGCATCTCTCGGTCAGCTTCGTCGCCCCGGCCGCCCTGGACGACGGACTGGCCGAACGCCTCGGTCTGGTACGCGAGTTGGTCGCCGTCCGCCCCACCCGCCACCTCACCAAGGCGGATCTGCCGAACAACACGGCCCTCCCGGACATCGACGTCGACCCGGAGACCTTCGCCATCCGGATCGACGGAGAGCTCGTGGAGCCCGCACCCGCCGCCGAACTGCCGCTGGCCCAGCGGTACTCGATGTTCTGATGGCCGGCCTGGCACCCCTGCTGCTCGGCGACGGACGGCTCCCGGTCGGCGCCCACACCTACAGCGCGGGACTGGAACCGGCCGTCGCCGCGGGCCTCACCCGCGACCGCGTCCCCGCCCTGCTGAAGGCCCGGCTGCACACCGCGGCCGTCACCGAGGCGGCCGCCGCCGTACTCGCCCTGCGGGCCGCCGGACGGGACCCGGTGGACTACGGCCCCGTACAGCGGGCGCTCGCGGCCCGGACCCCGGCCGCACCCCTGCGCGAGGCGTCGGCGGCGCTCGGACGCGGGGTGCGGCGCCTGGCGCGGCGGCTGGACTCCGGCCACCCGGCGGTCACCGCCCTGACCGGGATCCGCCCCCGCCCGCTGCGGCCGGTGGCCCTCGGGGCGCTCGCGGCCGTCATGCGGGTGACGGAGGAGGAACTGGCCCGGGGCGTCGTCTACGACGAACTGCAGACCATCGCCTCGGCGGCGCTCAAACTGCTGCCCGGCGATCCGCTGGACTCGGTCGTCTGGATCCTCGACGCCGAGCCGCACGCGGCGGCCGCCGTGGCCGAGGCCCTGGCGGTACGCACCCCGGCCGAACTGCCCGCCCGCACACCCCCGCTCACCGAACAGTGGGCGCTCGAACACGCACGACGAGAACGGAGACTCTTCCTTGCCTGACCAGCACACCGACACCACGTCCGGCCCGCACCTCGACACCGCCCCCGGCCCGCACGCCCACCACGACGCCCCGCACCCGCCGCACGGTCACCCGGGGCGCGCCCTGCGCCTCGGTGTCGCCGGGCCGGTCGGCACCGGCAAGAGCTCGATCCTCGCCACCCTCTGCCGTGAACTGGCCGGTGAACTCGCCATGGCGGTCGTCACCAACGACATCTACACCGACGAGGACGCCCGCTTCCTCCGCTCGGCCGGGGTGCTGCCCACCGAGCGCATCCGGGCCGTCGAGACAGGCGCCTGCCCGCACACCGCGATCCGGGACGACGTCAGCGCCAACCTGGACGCCGTGGAGGACCTGGAGGAGGCGTACGGGCCGCTCGACCTGGTGCTCGTCGAGAGCGGCGGCGACAATCTCACCGCCACCTTCAGCCCGGCCCTCGCCGACGCCCAGCTCTTCTGCATCGACGTCGCGGGCGGTGGCGACGTCGCCCGCAAGGGCGGCCCAGGCATCACCGGCGCCGACCTCCTGATCATCAACAAGACCGACCTCGCGCCCCATGTGGAGGTCGACGTGGCCGCGATGGTCACCGACGCTTCGCGGGCCCGCGACGGCCTCCCGGTCCTCGCGCTCTCCAAGCACGACCCGGCCTCGGTGGCCGAACTGGCCGACTGGGTCAGGAACCTGCTCGCGCGTCACCGCTCCGGAACCCATGTCCCCACGGACCCGGGCCCGATGGCGCCCCACAGCCACAGCCACGACGGCTCGTGACCGGGGAGCCCGCCGAGCCCACGGCCGTCGCCGTGGAGCTCGACGGTTCGGGCCGCCACGTCGCCCGGGAGCTGAGCCCCGGCGCCTTCCTCGCCCCCCGGCCCCTGCTGCCGTCCCCCGACCGGCTGCGGATCGCCCTGGTCGGCACCCGGGCGGGGCTGCTCGCGGGCGACGATCTGCGGCTGGACGTGTCGGTCGGCCCCGGCGCCCGGCTGGAGCTGTCCGAGCCGTCCGGCCTGGTCGCCTACGACCACCGCGGCGGCACATCGAGCTGGCGGGCCCGCGTCGACATCGCCGAGGGCGGCGAACTCCACTGGGAAGCAAGGCCGTTCGTGATCTCCTCGGGGGCGAGGGTCGCTCGCACCATGGAGGTGTCACTGGCCGCCGGGGCGCGGATGCTCTGGCGCGACACGCTCGTTCTCGGGCGTTCCGGCGAGCGGGGCGGCGGTGTGCGGGCGATGACGCGTGCCACGTACGACGGCCGCGAGCTGCTCGTCGAGGACCTGGATCTCATGGACCCGGACGTGCGTGAACTCCCCGGCATCCTGGGCCCCCACCGCGTCATCGGCTCGGTCACCGCCCTCGGCACCGTCCCGGGCGGCCGGCCCCACCCGTACCGCATGGACCTGGCGGGGCCGGGAGCCCAGGTACGGCTGCTGGACACGGTGGCACCGGCGATCGAGGCGGAACTGGCCGCCGTCTGGGCGCAATGGCGCGCGGACGGCGGACCGGGAACGCCGGGCCGCCCGGTCACGACCGGCTGACCGCACCGCCGTCCGCCGGGCCGCGGGTCATCGCGGCCACGCACAACAGCGCGGGGACCGCCGCGACCGCGAAGCAGACGGCCGGTGACAGGCGGTCCACCAGCAGGCCCACCACCGCGACGCCCACCGACGACCCGGCGTTGACGGCGGTGTTCACCCAGGCACCCGCCTGCGTACGGCTGCCCGCGTCCACCAACTCGTCCGCGATGAGGTACGCGGTGGTCAGGGCGGGCGCGATGAACAGCCCGGCCACCGCGGTGACCACGACCAGGACGTACACATCGGGCGACAGCCCCGCCCCGACCATGGTGACGCCCAGGCCGACGGCCGCCAGCGGCAGCCGCACCCGGTGGGACGCCCGCCAGGAAATGGCGCCGTAGGCCAGTCCGCCGACCGCGCTGCCGGCCGAGAGCGCGGCGAGCACCCACGACATCGCCCCGCTCCGGTGATGCTGCTCGGCGAACGCCACCACCAGCAGGTCCAGCCCTCCCAGACAGAGCCCCACGGCCGCCGTCACCAGCACCGCGTGGCGCAGTGCGACGACGCCGAGCAGCCGCCGCCCGGTCGGTGGGGCGTCCTTGCCGGCCGCCGTGTCCCCGGACGGCGCCGCGGCCGTGGCGCGCACCGCCGGTGAGGAGACCAGTGCCAGCGTGCCCACGAACACCAGCGCGGCGCTGATCGCCACCCCGGCCGCGGGCGGGGCGGACCTCACGACCAGACCCACCAGCAACGGGCCGCTGACGAAGAGGAGTTCCTCGGCCACGCCGTCCAGGCTGTAGGCGCGCCGCAGCAGTTCCCGGTCGGCGACGAGGTCGCTCCACAGCGTCCGCATCACCGGCCCCAGCGGCGGAGTGGAGGCCCCCGCCGCGGCGGACATCACCCCCAGCAGCAACGCCGGGGCCCCCGGCCGCCAGGTGGCGTACGCCAGCGCGGAGAGCAGCGCCGCGTACAGACCGGCCATCGGCGGCAGGACCCGGCGCGGCCCGTGCCGGTCGATCAGCGCGGCACGGGCGGGGGAGAGGAAGACACTGGTCGCCCCGAACACGGCCATGACGGCCCCGGCGACGGAGTACGAGCCGGTGGAGGCGTTCACCGCCAGCATCAGGGAGAGGGAGACCATCCCGTACGACAGCCGCCCCAGCAGGGCGGCGCCGAAGGTGCGGGCGGCGTGAGGGGTGCGCAGGACGGTGGCGTACGAAGGCGTGCGCGAAGGCACGGGTGAGGGCGAGAGCATCGAGACGTTTCCTCGTGAGGGCAGCGCGGCACGGGGCGCTGCGGGCGTGCGGGGACACCGGAGCGCCGCACCCGGCGGGAGCGGGGTGCGGTCGATGCGGGGTCCTACGCACGGGAGAGGAACATGGCGGTCAAGGTATCAGGGCGACAGGGCCGCCGGGAGGGGGAGTTCGCCGGTCGCCCCCGACGGCGACCGAGGTGAGGTGTGACATCGCCTCGGGTAATGTCGGCGCCCATGTCGCCCTCCTCGTACCCCTCCCGTACCCGCCCGGACTTCGAGGCGGACGAGCGGGCCCAGCTCGTCGGCTGGCTCGACACGCAGCGGGCGACCGCCCGCTGGAAGTGCGAGGAGCTGTCGGAGGCGGACGCGCACCGCGCCGTCCTGCCGTCCTCGCCGCTCATGACGATGGCGGGTGTCATGTCACACCTCCGCTGGGCCGAACACCTCTGGTTCGAGGTCGTCCTGCTGGGGCGCCCGGCCGTGGGGCCGGTGTTCGAGGAGCCCGAGGACTCCGACATGAGGGTGGCGGGCGTGCCGCTCGCTCAGCTGCTGGAGGAGTACGACCGGCAGGTCGCGGTGTCGAACGGGATCTTCGAGGGACGGTCGCTCGACGACGTGGGCCGGCACCCGGACTTCGAGGCGTCGGGCGCGAGCCTGCGCTGGATCATGTTCCACATGATCGAGGAGACCGCCCGGCACGCGGGCCACCTGGACGCCATCAGGGAGATCCTGGACGGCAGGACGGGCCACTACTGACCCCGCGCCCGCGTCATCCGGTGATCCCGGTGTTGGCCGCCACGATCTTCCCGGCGGTCAGCCGGAGTTCGGGGAGGAAGGCGACGACCTCTGCCCCCCGTCGCACGAAGTCGTCGGTGGACGCGATGCCCAGGTCCGCGACGGCCTCGCGGAAGGCCGGCAGGCGTGCGTGGTGCAGCTCGGGAGCGTCCGCCGCCAGTACGGTGTGACATCGCGCGAAGGTCGCGACGATCCAGAACACGGCCTCGCGGTGGTCGCCCCGTTCGACGAGATGCCGGCTGCCGTCGATCGCGACCGGACGGGCCCCGGTGGTCAGGTCCCCGCTGAAGAAGAACGGCGTACGGGCGACTCCCGCGGTGGCGTCGAAGGTGCGGGCCAGCTCGTCCAGGTGGTGTCCCGTCCGGGCGGCCGACAGCCGCGCGCACCCCAGGAGCTCCAGCAGTCGCGGGTACAGGTGCGCCTGCCCGTACGTGTCGAGGACCGCTCGGGCCGCCGGGTAGCGGAGCCGGATCGTGGGGTTGCGCAGGGCGGCGGCCAGCAGGACATGGGTGGTGACCCCGGTGGGGAACAGCCATGACAGGACCTGTGTGTGGAACGGCGCCGAGACGTCGAAGGAAGCCAGGCGGGTCTCGACGCGGCGCTCGGCGTCCAGGCATCTGCGGCGCACCCAGCGCCGCTCGGTGAACCGGCGCGACACCTCGGCCCCCAGCCCGCGCAACCGGCCCGTGGGGTCGTCGACGACCGTGTCGCGGCGGAAGCTCCCCGCCAGGTGGTACGAGGAGAGCACCTCGTCCGCGGAGCCGAGCAGGTCCCACGGCAGATGGCTGACCTCCAGCAGCGCGCCCCGGAAGCGGAACTTGCCCGGCCCGGTCGGCGGGGCCGCTGCGGCGGTGACGACCACGACGTCCACGTCCGAGTACGGGGACAGCTCGGCGTCGTCCGGCAGACCCACCGTGGACCCGCTGAAGAAGGCACCACGGAAACCGGGATCGGGCCGGGCGTGCTCGGCGACCCACCGGACCGCGGCCGACCGGGCCGTACCGACTCTCACTCGAAACCACTTTCCTCCGGGGAGGGACCACCGTACGCCGGACCCGGCGCGGGCCGTGCCGGGAAGCGTGACACTCGTCGCCGGGAGACCGGCGCAGGCGTCGACCGGTCCGGGGCGCCGGGCGACCGGACCGCGCCCCGTCGGACAGAGACCCGGGAGTCCGGCAACGGGGTGGTGCCGCTCCGCCGCGAACGCCGCGCGGTTGCTCCAGCGGAATGAACTCCCCGGGCCACGCCGGTGCGCGACCGGTGCTGTGCCGGGGGGCCGGGGAGCCCGCCCCGTATAACTGCCGCACCGTCGCGAGAGCTCTCACGAAAGGACCGGCGATGACGCTCAGTGTCGAGGACCGCCTGGACATCTCCGAACTGCTCGCCCTGCACGGGCACCTGGTCGACAACGACGAACTGGACCGGCTGGACGAGCTGTTCACCGACGACATCGTCTACGAGACCTCGAACCTCGGGCACGGGGAAGTGCACGGCCTGGACGCCTTCCGGGACATGGCGCGGGCGCGGGCGGGCACGCCGGGCGCGCCCGTCGGCCACCACGTCACCAACATCGTCCTCACCGAGGCCGGGGACGGGCTGATCCACGCCCGGTCCAAGGGGATCGGCGCGGGCCCGGACGGCCAGTGCGGGAGCGTGACCTACGACGACGTGATCGTGCGCGGCGAGCGGGGGTGGCGCATCGGCCGACGCCGGATCACCCTGCACTTCACGCCCGACGGCGCGCCGGACGGTGAGGAGTCCGGCCGCTGACGGCCGCGGCCGGTGGCGCCCCTCCCGGGCGGGCGGGGCGCCACCGGCCGGGCCGCGGTCCGCGCGTCAGCCGTTCAGCATCCCCGAGGTGTCGATCACCTGACGGATCGCCCGGCCCGAGGCCAGCTCCTCCAGCGCCGTGTTGATGTCGGCCAGCGGCAGCGTGCCCGTGTGCATCAGCTCCACCGGCATCAGGCCCGCCCGCCACAGCTCCAGGAACCTCGGGATGTCCCGGCGGGGCACCGCGTCACCCATGTACGAACCCAGCAGCGACTTGCCCTCGCCCGCGAACGCCAGAGCCGGCACCTCCAGCATCCGGTCGGGCGCGGGCAGCCCCACCGAGACGACCCGGCCGCCCCGCGCCACGGCCGACAGGCACTGCGCCATCACCTTCGGGCTGCCCACCGCCTCCACCGCCAACTCGACGCCCCCGGAGGTGAGTTCGCGGACCTCGCGCACCGCGTCGTCCGGCGCGTACGCATGGCTCGCGCCCAGCCGGAGGGCCAGCTCGCGCTTCTCCCGCACCGGGTCGACCGCGACGATCGGGTACGCCCCCGCCGCGCGGGCGCCCAGCACCGCGGCGAGGCCCACCCCGCCCAGGCCGTAGACCACCGCCGACTGCCCCGGACGCAGCGCCGCCGTGTTGATCACCGCGCCCGCGCCCGTCAGCACCGCGCAGCCGAACATCGACGCCACGGCGAACGGGACGTCCCGGGGGATCGGGACCACCGACTCCTGGGCCAGCACCGCGTGTTCGGAGAACGCCGAGACGCCGAGCTGGTGGTGGACCGGGGCGCCCGAGGCGTCGGTCAGCAGGGACGGGCCGTGCAGCAGCGCCCCCGAACCGTTGGCCGCCGCGGCCTGGGCGCACAGCGCCGGCCGGCCCGCCGCGCAGTCGCCGCAGAAGCCGCAGCTCGGCACGAAGACCAGCGCCACGTGGTCGCCCGGGGAGACCCGCCCGACACCCGGACCGGTCTCCTGGACCACCCCCACCGCCTCGTGGCCCAGCGCCATCGGCAGCGGACGCACCCGGTCGCCGTTGACCACCGACAGGTCCGAGTGGCAGAGCGAGGCGGCCGCGATGCGCACCAGCACCTCGCCCTCGCGCGGCGCGCCCAGCTCCAGCTCCTCCACCTCGACCGGGCGGGTCCCGGAGTAGGGGCGGGCCGTCGACGTCCCGCGCAGCACCGCCGCACGGGTCTTCACGCGCCCACCTCCGAACGCGGGGCGCAGCGCAGCACGTCGCGGCTCTCCAGCAGCGGGACGACCTTGCCGAGCACGATCTCCTGGAAGTGCGGGGTGGCGCAGTGGGCGGTGAAGTCGTCCTCGGAGGCGTACTCCTCGTACAGCACGACCGCCCGCGGGTCCTCGGTGCCCTGGTGGACCCGGTAGGCGAGGTTGCCGGGCTCCTGGCGGGAGGCGGCGGCCATCGTGTCGAGGAGCGGGAGAACGGTGCTCTCCTCGCCCTCCTTGGTGCGGTAGCGGGCTACGACCACGTATGTCATGGGGGTTACTCCTGGGGTGGGGCGGGCCTCTTCAGCGCGGAGGGCGGGACCGGCGGCAGCTGGTCCCGGCGCAGATTCCAGAGGCGGGGGTCGGACGTGGCGGCGGCGGCGGCCGACCCGAGGGCCAGCGCCAGCGCGACGTCCGCGGGGGTCTCCACGAAGCCCGCGGCCACCGACGGGGACATCGCGCGCTGTGCCTGCGCGCTCATCCGGGCGATGATCGGGGCGGGCATGATCTCGACCAGGTCCGGCGCCCCGCGCGAGATCGCGTCCGTGGAGCGGCGCAGATTGGACCGGTCGGTGACGAACACCTTCATCATCGTCAGCAGGCCGAGCGGACGGCCCTTCTCTATCAGGGAGAGCCGGGTGCTGACCACGCCGTGCGCGCCCATGTTCCTGATGAACTCCAGCGCGCCCCGGTCCTGGGCCAGACCGGGGCTGCTGTCCACGTTCACGAACACGGTCTTCCCCGCCCGGCCCAGCGCCGGCACCACCTGCGGCAGCTGCCCCACCGCGAAGGAGGCGAGGATGCACACCTTGGCCGGTGCGGTCAGGAACTGCCGCAGCGGCTGGGTGCCGACGACCGACGCGACGACCGGGACCTCGGCGAACGCCGCGGTGAGCCGGGGGTCGAGCGGGGCACCGGACCGGGACGGGGAAGGGGTCATGGCAAGGGCCTGCCTGGGGAGGGAGGGGTTCGTGGCTGCTGCTGGACCGGTGTCAGTTCAGCGGAGACGTACCGAATCGGCTGGGAAGGCCCAGTTTGCCAGGGTTGAGGATGCCGGCCGGGTCCAGGGCCTTCTTCACCGCGACGAAGGTCGCGAAGCCCGCCCCGAGGGATTCCTCCAGGTAGGGGCCGCGCAGCAGTCCGCAGCCGTGGTGGTGGCTGAGCGCCGCCGCGTGCTCGATCAGCACGGCGTTGGCCGCGTCCCACACCGAGCGGTACCAGTCCCGGCGCGACTCGGGAGCCACGTCGCCGCGCAGCGAGAAGTAGACGCAGGCGCCGTCGGTGTACGCGTGGGACTGGTGGGCCGAGGCGGCCAGGGTGCCGGGCACCGACTGGATCGCCGCGACCACCTCGTCGTAGATCACCGGGAGGTCGGTCCAGGACGCGGCCATCTCCAGGGTGTCGGCGACGAAGCCGGGGCCGGGCGCGAAGCCGTCGGCGGACTTGCCGACCAGCATCCGCTCGTCCAGCCACCGCTCGAAGACCGCCTGGCTGTCCAGCTCGGGGCCGTACGCCTCGCACACCTCGGACGCCACCTTGATCGAGGCGTCGACGATGGCCGGGTCGCCCTCGTCGGCGATCAGCAGCAGGTTGGTCTCCGGGTGGCCGAAGTGGGTGCCCGACTCCAGGGTGTCGTACAGCCGCAGGACGGCCGGGGTCGCACCGCGCTGCATGATCCGGCGGCAGGCGTCCAGGCCCTCCGCGAAGCTCGTGAAGCCGTACGCCACGGCCTTGGCGTACTCCGGCAGCGGGTGGACCCGCAGCCGCGCCGAGACGATGACGCCGAGGGTGCCCTCGGAGCCGACGAAGAGCTGGCGCAGGTCCGGGCCGACCGCGGCGCGGGCGTAGTCGCCGTACGTGGCGCGGGTGCCGTCCGCGTGCACCACGTCCACGCCGACGACCATGTCCTCGATCTTGCCGTACCGGGTGGAGAGCTGACCGGCGCCGCGGCAGGCGATCCAGCCGCCGACCGTCGAGACGGCGAACGCGGACGGCCAGTGGCCGGTGGTGACGCCGTACTCCTCCTGGAGCTGCTTCTCGAAGAGGTCGCCGAACATGCCGGCCTGGACGTCCACGATGTTGGACTCGGCGTCGAAGCCGGTGATCGCGTTCAGCCCGCAGACGTCCAGGACGACACCGCCGAAGACGGGGAGCGCCGCACCGGTGACGTTGGAGCGCCCGGCGGACGGGGTGACCGGGACGCCCGCCTCGTGGCAGATCCGCAGCACGGCCGCGACCTGGTCGGCGTCGGCCGCCTCGACGATCACGGCGTCCGGCGTCGCGGGACGGCCCTCGGTCTCGCCGATCATCGAGCCGGCCCACCAGTCGCGGGTCCGGGCGACGACCTCCTCGCGGGCGGTGTGCACCGCGTGCGCGGCCTCGCGCAGCGCCTCGACGACGCTCCCGGGGACCTCGACGGGGTCGGCCTGGAGGGCGGCCTCACCGTCGCCGATGGGGGTGTTCCGGGCCCACTTGGCGAAGCTGGGGGCGCCGATCGTGTAGTCGCCCCGGTTGAACGGATGGGTGATGGTCTGACGGCTGATCATGCTGCTGCCCCTTCGAGGAGTACGGACTTTTCGTGACGGACGGCCGCGAGGTATTCGGAGACCGAGCGCTCCACCTCGGCCTGGGTGAGGTTCAGTTCCCGGCCGAGGACCGCGCCCACGGCCCCGGCCGCCTCGGCGGAGGCGTCCCGGGCGAACAGCCGGGCGCGCAGCCGCCGGGAGAGGACGTCGTCGACCGAGCGGGCCAGTTCGGCACGGGCCGCGTACACGACCTCGGCCCGGGTGTACGGGAGCCCCGCGACGATCGGCTCGGCCAGCGTCGGGTCGTCCTGGATCAGGTCGCCGACGAACCGGGCCTCGGTGCCGAAGCGCTCGCCGAGGTGCGCGGCGATGCCGCCGGAGGCCGCGACGGCCTCGGCGTCGTAACCGGCGCCGCCGAGCAGCGGGAGGTCGGTGGTGCGGCTCCTGCCCTTGCGGCCGAGGACGGTCATCACCTTGTCGATGACCAGCTCGCCCATGTGGCGGCTGGTGGTGAGCTTGCCGCCGGTCACCGTCACCATTCCGGTGCGGCCGACGGTGATGTGGTGGTCGCGGCGCATGTCGAGGGTGGCGCCCTCCTTGCCGCCGACCAGCGGGCGCAGACCGCCGATGGAACCGACCACGTCGTCCGGGGTGAGCTTCCCCTCGAAGGCGGTGTTGGCGCCCTCCAGCAGGAAGTCCATCTCCTCGCGGGTGCAGTGCACATCGTCGGGGGAGCCCTGGTAGTCCTCGTCCGTGGTGCCCAGCACGACGCTGTTGCCCCAGCGGGTGCAGGTCGCGCGGCGGGCCCGGCCCGGGATCGGCACGGTGACCGTGCAGTTGATCCGCACCTTGTCCCACGGCACCACGATATGGACGCCCTTGGCGGGCCTGACCTGCGGCGCGTGACCGTCGTCGGCCTTCGCGTCCAGCTCGTCGGTCCATACGCCGGTGGCGTTGACGACGGCCCGCGCGCGGATGTCGAAGGAGTCGCCGTCCGCCGATACCCGGGCGCCGGCCACCTTGCCCCTCTGCATCAGCAGGCCCTCGGCCCTGGCCCCGTTGAGGACCGTCGCACCGAGCGCCGCGGCGGTCCGCACGATGGTGAGGACGAGCCGGGCGTCGTCGGTGCGGGCGTCGAAGTACATCAGCCCGCCCTTGAGGTTCTCCGCCCGCAGCGTCGGCGCCTGCGCGAGCACCTCCGGCACGGTGAGCCGCTGGTGGAGCTTGCCGATCCGCCAGCCGCCGACCAGGTCGTACGTCCACAGCAGCCCCTCGAAGCCCTTGGCGAGGCGGGCGTCGAAGATGCCCTCCTTCTCCAGGATCGGGAAGAGGAACGGCAGCCGGTGCACCAGGTGCGGGGCGTTCTTGCGGAAGCGGTGCCGCTCCAGCAGCGAGTGGCGGACCAGGTTGACGTTGCCCTGCTCGATGTAGCGCAGACCGCCGTGCACCATCTTCGAGGACTTCGACGACGTACCGGAGGCGAAGTCGTCCTTCTCGACCAGCGCCGCGCGCAGCCCGCGCGAGGCCGCGTCGAGCACGGCGTACGCCCCGGTGATGCCGCCGCCTATGACGAGCACGTCGTACGTGTCGTCGGCCAGCCGGCGCTTGAGGGCTGCCCGGTCGAGCAGCAGGGGCGTACGGCGGGTCGCCGCGGCGCTGCGCCTCGGCTTCCGGGCGGGCATGGTGATCACAACATCAACTCCTGGTGTTTCGGTGCGGCGGCCACGAGGTCGGTGGGGGCCGCCGGTGCGACGGCCGGGGCCGTCAGTGGGGGGTGTGAGGTTCGGGGGCCTTCAGGGGGAGCAGCGCCGGATCGCCGAGGTGGGCGATCAGCACGTCGCGCCAGGCGTACCGCTGCGCGGCGCGCTCGGCGGCGGTGATCGAGGGCTCGAAGATCCGGCCGAGCGGCTGTGCCTCGACGACCTCCTCCAGCGAGGACCACAGGCCCTGGGCGACCCCGGCGAGATACGCGGTGCCGCGCAGGCTGGCGGTGGCGGAGTCGGAGACCCGCTCCAGCGGCAGGCCGGTCAGATCGGCCTGGATCCGCATCAGCGGGTCGCTGCCGGATACCCCGCCGCCGACCCGGAGCCGGGTGAACGGGGTGCCCATGGTGTCGGCGACCCCGTCGATCAGGTCGCACACCGAGTGCGCGATCCCGTCGAGCACGGCGCGGGCCAGATCGGCGCGGGTGGTGGCGAGGGTGAGCCCGGTGAGGGAGGCGGTGGCCTCCGGGTGCCAGACCGGCGTACGGACCCCGGCGAGCGCCGGGACGAAACGCGGGGTGCGGCCCGGCCGGGTGGGGACCCGGCCCGCCTCCTCACCGAGCTCCTTCGGCGAAGCGAACAGGCCCAGGTCGTCGCAGAGCCAGCGCAGCGCCGACCCCGCCGTGGAGGTGTACGCCTCCAGGCTGTAGTGGCTGATGTCGCCCTGCCGCCGGCCGGGCTGGGCGAGCACCCCGGAGATGTCCGGCCGGGGCAGGGCGGGCGTGGTGCCGGTCGCCGCGTCGACGAAGGCGCCGGTCCCGTAGACGCACATGCCCTGCCCGGCGGCGAGGCCGCCGAGCGCGACGAGTGCGGCGTGCTGGTCGCCCATGGAGGCGGCCAGCGGGACGGCGATGCCGAGGGCGGCCGGGTCGGTGGTGCCGAAACCGGCGTCGTCGGAGCGGAGCTCGGGGAGCAGGTCGAGGGGGAAGCCGAGGTGGCCGATCCACTCCTCGTCCCAGGCGTGCCGCTCCAGCAGGTAGCCACCGGTGGAGGCGGCGTTGGTCGGTGTCGTGGCGTGCACGGCGCCGCCGGTGAGCCGCCAGATCAGCCAGGTGTCGACGGTGCCGAAGAGCAGCCGGCCCGCACGGTGCGCGGCGGCCGCCTCCGGGTGCTCGGCGATCTGCCGGGCGGCCCAGAGGAACGGTGCGCGGGCGCCGACCGGCCGGCCCTGGCGGGCCAGCAGCGCGGCGTCCCACTCCGTCTCGTACGAGGTCAGCTCGGCCGCGTACCGCCGGTCCTGCCACACCACCGCGGGCAGCAGCGGCCGCCCGGTCACCCGGTCCCACAGCATCGCGGTCGCCCGCTGGGTGGAGAGCGCCACCGCGGTGATGTCGATGCCCTCCTCGCGGGCCCGGCCGACGGCCCGGCGCGCCACCTCGACGGTGGCGGTCCAGATCTCCATCGGGTCCTGCTCGACCGAGAGGTCGTCCGGATGGCTGACCTTGATCGACCGGTAGAACACCTCGTGGGCCCCGCCGGAGTCGAGCACGACTCCGGCCCGGGTGCCCGTGGTGCCCTCGTCGATGGACAGCACACCGCGCCGTGCGGCGGCGCCGGGGAACGTCTGCGTCATTGCAGCCCTTTCATTGCGAGCATCGCGAGCGAGCCGTACGGAGGGAGAGGGAGGGGAGAGCACCATCGTGGGGTGCGGCGGGCCCGGCGGCCGGTCAGCGCGCGGTCACGGACGCCGCGGATCGAGGTGAGCCGTCCGGGGCCCCGGCCTGCCGGTCCGGTCCGGGGGCCTCGTCGGGGGAGGCGGCCTTCGTCGGGTCCCACTTGATCGCCAGGCAGGTGATCAGGCCGAGCAGCGGCACGACGGAGAGCACCAGGAAGGTGTCGGCGAGCCCCAGCGAGTCCTTGATCTGCGGGAAGACGTACAGCCCCACGACACTGCCGAAGCTGCCGACCATCCCGGTGACACCGGTGCCGAGCGCGCGGACGTCGCTGCTGTACGAGAGCGCGGCGATGGACTTGCCGTTGGCGCCGGGGCCCGCGGAGTGGCAGAGGATGAACAGCACCGGCAGCAGGAACGCCACGGCCGTGGGCACCTTCTCGAAGGTCAGCCCCATCGCGAGCAGCGCCACGAAGACCCCGGCGAAGCCCGCGGCGGAGCTGAGCCGCAGTCCGAGCCTGCGGCCGAAGTAGGCGGAGAGGAGCCCGCCCGCGATGCCGAAGGCGTTGAAGACCATCGATCCGATGGTGGCCTTCTCGAAGCTCTCGCCGAAGATCGTCAGACTGATCAGCGGCAGGTACCAGCCGACCGCGAAGTACTGCATCGACTGCCCGAGCGAGATGACCGAGGAGAGCACCGTGCGCGGCAGGTACTCGCCCTTGAAGAGCAGCCCGGCCTGGCGGAAGCCGATGGCGGGCGCCTCGGTGGCGGCGCGGGTCGCCTCGTCGGGCTTCCCGGCGACGGCCTTGATCCGGTAGATCCGGTCCAGGTTGACGACGGCCTCGTCCAGCCGCCCCTTGCTCGCCAGCCAGGTCGGGCTCTCCCGCAGCATCAGCCACTGGCCCAGCAGCAGCGCGGCGGCGACCACCGCGGCCGAGCCGACCGACCAGCGCCAGATGTCGGCGCCGACGTCCAGGTTGAAGAAGACCAGGGCGAGCGCGAGGTTGCTGGTGGTGGCGACGTACCAGACGGCCTGCCACAGATTCAGCCGGCCGCCCAGCTTCGCGGGCGTGTACTCGGCGAGCAGCGCCATGGCGACGGCGAAGTCGATGCCGTACGCCACACCCACCAGGACCCGGCCGAGCCAGACGACGGTGAAGTCACCGGCGAAGGCGGCCAGCAGGGCGCCCGCGATGGCGAACACCTTGGCGATGAGCAGCGGGGGGACGCGGCCGATCCGGGTGGCGAGCCAGCCGCCGACCGGGTTGAAGACGATCGCCAGGGCCGGAGCGGTGGCCGTGAGGATCGAGACCTGCGTGCTGGTGAGCTCCATCTGGGACGTCATCGGCCCCAGACCGGCGCTCAGCGCGGCGTTCGAATAGGCGTCGAGGAACAGCCCGCCGAACACGAGAAACCAGATGACCTGCGCCCGGCCGGTGATCTTTCCCAGCCCATCGATGAGCGCAACGACGTCGGCGACGCCTTTGACGCTCGGACGTTGTGCCATGAATCCGCCTTCGAGGAAGACCCATCGGCGGCACGGGGAGCACAGAGAAACAGGCATGACGAAACCACCGACAGGTGGTCTATGTCTGTGCCTGTCAAAACACTGCGGAAAGCGCCGCAGCACGTGAACTGCAAGGAATGCGAACTACGCAGTGAGGTTAAGAACGAGTCAGGAGAAACGTCAAGGGTTTCCGGCAGGTTACTCGAACGTGACACGGGTCCGGCCGCCGGTCCTCGGCGGCGGGTGCCCGGTGGGCGGAGCGGGGCGGTCCGTGCCCGGGGCCGCCCCGCCCCACCTGCCCGGACGGGGTCAGCGCCCCGTCTGGAGGGCCGCCCAGGTGTCCGGCCCCACGATGCCGTCGGCCGTCAGCCCCCGGCTCGTCTGGTAGCCGCGCACCGCGGTCACCGTCTCCGGACCGAAGCCGCCGTCGACGCCGACCGTCGAGCCGAGCGCCGCGGTCAGGGCGCGCTGGAGCCGCTTCACCCCGTCGCCCGAGGCCCCCTGCCGGAGGCTCGGCGTCGCGCCGGCCGACAGCAGCGCGGTCCAGGTCCCGGCCCCCACCACACCGTCGGCGTCCAGCCCGCGCGCCATCTGGTACGCCGTCACCGCGGTACGGGTCGCCGTGCCGAAACTGCCGTCCACCGCGCCCGCGGCGTATCCCTGGTCGTTCAGCAGCTGCTGGACCGCCTTGACCTGGGCGCCCGTCGAACCGCTCTGCTGGGTCGCGTACGCGGCGAAGCTCAGCGCGTCGGTGCCCGCGCCGCCGCCGGTGCTCTGGCCGACCAGCTGCATGTAGCGGGTCCAGTCCCAGTAGGGGCCCGGGTCGGTGTGGTCGTTGCCCGGCGCCTCGCTGTGCCCGATGATGTGCGCCCGGTCCTTGGGGATGCCGTAGCGGTCGCAGAGGTACGCGGTCAGCGCCGCGGACGACCGGTACATCGCGTCGGTGAACCAGGACGGGTCGTCGATGAAGCCCTCGTGCTCGATGCCGAGCGCCGAGGAGTTGGCGCTCCTGGCGTGGTACGCGGTGTCGCCGTCCCGGACCATCTGGGTGATCTGGCCGTCCGAGGAACGCACCACGTAGTGGGCGCTCACCTCCGCCGTCGGGTTCTGGAACCAGCTGATCGAGCCCGCGTACGAGCCCTGTGTGACATGGACGATCACCTTGTCGATCTTCGCCGTGCGGCCCGCGGCGAAGTTGTGCGCGTCGGCCGGGACCCAGAGCGCCGAGGGGTAGTCGGGGCTCTGGGCGCGCGCCTCGGCCGCGGCGAGCGCGCCCTTGTGCGGGGCGACCGGGCGGCTGGTCACCGAGATCCGCTCGCCGCCGGGGGCGACGGCCCTGAGCCCGTCGGCCAGGAAGGTGTAGACGGTGTCGGCGTAGAGGGCGGCGGCGGAGCCCTGTCCGCCGCCGTACCGGGCGACGGCCGGGTACCAGGCGTCGATGTCGTCGCGGTCCCGGGCGTCGAGGCCGAGCTTGTCCGCGTAGCCGCGCAGCACCGCCGCGCCGCCCAGGATGTTGGCCGCGGTGTCGGTGCGGAGCTCGGCGAGCGGCTTGCCGGTGAGGGCGGCCGCCCGCTCCAGCGTCCGGTCGCCGGGGTTGCTCACCAGGTGCATCACGCCGTAGCCGCCCGCCTGGCTGGGGCGCCCGGCGTGGCCGTCGAGCCGGGTCTCGCCGTAACCGACGGCGGCGAGCAGATCGCGTGGCACGTCGAACGCCGCCGCGGCCCGTGCGAACGCCCGGTTCATCGGGTGGCCGCCGTCCGGAGAGGCGAGGGCCGGCGAGCCGGTCACGGTGAGGACGGTGGCGGTGAGGGCCGCCAGGACGGAGGCGCGGCCCCTTGTGTGGGCTGCGGCGCGGCTGGGCATACCTGCTCCTGCTCGGTGGGGGAGAGGAACGGCCCCCGGGCCCGAGTGGGGCGGACCGGGGGGCCGCGAATCGCGCTCAGCGTAGCCATCTGTCCAGGGCATGACAATCATCTGCCCGGTGTGTCGAAATCCCTTTCACTCCAATGGAGTTGGCAGGGGATCCGGCGGCCTGCCCGGGGGCGGACGGCCCGTCACGGGCAGGCCGGGGAGAGGGTTCCGGGTTACCAGCGGTCGCGGTGGATGACGTCCGCGGCCGGCCGGCGCCGCACCGGTCCGAAATTACCCTGCGGCCATCCGACCGGAATGGCGGCGTAGGTGTGCATGTCCTCGGGGATGCCGAGGGCCTGCTTCCACTCCTGTTCCAGCATCAGGTGCCAGATGGTGATGTTCGCCGCGAGCCCCAGCGCCCGCGCGGCGAGCAGGACGTTCTGCACGCCCGGGTAGACGCAGGAGCCCTCGGCGAGCGCCTGGAAGCGCTCCTGGGTGTTCATCATGTGCGCGGTCGCGGCCGGGCCGAGCGCCTGGGCGGAGGCCAGCAGCCCCTCCTCGTCCAGCCGCGGCTCGGGGAAGCGGTAGCAGGGCACGATCAGGGCCGGGGTGTCGGCGAAGTGGTCGCGCTGGTACTCGATCGCGGCGACCATCCGGCCGTACGCCGCCTCGTCCATGCCCTTCGGCGCGTACTTCCCGGTCGTCGCCAGATAGGCGTCCACGCACCGCTTCCACAGCGGCGCCAGACGCGCCATCACCTCGCGATCGGTGACCACGACGTACTCGTAGCACTGCATGTTGCCGCCGCTGGGACCCCAGACGGCCGCCTGTATGAGCTGTTCCAGCGTCTCGTCCGGCACCGGTTCCGGCTTCAGGCGGCGCATCGCCCGCATGGTGGACATCGTCGGGAAGAGCGCGGGCCCGTCGGAGCGGGGCGTGTCGATCGTCATGATCGCGGAGTGTACGGGCCGGACACCGGCTCCGGGAGGGCTGCCGACCGCCCGGAACCAACGAATTCGTACACCTGGACGTCCCCCCACCGCACGGGGGAACGGCGATCGGAATCACCTTCGCGAAGGCGTATAAATGGTTCCTCCGGACCAGCCGGCGTCCCCCGATGGCACTCACACCTCACGCGGCAGGGCGTCACCGCGTACGAGAGCGCAGGAGCGCCGCATGAGCACGGCAGAAGAGATCAACACCTTGCTGGTGGCGAACTTCGGCACCGACCCGCTCGCCATCCGGCCCGAGGTGTCGCTCCGTCACCTCCGGCTCGACTCACTGGCGCTGGAGGAACTGCGGCTGCTCATCGAGGACCGGATGGGCATCGATCTGGACGACGTCCAGCTGACCTCGCGGGACACCGTCGGCCAACTTGTCGACGCGGTGCACCGCAAGGCCGCCGCGTGACGGGCCGCCCGTACCGCCCGGAGCCCTTCGCCGCCGCCGTCACCGGGATCGGCCTGGTGACCGCCGCGGGCGCCGGGACCGAGGCGACCTGGCGCGAGGTCTCTGCGCCATCGGCCGCCCCCTCGGTCCCGCACCGGCCCGAACTCCACGGCCTGCCCTGCGACTTCATGTACACCATCACCGGCCTCGACCCTCGGGAACTGCTCGGGGTGGCGACCGCGCGGCTGATGGACCGCTTCTCGCAACTGGCCGTCGTCGCGGCCCGCGAGGCCGTCGCCGACGCGGGCCTCGACCCCTCGGCCTGGGACGCCGGACGGGTCGCCGTCGTCATCGGCTCCGCACACGGCGGACTGCCGTTCTACGACGAGCAGCACACCACTCTCACCGAACGCGGCGCCCGCCGGGTCTCCCCGAAGCTCGCCCCGCTCACCGTCGTCAACGGCGCGGCCAGCAGTGTCGCCACCGACCTCGGCGCGCTCGGTCCGAGCCAGGCCGTCTCCACCGCCTGCTCCTCCGGCACCGTCGCCCTCGGCACCGCCCACCAGATGCTCCGCACCGGCGCCTGCGACATCGTCGTCGCGGGCGGCGCCGAATCGGTCTGCTCCCGGCTGCTGATCGCGAGCGCCTGCCGGCTCAAGGCCGTCTCCACCCGGCGCGACGCCCCGGAGACGGCCTGCCGCCCGTTCGACATCCACCGGGACGGCTTCGTCGTCGGTGAGGGCGCCGGGCTCCTGGTGCTGGAACGCCCCGAGCACGCCCGCGCCCGGGGCGCCACCGTCCGCGCGCACGTCGCGGGATACGGCGCCGCCAGCGACGCCTACTCCGCCGTCGCCCCCGACCCCGGGGGCCTGGGCATCGAACGGGCCCTGCGCTCCGCGCTCGCCGACGCCGGGCTCGGCGCCGGGGACATCGGCCATGTCAACGCCCACGGCACCTCGACCGTCGCCAACGACCTCATCGAGGCGACGATGCTGCGCCGGGTCCTCGGCGAGCACCCCCTGGTCACCTCGACGAAGGCGATGACCGGCCACACCCTGGGCGCCGCCGGCGGCATCGAGACCGCGCTGACCGTGCTGGCCCTCCAGCACCGGCTCGTACCGCCCACCGTCAACCTCGACGCCCCCGACCCCGCGATCCCCGTCGACGTGGTGCGCAAGGAGGCCCGGCCGGGCCTGTTCGACGCGGCCGTCAAGACCTCGCTCGGTTTCGGCGGACACAACGCCGCACTCGTCCTCACCAGGGCCTGACCCGGAAACCGAGAGGCACCGAACCATGGCCGAGGAGATCATCCGGACCCTGTCGGTGGACGGGCTGCGCTACGGCTACCGGGTCCTGCGGCAGCCCTCGCCGCGCACCGAGCCGGTCATCGTTCTCGGCGGCGCGCTCCAGGGGATGTACGGCTGGCCGCAGATGGACGACCATCTGGGACCGCTCGCCTCCGTGGTCACCGCCGACCTGCCCGGCATGGGCGGCGCGGACCCGCTCCCGCCCGGCGCGGGCGACGACATCCTGTACGACGCCGTCACCGGCATCATCGACGATCTGGGCGTGCCCGGGGTCAACCTGTTCGGCTTCTCCTACGGCACCTCGATCGCCTTCGGCTGCGCGCGCCGCGACCCCGGCCGGATCGCCCGGCTGGTCCTCGGCGGGGTGCCCGCCCACATCAGCGACGCGCAGCGGGCGGAGTGGAGCCGGGCCGTCGCCCGGCTGGACACCGGCGACCTGGAGGGGCTGGCCGGTCTGGCCGCCGGGGTGCTGATGTGCCAGGACCCGGAACGCAAGGTCCACCGGGGCGAGCTGGCCCGGCGCTATGTGCGCCGCTCGTTCCTCCACGCCCTCACCCACTCCCCGCACGCCGCCCGGTCGCTGCACCGGGCCCTGGCCCGGCAGCCGGACTTCTCCGGCGGACTGGCCGGAGTGCCGGCCCTGGTCTTCGCGGGCGAGCACGACACGGTGACCTCGCCCGAGCGGCAGCGGGCCTTCGCCGCCACGATCGAGGGCAGCAGGTTCGTCACGATCGGGGAGTCCGACCACTGGGTGGTCCTGGAGCGCCCCGACGACGTCGCTGACCTCGCGGCCCGCTTCTTCACCGACCGCCCGCTGGAGCCGGCGCCCGGACTGGCGGCCCTCCCGGCGCAGTCGCGGACCTCGCGGTCCGCGGCCGGACCGGACTTCGCCGATGTTCCGTAGCCCCCGGCCCGCTCCGGCGTGCCCCGTCACCGCCCCGCCCCGACCAGTCCCAGGAAGGAACGGTCATGGACAAGCCCGAGTTCGTCTACGCCCTCTACATCCAGACCACCGCCGATGAGCTCTACCGGGCGCTGACCGACCCCGGGCTCATCAGGGTCTACATGGGCGGCTACGGCCCCGACTCCACCTGGGAGGCGGGCGCTCCGGTCCGCTGGAAGATGGACCCGGACGGAGAGTTCGAGGAGGTCGGCCAGCGGGTCCTGGAGGCGGAGCCCGGCCGGCGGCTCGCGTACACCTGGCACACCCTCCAGCCCATGCACCGCCAGATGTTCGACTTCGCCTCGGACGAGGAGTGGGGGAGGGCGGTCCGGGAGCGGTCGAAGGTCGCCTTCGACATCGAGCCGGCCGAGGACCCCGAGATGGGGATCAGGCTGACGGTCACCCACGACGGCTTCGACAGCCCGGACAGCAGGATGCTGGAGGGCGTGCGTGAAGGCTGGATCGCGATCCTCTCGACGCTCAAGACGCTTCTGGAGGGCGGGAAGTTCCTCGACGAACCGGCCTGACGGGCGGCGCGGTGCGGGCCGGGCCCGCCCTCCGGCGGAGGCTCAGGCGCCCGGCACCCGGTCGAGGAAACCGCTGACCGAGGCGATGCGCCCGTCCTCGGCGAGGGCGATCACGTCCGACCCGGCGACGGGCGCCGAGCCGTCGGCGGAGACCAGCTCCCAGCTGAAGCGCACCAGGTCGTGATGCCCGTCCGGGGTGCCCGCGAGCCGGAACTCGAAGCCCGGGAACTGCTGGTGGGCGCCGTCGATCGCGGCCGCGAGGCCCTCGTGGCCCCGCACATCGGCCAGCGGGTCGGTGTACGTGGCGGTCTCGGTGAAGGCGGCCGCGACGGCCTTCGCCGTCTCCTCGGCGGTCGTCGCGTTCCAGGCGGCGAAGTAGCGCCGGACGGCGTCCTCGTGAACGGTCATCGTGCTGTTCCTCTCCTCGTGGCCCGGCCCCGGCCGGGCCCTCGTGGGCTCGTGAGGAACACGATGTCCGACCCGCGCGGAGGCGTCGATTACCTCCGGGGTCATGGTCCGGCGGGGGAGCCGGACCGCCTCCTCATCCCTGGCCGTCCGACACCACGTGCATGGCCGCCTCCTCGGCCGACGCCCCGGCTCCGTCGATGCCGACGTCCTCGCCCGCCATGGTGTCCGGCTCGTCGATGTCCAGCTGGCGGGTGAGCCGCCCGGCGCGTACCGTGCCGACCTCGGTGTCCCAGAGCTCGCCGTCGCCGTCGGTCAGATCGCCCAGGCCGTCACCGGCGCTGCCGGGGAAGTCGGGGAGCTCACGGGCCAGGCGGCCGTCCAGCGACTCGCCGTCGTGCTGCTCGGCGGCGGTGGTGCCCCGGTCCTCCACGGCCCATGGGCGCTCGGGCGGGGAGTAGCCCTCGTCGAGCGCGTCGGTCAGCCCCCGGTTGTCCAGGGTGTCCTCGACGTCGAGCTGCTCGGTGAGGTCCGCGGCCTCCGGCTGCTGGGGCTGGTAGACGTCGTCTCCCCTGTCGGCATCCATGATGGTGTCTCCCTTCCCGGCTTCGGGGATCCCGGGCGTGCGTGCCGTACACACGACTCGGGGTGAAGGGGGCTTCTCATGCGGTATGCACCCGAGTGCTGTCGAACCGCCCGTATGGCTTCAGGATAAGTGGGACGGGCGCGAGCCCGCAGCCGTGGACCTCCGGCCGGGCGCCGGGGCCCGGTCGGAGAGACGATGGAAGACGCGGGCGTAACAGGCCCTGCCCCATCCGCATCGGAGAACGGACATGGATTACCCGGAGAGCTACCAATTGGTATTTCAGGCGTCCGCCGTGGAGGACGACACGGTGACCGTGCGGCGCACGGAGCGGTCGGGGGCGGGCGGATTTCCGATCTACGAGGACGAGACCGGAATCGTGCGCGCGGAGATCAGCGACCGGGGCGAGGTGCGCATGCTGGCCAGCGGCGGACACCAGGTGCTCGGCACCCCGCTGGTGGTGCGGGAGACGAGCGGCTGAACGGGCCGGTGGCCGTCAGCCCTCGGTCCAGCCGTGGTTCTTGGCGAATTGCAGCAACCCGCGCCGGACCTGCAGGATCTGGGCCCCGGTCAGCGAGGGCGCGGACTCCAGCAGGACATCGGTCACGTCCCGGGTGTACTCGGCGGCGCTGAGCACATCGCACAGGGCGTCGTCGTCGGCCGCACCGGAGGCGGAGACCCCGAGCGGCCTCGGCGGAGTCAGCGGCTTTCCGTCGGGTCCCTCGGCGAGCCGGACGGAGGAGGCCTTCAGCCCCCGGTCGCCGTCCTCGATCTCGAACTCGACCGCCGTGCCCGTATGGACGTAGGACTCGGGGATCAGCATGTCGTTCACATGGAGGAAGACGTCCTCACCCCCGTGCTCGGGCGCGATGAAGCCGTATCCCCGAGCTCCGTCGAACCGCACAACGCGACCAGAAACCACACCGACCCCCAGAAAAGAACCGGGCCCCTTGCCCGTACACCACACATGGCTCGCTCGGAGAATAGCCCCGACCGGCCGGGTGGCGCGACCCGGCCGGGGGCAATTCCCCCTCCCCGGGCCGGGCGGCTCAGCGGACCCGGCGCGCGGGCGGGGCCGCGCTCCCGGCCGCCAGCGGGGAGCGGGCCAGCTCCATGCAGCCCGCCGCGATCAGGGCGATCGCGACCAGTTCCGGCAGCACCCACCAGCCGGTGCGCAGCTCCTCGCCGAACAGCGTCACCCCGTACACCACGCTGATCAGCGCGTCCCCGAGGGTCAGCATCGGCTGGACGGCGACCAGGGTGCCCGCCTGGAGGGCGTTCTGGAGGAGGAAGAGGGCGCCCACCCCGGCCGCCGCGGTGGCGTACAGCTGCCAGGACGTCAGCAGCGCCCCCGCTCCGCCGCCCCCTTCCAGCCGCGCCATGGCGTCCTTCATGAGCGCGGCCGTCAGCGCGTACCCGCACGCCGCGGCGAGGCCGAGCAGGGCGCCCCGGGTGTTGCCCCGGCTGCCCAGGGCCGCGGAGATCAGCGCGGCCTCGAAGAGCCCGGTCAGGATCAGGGTGGGGATCCAGGCCGCTCCGTGCACGGAGGTGCTGCCGCCGCCGGGCGCCGCGGAGGCCATGCCCAGGGCCAGTCCGAGGGTCACGGCCGCCACCCCGTACCAGACCCGCGGGGGCAGCCGGACGCGCATGACGCACGCGGCCATCAGCAGGGTGGCGGGCAGCTCGATCACGAAGATCGGCTGGACCACGGCGATCGCTCCGGTCGCCAGGGCCACGGCCTGGCAGACGGCCGCGACGATCACCAGCCCGATCCCGGCGAGCCAGAGCGGCCGGCGCAGCAGATGTCCGATCAGCGACAGGCGCATCGCCTCGCTGTCGGGGACGGTGCGGGCGGCGCGGCGCTGGAGCACGGAGGCGGCGCCGTTGCTGAGCGCGGTCAGCACGGCGAACAGGACACTGATCACCGCCCCATGATGCGGTCGGCGGGGCCGTGATCCGGGGTCCCGCGGCAGGACGGCATGGCGGGCCGCCCCCGTGGCGCGGACCGGACCCGCCCGCGGGGCCGCGCGGTGGGGCGTCCGCCCGTCCGCCCGGACTACGGCGTGGTCGCGCCGTGGTCCGGGCGGAGCGCCTGCCAGGCGTCGGCGGCGGCGGTCGCGGGGTGGACGGGGGCGTCGTGCAGCCAGTGGCTGACGAGCCCCATGACGGCCCCCGTGGCGCAGTGGGCGCGCATCTCGACGACCGGGGAGCCGGCCGGGCCGACCCCGGCCTCGACCAGCTGGAGTGTCACCTGCTCGGCGACCAGCTGGTGCAGCCGGTTGATGAAGCGTGCCGAACCGCACGGGCCGAGCATCCGGCGGTAGAGGACCGCGTTCGCGTCGACGTGGTCCAGGATGTCGACGAAGGCCGGGGGCATGTCCCGCGGCAGCACCACCAGAGGACACCGGGCGACCAGCCCGACCAGCCCGGCCAGCTCGTTCTCCATGGCGTCCAGCAGCAACTCGTCCAGGTCGCGGTAGTGCTGATAGACCGTCGCGCGGTTGATGGTGGCCCGCTCGGCGACGTGGGCGACGGTGATGGACTCGGGCTCGTGTTCGGTGGCGAGCTCCAGGACGGCGGCCCGCAGCAGGGCGCGGGTCCGCTGTACCCGGGGATCGACGCGCTTGGTCATTTGCCCAGCCTACACCGGTTAGGCGACAGGTGTCGCGGACTGTGAGCCGTCCAGCGCCCGCCCCGGCCCGCGGCTCGGGTCCTCCAGCAGCAGCCCGTATTCGAGGGCCCGGACGACCGCGAGCGTGCGGTTGGGACAGTTCAGTTTGGCCAGGACGTTGCCGACCAGCCGCTTCACGCCGTGCTCGGAGATCTGCAGCCGCCGGGCGGTCTGCTTGTTGCTCAGCCCCTCGGCCACCAGACGGAGCACCTGGAGTTCGCGCGGGGTCAGTCCGGTGCCCGGCGCTCCCCAGGGCTGTGCCTCGGTGGCCGGCCGGCCGTTCTGCCGCAGCACCCGCCGGGCGAGCGCCGTCGACACGTAGAACTTGCCGGCCATGACGTCCGAGACGGCGTCGGCGAAGACCCGCGGCGTGAGCCCGGACCAGTCGACCAGGGCCTGGACGCAGGAGTGGGTGGTGCGGGGCACCCCGAGCGCGTCGGAGTCGTCGACGAGCAGCAGGAGCCGGACCGGGCGCTCGGTCAGGCCGTCGGCGGTGGCCGGGTTCTCGGTGGCCGCGAGTTCGGCGGCGGACACCACGACCAGGTCGCAGCTGTCGACACCGGCGCGCAGGGCTTCCTCGCCGGTGCTGAAACAGCTGACGTCGGCGACATCCGGAAGGAGACGGAGCATTCCCTCGACCCCGTATCTGAGGACCTCGTTCTGCAGGATCAGCGCGATTCGGAGACCGGTCTCGTCTGATCGGGTTACCACTTGAAATCCTCCTATGTGGAATATCGACTGCAAGCAGGGACGGCGATCGCGGACACGAGGTCGGTCCGGGTGGGCAGGTCGGTGACCGACCAGCTGTCGAATTCGCATCCCGTGACCCTGTGGTTCACTCTCGCGCAAGCCTGTCCGGGGGATACCTCGATCGTCCCGAGTTCGGCTTCTATGCCTATTCCGCTGGCCTTGACGACCGCTTCCTTCCGGGTCCAGCAGCGGAGGAACTCGACCGCGCGGAATTGCGGCGCGACGTCACCGAGATGGCGTCGTTCACCGGCGCTCAGAACCGAGTGCGCGAGCGAGGACACATCCATCGGGCGCACCCGCTCCAGGTCCACGCCCACCCGGACGCCCTCGGCGGCGGCGCACACCCAGTACGGCCCGGACCGGGAGAGACTGAACTCCCAGCGTGTGCGCGGTCTGTCGATGCGCGGCCGGCCGTGGCGCACCCGGCCGCACCCTGCGCACGGGCGGCGGCCGAATCGGATCTCCGCCGGATCGCACTCCAGGATTCCGGCGAGACATCGTCGTACCCCGGCATGCGCGGCGGCGAAGTATACGGAACGCAGCGGATCGCGAAAAGCCGCGACACGCCCGTGCTCCTCGGGAGAGAGAAGGCCGAGATCGCTCGGGGCGACCCGGCCGGTGGACCGCCCGTACTGGACGACCACGCCGTCCGGTACCTCGTCGCGATCGATTTGTTTCAAAAGATCTGCGGCGAACATGTTCACAGAAACGAAACACCCCCCGTGTTCGTGCAGGACGACTCTCGGCCGTTCGCTGCGTTCCCAATGCAACACGGCTCCGCTGTACTTCCGCTGTACGTTCCAAATTCCGCGATGCCCGCATCGGACGTGACCCCCGGTAAGCCTCCTTTCATTTCGCCGTTGCCGTTCGGGCCGCCGGTGCGGACTACCCGATCGGGCAGCCCGGACGGGGCGCCCGGAGGCGGCCGCGGTGGACCCCGGACGGCCCCCTCGGGTCGGCCTCCCGACGGGGCGCCGGTTGCTGTGAGGATGCTCCCGAATCTGCCGACGCCCGTACGGAGGCCATCGATGACGACCACATCAGATCCCGACCTGAGCGGCCTTGAGACGGACGTGTGCGTGGTCGGCGGAGGAGCCACCGCCCTCTACGGCGCGCTGCTGTGCGCGCGGGCCGGCCGGTCGGTCGTCCTGGTCTCCCCGCAGCCCGGGTTCGAGGCCGCGGGGGCGGGCATCTCACCGCTGCTGGCCCCGCCGACCCTCGGGCTGCTGGCCGCCTCGGGGATCGACGAGCAGCTCACCGCGGCCGGCCGCGAGGTCCTGGGTGTGGACGACCACGGCAGCACGGGGATGCTCTCCAGCTGGCGGTACGCCGACCACGCCGGAATCGCCCGGCCCTACGGCCTGACCGTGCCGACCGGGACCACCGTCCAGGCACTCCTCGCCGAACTGCGCGCACAGCCGTCCGCCACCGTGCTGAGCGGCGAGCGCGTCGTCTCGGTGGAGCAGGACGCGGAACGCGTCCTGCTCGGCTTCGAAGGGACCGCCGGGCAGGACGGCGACGGTTCCGCGCGGCGACGGATCGCGGCCCGTTACGCGGTGGCCGCCGACGGCCGGCAGTCCGCGCTGCGCGACCTGGTGGGCGTCCGGCCGGAGGTCTCGGCCTTCGACCGCCCGGCCTGGCTGCTGGTCGCACCGGACGTGCCGGGGCGCGAATCCGTGCTGCTGGTCCGGCACCGGGCCCCGCGCGCCCTGTTCACCATCCCCACGCCGGGCCCCTCGTCGGCCATCGTCTGGTCGCCCGACCGGGACCAGGAGGAGCAGCTGGAACAGGGCGGCCCGGCCGCGCTGGCCGAACAGGTCAAGGAGGTCGACCCCGAGCTGTCCGAGTGGCTGGGCACCGTCGGCGGCCGTACCTCGCCGGTGATGCGGCTGGGCTTCTCGCTCTGGCGGGCCCCTTCCTGGCGGGTCGGCCGGGTGCTGCTGGTCGGCGAGAGCGTGCACGGGCTCCACACGCTCGGCGGCCAGGGGCTCAACCAGTCGTTGCAGAGCGCCGCGTCGGCGGCCGCGGCGATCGACGCGGCCCTCGCCTCCGGCGACCCGGCGGCGGTCGAGGAGTACGAGCGGGTGCGCCGCCCGCACGTCGAGCGGCTCCAGGACCTCCAGTGGAATCTGCAGGCGCTGGGCTACGGCACCGCTCCGGCGGTGAAGGGCGCGCACGAGGACTTCATCGACGTCATGACGGCGCTGCCCGCCGCACTCGCCGCCCAGCTCGCCGGCGGCGACCGCCGGGCCTGACCCGGCCGCGCGAGCGGGACCGATGAGAGGGAGGGCGCCCCCGGCCGGGGGCGCCCTCCCTCTCATCGGTCCCGTGGTCAGCGGCCCGGCGCCGGGACCCGCCGCTCCGGCGTGCGGGCGGCGGACGGACGGGTTCCGCCGCCGAGTTCGTACGCGGCCCGGAGCCCCTGCTCGACCGCCCGGACGGCGTTCAGGTCCCGGGCGTCGGCCGCGCCGCCCACCATCCGGTACGGGACGCCGAGGCCGCTCAGCAGCGGACGGAGTCCGTCCGCCGGAACCTGCCCGGCTGCGATCACCACCGAATCGGCGGGCAGCCGCCGCCGCACACCGTCCGCGTCGGTCAGCAGGACGCCGCCCGGCAGGACGGCCTCGTAGCGGACACCGGTCAGCCACTCGGTGCCATGGCGCCTCAGCTCGGCCAGCACCGCCCACCGGGTGCTGCGGCCCATGCCGTCGCCGATCCGGCCCGAGCGGCGCAGCAGCGTCACCGAGCGGCGCGGGACCAGCAGATGGGCCAGGTCCACGGCGATGCCGCCGCCGCCGATCACCACGACCCGGTCGCCCAGCGCCTGGGGGCGGGCGAACGCCTCCCGGTAGTCGACGACGTGCGGCAGGTGCTCGCCCGGCAGCCCGGCGGGCCGCGGGACCACCCCCGTCGCGGCCAGCACCCCGTCGAAGCGCCGCAGCGACTCGGCGTCCGCGCCCTCGACGGGGTGGTTCAGCCGCACCGTCACCCCGAGCCGGCGCAGCTCCCCGGCGAAGTACCGCACGGTGGCGCCGAAATCGGCCTTGCCGGGGACGAGCCGGGCGAGCCGGAACTGGCCGCCGAGTTCCGGCCCGGCCTCGAAGAGCTCCACCCGGTGGCCGAACGCCGCCAGCGCCCGAGCGCCCTCCAGCCCGGCGGGACCGCCGCCGACCACCGCGAAACGGCCGTGCCCGGCCCGGCGCCGACGCGCGGGCGCCGGGAACTCGGTCTCCCGCCCGGCCCTCGGATTGACCAGACAGGAGACCGGTTCGTCGCCGAGCGAACGGTCGATGCACGCCTCGTTGCAGGCGAGGCAGACGTTCGGCGCCGGGCCGTTCACCAGCCGGGACTTGCGGACGATCTCCGGGTCGGCCAGGAACGGCCGGGCCATGGACACGAAGTCGGCGTCCTCGCGGGCCAGGACCCGCTCCGCGAGCTCCAGCCGGTTGATCCGGTTGGAGGCGATCACCGGGGTGGGCAGTCCGGCCCGCCGCAGCGAACGGCGGATCTCCCGGGCGTGCCCCACCCAGGCGCCCGGCTCCACCACGCTCTGCACGGTCGGAGTCCGGGACTCGTGCCAGCCGACGCCCACGCCGAGCGCCGCGACCCCGGCGCGGGCCAGCAGGCGGGCGAAGCGGTGCACCTCGTCGGCCGTGCTGGACCCCTCCATCAGGTCGGCGCCGGAGATCCGGAACAGCACGGGGAACCCGGGGCCGACCGACGCCCGCACGGCGTCCAGCACCGCGAGCGGCAGCCGCATCCGGCGCCGGGCGTCACCGCCCCAGTGGTCCTCGCGCAGATTGGTCAGCGGCGAGAGGAACTGGTTGAGCAGATAGCCCTCGCAGGCCATCACCTCCACCGCGTCGAAGCCCAGCTCGCGGGCGCGCGCCGCACCGGCCGCGTACGCGTCGAGCAGCCGGGCCACGCCGTCCCCGTCCAGTGCGCGCGGCACCCCGAAGGGCCCCGGCACCGCCGACGGCGCGACCGGGGTACGGCCGGTCGCCGCGGGTGAGGTCCAGCGGCCGGCGTGGAAGAGCTGGAGGGCGATCCGCCCGCCCTCGCGGTGGACGGCGTCCGCCCAGGCCGCGAGGGCCCGGTGGCGGGCGGGGTCGTCGATCCGGGCGTAGTGCCGCCCGCCGGAGCCCTCCGGGCTCACCGCGCAGCCGCCGGTGACGATGAGCCCGGCGCCGCCCCGGGCGCGCTCGGCGTAGAAGGCGGCCATGGCGGCGCCGCCGTCCTCGCGGGTCTCCAGATTGAGGTGCATGGCACCCATGACGATCCGGTTGGCGAGCGTCAGCCCGCCGATGTCGCCGGGGCGGAACACATGCTTCAGCACCTGGGGGCCTTTCGTCGGGAGCGGACCGGAGCGGACCGGACCGGAGCGGACCGGACCGGAGCGGAGCGGGCCGGAGCGGGCGGGGCCCGGCGTGGGGCACGGAGCCGTCCTCAGCTCTCCCCGGCCGGCCGAGGGGGCAGGCTGAGCGGCGGGGAGGCGTCGGCGAAGAACGGCGGGGCGACCACGCTCAGCCCGCCGTCCACCACCAGGGTCTGCCCGGTGACGTACTCCGAGGCGGGCGAGAGCAGGAACGCGATGGCGTCCGCCACCTCCTGGACGCTGCCGGGCCTGCCCTTAGGAATCCGGTCGAGCACCGTGTCCATGCCGGGCATGCCGGGCACACCGTAGAAGAACTCCAGCGAGTCCGAATCGATCAGCCCGCCGTTCACCGCGTTCACATTGACGCCGTACGGAGCGAACTCCAGCGCCATGTAGCGCACCCAGGACTCCAGCGCCGCCTTCATCGACCCGAGCGCGGCGTACGTCGGATAGGCGCGGATGCTGCCGTAGCTCGACAGCGCCACGATCCGCCCGCCGTCGTCCATCAGCCGGACGGCCTGCTGGGCGCCGAGCACGAACGGCCGGAGGTTCATCGCGTACGACCGGTCCAGATGGTGCGGCTTCAGATCCATGATGTTCTTGAACGCGCCGGCCGCCGCGTTGGAGACGAAGTGGTCCAGGCGCCCGAACTCCGCCCGCACCGCCGCGAACAGCTCCTCGACGCCCTCCACCGACTCCACGTCCGCGCGCACGGCCAGACCCCGGCCGCCGGCCTCCTCCACCTCGGCCACCGTCTTGTCGGCCAGATCGGCGTTCTTCTTGTAGTTCACCACCACGGTGGCGCCGCCCCGGCCGAGGGTGAGCGCGAGCGCCCTGCCGATCCCCCTGGACGCACCGGTGATCAGCGCGACCCGGTCCGTGAACGGTCCGGCGACGGGGCTCACCGCCCGGCCCCCGCACCGTTCAGGAGCTCCCGGAACACGACCGCCTTCTGGATCTCGTTGGTGCCCTCCTCGAAGCGCTGGGCCCGCGCGTCCCGGTACACCCGCTCGATGGTGCTGCTCTTCCAGTACCCCGAACCCCCGTGCACCTGAAGGGCCTTGTCGGTGACCCGGGTGAGCATGTCGACCGCCGTCAGCTTGGCCATCGAGGAGAGCTTCGCCGCCTCCGGCCCACCGGCCTCCCAGCGGCGCGCCGCGTGCAGGGCCAGCTGGCGGCTCGCCTCGATGTCGGCCTCGTTCTCCGCGAGCATGAACTGGAGCGCCTGCCGGGAGGTCAGCGGCCTGCCGAAGGTCACCCGGCCACGGGCGTACTCCAGCGCCAGCTCCTGGGCCCGGCTCGCCAGCCCCACACAGCTCATCGCCACCGATATCCGGGACGGCGTCAGGAACCCGCCCAGGGCGACCGCCAGACCGTCCCCCTCGGCGCCGAGGCGGTTGGCCACCGGCACGGGGGTGCGGTCGAAGGTCAGCCGGGCGTGGTCGGTGCCCACCACGCCCATGGTCCGCGAGGTGTCCTCGACCGTCACGCCCGGGGCGTCGCGCGGCACCATGAGCGCCACCGTCCCCTCGTGGCCGCTGCTGCCCGCCACCCGCGCGGCCAGCAGCCAGTAGTCGCAGCGCACCCCGAAGGTGATCAGGTGCTTCGCGCCGGTCAGGTAGTACGTGTCGCCCTCCCGGACCACGGTCGAGCGCAGGTCCGCGCCGGAACCGGCCTGCGGTTCGGTGAGGGTGAAGGCGACCCTGATCCGGCCCGCCACCGAGGGCAGCACGAACCTCTCGCGCTGCTCGGGGGTGGCGAACGCGTCCATCGCCCGCCAGGTGCCGTTGACCACGTGCACGATCATCCGGATCGAGGCGTGCGAGCGGGAGAACAGCTCGATCAGCTCCATCCACTGCGGGAAGGAGACACCGCGCCCGCCGTACTCGGGCGGCGCGGCCAGCGACAGATGGCCGCGCTCGCGCAGCTCCGTCCACAGCTCCTGCGGCACCGTGCCCGAGGACTCGATCCGGTGCGCCCACGCCTCGGCGGGCCCGGCGACGTACTCGGCGATCTCGGCCCGGAGCAGCGCGAACGCCGCCGGGTCGAGGGCGGTCGCGCGCGGGGCGACATCCGTGGTGTTCATACGTGCTGCTCCTCGGGGACGGTCCGCGGCGGGGCGTCCGCCCGCTCGCGGAGGACGAACTTCTGTACCTTGCCCGCGGGGTTGCGCGGCAGCCGGTCCACCAGCCGGAGCCGCTCCGGCCAGTAGTGCTTGGAGACCTGGTGCTGTTCCAGGTACTTGCGCATCGCTTCCAGATCGAGGTCGCAGCCGTCGGCGAGCGCGACGAAGGCGCAGGCGCGTTCGCCGAGCCGCTCGTCGGGCATCGCGACCACCGCCACCTCGTCGACCGAGGGATGGCGGTGCAGCAACTCCTCGATCTCCGCGACCGGCACCTTCTCGCCGCCCCGGTTGATGACGTCCTTGACGCGCCCGGTGATCCGCAGGCAGCCGTCGGCGCCGATCACCGCCAGATCGCCGGTCCGGTACCAGCCGTCCCCGGTCCACACCTCGGCGGTGAGGTCGGGGCGGTCGAGATAG
This sequence comes from Streptomyces sp. NPDC057697, assembly GCF_042799335.1. Lineage (NCBI taxonomy): Bacteria > Bacillati > Actinomycetota > Actinomycetes > Kitasatosporales > Streptomycetaceae > Streptomyces > Streptomyces sp. NPDC057697. Next base: position 163,960 of record NZ_JBHVJA010000015.1, on the reverse strand, counting down.
CCGACGAAGGGGGTCGGGGTGTGGATCTCCAGATTGCCCTCGCGGCCCGCCGCGAGCACCGTGCCGGTGTCGTCGGTGACCCGCAGCCGGACCCCGTCCATCGCGCGGCCGTCGGAGCCCCATGCCGTGGAGGGCTCGTCGTCCGGCGCGGACAGCGCCCCCAGGCAGGTCTCGGTGGTGCCGAACGCCCCGCACACGGCGGCGCCCAGCACCCGCGTGGCCCGCTCGGCGAGATGGCGCGGCACGGCGGCGCCGGCGACCACGAAGACCCGCAGCGCGGACGGGGCCGGGCGGCCGTCCGTCACCTCCCGCACCAGATCGGCCAGGAACGGGGTCGCCGCCTGGACGAAGGTGGCGCGGTGCTCCCGCAGCGCCCGCAGCGCCGTCCCGGCGTCCCACTGCGCCTGCACCAGCTGGGGCACGCCCAGGGTGACGCCCAGCCACATGCCGTAGAGGAATCCGGTCTGATGGGCGAGCGGGGAGGGGATGTGGACGACGTCGCCGTCGTCGAGGCCCAGCCGTTCGATCTGGAGGCGGACCGCGTGGGCGAGGGTGCCGTGGCGGTGCAGTACGCCCTTGGGCTCGCCGGTGGTGCCGGAGGTGAAGAGCAACTGGGCGAGCGCGTCGGGAGCGGGACCGCGGGCGGCGGAGGCGGCGGGGTCCGGCTCGGCGGCGGTGACCGTCGCGTTCCAGTCCGACCAGCCGAGTCCCGAGTCCTCGGCGGGCAGCTCCACCGGGGCACGGTCGGCGGAGACCACCGAGACATGGCGCAGCGCGCCCCGCGCGGCCGGGTCCTCGGCGAGCCAGGCCGCGGTCTCCCGGCCGTGCTCGCGGTCGCGGAAGCGGTCGGGGACCAGCAGCACCCGTGCGCCGGAGCGGCGCAGGGCGAAGGCCATCTCGCGCCGGCGGAAGATCGGCATCAGCGGGCAGCAGACCGCGCCGATCCGCAGCACCGCCAGCGACACCTCGACGAACTCGGCCCAGTTGGGCAGCTGGTAGGCCACCGGCTCGCCCGGCTCCACACCGAGGGACCGCAGGGTCGCGGCCGCCCTGTCCACCCGCCGGTCCAGTTCGCGCCAGGTGAGCGAGGTGTCGCCACCGGGGCGGACGTCCACCACGGCGGGGGCGTCCGGCCGCTGCCGGGCCCAGTGCCGCAGCAGATCGGGCAGCGACTCCGGCGGTTCGGCGGGCGCGGCCGGTTCGACGGACATCCGGAGCCCGAGGCCGGTCATGTCGTCCAGGAAGGCCGGGTAGGAGATCCGGTAGGCGCGCGGATAGGTCAGGGTGCTGGTCCCACGGGCCCTGGTGCCCGCCAGCGCGAGCGACATCAGCACCCGGTGGTCGTTGTACGAGGAGAGCCGGGCGCCCCGCAGTCCGGAGACCCCGCGGACCAGCAGCCGGTCGCCCGCCACACGGAGGTCGCCGCCCATCGAGTTGAGCTGGAGCATCGCCGCGACCCGGTCGGACTCCTTGAGCCGGACATGGCCGATGTGCTCGAAGACCGTCTCGCCCTCCGCGAAGGCCGCCAGTGCGGCGAGAGCCGGAAGCATGTCGGGGATGCCCCGGCAGTCCACGGTGGTGGCGCGCAGCCGGACGCCGTCATGGCGTATCCGCAGGCCGCCCGCCCGCGCGTCGAGCTCCATGGGCACGCCCATCCGCCCGACCACGTCGAGGAAGCGCGCCTCCGGGTGGTCCACCGGATCGCCGTCGAGCCGGGTGATGCCGCGCAGCAGCACGTCGGAGGGGTGCAGCGCGGCGGCGGCGATGCCGAACGCGGCGGAGCCGAGGTCCGGCGGGATCGTCAGATCGGTCGGGTCGGCCCGCTGGCCGGGCTCGATCTCGAACCGCCGCCAGTCGTCCGAGACGTCCACCCGCAGGCCGAAGCGGCGCATCATCGCCACCGTCAGCTCGACGTACGGCTGTTCGTTGACCGGGCCCGCCACCTCGATGACCGTGCGCCCGGTGGCGAACGGGGCGAGCAGGACCAGTCCGGACACCCACTGGGACAGGGTGCCGGGAACGACCACGTGCCCGCCGGACGGACGGCCCGGCCGCACCCGCACCGGAGGGCAGCCGTCCGCCGCGTCCAGCCGGACGCCCAGCTCGCGCAGGGCGTCCAGCAGCGGACCCGACGGCCGGCGCTGGAAGTACTTCTGGCCGGTGACGGTGACGGGGGTGTCGGCGAGCGCGGCGAGCCCCAGCATGAAGTACAGCGTGGTCCCGGAACTCCCGGCCGTGACGCTCTCGCGGCGCGGCCGGTAGGGGCCGCCCCGTACGACGTAGCTGTCGCCGTCGACGGTGATCCGGGTGCCGAGGTCGCGCAGCAGCCGGACGGTGTACCGCACGTGGCGGGCGTCCGAGACGCCGGTGATCCGGCTGGTGCCCTCGGCGAGCGAGGCGAGTATCAGCGCCCGGTGCACGTGGTACTTGGACGGCGGAACCGTGAGCTCACCCCTGAGTGGCTGCCGGTTCGGCCTGAGCGTGAGAAACATGAACTGCCTTTCCGGCTCGGCGGGTCGGGGCGGGGCGGCGGCTCATTCCGGGATCGTGCCGTGCTCCAGGTAGGCGACGGCGCGGCCCACCGTGCTGAGCCGGTCGAAGACCTCGTTCGGCACCTCGACACCGAAGCGGCGCTGGACCAGCACGAACACGGAGACGATCGACAGCGAGTCGAGTTCCAGGTCGTCGACGAACGAGGACTCCGGGGTCACCTGGTCGGCCGGGACCTCGGCGACCTCGTCGAGGATCTCCTTGAGGGTCTGCAGGGTGTCGCTCTGAACGGTGCTCATGGTGGTCTCCTGACGGACGGATCGGATGTCGTCGGTGAGGGCGGGAGGCGCGGCGGCCGGGACGGGCGCGGTCACCGGCGCCGAGGGCAGCCGGATCACCTGCCCCGCCCAGACCAGGCCGGTCCCGAAGGACAGCAGCAGGGCGAGGCCGCCGGGCGTCGCGTCGCCGGACGCCAACATCTCCTGCATGGCGAGGGGGATGGACACGGCGGAGGTGTTGCCGTGGGTCTCGATGCCGCGGGCCACCGACACGTGGTCCGGCAGCTTCAGTTCGCCGACCAGCTGGTCGGTGATCCGGGCATTGGCCTGGTGCGGGATGAAGGAGTCGAGCGCGTCGGCGCTCACCCCGGCGCGTTCCAGGGCGCGTTCGGCGACCGGGCCCAGGTGGTACGCGGCCCACTTGAACACCTCGCGGCCGTTCATGGTGATCCGCGGCCAGGGGGTGCCCGGGTCGTCGCGCAGCGCGCTCCAGGCGGCGCTCTGGCGGATGGCGTCCTTCCGGGAGCCGTCCGAGCCCCAGGCGACCGGCCCGATTCCGGCCTGCTCGCTCGGGCCGACGACGACCGCGCCGGCGCCGTCACCGAACAGGAAGGCGGTGCCCCTGTCCCGGGTGTCGGTCAGCTCGGAGAGCCGCTCCACCGCGATCAGCAGGACGTACGAGGCGCTCTCGGCGGCCACCATGTCGGAGGCCAGCGCGAGGCCGTAGCAGAATCCGGCGCAGCCCGCCGAGATGTCGAAGGCGCCGGGGGCCGGTGCGCCGATCCGGTGCGCGACCCCGGCCGCGAGCGAGGGGAACTGGTGCAGGTGCGAGACGGTCGAGACGATGACGCAGCCCACCTGGCCGGCGGTGATCCCGGCGTTCTCCAGGGCCCGTTCGGCGGCCGTGGCGGCCATGAACTCCACCGTCTCCGACGGGGCGGCCCAGTGCCGCAGCCGGATCCCGGAACGGCTGCGGATCCACTCGTCCGAGGAGTCGATCCGCTCGCAGATCATCGCGTTGGTGACCGGCCGCGAAGGAAGGTAGGTGCCGAGCCCCAGCAGCCCGGCCGCCGCGCCCCGCAACGTCGCGGAGGCCGCCGCCGAGGGGGCGCTCACGACGCGACCGCCACGGGCCCGAAGTCCTGCGGCCCGCACCAGCGCACCAGCGCGGCGCCCATGCTGAAGCCCGAGCCGAACGCCGTGAGCAGCACCTGGTCGCCGGGGGAGAGACGGCCGAGGTCCTCGGCCTCCCTGAGCACCAGGGGCACACTGGCGCCCGAGGTGTTCCCGTACTTCTGGATGTTGACGACCGTCCGGTCCATCGACACGCCGAGTTCGCGCATGATCCCCCGGAGGATGTACAGGTTCGCCTGGTGCAGCGCGAAGAGGTCGATGTCGTCGGCGGTCCGGCCCGCGGTGTCCAGCAGCTCCTTGATGAACCCCGGCACCTCGCCGACCGCGAACGCGTGCACGGCCTTGCCGTCCAGCGAACCGAAGTTGTCCCCGAAGCCGCTGCTCATCGGGGTTCCGTCGCGGCGGTGGCGCTTCTCGCGGGTCACCCGGACCGACTCGTAGCCGGACGGGTCGCTGCGCAGCAGCGTGGTGCCGATCCCGCGGCCGGGGGTGCAGCGCTCCAGCAGGTAGCAGGCCGCCCCGTCGCCGAAGATGACCGCCGGGCCGGGGTCCTTCCAGTCCATGGTCCGGGTGCTGACGTCCGCCATCACCACGGCGACCCGGCGGAACTGCCCGGTGGCGATGTACTTGGCGCCGACGTCCAGGGCGAACACCCCGCCGGGACAGGCGCCGCTGTTGATGTCGAAGCCGGTCGCGCCGGTCGCACCGGCCTTGCGGATGACGAGCATCGCGGTGGGCGGCGTCATGTTGTCCGGCGTGTACGTCCCGCAGACGACCAGGTCGACATCGGCGGGGGTGATCCCCGCGCGCTCGCAGGCGTCCAGCAGCGCCGCCGTGCCGAGGTCCGAGGTCCATTGGCCCTCGGCGGCCATCCGGCGGTTCTCCACGCCGATGTTCGCCCGGATCCAGTCGTCCCGGGTCAGGAGGATCTCCTCCAGATCGGCGTTGCTGAGGTTCTTCTCCGGCAGATAGCGGCCGACGGACCGGATGCCCACGCCCCAGGGCCGCTCTTCGGTGCCCGAATTATTCATGATCGGTCTGCAACTCACTTTCGGAATGGAGGAGTCGAACGCGGAATCAGGCGATGCGGCGCCGGGCTTCCCGGCGGTTCGCCCGTGCCTTCTCCCAGGCGGCGACCGCCTTTTCCACCAGATGCGGATGTCCGTGCAGCACCTCGGCCAGGGCCCGTTCCGCCTCGGCGGAATCGGCGAGGAATTCCATTTCCTGCCGGCCGTTTCGCGCGCGCAGGAAGTTGTCGCCCATCACCACGACCTTCCCGTCGCGCAGCACACGGGAGCAGAGCACCGTGCCCGCCAGCGGGGAGTCCTCGGAGGAGCGGTGGAAGTCGACGATCCAGGCGTAGTCGGCGGCCTCCAGGTGCTGGTCGCCGATCCGGTAGACCGGCGCCCAGACCCCGTCCGGGCCGGCCCGCAGCAGGGTGCGGAAGCCCTCGCGCTGCACCACCCGGAATCGCCATCCGTGCTGCTCCTGGGGCTCGTCGGTCATCAGCAGCGGCTCCGGCGGCGAGAGCATCAGGAAGCCGACGTCCACCAGCCATTCACGCCCCTCGGCCTCGACGACGAGCGCCAGGTGGTCCCAGTGCGGCCACCATTCGTTGCTGACCCGCCACATCTGGCCGGCCACCAGCCGCACCCCGAATCCGAGGGAGCGCAGGAACGCGCCGAACAGGGGCGTGGTCTCCAGGCACGTACCGCCGCGCCGCAGCCGCACCACCCGGTCGAACGCGTCCGCGAGATCCAGCGTCGGCACCCCGCCGTCGAGCGTGTCGAGCATTTCGTACGGAATCGCGAGCAGATGGGCCGAGCACAGTGCCCGAAGGCATTCGGCACTCGCCTCCAGGGGCCCGTCGTATCCCAGACGGCGCACGTAATCGCTCCACGGGAATGCTCCGGAACCCGAAGACGTGGACGAGTTGAATGCGGCGGATTCCAAGGGATTCTCCGATGGCTGTGGATACGGGAGTCACGGGGTGACCGGCCTGTGCCGTGATGAAGTCTCCGGGGAGCGCGGCAGCGGCCAGAAGACCCGACTGCCCTGACCGAAGGTGCAGCCCGATGACCCCGCTCCGGCGGTGAGATTCGGGTAGCTGGATCAGGTCTTGGCGGCTCCGGCGGGGCGGGCGACAGTACGCAGGACACCGGTCGTCGTCGGCGGAGCTCCCGCCGCCGGCCGGGACCCGCAGCCATCCTGCGGAGTCACCCGCGACCCTGGAGAGGCGACGATGAACAGCAACGCCGTGGAAGCGGACGGGGCCGGGACGGCCCGGCGCCCGGCGAACCGCAGCATCCTGTCGGTGCCGCCCGAACTGGCCGCCGAGCAGCTGATCGCCCGGATGGGCATCGAGATCACCTCGTGGGACGCGGACCGGATGGTCGGCACCATGCCGGTGGCGGGCAACCGCCAGCCGTTCGGCTGGCTCCACGGCGGTGCCAACGCGGTCCTCGCCGAGACGCTCGGCTCGCTGGCCGCCGGAATGCACGTGGCGCCCCGGGGCGCGGTCGCCGGGCTCGAACTGTCCTGCACGCACCACCGGTCGGCGCGCAGCGGGCTGGTCACCGGAGTCTGCACGCCGCTGCACCGGGGCGACCGGGTGGTCACCTACCAGGTCGAGATCACCGACAGCCGGTCCCGGCTCACCTGCACGGCCCGGCTGACCTGCCTGATCAGCAAGCGCTGAAACGAGAGGCGGTTCCATGTCCACGCACACCGCGCGGCGCGCGGGCGCCACCGCGGACCACGAACGCGACCGGGGTACGGAGCCGGGGCGGACCGACTTCCGCCGCGCGATGGGCCTGCTGCCCACCACCGTCGCCGTGGTCACGGTCGGCAGCGGCGAGCACACGGAGGCGGTGACGGTCGGTTCGCTGGTGTCCGTGTCGCTCGACCCGGCGCTCGTCCTGGTGAGCATCGGCTCGACCGGGCGCCTCGTCGCCGCCATCGACCGGGCCGGCGGCTTCGCCGTGAACGTACTGACGGCCGATCAGCGCGACCTGTCCGCCTGCTTCGCCTCCCACGACCGGCCGCACGGGCGGGGAGCCGAGGAGCGGCTCGCGGGCGTGACCGGTGCCGGCGGGCACGTACTGCTGCGTGACGCGGTGCTCTCGCTGGAGTGCCGCACCGAGCACCGCTATCCGGGCGGCGACCACGTGCTGTTCCTCGGCCGGGTCGAGGCACTGCACACGGCCGAGTCGGCCGGATCCCCGCTGGTCCACCACCGCGGCACCTACACCTCGCTGAAGGACCCGTGCTGAGCCCGGCCCGGCCGGTCCCCGGTGTCCGCGGCGAGTCCCACGACGAAGGAGCGGAACAGATGACACGTTCGGTACTGGTCACCGGTGGCAACCGGGGCATCGGCCTGGCCGTGGCCCGCAGGTTCGCGGCCAACGGGGACAGGGTCGCCGTCACGCACCGGGGCTCCGGCGCCCCCGACGGGCTGTTCGGCGTCGCGTGCGACGTGACGGACGGCGCCCAGATCGCCAGGGCCTTCGCCGAGGCGGAGGAGGCCCACGGGCCGGTCGAGGTGGTGGTGGCGAACGCGGGCATCACCGAGGACGGGCTGCTGATGCGCATGGGCGACGAGCAGTTCGGGCGGGTGCTCGACACCAACCTCGGCGGCGCCTTCCGGACCGCACGTCAGGCGGCCACCGAGATGGTGCGGCTGAGGCGCGGGCGGATGGTCCTCATGTCCTCGGTCGCCGGGCTGCACGGCTCGGCGGGACAGGCCAACTACGCGTCGGCCAAGGCGGGCATGGTCGGACTGGCCCGCTCGCTGGCCCGCGAGTTCGGGCCCCGGGGCATCACCGTGAACGTGGTGGCTCCCGGCCTCGTCGACACCGACATGAGCGCACACCTCGGCGAGCAGCGGCGGAAGGGAATCGTCGCCGCGGTGCCACTGGGCCGCACCGGAACCGCGGAGGACGTCGCGGGCGCGGTGTTCTGGCTGGCCTCGGCCGAGGCGTCCTATGTCACCGGAGCGGTGATCCCGGTCGACGGAGGACTGGGCATGGGGCACTGAGCCCGTACGACGCGGTGGCCGGCGGATTCCTCCGCCGGCCACCGCGTCGTACCCGTGTCCCGTGTCCTTCAGCCGCCTCCGGCGGCCCCCTCGGACCGGCCGAGTCCGAGCAGCAGCAGGGCGATCGACGTGCCGCGCCGTCCGAGGGCGCCGTGATAGCCGCGCAGCATCACGTTCTCGCCCGTGAGGTCGGTCCGCGGGCCGCCCGCCTTCCGGCACAGCTCCTCCAGTTCGTGCGCGGCCCTGGCGCGGGTGCGGATCAGGTGGATGAGCTCGGCGTCGAGTTCGCCGAGGCGTTCGCGCCCCCGCGCGATCCGGGTGTGCAGGGCCTTTGCCGCACGGGTCTCGCTCACGACGGCGCCCCCTGCGGTTCCGGGAGGCGGACCAGCGCCTCGCCCCGCACGGTGAGCGGGCCGTCGACGATCCGGACCGTCACCCCGATCCTGGCCCGGCGCGGTACCCCGGATTCCGCGACCGCCTCCTCGACGGCCTTGACCACCCCGGTGCAGCGCAGCCGCGCGTGCACCGGGGTGGGCGCCGAGAAGCGGACCCGGAAGGAGAGCAGGTCCCCGACCGGCACCCACTCGGTGAGCAGCCGCCCGAGCAGGGCCATCGACAGCATGCCGTGGGCGATCACGTCGTCCAGCCCGGCCGCACGCGCGGCGTCGGCGTCGATGTGGATCGGGTTGTGGTCGCCGGAGGCCCCGGCGAACAGGGCCAGCAGCGTCCTGGTGATGTGCTGTTCGGGCAACTCGGGCAGCGCGGTGCCTGCTTCGGCCGTCGACAGGCTGAACTCGCTCATGCGGATTCCCCGTCCGGCGCGGGGCGGCGGACCGCGATCACCTGGTGCAGCTCGGCCACCGGCCCGCCCGCGGCGTCGGTGACGGAGGTGTCGCGCACGACGAACTCCAGCGCGCCGCCCTGCCGGGCGTACACATCGGTGATGACCGGGGCGAAGGTGAGCCGGTCGCCCGCGTGGACCGTGCGGTGGTAGGTGAACCCCTGTTCCACGTGCAGGACGTGGGAGAGGTCGACGCCGATCTCTCCCAGCAGACCGGGGGCGGACTCCAGGTCGAGGCCGAAGAGGAAGGTCGGGGGCACGGGCAGGTCCGGGTGCCCGGCGGCCCGTGCGGCGGCCGGATCGACGAACACGCCCCCGGTGGCCCCCAGGACCCGGCCGAAGAACTGGAGCCGTCCCTGCTCCACGGTCACCGTGACGGGTTCCGGGCCGGTGCCCACGGCGCCGCGGCCGATCACCGGGCCACCATCCGCCTGCTGTGCTCACGCGCGGTGTGCAGCAGCTCCCGGTTGCGCACCAGCTTGCCGTTGGAGGTGCGCGGCAGGCCCGCCCGGAAGTGGAACGCCCTGGGGATCTTGTGCGGGCTGAGCCTCTCCTTGCACCAGGCCAGCAACTCCGCCCGGGGCAAGGCGCGTCCGACCACCAGATGGGCCTCGATGGCCTCGCCGTAGACGACCACCACCTCGGTGACGGCGGGATGCTCCGCCAGCGCCGACTCCACCTCCGTCAGATCGACCTTGAGCCCGCCTATGGCCACCATGGTGTCCGTGCGTCCGGTGATCTCCAGTACGCCGGAACCGGCCCGCACCGTGCAGCGGTCGCGGGTGTTCAGCCAGCCGTCCACGTACCGGTCGTCGGCGTCGGCGTGCAGATACGGGTTCTCGGGCAGCCGGACCCGCAGGGTGCCGTCGACCACCTCGGTCCGTGTGCCCGGGGCGGGCGGGCCCACCGCCGGCGGCGCGTCGCGCCCGGTCAGGTCGGTGGCGATGATGCCGGTCTCGGTCATGCCGTACGCCTGGCCGATCCGCACCCCGTACCGCTCGCGGAAGCGGTCGTAGGTCCCGATGGGCAGGATCTCGCCGCCGGACACCGCGAGCCTCAGGTCAGGCAGCCGGGGAGGCTCCGCGACCCGGCCCAGCAGGTCGAAGTGGGCGGGCACGCCGAGCACGGCGTTCACCCGGTGCTCGGCCGCCACCCGCAGCAGCTCCTTCGGCCGCAGGCTGCCGACGAAGTGCAGCTCGACGCCCGCGGCGAGTGCGTGCAGCACCCCGCCGACCAGGCCGAAGGAGTGGGCCAGCGAGCTGAGCAGCAGGACGCGTTCACCGGGGCCGGGCATGTCCGGCAGGAGCCCGAAGCGCTCCACCTCGCCGCGCAGCGACTCACCGGTGCGGCCGATCACCTTGGGCAGTCCGGTGGAGCCGGAGCTGAACTGGAGCAGCCGGTGGGGGCCCTGCGCGGCCCGGCCGGCGGGCCGGCGCTCCACCACGACCTCGCACGCGTCCCGGAACGGGGTGAAGGGCTGCGCGGAGGTGCCGGAGGTCAGCCGGAACTGCGGCTCGCACAGCTCCAGCAGCCGGGTGGTCTCGGCCGGGGTGAGCCGCGGGTCGAGCAGCATCACCTGCGCGCCCGCCGTCCACAGCGCGAACAGCGACCAGAGCAGGGTGAAGCTCGGCAGGACCTGGACCGCCACCGTGCTGCCCGCGCCGACACCATGGGCCTCCAGGATCCCGCGGGCCCGCGCGACCTCGGCCCGCAGTGCCTCGCGGCTCACCTCGGTCTGCCCGTGCACGGCCCAGGTCCGGCCCTGGTGGCCGCGGTCCGACAGCAGTGCGCCGAGCCATGTCTCGAAGTCCGTCTCGCCCGTCATCACACCTTCCCTTCCTCGGATTCAGGCGCGGCCCCCGGATGCGGCCGGGGACCGGTCGTGCCGGGCGGGCCCCGGTCCTTCCCGGTGCGCGAGGGGAAGGACCGGGGCCCGCCCCGGCCGTCCTACTTCTCGATGCAGAACTCGCCCACCGGCCAGCCGACGTGCCGCTTGTCCGTGGCGAGGTACCCGAGCAGCTTGTCGCCGGGCTTCAGCTCGGTGCAGTTGAGCACGGCCGCACCGGGGCCCAGCACCCGTACGTGCCAGTCGTCCTGGAGGGCCAGGCTGACCTCGGTGCCGTCGTCGGCCTTCGCCCGGACGGTCAGCAGCGGACGGGACTCCAGCTTCACCCGGCCCACGACGATCCGGCGGGTCCGTCCGTCCGCGGTGACCCCCAGCACGGTGCTGCCGGCCTTGAGCTCGCTGAGGTAGTTGGTGCGGTTGTCCGCGCCCATGACGTACGAGTGCAGGGCACCGGCGTTGACCCGGAACGGGCGGGTCGGCATGTACGGCAGCGGGTGGGTCTCGCTGACGCACAGCACGAAGCCGTGCGCGTACGAGCCGACCAGGATGCCCTCGTCCTTCTCGAAGTGCGTGCAGGTGTCGACGCAGACCCGGTCGCCGAGGCCGTTGTGCTCGATCGACTCGACCGTGAGCGTGGTCAGTTCGAGGTCCGGAGTGGTGGACCCGAGCAGGGCGGTCAGCCCGAAGACGTCGTTGGCGTCCCTGGGCGCGAGCAGCAGGCCGTCCGAGCCCTTCTCCAGGACGTCGACGATGATGCCGGCCTCCTCCAGGTCGCCCGCCTCGCAGATCAGCCGCCCGTCGCTCTTGTCCGCGGCCGCGATCACGATCTCCAGCGGGATCTTGGTCGGGTCGCGGAACCGCACCACGGTGTGCGCCAGCGCCTGCGCGGCGGCACAGGCCACCTTGAGGGTGGCGTCGTCGGTCACCTCGACGAAGGCGCCGGTGTCCTCCCCGGCGGTCAGCTTCAGCTTGTCCAGCTCCGCGGCGGACGCGATCCGGGTCAGCACGACGTCGGCGACGTCCCCCGCCTCCGGCGGGAGCACCGCGCCGGGCTCGGCGAGCAGCACCTTCCGGACCGTCGGCGGCAGCGTCGCCAGCGTGTCCAGGCGGTCGTCGAGAACCCCGGCGAGCCGGGCGTGGACCGCGGCGTCGACGACGGCCTCGCGCTGTTCCGCAGCGGTGGTACGGAGGTCAACCCAGGCGAATTTCAACGAGATCATCCTTACTGCGCAGGTCCGGCGGGGTCCGCCGACGGTGGTGGGCCGGTGTCCGAGTGCCCGGCGCTACGAGGGGCCTTCCGGGCTGGACTCTTCCAGCGGACACCCGCCCACGACAGGGCCGATAGGGCTGCTCGACCGGGCCCTGACCGGCGGGACGACACCCTGACCGATCAGCCACCTCCAACGTGCCGCCGCCGCCGGACCCCCGGGCCGCGACACCGCACCGCCCTCGGCGGACAGCCCCCGACCTGCGGCGACCCGGCCCGCCACCGGGTGGTGCACCCTGGTCGGCCGCCCGATCGGGCAGGCCGTCCGAATCTTCTCGCCGTACCGCGGCGCCGGAATGCTGGCGTGGCGCCGCGGAGCACCGCCACGCCCCGGCCCAGCAGCAGTCGCCCACCGAATCGAGGTCACCATGGTTGTTCCGGACGGCTGGTGGAGCCGGCACCGGGGCTACGCGGCCCGCATCATGTCCGCGCTCGACGCCGACCCCGGCCGCACCGCCGTGCACTGGCGGGGGCGGCCCGTCACGGCGGGGGAGTTCGCCCGCACCGTCACCGGCGCCGCCCGCACCCTGACGGAGCTGGGCGTGGGGCCCGGCCGCGTGGTGGGCGTCCTGGTCGCGCCCAACAGCCCCGAGATGCTCGCCGTGCGCTACGCGGTCCATCTGCTCGGCGGCGCGGTCTGCTACCTGCGCTCCACCAACCCCGGGGACACCTCCCGCGTCCTGTCCGCCGAGGCCCAGCTGCGCATCCTGCTGGACACCTCCGCCACCGTGCTGTTCACCGACCGGGAGCACGCGGCACGCGCCCTGCTGCTCGCCGACCGGGCGCGCGGCCGGATCGCCGTCACCGGCTCCGGTCTGCGCGAGGAGGGCATCGTCCCGGCGGACGACGGGGCGCGGGACGCGGTGGCCGCGGTCTGGGAGCCGGAGGCGCTGGCCCTGATCGCGTTCACCAGCGGCAGCACCGGGCGGCCCAAGGGCATCAGCCTTCCGGCCAGGGCCTGGGAGAGCGTGGTGTCGGCCACCGGCGCGTCGATCGCCGAGGGGGACCGCGCCAGACTGCTGGTCACCACCCCGCTCAGCCACACCGTCGGGCCGATGGCCGACGCGGTGCTCGCCGCGGGCGGCGCCGTCCACCTGCACGAGGAACTGGACGCGGAGGCGGTGCTGCGGACCGTCGCCGAGCACCGGATCACCCGCACCTTCCTGGCCACCACCCACCTCTACCGGCTCCTCGACCACCCCCGGACCGAGGCCCACGACCTCGGCTCGCTGCGTCAGCTGATCTACAGCGGCAGCGCCGCCGCCCCGGCCCGGATCGCGGAGGCGAACAAGGCGTTCGGCCCGGTCCTGGTGCAGGGCTACGGCACCAGCGAGGGCGGCCGGATCACCCTCCTCGACCCCGGCGACCACCAGGACCCGGACCTGCTGACCACGGTGGGCCGCCCGTTCCCCGAGGTGGAGGTCACCATCCACGACCCGGAGACCGGACGGGAGCTGACCGCCGGAACGGCGGGCGAGGTCTGGGTGCGCTCGCCGCACGTGATGTCCGGCTACTGGTCCGACCCCGCGCTCAGCGCCCGGGTGCTGCGCGACGGCTGGTACCGCACGGGCGACATCGGCCGCTTCGACGAGCGCGGCTATCTGCACCTCCTGGACCGGGCCGCGGACGTCGTCAAGACCGACGGGGTCAAGGTCTACCCGGCCGTCGTCGAACGCGAGCTGCTGGCGGTGCCCGGAGTGGCACAGGCCGCCGTGTACGGAGTCCGCGACCTGGACAACGTCGAGCATCTGCACGCCGCCGTGGTGCCCCGGCCGGGTGCGCGGATCGCCGTCGAGGACATCCGCTCGCGCGTCGGCGCGGCCCTGTCCCCCCTGCACGTGCCCGAGGAGGTCCTGCTGCTGGACGAACTGCCGCTGAACGCCTCGGGCAAGCCCGACAAGCCGCGGCTGCGGTCGCGTGAATCCGTACCGGCTCCCTACACGGAGAGTGAGTTGACCCGATGAACAAGCACCTGGACTTCTTCGCGCGCGAGATGGAGGAATTCGGCGCCAGGCGCCGGGAGTTCCTGGAGATCGGCCGGCGCGCCGGCCGGTTCCCGAGCGCCGTGGCGCGGCAGGGGCAGGACGGCGCCGATGTGGAGATCAGCGTCTGGTGCAGCAACGACTACCTGGGCATGGGCCAGAACCCGTTCGTCCTGGAGGCCATGAAGAACGCCGTGGACGCCTTCGGCGCCGGGTCCGGCGGCTCCCGCAACATCGGTGGCACCAACCACTACCACGTCCTGCTGGAGAACGAACTCGCCGCGCTGCACGGCAAGGAGGACGCGCTGGTCTTCCCGTCCGGCTTCACGGCCAACGACGGCGCGCTGACCGTGCTGGCGGGCCGGGCGCCGGGCACCCTCGTCTTCTCCGACGAGCTGAACCACGCCTCGATCATCGACGGCCTGCGCCACTCCGGGGCCGAGAAGCGGATCTTCCGCCACAACGACGTGGCACACCTGGAGGAGCTGCTGGCCGCCGCGGACACGGAGCGGCCCAAGCTGATCGTGCTGGAGTCGGTGTACTCGATGTCCGGCGACGTCGCGCCGCTGGCCGAACTGGCCGAGCTGGCCCGCCGCCACCGGGCGACCACCTTCGTCGACGAGGTGCACGCGGTCGGCATGTACGGGCCGCAGGGCGCGGGCATCGCCGCCCGCGAAGGCATCGCCGACGAGTTCACCGTGGTCATGGGCACCCTGGCCAAGGGCTTCGGCACCGCGGGCGGCTACATCGCCGGTCCCGCCCCGCTGATCGACGCCGTCCGCAACTTCTCCCGCGGCTTCATCTTCACCACCTCCATCCCGCCGGCCACCGCCGCGGGCGCCCTCGCGGCCGTCCAGCACCTGCGCTCCTCCGAGCGGGAGCGCACCCGGCTCGCGGCCAACGCCGGGCTGCTCCACCGTCTGCTCAAGGAGCGGGACATCCCGTTCGTCTCGGACCAGTCGCACATCGTGTCGGTCTTCGTCGGCGACGACGGCCTGTGCCGGCGGGCCTCCGCGCTGCTGCTGGAGCGGCACGGCATCTACGTACAGCCGATCAACGCCCCGAGCGTGCGGGCCGGCGAGGAGATCCTCCGGGTCGCCCCGTCCGCCACCCACACCGCGGGCGACGTCGAGAAGTTCGCCGAGGCGGTCGACGGCATCTGGCGGGACCTCGGCATACGGCGGGCCGGGGAGCGGTCCGGAAACTGACCGGCGCGCTCCACAGGCCGGCGCCGGACGGGCGGGGACGACCCGCCCGTCCGGCGCCGGTGTTGTGCGCGGACCCGGCGGAGGCCGCCGGGCGACGATCGACGAACGGAGTCCTGATGTCCCTCTCGGTGGCGGCGGTCCTCGCCGAGTCCGCAGCACGGCGGCCGGACCATCCGGCGCTGATCCTCGGCGATCAGCAACTGACCTACCATCAACTGTGGTACGCGGCAAGGCAGTACGCCACCGCACTGACCGGGCGCGGGATCGGCCCCGGCGACCGGGTCGCACTGCTGCTGCCCAACACGGCGCACTTCCCGATGGCGTACTACGGAGCCCTGGCGATCGGTGCGGTCGTGGTGCCGGTACACACCCTGCTCAAGGCCGACGAGATCGCGTACGTGCTGGGCGACAGCGGCGCCGACGTGCTGATCTGCGCCGGGTCCCTGCTGGACGAGGGCCGCAAGGGCGCCGAGCTCGCCGCGGTGCCGGTCCTCACCGTCCTCGACACGGAGGGGCCCGGGGAGTCCCGGCTCGACGCCCTCGCCGAGGCGGCCGCCCCGGTCGCGCGCTGTCTGCCGCGCCGCCCCGACGACCTCGCGGTGGTGCTCTACACCTCCGGCACCACCGGACGCCCCAAGGGCGCCATGCTCACCCATCTCAACGTCACGATGAACATCGGCGTGACGATGGTCTCCCCGTTCGACTTCACGGCGGACGACGTCCTGCTCGCCGTCCTGCCGCTGTTCCACACCTTCGGCCAGATCTGCGGCATGGGCGTCTGCTTCCGCGCCGGCGCGACGATGGTGCTGACGTCCGGCTTCGACGCGGCGGAGGCGCTCGACCTGATGGTGCGCCGCCGCTGCACGGTGTTCATGGGCGTGCCCACGATGTACATCGCCCTGCTCGACGCCGCCGCGCGCGACCCGCGCCGCCCCGCCCTGGACCGCGCGTTCTCCGGCGGATCGGCCCTCCCCGTGACGGTTCTGGAGGAGTTCCAGCGGACCTTCGGCTGCACCGTCTACGAGGGCTACGGACTCACCGAGACCTCGCCGGTGGTCGCCTACAACCAGCGGGCCTGGCCGCCGCGCCCCGGCACCGTCGGCAAACCGGTCCGGGGCGTCGACGTGGAGATCGCCAGGGCCGAGGTGGAGGGGCGGATCGAGGTGCTGCCGGCCGGGGAGGTCGGGGAGATCGTGATCCGCGGGCACAACGTCATGGCCGGCTACCTCAACCGGCCCGAGGCCACCGCCGAGGTGCTGGTGGACGGCTGGTTCCGCTCCGGCGACCTCGGCGTCAAGGACGCGGACGGCTACCTCAGCATCGTGGACCGCAAGAAGGACATGGTGCTGCGCAACGGCTACAACGTGTACCCCCGCGAGATCGAGGAGGTGCTGATGCGCCACCCCGCCGTCGCCCAGGTCGCCGTCGTGGGCGTGCCGGACCCGCGCCACGGCGAGGAGGTCTGCGCCGTGGTCGTCGCCGGTCCGCAGGCGTCCCCCGGCGCCGCCCTCGCGGCGCGGCTCGTCGACTGGGGCAGGGAACGGCTGGCGGCGTACAAGTACCCGCGCCGGGTGGAGTTCGTGGACGCGCTGCCGCTGGGCCCGAGCGGCAAGGTCCTCAAACGGGAACTGGCCGCCCGGTACGGCGGCTGAAGCCGTGGACGCGGGGGGGCCCCCCCGGGGGGGGGCACGGGGGGGGGAACCCCCGCCCCCCCCCCCCCCCCCCCCCCCCCCCCCCCCCCCCCGCCCGCGCCCCCCCGTCCCGCCCCTGTCGTGGAACAGGGGCGGGACAGCGCGTCCACCCGACCGGCGCCCGCCGGACGCCGGTCTACCGGACGGCGTCCCGCCGGGCCCGAGCCTGCTCGAAGACCCATCCGTACGACGCCGTGACACCGTTCAGCGCTCCGTTGAAGCGGGGCGCCACGAAGCGCGCGAACAGCTCGAAGCTCCGCTTCATCGCCTCCCGGTCCGCCCAGTCCAGGACGTTCACCAGCAGTCGGCCGAATCCGCCGGTCGCCTCCTGCACATCGCGCACCGCGTCGACGCACTCGTCGACCGAGCCGACGATCGTGCTGCGCCGGTCGATCAGTTCGGACAGGGCCTTGCGGGCCTCCGTCCGCGAGTGCACCGGCGGGGTGCCGAGCAGTGCCCAGTACTCGTTGCGGTAGCGCATCCAGCCGTCGACGAGATCGTCGAGCGCCTGCTCGCGGCTGTCCGCGACGTGCACCGACAGGGCGACCCGCCAGTCGGCCCGGTCGATCGTGCGTCCGTGCTCGGCCGCCGAGTCCACGGCGTGCTGCCACTGGGCGGCCAGGTCGTCGACGGAGGAGCCGGGCCGGGGCGGGACGCCGAAGGAGAGCGGGGCCGCGCCGTACCGCGCGGCCAGCCGCATGCCGAACGGGGAGACGGCGCTGGAGACCGCCAGCGGCAGACCGGCGGCTCCGCGCGGCCGCAACTGCAGCCGGGCGTCGTGCAGTTCGAACCAGTCGGTGACCTCGGTGACCGGTTCGTCCGTGGTGAGCAGCCGGTGGATCACGTCCAGCGACTCGGCGGTGCGTCGGCGGGTGTCCGCGGGATCGATGCCCAGGAAGTGCATGTCGGACGGGATCGAGCCCGCGCCGACCCCGAGGGTGAAGCGCCCGCCGGTCAGGTGGTCGAGCTGCACGGCGCGCGAGGCGACCATGAACGGGTGGTGGTAGGGGAGGCTGACGACCCCGGTGCCGAGCCGGATGCGCCGGGTGCGCTCGGCCGCGGTGGCGATGAACAGCTCGGGCGAGGAGAGCGTTCCCCAGCCGGCCGAGTGGTGTTCGCCGACCCAGAGCTCTTCGTAGCCCAACTGGTCGAGCCATTCGGCGAGTTCGAGGTCGCGCCAGAGGCTCAGTGCCGGGTCCTCGCCGAGCGGGTGAAGTGGTGACAGGAAGGCGCCGAAGCTGATTCTGTCCACGGGATGCTCCTTGGTGGGTTGAGTGGTCGGGGGCGTCAGACCGCGGGCCGCGGCCCGTCCGCCGGGCAGAGCGCGACCAGCGGGGCCAGCCAGCCGTAACCGTCCGGCCGCGGGGCGGCGGGGGACGGGGCGGTCGGAGGCGCGTCGGCGTCCGTGGCGCGGCGGAGCAGCAGGGCGACGACGGCGTCCCCGTCCGGCAGCGGGCCCAGGGGGTACGCCCCGTCCAGGTGGTCGCGCACCCAGCCGACGCGCTCGGCGGCCGCGACGTCGACGCCGATCAGGAGCACCTGGTCGAGCTGGTCGTCCTCCAGCATGATCCCGGCCAGCTCCAGTGCCTCCGGGGCGAGTTCCCCGCCGTCCGAGACACAGCTGACCGGGCCGGTGATGCCGTACCGCCTGCCGAGGTGCCCGAGCACCGAGGTCGTCACCGACTGGAAGAACAGCAGCGGGCTGTGCACCTGCCCGGCGACCATGCGCCGGGTCGCGGTGTCCGTCGTGGTGATGTCCCCGCAGGCGGTGGCGAGCACGATCGCGGTGCGCTCGCCGCGGCCCGCCACCGGGCCGGTGCCGTCCTGCGGTCCGCCCAGGCAGTCGTCCACGGCCGCGGCGACCAGCGGACTGAACCGCGAGGTCACGAAGCCGGGGACATTGGGCAGCGGGACCGGCGCCGCACCGGGCAGGCCGTCGGCGGCCTCCCCCCAGGGCACCCGGCAGGCCCCGGCCACGACGGCCAGGGGCTGTTCGAGCGGCATCGTCATCTGGTTCCTCCCGTGGAGCGGCGGCGGAACGGGCGGCGGCGGCAGGTCATGGCGCTCACGCCCGCTTCAGCACGAGTGCGGCGTTGACCCCGCCGAAGGCGGCGTTGAGCGAGAGCGCGTGGGTGACCTCGGCCCGCCGGGCCCGGTGGGGGACGTAGTCCAGGTCGCAGGCGGGGTCCGGTTCCTGGTAGCCGATGGTGGGCGGCAGCACGCCGTCGCGCAGCGCGAGGAGGGTGATGACCGCTTCGACGGCGCCGGTGGCCTCCAGCATGTGACCGGTGCTGCTCTTGGTCGAGCTGACCGGTACGTGGGGCGCGTGCCCGCCGAAGAGGCTGTGCAGCGCGGCCGTCTCCGCCACGTCGTTGAGCGGGGTGCCCGTCCCGTGCGCGTTGACGTAGCCGATGTCCTTCGGCGCCAACCCCGCCCGGCGCAGCGCGGTGGACGCGGCCCGCGCCAGGCCCTCGCCCCGCGGATGGGGTTTGACCACGTGGTACGCGTCGGCGGCCAGGCCCCAGCCGACCAGTTCGGCCAGCACCTCGGCGCCCCGGGCCCGCGCCCGTCCGGCGGACTCCAGCACCAGTACGGCGGCGCCGTCGCCCTGGAGCAGACCGGCCCGGCCCGCGGCGAACGGGCGTACCACGCCCTCCTTGCTGAGCGCCCTGCCGGAGTCGAACTTGGCGAAGACGTCCTCGGTGACCAGATACGCGCCGCCGCAGACCACGGTGTCGGCCGAGCCCCGCCGGATCAGTTCGGCGCCGTGGGCGATGCTGTTGGTCGAGGCGACACAGGCGTTGACGAAGGCCAGGCGCGGGAAGCCCAGGCCGAAGGCCTCGCCGATCCGCCGGGGCAGCGCCGCGGGCAGGCTGTCCAGGACGCGCGGGTCGGTGCTGTCGCGGCCCTCGGCCCGGTCCGTCCAGAACGTCCGGGCCGCCGAGTGGTCGCCGTTGGTGCCCAGCAGGACGGGGGCGCCGGCGGCGTCGGTGCCCGCGACCCGCAGCGCCTCGGCGGTGCAGGCGTGCAGCACCTCGGCCTGGGTCGGGGTGTAGCCGGGCTTGACCACGACCCCCGGGATCTCCGGCCCGGCGCCCTCGAAGGTGGCGGCCCGGCGGGCGCGGAAGGGCGTCGGGTCGAAGCGGGTGACGGGGACGAAGCCGGGCCTGCCCCCGAAGACCCCGTGGCGCAGGGCGTCGGCACCGAACCCGAAGGCGGTCAGGACTCCGTAGCCGGTGATCGCCACCTCATGAGGCACGGCCGGCCTCCTCCCGGCCGCTGCCGGCGGGAAGCAGCCTGAGCACGTTGCGGTGCAGCGCGCCGACGGAGTCGCTCGCGCCGAGCCGCTCCTCTTCCTCCTCCGGGACGACGACTCCGTGGCGCTCGTCCAGCAGATGGACCAGCCAGGTGAACGCCAGTGAGTCCAGGACCAGTTCGGTGCCGCTGTCCCACTCGCCGAGGGACAGCCCGCTGTCCTCCAGGAGCCGGACGACCTCCGTCTCCGTGATCACCGGGCCACGCTTTCCGCCGTCGCCGTGCGCCGGTCGACCACGGTCCGCACGAAGGCGCGGAGGTCCGGGACGAGGGCGGGGTCGAGCTCCTCCTCGGGCAGCTCGATGCCGTAGCGGCCCTCCAGCTGGAGCACCAGCTCGATCGTGGCGAGCGACTCCAGGCCCAGGCCGTCCTCGCCGAGCGGCAGGTCGTCCCCGACCTCCGCGGGCAGCGGAAGGTTGATCACGTCCCTGATCACGGTCAGGATGAACTCGCGGGTCTCTTCATACATGGGGTGTCTCCGTCGGTGGTTGTCCGAGGCGGTGGGCCGGCCGGGGGCCGGATTCCGCGCGGGGCGCCCGGCCCGTCCGGTCAGCGGACCGGTACGGTCCGGGCCGGGTCGGGCGGGTCCGCGGGCAGGGGTTCGTGACCGGCGTCGTCCGGGTTTTGGTGGACCACGGCCGAGAGCGCGCGGATCACCCGGGCGGGCGAGCCGCTCTGGAAGAAGGCGCGGCCGATGGCGAGCCCGGCACACCCGGCCGCCATCACCCCGGTGGCGTACGCGACCGGATCGGCACCGGGACTGCTCGGGCCGCCTGCCGCCAGGACCGGTATCGGGCAGCTCTCCACGACGTCCGCCATCCGCTCCAGCGGCACCGCCCAGGTCGTCTTCACCAGGTCGGCGCCGAGGTCGGCGGCCACGTTGACGACGTGGGAGAGCAGCGCCGGATCGTGCGGATCGGCGATCCGGGGCCCACGCGGATACACCATGGCCAGCAGCGGTACGTTCCAGCGCCGGCAGGCGTCGGCCACCGAACCGAGGTCGGCCAGCTGGCGGCTCTCGGTCTCGGAGCCGATGTTGACCTGCACGCTCACCGCGTCGGCGCCCAGCCGCACGGCCTCCTCGACATCGCCGACCAGCACCTTGGCGTCCGCGTCCCGGGCGTGCGCCGTGCTGGCGCTCAGATGCACGACCAGGGAGCAGTTCCGCAGCAGGCCCGCCTCGATCCCGGCCGCGCGCCCCTTGTGCACCACGACGGCGTCGGCGCCGCCCTCCACGGCGGTGCGGACGAGTCCGTTGAACCGCGCGGCGGGGACGATGGGGCCGTCGGCCACCGAGTGGTCCATGGGGACGAAGAGGAATCGTTCGTCGCGATGCCGGGACAGCCGCGCCAGGCGGACCGCCGTCCCTCCGGAACTTGGTCTCATGATCCACCCTTCAGCACAGGAAGTTGACGTTCGCGGGTCGAGTCTCGCCCGGTGCGCCGGTGCCGTTACCCCTCGAACGGACTGCTCCTGCGACTGCACCCGGCGGCTCTCATCGAGGTACCCGACCGGTCAGGCCGGACCGGCCCGTCGCGCCGCCGCTCGGCCTGCTCGTCCGCCGCTGTTCCGGCGGCGACGGCGGTGGAACGCTCGGGGGAGTCCGTCCGGTCGGTGACGGTGTCGGTACCCGGACAGGGAGGGGCGGCCGGATGGCGGCGGCGCGGACGGAGACGGACGGAGCACGGAATCCCTGGCTCCGGCGGCCGGCCGGCCAGGGTGCGGCGGGGCGGGTCCGGCTGGTCTGCCTGCCGTACGCGGGCGGCGGCGCCGGGGTCTACCGCGACTGGCTGCGCGCCGGGCCCGAGCTGGGCGTGGAGGTCCTCGCCGTGCGGCCGCCCGGACGTGAACAGCGTTTCGGGGAGCCCCCGTTCGACGACGCCCGGTCGCTGGCCGAACGCCTCGCCGTTGTACTGGAGCCGTATCTGGACGGCCCGTACGCGCTCTACGGCCACAGCGTGGGCAGCGTCGTCGGTCTCGCCCTGGCGCACGAGCTGGCGCGCTCGCCCGGGACGCGGCAGCCGCTCGGGCTCTTCGTCGGGGCGGGCGTCGCGCCGGGCGCACTGCGCCCGGAGCCGGAGTGGAGCGGCTCGGACGCCGAGCTGACCGAGTGGCTGCGGCGCACCGGCGGTACGCCGAGCGGCGTGCTGGCCCGGCCGGGGCTGGTGGCGCGGGTGCTCCCGGCGCTCCGGGCCGACCTGGCCATGGCGGCCGGATACCGCGGGCGGCCGGGCGAGCGGCTGGCCGTGCCGATCCAAGGCTTCGCGGGGGCCGCCGACCCGATGGCCACCGCGGCGGCGATGACCGGCTGGGGCGCCGAGACCACGGGCCGGTTCCAGCTCTCGCAGGTGCCCGGAGGCCATTTCTTCCTGGCGGAGTCGGGCCGGCAGGTGCTCGCCCGGATCGCGGAGCAGCTGCTCGCGGAGGTCTGACGGGAGCCCGCGGGGACACCCGGATCGCACTATCCAACACCTGTTGCACAGATGACAGCTGTTGTGGAACCATGGCGATCCAGGGCAAGGTCCACAAGGGAAGGCCAGCTGTGAAAGCGAACAAGGCTCCGGTCGAGGCCGTCGGCTCCGACCGTGTGACTCCGGAACTCTGGTGGCTGAGCGGCATCATGGCCTTGGGCGGCTTCGCCAGCCTGCTGGACGCGACCATCATCAACGTCGCCATCGGGCCGTTGGCCAAGGTGTTCGACTCCGACCTCGCCACCGTCCAATGGGTGGTGACGGGCTATCTGCTCGCCATCACCGCGGCGATCCCGATGAGCGGCTGGGCCACGGCCCGGTTCGGCGCGAAACAGACGGTCATCTTCTCCCAGGTCGTCTTCCTGCTCGGCTCGCTGCTCTCCGGACTGGCCTGGTCCGCGCCCAGCCTGATCATCTTCCGGGTGATCCAGGGCATCGGAGGCGGCCTGGCGGTCCCGGTGGGCCAGGCGCTGCTGGCCCAGGCGGCCGGGCCCAAGCGGCTCGGCAGGCTGATGTCCATCGTCACCGTCCCCGCCCTGTTCGCCCCGCTGATCGGCCCCTCGCTCGGCGGCGTCCTCATCGACCACCTCAGCTGGCGCTGGATCTTCTTCATCAACATCCCGTTCTGCGTCGTGACCATCGCGCTGGTGCTGGCCAAGGTGAAGAACGTCGTCGCCCCCTCGGCCGGCGCCCGGCTCGACCTGACCGGCCTGGTGCTGCTGCTCCCCGGCCTGGCCCTGCTCGTCTACGGACTCTCCGAGGCGGGTTCGGCGGGCGGCTTCGGGTCCGGCAAGGTGATCGGCGGCCTGCTGGTCGGCGCGGTCCTGCTCCTCGCCTTCGGCGTACGGGCGCTGCGCATCCGTACGGAGGGCCTGCTGGACCTGCGGCTGTTCAAGGTCGCGAACTTCAGGTCCGGCACCCTGGCCGGATTCCTGATGAGCATGGCGATGTACGGCGTGCTGATCCCGCTGCCGATGTACTACCAGGTCGTACGGGGCACCAGCGTGCTGAACTCCGCGCTGCTGCTCCTCCCGCAGAGCCTGGGCTACCTGCTGGCGATCGTCCTGATGAACGCGCTCACCGCCAAGCTGGGTGTCCGCAACCTCACCATCATCGGCATCGCGCTGGCCCTGGTCGGCACCGTGCCCTACGCGCTCATCGACGCCCATCCGAACCAGCTGCTCCTCGGCGCCACCCTGGTGGTCCGCGGATTCGGCCTGGGCGCGTCGATGATGCCGACCATGACGATCGCCTTCGCGAGCGTGCCGAAGGAGACCGCGCCGAGCGCGACCAGCGCGTTCAACGTCTTCCAGCGCGTCGGTGCCTCCCTGGGCACCACGGTCCTGGCCGTCGTTCTCCAGCAGCGGCTCAAGGACGAGCTGCCCGTCGGCGTGCACTCCCTGGGCCAGGTGGAGCCGGGCGGAACGGTCGCCCGCGGACTGGCCGAATCCTTCGGTGCCCCGTTCTGGTGGGCGATGATCTTCACCGCCCTCGCGCTGCTCCCGGCCTTCTTCCTGCCGGGACGGCGGCCGGCGGCCGACAGCTCCGCGGGCGGCGCGTCCGATGTCCCGCCCGCACGGGAGAGCGAGGCCGCGATCCTGACCGACTGACCGCCTCCGGCGGTCCCATGAACTGCCGTCGGCGCACGGGCCCGTGCGCCGACGGCGTCGGCATGCCCGCTCCCTCGCGCGGCCCCCGAACGGCCTCCGCGGACCAAGAACGATTCGATTCATCGACTTCGCGCCATATTCTCCCGGCGACCGCGCGGGCAGGCATTCGATTGCGAAGATTGGAGCGGGGACAGCGTGGGGTTCGAGTGGAACGAGTGACACGGATTCCTGTGGAACGCTCGGCCACCGGCCCCTCACGTTCGTTATGGGGGGCGAAGAATGTGTGATTTCCGGGTCCTCGGGGCGCTGGAGATACTCGACGGATCGACATCGACATGGAAGTCCGTGGGAGGGCCGAAAGTCCGGATACTGCTCGCCGTGCTGCTCGCCGCCGCCGGCCGGACCATCTCCATCGACCGGCTGGTCGAGGAGCTCTGGAGCCCCGGTTCGCATCCACAGCGCGACCAGCGCAATCTGGTCCAGCAGTACGTGATGCGGCTGCGCCGCCGGCTCGGCGACCGGGACCGCACGGTGCTGGTCACCAAGGCCCCCGGCTACCGGCTCGTCTTCGACCCCGAACGGCTGGACGCCTGCCGCTTCCAGGCCCTGCACGCCGAGGGCCAGGCCCTGTTCGCCGAGGGTGCCTACGACAAGGCGTTCGCCGTACTGGGCGGCGCACTCGAACTCTGGCGCGGCCCCGCCATGGAGGACGTCCCCGTCTCGCCCACCGTCCGCACCGAGGCCGAACGCCTCGAAGAGGCCCGCCTCGCCGCCGCCGAACTACGCATCGACGCCAGCCATCGCACCGGCGGCCACCTCGCCACCCTCGCGGAACTCCGCGCCCTGCGCGACAGCAACCCGCTCCGGGAAGGGCTCTGGGAGAAGGAGATGACCGCGCTTCTCGAATCCGGCCGCCGGGCCGAGGCCCTCGACGTCTACCAGCGCGCACGCCGGGTGTTCCAGGACGAACTCGGCCTCGAACCCGGCACCGCCCTGCGCGATCTCCAGCAGCTCATCCTCACCGGGGGCGCCGCCGGGAGCAGCAGGATCTGACCCCTCCGAGTCCCGCCGCGCGGCCACCGCCCCCGCCGCCCCCTACGGCAGCAGCCCCGCACGCCGGGCCGCCACCACCGCCTCCAGCCGGGTGTGCGCCCCCAGCTTGCGCATCGCCGAGCGCAGATACCCCTTCACCGTCTCCGGCCGCAGCCCGAGCCGCTCCGCCGCCACCGCGTTGGTGGTCCCCGCCGCCACACAGGCCAGCACGTCCAGTTCGCGCGGTGCCAGCCGCACCTCGCAGGGCTTCGACGCGCGGGCCCCGGCCGCCGAGGCGAGCCGCCCGCACACCGCGAGCAGCTCGTCACGCAGCGCCGGGTCGATCACCTTCGGCACCAGCGCCCGCAGCTCGCGATGGGCCTCACGGACGTCCTCCCACGCCCCCGGGGCCGCCCTCGGGTCCGTGACCTGCTCCCGGGTCACCGCCAGCAGCTGCTGCACCTCGTCCCGCACGACCAGGGCCTGCTCCACGTCGCGGGCGGCGGCGACCGCCGCGTCGAACGTACGGTCCCCGAGCGTGACCGGCGCCCGCAGCGCCCCGTACAGCACCCCGCGCACCTTGCGCCGCACCACCACGGGGACCGCGACCACCGAGCGCAGCCCCTCCGCCGCGACCGCCAGGTCGTACTCGTGGCTGATGTGGCGCGAGGAGGGGTAGTCGGTCACCGCGCACGGCCGGGACAGGGCGATCGACTTGCCGCCGAGCCCGCTGCCCGCCGAGATGACGAGCCCGCGCAGGGCGGAGGTCTGCGCCCCGTTCAGCTCGGCGATCCGGGCGTGACGGGCGTCCGAGAGCAGCCCGCCGAACGCCACCGGCAGCCCACTGGTCCGGCGCAGCCGCAGCAGCGCCCTCTGCATCTCGACCGCATCGACGGATTCCGGCACCCTGACGCCTCCCTGCCCGGGTCCAGGGGGCTCGGCCACCCCCTCGCTGCACCCCCGTTCGGGGGTGGTGAGACCTGGGTCACTGTTTACATGATGTTAAGTGACCGGTCCGGTCCGCAATGAGGAGGGCACATGTCGGCAACCAGCGCGACGGAAACGTTCCGGGCCGCCCGGGACTTTCTGCTGAAGCACCGCGAGGACTACCACGCGGCCTACGAGGGCTTCAGCTGGCCCCGGACCGACCACTTCAACTGGGCGCTCGACTGGTTCGACGTCATCGCGGAGAACAACGACCGCACCGCCCTGCACATCGTGGAGGAGGACGGCAGCCGCACCGAGGTGTCCTTCGCCCGGATGTCCGCCCGGTCCAACCAGGCCGCGAACTGGCTGCGCGCCCGGGGCGTGCGCGCCGGGGACCGGATCCTCGTGATGCTCGGCAACCAGACCGAGCTGTGGGAGACCGCCCTCGCCGCGATGAAGCTGCGCGCCGTGGTCATCCCCGCCACCCCGCTGCTCGGCCCGGCCGACCTGCGCGACCGTGTGGAGCGCGGCCGGGTCCGGCACGTCCTGGTGCGGGACACCGACACCGCGAAGTTCGACGAGGTGCCCGGCGACTACACCCGGCTCGCGGTCGGCGCGGACGTACCCGGCTGGGTGTCGTACGCGGGAGCGGACGAGCAGCCGGAGACCTTCCGGGCGGACCGGGAGACCGACGCCGACGAACCGCTGATGCTCTACTTCACCTCCGGCACCACCGCCAGCCCCAAGCTCGTCGAGCACACCCATGTCTCGTACCCCGTGGGCCACTTGTCGACGATGTACTGGATCGGGCTCAAGCCCGGGGACGTCCACCTCAACATCTCCTCGCCCGGCTGGGCCAAGCACGCCTGGTCGAACCTCTTCGCGCCCTGGAGCGCCGAGGCGACCGTCTTCATCTTCAACTACACCCGCTTCGACGCGGGCCGCCTGATGGCCGAGATGGACCGCTCGGGCGTCACCAGCTTCTGCGCCCCGCCGACCGTCTGGCGAATGCTGATCCAGGCCGACCTGGCCCAGCTGAAGACCCCGCCGCGCGAGGTCGTCGCGGCCGGTGAGCCGCTGAACCCGGAGGTCATCGAGACGGTGCGGCGCACCTGGGGCGTCACCATCCGGGACGGCTTCGGCCAGACCGAGACCGCCGTCCAGGTCGCCAACACCCCGGGCCAGCTGCTGAAGGCCGGTTCGATGGGACGGCCCAGCCCCGGCTTCAAGGTCGAACTCCTGGACCCGGTGACCGGTGAGCCCGGCGCGGCCGAGGGCGAGATCTCCCTCGACCTGTCCGGCCGCCCGGTGGGCCTGATGACCGGCTACCACGGCGACCCCGACCGCACCGCCGAGGCCATGGCGGGCGGCTACTACCGCACCGGGGACATCGGCTCGCGCGACGCGGACGGCTACATCACCTACGTGGGGCGCGCCGACGACGTGTTCAAGGCGAGCGACTACAAGATCAGTCCGTTCGAGCTGGAGAGCGCCCTGCTGGAGCACGAGGCGGTCGCCGAGGCCGCCGTCGTCCCCGCCCCCGACCCCGTCAGGCTCTCCGTGCCCAAGGCGTACATCGTGCTCGCGGAAGGCTGGGAGCCGGGGCCGGACACCGCGAAGGTGCTGTTCGAGCACTCCCGGTCGGTCCTCGCCCCCTACAAGCGCGTCCGCAAGCTGGAGTTCGCCGAGCTGCCCAAGACCGTCTCCGGCAAGATCCGCCGCATCGAGCTGCGCGAGCGCACCGCCCGGGGCGCCGGCACCGAGTACGACGAGGGTGATCTGCGATGAGCGAGCTCTCCTACGCACACGGCACCGGCACCACGGCGCTGCTCGGCGACACCATCGGACGCAACCTCGACCGGGCGGTCGAGGCGTTCGGCGACCGCGAGGCGCTCGTGGACGTCGCGTCGGGGCGGCGCTGGACCTACACCGAATTCGGCGCCGCCGTCGACGAGCTGGCCCGCGCCCTGATGGCGTCGGGCGTGGCCAAGGGGGACCGGGTCGGCATCTGGGCGGTCAACTGCCCCGAGTGGGTGCTGGTGCAGTACGCCACCGCCCGCATCGGCGCCGTCATGGTCAACATCAACCCGGCGTACCGCGCGCACGAGCTGGAGTACGTGCTGAAGCAGGCCGGGATCTCGCTCCTGGTCTCCTCGCTCGCGCACCGCACCAGCGACTACCGCGCCCTGGTCGGGCGGGTCCGCGGCGACTGCCCCGAGCTGCGCGCCGTGCACTACATAGGCGACCCGTCCTGGGACGAACTGCTCGCCGGAGCACCTGCGGTGACGGAGGATCAGCTCGCGGCCCGGGAGGCCGGGCTGTCCTGCGACGACCCGATCAACATCCAGTACACCTCCGGCACCACCGGCTTCCCCAAGGGTGCCACCCTCTCCCACCACAACATCCTCAACAACGGGTACTTCGTGGGGGAGCTGGTCGCCTACACGGAGCAGGACCGGATCTGTCTGCCCGTCCCCTTCTACCACTGCTTCGGCATGGTCATGGGCAACCTGGGCGCCACCTCGCACGGCGCCTGCATCGTGATCCCCGGCCCCGCCTTCGAGCCCGCCACCGTGCTCGCCGCCGTGCAGCGGGAGCGCTGCACCTCGCTGTACGGCGTCCCCACCATGTTCATCGCGGAGCTGAACCTCCCGGACTTCGGCTCCTACGACCTCTCCTCGCTGCGCACCGGCATCATGGCCGGATCGCCCTGCCCGGTCGAGGTGATGAAGCGGGTCGTCGCCGAGATGAACATGGACGAGGTGTCCATCTGCTACGGCATGACGGAGACCTCGCCGGTCTCCACCCAGACCCGCCGCGACGACGACCTGGAGCGCCGCACCGGCACCGTCGGCCGGGTGATGCCGCACATCGAGGTCAAGGTCGTCGACCCGGTGACCGGAGTGACGCTGGAACGCGGCGCGACGGGCGAACTCCGCACCCGCGGCTACAGCGTGATGCTCGGCTACTGGGAGCAGCCGGACCGGACCGCGGAGGTCATCGACGCCGGCCGCTGGATGCACACCGGCGATCTCGCGGTGATGCGGGAGGACGGCTACGTACAGATAGTCGGCCGGATCAAGGACATGATCATCCGCGGCGGCGAGAACGTGTATCCGCGGGAGATCGAGGAATTCCTCTACGGCCACCCGAAGATCGCGGACGTGCAGGTGGTGGGCGTACCGGACGCCACCTACGGCGAGGAGATCCTGGCCTGCGTCATCCCGAGGGACCCGGCGGACCCGCCGACCCTGGACGAGCTGACGACCCACTGCCGCGAGCAGCTGGCCCACTACAAGATCCCGCGGCGGCTGCGGATCCTGGAGGCCTTCCCGATGACGGTCAGCGGGAAGGTCCGGAAGATCGAACTGCGGGAGGGCTACGGGGAGTAGGACCGCCGCGCCCCGGGCGCCGTCAGGCGGCCTCGATGATGTCGCCGGTGACGCCCCGGGTCGCCGCCGCCCATTCGATCAGCAGCACCTCGTAGGCGGCGGACTCCACGGAGGACCAGTCCTGACCGGCGCGCGCGTCCACGAACGCCCGTATCGCCTCGTTCGCACGGGCGGCGGACGGGGGAGCGGGCCGGGACGTGTGCGGCCGGTCGTGGGGCGGTTCGTGCCGTGGAGTTAAAGCCATGAGCACTACCTTAAGGCCCGCCACCGACAGCGGACCGAACATTTGTGGCCCCCTGGCCCGAACGTGACCGATTGCACTCACTGTTGCCGGTCGGCTCCGGTGAGCTGCCGGAGGTGTCCGGTGTGCGGGATCTCGCGCCGCATGCACACCCTCGGCCACCGGTCCAGGCCGTGTTCCGCCTCCAGCGCCCTGATCCTCCGCAGCCCGTCGGTGAGTTCCGCCTCGCCGAGGGCGCGGAAGCCGAGGCGGGCGTAGTACGGCGCGTTCCAGGGGACCTGGGTGAAGGTCGTGAGCGTGAGCGCGTGCGAGCCGCGCCCGGCGGCCCAGTCGGCGAGGTGGTCGATGAGCCGGCTGCCCACACCGCGCCGCGCGGCGGACGGATGCACGGAGACCTGCTCGACGTGGACCGCCCCGTCCACGGGATCGGCGAGCAGATAGCCGACCGGGCGGTCGTCGGCGTCCGCGGCCACCCAGGCCCGGCCGGCCCGGCAGTAGGTCTCCAGCAGGTCGAGCGGCGGCGGGTCGTCGTCCGCGATGGCGGACATGCCGAGGGCACGGAACGGTTCTCCCGCGGCGCGCTCGATGTCTTGGAGCAGCGGGAGGTCGGTGGGGCGGGCGGTACGGATACGCATCCCGCCAGTATGTCGCCCCCGTCGCCGGGCTCAGGCCCCGGTGCTCAACAGTTCGTCCGCGGGGCCGTTGACCGGCCGGGGCGTCCCCGCCGGGTCCATCACGAAGAGCGGCATGCCCAGGCCGTCCGCGCGCGCCGCCGCGTCCGGGGCGTACCCCGCGACCGAGAAGAAGACACTGCCGACCGAGGCGTCGAGCGCGTTGAGCCAGAGGCACTCCACGGAGCGCAGGGAGGTCGGGCGGGGGTCCGTGTCGACCTGGGCGATCAGCCCGGTGGCCCGCAGGTCGATCCGCGCGGGGGAGGGGCGCGGCGGCCGTGCGACCTCGCGGTAGCCCAGCCAGCACAGGAACCGGGTCGAGGTCGCGAGCGCGTCGTCCGCGCCGTGGATGGCGACCGCCCGGAACGCGGGCCGGGGCGCCGGGGCCGTACGCGGCAGCGGGATGTGCGAGGGCCCGGTGGGGCGTATCCCGCGCCTCGGGGCGTCATCGGGCGCCGCCGGCCGCACCGGGACCCGCAGCACCGATCCGCACGGGCAGCACAGCTCCGGCCGCGGCCACTCGTCCCGGCGCCCGCAGGCGGAGCAGCGCACCGTCACCCAGTCGTCGTTCCAGGCGCGGTGCGTGATCGGCACGGCCGGAGCCCCGCGCAGCACGGCCGGCGCGGTGGGCGCGCCGCACGGGCAGGGGTAGGCCGGCGGGCTGTACGCGTGCTCGCGGCCGCAGGCCGGACAGCGTAACGGCACCGACTCCACCATGATCACCCTCCGGCCGCGCTCCGAGCCTCCATCGTCCATCAGCCGGGGGCTTCCGGGGAGGGACTTGGCGCACTTCGTGCACCGGCGTGCGCGCCCGGCGGTTCCGTGCGCCGTCCCTTGACGGCCGTCGGGGCGCGCTTTAGATTGACTTCCGTATAACAGAATCAAGTTTCCGTAATGCGGAATTGGTGCTCTCAGGTGGCGCGACAGAGCCCGACTCCACCAGGTCCGAGCAGGAGTACCCAATGCCTCGAATGACCGCTGCCCGTGCGGCAGTTGAGATCCTCAAGCGCGAAGGCGTCAGCAACGCGTTCGGTGTGCCGGGCGCGGCGATCAACCCCTTCTACGCGGCCCTCAAGGCCTCCGGCGGGGTCCATCACACGCTGGCCCGCCACGTCGAGGGCGCCTCCCACATGGCGGAGGGCTACACCCGCGCGCGCCCCGGCAACATCGGCGTCTGCATCGGCACGTCGGGTCCGGCCGGTACGGACATGATCACCGGCCTGTACTCCGCGATCGCCGACTCGATCCCGATCCTCTGCATCACCGGCCAGGCGCCGACCGCCGTGCTCCACAAGGAGGACTTCCAGGCGGTCGACATCGCCTCGATCGCGTCGCCCGTCACCAAGGCCGCCACCACCGTCCTGGAAGCCGCCCAGGTCCCCGGCGTCTTCCAGCGCGCCTTCCACCTGATGCGCACCGGCCGCCCCGGCCCGGTCCTCATCGACCTGCCGATCGACGTGCAGCTCACCGAGATCGAGTTCGACCCCGATCTGTACGAGCCGCTGCCGGTGCACAAGCCTGCGGCGACCCGCAAGCAGATCGAGCGAGCGATCGAGATGCTGAACGCCTCCGAGCGCCCGCTGATCGTCGCGGGCGGCGGCGTCATCAACGCCGACGCCTCCGAACTCCTCGTCGAGTTCGCCGAGCTGACCGGCGTCCCGGTCGTCCCGACCCTGATGGGCTGGGGCATCGTCCCCGACGACCACGAGCTGAACGCCGGCATGGTCGGTCTCCAGACCTCGCACCGCTACGGCAACGCGAACTTCCTGGAGTCCGACTTCGTCCTCGGCATCGGCAACCGCTGGGCCAACCGCCACACCGGCAAGCTGGACGTCTACACACAGGGCCGCACCTTCGTCCACGTGGACATCGAGCCCACCCAGATCGGCAAGATCTTCGCCCCGGACCTCGGCATCGCCTCCGACGCCAGGGCCGCGCTGGAGCTGTTCGTCGAGGTCGCCCGCGAGCTGAGGGCGGCGGGCCGCCTGAAGGACCGCTCGGCCTGGGCCGCCTCCACCCAGGAGCGCAGGGCGACCCTCCAGCGCCGCACCCACTTCGACAACGTCCCGCTGAAGCCGCAGCGGGTGTACGAGGAGATGAACCGCGCCTTCGGCCCCGAGACCCGCTACGTCACCACGATCGGCCTCTCCCAGATCGCGGGCGCGCAGATGCTGCACGTCTACCGGCCGCGCCACTGGATCAACTGCGGCCAGGCGGGCCCCCTCGGCTGGACCATCCCGGCCGCGCTGGGCGTCGCCACGGCCGACCCGGACGGCTCCGTCGTCGCGCTCTCCGGCGACTACGACTTCCAGTTCATGCTGGAGGAGCTGGCAGTCGGCGCACAGCACCGCATCCCGTACGTCCACGTCCTGGTGAACAACTCCTACCTGGGGCTGATCCGCCAGGCGCAGCGCAACTTCGACATCGACTTCCAGGTCAACCTGGAGTTCGAGAACCTCAACTCGCCGGAACTGGGCGTCTACGGCGTCGACCACGTCAAGGTCGTCGAGGGCCTGGGCTGCAAGGCGATCCGCGTCACCGAGCCGGACCAGCTGCTGCCGGCCTTCGAGGAGGCCAAGAAGCTGGCCGCGGAGTTCCGGGTGCCGGTGGTCGTCGAGGCGATCCTGGAGCGCGTCACCAACATCGCGATGAGTGGTACGGACATCGCGTCGGTCAACGAGTTCGAGGACATCGCGACGGACCCGTCCCACGCCCCGACGGCGATCAGGCCGTACGTGGCGTCCTGACGGCCCGCCCGCCGGACCGTGTGCCCCCGCCCGGAGAACTCCGGCCGGGGGCACACGGCGTTCGGCCGCGGAACCCGTCCCCCGCGCTGCGGTACTTCGGGGCGTCCGGGCTCGCGGCCTGCGGACCCGGCGCCGGTCCGGAGGGCCTGTGTGGCGGGCCGTGGCACGCGAACCGGTCCCGTACGAGCGGCCGTTCGCCTTCCCGGAGCGGCCGGAGCGGGTTCCCCCCAGGGCGCCCTCGCGGTGGATGCCGTGCGGAGGGACCCGCCGGCCGGTGACGGGCCCGGAACGCGAAGAAGGGCGCGGAGCGCGGACCGTGTCCGCACTCCGCGCCCCGGCGCGGGAAACACCGCGCATCGCGCCATGACGCCATAGGGGCCGCGGCGGCGGCGAGCGGGCCGGGAGAGCTCGTCCCCTTCAGGTCAGGGGGCGAGGAGGCATACCGGCCCTCACCACCGCACTGGCGTCGCACGACCGCCGCGGCCTCGTCCTGTCCGCGCCGCGCGACACCCCTCATCCGGGTGCGCGACGCGAGCAGGGCTTTCGGGTGATCAGTCCTCGCGCAGGGCGCGGACCGCTTCCTCCACGCGCTTGCCGTAGTCGGTGTCGGCGGCGTGGAAGTGGGCGAGGTTCTTTTCGATGACGTCGTCGCGGCTCACCTGGGAGAGACCCCCGGCGATGTTCGCGACCAGGCGCTTCTTCTCGTCCTCGGACATGAGCCGGTACAGCTCGCCCGCCTGGAAGAAGTCGTCGTCCTTGGTGTGGGCGGGCGCCGCGTGGGTGCCGGTCCAGCCGTGGATCGCGAGCGGGGCGGAGAGCGCCGCGTCGGTCTGGGCGGGGCCCGCGTGCGAGTTGGGCTCGTAGTTCTTGTCGTGGCGCGAGCCGTTGCGGGTGGCGTGCAGGCCGTCGCGGCCGTAGTTGTCGACGACGGCGGTGCGCGGGGCGTTCACCGGGAGCTGGGTGTGGTTGACGCCCAGCCGGTAGCGGTGCGCGTCCGCGTAGGCGAACAGGCGGCCCTGGAGCATCTTGTCCGGGGACGGGCCGATGCCGGGCACGAAGTTGTTCGGGGAGAACGCGGCCTGCTCGACCTCGGCGAAGACATTGTCCGGGTTGCGGTCCAGGACCAGGCGGCCGACCCGCTGGAGCGGGTAGTCGCCGTGCGGCCACACCTTGGTGAGGTCGAACGGGTTGAAGCGGTAGCCCGCGGCCTCGGCGGCCGGCATCACCTGGACGTACAGCGTCCAGGACGGGTTGACACCGCGCTCGATGGCCTGGAGCAGGTCCGTCTGGTGCGAGCTGCCGTCCTTGCCCGCGAGTTCGGCGGCCTGCTCGCTGGAGAGGGACCGTACGCCCTGGTTCGTCTTGAAGTGGTACTTGACGAAGAAGGCCTCGCCCGCGGCGTTGGTCCACTGGTAGGTGTGCGAGCCGTAGCCGTTCATGTGGCGGTACGAGGCGGGGATGCCGCGGTCGCCCATCAGCCAGGTGACCTGGTGCGTCGCCTCGGGGGCGTGGGCCCAGAAGTCCCAGACGTTGTCCGGCTCCTGACGGCCCGTGAACGGGTCGCGCTTCTGCGAGTGGATGAAGTCGGGGAACTTGATCGGGTCCTTGATGAAGAACACCGGGGTGTTGTTGCCGACCAGGTCGTAATTGCCCTCGTCCGTATAGAACTTGAGGGCGAAGCCGCGGGGGTCGCGCACCGCGTCGGCGCCGCCCAGCGAGTCGGCGACGGTCGAGAAGCGGATGAACGTCTCGGTGCGCCTGCCGACCTCGGAGAGGAAGTCGGCCCGGGTGAAGGCGGTGATGTCGTCGGTCACCTCGAAGTAGCCGTACGCGCCGGAGCCGCGGGCGTGGACCACGCGCTCCGGGATGCGCTCCCGGTTGAAGCGGGCCAGCTTCTCCAGCAGGTGCTGGTCCTGGAGGAGGATCGGGCCACCGACGCCGGCGGTGGCGGAGTTCTGGTTGTCGGCGACCGGGGCGCCTGACTCGGTCGTAAGCACACGCTGCGTCATGGTGTCGGGGCGACCTTCCGTACGGGAGCTGCTGAGCTGCTGAACTGGGACGGCTCGGGGCTCCAGGAGCGTAAGTACGCCCCGAACCCGGCGTCAACAGTTTGTTGAATTTGGTGGCTGGTGTTCCGGACGGCGCCGGTGCCTGGGCGCGACAGGACAGGTGTCGGCGCCGACGCCGCCCGGAAGTCTCTGGGGTGCCGGGCCGGTCAGGCCCCGACGGGCTGCCCCGAAAGGCGCTCGACCGAGCGCAGCAGGGCGGAGTGGTCCAGCCCGCCGTCGCCCTGCGCGCGCAGCGAGGCGACCAGTTGGGCGACCACGGCGCCGACGGGCAGCGCGGCACCGACGTTGCGGGCGGCGTCGGTGACGATGCCCATGTCCTTGTGGTGCAGGTCGATCCGGAAGCCGGGGGCGAAGTCCCGGTTCAGGAAGTTGTCCTTCTTCCGGGTCAGCACGGTCGAACCGGCCAGACCGCCGTTCAGCACGTCCAGCGCGGCGGCGAGGTCGACCCCGGACTTCTCCAGGAAGACCACGGCCTCGGCGCACGCCTGGATGTTCACCGCGACGATCAGCTGGTTGGCGGCCTTCACCGTCTGGCCGGAGCCGTGCGGGCCGCAGCGCACGATGGTCCTGCCGAGCGCTTCGAGCAGCGGCTTCGCGGCGTCGAAGTCCGCCTGCTCGCCGCCCACCATGATGGAGAGGACGGCCTCGATCGCGCCGGCCTCACCGCCGGAGACGGGGGCGTCCAGGACCCGGATGCCCTTCTCGGCGGCGTTCTTCGCGAGGTCCACGGAGGTCTGCGGGGTGATCGAGGACATGTCGATCAGCAGCGCGCCGCGCCTCGCGTTCTCCAGGATGCCGTCGGGGCCGTACGCGACGGCCTCGACCTGCGGGGACGCGGGCACCATCGTGATGACCACGTCCGCGTCCCCGACCGCCTCGGCGATCGAGGAGGCGCCGGTGCCGCCGGCCGCGGCCAGCCGGTCGACCTTGTCCTGCTCCAGGGTGTAACCGGTGACGTCGTAACCGGCCTTGATCAGGTTCTCCGACATGGGCGAACCCATGATGCCGAGACCGATCCACGCAACCTTGGGGAGGTTGTTGCTCATGAGGGTGCCTTCCGATCAGCGTGTACGGGGGCTCCGGCGCCCTAGCGGGCGGGCCGCGCGGCGGCCGGGAGCCAGTCGAAGGAGTCGGCGCTCGGGCGGTCGCCGGGCTTGTACTCCAGCCCGACCCAGCCCTCGTAACCGGCCTTCGTCAGCTCGTCGAGGAGCTGCTCCAGGGGGAGCGAGCCGGTGCCGGGCGCGCCGCGGCCCGGGTTGTCGGCGATCTGGACGTGGCCCGTCCTGTCGGCGTACGCGGTGATGACCCGGCTGAGGTCCTCGCCGTTCATCGACAGGTGGTACAGGTCCAGCAGGAACTTCGCGTTGCCGAGGCCGGTCGCGGCGTTGACCCGGTCGACGACCTCGATCCCGGCCGGTGCGCTCACCAGCGGGTAGCGCGGGGACTCCGGCGCGTTGAGGGTCTCGATCAGCAGCACCGCGCCGATCCGGTCGGCCGCGCGGGCGGCGAGCACCAGGTTCTCCAGGGCCAGTGCGTCCTGGACGGCCGGGTCGACGCCGTCGACGCGGTTGCCGTACAGCGCGTTGAGCGCCTTGCAGCCCACCGAGGCGGCGAAGTCGGCCGCGACGTCGATATTGGCGCGGAAGCGGTCCGACTCCGTGCCGGGCACGGAGAGCGCGCCGCGGTCGGGGCCGGGGAGCTGTCCGGCGTAGAAGTTCAGGCCCACCAGCCGGGTGCCGGCGTCGTCGAGCGCCTTCTTGAGGGCGTCGAGCTCGGCCTGGTCGGGGGTGGGGGTCTCGATCCAGGGCCACCACAGCTCGACCGCCGTGAAGCCCGCCGCGGCGGCGGCCGCGGGGCGTTCCAGGAGCGGGAGTTCCGTGAAGAGGATCGACAGGTTCACATCGAAGCGCTGGTCCGGGTAGCCCATGAGGGTTCGGCGCTCCTTCCGTATTGCGGAAGTTAGTTTCTACGTAACGGAAGATTGCCCGGAGGTGTGGCGGCTGTCAAGGGGGTGCCCGGAATTCGGCCCCGGCGCCTTCGGGCGGGTTGTGCGAGGTGAACCCCAATTGGGCCGGTTGCCGAGGGGGTCCGGGGCGGGCCAGGGTTGCCGGTGCGCCCGATGCAGCCGACCCCCCCCACGAGGTGCCCCGCATGAACCACGCCACCAGCCGACGCACCGTCCTCGGCGCGCTCCTCACCGGCGCCGCGCTGTCGGCGGCCCCCTCGCCGCCCGGCTCCCCCGGACCCGCACCGGACCCCGCCCCCGCGGCCGCCCGGCGCCCGCGCGCCACCGGGCGGCTGCTGCTCGGCACGTACACCTCGGCCGAGGGCGGCGGCACCGGGATCGGGACGGCCACCTACGACCCCGCCACCGGGGCGATCGTCCCCGGCGGTGTGATCACGGGCGTGGCCGACCCCTCGTACCTGGCCGCACACCCCTCGGGCACCACCGTCTACGCGGTGGACGAACAGGACGCGGGCGCGGTGACCGCCGTGGCCCTGTCGCCGGACGGCGGCCACCGGGTGCTGGGAACGCGCTCCACGGGCGGGGCCGGACCCACCCATCTCTCCGTCCACCCCACCGGACGGTGGCTGCTCACCGCGAACTACACCTCGGGCAGCGTCGCGGTGCACCCCGTCCGGGACGACGGCTCGCTGGGGGAGCGCACGGACCTGGTCGCCCACACCACCCCGCCGCCCGGCCCCGGCCAGAACGGACCGCACGCCCACCAGATCATCACCGCCCCCGACGGCGACCACGTCCTCGCCGTGGACCTCGGCAACGACACCGTGTACACGTACCGGCTGGACGAGCGGGCGGGCACCCTCGGCCAGGTCTCCACCGCGGCGCTGCGCCCCGGCGCCGGGCCCCGGCACCTCACCTTCCACCCCGGCGGCCGCTTCGCCTACCTGGCCTGCGAGGTCGACAACACCGCGGTCGTCTGCGGCTACGACCCGGCCACCGGCACACTCTCCCCGGGCGCCCCGCAGTCCACCGGGACCGGCGCGGGAACCAGCTACCCGGCGCAGTTCCTGGTCACCGCCGACGGCCGGTTCGCCTTCCTCGCCAACCGGGGGCACAACAGCCTGACGCGCTACGCCGTCGAGGACGACGGGGCCGCGCTGCGGCTGCTCGACACCGTGCCCGTGGGCGGCGACTTCCCCCGGCAGATCGCCTTCTCGCCCGACGGGGGACTGCTCTTCGCGGCCAACCAGAGATCGAGCACGGTCACCGTCTTCCGGGTCGGCGCCCAGGACGGCGGCCTGACCCGCACCGGCCGGGCGTTCCCCGCGCCCGTCGCCGTCTGCGTACTGCCGGAACCGAGCGCGCCCCCGGCCGGGAACTGAGCCGGATCCGCCGACGGACGGCCCCCGCCCCGGTCCGTTAGGGTCGGGCCCGAGCCGCGGGCCGCACAGCCGCGCGGCGAACGCATGAGGGAGGCACAGTGCGCTTGAGAGTGGAGTTCACCACCGAGCCCTTCGATCTCGACGAGGCGCCCGCCCACGCGGTCGTGGCCCGGGAGGTCATCCAGGCGGCCGACCTGGACGCCGTGGACGTCGGCCCCTTCGGCAACACGGCGGAGGGCGGGGCGGACGAGGTGCTCACCGCGGTGGACTCCCTGCTGCGCCAGGCCCTGGCATCGGGTGCCACCCGGGTGTCCCTCCAGGTCAATGTGATCGGGGAGGACTCCCAGTGACCGAACCGGCGGACCACCCACTCGTCGCCGCGGTCAAGCCGCTCGTCGACGCCATGGGCGCCGAGCTGCTCGGGCCCGAGCAGGCCGAGCCCGACGACGTCGTCCTGGCCTGGGAGGGCGAGGACGTCATAGCCGTAAGGCTGCCCCAGCTCTCCGAGTCGCTCGATCACATCCTGGCCGCCATGGAACGCCGGCACGGCATGCCGCTGGCCGAGCTGGACCGCCGGACCAAGCAGTCGGTGGTGCGGACCCTGGAGGCACGTGGTGCCTTCTCGGTGCGGCACGGTGTGGAGACGGTCGCGGGCGCGCTGGGGGTCAGCCGCTTCACCGTCTACAACTACCTGAACAGGGAAAATGCCGCCAAAGGCGAGTAGTTGAGGTCGTAGTCGAGCGAACGCCGTGGAAGATCGCGGAGGGCCGTCGTCCGGAGAGCCGGGCGGCGGCTTCTTGTATTCGCGTAATTTCAACAAAGTGTTGACGTGGTGTTGCGGAGGGCGTTAGCTATCCGCAGCCCGACCGAAGCGAAGCGGAAACGCACAGCGAAAACAGCCACGGAGGCTCCCGTGACTTCGAGCTCCACGCCGGGCCTCGCCCGGTTCAACACCCTGGCGGACGACGAGGCCACCACCGCCTTGCACGAGGTGTGCGCCAGTGCGGCATGGGGAAGAGCGATCCTCTCCCGACGCCCGTACGCCACCGCGGAAGCCCTCCTGGACGCCAGTGACGCCGCCACGGCCGCACTGACCGAGCAGGACCTGGCCGACGCGATGGCCGGTCATCCGCCGATCGGCCGCCCGAAGCCCGGAGACCCGACCTCCTCCCGCGAACAGCGGGGGATGGCCGGGGCCACCGAGGAACTCAAGGCCGAGATGCTCGAACTGAACCTGGCCTACCAGGAGCGGTTCGGACATGTCTTCCTGATCTGCGCCACCGGGGCCACCGGTGAGCAGATGCGCGACGCGGTGAAGTCCCGGATCGGGAACCCGCCCGAGCAGGAGCGCGAGATCGTGCGCACCGAACTGGGCAGGATCAACCGCATCCGGCTGACCCGTCTCGTAACCGAAGGAGAGTGACGGTCTTGAGCACCGACACCACCGCATCGGTGTCCACCCACATCCTGGACACCAGCATCGGCCGCCCCGCCGCGGACGTCGCCATCACGCTCGCCGCCCGCAGCGGCGGCGACGCGCCCTGGGTGACCCTCGGCGGGTCGGCGACCGACACGGACGGGCGATGCAAGGATCTGCCGGCACTGCCGGAGGGCACCACCCATGTACGTCTCGATTTCGAGACCGAGGCGTACTTCGCAGCCAAGAAGCAAGCCGAGGCGCAGCAGGACGCCCCCCGCGTAAGGGACAGCGGTGCGTTCTTCCCGGAAGTGGCGATCACCTTCGCCGTCGTACCGGGCGAGCACTACCACGTACCGCTGCTGCTCAACCCGTTCGGCTACTCCGTTTACCGAGGGAGCTAGCAGACATGCCCACGATTCTCGGCCAGAACCAGTACGGCAAAGCAGAGAACCGCGTCGTCAAGATCACGAGGGACGGCGACACCCACCACATCAAGGACCTGAACGTCTCCGTCGCCCTCTCCGGCGACCTGGACGACGTCCACTACAACGGCTCCAACGCCCACTGCCTCCCGACGGACACCACGAAGAACACCTGCTTCGCGTTCGCCAAGGAGTACGGCATCGAGTCGGCCGAGCAGTACGGCATCCACCTCGCCCGGCACTTCGTGGACAGCCAGCCCTCGATCCACCGCGCGCGCATCCGCATCGAGGAGTACGCCTGGGAGCGCATCGCCGGTTCCGACGGCAACTCCAGGTTCATCGGTGCCGACGAGGTCAAGCACTCCTTCGTCCGCAAGGGCCAGGAGACCCGCCTCGCACAGATCACGTACTCCGCCGAAGGCGACGGGGGGCCGAAGTTCGAAGTCCTCTCCGGGCTCAAGGACCTGACCGTGATGAACTCCACGAACTCCGAGTTCTGGGGCTACATCAAGGACAAGTACACGACGCTCCAGGAGGACTACGACCGGATCCTCGCCACCTCCCTGTCGACGTGGTGGCGCCACAACTGGACCTCCGACGACCAGCGCATGCCGCAGTGGGAGAAGTCCTACGAGCAGTCCAGGAAGCACATCCTCCAGGCGTTCGTGGAGACGTACTCGCTCTCGCTCCAGCAGACGCTGTACCAGATGGGCTCGCGGGTCATCAACAACCGCAGCGAGATCGACGAGATCCGCTTCTCCGCCCCCAACAAGCACCACTTCCGGCAGGACCTCTCCGCCTTCGGGCTGGAGAACGAAGCCAAGGACGGCGCCGTGTACTACGCCGCCGACCGCCCCTACGGCCTGATCGAGGCCACCATCCTGCGCGACGGCTGCGAGCCGCACATCCCGGTCGACATGACCAACCTCTGACGCGGGGCGCGCGTCCCCGCCGCCCGCAGTCGGCGGGGACGCGCCACACCGGAGGGAACAACCAGCCATGGCAACGCCTGCACAAGGGCCGGCAGAAGGCCCGTGTTCCACCGCACCGGAAGGACCCGAGGTCCACCCGGTCGACCAGAAGCTCCACCCCTCGCGGCTCGTCCCCGCCGCGCTCCAGCACATCGCCGCCATGTACGCGGGTGTGGTCACGCCCCCGCTCATCATCGGCCAGGCCGTCCGCCTCGACACCGCGGGCCAGACCCGGCTCATCGCCGCGAGCCTGCTCATCGCCGGTGTGGCCACCCTCCTGCAGACGCTCGGGGTCAAGGGCCTCGTCGGCAACCGGCTGCCCTTCGTCAACGCCGCCTCCTCCGCCGGCATCGCGCCGATGCTCGCCATCGCCGAGACCAACGCCACGGACGACCAGCTCCCGGCCATCTACGGCGCGGTGATGGTCGCGGGCGTGTTCTGCCTCGCCGTCGGACCGTTCTTCGGCAAGCTCCTGCGGTTCTTCCCGCCGCTGGTCACCGGAGTCGTCATCACCCTCATCGGGGTGACCCTGATGCCGGTCCCCGTCGCCTGGGCACAGGGCGGCGACAAGGCCGCCGCCGACTTCGGGAGCATGAAGCACCTGGCACTCGCCGCCTTCACCCTGGTGGTCATCCTGCTGATCCAGCGCTTCGGCCGCGGCTTCCTCCGGCAAGTCGCCCTGCTGCTGGGCCTGTTGATCGGCACCCTGGCCGCGATCCCGTTCGGCATGGCGGACTTCGGGGCGCTCGGCTCGGCCCCCGTCGCCGCGCTGCCGACCCCCTTCGCCTTCGGAGCGCCCGAGTTCCAGCCCGCCGCGATCATCTCGCTCTGCCTGGTGACGCTCGTCCTGATGACGGAGTCCAGCGCCGGAATGCTCGCCATCGGCGAGATCTGCGGGCGCGAGACCGACGGCAGGACCATCACCCGGGGCCTGCGCACCGACGGCATCGCCACCCTCCTCGGCCCCGTCTTCGGCGGCT
The DNA here is from genome assembly GCF_042799335.1 of Streptomyces sp. NPDC057697. Lineage (NCBI taxonomy): Bacteria > Bacillati > Actinomycetota > Actinomycetes > Kitasatosporales > Streptomycetaceae > Streptomyces > Streptomyces sp. NPDC057697. Next base: position 121,571 of record NZ_JBHVJA010000015.1, on the reverse strand, counting down.
TCCCCACCTCCGCCTTCGCCCAGAACGTCGGTGTCGTCTCGCTGACCAAGGTCCGCAGCCGCTACGTCGTCGCCGCCGCGGGAGGCGCGCTCCTGGTCCTCGGCGCCTTCCCGGTGCTCGGCGCGGTGGTCTCCACGGTGCCCATGCCGGTCCTCGGCGGCGCCGGCATCGTCCTCTTCGGCTCCATCGCGGTCAGCGGCATCCGTACGCTCTCGGAGGCCGGCCTCGACGACAGCTCCAACATCATCCTGGTCGCCGTCTCGCTCGGCGCGGGCATCATCCCGCTCGCCGCGCCCACCTTCTACGTCGACTTCCCGGCCTGGGCACAGACCGTGCTCGGCTCCGGCATCAGCGCGGGCGCCCTGGTCGCCGTCGCGCTGAACCTCTTCTTCCACCATCTCGGCACCCGGGGCGGCGCGTCCGCCCCGGCACTCAAATCCTCCTAGGGTCCTGCCGTGCCCGCACCGCCACTCCCTCCGGAAGGAAGCACCATGGCACCCTCGGCAGACCCCCTGTCCCGCATCGTCATCGAGAACGTCGCCATCGCCACGGTCGACGCCCACGACACCGAGTACGCCTCGGGTCATCTCGTCGTCGCGGGCAACAGGATCGAGTCCATCGGCGCGGGCCCGGCCCCCCAGGGCCTCCAGAACGTCGTCCGCCGCGTCGACGGCACCGGACACCTGGCCACCCCCGGGCTGATCAACACCCACCACCACTTCTACCAGTGGATCACCCGGGGCCTGGCCACCGACCACAACCTCTTCGACTGGCTGGTCGCCCTCTACCCGACCTGGGCGCGCATCGACGAGCCGATGGTCGGCGCCGCCGCCCAGGGCTCGCTCGCCATGATGGCCCGCGGCGGCGTCACCACCGCCATGGACCACCACTACGTCTACCCGCAGGGCTCCGGAGACCTGTCCGGCGCCATCATCGGGGCCGCCCGCGACATGGGCGTACGGTTCACCCTCGCCCGCGGCTCCATGGACCGCAGCGCCAAGGACGGCGGACTGCCGCCGGACTTCGCGGTGGAGACCCTCGACGGAGCACTCGCCGCCACCGAGGCGACCATCGACGCCCACCACGACGCGTCGTTCGACTCGATGACCCGGATCGCCGTCGCCCCCTGCTCCCCGTTCTCCATCTCCACCGAACTGCTGCGCCAGGGCGCCGAGCTGGCCCGCCGCAAGGGGGTGCGCATGCACACCCACGGCTCGGAGACCGTGGAGGAGGAGCAGTTCTGCCACGAGCTGTTCGGCATGGGACCGACCGACTACTTCGAGTCCACCGGCTGGCTCGGCGACGACGTGTGGATGGCGCACTGCGTCCACATGAACGACTCCGACATCGCCGCCTTCGCCCGCACCGGAACCGGCGTCGCCCACTGCCCCTCGTCCAACGCCCGGCTCGCCGCGGGCATCGCCCGGGTCCCCGACATGCTCGCCGCGGGCGTCCCGGTCGGCCTCGGCGTCGACGGCACCGCCTCCAACGAATCCGGCGAACTCCACACCGAGCTGCGCAACGCCCTCCTCATCAACCGGCTCGGCGCCCACCGGGAGAAGGCCCTCGACGCCCGCCAGGCCCTGCGCCTGGGCACCCACGGCGGCGCCCGGGTGCTGGGCCGCGCCGACCAGATCGGCTCCCTGGAACCGGGCAAGCTCGCCGACCTGGTGCTCTGGAAGCTCGACACCCTGGCGCACGCCTCCATCGCCGACCCGGTGACCGCACTCGTCTTCGGCGCGGCCGCCCCCGTCACCCTCTCGCTCGTCGACGGCAAGCCGGTCGTCGAGGACAACCGCCTGGTCACCGCGGACGAGGACGCCATCGCCCGCGCCACCCGCGACGAGGCCCGCCGCCTCGCCCGGATCGCCGCCGGAGCCTGACGCTCCCGCGACACCCCCGAGACGGCCGGCCGAGGGGGACGGCCCTCGGCCGGCCGCCGCGGACCCGAGCGGGGTCCGCGGCAACCGGCGCGGGGGCGTGTACTCATCCGTACGCGCCCCCGCGTCGGCGCACCGAGCTGCCCGCACCAGCTGCACGACCTGCCCCACCTGTTTCAACGCCCCACATGCACCACCTCCCTGACACCCACGTCACCGCAGACGTGTACCCGACCGGAGGAACCGCCGTGGCAGCTACGCCCAGGTTTCGCAACGACGCAGACGCAGCATCCGACCCCCACCCCGCCCCCGAGCCGGGCTCGGCGGACCGGAAACACCCGGTCGACGAGACGCTCCCCCCGCTGAAGATGTTCACCAGCGGCCTCCAGCACGTGGCCGCGATGTACGCGGGCGTGGTGGCCCCGCCGATGATCGTGGGGCCCGCCGTGGGCCTCGGCCCCAAGGAGACCGCCTTCCTGATGGGCGCGAGCCTGTTCACCGCGGGCATCGCCACCCTGCTCCAGACCCTCGGCTTCTGGCGGATCGGCGCCCGGCTGCCGTTCGTCAACGGGGTCTCGTTCGCCGGAGTCACCCCGATGGTGGCGATCGGCAAGGACCGCGGGCACGACGGCATCGCCGTCATCTTCGGCGCGATCATCGTCGCCAGCCTGCTCGGCTTCCTGCTCGCCCCGTACTTCTGCAAACTGGTCCGCTTCTTCCCGCCGGTGGTCACCGGCACCGTGATCACCCTCATCGGCGTCTCACTGCTTCCGGTCGCCTTCAACTGGTCCCAGGGCGGCAACGCCACGGCCGCCGACTACGGCTCCACCACCAACATCACCATGGCCGCGGTGACCCTGGTGATCGTCCTCGCGCTGCGCAAACTGCTGCGCGGATTCCTCCAGCAGATCGCCATCCTGCTCGGGCTGGTCGTCGGCACCCTGATCGCGATCCCGGTCGGCATCACCGACTTCGGAGCCATCAAGAACGCCGACCTGATCGGCTTCCCGACGCCGTTCCACTTCGGTGCCCCGCAGTTCGAGATCGCCGCGATCGTCTCGATGAGCATCGTGATGCTGGTCTGTATGACCGAGTCCACCGCGGACATGCTCGCGCTCGGCAGGATCGTCGGCCGGCCGGCCGACGAACGGACCATCGAGGGCGGACTGCGCGCCGACACCCTGGGAAGCGCCATCAGCCCGCTCTTCAACGGCTTCATGTGCAGCGCCTTCGCCCAGAACATCGGCCTGGTCGCGATGACGAAGGTCCGCAGCCGCTTCGTGGTGGCCGCGGGCGGCGGCATCCTGATCGTGCTCGGGCTGGTGCCCGTCGCGGCGTCCGTCATCGCGCTGGTCCCGCTGCCCGTCCTCGGCGGCGCGGGCATCGTGCTCTTCGGCTCGGTCGCCGCCAGCGGCATCCAGACCCTGGCCACCGCCGCGCTGGAGAAGGGCGAGAACGCGCTGATCGTGGCCGCTGCCGTGGGCATCGGCCTGATCCCGATCGCCGCGCCGGAGTTCTACCACTCGTTCCCGAAGGACCTGCTGGTCGTCCTGGACTCCGGGATCTCGACCGGCTGCGTGGTGGCGATCGTGCTCAACCTGGCCTTCAACCACCTCGGCAGGAAGCCGGAACCGGAACCCTCGGAACGGGAGCGGAGCCACACGGCCGCGGACCCGGTGGCCGCGCACTGATCGGGACGGCCCCGCCCGGCTTCCGGAACCGGGCCGGAGCGCGGTGCGGCGCGTACGGCGGCATCCCTCGGGAGCCGCCGTACGCGCCGCGGTCGTTCCGTCCGGTGCGTCAGCCGATGTGGTAGCTGTCGCCGTACACCTTCCAGTCCAGCGGCGGGTCCAGGTTCAGGTTGCCCTTCTTCAGGAAGACCCGCTGGGCGGTGTCCACCCGGCTGGTGTCCTCGTGGGCCTCCTCCTGCTTCATCGCCCAGACCCGGGCGTCGAGGAAGGCGTTGAGATACGTGGTCTCGTTGCCGCCCTGGGACGGGGGCTTCGCCTTCGCCAGGGCCCGCTTGCGGATGGCGCCGAAGCCGGTGCTGTCGTCGCCGTCACCGTGCATGACGATGGCGTCGTAGTACGCGAACTGGCCCAGCGTGCCGATGCCGTCGGCCTTGCCCTGCTTGACGGCCGGGTTGAAGTACACCCGGTCCCGCTCGTCGTCCTGGGCCTTCTTGAACGCCGAGTCGGAGGCGGCCTTCGCCCAGTCCTTGGTGAAGTTCGGGTCGAGACCGCTGTGCGAGGGGGTGCCGTTGACCTTCCGCAGCGCGGGGAGGTACTTCGCGAGGACGTTGTCCGGCTTGCGCTCGGTGTACAGCTCGACGAGGTCGAGCATGTCGCCCGTTCCGGAACAGAAGCCGATGATGCCGCCGGTGTAGCCGCGGTCGTCGTCGATGTCCTCGATGTACTTGTACTGGGACTTCCAGTTGAGGGAGGAGTTCTCGGCGCTGGAGACCAGTTGCATGGCGATCTCCTTCTTCGCCGGATCGTCCAGCCCGGTCGCGGCGGCGGCCCGGGGGGCCTCGGCCGCCGGGTGGGGGGCCGCCTGGTGGGTGAGGCCACCGGCGTAGGCGGTGACGGGAATGGCCGTGAGGGCCAGCCCGACCGCGATGACCGTGATGCGCACGGGGCGGTTGTTGCGACGTGCGGCGCGCTTATGGGGAGCGTGCACCAGTCCTCCAAAGGGAGTTCTTCGTTCCGACGGTCTGTTAGGAAGCTTTCCTATCAGAGTGGGGCGTGGCCGTACAGCCCTCCGGCACCGAGGAGTTGAGAAGTTCACCCGGAACGCGAGAGGCCCCGCATCGCGGAAGGCGCGATGCGGGGCCGGGGCGGACGGTGCGGCGGGGCCGCAGGTCCGCGGGGTGGACCGAGGGCGGGAAGCCTCAGCAGTCGAGGTAGGCCACGTGGATCCAGACGCCGGTGGGTCCGCCCCACAGGTCGCCCATGATCCAGTTGCCCTGCTGACCGCGGTAGTTCAGGTTCTGACCCCGGTTCACCGTCCCGAGGACCGGGTAGTCGGTGCCCGGTCCGCCGCGGAAGTTCACCCCGTTGTCGTTGACGGTGCAGACCGCCGCGGGCGCCTTCGCGGCCTGTGCGGTGGCGGGGCTCTGCGCGGCCTGGGCGGCGGGGCTCACCGCCAGCCCGAGACCGGCGGTCAGCACCATCGCCGCCAGCAGCATCTTCTTCATCATGTCGCTTTCTCCTCCGTATTCCGGCCCACGTCGGCGTGAGCCGTACACAGCCACAACGGAGCCGCCGACCGCCGGGTCACGGGTCCGGAGCGATCTACGGGCAGGAGCGAAAGCGCTGGTCATGTGCGGTGCGCACCGGCGTGCGCGGGTGGGTCGGACGCCTGCCGCGCACGCCGGGCGCGGGCCCGTGCGGGCCTGCTCCGGCGACCGCCGCCGGACGGGCGCCGGGGACGAGCCGTACGGCGGTCCCCGGGAGACGGCGGAACGGTCCGGCCCCGCGCGCCTGTAGCGTCATGGGTATGGAAGATCAGTCTGTAGTGGATGTCGGCGACGTACGGCTGGCGTACCGGACCTGGGGCGACCCCTTCGGCTCGCCCGTGGTCCTGCTGCACGGGCTCGGCGGCTCCGCCGCGAGCTGGGAGGCGGTCGGCGCCCTGCTCGGCGAGGAGTGGCGGGTGTACGCCCTGGACCTGCGCGGACACGGCGAGAGCGACTGGCCGGACGCGTACTCCTGCGAGCTGATGCGGGACGACGTCCTCGGCTTCCTGGACGAGTGCGAGCTCGACCGGGTCGGCCTGGTCGGCCACTCCATGGGCGGCGTCGTCGCCCATCTGCTCGCCCAGGAGCACCCGGACCGGGTGGAACGGCTGGTGCTCGTGGAGACCCCGCCGCCGTTCCCGGTCGAGCTGAGGGCCGCCGCCGAGCCGACGGGCCCCGTGGACCACGACCCGGCCGTGGTGGCACCCGTACGGGCCGAGGTGGCCGATCCCGACCCCGCGTGGGCGGCCGGTCTCGGTGAGATCGTCGCGCCCACACTGATGATCTCGGGCGGCCCGGAGTCCACCATGCCCCAGGGCAGGCTCCAGGACATGGCCTCGATGATCCCGGACTGCCGGCTGATCACGATCGGGGGCGGCCACCGGGTGCACGAGGTCCACCCCGACCAGGTCGCCCAGCAGATCACGGAGTTCTTCACCAGCTGAGGAGGCGGCGTCCGGGGGACCGGGGGACGGGCCGCCGGGTGTCCCCGGTGCGGGGCACCGGCCGCGCCGCCGGTCCGGCCCGGTGGCGCGGCCCCTGCCCGCGTGCATCGCGCGCGGGCGCCCTGCCCCGGCACACCCGCACCGGTCGGCAGCACTTCCGCGTGCGTCGCGCGCGGGCGCACCTCCCGTGCGCCCCGCTCAGTCGCCCGGCTCCCAGTCCGGGCGGCGGCCGCTCATCGCGACGGCCCGGTCGAGGAGGGGCGCGCCGTCCGGGACCGGGACCGGCGGACCGAAGACGCTGCTCCCCCGGGGCCGGCCGTCGCCCGGTGTCAGCATGTCCAGCACCAGGCGAAGAGTCGTTCCGTCCGCCTCGTACGCACGGCCGGTCGACCGGGCCAGGTCCCAGCCGTGGATCACCAGCTCGTCCAGGACGACCCGCAGCGCCACCTCGCCGGGCAGGTCCACGCCGCCCGCCCTCGTCATGCCCTGCCGTGCGGCCGGATCGCGCCAGGCCGTCACCAGCTCGTCCAGCAGGGGCGGCAGCGTTTCGCGCCAGTCGTCGGCGAGGACCGGAAGGCCCGCGCCGGGGGCCGTGTCGGTCATGGGGCCGAAGTTCTTGCGCGCCGCCTCGCGGAACGCCGCGCCGAGCCCGGCCACATGGGCGAGCAGCTCGCGCACCGTGTAGTCGGGGCAGGGCGTCGGGCCGTCCAGCCGTGCTTCGTCGATCCCGTCGAGCAGGGCGGCGATCCGCCGTGCCGCGGGCTCCAGGTCGACGGGGGGAGTGGGTGTGGTGTGCGTGTCCATACAGTGCCGACTCCTCCCGCTCCCCGAACTCATCGCTCACCGCACGACGCGTCCCCGGAGCACGATCCGGCTCGGGTGCCTCAGGGCGTCCGGGTCCAGGGCCGGGTCGGTCGGGTAGGCGACGACATCGGCGGGGGCGCCGTCCACGAGGCCCGGCAGACCGAGCCAGGCCCGTGCCGTCCAGGACGCGGCACCGAGTGCCGCATGGGCCGACAGGCCCGCCCGTACCAGCCACTCCATCTCGCCCGCGACCGTCCCGCAGGGGAAGGAGTCCGTCCCCGCCAGCACCGTCACCTTCGCCTCGTGGGCCGAGCGCACGGTGTCGAGCATGCTGTCCCAGCCGGCCAGCCACAGGTCACGGCGCGCGCTCGGTTCCCGTGCCCGCATCGCGTCCGCGCCGGCACCGAAGACGCTCAGCGTCGGCACGAGCGCGGTGCCCTGCGCGGCCATCCGGTCCAGCAGCGCCGGGTCGAGGTGCATGCCGTGTTCCAGGCTGTCGGCGCCCGCCAGTACGGCGTTGCGGCTGCCCTCGGCGGTCTGGCAGTGCACCGCCACCTTGCCGCCCACCGCGTGCACCGCCGTCACCACCGAGGTCAACAGCGCGAGCGGCAGGGCGGGTTCGTCGGCGGCCCAGTCACCGATGACCTTGCACCATCCCGACGACGCGAGCGCCTCCTCCACGGCCGCCCCCACCAGCTCGTCCTCGCTCACATCGCGTCCCGAGCCGGGGAAGAACCGGCCGGGGGTGGCGAGCCACCGCCCCGCCGACGTGACACGCGGCAGCTCCGGGTCCTTCGCCACCCACGCGGGCATCCGCCGCACGGTGCCGGGGGTGCGCACCGCGAGCACCCCGGCGTCCCGGTGCTCGGCCAACTGCCGCCGCAGCAAGGACTCGTCGAACGGCGAGCCCGGCTCCAGGGCGCCCGGATGCGTGTGCACATCGACGAGACCGGGCAGCAGCCAGCCGCCGTCGACGATCGTCTCCGCGTCCCGCCCGGCCGTCCCGCCTGGCGGGGGTCCCGCGCGGAGCACTTCGCCGTCGATCCAGAACGTACGCTCCTCGCGCTCGGGGAGCACGACACCTCGCATGCACAGCATCCGCAGACCGTATGCCACCCCCAAGACCCGCCGTCGGCCGACCGGGGCACGGGGCCGTGCCGGGATGCGCCGGACCGTCGCACACATCGGCATATTGCGGAAGGTTCCGCTCCACCCCCTTGTCGGCGACCCCCGCACCATGCGATACAGGTCTGGACCATTGCTGCCGGATGGAAGGCACGACCGTGCAACGCCCCCACGCAACCGCCGCGTCGGCCTGCTCCGCCGCCCTGCTCCTCGCCGCGCTCACCGCCTGCGACTCCGCTCCGGAGGCCGATACGCACAAGCCGTCCGTGCCGGGTCATGTGACGGCGCAGGCGAGCAGCGCCACGTCCGTGCACGTGATGTGGGAGCGGTCCACCGACGACCGGGCGGTCACCGGCTACGAGATCTACCGCCAGGGGAAGCGGGTCCGGTCCGTCCCGGCGGCCAAGGTGATGATCGACGTGAGCGGGCTGACCGCCTCCACCGCCTACAGCTTCACCGTCCGCGCCCGCGACGCGGCGGGCAACCTCTCCGCGCCGAGCGCCGCCGCGGACGTCACCACGCCCGCCCCGACCCCCGCCGACCACGAGGCCCCGACCCGCCCGGTGCGGCTGCGCGGCACGGTGGACGGCAGCCGGGCGGTGAACCTCTCCTGGGGCGGCTCGACGGACGACATCGGCGTCACGTCGTACGACATCTACCAGGAGGACTCCCGGATCCACAGCGTGCCCGGCACGCAGACCACGGCACATCTGACCGGACTGCGCCCGGGAACCGTCTACACCTTCACCGTCCGCGCCCGCGACGCGGCCGACACCTCCTCGCCGGACAGCAACGCCATCGATCTCACCACCCGCTCCGCGCCGGGCGCGCCGGCGAGCACCGCCCCCACCGATCTGCGGATCCGCAACCGGGCCCAGGGCAAGGAGTACGCCATCGACCTGGACTGGAAGCAGCCCGAGACGGGCGGCGAGATCCCCGCGTACCAGCTCTTCATCGGCGGCCGGCTGACCACCACGATCGTCTGGGGCGCCACCCCGCCCGCGGGCCGGGCGAGTTACCGCCTCACCGTCAGTGATCCGCGGGGCACCCGCTACTCGATGAAGATCCGCGCCAAGCTGCCCGACGGGAAGTGGGGCGACTTCTCGGCCCAGCGGACGGTCGTCCTCGGCGACTGACGGATCCGGCGGAGCGGGGCGGGGGCGACCCGGCGCCGGGCCGTCCGTGGGCGAGGAAGGGCGCGGGGCCGGGGCGGCAGACTTTGCGTGCGATTGGTCTGTACCTATTGACGAGTTGGTCCAGACCTCTTAGGTTCCCGTGTGCTCCATGGCACCACGGAATCCCGCTCCCCCTCAGGACCGCCTCACCGGTCCCTGCCCCAAGGGAGAAATCCATGTTCGAGCACATGACCTTCAGACGGAGAACGGCGACCGCGCTCCTCGCCGTTCTCGGGCTGCTCCTCGCACTGCTTTCCCTCCAGGCCGCGCCCGCCCACGCGGCGGGCAAGCTGACGGCCACCTTCACCTCGGCCGACAACGGGTCGTGGTGGAAGGGGACCTACGTCCTGCACAACGACACCGACACCGCCGTGACCGGCTGGAGCCTCGAATTCGACCTGCCGTCCGGGGTCGCGATCGACACCTCCTACAACGGCACGGTCACCACCCAGGGCAGTCACATCACGGCGGTGAACGCCCACTACAACGGGACCGTCGCCGCACACGCCACCAGCGAGCCGTACAGCTTCTGGTTCGTCGCGACCGGGCCCATCACGGCACCGACGGGCTGCCGGATCAACGGCGACAAGTGCGACGGCTCCGCGGACGCGCCCCCGGGCGTTCCCACCGGGCTGAAGCAGACCGACGTCACCGCCCGCACCGCGTCGCTGTCCTGGACGGCGGCCACGGCCGGCGACTTCCCCGTGGCGTCGTACGACATCCTGGCGGGCGGCAAGGTGGTGGGCTCGGCCACCGCCACGACCTCCGCCACCGTCACCGGCCTGACCCCGGCCACCGCCTACTCCTTCACGGTCCGGGCCAAGGACACCCGGGGCAACACCTCCGCCGAGAGCGCCCCGCTGGCCGTCACCACCGTCGACCCGGCCACCGACACCTCCCCGCCCACCGCGCCCGGCGCACTGCACGCCACGGCGACCGACTCCTCGTCCGTCACCCTGGCCTGGACCGCCGCCACGGACAACCAGCGCGTCGCCGCGTACGACATCTACCGGGACGGGGCGCTCGCCACCACGGTCTCGGGCACCACGACCACCGCCACCATCGGCGGCCTCTCGCCCTCGACCTCCTACACCTTCACCGTCAAGGCCCGTGACGCGGCGGACAACGCCTCCCCGGCCGGGAACGCGCTCACGGTGAAGACCGACGACATCGTCGGTGCGGGCAACTACGCCAAGGTCGGCTACTTCGTCCAGTGGGGCATCTACGGCCGCCAGTACTTCGTCAAGAACCTCCACGACTCGGGTGCCGCCGACAAGCTCGACATCGTCAACTACGCCTTCGCCAACATCGACCCCAACAACCTCACCTGCCTGAACGGTGTCACCAAGGGGACCACCGCCGACCCGGAGGACCCCGAGCAGGGCACCGGCGCCGGGGACGCGGACGCCGACTACGCGCGCCCCTTCAGCGCAGCCCAGTCCGTCGACGGGGTCGCGGACGACGGCTGGGGCACCCTGCGCGGAAACTTCAACCAGCTGAAGAAGCTCAAGAAGCTGCACCCGAACCTCAAGATCGTGGTCTCGCTCGGCGGCTGGACGTACTCGAAGTACTTCTCCGACGTGGCGGCCACCGACGCCTCCCGCAAGAAGTTCGTCTCCTCCTGCATCGACATGTACATCAAGGGCAACCTCCCCGCGTACAACGGCGCGGGCGGACCCGGCACGGCCGCCGGGATCTTCGACGGCTTCGACGTCGACTGGGAGTGGCCGGGCACGGGCACCGGGCACCCCGGCAACCACTACTCGCCCGACGACAAGGACAACCTGACCCTGCTGCTCGCCGAGTTCCGCAAGCAGATGGACGCCCTCGGCGGCGGCCACCGCCTCCTCACCGCCTTCACCCCCGCCGACCCGCAGAAGATCGGCGACGGCTGGGACCTGGCCAAGGTCTTCGACTCCCTCGACGTCGCGAACGTCCAGGGCTACGACTTCCACGGCTCCGGCAGCGACAACTCCTGGGAGCCGAACCGCACCGGCCACCAGGCCAACCTCTACACGGACGACCAGGACCCCTACGACTTCCACTTCAGCGCCGACACCGCCATCAAGGCGTACACCGACGCGGGCGTCGAGCCCCGCAAGCTGACCCTCGGCATCCCGTTCTACGGCCGCGGCTGGCAGAACGTCACGGACGGCGGGGCCGCCGGTGAATGGCAGAGCGCGGGCGGCGCCGCTCCCGGCCAGTTCGCCGAGGAGGCCGGGACCCGCGGCTACGCCAACCTCATCGGCGCGTACCCGACGATGACGGTCCACCACGACGAACAGTCGGTGTCGACGTACGGCTACACCGGCAACCAGTGGTGGTCCTTCGACGACACCTGGTCCATCGGCAAGAAGACCGCCTATGTGAAGTCCAAGGGGCTGCTGGGCGTCATGGTCTGGGAGATGTCCGGGGACACCCCGCAGGGGACCCTGCTCAACGCGCTCGACACCGGGCTGAAGTAGCCGGAGCCGTACCGCCGTACCACCGGTCCGCGCGCCCGCAGGGGCCGCGCGGACCGGCCACGGGGCATCCGGGGTCAGAACCCCCTCAGCGCGCCTTCCGCCGAGACCAGGCAGCGCTCCGCGAGCGCGGCGGGCCCTTCCGGTCCCGTCGCCGGGGCGTCGCCGGCCGCCCAGGTCTCGACCGCAGCCCGCACGGCCGCGCCGGCGACCCCGGCCAGCAGCCGGATCTCCAGCGAGCCCGCCCCGTCCGGGAGTCCGGCGCGCGCCGCGAGGACCACGGCCAGGGTGGCGTCCGCGTCGTGGCACGCGTCGTTCCACACCGACTGGAGGGCCGGGCTGTCCGCCGCCATCCTCAGCAGCGAGCGCACCCACTCCAGCGACTCCGAGGCCGCCGTGTCGCCCGGCTCCGGACCCAGCGCACGCGCCGCCGCGTGCCGCAGCGCCTCAGGCACCGGCAGGGCGGCCGGGGCGTCCCGGACCGCCTCCACCCACTGCCGCGCCCCCACGGAGAGCAGCGGGGTGATGGCCTCCTCCTTGGTCGCGAAGTAGCGGTAGAAGGTGCGCGGGGCGACGCCCGCGGCGCGCGCGATGTCCTCGGCGCGCGTGGTGCGCAGACCGTGTTCCACGAAGAGCGCCGCCGCGGTACGGGCGATATCCAGTCGGGTGGCGGCCTTGCGCCGCTCCGTCAACGAGCCACCTTGCATGCGGATCAGGTTATGCCCTGGAGTCGCCGCAGTCGGAAGGCAGTTATTGCCCATGTGGCAGAATCTGCCAGAAGTGCATGTGTTGGGCTAGCAAGAGGTGGCAAGAGCGGTGCGTCGGCGGCAATTCCTTCTTCAGACGGCCGGCCTCGCCGGCGCCACGGCCGCGCTGGGGCTCACCGGCTGCTCGACGGGCAAGGACGTGAAGCTCCACCTGCTCGTGGCCAGTTACGACAAGAGCATCGGCGCTTCGCTCGGCGACCAGTGGGACGATGTCGTCGCCGCTTTCGAGAAGCAGCACGCCGGGATCGGGATCGAGCTGGAGCGGGTCTCCTACACCAAGATCGACAAGGTGCTGGCCCAGCGGGTCGAGGAGGGCCGGGCGCCCGACATCGCGCAGTCGAACGTCTTCGCGCCCTACGCCGAGGACGGCCGTCTCCACGACATGAGCCAGCTGTTCGACATCGCCACCCAGGCCGACTTCATCCGCTCCTTCACCGACGCGGGCACGGTCGACGACGCCACCTACGGCATCCCTTTCCTGGCCAGTACGCCCCGGCTCTTCTACAACAAGGAGCTCTTCCGGCGGGCCCGCGTCAGCGGCGCCCCCACCTCGTGGGACGAACTGCGGTCCGCCGCGCGGGCGCTGAAGGCGATCGGTGTGAAGACGCCCTACGGCCTCCAGCTCGGCCCCGAGGCGGCCGAGGACGAGGCCCTGTCCTGGTTCCTCGCGGCCGGCGGCGGCTACACGGGGGAGCTCGGGCAGTACGACTTCATGAAGCCGGAGAATGCCGAGGCCCTGGCCTGGCTGCGGGACGAGCTGGTCGCCGGGGGGCTGGCCGGCGCCGACCCCGCCAAGCTCGACCGGACCGACGCGTACACCCAGTTCCTGCGGGGCGAGATCGGCATGATGATCGCCCACCCCATGCTGATGGGCGCGGCCGACCAGGCCAAACTCCCTTACGCGCACGCCGCGTTCCCCAAGAAGGACGGCGGGGCCGCCCCTCCGGTGGGGATCAGCGACTGGCTGATGGCGTTCCGGCGCAACGACCACCGCAAGGAGTGCGGCGCCTTCCTCTCGTTCCTCTACAGCGGGAAGTCCGCCCTGACCTACGGCGGCAGCCAGTCCGCGCTGCCGGTGACGTACTCCGCCTCCGACGCGGCGACCGGGAAACCCGCCGAACAGCCGCTCTCGCCCTTCATCGAGCAGTTGTCGAACGCCCAGTTCGCCCCGGTCAACATGCGTTCCTGGCCCGCCGTCCGGGGCACGATCCGCACCGACATGAGCCAGGCCGTGATGAAGAACGGCGACCCCCGGTCCGTGCTCACCTCGCTCGACGAGTCGGCCGTCAAGGCGGACATGGAGGCGGCGACCTCCTGAGGACCGCACGCCTCCGCCCCGGCGCTGTGCGGTGCCGGGGCGGAGGCGTGTCGGTTCCGGTGGTGCGGGGCTCAGCCCAGCCGCTCGTACGCCGGCAGCGTCAGGAAGTCCGCGTAGTCCTGGTCCAGGGAGACCTGGAGCAGGAGGTCGTGGGCCTGCTGCCACTTGCCCGCGGCGAAGGCCGCTTCGCCGGTCTCGGCGCGGATCGCGGCCAGTTCCTCGGCCGCGACCTCGCGGGCCAGCTCCGCCGTGGCGTGCTCGCCGTTCTCGAAGACCACGTCCGCGTTGATCCACTGCCAGATCTGCGAACGGGAGATCTCCGCGGTGGCCGCGTCCTCCATCAGGTTGAAGATGGCGACGGCGCCCATGCCGCGCAGCCAGGCCTCGATGTAGCGGATGCCGACCGCGACGGCGTTGCGCAGGCCCTCGTAGGTGGGCCTGGCGTCCAGGGTGTCGATGGCGATCAGGTCACCGGCGGCCACCGAGACGTCCTCGCGCAGCCGCTCCTTCTGGTTCGGCTTCTCGCCGAGGACCGCGTCGAAGGAGGCCATGGCGATCGGGACCAGGTCCGGGTGGGCGACCCAGGAGCCGTCGAAGCCGTCGTGCGCCTCGCGGTCCTTGTCGGCCTTGACCTTCTCGAAGGCGACCTTGTTGACCTCGGCGTCGCGGCGGGAGGGGATGAAGGCCGCCATGCCGCCGATGGCGTGCGCGCCGCGCTTGTGGCAGGTCCGGACGAGGAGTTCGGTGTACGCGCGCATGAACGGGGCGGTCATCGTCACCGCGTTGCGGTCCGGCAGCACGAACTTGGCGCCGCCGTCGCGGAAGTTCTTGACGATGGAGAAGAGGTAGTCCCAGCGTCCCGCGTTCAGCCCGGAGGCGTGGTCGCGGAGTTCGTAGAGGATCTCCTCCATCTCGTACGCCGCGGTGATCGTCTCGATCAGGACGGTCGCGCGGACCGTGCCCCGGGGGATGCCGACGTAGTCCTGGGCGAAGACGAAGATGTCGTTCCAGAGGCGGGCCTCCAGGTGCGACTCCGTCTTCGGGAGGTAGAAGTACGGGCCCTTGCCGAGATCGATGAGGCGCTGGGCGTTGTGGAAGAAGTAGAGGCCGAAGTCGACCAGCGCGCCGGGCACCGGGGTGCCGTCGAGCTGGAGGTGGCGCTCGTTCAGATGCCAGCCGCGCGGGCGGGTGACGACCGTGGCGAGCTGGTCGGCGGGCTTCAGGGCGTACGACTTGCCGGACGCCGGGTCGGTGAAGTCGATGGAGCGGGTGTACGCGTCGATCAGGTTGAGCTGGCCGAGGACGACGTTCTCCCAGGTGGGGGCGGAGGCGTCCTCGAAGTCGGCGAGCCAGACCCTGGCGCCCGAGTTCAGGGCGTTGATGGTCATCTTGCGGTCGGTCGGACCGGTGATCTCCACCCGGCGGTCGTTCAGCGCGGCCGGGGCCGGGGCGACCTTCCAGGAGTCGTCCGCGCGGATCGCCGCCGTCTCGGGCAGGAAGTCCAGCGTGGACGTACGGGCGATCTCGGCCCGGCGCTCGCCGCGGCGGGCGAGCAGCTCGTCGCGGCGGGGCGTGAACCGCCGGTGCAGCTCGGCCACGAACGCGAGGGCCGCGTCGGTCAGGACCTCCTCCTGCCGGGGCAGGGGCTCGGCATCGACGATGGCCAGCGGGGACGGCGCTGGTGCGGACATGAGCTGTCACTCCTTCAGCGGGCGGTGCGGGCGGCGTCTCACGGCCGCCGGGTCGCCTGAAATGGCACGGCGTGCCAGGGCTCCGGGATACGGGCGTGGAAGCCGTCCGAGGTGCAGAGGGCTTCTGACCAGTGGATAGTAGTTTCCTCATGGTGGAAGTTCAATGGTTTGTTGATGTCGAGATTCTCCGGGTCGACAGAAATGGGGCCGTGCCGGCGCGGCGTGCCGGCACGGTCACCCGAGGTGCTTCAGGTCCTCCACCGTGTCGATGTCGTACGCCTGAGCCACATCGGAACACTCGACGAGCGTGATCGCATCGCGGTGCGCCCGCAGATAGCCGCGGGCCCCCTGGTCGCCCACCGCCCCCGCCGCGATCTCCGCCCACAGACCGGCCCCGAACAGCACCGGGTGGCCGCGCTCCCCGCCGTACGCGGCGGCCGCGATCCCCGACCGGGAGCGGTACGCCGAACGCACCCGGGCCACCGCGTCCGCGCCGATGCCCGGCTGGTCGACCAGCAGGACGAGCGCCGCGTCCGCCCCGGTACCGGCCAGCGCCGCGAGCCCCGCGCGCAGCGAGGAGCCCATGCCCTCCGTCCACCCGGGGTTGACGGTCACCTCGCAGCCGCCGAGATCGGCGCGGGCCCGGACCTCGTCCGCGGCGGCGCCCAGGACGACGTGGACCGGATCGCAGCCGCCGTCCCGCAGGACCCGTACCGCGTGCTCGACCAGGGGCCGGCCGTGGTGTCCGAGCAGGGCCTTGGGGCGTCCGCCGAGCCGCCGTCCGCCGCCCGCGGCGAGCAGGAGTCCGGCGATCCGGGGGGCTGGTGTCATGGGAGTCATGCGGTCTGGATACCCCAACAGCCCCCGGCGGCGCACCCTTCGCGCATGCAAGCGCGGGCGGGCGCCGGCGGACGCCACGTCCACCGGACGACATGCGGATCACCCGTACGGGACCCCTCGAATTCCGTCCGCGGAGTGGCGCTCGGTACCTGTCATGGCGTTAACTTGCGCGCACGCCCGGATACTTGACCACGCTGTGGGGACCGGTCGGAACACTGGCACATGGATGTGCGAGGGGGAGTGCTTTGTTGCGAAGCGTGGGGCAGACGCGGGTGACCGGCAGCGGTGAGGATCCGCGGGTGACCGAACTGCGTACGGCGGTCTCCCGGCTCCGCCGTGAGCTGGCGGGGCATCCCGGCGAATTCCCGGACCGGGCAATCGCCGAGGACGAACTGGCCGCGCTGGACGCGATGGCGGTCGGTGGTGTGCCCGAGATTCCCCGGCTGCGCCGTTCGCTGCTGCTGATCGCCGGGGCCATCGGCTCGGTGAGCGCCCTGGCCTCCGCGCTCAGGGACGTACGGGTCGCCGTCGACCTCTTCGGTGAGCCGCCGCGCGGCTGACCGGCCGTGCGGCCGGGGCGTGCGGCGAAAGCCCCGTCCGCCCGGCGGAGCCCGGCAGGCGGGACTCTCTGTACACGCGCCGGATCAGCGGCGGATGAGCCTGCGGGCCGTCGCCGCCGCGACCGCCGAGGTGCGGGAGTCCACGCCCAGCTTGGCGTAGATGTGCACCAGATGGGACTTGACCGTCGCCTGGCTGAGGAAGAGCCGCTTGCTGATCTGCAGGTTCGACAGCCCCTCGCCCACCAGTTGCAGGACCTCCAGCTCGCGCTTGGTCAGCGCCTGGGCGGGCGTCCGCATGCGGTCCATCAGCCGGTGGGCCACGGCCGGGGCGAGCGCCGAGCGGCCCGCCGCGGCGGTGCGCACCGCCGCCGCCAGCTCCTCCGGCGGGGCGTCCTTGAGCAGATATCCGGCGGCGCCCGCCTCGACCGCCGCCAGGATGTCGGCGTCCGAGTCGTAGGTCGTGAGGATCAGCACGCGGGGCGCGTCCGGCCGGGCCGTGATCGCCGCGGTGGCCTGCGACCCGTGCATCCCCGCGCCGAACTGGAGGTCCATGAGGACCACGTCGAAGCCGCCCGCCGCGGCGAGTTCGACGGCCCGCTCGGCGGTGGCCGCCTCGGCGACCACCCGGAAGCCGGGCTCGGAGTCGAGGACGGCGCGCAGCCCGGCCCGTACCACCGGGTGGTCGTCGGCGAGCAGCAGCCTGATGGGAGCGGTGGGGGCGGTCATGCGGCGTCCTGTCCTGTCCGGCCGTCGGGGATCGGGAGCGGAAGGGTCAGCGCGACGGCGGTGCCCTGCCCGGGGGCCGACTCGACGCTGAGCGTGCCGCCCAGCGAACGGGCCCGCGCCCGCATCGCCGGCAGTCCGAAGCCCCCGCTGTCGCGGTCCGAGGCGAGCGGGCCGGGGCCCGGGACGAAGCCCCGGCCGTCGTCCACGACGTCCAGCGACACCGAGGTGTCCATGAAGCTGAGGGTGATCTCCGCGCGCCGGGCCCCGGCGTGCCGCACCGTGTTGGCCAGCGCCGACTGGGCGGTGCGCAGCAGCGCCACCTCGTACGGGGTGGGCAGCTCCACCGGTGTGCCGCTCACCGCGCACTGCACCGTGAGCCCGGGGCCGGTCGTGCGGGACGAGAGGCGTTCCAGCGCGGCCGCGAGGGAGCCGTTCTCCAGGTCGGGCGGCGACAGGGCGCGGACGAAGCGGCGGGCCTCGGCGAGATTGTCCTGGGCGGCCTCGCGGGCCCGGCGCACATGTGCGGTGGCGGGGTCGCCGGCGGGCAGGGTCCGTTCGGCGGCGCGCAGCAGCAGCTGGATGCTGGACAGGCCCTGGGCGAGGGTGTCGTGGATCTCCCGGGCCAGTCGCTCGCGTTCGGCGAGGGTGCCCGCGGTGCGTTCCGCCTCGGCCAGCTCCGCCCGGGTCGACATCAGCTCCTCGATGAGCTCGCGGCGCCGCTCGCTCTCCCGGAACAGCGCCTCGTATCCCAGGACCGTCGCGACCGCGACCGCCGCCCCGAGCAGCGGCCCGATGAAGGTGCCCGGATTGACGGCCTGGCCGTGCAGCACGAAACCGGCGATGGCGGCGAGAGCGGTGGCGGCGACGGCCGGCAGGGCCCAGCGCGTGGGCAGCAGATGGAGCTGGAGGAAGTAGAGCGGGAAGGCCACCCAGAGACTGTCCGGGGACAGGGCGAGCAGCGCCAGCCACACGGCCCCCAGCGCGGTCAGCCAGAGCGCGGCCGGGCGGGTGCGCGGCCGCACGGCGGGGGCGAGCGCGCCCGCCGCGTACAGGGCGGCCATCAGACCGGCGACCACCACGACGGCGGTCGCGTGCGGCGCGCCGTCGCCGACGGCCCGGACCGCCGTGAGGGCGAGCAGCCCGGTCAGCAGCGCGTGCAGACAGAGCCGCAGCGCGGT
Source organism: Streptomyces sp. NPDC057697 (assembly GCF_042799335.1). Taxonomy (NCBI): domain Bacteria; kingdom Bacillati; phylum Actinomycetota; class Actinomycetes; order Kitasatosporales; family Streptomycetaceae; genus Streptomyces; species Streptomyces sp. NPDC057697. The sequence goes on along the minus strand of NZ_JBHVJA010000015.1, from coordinate 102,863 downwards.
GGTGACCGGGGGGTGGGCGCGGGGATCCATGATTCGTCCAGCGTAGACGCGGGGCCCCGGAGGCCGGTCAATCGAAAGGTTGATGTCGGGCCCCACCGCCGAGCGATGTCTCCCGGCGCCCGCACGGCGAGGCTGGGGCCATGTTCGTCGCATGGAGAGATCTCCGGTTCGCCAAGGGCCGGTTCGCGCTCATGGGCACGGTCGTGGTGCTGATCACGCTGCTCGTGGGCCTGTTGTCCGGACTCACCGCCGGTCTGGCCCGGGAGAACACCTCGGCCGTCACCGGGCTGGACGCCGACCACCTGGCGTTCGCCGCCCCGCCCGACGGCCGCTCGGTGTCCTTCACCGACTCGTCCGTCGAGGAGGAGGCCTGGCGGAGCTGGGCGCGGCGGCCCGGGGTGAGCGGTGCGGAGCCGCTCGGCATCCGGACGCTCGAAGCCGAGGCCGTCCGGGGCGGGCGCACCGCCGCGGTCTCCGCGTTCGGGGTGGAACCGGACGGGGGCCTGGCGCCCGCCGATGGCGCGCGGGTCGGACCGGGCAGGGCGGTGCTCTCCGAGCAGGCCGCCGAGGAGCTGGCCGCCGGCGCCGGCGACCGGCTGAGGATCGGTGGCACCGAGGTCACCGTCGCGGCCGTCGCGGGGAACGCCTCCTACAGCCACACGCCCGTCGTGTGGACCTCGCTCGACGACTGGCAGCGGTTCGGGGGCGCGGGCGGGGACCGGGTCCGGCACGCCACGGTGATCGCCCTGACCACCACCGCCGGGGCCGATCTCGCCGCGGGCGACCGGGCGGCCGGGACCAGCACGCTCTCCCTCGACGGCTCCCTCACCGCCATCGGCTCCTACCAGGCCGAGAACGGCTCGCTCCAGCTGATGCGCGGTTTCCTCTTCGCCATCTCCGCCCTGGTCATCGGCGCCTTCTTCACCGTCTGGACGATCCAGCGCAGCGGCGACGTCGCCGTGCTGAAGGCACTGGGCGCCTCCACCCGCTATCTGCTGCGCGACGCGCTCGGGCAGGCCGTCGTGATGCTCGCCGCCGGTACGGGCCTGGGCACCGCGCTCGCCTCCGGGATCGGCGCCCTGATCAGCGGCGGGGCCGTGCCCTTCGTCCTCGACGCGGCGACCGTCCTGGTCCCCGCCGCCGTCATGATCGTCCTCGGTGCCCTCGGGGCGGCCCTGTCCATCCGGCGGATCACCGCCGTCGACCCGCTCACCGCACTCGGGAGTGCCCGATGACCCTCACCCTCGCCGATGTCACCCTCACCTACCCCGACGGCGACGGCCGCCTCACCGCCCTGGACCGGATCTCGCTGGACGTGCCCGCGGGGACCCTCACCGCGGTCGTGGGACCGTCCGGTTCCGGCAAGTCCAGCCTGCTCGCGGTGGCCGCGACGCTGGTCACCCCGGACGAGGGCCGGGTGGTCGTCGCCGGTACGCGGACCGAGGGCCTGAACCGCGCGGACCAGGCGAAGCTGCGCCGGGAGCGCATCGGCATCGTCTTCCAGCAGCCCAGTCTGCTGCCCTCGCTGACGGCGGCCGAGCAGCTCCAGGTGATGGCCCATCTCTCCGGCGGTGCGGTACGCGCGTCCCGCGGCCGGGCGCTGGAGCTCCTGGACGCGGTGGGCCTGGCGGACCGGGCCGGACACAGGCCGCACCAGCTGTCGGGCGGGCAGCGGCAGCGGATCAACATCGCGCGGGCCCTGATGAACGACCCGGCGGTGCTGCTGGTCGACGAGCCGACCAGCGCCCTCGACCACGAGCGGGGCGCGGCGGTGCTGGATCTGCTGATCGCGCTGACCCGGTCGAGGTCGACGGCGACGGTGCTGGTCACGCACGACCGGACCCATCTGGACCGGGCGGACCGCACGGTCCGGATGGACGACGGCCGTCTGACGGTGCCCGAACCGGTCTGAGGCGGGGGAGAGCGGGACGGGGAAGGCGGGAGGGGGCGGACGGCCGGTGCCGTCCGCCCCCTCCCGGTGCCGTCTCAGCCGGTGGAGCCGCTGCTCGCCAGCGCGTCGGAGAGCTCCTTCGCGGCCTGCTGGAGGATCGGTACGATCCGCTCCGTCGCGGCGTCCGTCACCCGGCCCGCCGGACCGGAGATCGAGATCGCGGCCGAGGTGGGGGAGTCCGGGACGGAGACCGCCAGGCAGCGGACCCCGATCTCCTGCTCGTTGTCGTCGACCGCGTAGCCGAGCCGGCGGACCTGTTCCAGCGCGTCGAGGAAGCCGTCGGGGGTGGTGATCGTCTTCTCGGTGGCGGCGGGCATCCCGGTACGGGCGAGCAGGGCGCGCACCTCGTCCGGCGGCGTGTGCGCCAGCAGCGCCTTGCCGACACCCGTGGAGTGCGGGAGCACCCGGCGGCCCACCTCGGTGAACATCCGCATCGAGTGCTTGGACGGCACCTGCGCCACGTACACGATCTCGTCGCCGTCGAGCAGCGCCATGTTCGCGGTCTCGCCGGTCTCCTCGACCAGACGGGCCAGATAGGGGCGGGCCCAGGTGCCCAGGAGCCGGGAGGCGGACTCGCCGAGCCGGATCAGCCGGGGGCCCAGCGCGTAGCGCCGGTTGGGCTGCTGGCGGACGTACCCGCAGAGCACCAGGGTGCGCATCAGGCGGTGGATGGTCGGCAGCGGGAGCCCGCTGCTCGCGGAGAGTTCGCTCAGTCCGACCTCGCCCCCCGCGTCCGCCATCCGCTCCAGCAGATCGAAGGCGCGCTCAAGGGACTGCACACCACCGCTGGAGGCGGCGGGCTTGGAGTCGGATGTGCTGGCGTGGGACGGCGGCACGTCAACGGTCCTTTCGAGGCGGAAGAGCGGGTGCCCCGCCCGGCGAGGCACCCCGCAGCCTACCGGGCGGTTCCCGATCGGCCCACTGCTCCGGGTGCGGCGTCCTGGCCGGTCAGAGCCCGTTTGTCCGGGTGTCGGCCTGGGGCGGGGCGGTTACGCGGGGCGGTACTGGTCCCATGTTACGTTCCGCTCTCCGAAATGTGACTTTTACTTTGTGGAATTCTCCAGTTGTGGGTGCGGGGCGGCCGACGGGCCGCGCGGCGAGGGGGCGGGGTCTTGACGGCCCGGGATCCCGAGTGAAGACTCCTTCAACAGTTCGTTGAATTCCTCAGCGTGCGAAGGTCCGAAGTGAGGAGCACGGGTGTCCGGTGCGGACGTGAAGCTGGTACTGCGCTCGACGCGTGTCGTCACCCCGGACGGGACGCGCCCCGCAGCGGTCGCCGTCGCCGACGGGAGCATCGACGCCGTCCTGCCGTACGACACCGGGGTGCCGCCCGGCGCCCGGCTGGAGGACTTCGGCGACGACGTCCTGCTGCCCGGACTCGTCGATACGCATGTCCATGTGAACGACCCGGGCCGCACCGAGTGGGAGGGCTTCTTCACCGCCACCCGCGCGGCGGCGGCGGGCGGCATCACCACCCTGCTCGACATGCCCCTCAACTCCCTCCCGCCGACCACCACCGTCGGCCATCTGCGCACCAAGCAGCGGGTGGCCGCCCCCAAGGCACACATCGACACCGGCTTCTGGGGCGGCGCGATCCCGTCCAACGTCAAGGACCTGCGACCGCTGCACGAGGCGGGGGTCTTCGGCTTCAAGTGCTTCCTGTCGCCCTCCGGCGTCGACGAGTTCCCGGAGCTCGACCAGGAGCAGCTGGCCCGGTCCATGGCGGAGATCGCCGGTTTCGGCGGTCTGCTGATCGTGCACGCCGAGGACCCGCGCCATCTGGCCGCCGCCCCGCAGCGCAGCGGGCCCGCCTACGCCGACTTCCTCGCCTCCCGGCCGCGCGACGCCGAGAACACCGCGATCGAGGGCCTGATCGCGCATGCCCGACGGCTCGACGCCCGCGTCCACGTGCTGCACCTGTCCTCCAGCGACGCACTGCCGATGATCGCCGCAGCCCGGCGCGACGGCGTGCGGATCACCGTCGAGTCCTGCCCGCACTTCCTCACCCTGACCGCCGAGGAGGTCCCGGACGGCGCCACGGAGTTCAAGTGCTGCCCGCCGATCCGTGAGGCCGCCAACCAGGACGCGCTCTGGGAGGGGCTGGCCGACGGCACGATCGACTGCATCGTCTCCGACCACTCCCCGTGCACCACCGAACTGAAGACCCCGGACTTCGCCTCCGCCTGGGGCGGCATCTCCTCCCTCCAGCTGGGACTGCCCGCCATCTGGACCGAGGCCCGCAGGCGCGGCCACTCGCTCGACGACGTCGCCCGCTGGATGTCGGCCGCCCCCGCCCGGCTGGCCGGGCTGAGCCGCAAGGGAGCCATCGAGGCCGGACGCGACGCGGACTTCGCGGTCCTCGCCCCCGACGAGACGTTCACCGTCGACCCCGCCGAGCTCTTCCACCGCAACCAGGTCACCGCGTACGCCGGCCGGACCCTGCACGGCGTCGTGAGGTCGACCTGGCTGCGCGGCGAACGCATCGCGGCCGACGGCGCCGTCGCCGGACCCACCGGACGGCTCCTCGAAAGGAACCACTGACCATGACCGAGCGCTTCACCGGTGACGCGAACCCTTACGGCGGTGGCGATCCGTACGCCGACTACCGCACCGCGGACTTCCCCTTCACCGCGCTCGTCGACCTCGCCGACCGCCGGCTCGGCGCGGGGGTGATCGCCGCCAACGACGAGTTCTTCGCCGAGCGCGAGAATCTGCTGCGGCCGGAGCCCGCCGAGTTCGACCCCGAGCGCTTCGGCCACAAGGGCAAGATCATGGACGGCTGGGAGACCCGGCGCCGGCGCGGCACGGGCGCGGACGATCCGCACCCGGCGGACGAGGACCACGACTGGGCGCTGGTACGGCTCGGCGCCCCCGGAATCGTGCACGGAATCGTCGTCGACACCGCCCACTTCCGCGGCAACCACCCGCAGGCGGTCTCCGTCGAGGCGGCCTGCGTGCCCGGCTCCCCCTCGCCCGGGGAACTCCTCGCCCCCGGGACCGAGTGGACGACCCTCGTCCCCCGCACGGCGGTCGGCGGGCACGCCGCCAACGGCTTCACGGTCGAGAACGGGCGGCGCTTCACCCATCTGCGGGTCAACCAGCACCCCGACGGCGGGATAGCCCGCCTCCGGGTGTACGGCGAGGTCGTTCCCGACCCCGGATGGCTGGCCGCCCTCGGCACCTTCGACCTGGTCGCCCTGGAGAACGGCGGCACGGTGGAGGACGCGTCCGACCGCTTCTACTCCCCGGCCACCCACACCATCCTGCCCGGCCGCTCCCGGAAGATGGACGACGGCTGGGAGACCCGGCGCCGGCGCGACAAGGGCAACGACTGGATCCGCTACCGGCTCGTCGAGCAGGCGGAGATCCGCGCCGTCGGGATCGACACCGCCTGCCTCAAGGGCAACTCGGCGGGCTGGGCGAGCCTCGCTGCCCGCGACGGCCGGAGCGGCGAGTGGACCGAGGTGCTGCCCCGGACCCGGTTGCAGCCCGACACCGACCACCGCTTCGTCCTGCCGGAGCCGGTCCGGGCCACGCACATCCGGATCGACATCTTCCCGGACGGGGGGATCTCCCGGCTCCGGCTCTTCGGCTCACCGACGGAGGAGGGCGCCGCCCGGCTGGCGGCCCGCCACCGCGAGCTGGGCGGCTGAGAACCCGGACCGCACGCGCCCGCACGCCGGCCCCGGCCCGCACGCCGGCCCCGGCCCGGACGTCTCGTCCGGGCCGGGGCCGACGTCATCGGGGTGTGCCCGATGAATCCGCATCCAGGGGCATATGGGACCCTGATCGCATGATCTTCATCGCCGTCAAGTTCACCGTACGCAGCGAAGAGCGCGACAACTGGCTCCCGGCCGTCGAACCCTTCACCCTCGCCACCCGGCAGGAGCCGGGCAACGTCTTCTTCGAGTGGTCGTACAGCGTCGAGAACCCGGACCAGTTCGTCCTGCTGGAGGCCTTCGCCTCCCCCGAGGCCGGTGCGGCCCACGTGAAGTCCGAGCACTTCGCCTCGGCCATGGACCTGATGGCGGACCTCGTCGCCGAGACCCCGGAGATCATCAACGTCGAGGTACCGGGCGAGGGCTGGTCCCGGATGGCGGAGGTCACCCCGCGCTCGCGGTGACCCGCACTCCGCCGGGGCCGGGCGGAGGCGGGCGGGGCCGGTCCGGTCAGGCCGCGTGGCCGCCGTCCACCGTCACCTCCGTACCGGTGATGAACGCCGCCTCGGCACCGGCCAGGTAGGCGATCAGCGAGGCCACTTCGTCCGCCGTGCCGAACCGGTCCAGGGCGGTCGCCGAGCGCTGACCGGCGGCGAACGGGCCGTCGGCCGGGTTGAGGTCCGTGTCGACCGGTCCTGGCTGCACCAGGTTGACCGTGATGCCGCGCGGCCCGAGTTCCCGGGCGAGCGGCTTGGTGAGACCGGCCAGCGCGGACTTGCTCATCGCGTAGAGCGTGGAACCGGTACCGCCCGTGTACCGGCTCAGGGCCGTACCGACACAGACGATCCGGCCACCGTCCTCCAGCACCTCCGCCGCCGCCCGGCAGGCCAGGAACACCGCCCGCACATTGACCGCGAGCACCCGGTCCACCTCCGCGGGGGTGAGGGCGCCGATGGGCCCGAGCACCCCGATGCCCGCGTTGTTGACGAGGATGTCCAGCCGGCCGAGCGCGTCCGCGGCGCCGCTCACGGCCGCCGGTGCCGCCTCGGGGTCGGCGGCGTCCACGCGCAGGGCGATCCCGCGCCGTCCGTAGGAGCGGATCTCCTCGACGACCGCCTTCGCGGCCGCCTCGTCCCGGACATACGTCAGGGCGACATCGACACCCTCCCGGGCGAGCCGCAGCGCGGTCGCGGCGCCGATGCCACGGCTGCCTCCGGTCACGAGCGCGGTCCGGACCTCGGCGGCGGTGATGCTGGTCATCATTGATTCCTTGCAGGTCGCAGGTGGTGTGTCCGTCGTTGTTCGACACGGACAAGGAAAGTCCTTCCGCCCCGCCGGTACCGGCGGGAATCGGACGTGGACGGGGTGCTTGGCGTGGGGTGGCGCCTGGTGCGGTGCGCGTTCCCGCGGGTGGGCCTCCGGGTTTCTCCGCGTCGTTCCGACGGCGGAGGGCCGGGGGAACCGGTCGGGCGTCCCGCCCCACCGCGCCCACGCCCGCCCTGCCGCGCCCGGCCGACCGGCCTGCCTGCCGCGCCCACCGCGCCCACGCCTGCCCTGCCGCGCCCGGCCGACCGGCCTGCTCTGCCGCGCCCGGCCCACCGGCCCGCCTGCCGCGCCCGGGGCCTACCGGCCTGCTCCGCGCGCCCGGCCCATCGGCCTGCCCTGCCGCGCCCGGGGCCTACCGGCCTGCTCCGCGCGCCCGGCTCACCGGCCTGCCCTGCCGCGCCCGGCTCACCGGCCTGCCTGCCGCGCCCGGGGCCCACCGGCCTGCCTGCCGCGCCCGGGGCCCACCGGCCTGCTCCGGCGCGCCCGGCTCACCGGCCCGCCCTGCCGCGCCCGGCCCACCGGCTCGACCGTGGCCCGGCGGACACCGGCCCCGCCCCCGTCCGAAAGTCTCGTGTTCCGCGACTTTGGTCGCTCGACGCGTACCGGCGCCCCCGTCCGCCCGTCTGACCTGGGTAGTTTTGGGGCATGACGCGTACGGAGTACCGCTGGCTGCTGCCCTCGGCGATGGCCGACCCCGAGCTGCCCGGCGACCGGCGCGGCCGCTCCCGGCGCACGGTGCGGGACTGGGTCGTCGACCTGACCGCCTTCCTCTGCGCGGCCGGGATCGGCATGCTCGCGGCCGCCGCGATCGAAGCCGACCGCTCCACCCCCGAAGGCGTCCTGGTCGCCGACATCGTGATCGGCACGCTGGCCTGCTGCGCCCTGTGGGCGCGGCGGCGGTGGCCGGTCGGCGTCGCGGTGGCCCTGGTCCTGGTCGCCGCGGTCGAGCCGGTCTCGGCGGGGGCCATGCTCGTCGCGCTGTTCGGCGTCGCCGTGCACCGGCCGTTCCGGCCCGTGGCGGCGGTCGGGGCGCTCGCCCTGGCCACGGCCCCCGTCCAGCCGTATCTGCGCCCCGACCCGGACACCTCGTTCACCGGCGCCACGATCATGGGAGTGCTGCTGCCGCTCCTGGTGATCAGCTGGGGCATGGTCGTACGGTCCAGACGCCAGCTCGTCGTCACCCTGCGCGAGCGCGCCCGCCGGGCCGAGACCGAGGCGGCGCTCCGCGCCGAACAGGCGCAGCGGCTGGCCCGTGAGGCCATCGCCCGCGAGATGCACGATGTCCTCGCCCACCGGCTGACCCTGCTCAGCGTCCACGCCGGGGCCCTCGAATTCCGCCCCGACGCCCCGACCGCCGAGGTGGCACGGGCCGCCGGGGTCATCCGGGACAGCGCCCACGAGGCGCTCCAGGACCTCCGCGAGATCATCGGCGTCCTGCGCAGCCCCGGCGAGAGCGACGGCGACCGGCCGCAGCCCACCCTCGCCAGCCTGGACGCCCTGATCGCCGAATCCCGGCTGGCCGGGATGAAGGTCACCCTCGACAACCACGTCGGCGACCCCGCCACCGCCCCCGCCGCCACCGGCCGCACCGTCTACCGCATCGCCCAGGAGGGCCTGACCAACGCCCGCAAGCACGCGCCCGGCGCCGAGGTCACCGTCACGGTCACCGGCGCCCCGGGCCAGGGGCTCACCGTCGAGGTGTGCAATCCGGCGCCCACCCGGCCCTTCGAGCAGGTCCCCGGCTCCGGCCAGGGGCTCATCGGCCTCACCGAACGCGCCACCCTGGCCGGGGGCAGCCTCGACCACGGACCGCGACCGGACGGCGGCTTCCGGATCCGGGCCACGCTGCCGTGGCCCGCCTGACCGCCGAGGCGGCACCGGATGTACCCGGTGGTCCCGGGTACATTCGGCGCGCCCGGCTGACTACGGTGGTCGCCATGACCACCTCCACCCCGATGGACCCCGTGGCACCGCCCGTCCGGCTGCTCATCGTCGACGACGACCCGCTCGTACGGGCGGGCCTCGTCCTCATGCTCGGCGGCGCCGACGACATCGACATCGTGGGGGAGGCGGCGGACGGTACGGAGGTCGCCGGTCTCGTCGACCGGCTGCGCCCCGACGTGGTGCTGATGGACATCCGGATGCCGGACATGGACGGGCTGACCGCGACCGAGGCACTGCGCGCCCGTCCCGACGCCCCGGAGGTCATCGTCCTGACGACCTTCCACGCCGACGAACAGGTGGTGCGGGCCATCCGCGCCGGGGCGGCCGGATTCGTCCTGAAGGACACCCCGCCGGCGCGGATCGTCGACTCGGTGCGGCGGGTGGCGGCCGGGGACCCGGTGCTGTCCCCCGCGGTGACCCGCCGGCTCATGGACCGCGCCGCCGGGACCGGTCCGCGCGGCGGCCACGATGAGCGGACGGACCGGGCCGACCGGGCGCGGCAGCGGATCGCGGCGCTCGCCGAGCGGGAACGCGAGGTCGCGATCGCCGTGGCCCACGGCCGTTCCAACGCCGAGATCGCCGCGACGCTCTACCTCAGCGTGGCGACCGTGAAGACCCAGGTCTCCCGCATCCTGGCCAGGTTCGGCTTCAACAACCGTGTCCAGATCGCGCTGTTGGTGCACGACGCGGGCCTGCTCGACGACGACCGCGGGGAACCGTCGGCATAGGGTGAACCGTTCTGTCCGAAACGACCGGGCCGAACGGGCGGTCCGACCGGGAGGGACGAACCCATGTCCGATGTCAGTGGTCATGCCGAAGTCGATGCCGATCTGCGCGGGTCGGCGGAGTTCACCGCGAATCCGTACCCGTACTACGAGAAGCTCCGTGCGGCGGGTCCGGTGCACACCGTCCGCACCGACGAGTTCGACCGCGTCTGGCTCGTGGTGGGGTACGAGGAGGCCCGCACGGTCCTCGCCGACCCCCGGTTCGCCAAGGACTGGCGGGGACTGCCGGGTGCGCCCGCCGAGAGCGACCCCATCTTCCTCAACCTGCTGGAGCTGGACGCACCCCATCACACCCGGCTGCGCAGGCTCGTCGCCCGTGAGTTCACCGCCCGCCGGGTCGAGGCGCTGCGCCCGCGCATCCAGCAGATCACCGACGGGCTCCTCGACGCGATGGTGCCCGCCGGGCGGGCCGATCTCGTCGACGCGCTCGCCTTCCCGCTGCCGATGACCGTCATCTGCGAACTGATCGGCGTCCCGGACCTGGACCGCGACGCCTTCCGCCTGCTGTCGAACGGCGTGGTCACCCCCGCCTCGCCGGAGGCGGAGAACGAGGCGGTGCGCGCCATGAACGAGTACCTCCGCCGGCTCATCGACGACAAGCGCCGTTCGCCCGGCGACGACCTGATGAGCGCCCTGGTCAGGACCCGCGACGAGGACGGCGACCGCCTCTCCCAGGACGAACTGGTGGGCATGGCCTTCCTGTTGCTGGTCGCAGGCCACGAGACCACGGTCAACCTGATCGCCAACGGGGTACGGGCGCTGCTCGCCCACCCCGAGCAACTGGCGGCCCTCCTGGCCGATCCGGAACTGATCGGCGGCGCGGTCGAGGAGATGCTGCGCTACGACGGACCGGTGGAGAACGCCACGCTCCGCTTCCCGCGCGAGCCGGTCCGGATCGGGCGGCGGGTCGTCCCGGCCGGGGTGCCGGTCCTGGTGTCCCTGGCGGGCGCCGACCGGGACGGGGGCCGCTATCCGGAACCGGACACCTTCGACATCCGCCGCGAGGCCCAGGGCCATCTGGCCTTCGGACACGGCGTCCACTTCTGCGTGGGAGCGCCGCTGGCCCGGCTGGAGGGACGGATCGCGATCCGTACCCTGCTGGAGCGGTGCCCCGCTCTCGCGCCGGACCCGGAGGCCGGGAAGCCGGACTGGATCCCCGGGATGCTGCTGCGCGGGATGCGCGGACTGCCCGTCCGCTGGTGAGACAAGGAGCTCTGTGATGACCGGACTTGACCTTCGGATGGCGCGGAAGGTGCTCGACAGCCAGCCGTTCAGCGAACTGGTGGGGGCGCGGATCACCGCCTTCGGGGACGGCGCGGCCACCCTCGAAGTCGACATCCGCCAGGAACTCCAGCAGCAGAACGGCTTTCTGCACGGCGGGGTCCTGGCCTACGCGGCCGACAACGCGATCACCTTCGCCGCCGGTACGACCCTTGGCCCGGCCGTACTGACCGGCGGCTTCTCCATCCAGTACGTCCGCCCGGCCACCGGTCGCACCCTCGTCGCCCACGCCGAGGTCGCGCACACCGGCCGCCGCCAGGCGGTGGTCCGCTGCGAGCTGTTCGCCGCGGGGGAGGAGGGGGAGCGGACGCTCTGCGCGGTCGCGCAGGGGACCGTGCTGTCGGCCGCCCAGCCATCCGCCTGAGCCGGGCGGCCGGCCGGGCAGTCGGACGCGAAAGGCGGCTCAGGCCGAGGGTGCCGGGGGTGCCGTCCTGGCGGTGGTCTCCGGTCCCGCCGTCCGCCTGGCGCCGGGCGGGCGGGTGCGTGGCCGGCCCCGGGCCCGGCTGTGGAAGGCGGCTCAGGCTGGGGGTGCTGTCCCGGCGGTGGTCTCCGGTCCCGCCTGGCGCCGGACGGGCGGGCGGGCGTGTGGCCGGCCCCGGGCCCGGCCGTGGGAGGCGGCTCAGGCCGGCGCCGCCGCCCCGTCGGTGATCTCCGCGATCGCCACGGGGCGCCGCTCCCGGCGCGACACCTCGCACGCCTCCGCGATCAGCAGCGCGCGCCATGCCTCCCGGCCGTCGCAGGGATTGGGCCCCTCGCCCCGCACCACCCGTACGAACGCGTCCAGTTCGGCCTCGTACGCCGGGGCGAACCGCTCCAGGAAGCCGGGCCAGGGGCCGGTGGGCGCCGGGGGCCCCTGGGGCTCGGCCGAGGTGACCGGCGTACGGGCGTCCAGACCGACGGTGATCTGGTCGAGGTCGCCCGCCAGCTCCATCCGCACGTCGTAGCCCGCGCCGTTGCAGCGGCTGGCCGCGGCCGTGGCCAGGGTGCCGTCGTCGAGGGTCAGCAGGACCGCGGCCGTGTCCACGTCGCCCGCCGCCCGGAACATCCCGGGCCCGGCATCCGATCCGGCGGCGTACACCTCCGTCACCTCGCGGCCCGTCACCCACCGCAGCATGTCGAAGTCATGGACCAGGCAGTCCCGGTACAGCCCCCCGGAGAGCGGCAGATAGGCGGCGGGCGGCGGGGCGGGGTCCATGGTCATCGCCCGCACCGAGTGCAGCCTGCCCAGCGCACCGGCCCGCACGGCGGCGCGGGCCGCCCGGTACCCCGCGTCGAACCTGCGCATGAAGCCCAGCTGGAGCACGCTCCCGGCCCGCTCGACCTCGCACAGCGCGGCCAGGGTGCCCGGCAGGTCCAGGGCGATCGGCTTCTCGCAGAACGCCGGGAGCCCCGCCCGCGCGGCCCGGCCGATCAGCTCCGCGTGCGCCGAGGTGGCCGAGGCGATCACCACGGCGTCCACCCCCGCGCCGAACACCTCGGCGGCGCCCGGGACGGCCGTCGCGCCGGTGCGCCGCGCCGCCTCGGCGGCCCGCGCCCCGTCGGTGTCCGTCACCACCAGGGCGTCCACCTCGGGATGGCGGGCCAGCACGCCCGCGTGGAAGGAACCGATCCGGCCGGTGCCGATGAGTCCGATGCGCATGGACCCAACGTGCCGTCCGCCGACTGCGCTGTCAACCATATGTCCGGACAAGCTGCGGCTTGTTCGTAGGTCCTGCTGTCCGGACAACAGGACGACCGGACTACCGGCCGTCCGATGCGAGGGTTACCCTCCACGCGTGCCCAAACCCACCACCGACCCCGCCGCACTCGAACTCGGCGTGGACCGCACCAGCCCGATCCCGCTCTACTTCCAGCTCGCCCAGCAGCTGGAGGCCGCCGTCGAGCAGGGCCGACTCGCCCCCGGCAGTCTCCTCGGCAACGAGATCGAGCTCGCGGCCCGGCTCGGTCTGTCCCGGCCCACGGTCCGCCAGGCCATCCAGTCGCTGGTCGACAAGGGGCTGATGGTCCGCCGCCGGGGCGTCGGCACCCAGGTCGTGCACAGCACCGTCCGCCGCCCGCTCGAACTGAGCAGCCTCTACGACGACCTGGAGAGCACGGGCGGGCAGCCCACCACCCGCGTCCTGCGCAACACCGTCGAGCCGGCCGGGCCGGAGGCGGCCGACGCGCTCGGACTCGCCGAGGGCACCGACGTCCACCTCGTCGAGCGGCTGCGGTACGCGCACGGCGAGCCGCTGGCCCTCCTGCGCAACCACCTGCCGGCCGGGATCGTCGACCTGGACACCGAACGGCTGGAGGCCACCGGCCTGTACCGGATGCTGCGCGGCGCCGGGATCACCCTGCACAGCGCCCGCCAGACCGTCGGCGCCCGGCTCGCGGCCGACGGCGAGGCGGCCCGGCTCGACGAGGCGGCGGGGGCCGCCGTGCTGACCATGACACGCACCACCTTCGACGACACCGGACGGGCGGTCGAGTTCGGCTCCCACCTCTACCGGGCCTCGCGCTACACCTTCGATTTCCAGCTGCTCGTACGGTGACGACGGCCGCACGGCCCGTTGACGTCGCGTACGGCCACCGCTAGAACTCCTCCAGCCGCACTCGGGCGGCCGGGAGAGAGGGCGGACCCACCATGCGCACCTGCCGCGAGGCAGCACCTCCGATCACCGCCGTCACCGACGACGACCGGCCGCGGCCGCGGAGACGCACCATGCGCGGCAGCCGGTGAACGCCCCGCGCCCCCCGCGCCGACACACGCGTCCCGCCCCTGCCGGGCGGTGGCGCCGACCGCTCGGGGATACTTGGCCAGCCGGGCCGGGTGCACATCACCCCCGGCCCCTCCCAGCAGTACAGCGAGCAGCACAAGAAGGGCACGGCGTCGTGGCAAGGGTTCGGACAGGGGTACGTGCGATGGGCATCGTGCTTGCGGCGGTGCTCGGGGTGTCCCTCGTGGGATGCAGCAGCACCGGTGGCAAGCGGGCGGAGGAGCGCGCGGCCCGCGCCGCCGCCGAGGGCCGGGCCGCGGTGGACACACCCCGCTGGACCTTCGCCATGGTCACCCACTCGGGCGACGGCGACACCTTCTGGGACATCGTCCAGCGCGGTGCCGAGCAGGCGGCCGTCAAGGACAACATCAAGTTCCTGTACTCGCACAACGACGAGGCGCAGCAGCAGGCCCAGCTGGTGCAGGCCGCCATCGACCAGAAGGTCGACGGGCTGATCGTCACCCTCGCCAAGCCGGACGCGATGAAGGACGTCGTGACCAAGGCCGTCAAGGCCGGTATCCCGGTGATCACGGTGAACTCCGGCTCCGCCGAGTCCAAGCAGTTCGGCGCGCTGACCCACATCGGCCAGGACGAGTCCATCGCGGGCGAGGCGGTCGGTGACGAGCTCAACGCACGGGGCCGCAAGAAGGCCCTGTGCATCCTGCACGAACAGGGCAACGTCGGCCACGAGCAGCGCTGCGCCGGAGCGAAGAAGACCTTCGACGGGCAGTTGCAGAACCTCTACGTCGAGGGCACCAACATGCCCGACGTCCAGGCGTCCATCGAGGCGAAGCTCCAGGCGGACAAGAGCATCGACGCGGTCGTCACCCTCGGGGCGCCGTTCGCGGACGCCGCCGTCAAGGCGAAGAAGACCGCGGGCAGCAAGGCCGAGATCGACACCTTCGACCTGAACGCCAAGGTCGCCACGGCCCTCCAGGACAAGACCCTCGGCTTCGCGGTCGACCAGCAGCCGTACCTCCAGGGGTACGAGGCGGTCGACCTGCTCTGGCTCTACCGCTACAACGGCAATGTGCTCGGCGGCGGCCGCCCGGTCCTCACCGGCCCGCAGATCATCACCGCGAAGGACGCCGCCGCGCTGGCCGAGTACACCAAGCGGGGGACCCGATGAGCGGCACCGCCGCACCGTCGGCCCCGGCCGACGAGAGGCTGCTGCGCACCTCACCGCTGCGCAGGCTGCTCGGCCGGCCCGAGCTGGGCTCGGTGGTCGGTGCCGCGGCCGTCTTCATCTTCTTCTCGATCGTCGCCGACAGCTTCCTGCGCGCCTCCAGCCTCGGCACGGTGCTGTACGCGGCCTCGACGATCGGGATCATGGCGGCGCCGGTGGCCCTGCTGATGATCGGCGGCGAGTTCGACCTCTCCGCCGGTGTGCTGGTCACCAGCTCCGCGCTGATCTCGTCGATGTTCAGCTATCAGATGACGGCCAACGTCTGGGTCGGCGTCTTCGTGTCGTTGCTGGTCACCCTGGCCTTCGGGGCGTTCAACGGCTTCATGCTGACCCGTACCAAACTGCCGAGCTTCATCATCACGCTCGGTACGTTCCTGATGCTGACCGGCCTCAATCTGGGCTTCACCAAGCTGATCAGCGGGACCGTGTCCACGAAGTCCATCGGCGACATGGAAGGCTTCGACTCGGCCCGCAGCGTCTTCGCCTCGCAGTGGACGATCGGCGGCGTCGAGTTCAAGGTCACCATCCTGTGGTGGGCCGTGCTCGTCGCGATCGCCACCTGGATCCTGCTCCGTACCCGCTTCGGCAACTGGATCTTCGCGGTCGGCGGCGAGGCGGACGCGGCCCGCGCGGTCGGCGTCCCGGTGATCCGCACCAAGATCGGGCTCTACCTCGGGGTCGCCTTCGCCGCCTGGGTCTCCGGCCAGCACCTGCTGTTCTCGTACGACGTGGTGCAGTCCGGCGAGGGCGTCGGCAACGAACTGATCTACATCATCGCGGCCGTCATCGGCGGCTGCCTGATCACCGGCGGCTACGGCTCCGCGATCGGCTCCGCGGTCGGTGCCTTCATCTTCGGCATGACCAGCAAGGGCATCGTGTACGCGGAGTGGAACCCGGACTGGTTCAAGTTCTTCCTCGGAGCCATGCTGCTCCTGGCCACCCTGCTCAACGCATGGGTACGCAAGCGCGCGGAGGCGACGAAATGACGGCCCCCCAGACCCCGGCGGACCCCGAGGCGACCGGCCGGGCGCTCGTCGAGCTCGATCACGTCAGCAAGTTCTACGGGAACATCAAGGCCCTCACGGACGTCTCGCTGGAGGTCCACGCGGGGGAGATCACCTGTGTGCTCGGGGACAACGGCGCGGGAAAGTCCACCCTGATCAAGATCATCGCGGGGCTGCACCGGCACGACGCCGGGACCTTCCTCGTCGACGGCGAGGAGACCACCCTGGTCAACCCGCGCGACGCCCTGGACCGCGGCATCGCCACGGTCTACCAGGACCTGGCCGTCGTCCCGCTGATGCCGGTCTGGCGCAACTTCTTCCTCGGCTCCGAGCCGACCACCGGCGTCGGTCCCCTCAAGCGCCTGGACGCGCGGCGGATGCGCGAGACGACCCGCTCCGAGCTGCTGCGCATGGGGATCGACCTGCGCGACGTCGACCAGCCGATCGGTACCCTCTCCGGCGGCGAGCGCCAGTGCGTCGCCATCGCGCGGGCCGTCCACTTCGGCGCCAAGGTCCTCGTCCTGGACGAGCCCACCGCCGCGCTCGGCGTCAAGCAGTCCGGGGTCGTGCTCAAGTACGTCGCGGCCGCCCGCGACGCCGGTCTCGGCGTGGTCCTCATCACGCACAACCCGCACCACGCGTATCTGGTCGGTGACCGTTTCGTGCTGCTGAAGCGGGGCGCCATGTCCGGCAGCCACACCAAGGGGAGCATCACGCTGGACGAGCTGACCCGCCAGATGGCGGGCGGCAGCGAGCTGGAGGAGCTCAGCCACGAGCTGGAGCGGGCTCCCGCGCCGCCCCTCCCCGGCAGCCACCCGGGCACCGGCGAACCCGGGTAGGACCCGGCCCGGAGCGGACCCGCGGGCACCGGTCCGCCAGCCCCGGTGCCCCGGCAGTGGCAGAATCGAGCCCGACGGGCGCAGTCCGCCGCCGGGAGCACCGCCCCCGGCTCCCCCAGACCCCGCAGGGACGATGAGCACGTACCGCGACTTCACACACCGCGGCTCCGCCCGCGCCACCGTCCTGCGGACGGTCGGCACCCGGGAGCGGCGCTCGCACCTCACGGCACCGCGGGTTCCCACCGTCGGCATCGACATCGGCGGTACTAAGGTGATGGCGGGCGTCGTCGACGCCGACGGCAACATCCTGGAGCAACTGCGCACCGAGACGCCGGACAAGTCCAAGAGCCCCAAGGTCGTCGAGGACACCATCGTCGAGCTGGTCCTCGACCTCTCCGACCGGCACGATGTGCACGCCGTCGGCATCGGGGCGGCCGGCTGGGTCGACGCGGACCGCTCCAAGGTGCTCTTCGCCCCGCACCTCGCCTGGCGCGACGAACCGCTGCGCGACGCCCTCGCCTCCCGGCTCGTGGTCCCCGTCATGGTCGACAACGACGCCAACACCGCCGCGTGGGCGGAGTGGCGCTTCGGCGCGGGCCGCGGCGAGGACCATCTCGTCATGATCACGCTCGGCACCGGCATCGGCGGCGCGATCCTGGAGGACGGGCAGGTCAAGCGCGGCAAGTACGGGGTCGCCGGTGAGTTCGGCCACATGCAGGTGGTGCCCGGCGGGCACCGCTGCCCCTGCGGGAACCGCGGCTGCTGGGAGCAGTACAGCTCCGGCAACGCGCTCGTCCGGGAGGCCAGGGAGCTGGCCGCCGCCGACTCCCCGGTGGCGCACGGCATCATCGAGCGGGTCAAGGGCAACATCCCCGACATCACCGGGCCGCTCATCACCGAACTGGCCCGCGAGGGCGACGCGATGTGCGTCGAGCTCCTCCAGGACATCGGCCAGTGGCTCGGCGTGGGCATCGCCAATCTGGCGGCCGCGCTCGACCCCTCCTGCTTCGTCATCGGGGGCGGTGTCAGCGCCGCCGACGACCTGCTCATCGGCCCCGCCAGGGATGCCTTCAAACGCCATCTCACCGGCCGCGGCTACCGCCCCGAGGCCCGGATCGCCAAGGCGCAGCTCGGCCCGGAGGCGGGTATGGTCGGCGCCGCGGACCTGGCCCGGCTGGTGGCCCGCAGATTCCGCCGCGCCAACCGACGCCGCGTCGAGCGGTACGAGCGGTACGCCCAGATCTACGACCAGGCCGCGAGCACCATCCGTAATACCCGCTCCACCCGTACCTCCTAGGGATCCCCAGACACATGACCGCAGCCGAACACCCCGTCCTGCCGCGTCAGTCCTCGCCGTCCGACGAGGGGCCGCCGCCGCAGGACCGCCGCCGGACGATCCGCCGCCGGCTGATCACGGCGACCATCATCGTGCTGCTCATCGGCATCCCGGCCGGCTATCTGCTGATCTCCGCCGGGCAGAGCCGCCGCTCCGGCCAGAACAAGGAGGCCGAGGCCTCGGCGCAGGGGCTCAGGGAGGGCTGGCCGTCCCGGATGCAGCGCCGGATCTTCGAACTGCCGATGCCCGGCAACTCCCTGGACGTGCAGTACTACGAGACCAACAACTGGAAGGCCAGCCGGCTGTACGTGGAGTTCCGCACCACGTCCGCCGGGCTGGACCGCTTCCTGGGCCGGATGGGCAGCGGGCGCTCCGACCTGGAGACCGGCAGGGTGACCATCGGCGCCCGCGACCGGAAGATCTCGGGCTGGACGTTCGGTTCCGGGGCCGACTGGGCGGGCACCCGGCACACCAACAAGAACCCCCGCCCCACCCAGGACATCACGGTGAACATGACCGACCCGATGAACCCGGTCGTCTACGTCGTCTCCGCCGCGACCCCCTGATCCGGTCCGCGGTCCGCCGCCACCGCAGCCGGGCGGGCGCCGGGCCGCGGTGGTGACGGTGCGTCAGGGGCGGTCGGTCAGATAGCCGCCCATGGCGGTGAAGTACTCCGTGGCGGGCATCTCCCGGCCGCTCTCGGTCCGTACCCGGGTGATGGCCAGTCCGTGGTTGCGGCCGGTGCGGGCGTCGGCCCCGGCGACGATCACCACGCCCTCGCCCTCGCGGTAGAAGATCCGGCCGGGCGTACCGCCGTAGCGGTTCTGGGACACCACCGCGGCCAGCACCTCCAGGCGCTTGCCCTTGTGGAAGGTGAAGGCGCTGGGGTACGGCTCCGACTGGGCGCGGACCAGTCGTTCGAGGTCCTCGGCCGGCCAGTTCCAGTCGATGCGGATGTCCTCGGTGGACCGCTTGTGGAAGAAGCTGGCCTGCGAGCGGTCCTGCGGGGTGAACTCCGTCTGCCCGGCGGCGATGAGGTCGAGTGCGCCGATGGTGACCGGGGCGATGAGGTCCACGGTCTTGTGGAAGAGGTCGGTGGCGGTGTCCGCCGGACCGACCGGCACGGACTCCTGGCGGACGATGTCCCCGGCGTCGAGCTCGTCGTCCATCATGTGCGCGGTGACGCCCACTTCGGACTCGCCGTTGATCAGGGCCCAGATCAGCGGCGAGAACCCGGCGTACTTCGGCAGCAGCGAATCGTGCACGTTCAGCGTGCCGTGGCGCGGGAGGCCGAAGATCCGCGGCGGGATCCAGGTCCGCCAGTTGTTGGCCACGATGATGTCCGGGTCGGCCTCCTTGAGGCGCTCGAACAGCTCCTCGTCGTCCGGGCGGTTGCGGATCAGCACCGGGACGCCGTGCTCCTCGGCGAGGTCGGCGACGGAGTCGCTCCAGATCTTCTCGTACGCGTGCTCGCTCTTGGGGTGCGTCACGACCAGTACCACGTGGTGCTCGGAGTCCAGGAGGGCTTGCAGGGTGCGGTGCCCCCAGGTCTGGTAACCGAACATGACGACCCGCATGGGGTTCCTCCTCAGAGCAGGGATAGACCGACCGTAAGTAAAGCAAGGCTTACCTTAGTTTGCAATGGGGCGAATTGGGGCTCCGATTGACGGCCCATCAGCCCCGGATGCCGGTCCTCCTATCGACAAGTCCGCATGATTAGCTTAGGCTCACCTAAGTTTAAGACGGGTGGGTCTTGTCGGCGTGCCCGCCTTTCTTCTCTTTCCTACGCCTGACAGGCGGATTTCCCGCACGATGGGAGTGACATGTCACAGGTTCTTCCTGGCGACGCACCACTGGTCCACGACCTGATTGGTATCGGCTTCGGCCCCTCCAATGTGGCCATGGCGATTGCGCTGAGCGAGCACAACTCAGGCGTCGGCAGGCAGAAGCCGGTCACCGCTCACTTCTTCGAACAACAGGCGAGCTTCGGCTGGCACCGCGGCATGCTGATCGACGACGCCACCATGCAGGTGTCCTTCCTCAAGGACCTGGTGACGCTCCGGAACCCGGCCAGCGAGTTCAGCTTCCTCTGCTACCTGCAGAGCAAGGACCGGCTGATCGACTTCATCAACCACAAGAACCTGTTCCCGCTGCGGGTCGAGTTCCACGACTACTTCGAGTGGGCCGCGGCCAAGGTCGACGACATGGTCTCCTACGGCCACGAGGTCGTCGCCGTCACCCCCTTCGTCCACGACGGCACCGTGGAGTACCTGGACGTCACCGTCCGGTCGGGGGAGGGCCTGGAGGTCCACCGGGCCCGCAACCTCGTCATCGGCACCGGGCTGCGCCCCGTCATGCCGGCCGGGGTGGAGCGCGGTGAGCGGGTCTGGCACAACTCCGACCTGCTGCGCAAGGTCGAGGGGCTGGAGGGCGCGTCGCCCTCGCGGTTCGTCGTCGTGGGCGCCGGACAGAGCGCCGCGGAGAACGTCGCCTATCTGCACCGCCGTTTCCCCGAGGCCGAGGTCTGTGCGGTCTTCTCCCGCTACGGCTACAGCCCCGCCGACGACAGCAGCTTCGCCAACCGGATCTTCGACCCCGGGGCGGTCGACGACTTCTTCACCGCGCCCGAGAGCGTCAAGAGCCGGCTGATGGCCTACCACGGCAACACCAACTACTCCGTGGTGGACATCGATCTGATCGACGACCTCTACCGGCAGATGTACCAGGAGAAGGTCCTCGGCACCGAGCGGCTGCGCTTCCTCAACGTGTCCCGGGTCAACGGCGTCGAGGAGACGCCCGACGGCGTCCGGGCCACCGTGAAGTCCCTCGTCACGGGCGAGGAGACGCTGCTGGACGCCGATGTCGTGGTGTTCGCCACCGGCTACAGCCCGGCCGACCCGCTCGGGCTCCTCGGCGAGGTCGCCGACCGCTGCCTGCGCGACGACGAGGGCCGGGTCCGCGTCGAGCGCGACTACCGCGTCTCGACCGACCCCGAACTGCGCTGCGGCATCTATCTGCAGGGCGGCACGGAGCACACGCACGGCATCACCACGTCCCTGCTGTCCAACACCGCGATACGGGTCGGCGAGATCCTGGACTCCCTGCTCGACCGGGGCGTCAAGTCCGCCCCCGACGAGGCCCGGCCGGTCGCCGACGGCACCGGGGCAAAGGGATAACGAACGTCGACATGCGCACGACTGCAGTGGAGCGCCCCGCGCCCGGGGGCACGACAGGGGCCCGCGGACGGCGGGCCGGGGGGCTGGCCGTGCTGGTGGCGGTCCTCGTGATCGCGGCGGCCGTGTCGCTGGCCGTCGGCGCCCGCGCGCTGACCCCCGCCGAGGTCTGGCACGGACTGTTCGCGGCGCCCGAGTCCGACCGGCGGCTCACCGAGATCCGGCTGATCGTGCAGACCGTGCGGGTGCCCCGGACGGTGCTCGCCGTCGTGGCGGGCATCGCGCTGGGGGTCGCCGGTTCACTGATCCAGGGCTACACCCGCAACCCGATCGCCGACGCGGGCCTGCTGGGGGTGAACTCCGGCGCCTCGTTCGCCGTTGTGTCGGTGATCGCCGTGTTCGGCCTGAGCAACCCGTTCCAGTACGTCTGGTTCGCCTTCGTGGGGGCGGGGGCCGCCGGTGTCGTCGTCTTCGGTCTGGCGAGCATCGGCCGGGGGGCGGGCAATCCGCTGACGCTCGCCCTGGCGGGGCAGGGGATCACGGTGTTCCTGGCGGCGATGACCACGGCGGTGGCACTCTCCGACCAGAAGTCGCTGAACGCCCTGCGGTTCTGGAACGCGGGGTCCGTGGCCGGTGTCGGATTCGATGTCATCGGGCCGGTGAGCCTGTTCGTCGCGGCCGGTCTGCTGGCGGCGCTGATCACCCTGCCCGCGCTCAATCTGCTCAACCTGGGCGACGACGTGGCGCGCGGCCTCGGCGTGAACATCGCGCTGAGCCGGACGATCGGCATCTGCGCCATCACCCTGCTGGCGGGCGCGGCCACGGCCGCCTGCGGCCCCATCGCGTTCCTCGGGCTCATGGTGGCCCATGTGGCCCGGTATCTGACCGGCCCGGACTACCGCTGGCTGGTGCCGTACGCGGGACTGCTGGGCGCCGTCGTCCTGCTGGTCTGCGACATCGTGGGACGTCTGGTGGTGCGGCCGGGCGAGTTGGACGCGGGGGTCGTGGTCGCCCTTCTCGGCGCCCCGTTCTTCGCGATTCTGGTGTGGCGAGGAAAGTTCAGGAACGCGTGAACGGGACAGAAGTGAACCCATCGGTGGCGCCGGGCGTACGGCTCGGCGGCGTGTCGTTCGTATGGCGACCCTGGCCCGTCCTGGTCACGCTGCTGCTGCTGGCGGCGACCTTCCTGGTGTTCTGCCTCTCCATCGGCGTCGGGGACTTCCCCATCGGGCTGCCCCGGGTGATCGCCACGATCTTCGGCCGGGGCGAACAGGTCGACGAGTTCGTGGTCATGGACCTGCGGATGCCGCGCGCCCTCGCGGGCCTCGTCGTGGGGGTCGCGCTGGGGATGTCCGGGGCCATCACCCAGTCCGTGGCCCGCAATCCGCTCGCCAGCCCGGACATCCTGGGCATCACCGGGGGAGCCGGCGCGGTCGCGGTCTTCCTGGTGACGGTGTCGGGCGGGACCGCCGCGGCGGTCGTCGGCTCCGTGGGCCTGCCCGCGGCGGCGCTCGCGGGCGGCCTCGGCACGGGGCTGCTGGTGTACTTCCTGGCCTGGCGACGCGGGATCGACGGCTTCCGGCTCATCCTGATCGGCATCTCGGTGAGCGCGGTGATGGAGGCGATCACGACCTGGCTGCTGGTCTCGGCCGACATCAGGGACGTGGCCAGGGCCCAGGCGTGGCTGGTCGGTTCGCTGGCGGACCGGTCGTGGGACCAGGTCGGGACGGCGTTCTGGTGCACGCTCGTCCTCCTGGTCGTCATGGCCGCCGCCGCCTTCCAGTTCAAGCCGATGCACCTCGGCGACGAGGTCGCCGCCGGTCTGGGCGTCCGGTACACGAGGGTGCGCGCGGTCCTGCTGCTGTGCTCGGTGCTGCTGGCCGCGGTGGCCGTGAGCGCGGCGGGGCCCGTACCGTTCGTCGCCCTGGTGGCGCCGCAGGTGGCGATGCGGCTGGCGAGGTTCCCGACGCCGCCGATGGTGGCCTCCGGCCTGGTGGGCGCGGTGCTGCTGATCGGCTCGGACCTGGTCGCGCGCACGGCGCTGCCGGTCACCCTGCCGGTCGGGGTGGTCACCGCCGCGATCGGCGGACCGTTCCTCGTCTATCTGCTGGTACGCGCGAACCTGAGGTAGACGGTGAATCAGCAAGGCGAATCAAGACAAGGGGTGCCTGTGGCCACTCAGTTCATCACCGAGGCGGAGACCGGAAGCGGGGCCGGGACCGGGGCCGAGGAGGTCCCGAGGCTGGCGGCCCGGGGCGTCACGGTCGGGTACGGCGGCCGGACGGTCATCGACGGGCTCGACGTGACGATCCCGCCGGGCGTGATCACCACGATCATCGGCCCCAACGGCTGTGGGAAGTCCACCCTGTTGCGCACCCTGACCCGGCTGCTCAAACCGGACCACGGGACGGTCGTGCTGGACGGCGAGGACATCGGCCGGCTCAGGACCCGGGACGTGGCGAAGAAGCTCGGTCTGCTGCCGCAGACGCCGGTGGCGCCGGACGGGCTGACCGTGGCCGACCTGGTCGCCCGGGGACGCCATCCGCACCAGAGCTGGCTGCGGCAGTGGTCCTCCGACGACGCCGGTGTGGTGGAGCGCGCGCTGGCCATGACCGGGGTGGCCGAACTGGCCGACCGTCCGGTCGACTCGCTCTCCGGCGGACAGCGCCAGCGCGTCTGGATCTCCATGACCCTGGCCCAGGGCACCGATCTGCTGCTGCTGGACGAGCCGACCACCTATCTGGACCTGGCGCACGCGATCGATGTGCTCGATCTGGTGGACGATCTGCACGAGTCGGGGCGCACCGTGGTCATGGTGCTGCACGACCTCAATCTGGCCACCCGCTACAGCGACCACCTGATCGTGATGCGGGCGGGATCCGTCCTGGCGCAGGGCCATCCGCGCGAGGTGATCACCGCCGAACTGCTGCGGGAGGCGTTCGGACTGAACGCCATGGTGATCGACGACCCGGTCGGCGACCGGCCGCTCATCGTGCCGATCGGCCGTACGCACGTCCGGAGCGATGCGTAGCCCGCCCCACGGGATCGGCCGCCGCGGGGCCCAACTGGCGCGCGGCGGAGGAATATTTGCAGGTTAGGCTAGGCTGGCCTGACTTGTGCAGGATAAGGTTTGGCTGCCCTTACAAAAGGTGCAGTGGACAGTGTGAGAGCAAGGGATTTTCGGATGCTTACCCCTCGAACGACGCTCGTGAAGCCCTGGCGGCGGGTGGCGGCGATCCTGACCGCCGCGACCCTCGGCGTCGGTCTCCTCGCGGGATGCGGTTCCGACACGTCGGACACGAAGAACGACGATGCCCCGGCCGCCGCCTCCGGCGCGTTCCCGGTCACCGTCGAGCACGCGTTCGGATCCACGAAGATCACCAAGGCTCCCCGCCGCGTCGTCTCGGTGGGCTACACGGACGACCAGGCCATCCTGGCGCTCGGCATCAAGCCGGTCGGCATGGTCGACCAGTACCCCAACCCGGCGGGCAAGTCCCCCGACATCAACACCCAGTGGCCCTGGGTGAAGGACAAGTGGGGCGACACCCGCCCCGAGGTCATCATGAACAACGGTGACTCGGGCCCCAATTACGAGAAGATCGCCTCCCTGCGGCCGGACCTGATCATCGCGGTCTACTCCGAGATCGACCAGGCCGCCTACGACAAGCTCTCCAAGATCGCCCCGACCGTGGGCCGCACCAAGGGCGAGAAGGAGCCCTTCAGCGCGCCCTGGCAGGACAACGCGGTGCACATCGCGAAGGCGCTCGGCAAGGAGAAGGAGGGCACCCAGCTGGTCCAGGGCATCCAGGACAAGCTCGACGCGGCGAAGAAGGCGCACCCCGAGTTCGCGAACCAGACCGCCGTGGCGCTGTCCTGGTACAAGGACTCCGTCGGGCCGTTCACCTCGACCGACGTGCGCGGACGGCTGGTGACGGGCACCGGCTTCAAGTACCAGACCAAGATCGACGAGATCGCGGACGGCAAGTTCTTCACGACGCTCTCCCCCGAGCGCATCGACCTGATCGACGTCGACCGTATCTTCGTCATCAACGACAAGGCGGACACGGAGGCGCTGAAGAAGTTCAAGCTGTTCGCCAACCTGCCCGCCGTCAAGAACGGCAAGGTCTCGTACCTGCTGGACAGCGAGGGACCGGCGGTCGGCGCCGCCATGTCCCAGGGCACCCTGCTCTCCTTGCCGTACGCGATCGACGAGCTCGTCAAGTCGGTCGACTAGACATGCCGATCGGACGGCCCCGTCCCCGGAGAGATTTGGTCTTCGTGTGAGCACCACCGACACCCGCGTCGCCCCGGCAACCCTGCGTACGGCGACGGGAGGTGAGGCCACCCGGTGGGTCGCGGCGCACTGCCGCCGGGTCCCGTGGCTGACCTCCGCCACTCTCTTCACGACGGTGGCCGGGGCGGCGCTCCAGGTACTGCCCGTGCTCCTGCTGAGCCGGGTGGTCGACGGGGTGACCGGGGGCGAATCGCGCTCCGTGCTCGTCACGATCGGGGCCCTGATGGTGGGCGCCGCGCTGCTCGGCGCGGTGGCCACCGCGGTGTCGACGTACCTGATCGGGCGGCTCGGGGCCGATCTGCTCGCCCGGCTGCGGGAGGGCGCCGTCCGCGCGGTGCTGGGGATGCCCAGCGCCCGCATCGAGCAGGTCGGCCGGGGCGACGTGCTCTCCCGGGTCGGTGACGACGTGGCCGTCCTGTCCAAGGGCATCAGGGCCGCCATCCCCACGGTGTTCTCCGCGGGCGTGCTGGTCGTCATCGCCACGGCGGGCATGTTCGGACTGGACTGGCGGCTCGGCCTGGCCGGCGCCGGCGCGCTGCCCGCGTACGCGCTGGCCCTGCGGTGGTACCTGCCCCGGTCCGCACCGCTCTACCAGAAGCAGCGCAGGGCCCAGGCCGACCGCGCGCAGGCCCTGATCAGCGGACTGAACGGGATCGACACCGTCCGGGCCTACCGCCTGGAGGGCGCCGTCCGCGAGAAGGTCACCAGCGAGTCGTGGCGGGTGCGGGATCTGGGCGTCGAGGTGTTCCGGTTCTTCGGACGCTTCGTCGGCAGGGAGAACCGCGCCGAGTTCATCGGACTGGCCCTGATCGTCGTGGTGGGGTACGTCCTGCTGGAGGCCGATGCCGCCAGCCTGGGCGAGGTGTCGGCGGCCCCGCTGATGTTCCACCGGCTGTTCACCCCGCTGGGCGCCATCATGTTCACCTTCGACGAGGCGCAGAAGTCGGGCGCCAGCCTGACCCGGCTGGTCGGAGTGCTGGGGGAGCCCGCAGAGGACCGGCTGGTGGGCGACGTGACCGTCGCCCCGGCGGACGCCGGGCCCTATCCGGTGACGGTGGAGGGGCTGACCTTCAGCTACCCCGACACCGAGGACCCCGTCCTGCGGGAGGTGAACCTGTCCATTCCGGCCGGTGGTTCGCTCGCCCTGGTGGGAGCCACGGGCGCGGGCAAGTCGACCCTGGCCGCGCTGATCGCCGGGATCGGGACCCCGCAGGCCGGATCGGTGCGCATCGGCTCGCAGGACCTCGCCGGTCTGGACGAGGCCGGGGCGCGGGCCCTGGTGAGCATCCTGACGCAGGAGACCCATGTCTTCTCGGGGCCGCTCGCCGAGGACCTGCGGCTCGCCGCCCCCGGGGCGAGCGATGCCGAACTGCTGGACGCGTTGCGCACGGTCGGCGCCGGGGAGTGGGTCGAGCTGCTGCCCGAGGGGCTGGCCACGGTGGTCGGCGAGGGCGGCGAGCGCCTGGACGTCACCAAGGTCGCCCAGATCGCCCTGGCCCGCCTGGTGCTCGGACGCTCGCCGGTGGTGGTGCTCGACGAGTCGACCGCGGAGGCGGGCAGCGAGGGAGCCGCCGAGCTGGAACGGGCCGTGCTGGCCGCCTGTGCGGGCCGGACCACGCTGTTCGTGGCGCACCGGCTGACCCAGGCGATGGCGGCGGACCGGATCGCCGTGCTGTCGGCGGGGCGTGTGGTGGAGGAGGGCACGCACACGGAGCTGGTCGCTCTGGGTGGCCAGTACGCGCGTCTGTGGCGTGCCTGGCGAGAGGGTAGTTAGGCGAGCCCGAGTGCATTCGGGCCGACGTGCGTACTGTGGAAGGATGCTGAGTCTTCGATGAGGGAACCGAGCGCGCCGCGCGTACTGCTTTCCCCCGCCCGTCTGGCCGATGTGCGTCGGCGCACCGGAGGCTACGGTGACCGGACCATCACCGGAGCGTGTGCCATCGGGCTGTCGTACTGGGCCACCGGCCACGGTCCCGACGGCCTCGACCTCACCCCCGCCACCCTCTTCGCCGACCTCCTCGGCTGGGTCGACAACGGCGGTGCCGTGACGGCCGGTTGGGACGTCGGCGCGGACGGCCGGAGCATCACCGTCCCCGACGGCGTCGTCCAGGCCGACGCACAGCTCGCCCTGGACGACCTGACCGACTTCCCCGACCGCCCCATCGGCACCATCGGCCCCTGCGACCTCGCGGCGAGGATCGAAGCCCTGGCCGGATGGAACGACAACCGCGCCGACCGGGTCCGCCCGACCCTCATGGAGATGTTCCACGCACAGGCGCGCGCCAGGCCGGACGCCGTCGCCGTCATCGATGAGCACCGTTCGCTGACGTACCGTCAAGCAGCCGCCTACTCCAGCCAGCTGGCCCACCATCTGATCGCGCGCGGCCTCACCGCCGAGCAGGTCGTCGGCATCTCGCTCGGCCGCGGCGCGGAGATGGTCATCGGTCTCCTCGCCGTGCTCCAGGCGAAGGGCGCGTTCGTACCGCTCGATCCGCAGTGGCCCGCCGCGCGCCGCGCCGTCGTCGTCGAGGACGCCCGGGTCGTGCTCCAGCTCAACGACTCCGGCGAGCACGCCGCGGGCGAACCGGACGCCGTGGCCGTCGACCTCGGCGACTGGGCGTTCGGCGGTTTTCCCGCCGAGCCGCCGGAGGCCGTCGTCCCCGGCTCCGCCCTGGCCTACGTGATCTTCACCTCCGGCTCGACCGGACGGCCCAAGGGCGCCATGATCCGTCACGAGGCGATCAGCGAACGCCTGTTGTGGCAGTCCGACGAGATCCTCGGCTTCGGCCACGACGACGCCTCGCTGTTCAAGGCACCGCTCTCCTTCGACATCTCCATCAACGAGATCTTCCTGCCGCTGGTGACCGGCGGACGGTTGGTGATCCTGCGGCCCGGCGGCGAACGCGACCCGCACCACCTGCTGGGCGTGATCGCCGAACACCGCGTCACCTTCACCTATCTGGTCTCGTCCATGCTGGACGTACTGCTGGAGATCGCGGGCGACTCCGGCCGCCTGGACAGCCTGCGGCACGTGTGGTGCGGCGGCGAGGTGCTGACCCCGGAGCTGTACGAGCGGTTCCGCAGCCGGCTCGGCATCCCCCTCTACCACGGCTACGGCCCGGCCGAGACGACCATCGGCGTCTCCCACGTCGTCTACCGCGGCGAGGCCGAGCGCCTGTCGACGTCGATCGGCCGCGCCAACCCCAACACCCAGCTGTACGTCCTGGACGACGAGCTGCGCCCGGTCCCGGTCGGGGTCGGCGGCGAACTGTACGCGGGCGGCCTCCTGCTGGGGCGCGGCTACGTCAACGCGCCCGGCCTGACGGCCTCCCGGTTCGTCGCGAACCCCTTCGCCGACGACGGGTCCCGGCTGTACCGGACCGGCGACCTGGCACGGTACGCCCCCGACGGGTCGCTGGACTTCCTGGGCCGCGCCGACAACCAGATCAAGATCCGCGGTATGCGGCTGGAGATCGAGGACGTCGAGGTCGGCCTCGCGGAGCACCCCGCGGTACGGCACAGCTGCGTCGTCGCGAGGAAGAACTCGGCGGGCGGCACCTACCTGGTGGGTTACGTGATCCCGGCCACCGGCCACGAGGGGCTGCGGGCCGACGAGGTCAAGGAGTGGGCCACCCGGAACATGGTGGAGTACATGGTGCCCGCCCATCTCGTCGTGATGGAGGAGTTCCCGCTCACCGCGAACGGCAAGCTCGACCGGGGCGCCCTGCCGGAACCCGTGATCGGCACGGGCTCGGTGACGGAGCCCGCCACCGAGGACGAGCGGGTGGTGTGCGCGGCCGTCGCGTCGGTGCTGCGACTGGAGAAGGCGGGGGTCGACCAGGACTTCTTCCAGCTCGGCGGGGACAGCATCCTGGCGATCTCCCTGCTGAGCGCGTTGCGCGACGCCGGTCTCCACGTCACCGCACGGCAGATCTTCACCCACAGCGTGCTCGGGGCACTGGCCGCGGTGGCGAGCCGCGAGGACCTCTCCGCCGTGGACCACGGCGACGTCCCGACCGGTTCCGTCGTGGGGTCCCCCATCGTGCAGTGGCTCGGCCGGACCACGGACGCGATCGACGGCTTCGTGCAGTCGGTCGTGCTGAACACCCCGGCGGAGCTGACCGCCGACGCGCTCGACGAGATCCTCGCCGCGCTGGCCGGGCGGCACGACATGCTGCGCGCCAGGCTGGTGCGCGGGGAGCGCTGGAGCTTCGACATCCCCGAGGGCGGCGGCGCCGTGGCCTGGCAGGAGAGCGGGCTGCCGCTGACGGAGTGCGTGCGGCTCGCCACCGACGGGCTCGACCCGGACAACGGTGTGATGCTGCGCGCGGTCTGGCGCCGCGAGGCGCGGCAACTGGTCCTGGTCGCCCACCACGTCGTCGTCGACGGAGTGTCCTGGCGGATCGTGATGGACGACCTGGCGACGGCCTGGCGCCGGTACGCCGCGGGGGCGCCCGTCGAACTTCCCCCCGTGGGCACCTCGTTCCGACGCTGGACGCAGCTGCTGGAGCGCGCGGCGTTCGAAGCGGACCGCCCGTACTTCGAGACCCCGCTGCCCGCCCCCGACGCACCGATCGGCAGACGCGCGCTGACCGAGGACGACACCGTGGCCCGGGAACGGACCCGGACCGTCTCGGTCGGCCCCGAGGAGACCGCCGCACTGCTGGGCGAGATCCCCGCGAGGTTCCACGCCGGTGTCAACGACGTCCTGCTCACCGCGCTCGCCGTCACCCTCGCCCGGTGGCGCCGCGACCTGGGGCAGGACCAGACGTTCGCCCGCATCGAGCTGGAAGGACACGGCCGCGAAGGGCGCTACGTCGCGGACGCGGCGGGCTTCGAGCCGGAACTCTCCCGGACCGTGGGCTGGTTCACCACCCTGTTCCCGGTGACCGTGGACCCCGGCACGGCGGCCGACCTCACCGCGCCCGGGTACCTCGCCGCCGCCCTCAAGGCGGTCAAGGAGGACCTCGCGGCGGTACCCGGCAACGGCATCCCGTACGGCGTCCTGCGCTATCTGTCCGACACCGGGTCGACCACCCCCGCACCGCAGGTCCTCTTCAACTACCTGGGCCGCTTCGACGCGGGCGCCGCCGGGGACTGGCAGCTCGCGGGCACCACGGGCCAGCTGGGCGAGAAGCGCGACCCGCGGATGCGGATGCCGCGCGCCCTGGAGTTCAACGCGATCGCCGAACCCGACGCGAACGGCGCGTACGAGCTGGTCACCACCGTCTCCTGGCCCGAGGGACTGTTCACCGAACAGGACCTGACCACCCTCTGCCAGTACTTCCGGGAGGCCCTGACCGCCCTGGCCGGGCTCGACGCGGGCGGCCACTCGCCCAGCGACTTCCCCCTGGTGCGGCTCACCCAGGCCGACGTCGACGAGCTGGACGGCCCGGCGCTGCGGGACATCCTGCCGCTGACCCCCTTGCAGGAGGGCCTGTACTTCCACTCGGTCTTCGACGACGACGCGACCGGCAGCTACGTCGAACAGCAACTGCTCACGCTGGAAGGCGACGTCGACGCCGACCGGCTCGCGGCGGCGGCCACCCGGCTGCTCGCCCTCTACCCCAACCTGGCCGCCCGGTTCACGGCCCTCGCCGACGGCCGGGTCGTCTCCGTCGTCGAGAGCGGAGTCCGGGCGCCCTTCACCACGCTGGACCGCCCCGGCCTCACCGACGACGAGATCCGCGACCTCGCCGAGCGGGACCGCCGCGCGGGCTTCGACCTGGCCACCGGACCGCTGATGCGCTGCACACTGGTCCGGGCCGGCTCCGGCCGCACCGTGCTGGTGCAGACCGTGCACCACATCGTCGCCGACGGCTGGTCGGTGCCGCCGATGCTCCGCACCCTGCTGGCCGAGTACCACGCGCCGGGGACCGTGTACCCGCTCGGCGGCTACCGGGACTACGTGAGCTGGCTCGCCGCACGCGACCAGGACGAGAGCGACCGGGTGTGGCGGGCCGAACTCGACGGACTGCCCGGCCCCTCGCTGGTCGCCGAGGGGCACACCCCCTCCGATCGGTTCGCCGACGCCGCCGTCGAACCCGCCGACGACATCGACGCCGCCGCCCGGTCGGCCGGTGTGCCGCTCAGCGTGGCCGTGCACAGCGCCTGGGCCCTGACGCTGGGCGGCCTGCTGCACGGCAGGGACGTCGTGTTCGGCTCCACGGTGTCCGGACGCGACGCCGAGGTCCCCGGCATCGGGGACATGGTGGGCCTGTTCATCAACACGATCCCGGTGCGCGCCCGCTGGACCCCCACCACCACGGCGCGCGAGCTGCTCACCGCCGTGAAGGAGCACCAGAGCAGGGTCCTGCCGCACCAGCACGTCTCACTCGCCAGGATCGGCCGCCAGGCCGGCACCGGCTCCCCGTTCGACACCCTGGTGGTGTTCGACGTCGCCACCGACGTGTCCGCGCTGCGCCGGGCGGGCGACGAACTGGTCATCACCGGCATCGTCAACGAGGGCGCCCCGCACTACCCGCTGACACTGGTGGTGGAGCGGGCCACGGACGGGCGGGCGCGCTTCAACCTGATCCACGACGGCGAACTGCTGCGCACGCGGAGCGCCGAGGCGATCCTGAGCACATTCACCCGGACCCTCACCGCTCTGCTCGAACGGCCCGACACCCCGGTCGACGACCTGGCCCCCGCGACCGGCAGCGCCCCGGAACAGATCCCCCCGGCCACCCTGGGCGAGCTGTTCGACGCCGCCGCGACCCGCGACCCGGCGGCCACCGCCGTCACCCAGTGCGCCCTCGACGGCAGCACCCGGTCGCTGACCTACGGTGAACTGACGGCCGCCCGCGACGCGTTGGCATCGGTGCTGCGCGCCGCCGGCACCGGACCGGGCACCCGTGTCGCCGTCGCCGTCCCGCGCTCCCTGGAGCAGGTCGTCGCCCTGGTCGCGACCGTCACCGCGGGCGGCGCCTATGTGCCGCTGGACCAGGCGTACCCGGACGAGCGGCTGGAGTACGTACTCGCCGACGCCGCACCCCAGGTCGTGCTCGTCGACCGCGAACAACGGGACCGCTTCACCCGCCTGCTGGCCCGAGCCGGTGTGGCGGCGCGCGTCCTCGTCCAGGGCGACGAACCCGTTCCGCCCGCCACCGCCGCCGGTCCCGCGGCCGGATGGCACGACCCCGCGTACGTGATCTACACCTCCGGCTCGACGGGCCGGCCCAAGGGGGTCGTCGTCCCGCACTCCAGCGTGGTGACGCTCCTCGCCAACACCCGGCCCGGCATGGACTTCGGCCCGCACGACGTCTGGGTGCAGTTCCACTCCTTCTCCTTCGACTTCGCGGTCTGGGAGCTGTGGGGCGCCCTGGTGCACGGCGGCGAACTGCTCGTGCCGGAGTACGGACTCACCCGTTCCCCGGTCGACTTCCACCGGCTGGTCCGCGAGCGCGGTGTGACCGTGCTCAACCAGACCCCCTCCGCGTTCCACCGGTTCATCGAGGCCGACCGGGCCTGCGGCGAACCGCTCACCGCGCTGCGCCGGATCGTCTTCGGCGGCGAACCGCTGGACCTCGGGCGGCTGCGCGGCTGGGTCGAGCGGCACGGCACCCGGTCGCCCGAGCTGGTCAACATGTACGGCATCACCGAGACCACCGTCCACGTCACCCACCGGGTGCTGACCGACGCGGACTTCGGCTCCGGCGAGGACGCCAGCCCGATCGGCGGTCCGATCCCCGGCCTGGTCACCCATCTGCTCGACGACCGGCTCCGGCCGGTGCCGCCGGGCCGGGTCGGCGCCATCTACGTCGCCGGGGACCAGCTCGCGCTCGGCTACCTGGGACGGCCGGGGCTCACCGCGGGCCGGTTCGTGGCGAACCCGTTCACGGCCGACGGCTCCCGGATGTACCACACGGGCGACCTCGCCCGCCGCACGCTCGACGGCGAGCTGGAGTTCACCGGCCGCGCCGACGACCAGGTGCAGCTCAAGGGGTTCCGCATCGAGCTCGGCGAGGTGGAGTCCGCGGTACGGGAGCTCGACGGCGTCGTGGACGCGGCCGTCACCGTCGCGGACAGCGGCGACCATCTGGTCGCCCATGTCGTGGGCCGGGTGCCCGGCGACCTCACCGCACTGCTGTCCGCCAAGCTGCCCGCGCACATGGTGCCCGGCCGGGTGCTGACCGTCGATGCCCTGCCGCTGACGGTCAACGGGAAGCTGGACCGCAGGGCCCTCACCGAGAGCGCCGCACAGGACGACACCCCGGCGGCCGCGGGCGGATCCGCCCTCGCCGCACTGACCGGCATCTTCGCCGAGGCGCTGCCCGGCGTCGCCGTGGACGCCGACACCGACTTCTTCGGCGCCGGGGGCGACAGCATCGTCGCCATCACCGTGATCAACCGGGCCAGGGCGCACGGTCTGCCGATCGCCCCCCGGGACGTCTTCCTGCTGAAGACCCCCCGCGCGCTCGCCGGGCACCTGGACGCGCGCGCCCCGCAGCCCTCGGCGGCCGCGCCGGCCCGCCCCGCGGACGGTCCGCTGCCCGTCACCCCGGTCATCCTGCGCCAGCGGGAACTGGGCGGATCGCTCGACGGGTTCGCCCAGGCCAGGGCCGTGGCGGTGCCCGAGGGCATCGCCCTCGCCGACGTACGGCGGGCCGCCGGGACCGTGGTGGCCGCCCATCCGGCCCTCCGGCTGCGGCTGAGCGTCGAGCACGGTGTGTGGTCCCTGAGCACCGGCCCCGCCCGCGAGACCGACGTCGTCCCGACCGACGCCCCCGACGCGACGGCCGCGGCGAACGAGGCCGCCGGACGGCTCGACCCCGGCTCCGGGGACGTCATCGCGTTCTCCTGGCTGGAGTCCGCGCGGACCCTGGTGGTCACCGTGCACCACCTCGCCGTCGACGCGGTCTCCTGGCTGGTCCTCCTCGACGACCTGGCCACCGCCCTGGACGGCGCGGACCTGGCACCGCCGACCACGTCCTACGGCGAGTACGCCGAGGCACTGGCCGTGCGGTCCGCCGGACCGGCCGACGACCTCGGACACTGGATCAGCACGCTCGCGGCCCCCGCCCTGCTGCCCGAGGTCCGGGAGCCGCGCGAGACCACGGTGGTGCTCGCCCCCGCCGCGAGCGACCTGGTGACGCGCAGCGCCCCCGCCGCGCTCGGCGTGGGCCTCACCGAGCTGCTGTGCGGCGCCCTGCGCACCGCGCTGACCCGGATCCAGCCCACGCCCACCGACCTCGCGGTCGAACTGGAGCGGCACGGCCGCGTCCCGGCCCTGGAGCACCACGACTACTCCCGTACCGTCGGCTGGTTCACCGCCATCGCACCGGTGCGGCTCACCGCGCACACCGACCCCGTCGCCGCGGCGCGCGAGGTCGCCGCACGCCAGCCGGACGAGCAGGGGCACGTCGGCTACGGCCTGGTCAGATACCTCAACCCGCAGACGGCCCCGCTGCTGGCGGCCCGCCCGCAGGTGCTCTTCAACTACCTGGGCCGGGGCGGCGAGTCCCAGGCACTGCCCATCACCGCCGACGACCAGGGCAGCCCGTACGCCGTCGAGGTCAACGCCTGGACCGACGAGGCCACCGGCAGCCTGCACGCGGCCTTCACCCTCGCCCGGGGCATACCCGACGCGATCACCGGGCACTGGCTCGACGCGCTGGAGCACCTCGCGGACGCCGCCGCCACGGCCGAACGCACCGCACCGGTCACCCCCCTCCAGCGGGGCCTGTACTTCCAGGCCCAGATGGCGGGCACGGCCGGACACTACGTCGCACAGAGCTGGTTCACCTTCGACCGGCGCCTGGACACCGACGCGCTGGCCGAGGCGATGGCGTGCGTGATCGCGCGTCACCCCGTGGTGGGCGCCGGCTTCACCACCGACGACGACGGCAACCCGGTCCAGGTCCTCGGGGCGGGCCGCCGGGTCGGCGTCCGCACGATCGAGCCGACCACCGACGCCGAGGTCGAGGAGGTGCGCGCCCGGGACCGCGCGTCGGGATTCGACCCCGGCGAGCCGCCGCTGGTCCGGCTGACCGTGATGCGGCTGCCCGACGGCCGGGACGGCCTGCTGCTCAGCTACCACCTGCTGCTCTGGGACGGCTGGTCCCGCGAGATCGTGCTGCGCGACCTGTTCGAGGCGTACGAGGAGCTCCTGGCGGGCCGGACGCCGGACACGACCCCGGCCGTGCCGGGCTTCGAGGAGTACGCGCGGGCACTCGACGCCCGGGACCCCGAGGTGTCGAGCCGCTTCTGGGCGGAGCACCTGGCCGGTCTCCCGGGCCCGACACTGCTCGCCGGACCGGCCCCGGCCCTCCCGGACGAGCTGCCGCGCGCCCTCGTCCGCACCCTCTCCGCCGACCTCTCGCAGCTGCTGCGGGACGCGGCCAAGAAGCACGGCGTCACCCTGAACACGCTGCTGACCGGCGCCTTCGGCCTGCTTCTCGGCGCCCGCACCGGCCGCGGCGACGCCGTGTTCGGCGTGACCGTCTCGGGCCGGGAGGGCGAGGGCCACTCCGGCATCGTCGGCGTACTGCTCAACACCGTGCCCATGTGGACCCGGGCCCGGCCCGACGACACGGTCGGCGCGTATCTGTCGGCCGTGCAGGCGGCCCGGGTCGAGGCCATGGAGCACGAACACCTGGGGCTCGGCGAGATCCAGCGGGCCGGCGGCCACGACACCCTCTTCGACAACCTCTTCGTGCTCCAGAACTTCCTGGACCTGGACGCGTTCGCCGAGATGAACGCCCGCCACGGCATCACCTCGGTGCGCGCCGACGACTCCACGCACTACCCGTTCACCTGGGTCGTCACCCCCGGCGAGCGGCTCACGGTCAAGCTGGAGCACCGCGACGGCGACCCCGAGGGCGCCGACCGGCTCCTGGGCGAGTACCTGCGCGTGCTGGAGGACCTCGCCCGGTCGACGGGCCGGGTGGGCACGCTGCCCGGCCTGGCCCCGCGACCCGTGCCCGCCGCGCGCACCGACATCGGCACGGACACCGTCGTCGACCGCTTCGACCGGGCGGCCGACCGTGATCCCGACCGGGTCGCGCTCGTCGCCCACGGCTCGGCCATGACCTTCGCCACGCTCCGCGACCGCAGCCGCGAACTGGCCGGGGTGCTCGCCCGCCGGGGCATCGGACCCGAGACGACCGTGGGCCTGGCGATCCCGCGCTCCCTCGACTCGATCGTGGCGCTCTTCGCCGTGCTGCGCGTCGGCGCCGCGTACGTACCGCTGGAGCTGGACCACCCGGACGAGCGGATCGCGACCATCGTCGCGGACGCCCGGCCCGAGGTGATCCTCACCGTGAGCGCCGTCTCCCCCCGGCTCGGCGGCGAGCTGATCGAGCTGGACCGCCCGCTGCCGGAGGCCGAGCCGTACGTGACGTTCGCGCCGGACGACCCGGACCGGCTGCGCCACCCCGCCTACACGATCTACACCTCCGGCTCGACCGGGAAGCCCAAGGGCGTGGTGACCGAGTACGCCGGGCTCACCAACATGCTGATCAACCATCAGCGGCGGATCTTCGAACCGGTCCTCGCCGAGCACGGCCACCGCATCTTCCGGATCGCGCACACCGTGTCGTTCGCCTTCGACATGTCGTGGGAGGAGCTGCTCTGGCTCGCCGACGGCCACGAGGTGCACATCTGCGACGAGGAGCTGCGGCGCGACGCCCCGCGTCTGGTCGAGTACTGCCGTGAGCACGGGATCGACGTCGTCAACGTGACCCCGACCTACGCCCAGCAGCTGGTGGCCGAGGGACTGCTGGACGCCCCGGAACGGCGGCCCGCGCTGGTGCTGCTGGGCGGCGAGGCCGTCACCCCGACGCTCTGGCAGCGGCTCGCCGCGACCGAGGGCACGGTCGGCTACAACCTCTACGGGCCCACCGAGTACACCATCAACACCCTCGGGGTCGGCACCTTCGAGTGCCAGGACCCGGTGGTGGGCGTGGCGATCGACAACACGGAGGTCTACGTACTGGACCCGTGGCTGCGGCCGCTGCCCGACGGGGTCCCCGGCGAGCTGTACGTCTCGGGCATCGGCATCGCGCGCGGCTACCTCGGCCAGAGCGCCCAGACCGCCCACCGCTTCGTCGCCTGCCCCTTCGGCGGGCCGGGCGAGCGCATGTACCGCACCGGCGACCTGGTGGTCCGCAGGCCCGACGGCAACCTGACCTACCTGGGCCGCACCGACCAGCAGGTCAAGATCCGTGGCCACCGGGTGGAACTCGGCGAGGTCGAGGCCGTGTTCGCGGCCCATCCGGCGGTCCGGTTCGCCGCCGCCGTCGCCCAGCCCGACCCGCAGGTCGACGGGGCCTACCGGCTGGCCGCCTATCTCGTGCTGGAGGGCGCCGACCTGGCGCGGGTCGCCGCCGAGGTGGGCGCCGGGCTGCCGGACTTCCTGCGCCCGACGCACTTCGCCCAGGTCGACAGCGTTCCGCTGACCGTGAACGGGAAGGCCGACACCAAGGCGCTGCCGGAGGCCAGACCGCTCGGCGCGCTGACCACCGGTCAGGAGCGAGGACCGCGGACCCCCACCGAGACCGCGGTGTGCGAGTTCTTCGCCGAGGCGCTCGACCTGGACGACGACGAGGTGAGCGCGGTGAGCGACTTCGCGTCCCTCGGCGGGCACTCCATGCTGGCGGTGCGGCTGACCGGGCTGCTCCGCCGCGAGTACGGTCCTGTGATCACGATCCGTGATCTGTTCACCCTGCGAACCCCGGAAGCGATTGCCCGCCACCTCGATGAAGAATCCTGACACGCAGCGGACCCGCCAGGGGTCCGACATCCTGCGCACCGCGCTGCGCCGCAACGTCGGCGCCATGGCCCGGGGCACCGTCCTCATGGGCCTGTACCAGGCGGGGGAGACCGCCTTCCCCATCGCGCTCGGCCTGATCGTCGAGAACACCTTGCAGCACCGGAGCCCGGCCTCGCTCGGTCTGTCGATCGGCGCGCTGGCCGTGATCATCACGACGGTCTCGCTGTCGTGGCGGTTCGGGATGCGTGTCCTGCAGAAGGCCAACACGACCGAGGCGCACCGCTGGCGGGTCCGGGTGGCCGGCTGCGGGCTCCAGCCGGTGGCCAGGGACGTCGACCTGAAGTCCGGCGAGGTGCTGACCATCGCCACCGAGGACGCCGACCAGACCGCCGACATCGTCGAGGTGGTGCCGCTGCTGATCAGCTCCCTGGTCGCGGTGGTGGTCGCGGCGGTCGCGCTGGGGCTGGCCGACGTCCGGCTCGGGCTGCTGGTGATCGTGGGGACGGTCGCGATCCTGTCGGTCCTGGCCGTGATGTCCCGGCGGATCGGCGCCGGCACCCGGGAACAGCAGGCCCGGGTGGCGCGGGCCGGCGCCAAGGTCGCCGACCTGATCATCGGCCTGCGCCCGCTGCACGGATTCGGCGGCAACCACGCGGCGTTCGGGTCCTACCGGAAGGTCAGCGCGGACGCGAGGCGCCAGGCGATCACCGTCGCCCGGGTCAACGGCGCGTACGCGGGCACCGCGCTGGCCCTCAACGCGGTCCTCGCCGCCGCCGTCTCCCTGACCGCGGGCTGGCTGGCGTTCGAGGGCCGGATCACCATCGGGGAACTGGTCATGGCCGTGGGCCTCGCGCAGTTCATCATCGAACCGCTCAAGATGTTCTCGGAGATGCCCAAGTACGTGATGATGGCGCGCGCCTCGGCCGAGCGGATGGCCCTGGTGCTGACCGCTCCGCCGGTGACCGCCCCCGGGTCGCTCCGTCCGGAGGGCGACCGCGGCCTCGCGGTCGACGGGGTGCGGTACGGGTCGCTGCGCGGGCTGACGTTCGAGGTGGCCGCGGGCGAGTTCGTGGCGATCGCGGTCTACCAGCCGCGCGCGGCGGCCGACCTCGCGTCGGTCCTCGCGGTGAACGTCGCGCCCGACGCGTACGAGGGAGTGGTGCGGATCGGCGGGCGGCCGGTCGCGGACCTGTCGATCGAGGCGGTCCGCGAGCACATGCTGGTGAATCCGTACGACGGGGAGATCTTCGCGGGCACGCTCCGCACCAACATGGACCCGTCCGGCACCAGCCGGATGATCCCCGAGGCCGTCGAGGCGTCCATGCTGACGGATGTCGTCGCCCTCCACCGCGACGGGCTCGACCACGTGGTCCGGGACCGGGGGGCGAACCTCTCCGGCGGACAGCGGCAGCGGCTCTCCCTGGCCCGCGCCCTGGCCGCGGACAGCCCCGTACTGGTCCTGCACAACCCGACGACGGCCGTCGACGCGGTCACCGAGCAGCTCGTCGCCCGCAATGTGGCCAAGCTGCGCCGCGGCCGCACCACGGTCGTGATCACCAGCAGCCCGGCCCTGCTGGACGCCGCCGACCGGGTGCTGGTGCTGGACGACGGCGTCGTCACCGCCGAGGACACGCACCGCAATCTCCTGGCCGGGGACGCCGACTACTGCCTGGCCGTGGCCCGTTGAGGCGCCGGGGACGGGCCGTGGTCCGTCCCCGGTCCTCCCTCAGGCGAGGGCCCAGGCCACATCCCTGAGGAGGGCGTGCCGCCAGCCCGCCCGGTCGTGGTCCGAGGCCGAGCGGGAGACCCGCACCGCCGCGCCGGCCCGTTCGGTCAGGACCTCGGCCAGTTCGCAGTGCGGCAGCATCCGCGTCTCGTGCTCGCCGACGTCGAACGCGCACCGCAGTCCGGACAGGTCGGGGCTCCGGCGCAGCCGGTCGGCGAGGATGCCGCCGACCGGGCCGCCCAGCGGGTCCGCCAGCTCCATGGCCCCGGGCGTCCACCAGAGGGACGCCGACTGGACGGCGATCCGCGAGACCAGCTCCGGGAACTCCAGCGCCGCGTACAGCGCGCTCAGCCCGCCCAGGCTCTGCCCGGCGACCACCAGCCGGTCAGGGTCGGCCGGTACGCCCGAATCCGCGACCAGCGGCAGGAGTTCGTCCCGGACCGCCTCCCAGAGCTCGGGCCTGCACCCGAACTCGGCCTGTCGGTCCTTGGCGGGCAGGAACACGAGGGTGACGGGAGGCAGCTCGCCGGCCGCGACCGCCGAGTCGAACGCGGTCATGGCCGGGTGAAGGTACAGCCAGTCGTCCCCGTCCAGCAGCAGCACCACCGGCCCGCCGCCGCCCGCCGGGTGCACCCGCACGGTGCGCCGCCCACCGAGCCGTTCGCTGCTCCAGCGGAGCCGGGTGCGGGGCAGCGGCAGGACGTCGTCGGCGCCGACGACCGGCCAGTGCGGCTGGTCCGGGGCGTCGGGGGTCGCGGCGATGGACCGGTCGGCCCCGGCGCCGGCCGGGTTGTACGGATCCGCGTGCGCCGCCCCGTCCGCGACGATCCGGTAGGTCACCCGCAGCCGCGCGGGCATCCGCACCTCGGCGTACCAGCAGTCCGTACCGGCCCACCGGCGCAGGGGGACCGGCGGCGACCAGCTCTCGAAGTCGAGGCAGGACTCGGAGCCGCGCCACAGGAACAGGGTCCGCCAGCCGCCGTCGTCCGCGGGCACCGCGACGGGCGTCCGGGCGGCCGCCCAGAACGCGTCGGTGCCGGGGCGGCCCGGCAGTCCGAACGCGGCGAAGGGATGCTCCTCGTGGGCCGCGGGACCGGGTTCCGTCATGGCCGGTCCGTGCGGCGCCCGGCCGTGGTCCGCAGGGGTGTTCCCGGGGGCGCGCTCGTACTGCCCCCGGGACGTGCCGGTGTGATCACCAGGCGCATGGACGTCTCCTTGTGAGAGGGAGGGGGAGGAGTTAGGCTCATCCTGCATTAGGTGAGCCTAACCTAAGGTTGCTGGCCTCTTCCTTCTGCTCCACCTCTCGATCCGACGTACGGTCACGACGCGGCCCGCATCGGCCCGTCGGGCCCGAGGAGACACCGACACATGAGCACCAATCCGTTCGACGACCCCGAAGGCCGCTTCCTGGTCCTGGTGAACGACGAGGGACAGCACTCGCTCTGGCCGTCCTTCGCCGAGGTCCCCGGGGGCTGGACGACCGCCTTCGCGGAGAACACCCGGGAGGCGTGCCTGGAGTACATCGAGACCAACTGGACCGATCTGCGGCCCCGTTCCCTCGTGGCGTCCACCGACTGAACCACATAGGGAACGTCTTGATCACGGCATCGCCGCAGCCCGCCCCGCCGCCGCCCGCGCTCCCCGCGCCGTCGTACTCCATACGCTCGGCCCGTGCGGAGGACGCCGCCGAACTCGCCGCGCTGTCCCGGCCGTTCGTGCGCTCGGGCGCGCTGCGGGAGCGGCCCGTCCCGCTCTACGCCGCCCAGGCGGCCGACTTCCTCGTGGCGCGGTTCCCCGGCGGTCCCGTCGAGGGCTCCGTCGGCCTGCGGGTGTACCCGGCCGCCCCCGGCGAGGGGCGTGGATCCGTGGGTGTGCTGTACAACTTCTGCGTGGCCGGGCACCGGCAGGGGAGCGGGGTGGGAGCGGGGCTCCTGCGTGCCGCGCTGGCCATGGCGCACGCCCGGTCGCTCGGTGCGCTGTTCGCGGCGACGACCGGCGGCGGTGACCTGTTCCTGCGCTACGGCTTCGCGCCCGTGGCCGCGCGCCGGGCGCCCTCGGCCTGGGTGCGGTCCCTGGACCCCCGGCGCGATGCCCGCATCCTCGGCAGGACCCTGTGACGGCCGGCGCGCCCGCGGCGCCGGCCGCCGCCGTCACCGGGTGACGGCGACCGGATCGCTGTCGGCGACCACCGTGGTGCCGGGGCCGGTCTCGCCGAGGACGCCGCGCAGCACCGCGTGCGGAACGCGGCCGTCCAGCACATGGGCCCGGGGCACCCCGCCGCGGACCGCCCTCAGACAGCCCTCCATCTTCGGCCGCATCCCGCTCGCCAGCCCCGGCAGCAGTCCGTCCAGCGCGTCGGCGGTCAACCGCCCTATCACCTCGGTGCTGTGCGGCCAGTCCGCGTACAGCCCCGCCACATCGGTGAGCACCACCAGGCGCTCGGCGCCGAGGGCCACCGCCAGGGCCGAGGCCGCCAGATCGGCGTTGACGTTGTAGATCTGCCCGTCCTCGCCACGCGCCACGGGGGAGATCACCGGGATGTGCCCCTGATCCAGGAGCGTGTGCACCATCGCGGGGTTCACGTCCACGACGTCGCCGACGAGCCCGATGTCCACCGGCCGTCCGTCCACCCACGCGGGCCGCCGCACCGCGGTCAGGGTGTGCGCGTCCTCGCCGGTCATCCCCACGGCGAAGGGGCCGTGTTCGTTGATGTGACCGACCAGCTCCCGCTGGACCCGGCCGCTGAGCACCATGCGCACCACGTCCATGGTCTCCGGAGTGGTCACGCGCAGCCCCGCCTCGAAGCGGGACTCCAGGCCGAGGAGGCCGAGCATCGCGCTGATCTGCGGCCCGCCCCCGTGGACGACGACCGGGCGCAGCCCCTCGCGCCGGAGTTCCACGACGTCTTCGGCGAACGCCCGCTTCAGGTCCGTGTCCACCATGGCGTTCCCGCCGAACTTGACGACGACCGCGCCGCCTCGCACCCTGTTCACTCGCTTAGCTTAGCCTAACCTAATTTGTTGCGATTCCTTATGGATGAGGGGAGTTGCCGCACCCCTTCCGACCGGGCCCACCGGTCTCCGCCCGGCAGGGCCGATCGGCCCTAGCGGGGCCGCACCCGCGATGGGTTCACTGCGAGGCAGCACGCCGCGGGCGCGCGCGGGAGGGAAACATGGTGATCGCAGTCGTCGGGCACAGGGACCTCGGCAACAGGACCCTGGAGCTGGTGGAGGCCGAACTGAGAGCGCGGCTGGACCGCTTGGCGGAGAGCGCCGCCGCACTGGTACGGGTCGGCGCGGGGCTGCCGGTGGTGTTCGGGAGGGCGGCCCGGGAGGCCGGGCGGAAGCTGACGGTGCTG
The DNA here is from genome assembly GCF_042799335.1 of Streptomyces sp. NPDC057697. Lineage (NCBI taxonomy): Bacteria > Bacillati > Actinomycetota > Actinomycetes > Kitasatosporales > Streptomycetaceae > Streptomyces > Streptomyces sp. NPDC057697. Next base: position 59,527 of record NZ_JBHVJA010000015.1, on the reverse strand, counting down.
CTGCCGGCGCAGGGCGCGGTCCCCGCCGTGCTGCCCGCGCGCGACCGGTCGGCCGCGGGCGAACTGCTCGTCCTGGCCGAACACGTGAGGCTGCTGGCCTTCGACCCGGCCGACCGCGACGCGTGCGTGGGCGCCGACGAACGGCTGGTGGAGACCTGCCGGACCGTGCTCGCCGTGTGGGACGGCTCGCCCTCGGACGGCCGGGACGCCACCGCGCACCTGGTCGCCTTCGCGCGGGCCCGGGGAATCCGGGTCGAGGTCGTCTGGCCGGACGGTTCCGTGCGGGGCCGGGAATGAGGCGGCCGGGCAGTGGCACGGGGTCGGTGGGAGCCGGGCCCGGTGAGCGGGCCCGCGCCGGGGCGCCCGGGGCGGACGGCGGAGAGGAACGGGCCGGGGCCGTACGCGGGTTCGCGTGGCTGCTGGTCGTCACCGCCGCGCTCGGGCTGCTCGGTTCGTCCGTCATCACGATCGACAAGTTCGCACTGCTCGCCGACCCCGGCTTCGTGCCCGCCTGCTCGCTGAGCCCCGTGGTGTCCTGCACGAGCGTGATGCGCAGCGAGCAGGCGTCGGCGTTCGGCTTCCCCAACCCGCTGATCGGACTGGTCGCCTTCGCGGTGGTGCTGGGGGCCGGGGCGGGCCTGCTCGCGGGCGCGCGCTACCGGCGCTGGTACTGGCGCGGGCTGAACCTCGGCATGCTGTTCGGCGTCGGCTTCTGCATGTGGCTGATGACCCAGGCCCTGTTCGAGATCGGTGCGCTCTGTCTGTGGTGCGTGCTGGTGTGGGTGGTCACCATCGTCATGTTCTGGCACACCACCGTGCACAACCTGCGCCACGGCGTCCTGCCCGCACCGCGCGCCCTGGTCGCGGCGGTGCTGGAGTTCCCCCTCGTGGTGCCGGTGACCTGGTGCCTGGCCATCGTCATGCTGATAGCAGTCCGGTTCTGGTCGTACTGGCGGACGTTCCTGTGACCGCGACCAGGCCGGTGGCGTCGTGACGGATCTGCCCGGCCGGTACGCCGGCGGCGGCCAGCCGCGCCGAGACGGCCTGGGCCGGCCCCGCCGTACCGGCCTCGGGGGACAGGGCCACGAAGGCGTGCTGCCGGGCCGCGGCGCCCGGCTGCGGGGGCAGGATGCCGTTCAGGGCCCGCAGCCCGGGACCCGCGAAGCGGGCGCCTTCCGTGTCGGCCGCGATGACGGTCAGCCAGGGACGCCCGCGCCGGAACGCCTCCAGGTACGCCGCGTCGTACATCTCCTCGGTGGACTCCAGCAGCAGCCGCACCCGGTGGGTACGCGACCGGTCGGCGTCGATCCGCTGGAGCAGCGCCTTCATCGGGGCCCAGCCCGTGCCGGAGGCGATCAGCAGGAGGTCCGGGGACCCGGGGTGGTCCGGCAGGGCCAGCGCGCCGCGCGGGGCGCTGAGCCGGACCGCGCCGCCCTCCCGCGTACCGTGCACCAGCGCGTCGCTCACGCCGTCGGCGCCATGGGCCCGTACGTGGAACTCCAGCTCGCCGTCCGGATGCGGGGCGCGGGCCAGGTAGTAGGGCCGCCAGGCCTGTTCCAGCAGCGGCGACTCCAGGGACGCGTACTGCCCGGCCTCGAAGGCGTAGGGCTGATGGGGCCGTACCCGCAGCACCGCGAGACCGGGCGCGCGCAGTTCGTGCGAGGTCACCGTCGCCTCCCAGCTGGGCGGTTCGGCGATGGCCTCGTCAGCGCCCCGGACCATCGCCGAGACGGCCAGCCGCAGCATCCGCAGCCAGGCCTGCTCCATCGGACGGGTCCACCGCACGCCCCCGCGCACCCGCAACGCCTCGATCAGCGCCGCCTCGAAGGCCTCGAAGTGCGCGGGCCGCACCCCGAGCTTGCGGTGGTCGCGGCCCAACTGCGCGAAGACGCCGATCATTTCGTCCGTGCGGTGCAGATTGCCGATCAGATGGCGGAAGATCTGGGCCAGATGGGCCCGCTGGAACGCCATCGACTCGGGGAACAGCGACCGCAGATACGGGTGCCGCTCGAACAGGATCCGGTACAGCTCGGCGATCAGCTCCTCCAACGGGTCGACCAGGAACAGCGAATCGCTGATCAGCAGTTGGTCGGCGGTGCCGTCGTAGGGCTGCGGGGCCTCGGCGCTCCACTCTCCGGCACGGCTGCCGGAGGGGGCCAGCATGCGTCGCCGCAGCCGCATCGCGTCATGCCGTGCGAGCAGCGCGTGGTAGTCCTCGCTCGGGGTGTTCATGGGCCGGTTGCTCCTCGGTGCAGCGCAGTGGGGTGGCCGGGAAGGGAGATGTCCGTGGCGCCCGGTCGATCTCGGCGGCGTCAGTATGGCACCGCGCCCCACCCGCTGACCGGCCCCTGGCCACAGGGCCTTTCGGCCCTGTTCAGATGCCGTTCACCGTGCTGTGGCACCCCGGCGGGGGCGGCTCCGCGCACCCGCACATACTGATCCCGGCCCTCTCCCCGAAACGATCGAGCACGATGTGAACGAGTCCGTGAACACCCCACCGAGCACGACCCCGTCGAGCACGGCCACGCCGCCGTCCGCGGCCCCCGTACGCGTCTTCATCCTCGACGACCACGAGGTCGTCCGGCGCGGCGTACGCGATCTGCTGGAGGCCGAGGACGACATCGAGGTCGTCGGCGAGGCGTCCGACGCCCGGGAGGCACTGGCCCGCGTACCGGCCTGCGCGCCGCAGGTCGCCGTGCTGGACGTACGCCTCGGCGACGACCGGGGCGGTGACCACGCCGGTATCGAGGTGTGCCGGGAGCTGCGCGCCCTGATGCCCGAGCTCGCCTGCCTGATGCTGACGTCGTTCGACGACGACGAGGCGCTCTTCGACGCCATCATGGCGGGCGCGGCGGGATATGTGCTCAAGCAGATCAACGGAGCCGATCTGATCACCGCCGTACGCCGGGTCGCCTCGGGCACCTCGATGCTCGATCCGCGGACGACCGCCCGGGTGATGGCGCGGCTGCGGGGCACCGAGGACCCGCCCGCCGAGGCGTCGCAGACGTCGGAGCTGGACGGACTCACCCCCAGGGAGCGGCAGATCCTCGATCTCATCGGCGAGGGCCTCACCAACCGCGAGATCGCGGAGCGCCTCTTCCTGGCCGAGAAGACCGTGAAGAACCGCATCTCCTCGATCCTCGCCAAACTGGGCGTGGGCCGCCGGATCCAGGCCGCGATGCTCGTCGGCCGGATCAAGGACCGTCAGGGGTGGCCCCCCGCCCCGCGCGGCTGACGGACGCGCGGGCGTCAGTCGTGGAGCGGCGCCCGCCAGACGATCCGGGTGCCGCCGTCCGCCGGCCGTTCGACGGCCAGGGTGCCGCCGCACAGCTCGGCCCGGGTCCGCATGTTGGCCAGCCCCCCGGGGCGACCGGCCACCGGGTCACCGGGATCGGCCGCCCCGTTCCCGGGCGCGGCACCGTCCGGGATCCCGATGCCGTTGTCGGTGACGGTCAGGGTCACCGCGTCGTCCGCCGACAGCACGATGCCGATCCGCGTGGCACGGGCATGGCGGGAGGCGTTGGAGACCGCCTCGGCGGCGACCGCCACCACGTGTTCGGCCAGCTCGTCCGGGACCGTGGTGTCCACCGGCCCGTCGATCCGCAGGGAGGGCCGGAAGCCCAGGGCGTGCGCCGCCGAGCGGGCGGTCTCCCCCATCCGCTGCCGCAGCCCGCCGCGGCCCGGGGCGTCCGCCGTCCGCAGATCGAAGATGGTGGACCGGATGATCCGGATCGTGGTGTCCAGATCGTCCACCGCCCGGCTGACCCGCTCGGCCGCGTCCGGCCGGTCCGCGATGGCCCGGGTGGTGCTCTGGAGCGTCATCCCGGTCGCGAAGAGACGCTGGATCGCCAGATCGTGCAGATCGCGGGCGATCCGGTCCCGGTCGTGCATCACGGCGAGCTCCTCGGACTCGGCCCGCCTGCGGGCCAGTTCCAGGGCGATGGCCGCCTGGTCGGCGAAGCCCGAGACGAGCGCGACCTCGGTGTCGTCGAACGGAGGACGGCCCACCGGCCGCCCCAGCCGCAGGGCGCCCCGGGTCTCCGCGTCGACCCGCAGCGGCACCGTCACCACCGGACCGAGTCCGTCCTCGGCACCGTCGCCGAACGGGTGGGCCCGGGGATCGGTACGCACATCGGCGCAGTGCACCGGGGTCCCCGTACGGGCGGCGAGCCCGGCCAGCGAGCCCCGCGCGGGCACGGACAGCCCGGTCACCCGCTCGGCGTCCCTGCCATGGGCGACGACGACCGTCAGACGCGCCTCGGCGGCGGGCGTCTCCGCGGCCCTGGAGACGGGCGCGGGAGGCGTGGGCAGCAGAATCGCGGCCCGGTCGGCGCCCGCCACCTCCATCGCCCGCTCGGCGATCAGATGCAGCACCTCGTCGGCGTCGGTCCCGGAGAGCAGCGTGCGGGTGATCTCGCCCAGCGCCTCCAGCCGACGCTCCCGGCGACGGCTCTCGTCGTACATACGGGCGTTGTCGATGGCGACCCCGGCCGCGATCGACAGGGTCGTCAGCACCGCCTCGTCGTCGGCGTCGAAGCTCGCCCCGCCCCGCTTCTCCGTGAGGTAGAGATTGCCGAACACCTCGTCCCGGACCCGCACCGGCACCCCCAGGAAGGTGCGCATCGGGGGATGGTGGGGCGGGAAGCCGAAGCTGCGCGGATGGCTGCTGAGATCGGTCAGCCGCAGCGGCTCCGGGTGGTGGATCAGCTCACCGAGGATGCCGCGCCCGCACGGCGTCCGCCCGATCACGGCGGCGAGCTGCTCCGATATGCCGACCGGAAGGAACTCCAGCAGCGTCTGCCCGTCCCCGACGATGCCGAGCGCTCCGTACTCCGCGTCGGTCAGGCTCACCGCGGCCTCCACGATCCCGCGCAGCACCTCGGGCAGTTCCAGACCCCGCCCCAGACTCATCACGGCGTCGAGCAGGCTGCGCATCCGGTCAGGCCCGCCGGGCTCGGGCCAGGCCACCGGGCCGGCGCAGGGGGAGCCGGGCAGGGCCCCGGGTGCTGTCTCTGTCATCGGGCGCCGCTCTCAGGGTCCGTGTGCCGTAGGCCGGGAAGTCGCTCACCGGATCACCGCAGGGCTGGGACCGGTCCACGGCCGGTCAGCCTACGGCAGCCTCCGGGCGGGCCGGGCCGTGCGTCCGCCGGTCCGAGGGGCCGGACGGCTCCCCGACGCCCCGGAGACAGGGCCGGTCGGCCCGGCGGAACGTACCCCGTCGGTCCCTGGAGGGCGGCCGCGGGCGCGGCCAGCATGGTGCGGCCGGGAAGGTCCGGTCCCGTCCCCTCGTGATCCACCGGACCTTTCCGACCGCTCCCCTCCGCCGCCCGTGCGGCCGGGGAGCGCTCGAAGAACCGCAAGAGCTGGAGGACACGGTCCGGTGGACGCAATGGAAACGCAGGGCAATCGAGCCGCCCCCGCACAGGGGCCCAGGCCCCCCGGCCCCGGAGCCGCCACCGCCGACCCGCGCCCCGCCGGGAAGGGCCGTCCGTCGCGCGGGCGGATCGTCGTCTCGTGGCTCACCACGACCGACCACAAGCAGATCGGAACGCTCTACCTCGTCACCGCGTTCGTCTTCTTCCTCATCGGCGGCGCGATGGCACTCGTCATGCGTGCCGAACTCGCCCGTCCCGGAACGCAGATCATCTCCAACGAGCAGTTCAACCAGGCATTCACCATGCACGGTTCGGTGATGCTGCTGCTCTTCGCGATGCCGCTGTTCACGGGGTTCGCCAACTGGCTCATGCCGCTTCAGATAGGCGCCCCCGACGTGGCGTTCCCCCGGCTGAACATGCTGGCGTACTGGCTGTTCCTCTTCGGCTCGCTCATCGCCGCCGCGGGATTCCTCACTCCGCAGGGCGCGGCCGACTTCGGATGGTTCGCCTATGCCCCGTTGTCCGACGCCACGCATTCACCGGGGATCGGCGCCGACATGTGGATCATGGGCGTGGCGCTCTCCGGATTCGGGTCCATTCTCGGAGCGGTGAACTTCATCACCACCATCATCTGCATGCGGGCCCCGGGAATGACCATGTTCCGGATGTCGATCTTCACCTGGAACGTCCTGCTGACCGCCGTACTCATCCTCCTGGTCTTCCCGGTCCTGGCCGCGGCGCTGCTCGCACTGGAAATGGACCGGAAGTTCGGCTCGCACATCTTCGATCCCGCCAACGGTGGCGCCCTGCTGTGGCAGCACCTCTTCTGGTTCTTCGGTCACCCCGAGGTCTACGTACTCGCCCTGCCGTTCTTCGGAATCGTCTCCGAGATCGTCCCGGTCTTCTCCCGCAAACCGATGTTCGGCTACATCGGTCTCGTCGCCGCCACGATCGCCATCGCCGGACTGTCCGTCACGGTCTGGGCCCACCACATGTATGTGACCGGCGGTGTCCTGCTGCCGTTCTTCTCCTTCATGACCTTCCTCATCGCCGTACCGACCGGGGTGAAGTTCTTCAACTGGATCGGCACGATGTGGAAGGGATCGCTGTCCTTCGAGACACCGATGCTGTGGACCACCGGATTCCTGGTCACCTTCGTCTTCGGTGGACTGACCGGCGTCATCCTGGCCTCACCGCCACTGGATTTCCACGTCTCCGACTCGTACTTCGTCGTCGCCCACTTCCACTACACGCTCTTCGGCACGGTCGTGTACGCGATGTTCGCCGGATTCCATTTCTGGTGGCCGAAATTCACCGGGAAGATGCTCGACGAACGCCTGGGGAAGATCACTTTCTGGGTACTGACGGTCGGTTTCCACCTCACGTTCCTCGTACAGCACTGGCTCGGGGCCCAGGGAATGCCGCGCCGGTACGCGGACTATCTCGCCGCCGACGGATTCACCGCCCTCAACACCCTGTCCACCATCGGTTCGTTCCTCCTCGGGCTGTCCTTCCTGCCCTTCTTCTACAACGTCTGGAAGACCAGCCAGTACGGCAGGAAGGTGACCGTCGACGACCCCTGGGGATACGGCCGTTCCCTGGAATGGGCCACGAGCTGCCCTCCGCCCCGGCACAACTTCGCTTCCCTGCCCCGGATCCGCAGCGAGTCCCCGGCCCTGGACCTGCACCACCCGGAGATCGCCGCACTGGAACTCGAACCCGCCGCACCGCACTGACCCTTCCGGCGATCCCCTTCCCCGCGACTCCCCGTCCCCGCAAGCCCCGTCCTCAGGAGAGTGCTGCAGATGTCCCACGGTGTTCTGGCGGTCGGTGCCGCGGCGTTCCTCGCCTCCGGCAACGTCTGGTACCTGCCCGCCTACGTCGATCTGCGGGCGGGCCAGGACCGCCCGGGTTCCCGGCGGCCCGCCGCGGCCGCCGTGCTGACCGCGTGGGCGACGGCGGCCCTCACGATGGTCCTGCTGCTCCTCCCGGTCGCACCGGTCGTGGCCGTGCCGCCGGCGCTCGCGGGCACCGCCGCCGTGGCGTCCCTGACCGTCCGGGCCCGGCTGCGCCGGGGCCAGGAGCGGCGCGAGGCGGAAGCACGCTGGTCCACCCTCTTCCCGGTACGGACCGGAGACCCGGCCGGGGCCGCCGACGACGAGCGATGAGGCGGGCCGCCCCCGCCGGCACCTGACCCGCGGGCGAGAGGTGTCGGCGGATGTGGAGGATCTTCGTCCGCCGGCACACGCATGCGGAGGTCCCGCGAGGGCCCGACCCCCTCTCCCGCCGGAAAATGTGCGATATGGGAGCGTGGGCGGGTGAGTGAGACGACTACTGAAACCCTGCAGTACCGCTTCGACGGGCCAAAGGACGCGCCGATCCTGGTCCTGGGCCCCTCCCTCGGCACGTCGTGGCACATGTGGGACCGGCAGATACCGGAGCTCACCCCGCACTGGCGGGTCTTCCGCTACGACCTCCCGGGCCACGGCGGCGCCCCCGCCCGCCCCGCCACCGCCATCGGCGATCTCGCCGACCGGCTGCTCGCCACCCTCGACGGGCTCGGCGTCCAGCGCTTCGGGTACGCGGGCTGCTCCATCGGCGGGGCGATCGGCGCCGACCTGGCGCTGCGCCACCCGCACCGGGTCGCCTCGCTGGCCCTGGTCGCCGCCTCGCCCCGGTTCGGCAGCGCAGACGAGTTCCGCCAGCGCGGGGTGGTCGTCCGCACCAACGGGCTGGAGCCGATGGCGCGCACCGCGCCCGAGCGCTGGTTCACCCCCGGGTTCGCCGCCGCCCAGCCGGCCATCGTCGACTGGGCCGTCCAGATGGTCCGCACCACCGACCCCGGCTGCTACATCGCCGCCTGCGAGGCGCTCGCCGCCTTCGACGTCCGCGGCGAACTCGGCCGCATCACCGCCCCGACCCTCGTCCTGGTCGGCGCCGAGGACCGGGTCACCGGTCCGGGCGACGCCCGCACCCTGGTCGCGGGCATACCGGACGCCCGGCTCGCCCTCGTACCCGGCGCCTCCCACCTCGCCCCGGTCGAGCAGCCGGGAGCCGTCACCGATCTGCTGCTCACCCACTTCTCCACGGCCTGGCAGGACACCCTCGCCGCCATCCCCGTCCCGCCGTCCACCCCGCAGCTCTCCGCGCCCGTGCTGCCCGTCGCGGAGATCACCGCCGCCACGCCCCAGCCCGAGGCCGGGACCACCGGACGCGCCGACCCGTACGGGCCCGGCCTGAAGATCCGCCGCGAGGTGCTGGGCGACGCCCATGTGGACGGGGCCCTCGCCGCCTCCGACGAGTTCACCGAGGACTTCCAGGAGCTGGTCACCCGGTACGCGTGGGGCGAGGTGTGGAGCCGGGAGGGCCTGGACCGCCGCACCCGCAGCTGTGTCACGCTCACCGCGCTGGTCGCCTCCGGCCACCTGGAGAGCCTGGCCGCCCACGTCAGGGCCGCGCTGCGCAACGGCCTCACCCCGGCGGAGATCAAGGAGGTGCTGATGCAGACGGCCGTGTACTGCGGGGTGCCCGCGGCCGGTGCCGCCTTCGCCGTGGCCCGGACCGTGATCCAGGAGGAAACGAGGCCCCGTCCGTAGCAGGATGGGACCCATGGACGCCGTGAACCCCGTACGCCTCACACTGACCAAGAAGACGCACTCCTGCATCCGGCTGGAGAAGGACGGGCGGGCGCTCGTCATCGACCCGGGCGGTTTCTCCGAGCAGGACGCGGCCCTCGGCGCACAAGCGCTGCTGGTGACGCACGAGCATCCCGACCACTTCGACGAGGGACGGCTGCGCGCGGCCATGGAGGCCGACCCGGCCGCCGAGATCTGGACCCTGCGCAGCGTCGCCGACCGGCTCTCCGCGGCCTTCCCCGGCCGTGTCCACACCGTCGGCCACGGCGACACCTTCACCGCAGCGGGCCTCGACGTACAGGTGCACGGAGAACTGCACGCCGTCATCCACCCGGACATCCCCAGAATCACCAACATCGGCTTCCTGGTGGACGGCTCGGTCTTCCACCCCGGCGACGCGCTCACCGTCCCCGACCGTCCGGTCGACACCCTGATGCTGCCGGTGATGGCCCCCTGGAACAAGATCTCCGAGGTCATCGACTACGTGCGCGAGGTCCGGCCGCGCCGCGCCATCGACATCCACGACGCGCTGCTCACCGACCTCGCCCGACCGATCTACGACGGCCAGATCGGAAGCCTCGGCGGAGCCGAACACGGACGGCTGGCCCCGGGGGACTCGACCGGGCTCTGACCGCCACCGGTCCGGCGGCTGTCAGTGCCAGCCGCTAGGTTTACGTCCATGCGCATCGCCACCTGGAACGTCAATTCGATCACCGCCCGGCTCCCGAGGCTGCTGGCCTGGCTGGAGAGCACCGGCACGGATGTGCTGTGCATCCAGGAGACCAAGTGCACCGCCGAACAGTTCCCGGCGGACGCGCTCCGCGAGCTGGGCTACGAGTCCGCGGTCAACGCCACCGGCCGGTGGAACGGCGTGGCGCTGGTCTCCCGGGCCGGTCTGTCGGACGTTGTCGAGGGCCTGCCGGACGGCCCGGACTACGACGGGGCGCAGGAGCCGCGGGCGATCTCCGCGACCTGCGGCCCGGTCCGGGTCTGGTCGGTCTACGTGCCCAACGGCCGCGAGATCGAGCACCCGCACTACGCGTACAAGCTGCGCTGGTTCGAGGCGCTGCGGAAGGCCGTCGCCGCGGATGCCGCGGGCCCCCGGCCGTTCGCGGTCCTGGGCGACTTCAACGTGGCCCCGACCGACGAGGACGTCTGGGACCCGGCACTGTTCGAGGGCGCCACCCATGTCACCCCCGCCGAGCGCGCCGCGCTGGCCGCGCTGCGCGAGGAGGGGCTGTCGGACGTCATGCCGCGCCCGCTGAAGTACGACCGCCCGTACACCTTCTGGGACTACCGGGAGCTGCGCTTCCCGAAGAACAAGGGCATGCGGATCGACCTGGTATACGGCAACGCGCCCTTCGTCGCGGCGGTCGGCGACAGCTATGTGGACCGCGAGGAGCGCAAGGGCAAGGGCGCGTCCGACCACGCCCCGGTGGTCGTGGACCTCGACGTCTGAGGTCCGTCGCCGGGCCGTCGGCGCGGCTCCCGGCCACGGCCCGCCGTGCGGCCGCCCCGGCCGGGGTCGCCCCGCCCGGCCGGGGCCGGCCGGGGTTTCCCGCGCCGCGGTCCGTCAGACCGCGGGGACGCCCTCCCGGCCGTGCCCGGTGGCGCGCCGCATCCCCAGCGAGGCCCCGGCGGAGCCCAGCGCGAGGACCATCAGCAGGGCGCTCACCCACAGCGGCGAGCGGAAGCCGAGGCCCGCGCCGATCGCCAGGCCGCCGAACCAGGGGCCGAGCGCGGCACCCACGTTGAACGCGGCCGTGGCGAAGGAGCCGGACAGGGTCGGTGCGTCGCCCGCCAGCCGGAACACCCAGGAGATCAGCGCCGTCCCGGTGCCGAACGCCAGCATCCCCTGGACGAGGACGAGCGTCACCATCGCGAACGGGCTGCCCGCGGTGAGCGCCAGCCCGGCCCATCCGGCCACCAGTGCCACCAGACCGGCCGCGGTGAGGGCGACGGGCCTGGCGTCGACGAGCCGGCCCGCGAGGGTGACACCGATGAACGAGCCCAGTCCGAAGAGCGCCAGCAGACCGGGCACCCAGACCGGGGCGAGCCCGGTGACGCGTGTGGCGAGCGGTTCCAGATAGGAGAACGCGCAGAACGTCGCCCCCTGGACCAGGGCGCTCGTCAGCAGGGTCAACAGCAGTCGCGGGCGGGCCAGCGCCCGCAGCTCCACACCGGCGGGAGCGGGAGCGGACTCCGGCCGCCCCGCCGGAACGGTCCTGGCGATCACCAGGACGGCCGGTACGGAGACCAGGGCCACGGCCCAGAACGCCGACCGCCACCCCCAGTGCCCGCCCAGCGCCGCACCGGCGGGCACCCCGGCCACGCAGGCGACGGTGACACCCCCGACCACCACGGACGTGGCGCGTGCCCGTGCCTCCGGCCCGGCCAGGGAGACCGCGGTCACCAGGGCCACCGCCCAGAAGCCCGCGTTGGCCAGCGCCCCGACGACCCGTGTCGCGAGGAGCAGCCCGTAGCCGGGCGTGAGCGCGCCGACGACATGGGCGGCGGCGAAGACGCAGAGGAAGAAGACGAGGGCGCGGCGGCGCGGCCAGTTCCGGCTGAAGAGCGCCGTCAACGGCGCCCCGACGATCATTCCCACCGCGAAGGCCGAGGTCAGCAGCCCAGCGGCGGGGATGGACACGTGCAGGTCGGCGGCGATGTCCGAGAGCAGACCGGACAGCATGAATTCGGAGGTGCCCTGGGCGAAGACGGCGAGCCCGAGCGCGTAGACGGCGAATGGCATGAAGAACCCCATGGACGGCTGATGGATGGACCGGGCAGGGGTGTGGGCCCGCACCCGCCCGTGGCGACGGGCGGCAACGCGGAAGACGTCCGGGGAGTTCATGGACGTGACACGGCGACGGAAGGCGCCGGAGCCGGAAAGCCCATGCACACGCGCACCGCGCGGTGCACGAGCACGGACAGGAGGAGCGCGGCCCACACGGAGGCGGTCCTGCGCGGCGGCGGCCGGTGGGAATCGGCTCCCGGCCGACGTACGGCGCGAGGGGAGCGATGCGACGGCGGATCAGCCACCGGCGGACCGGTGGCTAGCCTCTGTCGGACTCGGGGCTGGACATGATCGGCAAGGTACCAGCCCGGACCGCCCCGCCTCCACCCCCTTGCGTGGTCCCGCCCCGACACCCTTCCTCGCGGGGCGGGGGGTGCGCGGCGCGTGCGGCGGAGCACACGCGGGTGTACGCAGCGGGTCCAGCACTCGAACGACAGACCGCGCGCCCTGTGGTGCTGCGCACAGCGGGGATGCGACCCTGAGTGGTATGAACATCCCTTTCTTGGACAACTGGCGTAAGCGTCACGACGGAGTGCGGGGTGCGGGGCTCGCCGCCGCCGTCGCGGCCGACCCCGACGGCGTGGCCGAGCTCCTCGCCGAGTGCGAGCTGCTGCGTGTCCGAGTGGGACAGCGTGGGCTCGAACTCGACGACAGCCCGGCCTCGTTGGCCGCACTCGACCAGTTGCCGCCGCGCTGGCGCGACGACCCCGAGGAGCTGCCCTGGCTGGGCAACGACGCGGGGCTGTACCTCGGGACGGTCCTGGTGCGCAACGTCCCCGGCGCCGCCTGGAGCATCTGGCCCAGCGGGCGGCCCGTGGTGCGGCTCGCCTCCGGACGGGAGATCGACGTGGTCGAGGCAGGGCTGGACTGGGCGATGTCGGGCAGTCCCGAGCTCTCCCAGGTGTACTCGGAGTCGGCCGAGGGATAGTGATTGCACTACAACCGCATAAGAAGCCTTATGCACCATTTGTGCGTGTCGGGGACGAAGTCCCTTTTCGGGCTGGATAGTTTGCGCTGACCTCGGCACAGCGAACAGTGGGTAGGGCAGCGTATGGCAGTCGATCCGTTGATCGAGCTGCGGGACGTCAACAAGTACTACGGACAGTTGCACGTACTGCGGGACATCAATCTCACCGTCGGCCGCGGGGAGGTGGTGGTGATCATCGGCCCCTCCGGCTCCGGCAAATCGACCCTGTGCCGGACCATCAACCGGCTGGAGACGATCGAGTCCGGTCATATCTCGATCGACGGCAGACCCCTTCCGGAGGAGGGCAAGGGGCTGGCCCAGCTCCGGGCCGAAGTCGGCATGGTCTTCCAGTCGTTCAACCTGTTCGCGCACCGGACCGTGCTGGCCAATGTCTCGCTCGCCCAGCTCAAGGTCCGCAGACGGAAGAAGGACGAGGCGGACCGGCGCTCGCGTGAACTGCTGGAACGGGTCGGACTGGCCGCGCAGGCGGACAAGCTCCCCGCCCAGCTCTCCGGCGGCCAGCAGCAGCGCGTGGCCATCGCCCGCGCCCTGGCCATGGACCCCAAGGCGCTGCTCTTCGACGAGCCCACCTCGGCGCTCGACCCGGAGATGATCAACGAGGTGCTGGAGGTCATGCAGCAGCTCGCCCGGGACGGCATGACCATGGTGGTCGTCACCCACGAGATGGGCTTCGCCCGCTCCGCCGCCAACCGCGTGGTCTTCATGGCCGACGGCCGGATCGTCGAGGACCGCACCCCGGACGCCTTCTTCACCGCTCCGGAGAGCGACCGCGCCAAGGACTTCCTGTCCAAGATCCTCAAGCACTGACGGGGGGCTCCGCGTTGCGTACGAGAAGAGTTCTGACCGCCTGTGCCGGCCTCCTGCTGGCCGTGCTCGCCGCCGCCTGCGGCAGGGAGGGCAGCCCGCCGGTCAAGGGCCCGAAACCCGACCAGCTGCCGGTGTACGAGGTCGACACCGCCTTCCGGCTGCCCGCCTCGCCGACCTGGACGAAGGCGAGGAAGCGCGGCTACCTCCGGGTCGGCGCCAAGGAGGACCAGCCCTACCTGGGCGAGAAGGACCCGGCCACCGGCGTCTACTCCGGCTTCGACATCGAGATCGCCAAGATGATGTCCGCCTCGCTCGGCTTCGACCCGAAGACGATCCGGTTCAAGACCATCGCCTCCGCCAACCGCGAGACGGCGCTCCAGAACGGACAGATCGACTACTACGTCGGCACCTACACCATCAACGCCATGCGCAAGAAGCTCGTCGGATTCGCCGGCCCTTACTACATGGCCGGACAGGGCCTCCTCGTCCGCACCGACGAGCACGACATCCACGGGCCGCAGGACCTGGCCGGCAAGACGGTCTGCTCGGCCGCCGGGTCGACCCCGTACCAGCGCATCGCCACCGACTACCCGAAGGCGATCCTGGTCGCCTACGACACGTACTCGATCTGCGTCGACAACCTGCTGACCTACCAGGTCGACGCCGTCACCACCGACGACGCCATCCTGCTGGGCTTCGCGGCCAAGGCGCCCGAGGAGATGAAGGTCGTGGGCAAGCCGTTCTCCCAGGAGCCGTACGGCATCGGCGTCCCGCGCAGCGACAACGCCCTGCGGTTCGCGCTGAACGACGCCCTGGAGGCCAACGAGAAGAACGGCAACTGGAAGAAGGCGTTCGAGGCGACCCTCGGCCTCTCCGGGGTGCCCGCGCCGAAGCCCCCGCCCATCGACCGCTACCCGGCCACCTGAGAGGGCGGGCATCGACCATGGACGTACTCACCGACAATTTCTCGCTCTACGGCAAGGGCTTCCTGGGCACGGTCGAACTGACCGTCTACTCCTCGATCCTGGCCCTGCTCCTCGGCTTCCTCGTGGCCTCCTGCCGGGTGGCCCCCGTCGGCTCGCTGCGGGTGCTCGGCACGGTCTGGGTGACCGTGCTGCGCAACACCCCGCTGACCCTGCTCTTCTTCGCGGTCCTGCTCGGACTGCCCCGTTTCGGCCTGGTCCTTCCCTTCAAGGTCTTCGCGGTCCTGGCGCTCGGCTGCTACACCTCCGCGTTCATCTGCGAGGTGCTGCGCTCGGGCATCAACACCGTGCCGACGGGTCAGGGCGAGGCGGCCCGCAGCCTCGGCATGACGTTCGGCCAGACCCTGAACACCGTGGTGCTGCCCCAGGCGTTCCGGTCGGTCATCCCGCCGGTCGGCTCCACGCTCATCGCCCTCGCCAAGAACTCGGCGATCGCCGGGGCGTTCAGCGTCACGGAGCTGCTCGGCACCTACAAGACCCTCAACGAGCTGGGCTACAGCATCATCTGGACCTTCGTCTGGATCGCCGTCGGCTACCTGATCATCACCCTGTCCATCAGCGCGCTCTTCCATGTGCTGGAGAAGCGTTGGGGAGTCGCCCGATGACCACCCGCACCGCGGCCTCCGCCACCGCGCTCTACGACATCCCGGGCCCGGCGGCCCGCAGACGCCACCTCCTGTACGGGATCGTCTCGACGGTCCTGATCCTCGCCCTGCTCGGCTGGGTGGTCCATCTGCTCTTCGACACCGGCCAGTTCACCAGCGCCAAGTGGACCCCCTTCACCTACAAGGGCATCCAGGAACTGCTGCTGCGCGGACTGGGCAACACCCTCAAGGCGTTCGCGTACGCCGCGGTGCTCTCGCTCCTGCTCGGTGCCGTGCTCGCGGTCGGCCGGCTCTCCGACCACCGGGCCGTGCGCTGGACCGCGACCGTGCTGGTGGAGTTCTTCCGCGCCATGCCCGTACTGGTGATGATCTTCTTCGTCTTCGTGGCGCTGAAGGTGCAGCCGCTGCCCGCCCTGGTCACCGGACTGACCCTCTACAACGGCTCGGTGCTCGCCGAGGTGTTCCGCAGCGGGATCATCTCGGTGGAGCGCGGCCAGTCCGAGGCCGCGTACGCCCTGGGGCTGCGCAAGACGCAGGTCACCACCTTCGTGCTGGCGCCCCAGGCGGTGCGCGCCATGCTGCCCACGATCATCAGCCAGCTGGTCGTGGCGCTGAAGGACACCTCGCTCGGCTTTCTGATCACCTACGAGGAATTCCTGCACGCGGGCAAGCTCATCGCGTCCAACCTCGACTACGATCTTCCCTTCATCCCCGTGGTGATGGTGATCTCGCCGATCTACATCGGGATGTGCATGCTGCTCTCCTGGTTCGCGACCTGGGTGGCCAAGCGGGAACGGCGCAATCCGAAGATGAAGGCCGTGGAGATCGCACCGGCCGAACCAGGAACGCTGCTGCCGGGAGTGCAGTAGCCGGGGCCGCCGTGAGGCGTTCCCAGCGGAGCGGTGCCCGTCCGGCAGCAGCCGGTGATCACTCCTCGCGCAACGGCACGGACCCGCACGACGGGCCCGTGGCGGGTGAGGAGAAGGTCAGCTGCGAACCGGTCGGGTCGTGCTCGACGTACAACGGATCGACGGTGTCGATCACCAGGGTGAGGCGGTGGCCGGCCGGCACGTCGTAGGCGGTGGAGTACGACTCCGGGTCTGCGGGGAACGACCGACCGGCGTCCGCCCGTGAAGGTATAGGGGGCGTTGCTGATCAGCTTGCCCAGGCCGAGCGGCCCTTCGTCGTGGAGATGCGCGACGAAGGTGCCGCTCTTTCTCGTTCCCGGTGGCCGTGGCGCGGAGCCGCGCGGTGCCCGGACGGCAGCGGGCCGCGGCGTCCGGCGGGTGGGCGGTGCCGCCGTCGCCACCCGGGCCGATGTGCGCGGGGCTCCTTCGCGACGGGCCGTTACAGCGCGCTCTTCGCCTGCCAGTCGGACCACGACACGTTCCACGCCCCGTACCCGTTGCCCTCGGCCACCGTGCCCTTGGCGTCCGCGCCGGTGATCTCGAACGGGTCGCCCACCCGCACCTGCTCGTACAGGGAGGCGGCGTCGGAGTCGCTCATCCCGACACAGCCGGAGCTGTGGTTGGCCACCCCGAAGTAGGCCGCGTTCCACGGCGCCGCGTGGGCGTACATCCCCGACCAGGTCAGCCGCATCGAGGAGTCGACCATCTTGTCGTAGGCGTTGCCGAGGCCGACCGTCTCGGAGCGCATGTTGATCGTGCCCTCCTTGGCCATCAGCACGGCGGTGCCGCGCCAGGACGCCTTCTCGCCGCCGGGGGTACCGGCCGACATGGGCACGTCCATGACGGTCTTCCCGTCCCGCTTCAGCGCCAGCCGGTGGCGGTCGAGGTCGACCCCGACCCGCTGGTCGGCGCCGATGGTGAAGGCGGTCCGGTAGTCGCGTACGAACCAGCCGCCGGACGGGCCCGAGTCGATCCCGTCGAGATCGGCGTCGAGCGTGACCTTCGTACCGGACTTCCAGTACTCCTTGGGCCGCCAGTCGACGCGGTCCTTGCCGGAGTAGTCCCGCAGCCAGCCCCAGGAGCCCTCGGTGTGGTTCGAGGTGGAGACCTTCAGGGCCTTCTCGACCGCCGCCCTGTCCTTGACCGGGTTGTCGAAGACGATCGACAGCGGCTGGGCGACGCCGACCGTGGTGTTCTTGCCGGGGGCCAGCGTCAGCTTGTTGACCTTCTCGGCGGCGACGGTGGTGAAACCGGCCTTCGCGCTGCCGCCCTCGGTGTTCTTCGCCTCGACGCCGTACGTGGTGCCCGGCGCGGCCGGGCGGTCCGAGGTCCACGTCCTGCCGTCGGAGGATATCCGTCCGCCCAGCGCCCCGCCCCCCTTCGCGCTCACCGTGACCGACGCCAGCCTGCCGCTGTCGAGCGTCACCTCGACCGGCTTGCCCGCGGCGGCCCGTTCCCCCCTGAGGTTCACCGAGATCCGGGCGGCGGAGGCCGACGCGGCCGCGCCGCCCTTGCCCGCGTCCTTGCCGTCCGAGGCGGCGGCGCCGGAGCAGGCGGTGAGCAGGGAGCCGAGCACCGCGGTCCCGGCGATCAGGGTGAGCCGGACCGGGCGGCCGAGTGGAGCGGAGCGGCGTACGGACCGGCGTGCAGTGGTCAACGGAAAAACCTCCAAGGCATTGCTTCTCGTCGATGGAGAGGCGTTCATCCGACGATAGGTTCCACAAATCACCCGAAAACCGGGAAATGCCTTGTGTGACATGGACCGCAGCGCAACGGTCATCATTCGGTCATACAAACCGCTCGGATCTGTCGTGGAGCGCTGCGCGCATGCGCGCGGGGTATCCTCCGACCTCGACCCGACGACCGCCCTTCCGGGCGGCTCCACCGCAAGTCCGGAACCGGAGCCAGGTCGTCGGGAGACTCGGGGAGCGGGAGACATCGGTGGGCGAAGCCGCGGACATCGCGCCGCACCAGGAATCCGAGCCGTACCGGGTTCGCCCGTGACGGCCGCCGAAGCGGCCCCGACGACGGTCGCCGAGGACAAGCCCCGCTCCGTGCTGCGCAACGGCGCCGTCATGGCGGCCGGTTCGATCGTCTCCCGGGCGACCGGATTCCTGCGCTCGGCGGTCGTCGTCGCCGCACTCGGCACCGGGCTGCGGGCGGACGGGTACAACGTCGCCAACACCGTGCCCAACATCCTCTACATCCTGCTCATCGGAGGCGCGCTCAACGCCGTCTTCGTCCCCGAGCTGGTGCGGGCGGCGAAGAACCACGCCGACGGCGGAGCCGCGTACACCGACCGCCTCCTCACCGTCTGCGCCCTCGGCCTGCTCGCCCTCACCGGTGTCGCGGTCCTCGCCGCCCCCTGGATCGTCTCGGTCTACGCCCCCGGCTACGACGGGGCACAGGCGGAGATGACGGTGGCCCTGGCCCGCTACTGCCTGCCGCAGATCCTCTTCTACGGACTGTTCACCGTCCTCGGGCAAGTGCTGAACGCCCGGGGCCGGTTCGGCGCGATGATGTGGGCCCCGGTCCTCAACAACGTGGTGATCATCGCCGTGTTCGGGATCTACCTGGGCATCGCGGTGACCTCCGACGGCACCCTCACCCCGGCACAGGCCCAGTGGCTGGGCTGGGGCACGACGGCCGGGATCGTGGTCCAGACGCTTGCCCTGGCGCCCGCGCTGCGCGCCGCGGCGTTCCGCTGGCGGCCCCGCTTCGACTGGCGGGGCAGCGGCCTCACCCGGCCGCTGCGCGCCGCGGGCTGGCTGGTCGCCCTCGTGCTGACCAACCAGATCGCCTACTGGGTGGTGACCCGGCTCTCCACCACCATCGGCCAACGCGCCGAGGACCTGGGCTCGGCGGGCGGCGCGGGCTACACCGCGTACAGCTACGCCTATCAGCTGTGGGTGGTGCCGCACGGCATCGTGACCGTCTCGCTCGTCACCGCCCTGATGCCCCGGATGAGCCGGGCGGCGGCCGACGACGACCTGCCGGGCCTGCGGCGCGACGTCTCGTACGCCCTGCGCACCTCGGCCGCCGCCGTGGTGCCCGCGGTGGCCCTGCTGTTCGCGCTGGCCCCCTGGGTGATGGGAGCGGTGTACGGGTACGGACGCACCGACGACGCGGACATCGCCGTGATGGCGGGCATGACGATGGCCTTCGCGCCCGGACTCGTCGCCTACTCGGGACAGTACGTGCTGTCCCGGGCCTTCTACGCGATGGGCGACACCCGTACGCCGTTCCTCCTCAACCTGATGATCGCGGCGCTCAACGCCGGGCTCTCGGTCGCCGCGTACCTCCTGCTGCCGGTCCGCTGGGCCGTGACGGGGATGGCCGGCGCCTACACCGTCGCGTTGTTCGCCGGTTTCGTGGCCACCGGGCACGTGCTGCACCGCAGGCTGGGGCGCGGGGAGGCGGCCGGGACCGCCCGGACCCCGCTGCTGCGCTCGCGCGCGCTGTGGGCGCAGCTCCGGCTGATCGCGGCCGCCGTGCCCGCCGGGCTGTCGGCGTACCTGGCCGCCCGTGCCTGCGCCGGGTCCGGGGACTTCGCGGCGGTGGGCGCGGGCACCCTCGTGCTGCTGCTCGTCGTGGCGCTGCTGGCACGGCCGCTGGGGCTGCGGGAGATCGACGCCGCGATCGCGGCGTGCCGCGGACGGCTGCGGCGGGCATGACCCGCCGGGCACTTCCGCTTCGCCCACCGGTTCGAATCCGCGTCGTGCGCGCTGGGATACTGCTGCCATGCCTCGCGTGCTCCTGATCGAAGACGACCCCTCCGTGCGCCAGGGGGTCGAACTGGGGCTGCGCCGGCGCGGCCACGAACTGCGCGCCGTGGGGAGCGGCGAGGCGGGGCTGGCCGCGCTGGGGGAGTTCCGGCCCGATCTGGTCCTGCTCGACCTGATGCTCCCGGAGATGAACGGCGTCCAGGTGTGCCGCCGGATACGGGAGTCCAGCCAGCTGCCGATCATCATGCTCACGGCCCGCGGCGACGACTTCGACGTGGTCGTCGGGCTGGAGGCGGGCGCCGACGACTACATCGTCAAGCCGGCCCGTACCGAAGTGATCGAGGCCCGGATCCGGGCCGTACTGCGCAGGCTCTCCGGCCCCGCCGGGCGCGGCGGCACCGAAATCCACGGCGAACTGGCCGTCGACCGCGCCGGGCTCTCGGTCGCCAAGGCCGGGCGGCGCGTCCCGCTGGCCCCCTCCGAGCTGAAGCTCCTGCTCCACCTGTCGGCCGCGCCCGAGCAGGTCTTCAGCAGACAGCACCTCCTCGAACACGTCTGGGAGCACAGCTACCACGGGGACGCGCGGCTGGTCGACGCGTGCGTGCGGCGGCTGAGGCAGAAGATCGAGGACGTGGCGGGCAGCCCGCGGTACATCCAGACCGTGCGCGGCTTCGGATACCGCTTCGGACCGCTCGGATGAGAACCCCCGCCGTCCGCTTCGGACTGCGCACCCGCCTCGTCGGCGCCTTCCTCCTGGTCGCGGCGATCAGCGCCGCCACCACCGCTGCCCTCACCTACCGCGAGGCCCGCTCCGCCATCCTCAAGCAGGCCCAGGACACGGCCGTCGACCAGTTCCGCGACCGGATCGGCGCACAGGCCGTGACCCTGCCGATGGACGAGGAACAGCTGCGGCGCGTCTGCCGGGGCCTGGCCAGGGAGGGCAAACCGCACCCCTGGACCGTCTTCGCCGAGTACGGCACGGTCCGGGTCTCCTCCTCGGACCGGCCCGCCCCCGGGATCATCACCCCCGGACTGCGGGCCGCGGCCCGGGGCGGTGCCCACGGCGCCTTCCAGCGGGTCGTCGAGGACGGCACGCCCTGGCTGACCGTCGGCATGCCCGCCCATGTCGACCGGGGCGACGGGGGACAGCCCACCGGGCTCGTCCTCTACGCCGCGATGCCGCTCTCCACCGAGGAGGCCAATGTCGAGGCCATGGTGACCGCCGCCCGCGACGGCGCCCTGCCCGCCCTCCTGATCGCGCTGGTGCCCGCGCTGCTCGCGGCCCGCAGCGTCCTGCGCCCGGTGCGCGACCTCCGCCGGGCCGCCACGGGCATCGGCCGGGGCGAACTCGACACCAGGATCGAGGTCCGGGGCTCCGACGAACTCGCCGGACTCGCCCGGACGTTCAACGAGTCGTCGACCAAACTCCAGGAGTCCGTGGCGGAACTCAGACGCGCGGAGACCCGGGCCAGGCGCTTCGCCTCCGACGTCTCGCACGAACTGCGCACCCCGCTCGCCGGAATGCTCGCCGTCACCGAGGTGCTCGACGAGGACGCGGCCCGGCTGCCCGCCGACACCGCGGCCGCCGTCCGGCTGATCAGCACCGAGACGGACCGGCTCGCCGCGCTGGTCGAGGACCTGATGGAGATCTCCCGCTTCGACGCGAAGGCCGCGGACCTCCACCTCGACGAGGTCGACGTCGCCGAAGCCGTCCGCAAGACCCTGGAGAACCGGCACTGGCAGGACCGGATCCGTATGGAACTCACCGACGGCATAAGGGCGCTGCTCGATCCCCGCCGCTTCGACGTCATCGTCGCCAACCTCGTCGGAAACGCCCTGCGGCACGGCGCCGAGCCCGTCACGGTACGACTGCGCGCCGAGCGCGGGGGTACGGCGGACCGGCCGGTTGGCCGAGGTCGCGGACAGCGGTCCGGGCATCGACCCCGCCGTGCTGCCCCATGTCTTCGACCGGTTCTACAAGGCCGACGCGGCCCGCACCCGTTCGGCCGGCAGCGGACTCGGGCTGGCGATCACCCAGGAGAACGTACGGCTGCACGGCGGCACCGTGCGCGCCGCGAACGGCCCCGGGGGCGGCGCCCTCTTCACGGTGGAGATCCCACTGCTGCCGCCGTCGGGACCGGCGCGGGAACAGCCGTCGGCGGGGTCATGAGGGCCGGACGCGTCCTCGGCGCCCTGCTGCCCCTCGCGCTGCTGGCGACCGGGTGCGGGATCCGGGCCACGGACGTCGTCGAGGTCGGTGACCCGGCGTTCGTCGACGTGGCACCGGGACGCGAGCAGAGCACACTGCTCTACTTCGTCTCCTCGTCCTCCGCGAACCGGCTGATGCCCGTGGTACGGCCCAACGAGGTGCCGTGGGAGGGTGGTTCGCGACTGGCGCCACCGGAATCCGGCCAGGCGCTCGTCCTGCTCTTCGAGGGGCCGAACAAGAACGAGGTGGCGACCGGGCTGCGAACCGAACTCCCCTACGTCCGGGCGAAGGTGCACATCGAGCTGGGCCCGACCGGCGTCCGGGTCCGGGTGAACGCACCGGTCACCGGGCTCTCCGGAACCGCCCGTCGGCAGCTGATCTGCACCGCGGCCCAGGCCCGCACCGCGGACCGGGGCGAGGCGGTGACGGTGACCGGCACCGACGGTGTCATCGGGCCCGCCCGCTGCTCCGTGTGATCCGCGCGCAGACCGGGCCCGTCCCTCGGGCGGACCCGGGCCGGGGTGAGCCGGTCGGGCAGCGGGGTTCTCCCAGGGCCGGCGGAGGTCGGCGGCCGTCGTCCGGGCGAGCCGCAGCCGGGTGTGGGCGACGATCACCGGTCCTGGAGGACCATGGCCACACGGGCGGCGCATCCCGGTCCTTCGACGGGTGTTCCACCTTCCATCGCGTCAGCGTGCCCTCGACCAGGGGTAGTTCACCATCGTGGTCGAGCCGGAAGGATCGGGGGGTGAGCCTTGGACGGACCCGGCCCCACGCCCGGGTCTCGGCCTTGCCCTGGTCGGTGACCGTGGTGATCGCGGGCCCAGGCCAGGTCTCCGGCCTGGTGAACCGGAACTCTGGTCCGTCGGAACGCCTGTGCTTCGGGCTCCGACCCGGTCCTCAGGTACCGGCCCCGGATCCGGGCCTTGCGATAGGGGCCGTTCCCGTCGCTGTCGTACTGCGGAGTGTCGAAGGTGACCCAGTACAGCAGCTCGCCATCGAGCGCCTGGGCATGTTCGTCGGGTTCGGGTGCACCCATGGCATCGACCGTTCCGGCGAACTCGGCCTGCCAGGGACCATCCCAGTCCAGGGCACGAACAACCACGACCCGGCTACCCGGTCCCAGCGCACCCGTCGGCCATGTCTGGTTCAACGAACGACCGAGGATGTGCTCTACCGCCTGACGGTCGTCTACGTCCACAGGAACAGGGCCGGAACTGTCTCTCATACCGCCCACTCTGCCCGCACCACTTCAGGAGCGCCAGACGATAGAGAACAAGCCGAGGGCTGTTCCGACAACGCGGCGAGGTGCCGTAGCCGTCGTCGCGCGCCCGCCAGGAATCACGGAGAGCCCTCAGGCGCCCGGAGCCGGTACGGGGGTCTGCGCGGCGCGGGTCACATCGGCGACGAGCTCCACCACATCGGGCCCGTACGCCTGCGAGTTGACCACCTTCAGCAGCAGGCAGAAGGTGTCGTTGCCGTGCTTGCGGGCCAGTTTCTCGTGGTTGCGGGCCAGATAGCGGGAGGCCGCCTGATTGGTGATCGCCTGCTGCCCGCAGAACAGGAAGACCGGCCGGGCCTCCTGACCCGCCGTCACCCGGGCCAGTACCACGTACTCCGCGACGCCCTTCTCGACCCGGTAGCGCTCCGCACCGATCTGGAAGGCGTTGCGCTCCGGACCGGGTTCGGGGTCGGTGTTGATCCTCACCCCGGGCAGCAGCGATTGCAGATGGGCGGCCATCCGCCGATTGGAGACCGGCCCGCCCACACAGAACTCGGTGCGTTCGCCGAAGCCCTGCCGCACCATGTCGTGGGAGAGGATCTGCGCGTGGGCCGAACAGTCCTTGACGAGCGCGGAGAGCTCCAGCAGGGCGAAGACGTCGTGGCGGTGGACCGAACCGTCGCCGCCCGCGTCGCGGTTGACGACGAGCAGGCACTCCGCGTTGTCCGGCAGACCGAAGAACGCCTGCTTGCGCCGGAGCCTGCGGCGCCAGAGATGGGTACGGGCGATCCAGCCCAGCGAGGCGCTGACGCCGGCGGCTATCACGCCCAGCACGATGTTGCGTACGTCGTCCGTCATGGGCGGGGATGCTAGCGGGCGTACGCACCCGGCCGCACGGCGGTCCTGACGGAGTGGGCGGCTCGGCGCTACCCTGCGCGGACGATCCTGCACTTGGAGGTGCGCATGAGACGTTCCGTCGCGCGGAGTGTGTCGTTGTCGGCCGTTCTCGCCGCTGTCGTCACGATCGGGGCGGCCGCCCCGTCCTCGTCCGCGCCACCGTCCGCGGAGCCACCCAAGTCGCCCGTCGCGGTGGGGTACGGAGGGGTGGTGTCCAGTGTCGACGCGGATGCCTCGGCCGCCGGTATCGAGGTGCTCCGCAAGGGCGGCAACGCGGTGGACGCGGCCGTGGCGACCGCGGCCGCCCTCGGGGTGACCGAGCCCTACTCCGCGGGCCTCGGCGGAGGCGGCTACTTCGTCTACTACGACGCCCGGCGGCACACCGTGGAGACCATCGACGGCCGGGAGACGGCGCCGCGCGGAGCGGACTCCTCACTGTTCCTGGAGAACGGCAAACCGCTCGCCTTCGACGACGCCGTGACCAGCGGACTGGCCGTGGGCACCCCGGGCACCCCGGCCACCTGGGACACCGCACTCGACACCTGGGGCAGCAAGTCGCTGCGGCAGGTGCTGAAACCGGCCGAGCGCCTGGCCGCCGACGGATTCGTCGTCGACAGCACGTTCCGTTCGCAGACCGAGGGCAATCAGGCCAGGTTCGCCGACTTCCCGGCGACCAGGAAGATCTTCCTGCCCGGCGGCCGGCTGCCGGTGGTCGGATCGGTGTTCAAGAACCCCGACCTGGCGCGTACCTACGAGGAGGTGGGCCGCAAGGGCGTCCGTGAGCTGTACCGGGGCAAGCTGGCCGACGACATCGTACGGACCGTCCGCAACCCGCCCGTCGACCCGAAGTCCACCCGGGTGGTGCGGCCCGGGAGCCTCACCACGAAGGACCTGCGGTCGTACCGGGCACTGCGGCAGGCGCCGACGAGGACCGGCTACCGAGGTCTCGACGTGTACGGCATGGCACCCTCCTCGTCCGGCGGCACCAGCGTCGGCGAGGCGCTCAACATCCTGGAGTCCACGGACCTCTCGAAGGCGAGCGAGGCACGGTATCTGCACCGCTACATCGAGGCGAGCCGGATCGCGTTCGCGGACCGCGGGCGCTGGGTGGGCGACC
Source organism: Streptomyces sp. NPDC057697 (assembly GCF_042799335.1). Lineage (NCBI taxonomy): Bacteria > Bacillati > Actinomycetota > Actinomycetes > Kitasatosporales > Streptomycetaceae > Streptomyces > Streptomyces sp. NPDC057697. The sequence goes on along the minus strand of NZ_JBHVJA010000015.1, from coordinate 34,262 downwards.
CGGCGTTCGAGGACGTGCCGACGCGGCAGCTGCTCAGTCAGCGGTTCGCCGACGCGCGGGCGTGCCTGATCAAGGACGACGCGGTGCTGACCAGCCCGCTCGCACCGGGCGACCCGAGGCACCCGGAGAAGTGCGGGGCCGGCGGGAAGGCCGCCCCGACCACGTACGAGGGGGAGAACACCACCCATCTCACCGTGGCCGACAAGTGGGGCAATGTCGTCGCCTACACCCTGACGATCGAGCAGACCGGCGGCAGCGGCATCACCGTGCCGGGGCGCGGCTTCCTGCTCAACAACGAGCTCACGGACTTCTCGTTCGCGCCCGCCGATCCGGCGGTCCACGACCCGAACCTGCCCGGTCCGGGCAAGCGTCCGCGCTCGTCGATCTCGCCGACGATCGTGCTGAAGCACGGAGAGCCGGTGCTGGCCCTGGGGTCGCCCGGTGGCGCCACGATCATCACCACGGTGCTCCAGTCGCTCATCGGCGCGGTCGACCGGGGGCTCCCCCTGGTCGACGCCATCGCCGCGCCGCGCGCCAGCCAGCGCAACGCGGCGACGACGGAGCTCGAACCGGCGCTGTGGAACAGCCCGCTGCGGTCGCAACTGGAGTCCCTGGGGCATGCCTTCAAGCTGAACCCCGAGATCGGGGCGGCCACGGGTGTGCAGCGCCTGCCGGACGGGCGGTGGCTGGCGGCAGCGGAGAAGGTGCGCCGGGGCGGCGGATCGGCCATGGTCGTGAGGCCGAGCGGACGCCCGTGACGGCGGTCGGCCGTACGGCGGACCTGAGTTGACAGAACATCAATTCCGTTCACCACGGGGCCGGTTGCTTGCCGCATCGGGCAAGCGGTCGGCCCCGTGGTCTTGACGGGGGAGGCTGCCGGGGGACATGTTGTGCGCGTCGGTAAGGAAAGTTTCCTAATGGAAGGGCACCCCCACTGTGCGTACTCGAACGCTCGCCCTCGCTGCCGCCTCCGGCGCCGCCCTGCTCGCCGCCGCCACCCTGACCCCGGCGGCCCACGCCGACCCGGCCCGGGGTGCGGACCGGACCGGATCGGAGCTCAGGGAGGGTTCCGTCAGCGCGGCCGACCTGCTGGCCAAGGTCACCTCGTGCTCCCAGATCTCGAACGGCAAGTACCGTACGGACGAGGAGACTTCGGCGACCGTCCCGGTCTGCGGCAAGAACGGCGCCGTGTTCTGGAAGGCCGACATGGACATCGACTGCGACGGAGAGATCACCGCCGCCTGCAACGAGGACACCGACCCGTGGTTCCAGAACGACACGGCGTTCCCCACCTCGGCCGGAAAGCCGCTCAACGCGGAGAAGCTGCCGTACGTCGTCGTGCCCAGCGCCAGCAGCATCTGGAACTACGCCGATGCCGGTATCAAGGGCGGCGGTGTGGTCGCCGTCATCTACAACAACAAGGTCGAGTACGCGGTCGTCGGTGACACCGGCCCCAACAAGATCATCGGTGAGGCCTCGTACGCCACCGCCAAGGCCCTCGGCATCGACCCGGACCCGGAGACCGGTGGCGCGGACTCCGGCGTCACCTACATCCTGTTCAAGAACTCCAAGGTGTCACCGATCGAGAGCCACAGCGCCGCCGTCACCGCGGGCGACGCCCTCGCCAAGCAGTTCATCCAGAACAACTAGAGCGAGGTCGGCGGATCGGACGGGCCCGGGGCGTCACAGCGCGGTGAGGATGCGCGGGCCGTCGTCGGTGATCGCCACCGTGTGCTCGGCGTGCGCGGCGCGACTGCCGTCGGACGTGCGCAGCGTCCAGCCGTCCCGGTCCGGGTGGAAGGCGTCCGCGCCGCTGCCGATCAGCATCGGCTCGATCGCCAGCACCATGCCGTGCCGCAACGACATGCCGCGACCCGGTCGTCCCTCGTTGGGGACGGCCGGGTCCTCGTGCATCGACCGGCCGATGCCATGGCCGCCGAACCCCTCCGGGATGCCGTACCCCGCGCCGCGGCAGACCGAGCCGATGGCATGGGCGATGTCGCCGATCCGGTTGCCGACGACCGCCGCCGCGATGCCCGCCTCCAGTGCCTCGAAGGCCGTCTCGACGAGCCGGGTGTCGGCGGGCCGGGCCCGGCCGACGATGAAGCTGATCGCCGAGTCACCGGCCCAGCCGCCCAGCGTCGCGCCCGCGTCGATGCTCACCAGATCGCCGTCGCGCAGCCGCTGGGCGGTCGGGATGCCGTGCACGATGGCGTCGTTGACCGATGCGCAGATCACGGCGGGGAAGGGGGTGGGCGCGAAATGCGGCCGGTAGTTCAGGAACGGCGAGCCGGCGCCCGCCTCCCGCAGGACCCCGCGGGCCACTTCGTCCAGTTCGAGCAGGGAGACGCCGACCGCCGCCGCTTCCCGTACGGCGGTCAGCAGCTGCGCCACGACCCGGCCGGTCTCGCGCATGGCTTCGATGGATGTGTCTGTCTTGAGTTGCACCATGCCAATTACTATACCGGTCCGAGCGGTATTAGAATGACGGCATGGTACGAACGCCCCTGACCCCGGAAGAGCGCCGTCGCGGCGAACGCCTCGGAGTGCTGCTGCGCGAGGCGCGCGGCGGGCGCAGCATGGTCGAGATCGCGGCGAGCGCCGGAATCTCCGCCGAGACGCTGCGCAAGATCGAGACGGGCCGCGCCCCCACCCCCGCCTTCTTCACCGTCGCGGCACTGGCCGGGGCGCTCGGACTCTCGATGGACGAGATCCTCGCCCGCTGTGCCCCGGAGCCGGACGTGGTGCCGCTGGCCGGGTAGGTGGTGCGGTGCGGTGCGGTGGCACGCCGCTTTCCGGTCGCGGTATGTGGGGGAGTCGCTGTTCCAGGACCTGGCGGCCGTGTCCGGTGCGGCGTCCGCGCGGCGCCGACGGTGGCGGCCGGCGCCGGTGCGCCGTGAGGTGTGACGTGGTGGCGCATGGCGTGGGGGAGGCGTGAACGTGGTGGCGCGTGACATGGGGGGAGGTGTGACGTGGTGATCGGAGGCTTTCGGTGGGGCCGTGGCGTCCGTGCCCCGTGCCGACCGACCCCGTACCTTGCGCCGGCCGCGAGCGGTGCCCCGGGGGCGGGCCACGAGCACCGCCCGACGAGCAGCGGAGCGGACCGGGGCCCGCTCGCTCATGGCGACCCGCGCCCCGTACCCCCGGTACCCCCGTGCCCCCCTGTACCCCCGCCCCCCGGCCGACCCGCTGCCGCCGCAGGGCCCGGGATGCACGCACGGAGTGAACGGCCCGGGGGCCTACCGGGCTTCGGCGCCCTCCGTCCGCTCGACGAGGTCGAGGAGCATCGGGCGGCCCTGTCCCGGTGGCACCGGGTAGAACCGACGGGCCCAGCGCCGGAACGGTCCGATCGGGCCGTCGCCCTGGGCGAGCCGCGGCGGCTGCTGGTACTGCTTGTGGTGCCAGATCGGGAAGTCCGCGGCGGTGAACTCGCAACTGGACCGGAAGACGGCACGGTCCAGCAGCCGGGCCGCGGTGCGGCTCACCGTACGGGCGAGCGGGGCCGGAAGCCGGGACGGTTCGTCGAAGGCGATGCGGTTGAGCTGGCGGAACTGCATCCGGTTGGGCGCGATCGCCGTCGGCATCACCATGGTGCACATCCGCAGCCCCAGCCGCGGCGTGTACACATCGGCGTGCAGACAGCCGAGCCCGTAGCCGTCCACCTCCACTTCGACGACGAAGTCGCCCAGGAGCGGCGCCGACTCATGGGCCCGCATGGACACATGGAACGTGGCGTCGTCGTAGACCACCGGCCCGCCGATCTCGGCCCGGTTCCAGCCGTGCAGGGTGGCGAAATGACCGAGGTCCACCGAGTTCTCGATGACTTCCTGGACATTGCCGGCCAGCTCCCAGGCCGCGCTGCGCGCCGGGCGGTGACCGATGACGTGCCAGTCGGGAATGGTCCAGTCCGGCTCACGGCCGTCGTGGTGGCGCCAGACGAACACGGCGCCATTGACCTCCAGCACCGGCAGCTGCGACAGCGGCGACCTCGGGGGCGCCGTGTCGTATCCCGTACGCACACAGGTGCCGTCCGGGCCGAACGCGAAGAAGTGGAAGGGGCAGACGAGGTCGTCGCCGTCGACCTCGGCCAGGCCGAGATGGGCGCCCAGATGAGGGCAGTACGGGCGGACGGCGCGGATCGCTCCCGAGCCGAGCCGGTACAGCACCACGTCCTGACCGGCCAGCGGCCGGGTGAGCACGGTGCCCGGCCGCAGCTCGTCGGAGAACGCCAGCGCGGCCCAGCCGCTCGGATAGGGCAAGGCGGGCGCGCCCGCAGCATCGGCCGGTGTCGGCCCCTCGCTGATGACGCGCCCGTACTCGCGTGACTCTCCCACCACATCCCCTTCCGGATTCGATCGCCTGGAGCCTGCCCAGACCGAACCCGGATCCTCCCGAAACACCGCACATCACCCGGACGGGGAGATCGGGAAAGAGGGTTGACGGAGGGGTCAGCGCGACCGCTGCTCGTACCCCACCAGCCGGACGCAGACGGCGAGCCCCGCGATCGCCTGCTCCAGCTCCCCGAGACCCGGGTAGCTGGGCGCGATCCGGATGACCGCGTCGCGCGGGTCGTCGCCGTACGGGTGCGTGGCACCGGCCGGGGTCAGCACGATGCCCGCCTCGGCGGCACGGCGCACGACCTCCTTGGCGCAGCCGTCCGGCACCTCCAGGGTGACGAAGTACCCGCCCTTGGGCGAGGTCCAGGACGCGAGCCCGGTGGAGCCGAGCTCGGCCTCCAGGATCCGCGCGACCACCTCGAACTTGGGCTGGAGCAGGGCGCGCTGGCGCTCCATGTGGCCGCGCACCCCGTCGGCGTCCCGGAGGAACAGGACGTGCCGCAGCTGGTTCACCTTGTCCGGGCCGATCGAACGCTTGGCGTTGTTGCCGAGCAGCCACTGGACGTTCGCGGGCGACGAGCCGAAGAACGCGACGCCGGCGCCCGCCGCGGTGATCTTCGAGGTGGAACCGAACACGAACGCCCGGTCCGGGTTCCCGGCCCCGGTGCAGGCGGCGAGCAGATCGGCGATCTCGACCGGCTCGTCGGTGAGGTGGTGGGCGGCGTAGGCGTTGTCCCAGAAGATCCGGAAGTCGGGGGCCGCGGTGTCCATCGAGGCGAGCCGGGCCACGGTCGCGTCGCTGTAGCAGACACCGTCCGGGTTGCTGTACTTCGGCACGCACCAGATGCCCTTGACCGCCGGGTCCTCGGCGACCAGCCGCTCCACGACGTCCATGTCCGGGCCCTCGGCGGTCATCGGCACCGGGATCATGTCGATCCCGAAGCGCTCGCAGAGCGCGAAGTGGCGGTCGTATCCGGGCACCGGGCACAGGAACGCGATCCGCTCCTGGTCCACCCAGCGCGACTCGGCGCCCGGCAGCACACTCAGCAGCGCGTGCACCAGGCAGTCGTGCATCAGCTCAAGGCTGGAGTTCCCGGCCGCGAGCAGCTGACCGGCGGGCACCTGGAGCACCCCGGCGAATATCTCCCGGAGCTCGGGCAGTCCCTGGAGCCCTCCGTAGTTGCGTACGTCCGTGCCGTCGGCGGAGGTGTGCCGCCCGCCGGGCAGGCTCAGCAGGTCCTCGGAGAGGTCGAGCTGCTCGGGGGCGGGCTTGCCCCGGGTGAGGTCGAGCGAGAGCCCGAGTCCCGCCAGGTCCTGGTAGTCCCGACGGGCCCGGTCGAGGAGCCCGGACAGGGCGTCGGGGCTCAGCTCGGTGGTCATGGTGTTTCCTCTCGCAGGGTGCCGCTCGGACAGGGGACTGTGCCGAGAATACAAACCGGCGCCGGGCGCCCGCGGCCCGGGAGCCCGGAGCGGGGACGTGTGGACCGCACGGGTGTGAAACATGATCGACTCCGCCGGTTCACGGCGATGGTCTTGCCCCGCTGTGTGACGGGGCCTACGTTCTCCCCTACGCACGTGTCTACGGGCGTAGAAATGCGTTGAGGCTCTCTGACGCCGCGTCGAAGGAGCAGCTCATGTCCCCAGTCGTTCGCGCCGCACTCGTCCAGGCGACCTGGACCGGCGACACCGAATCGATGATCGCCAAGCATGAGGAGCATGCGCGCGAGGCCGCCCGTCGGGGCGCGAAGATCATCGGCTTCCAGGAGGTGTTCAACGCCCCCTACTTCTGTCAGGTGCAGGAACCCGAGCACTACCGCTGGGCCGAGGCGGTCCCGGACGGGCCGACCGTCCGCCGGATGCGGGATCTCGCCCGCGAGACCGGCATGGTGATCGTCGTGCCGGTCTTCGAGGTCGAGCAGTCCGGCTTCTACTACAACACCGCGGCCGTGATCGACGCCGACGGCTCCTACCTCGGCAAGTACCGCAAGCACCACATCCCCCAGGTCAAGGGATTCTGGGAGAAGTACTACTTCAAGCCCGGGAACGTCGGCTGGCCGGTCTTCGACACCGCCGTCGGCAGGGTCGGCGTCTATATCTGCTACGACCGGCACTTCCCCGAGGGCTGGCGGCAACTCGGCCTCAACGGAGCCCAGTTGGTGTACAACCCGTCCGCCACCTCGCGCGGCCTCTCCGGCTACCTCTGGCAGCTGGAGCAGCCCGCGTCCGCCGTCGCCAACGAGTACTTCGTCGCCGCGATCAACCGCGTCGGCCAGGAGGAGTACGGCGACAACGACTTCTACGGGACGAGTTACTTCGTCGACCCGCGCGGCCAGTTCGTCGGCGAGGTCGCCAGCGACAAGGAGGAGGAACTCCTCGTCCGCGACCTCGACTTCGGCCTCATCGACGAGGTCAGGCAGCAGTGGGCGTTCTACCGGGACCGCCGCCCCGACGCGTACGAAGGACTGGTGGAGCCGTGAGCAGTCTGCATCAGCGCCATCTCGCCGTCAGCCCCGACTGGCTGGCGCTCTATTACAAGCACCCCCTGGAGATCACCCACGGCGAGGGCCGCCACGTCGTGGACGCCGACGGCCGGCGCTACCTCGACTTCTTCGGCGGCATCCTCACCACGATGACCGCCCACGCGCTGCCCGAGGTGACCAAGGCGGTCGCCGAGCAGGCCGGCCGGATCATCCACACCTCCACGCTCTACCTCAACCGGCCGATGATCGAGCTGGCCGAACGCGTCGCCACGCTCTCGGGCATCCCCGACGCCCGGGTCTTCTTCACCACCTCCGGCACCGAGGCCAACGACACGGCGCTGCTGCTCGCCACGGCGTACCGCAGGTCGAACCAGATCCTCGCGATGCGCAACAGCTACCACGGCAGATCGTTCTCCGCGGTCTCCATCACCGGCAACAGCGCCTGGTCTCCGACGAGCCTGTCGCCGTTGCAGACGCTGTACGTGCACGGCGGCGTCCGCACCCGGGGGCCATACGCGCACCTCGGCGACGCGGAGTTCATCGCGGCCTGCGTCGCCGATCTGGAGGACCTGCTCGGGCACACCCGCGCACCGGCCGCCCTGATCGCCGAACCCATCCAGGGTGTCGGGGGCTTCACCTCACCGCCCGACGGCCTGTACGCGGCGTTCCGCCGGGTCCTGGACCGGCACGGCGTCCTGTGGATCTCCGACGAGGTGCAGACCGGCTGGGGCCGCTCCGGCGAACACTTCTGGGGCTGGCAGGCGCACGGGGAGAACGGGCCGCCCGACATCCTCACCTTCGCCAAGGGGATCGGCAACGGGATGTCGATCGGCGGTGTCGTGGCCCGCGCCGAGGTCATGAACTGCCTGGACGCCAACTCGATTTCGACGTTCGGCGGCTCCCCGGTCACCATGGCGGCCGGTCTCGCCAACCTCGCGTATCTCCTCGAACACGATCTGCAGGGCAACGCCCGGCGCGTCGGAGGGCTGCTGATCGAGCGGCTGCGGGCGGTCGGCGCGGGTTCGGAGTGGGTGCGCGAAGTACGCGGCCGGGGCCTGATGATCGGCATCGAGCTGGTGAGGCCCGGCACCGACGAGGCGGCCCCGGAGGCGGCCGCGGCCGTGCTGGAAGCGGCCCGCGAGGGCGGGCTGCTCATCGGCAAGGGCGGCGGTCACGACACCAGCGTGCTGCGGATCGCGCCACCGCTCTCGCTGACCATCCCGGAGGCGGAGGAGGGCGCGGGGATCCTGGCCCAGGCGCTCCGGTCGCTGGGCTGAGACCAGGAGCGGGAGCGGCCGGGCCCCGGCGGGTGGTGCCGGGGCCCGGCCGTTCGGTCAGCCCCGGTGTCCGGTGGGGCGGGTGAGGTCCAGGGAGTGGACCGGGTCGAGCTCGCCGTAGTACGCGAGGTGCTGGTAGCGCACCTCGGTGACCTTCAGCGTGGCCGAGGCGACGCCCCGGGGCACCGTCGCGCCGAAGCGCACCGAGCCGTCCTTCCTGGTCGTGCCGGTCAGCTCGTGCACCCTGGCGCCGGCCGTCAGCTCGGCCGTGACCTTCGCGCCCTTCACCGGCCTGCCCTGCGCGGTCCTGATCACGCCGTTGGCGGTGACCTTCCAGGCCGCGTCGGAGCCGGGCCGCCCGTGGAGCTTCGTGTCGGCGCTCAGCGAGGCGACCGCGAGCTGGGACGGCGGATGCGGCTGGCCGAAGACGACCTGGTCGACGGTCCAGAAGGCGCTGTTGGTGCCGGTGTAGCGGAAGCTCAGCCGGGCCGACTTCGCGCCCGCCGGAACGGCGAGCTCAAGACGCTCGACCGTGTTGCTGTCGGCCCGGTAGGACTTCACGAGCTGCGGGGCGCCGCCGTCGTACGAGACGTACACATCGCCGGTCTGCGGACCGTCGACCCGGTAGTTCGTCGCGTAGGAGACGGTCGCCCGCGCGGCGCCGTTCAGCCGGTACGCGGGGCTGACCAGGGTGGAGTCGAACTGCCCGGCGCCGTGCGCCTTGTCGTCCCACTCGTCGGAGTCCGCGACCGCGAACACGTCGCGGGCGCGGACGTTCGTCTCGCGGCCCTGGCCGCGCTCGGCGTTGGTCCAGAACTCGTCCGTGGCGAAGGCCCAGCCGCGCCACTCGGTGACGCCGCCCGCGGGCATCTTCGCGTTGTCGATGGACCAGCCCTCGGGCGCGGTGTTCGTCCACCCCTTCACGCCGGCCGGGAGCTTGGTCTCGTCGACGGGCGCGCGGAGCGAGGGGCGCAGCGCGTCGAAGGCGTCCGGCTCCAGCTCGGCGAGCGAGCTGCCGTCGAGGTCCCAGGCCGGGTCGGTGGCGACGCCCTCGTGGCGCAGGACGGTGGGCGCGATGTCGGTGATCTTGACGTCGTCACGCACCGAACCGGGCCGGATGCCCTTGCCCTGGGCGATCACGAACGTACCGCGCTCCAAGGGGGTGTTGCCGCCGTGGCCGCCGGTGGGGGTGTGGCCGTGGTCGGCGGTGACGACGACGAGCCAGTCCTCCTTCGCGTACGTCGGCCGCGAGGTCACCGCGTCGAGCAGCCGTCCGACCTGGGTGTCGGCGGTGTTCAGGGCCCCCAGGTAGGCGTCGCTCGCCGAGCCGCTGCTGTGGCCGGCGCCGTCGACCTCGTCGAGGTGGACGAAGGTGGAGTCGGGGTTGCCGTGCGCCAGGTAGTCGGCGGCCTTGGCGGTGGTGCCCTCGTCGTTGCCGCCCGCGATCCGCAGATCGGTCTTCGCGCCGAAGACGGTCTGCGGGATCGGGCTCCAGGTGCCGACGACCAGGGTGGAGGTGGCCGGGTCGGCGGTCTCCAGCCGGGTCGCGTAGTCCGGGTACCGGTCGTAGGCGGGGGCCGTGAAGTTGTTGTCCTTCACGTTGTGCTTGTCGGGCCAGACGCCGGTGGCGATGGACGACCAGCCCGCGCCGGAGACGGTCGGCGCCATCGGGTCGGCGTACAGATTGCTCCGGGCGGTCAGGCCCTTGGCCATCAGCTGCTTCAGGCGCGGCATCTCGGCGCGCGAGAACGCGTCGAAGGTGGCGCCGTCGATGCCGATGACCAGGGTCTTGGCCTGCTTGGTGCCGGAGGGCAGACCGGCGTACGGGGCGGCGGCCGGGGCCTTGGAGCCCTGGGCCCGAGCGGCGGTGGTGGCGAGCGGCAGTGCGACGGCGGCGACGGTGGCGGCGGCCAGCACCGTACGCGCGGAGCGCGACAGGGACACGTGATCCTCCGGGATCGGGTCGGTGGGCACCGGACATCGGGGGCGTCCGGTGCTGGGTCCGAGGCTCGCCGCCGGTGGTGATCGGACCACCCCGCGCAGGGGGCGGGCGCATGAACCGCATTCGACATTTGGACCAGACCCGTCATCATTTCGTGATGACCGGTGGGATGTTGGCGGTGACGGCGGCTCGCGCGGGTGGGCCGGTGGAGTGCCGGGCCGAGGAAACAGAAACGTCTTCAGCGATTGGCGGCAGCGGTATTGCCACAGTGGGTAGCCCACTTCTACGTTCTTCGACACGCGCCATGTCTACGGGCGTAGACCCGCCGGACGGGCAGGAACGGTTCAGGAGCGAACGCGGTTGATCCGACGCGAATGGAGCAGATGCCATGGCACGCACCCTCATCACCGGCGGACTGGTGATCACGGCCTCCGACGAGTTGTACGCCGATGTGCTCGTCGACGGTGGCCGCGTCGTGGGCCTGGCCACCCATGACGGCCACGCGTGGACGGCCGACCACGTCATCGACGCCACCGGGAAGTACGTGATCCCGGGCGGGGTCGACGGTCACACGCACATGGAGATGCCGTTCGGCGGCACATACGCCTCCGACACCTTCGAGACCGGCACCCGCGCGGCGGCCTGGGGCGGCACGACGACCATCGTCGACTTCGCCATCCAGCCCAGGGGAGGTTCCCTGGGCGAAGGGCTCGACGCCTGGCACGAGAAGGCGGACGGCCGGTGCGCGATCGACTACGCCTTCCACATGATCATGTCCGATGTCAACGAGTCCTCGCTCCGGGAGATGGACGGGCTCGTCTCGGCCGGTGTCACCTCGTTCAAGCTCTTCACCGCGTACCCCGGGGTCTTCCTCTCCGACGACGGCCAGATCCTCCGGGCCATGCAGCGCGCCGGCTCCAACGGCGGGCTGATCATGGCGCACGCGGAGAACGGCCTCGCGATCGACGTCCTCGTGGAACAGGCGCTGGCACGCGGGGAGAGGGACCCGCGCCACCACGGCGAGGTCCGCAAGGCGCTCCTCGAAGCGGAGGCCACACACCGGGTGATCAAACTGAGCCAGGTCGCGGGCTCGCCCCTCTACGTGGTCCACGTATCGGCCCGGGAAGCCCTCGCGGAGCTGGCGAGGGCCCGGGACGAAGGGCTCCCCGTGTTCGGCGAGACCTGTCCGCAGTACCTCTTCCTGTCCACCGACAACCTCGCCGAGCCCGACTTCGAAGGCGCGAAGTACGTCTGCTCCACCCCGCTGCGCCCGAAGGAGCACCAGGAAGCCCTGTGGCGCGGGCTGCGGACGAACGATCTCCAGGTGGTGTCCACCGACCACTGCCCCTTCTGCTTCAAGGGACAGAAGGAGATGGGGCTCGGGGACTTCTCGAAGATCCCGAACGGCATGCCGGGCGTCGAGAACCGCATGGACCTGCTGCACCAGGCCGTCGTGGACGGGCACATCACCCGGCGCCGCTGGATCGAGATCGCCTGCGCCGCGCCCGCCCGCATGTTCGGCCTGTATCCGAAGAAGGGCACGATCGCGCCGGGAGCCGACGCCGACATCGTCGTCTACGACCCGGCCGCCCAGCAGACCATCTCCGCCGAGACGCACCACATGAACGTCGACTACTCGGCCTACGAGGGCAAGCGGGTGACCGGACGGGTCGAGACCGTGCTGTCGCGGGGGGTCCCGGTGATCGCCGGCCGCGCGTACGTGGGCAGGGCCGGGCACGGGGCCTACGTGCCGCGGGGCCTGGGCCAGTACACGAACTGAGACCGGGCGGGCCGGTGGGCGACCGCCGGTCCGCCGCCCGCCCCCGGACGTGTCCGCTGCCTGCCGGACGGCGCCCGGTCCCCCCGGGCGCCCGCCGGTCCTACCCCCGCCGCGCGTACGCCCGCAGCCGCTCCTCGCGGTCCGTCAGACAGCAGCTCGCACAGCGCACCGCCTCGGCGCTCGTGTAGTACAGGCAGCAGGTGTCGCGCAGATAGACCAGCCGCTCCGGGCCGTCCGGCGCGCGCCGGACCCGTGCGACCTCGCCCAGCCCCGCGAGCCCGCCGGGCGCCGTGTCCGCGAACTCCCGCCAGCGGTCGGCCAGCAGGTCCACCTCCGCGCCGTACGCGCACAGCGCCGTGGCGCAGCCGTGGGCGATCCCGCCGCGCAACTGCCTGAGCCCGGCGCGGGTACGGCGGTGCAGCGCCTCGGCGACCGGCAGCAGATGCCCGTCCAGCACGGTGCGGTGCAGCAGCCGTACCGGGTCCTCCCCGGCCCGGGGCGCCAGCAGCCGGGGAACACGCACCCGGACCCCGCCGATCCCGTGCGCGGCGGGGCGCACCAGCACATTGCCGGACCGCAGGTCCGGGACCTCGTCGTACAGCGCCCAGTGGAGCACGGCGGCGGCGGTGACCCGGCCCGCGTACACCGCCATCAGGGTCAGCGCGGTCGCGTGGCCGGTGCGGTGGCCGCTGCCGGTGCGCTCGCTCTCCAGCAGCCCGGACAGTTCGCCGCTCGCCGGGTCGGCCAGCCGGTCGGCCGCCAGCCACCGCTCCGCCTCGCCCGGGGGCGGCCCGCCCTCGCCGACCTGCCAGCGCGGCCCGTGCGGCAGGGGCGTCCAGACGGCGGACGTGCCGTCGCTCATGAGAGCGGGAGGTAGACGACGTTGGGGGAGCCGGTGACCGGATGGGCGCCGATCCGGGACCGCACCCCGTAGACCTCGGCCAGCAGTTCCTCCGTCAGCACCTCCCGCGGGGACCCGGACGCCACCACCCGTCCGGCGGCCAGGACGAACAGCCGGTCGCAGTAGGAGGCGGCCAGGTTGAGATCGTGCAGCACCAGCAGATTGGTGGTGCCCAGCGTCCTCACCAGGGCCAGGATCTCCAGCTGGTAGCGGATGTCCAGATGGTTGGTCGGCTCGTCGAGCGCCAGCAGTCCCGGTTCCTGGACCAGGGCGCGGGCGATCAGGGCCCGTTGCCGTTCCCCGCCGGACAGCTCGTCGAACCGCCGCCCGGCCAGCGCCGCCGCGCCGACCCGCCGCAGCGCCCCGTCGATGCGGCGGGCGTCGTCGGCGTCGTCCTGCTCCCAGAACCGCTTGTGCGGGCTGCGGCCCATCGCCACGATCTCGCGCACGGTCATGCCGAAGGCGCCGGGGCTGTCCTGCGGGACGACGGCGACGCGCCGGGCCCGTTCCTTCACCCCGAGGCCCGCCGCGTCCGTACCGTCCAGCAGGACCCGGCCGGCCGCGGGGCGCAGGGCGCCGTACACACAGCGCAGGAAGGTGGTCTTGCCACTGCCGTTCGGCCCGACCAGGCCGACCGTCTCGCCGGGAGCGGCGTCCAGCACGACTCCGTCGAGCAGGGTGCGGCCCGCCACCTCGTAACTGATCCCGTCGGCGACGAGCGCCGTCGGGGACGGTGCCGGGCTCATCCGGTGATCCCTTCGGTACGGCTGGAGCGGCGCAGCAGCCAGAGGAAGAACGGGCCGCCCACCAGGGCGGTGACCACTCCGGCGGGGATCTCCCGGGGGGCCGCCACCGTCCGCGCCAGCAGATCGGCCAGCAGCAGGAAGACCGCCCCGCCGAGCGCGGTCACCGGCAGCAGCCTGCGGTGGGACGCGCCGACGACCAGCCGGGCGGCGTGCGGGACCATCAGGCCGACGAACCCGATCGCGCCGCTGTAGGCGACCAGCACCCCGATGACCAGCGACACCAGCACGAAGACCCCGGCCCGGAAGCGGCCGGGGTCCAGGCCGAGGCTGCGCGCCCCTTCCTCCCCGGTCAGCAGCAGGTCCAGTGGACGGGCCAGGCTGATCAGCAGTACGGCGCCGAGCGCCAGGACCACGGTGGGCAGGGCCAGTTGGTCCCAGCGGGCTCCGCCCAGCCCGCCCAGGGTCCAGAACATGATCTCGCGCACGTGCTCGGCCCGGGAGGACAGCACCAGGATCAGGCTGGTGAACGCGGACAGCACGTACTGGATCGCCACCCCGGCCAGGATCAGCCGGCCCGTCGTCATGGTGCCGCCCCGCCGGGCCATCGCGTAGACGGCGACCAGCGCGGCCATGGACCCGGTGAACGCGGCAACGGGCAGCGCCACATCGGTGGCCGCACCGGCGCCGAGCCCCAGCACGACGACCGAGGCGGCGCCCGCCGAGGCACCGGAGGAGGCGCCCAGCAGAAACGGATCGGCCAGCGGGTTGCGCACCAGCGCCTGGAGCACCGCGCCCGACAGCGCCAGCCCGGCGCCGACGACGGCCCCGAGCAGCACCCTGGGCAGCCGCACCTCCCACACGATCGTCGGGAACGCCCCCGTGCGTTCACCGCCCAGCACCGTGCGCAGTACCACGTCCGGCGGAATCCGCACCGGACCGAGCGCCAGACCGGCCACCGCGGCCGCCAGCAGCAGCACCGTGAGGACCCCGATCACGAAGGGGGTCGACCGGAGCACGGCCTTCGGGCGGGGGAGGGGCTTCGGACGGGGGGCGGCGGACCCGGTGCTCACCGGTCGCCGGGGTGCAGCTGACCGGCCAGGTCCCGCACGGCGTCGGCGACCCGGACGCCGAGCACGGCCGAGGACAGCGGGAGCACCGCGAACCTCTTGTTCTTGATCGCCGGTACGTCCGCGAGCGCCGGATCGTTCAGCAGCCGCTTCTTCTTGGCCGCGACCGGGGTGCCGCCGTAGTCGTAGATCACGACCACCTCGGGCCTGCGCTTGATGACCTGCTCCCAGGACACGTCGCCGAAGGTGGCGTCGAGGTCCGCGAAGACGTTCTCGCCGCCGGCGAGCCGGACGATCTCGTTGCCGATGCCGTTGCCGCCCGCCGTGAACGCGGAGCTGTCGCCGGAGTCGTACACGAACACCGAGGGGTGCGAGGCGCCCTTGAGATCCTTCTCGACCGCCGCGAGCTTGCGCCGCTCCTCGGCGATCAGCTTCCGGCCGCGCTCCGGCACGCCGAAGGTCCTGGCGACCTGCGTGATCTCGGTGGCGAGCTGCTCGACCCCGACCTTGGGCTTGGTGCAGTTCTCGACGTTCAGCCGGGTGTTGATGCCGCTCTTCTGGAGCGTGGCCCGGTCCTGGCCCTTGGCCTTGTCGAAGGCGCTGGCGTAGCCGCCGTAGACGAAGTCGGGATCGGCGCCGAGCAGCACCTCCTTGGAGGGGTACTCCTTCGCGAGCACCTTGGTCCCGGCGTACGCGGACCGGTACTTCGGCAGGATGCTGTCGTCCAGGTAGGCGGTCCCGGCCAGCCGGTCCTGGAGGCCGAGGGCCAGCATGATCTCGGTGGCGTGCTGGTTCATGGTGACGGCCCGCTCCGGCGGGGCGTCGAAGGTCGTCTTCACACCGCAGTTGGTGACGGTGTACGGGAAGCCGTCGGCGGCCGGTGCGGCCGCTTTGCCGCCGTCGCCGCCGGAGCCGGAGCCGCAGCCGGTGAGCGGCAGCAGAAGCAGGGGTATGAGCGCGAGGGGCGCACGACGGATCCGGGGCATGGCCGAGCCTTTCCGGGGGATGTCCTCGTCCCCTGGGTCGTTCGAGAAGGCGGCGCGGCCAGTATCTGGCTTCCGGGCTGCTGCCCGGTCACAGTGGCGGGACCGTACCGGATTCACACCGGTTTCCTGACGCGCGTCGCCCGAGATTGCTGCGCCCATTGTGTCAGACCCCGTATTCCGGCAGGTCCCGGCCTCGCGCCGGGGCGTGCGCGCCGGTACCGCGGCACCGCGCACGCCGCGCGGCCGGCCATCCGCGGCCCGTCGGGAGGGCCTCTTCCCAAAGCCCCGGAAGCGGTCCAGAATCGTCGCCCACACGTCGCGTCCGTGGCGGCGTCGTACAGGGTTCGCCGTGGTCCGATATGGAAGGATCTGCCGCAGTACGTCACTCAAGGACACCGCCACCGCATCCGCGACCACCCCGCCCCCGGACGCCGGCCGCCCGGCACACGGGGGCAGCGGATCACCGGCCGGGTCGCGACCGTCCTCGCGCCGTGAAGTCGTCGTCGACGCAAGGGAGTTCACCGGCCGGGCCGGACACGGCAGCCACCCCCGCGCCACCTCTCCGTACCCCGACCAGGGAGCACCCGCCATGGACTTCGGACTCGTCCTCCAGACCGACCCGCCCGCCTCGGCCGTCGTCGGCCTGATGCGCCGCGCCGAACGGAACGGCTTCCGCTACGGCTGGACCTTCGACTCGACGGTGCTCTGGCAGGAACCGTTCGTCATCTACAGCCAGATCCTCGAACACACCGAACACCTCGTGGTCGGCCCCATGGTCACCAACCCGGGCACCCGCACCTGGGAGGTCACCGCCTCCACCTTCGCCACCCTCAACGACATGTTCGGCAACCGCACCGTCTGCGGCATCGGACGGGGCGACTCGGCGATGCGGGTCGCCGGACGCAGGCCCAACACCCTGGCCCGTCTCGGCGAGGCCATCGACGTCATCCGCGACCTCGCCGAGGGACGCGAGGCGACCGTCGACGGACAGCCGGTCCGGATCCCCTGGGTGAAGGACGGCAGACTGCCCGTCTGGATGGGCGCGTACGGCCCGAAGGCGCTGGCCCTCGCCGGACAGAAGGCCGACGGATTCATCCTCCAGCTCGCCGACCCGTTCCTCACCGAGTGGATGGTCAAGGCGGTGCGGGACGCGGCGGAGCAGGCGGGCCGCGACCCCGGCTCCGTGACCATCTGCGTCGCCGCCCCCGCCTATGTGGGCGACGACCTCGACCACGCCCGGGAGCAGTGCCGGTGGTTCGGCGGCATGGTGGGCAACCACGTCGCGGACCTGGTCTCCCGGTACGGCGCGCACTCCGGGCTGGTCCCCGAGGCGCTGACCGCCTACATCGAGGGCCGGCGGGGCTACGACTACAGCCACCACGGCCGGACCGGGAACCCCGACACCGACTTCGTGCCGGACGAGATCGTCGACCGGTTCTGTCTGCTGGGCCCCGCCGAGGCGCACATCGAGAAGCTGCGCGCCCTGCGCGATCTGGGCGTGGACCAGTTCGCCGTGTACAACATGCACGACGCGCGCGAGGCGACCATCGACGCCTACGGCGCACGGATCATCCCCGCGCTGTCCGACTGACCCGTCCCCTCCCGCCCCACGGTCGTCCGCACCCCCCCGCACCCCGGCACCCCCGAGCCCTGCCCCTTGCCACCTCGCGGCCGTCCGCACCCCCCGCGCCCCGCCCCGCACGGCACCACTCCCGAGCGAAGGGTCCAGCCGCCATGACCTCGACCGTTCCCCCGGTTCCGCCGCAGGACCGGATACCCGCATCCGCCGGGCGCGTCGAACTCGCCCCCGGCGCCGTTCCCGCCGACAACCGGTTCGTCAACGAGGACCTGTTGCCCGTTCCGCTGGAACGGCGCCGCTGGACGACGTACAACTTCGCCGCGCTCTGGGTGGGCATGGCCCACAACATTCCCTCCTGGCTGCTCGCCTCCGGTCTGGTCGCCCTCGGCATGGACTGGAAACAGGCGGTGTTCACCATCGCGCTGGCCAATCTGATCGTGCTCGGACCCATGCTCCTCACCGGGCACGCCGGGCCCAAGTACGGCATCCCCTTCCCGGTGCTCGCGCGCGCCTCCTTCGGGCTGCGCGGTGCCAACCTGCCCGCGCTGATCCGGGCCGCGGTGGCATGCGCCTGGTTCGGCATCCAGACCTGGATCGGGGGCGTCGGCATCTTCACCCTGCTGGGGAAGACGTTCGGCGGCTGGGCGGAGGCGTCCGTGATCGGCGGGCAGCCATGGACGCTCTGGCTCTGCTTCGTCCTCTTCTGGGCGCTCGAACTCGCCATCATCCACCGGGGGATGGACGCGCTGCGGCGGTTCGAGAACTGGGCGGCGCCGTTCGTCATCGTCGGCGCGGTCGTGCTCCTCGTCTGGATCGCCGTCGAGGCGGGCGGCTTCGGTCCGCTGCTCGACCAGCCGTCGAAGCTCGGCTGGGGCAAGGAGTTCTGGCCGGTCTTCTTCCCCTCGCTGATGGGCATGATCGCGTTCTGGGCCACGCTCTCGCTGAACATCCCCGACTTCACCCGTTTCGGGGCCGGACAGCGCGCCCAGATCCGCGGCCAGGTGCTCGGCCTGCCGACCACGATGACGCTCTTCGCCCTGCTCTCGGTCCTGGTCACCTCCGGCTCGCAGGCCGTGTACGGCGAGGCGATCTGGGACCCGGTGCAGCTCGTGGCGCGGACCGACAACGTCTTCGGGCTGCTCTACGCCCTGGTCACGGTGCTGGTCGCGACCGTCTCCGTGAACATCGCGGCGAACGTGGTGTCACCCGCGTACGACCTGGCGAACCTCGCGCCCCGGCTCGTCGACTTCCGTACGGGCGCCCTGATCACCGGGATCGTCGGCGTCCTCATCATGCCGTGGAAGCTCACCGGGACCCCCGAGCTGTACATCTTCACCTGGCTCGGGCTGGTCGGCGGCCTGCTCGGCACGGTCGCGGGCATCCTGATCGCCGACTACTGGATCGTCCGCCGCACGGTGCTCGACCTCGCGGACCTCTACCGCCCCGGCGGCCGGTACTGGTACACGAACGGCTGGAACTGGCGGGCGGTCGCCGCGTTCGCCGTCGGCGGCGTCCTCGCGATCGGGGGCTCCCACTCCGCGCCCGGGACGGGCCCGTTCCCGGCCGACGGCCTGATCCCGTTCCTGGAGCCGCTCGCCGACTACGGCTGGGCGGTCGGGCTGGTCTCCTCGCTGCTGCTGTACGTGGTGCTCAGCGGGCGGTCCGGCGTCACACCGGCGCCGACGTCCGGCCCAGCAGGGCGCTGATGTCGTACGTCTGGTCCGGCGGCGGCGTGGTCGTGGGCACCGGCGTGCCGAACGCCGAGAGGTTCACCACCGCGTCCGCCCCGTCGCCCCGGAGCGTGATCCTCAGGGGGTAGGGCTTGCCGGTGGCGGCGACGTACGTCGTGGTCGTGCGGCCGTCCCTCATCCGGGTCAGCGGGACCACCGGGGTTCCGTCGAGCGTGGTCCTCCTGGCCTTGTTCAGCGTCCCGCGGTCGTTGTCCGCGTGGTCGCTGACGAGCTTCTGGAAGGTGTCCGGATCGCAGCCGGCCGCCAGGTCGCGCAGGCGCGGGTCGGAGGCGGAGCCCTTCATGTAGCGCCCGTTGAGGATCGCGGCGAAGGCCGAACCGCCGTCCGGCACCTGGCTCTTCCAGAACGCCGCGTCCGGTCTGACCCAGACCGTGTCGCCGCGCTTCACGATCCGGACCGAGCCCTGGCCGTGGCCGAGACCGACGGAACCCTCGCAGTTCCCGTCCCGGTCCAGGGTGAGCCGCAGCGTCGTCGGGGGGCTGCCGTCGCCGAGGTCGCCGCGCGCGGTGAGACGCAGGGAACGGGCGCTCAGCAGGGCGTCGCGCGAACGGTCGGCGATCTGCTGGGCGGAGAGCTTGTCGATGCCGTCGTCCGCCCGCGCCGCGCCGCCGCCCAGGACGCTGCCCCCGGTGAGCCCCAGCAGGACGGCCGCCGCCCAGGCGGCCCGGCGGGTGCCGTGGTGTCGACCGGTCACGTCGCCTCCCTCGTGGGACCCGTGGGGGAGTGTGCCGCCGCCGGGCCCGTCCAGGTGCCGTCCGATGCTGTCCGACGCCGTCCGTCCGGGCGCCGTCGGACTTCTTTTGAGCGTACGCCGGGGCCGGACCGGTCGCCCGGCGGAGCACACCGCCGGGGGGCGCGGCCGGTCACGCCGTCACGGCCGCGGGCCGCTCCGCTCCAGCAGGGGCGGCAGCGCGGCGGCCAGCCGCTCCCTGAGCCGGTCCGGGCCACCGTCCACCCAGGGATGCGCGGCGTGGAAGGCCGACCAGTCCACCAGCCAGTCCAGCACCGCGTCGGGCGTGAACCACGATCCGTGCGAACCCAGCACGGCGCGCAGCAGACGGGGCGGCAGCACGGTCCCGGCGTGCTCCGCGAGCAGCACCGCGTCGTACAGGTCCTTGGCCGCCGACCGGCCCTCCGCCTCCTGGTCCTCGGCCAGCCACAGCAGCTTCCAGGCGAGCGAGAGCCCCGGACTCGCGGTCCGGACCGGCGTCGGGGGCCCGCCGTCACCGCGCGGGCAGGCCGTCCACACCGGGGCCTCGGGCAGCCGTTCGTCCTGGGCGAAGTCCATCCGCAGCTCGCCCGGCGGCAGCCCGTCCGCCTGCCAGGGAACGACCACCCGCACACCGGGGGTCTCGTACTCCCGGTACATCCAGACCCCGTCCGAGGTCACCCGGAGCGGATCGACGCGTATCCCACCGGGCGGGGGCGGCCCGGCCGTCAGCGCGGCGACGACCTCCTCGGCGGGGGAGGGCGGCGGATCGATGTCGTCGGGGCCCTCGATCTCGACCCAGCGGAGCCCCTCGGGGGCGAGAACGGGCCGGGCACCGGCGGTCTCGTGGCTCTCCTCGTCCGTCCACAGCTCGGGAGCGGCCGCGCCGTGCGCCGCCTCCGGCCAGTGCTGGACCGCCTCGATCCCGGCGACGTACGGGTAGGGATCGAGGCGGTCGACGAATTCGTCCGCCGCCGGGACGGACACCATCCAGTCCAGATCGCCCGGCTCCCGTGCCGCCTCACCCACCCACGCCTGGAGGGGCAGGCTGCCGCGCAGGACCAGCTGGTCGCCCCACGGCGACCCGGCGATCACGCGCAGCAGATGGTCCTGGACCGCGCGCCGGGCGGCCCGCCAGCGCGGCGCGAGCGCCGGATCGTCGAACGCCGGCTCCCCGGGAACGGGGCGGTCGGCCGTGCTCACCGCGCCGCCCCGGCCCGCTCGTCGATCCAGCCCGCGTCCAGGGCCGGGTGGTCGTCGTGCACGACGAACTCCTCCTCGGTCTCCAGCACTTCGAGCCCCGCGTCGCCCAGCGCGCGCAGCAGCGCGTCGAGCCGGGCCCGCGCGCCGGGCCGGCCGATCGCACGACAGCGCTGGGTGACGAACCGCTCATGGCGCCCCCGGCCGTCGGTGCGGCGGGCGTTGCGCGACAGATGGGCGCCGTGCCGCTCGGCCGCGGCCCGCGCGGCGGCGAGCTGCGGTTCGCCGGAGAGCAGCAGCTTGACGTGGTGCTCGAAGTGACAGTCGGGGGAGAGCGCGGCGGCCTCCTCGGCCGTCCGGGGTATCCCCTCGTTCCACGGCGCGGCCTCGATCTTCACGCGGACGACGGGGAAGCCCGCCGCGCGCAGCGCGTCCGCCCGGAGCCCCGCCGCCGCCCGCTGCCCGGAGAGCGAACCGCGCCCCTGCTCGGTCAGCATGGGCTGGTCGGGCACGGCACCGCGGTCCAGGACGATGCGGGTGAGCTTCAGGCCGTGCCGCTCCGCCCAGCGCCCCAGCCGGGCGCCCTCCTCGGCCTCGTCGGCCCGGGGATCGAAGCGCACCGTCAGATGCGTCTCGAATTCGCCCTCGAACTCCGCCTCCACGTACCCCTCCAGCAGTGTTCCGGTCACCTGTTTCCACCGGTGAACGTAGCAAGCGGCACTGACACACCCCCGGGCCGATGCCCGGCCACATTCCACCGAACGGTTGAGCGGACCGCTCACCAATCGTTACCCTCCGGTAAGTTCGTTCGGGCGTACCGGCGCGCGCCGCGCACACGTCGTGCGTACGCGTCCGCCGGGACGAGGAAGGCGGTCCGCCCATGTCCTCACCACAAGCCGTGGACACCACCGAACCGGCCGGTCCGACGGGGCTGGCCGACAGCGCACGGGAGCTGGCCGAGGGCCGCACCACCTCGGTCGAACAGGTGTCGGCGGCCCTGCGCCGCATCGAGGCGAGCCAGGGCACCCTCAACGCCTTCCGGCAGCTGCGCGCCGAGGCGGCGCTCACCGAGGCCGCCGAGGCCGACCGCAGGCTCGCGGCGGGGGAGCGGCTGCCCCTGCTCGGCGTGCCGGTCGCCGTCAAGGACGACATGGACGTCGCCGGGATGCCGACCTACTTCGGGTGCGACGGCGACCTGCCCGCCGCGACCGCGGACAGCGAGGCCGTACGGCGGCTGAGAGCGGCCGGGGCCGTGATCGTCGGCAAGACGAACTCCTGCGAGCTGGGCCAGTGGCCGTTCACCGAGGGCCGCGCCTTCGGCGCCACCCGCAACCCGTGGCACACCGGCCACACCCCCGGCGGCTCCTCCGGTGGCTCCGCGGCGGCCGTCGCGGCCGGTCTCGTACCCGCCGCGCTCGGCTCGGACGGCGCCGGCTCCGTCCGCATCCCGGCGGCCTGGACCCATCTCGTCGGCATCAAGCCCCAGCGCGGCCGGATCTCCGGCCATCCGCACACCGACGCCTTCCAGGGGCTGACCGTCAACGGGCCGCTCGCCCGGACCGTCGCCGACGCCGCGCTGCTGCTCGACGCGGCCGCCGGATCCCACCCCGACGACCCGCACCGGCCGCCCCCCGTCGCCGCCGCGGCCGCCGCCCGCCGCGACCCCGGACGGCTGCGGATCGCCCTCGCCTGGCGCCCCCCGCTCACCCTCACCCGCTCCGCGCCCCACCCCGAGGTGCGCCGGGCCGTCCTCGCCCTGGCCGAGGACCTCGCCCGGCTGGGCCACGACGTCGAGGAGGCCCGGCCCCAGTACGGGCTGATCGGTCTCGGCTTCGTGCCCCGCGCGACCGCGGGGATCGCCGAACTCGCCGCCCGCCACCCCGACCCCGCCCTCCTCGACCCGCGCACCCGCAGCGCCCTGCGCACCGGAACCCGGCTCGGCGGCCGGGCGGTACGGGCGGCCAGGCAACGCGAGGTGCGCCAGCACCGCAGGATCGGCGCCTTCTTCCGCCCCTCCCGCGGCGGCGCCGGGTACGACGTGCTGCTCACCCCGACGACCGCGCTGCCGCCGCCCCCGATCGGCCGCTTCGACGGGCTGAGCGCCTGGCGCACCGATCTCGCGATGACCGAGGCGTGCCCGTACGCCTGGCCGTGGAACGTACTGGGCTGGCCGGGCATCAACGTGCCGGCCGGTTTCACCGCCGACGGGCTGCCCGTCGGGGCGCAGCTGCTCGGCCCCTCCCGCAGCGAGGGGCTGCTGATCTCCCTCGCCGCCCAGCTGGAGGCCGACCGGCGCTGGTACGAGCACCGGCCCCCGGCCCCGCCCACCCGCCACGGGCCGGACGGGGGACGCTGACCGCCCGCCGCCACCCGCCCGCACCCGGTCGTTCGCACACGGGCGCGGGAGGCGGGATCATGGACAAGGAGTGGATGGGTGGTGGCGAGTATGGCGTGTGCAGGTCCGCAGCCGGCGCCCGGCGCCGAGCCCCCGCAGCCCAGCACTCCCCGGCACTCCTACGACACCGCCAACGACGCGACCGCGGTGGTGGCCGGCACCGGAAAGGTCGTCGGCTGGACGCAGAGCGCGCAGGACCTGCTGGGGTACCGGGCCGCGGACGTGGTCGGGCGGTCCGGCGGGTTCCTGCTCGCCATGCCCGAGGACCCGGTCCGGGTGGCGGGGATCGCCGAGCGCTGCCGCGCGGGCGTGGGGTGGCGGGGCGTCGCCGAGGCACGGCGGCGCGACGGAAGCCGGATCGAGCTGGACCTCCGGGTCTCGGCCTCGTTTCACCTGGACGGCCGGGAGTGCTTCCTGGTGTCCGGACGCGAACGACGGCCGGAGTGGGCGGTCGGGCAGTCCGTGCTGGACGCCTTCCTGGCCGGTTCACCGATCGGCGTGGCGGTGATGAGCCCGGACCTGCGCTACATCTGGATGAACGACACCCTGGAACGCTTCAGCGGCGTACCGCGCGAGCACCGGATGGGCCGCCGGCTGAGCGAGGTGCTCCCGGGGCTGGAGACCGAGGCCCTGGAGACCCTGATGCGCGGTGTGCTGGACACCGGCGTCCCCGTCATCGACTACGAGTACCTGGGCTGGACCTGGGCCGATCCGCGCCGCAAGCGCGCCTACTCCACGTCGTACCTCCCGCTGACCGACAGCGACGGCACCGTCACGGGCCTGTGCTACATGGTGCTCGACGTCACCGACCGGTGGAACGCCCAGCAGCGCCTGGCCCTGGTCAACGACGCCGGGGCGAGCATCGGCTCCACCCTGGACGTGATGCGTACGGCGCAGGAACTGGCCGACTTCGCGGTGCCGCGGTTCGCCGACTTCGTCGTCGTCGACCTGCTGGAGCCCGTCGCCAGCCCCGACGACCCCGGCCCGTGGCCCCTGGGCGTGGGGCTGTCGGGTCCGGAGCTGTCCCGGTCCGGCGTCGTCACCGGTTCCGTCCGGCCGAGGATGCGGCGCGCCGGGATGAGTTCGGTGCGCGAGGGCTGCCCGGAGGCGGTCTGCCGGGTCGGGGATCCGGTGGACTTCCTGCCGCCGCCCCACGACCTCCGGTTCCTGGTCGACGGCGAACCCGTCCTCATCCCGGTCCTCGACCCCGACAGCCACGTGTGGGCGGCCGAACAGCCCGGCAGGGCGGCGAGCATCCGCGAACACGGGCTCCACTCCCTGATCTCCGTACCCATGCGGGCCCGCGACACGGTGCTCGGTCTGACCACCTTCGTCCGGTCGGTCAACCCCGCCCCCTTCGAACCCGACGACGTGCTGCCCGCCCGCGAGATGGTGGCCCGCGCCGCCGTCTGCGTGGACAACGCCCGCCGCTACACCCGCGAGCACGCCGCGGCGCTGACCCTTCAGCGCAGTCTGCTCCCGCACACCCTGCCCGGCGGAATGGCCCTGGACGTGGCCTCGTCCTACCTTCCCGCGGACGCCAAGGACGGCGTCGGCGGCGACTGGTTCGACGTGATCCCGCTCTCCGGCGCCCGGGTCGCCCTGGTCGTCGGCGATGTCGTCGGCCACGGCATCGGCGCCGCGGCCACCATGGGCCGGCTGCGCACCGCGGTCCACACCCTCGCCGACATGGAGCTGCCGCCCGACGAACTCCTCGCCCACCTCGACGACCTGGTGCTCCGGCTGAGCGACGAGGAATCCGAGGGGGAGGACGGCGGCGGCACCACGGTGCTCGGCGCCACCTGCCTGTACGCCGTGTACGACCCGGTCACCCAGTTCTGCACCATGGCGCGGGCCGGCCACCCGCCGCCCGTCGTCGTCACCACGGACGGCCGCGTCAGCTTCCCGGAACTGCCCGCCGGGCCCCCGCTGGGCCTGGGCGGCATGCCGTTCGAGACGGCGGAGATCTGCCTCCCGGAAGGCAGCCTGATCGGCCTCTACACCGACGGACTGATCGAGGGCCGGGACCGGGACGCCGACCTCGGCATGTCCCGGCTCGGCGGCGCCCTGGCCCAGCGCGGTCTCCCGCTCGACGCCCTCTGCGCGAGCGTCGTGGACCAGCTGGTCTCGCAGCCCCAGCCCGACGACGTCGCGCTGCTGCTCGCCCGCACCCATGAGCTGAGCGACGACCACGTCGCCTCGTGGGAGGTGCCCACCGACCCGGCGGCGGTCGCCGGGGTCCGGGCACGGACCGCCAAGGTGCTGCGCTCCTGGGGCCTGGAGGAGCTGGAGATGACGACCGAACTGATCGTCAGCGAACTCGTCACCAACGCGGTGCGCTACGCCACCGGCCCGATCCGGCTCCGGCTGCTGCGCCAGTCCGTCCTGATCTGCGAGGTCTCCGACACCAGCAGCACCTCGCCCCGGCTGCGGCACGCCCGCACCACCGACGAGGGCGGCCGCGGTCTCTTCCTCGTCGCCCAGCTCACCCGCCGCTGGGGCACCCGCTACACGGCCGACGGCAAGATCATCTGGACCGAGCAGGACCTCCCGACGACGGGCGCCTGACACACCTCTGCGAAAGGCCCCTCGCCCGGCCGCCCGTCACGGCACCCGCGCGGTCCACTCCGCCGTGCCGAACTTCGTCCGGACCAGCTCCTCGGCGCGCGCCATCTCCTCGTCCGTCACCCGGCCCCGGGCGAGGCCGTACCGGCCGCGGAAGGAGTCGATCATCCGCTCGATCACCGCCTCGCGCGCCAGCCCCGTCTGACGGCGCAACGGGTCGACGCGCTTCTTCGCGCTCCTGGTCCCCTTGTCGGAGAGCTTCTCCTTGCCGATCCGCAGCACCTCCAGCATCTTGTCCGCGTCGATGTCGTACGACATCGTCACGTGGTGCAGGACGGCACCGGGGCCGCCGTCGGTGCCGACGATCCGCTTCTGCGCGGCGCCGGCGATCTTCCCGGCGTCGGTGGCGATGTCGTTGAGCGGCTGGTACCAGGCCTTGATCCCCATGTCGCCGAGGGCGCCCAGCACCCAGTCGTCGAGATAGGCGTAGCTGTCGGCGAAGGTGAGGCCGGAGACCAGCGAGTCCGGTACGGACAGGGAGTACGTGATGGTGCTCAGGGGCTCCACGAACATGGCCCCGCCGCCGGAGACGCGGCGTACCACCGTCATCCCGTGCCGTGCCGCCCCTTCGGCGTCCACCTCGTTGCGCAGCGACTGGAAGCTGCCGATGACCACGGCGGGCGAGGCCCACTCCCAGACCCGCAGCGTGGGGGCCCGCCGCCCGGCGGCCACCTCGGCGGTCAGGACCTCGTCCAGCGCCATGTGCAGGGCCGGGGCCTGTGCCTCGGTGTGCACCAGCTGCCAGTCGTAGTCGCTCCACTCGGTCGCCTGGGCCAGTGCCCGCCGGACCGCGATGCCGACACCCTCCGCGGTCAGCCCGAACATGACGGTCGACTCGGGCAGCGCCGCCGTGATCCGGGCCGCGAGCCCCGCGGCGTCCGTCGAAGCGGGAGCGCCTTCCAGGGCCCCGTCGATCGCGAGGAGCGCCTCGTCGGGCTCCAGGAAGAAGTCCCCGGCGACGCGCACACGGCGCAGCACCCCCTCTTCGACGTCCAGATCCACGACGACGAGCTTGCCGTTGGGCACCTTGTACTCGCCATGCACGGCTTCGTTCCCTTCCCGGTGCGCGGCGTGGATCGTGAGCCCACTGCTCCGATCCGGGACGGACGCGCACATATCTCGCATCGCACTGTAACGCCCGCCCTCGGCGAGCTGCCATCCGCCGGTGGGGCCGTACCGGCGGACGTGCCGAAATCCGGATCGCGCGGGGCCGCCGTCGGCTGGCACGGTGTCTCCATGGAGCACACGGAAGTACTGCTTATCGGCGGGCGGGCCGGGGTCGGCAAGACGACGGTGGGGTGGGAGATCTCGGCACAGCTGCGTGCGGCCGCCGTTCCCCACGCGGTCATCGACGGCGACTTCATGGGGTCCGTCCACCCGGCACCGGAGGGGGACCCCGACCGTTCGGAGGTCACCGAATGCAATCTGAGGGACGTGTGGGCGAACTTCTCCCGCCGCGGCTACCGCCGCCTGATCTATACGAACACCGTGAGCGTGCTGCCCGAAGCGACGGGCATGTTCGAACGCGCCCTGGGCGACGGGGCGCGGATGGTACGGGTGCTGCTCACCGCCACCGACGCCACCGCCCGGGAACGGCTGCTGGGCCGGGAGCTCGGCTCGGAGCTGGAGTCGGAATTCCGGAGCAGCGTCCGCAAGGCACGTCTCCTGGAGGAACGGGTCCACGCGGACACGGTGCGCGTGGCGACGGACGGACGGCCGGTGGTGGACATCGCGCGGGAGACGGTGGCCGTCACCGGCTGGACCGGAAACCGCTCCATCGGCGGAGCGTGAGGCACGGGAGCCCCGGAAGGGCGCCGCCGCCCCCGCCCCGTCGCTCGTCATCGGGTCACTCCACGGGCGCGCGCCCGGCGGCGGCGTCCCATCCCTGTGCGGCACCCGGCAGCGACACCCGGACGGTGAGCCCGCCGCCCGGATCGGGGCTCAGGGACAGGTCCGCGTGGTGTGCCCGGACGATGCTGGCGACGATCGCCAGTCCGAGGCCGTGGCCGCGGCGGGTGGAATTCTTCTCGGCCAGGCGCCCGCTGCCGCGCAGGAACGGTTCGGTGAGGCGCTCGACCGTGCCGGACAGGGCTGGTCCGGTGTTGCTGACGGTCAGCAGGGCGCGGCCGGGGCGCGCCGGGTCGGGGCCGGTGGTCAGGGAGAGTGAGCCACCGGCGGGCAGGTTGTGCCGTACGGCGTTGTGGAGCAGGTTCAAAGTCAGCTGGCGCAGCAGTACGTCGTTGCCGGTGACCGGGGCCGGGCGGGGGTCGGTGACGAGGGTGACGTCGCGTGCCCTGGCCTCCTCGCGGACGGTCTCGACGGCGCCCCGGGCAGTGTCGGCGAGGTCGAGCGGCTCCATGGCGGGCGGGGTGTGGTCCAGGGCGGAGAGCTGGAGCAGGGCGTCGGTGATGTCGATACCGCGCTGGTTGGTCTCGCGGAGCCGGGAGACGAGCCGGTGGTAGTCCTGGCCGTCGGGGTCGGCGACGGCCACGTCGAGCATGGTGCGGCTGACGGCGAGCGGTGTGCGCAGCTCGTGCGAGGCGTTGGCGGCGAAGCGCCGCTGGGCGTCGAAGGACCGTTGCAGGCGGGCGAGCATGTCGTCGAAGGTGTCGGAAAGTTCGGTGAACTCGTCGCGCGGGCCGGTGAGCCCGATGCGGTGGTCCAGGGAGCCGTGGGCGGCCCGGCGGGCGGCCCGGGTGATGTCCTGGAGGGGACGCAGCACCCGGCCCGCGATGAGCCAGCCCGCGCCGAGCCCGATCAGGGCCAGGAGCAGCAGCGTGACGCCGGAGGCCTTGGCGAGGTCCCGGAGGATGTCCGGCCGGGTCGCGATGGCGGCCGCCTGCGGGTTCACGTCGGCCAGCGGGTAGTAGGGCACGAACCGCATCGCCAGGTAGACCACGACCAGGCTGAACGCCCCGGCGACGACGACGAACAGGGCGTAGGTGAGGGTGAGCTTCATCCGGGCGGTCAGCCGGCGCGGCCGCCCGGAAGGCACCGGGCCTCCGGCCGGGGACGCGAGGGCGCGGCGGCGGTTCACCGGCCGTGCCCCGTCGGCCCGTGGTGCCCGGCCGGCTCGTCGAGGCGGTATCCGACGCCCGGCACGGTGAGGATCGCCGACGGCTCGCCGAGCCGTTTGCGGAGCGTGGAGATGGTGATGCGGACCGCGTTGGTGAACGGATCGGCGTTCTCGTCCCAGGCCCGCTCCAGCAGCGTCTCCGCGCTGACGACGCCGCCGCGCGCGGTCATCAGGACTTCCAGGACGGCGAACTGCTTCCTGGTGAGCGCCACGTATCTGCCGTTCCTGAAGACCTCGCGCCGGAACGGGTCCAGCCGGATCGCGGCGTACTCCAGGACGGGGGGCGTGCTGTCCTTGGGCCGGCGGGCCAGCGAGCGGAGCCGTACGACGAGCTCCTTCAGGTCGAACGGCTTCGTCAGGTAGTCGTCGGCGCCGATCTCGAACCCGGTGACCTTCTGGTCCAGGAGTCCCGCCGCGGTCAGCATGAGCACCCGGCAGCCGAGGCGCCGTTCCACGATGATCCGGCACACGTCGTCCCCGTGCGTGCCGGGGATGTCGCGGTCGAGCACGACGACGTCGTACTCGTTCACATCGAGGCGTTCCAGGGCGGTGTCGCCGTCCCCTGCGATGTCGGAGGCGATGGCTTCGAGTCTGAGGCCCGCCTGCACCGCCTCGGCGAGATACAGCTCGTCCTCGACAATCAGCACCCGCATACGGTCTCTCCTGCTCCTTGCCTCGCCCGGCCGGTCGTCGGCCCTTCCGGCCCTCCCCATGGGAACAGTCCGGGCATATCGAAAACGTATCGGGAAATCGAAACGGCCCGACAACACGGCCCGCCGTTCACTCGTTCCGTCAGCCCGCGGCATCCGCACTCGCCGCGCCGTACGAGATGCCCGGAGGCCACCATGCACGACCACCCCACCGCGGAGCGCCCCAGGGCGGCGACGCGCCGATTCCCCGGCCGGGCGGCGGCAGGAGCCGGTGCGGTCGTGGTGGTGGCGCTGGCGGCGGCCTGGGCCGCGACATCCGGGAGCGGACCGGCCACACGGACCGCCGCACCGGCCACACGGACCGCCGCACCGGCCGGCCACGGGCCGAGCGGCGGAGAACCGGCCGTGCGGAGCACGGCGGAGGCCGGGGGCCGGGACACCGGGGGCGGTGACCTGCCGGAGGGCCGGGAGCTCACCCCGTTCGACACCCGCTACCCGGCCGTCGGGCGACTGGACGAGCGGCTGCTGAAGGCGGTGCAGAAGGCGGCCCGGGACGCCCGCGCCCACGGCATCGAACTGCGGATCACCTCGGGATGGCGCAGCAGGGAGCACCAGCAGCGCCTGCTGGACGAGGGGATCGAGAAGTACGGGAGCGAGGAGAAGGCGAGACAGTTCGTGAACACCCCGCAGAAGTCGACCCATGTGTCCGGCAAGGCGGTCGACATCGGCCCCACCGATGCCGACGACTGGCTCATCCGCAACGGCTCCGACTACGGCCTGTGCCAGGTCTACGCCAACGAGATGTGGCATTTCGAGCTGCTGACCCGTCCCGGCGGCGACTGCCCGTCCCCGCTGCGCGACGCGGCCGGCTGACGGCCGATGCGTTCAGCCCCTCAGCCCGTGCCACCCCCTGCCGAAGGACATGTCATGGCCGATCTGCGCGAAGACCCCTATCCGGACGTGTACGTCGGAGGCGGATTCTCCGATCCCGCCGACGCACCGCTCCCCGGGACACCGACCGGCGGAACACCGCCCACCGATCCCCGTCCCTGGTACCGCCCGAGGTGGCACGCGGGCCGGATCCCGGGCGCCGTCGCGGTGATGACGGGCCTCGCACTGGTCTGCCACTCGTTCGTGCCCAACACACCGGGCAACCTGGGCAGCCTGCTCGAAACCCTGCTGCCGTGGACCGGTCTGGCCGTACCGGCGCTCCTTCTGGCCGCCCTCGTCCGCAGGTCCGTGCCGACGGTCATCGCCGCACTCCTGCTCGGCGCCGTCTGGTTCGTCGTGTTCGCGCCCCTGCTCCTCGGCGGCCGCGGCGACGGCGAGCCGAACCTGACCGTGGTCACCCACAACGTCAACGCCGCCAACCCCGACCCCGCCGGGACCGCCCGGACGCTGCTCGCCGCCGACCCCGACCTGGTGGCGCTGGAGGAAGTCACCGACGAGGCCCTGCCCGCCTACCGGAAGGTGCTGGACCACCGCCTCACCCACTCCGTGCACATCGGCACCGTCGCCCTGTGGAGCCGCCACCCCATCACCGAATCCCGGCGCCTGACCATCGACCCCGGCTGGAGCCGCTCCCTGCGCGCCGTGGTGCGGGGGCCGAACGGGCCCCTCGCCGTCTACGTGGTCCACCTGCCCTCGGTACGCGTCGGCGCGTCCGGCTTCACCGTCGCCCGGCGCGACCACGCCCTCACCGCCCTCGACCGGTTCCTGGACCGCGAACAGCAGAAGAGGGTCGTCCTCCTGGGCGACCTCAACGGCACCACCACCGACCGCGGGCTCGCCCCGCTGACGTCCCGGCTGACACCGGTCGAGGACCTGGCCGGCAGCGGCTTCGGCTTCAGCTGGCCCGCGGCCTTCCCGGTCGCCCGTATCGACCACATCCTCACCCGCGGCGTCACCCCCACCGACGCCTGGACCCTCCCGGCCACCGGCAGCGACCACCGGCCGGTCGCCGCCGGACTCAGGGCCTGAGCGCCGTCCCGCACCGGACCTGTGACGCATGCGCCGTCCCGCCCGTGCTCGCGGCGGCGGCACGGTCCCGCGACCCGGCACCGCCCTGCGACAACGGGCCGCCGGATTCCCGCGGACGGCCCCGTCCCGGTGATCACCGACGGCCGGTGCGGCGCGCCGCGGGTACGCCCCCGAGCGCGCCCGCCCGGTTCCGGAGGGCGTCCGCCCCGCGCGGACCGGCCCTCCGGATGCGCCGAGCGGCGGGGCCGCGTACGGCAGGCCCGCTTCGAGCCCGCGGCCGCCCGCCGGGTCGGCGCCGACCCCCGACATGCCGTCCTGTCCCGCCCCTACCTCCGGGGTAATCGACGCCCCGTCGGCGTCCGGGCAGGCTGCGACGCATGACAACCACCACCGCGGACGCCACCCGCGCCACCGTCCAGAAGTTCCTCGCCCTCCGCCTCGCCGGGGACATCGCGGGGCTCACCGCGCTCTTCGCCGACGACGTCGACTGGCTGCTCGCGGAGAACCCCGCGGTCCCCTGGATCCGGCCCCGCTCCACCGCCGCCGAATGCGCCGCCCAGCTGACGGAGCTGACCGAGCACACGGTGGCCGAGGACGCCGTCGCGTCCATCGATGCCGTCCTCGTCGACGGCGCCGACGCCGTGCTGACGGGGCACGTCTCGGGGACCGTCCGCGCGACCGGCAGGTCCTTCGAGGGCCCCTTCGCCCTGCGCCTCACCGTCGAGAACGGCCGGATCACCCGCCACCACCTGTACGAGAACAGCCTGTCGATCGCGCAGGCGTGCACGCCCTGACGGGGTGCGCGCCCCCGGACGGTGTGTGTTGCCACGGACGGCATGGGCGCCCGACGGTGTGGGTGGCCGACGGGCCGGGTGGCTCAGGCGCGGTCCCGGGGCTGCTGCCCCCCGTCCCGCCCCGGGGCCCCGGCGTCGGGCCCGGGGACGGTCTCGCCCCGGATGACACGAGGCGTCCCCGCCTCCCCCTCGGCGCCCTGCTGCTCCTTCATCGCCTTCGCCTCGGCCTTGAGGATGCGCGCCGACTTGCCCGCCGAACGGGCCAGTTCGGGAAGCTTCTTGGCACCCAGGACCAGGACGACCACGATCAGGACGACCGCGAGCTCACTGATACCGAACATCAGTCGTCCTCGCCCTCGTCGTCGCTGTCGTCCTCGAAGAAGTCCCCCACCTCGTCGACGACTTCGGCGGCGACCAGCCCTCCGACGACACCGACCGCGAGCCCGGCCGCGCCCACCGCGACAGCCGTTCCGAGGCCGGGGCCCGAGCGGTGCCCGCCGTCGTGGTGGTGGGCACTCTCGTGGCCGTGGTGCCCGGCGTACGGATCGCCGTGTCCGTACGCGGAGCCCTCGGCGTACGCCGACCGGTGCTCGATCAGCTGCCGGAGCCAGCCCTCGACGAGCGCGCGCCAGTCCTGGTGGTGGATGCCGTCGTGCCCGACCGTGAACCGGGTGAGCGCGTCGTGGCCGCCGGAGAGGAGTCCGCCGCGCCTGTCGGCCTCCAGGACCACCTCCATGCCGCCCGCGGTGGCGAGGAAGGTCACCTCGATCTCGTTGACCGCGTGCGCGTACTGCGGCGGCGGGGTCAGCTCGATCTCCTGGTAGAAGGGGAGCTGCTGGCCGGTGCCGCCGATGCGGCCGTACTCCAGATCCGCGGACGCGAAGCCGAATCCGAGCTGTCCGAACGCTTCGAGGATCACTTCCTGCACCGGCAGCGGACCCACCGCGAGCCGGTCGAGGTCGCCCTTGTCCCGGGCCCCGGCGACCGACAGCTCGGTGCGTACGCCGAGCACGATGCCCAGGCTCTGGCCGTACAGCTCGGTGACCGGTGTCTCCCAGGGCAGCGCGACCGTGAACGGCACGCTGAGCTGCTCACCCTCGGCCAGCCGGAAGCCGCCGCCCACGGTGAAGCGTTCGAAGGCCACGACGTGTTCCTCCTCCCCCTCCTCGTGCTCGGCCTCCACGCGTGCGACGAGCTCCAGCGTGAGGTGGTCGATGTCGAAGTCGGAACTGCCGCCCTTGAGGTGGACCTGGCCGGACAGCGGGCCGCCGGGAGCGGCCGCCCCGGTGGTGAGGACGGTGTCGACGGTGGGGCCGCCCACGCCGAGCGAGCCGAGCAGTCGTTTGAACACCATTGCGGCGTCCACTCCCTTATGTGCGTACGAGGGGTGCGGGGAGTCCGGGAACGCCGCAGGCGGCTCCCGTTCTCTACAGACGTGTAGAGCATAGGGCCGGTGGCGGGGCTTCCGGGGCCGTGACGGCTCGGCGGACACGAAAGTCCGAAAAGGATCGCTCGGGAGGTCCTGGCACCCGCTTGACGTGCGCGTTTTGCCGTGCTTTTACGATGCGGGGCGAGGGTCGGAAAAGGGTGCGGGGCCGTGTGGTGCGGGTGCACCACACGGCCCCGGGCCATGGTTCGTGTCCTGCGGTCGTGGAGCGGGTCAGCCCTTGCGGGCGTTGATCTCGTCGGTGAGCTGGGGCACGACCTGGAAGAGGTCTCCGACGACGCCGTAGTCGACGAGGTCGAAGATCGGGGCCTCGGCGTCCTTGTTGATCGCGACGATCGTCTTCGAGGTCTGCATGCCCGCCCGGTGCTGGATCGCGCCCGAGATGCCCGAGGCGATGTACAGCTGCGGCGAGACCGACTTGCCCGTCTGCCCGACCTGGCTGGAGTGCGGATACCAGCCCGCGTCCACCGCGGCCCGCGACGCACCGACCGCCGCACCCAGCGAATCGGCCAGCGACTCGATCACATGGAAGTTCTCCGC
>NZ_JBHVJA010000014.1:0-212478 GCF_042799335.1 Streptomyces sp. NPDC057697 | reverse complement strand
CCGCGCGGGCGGGGCGCGCGGGGGCCGGCCGGGGGGCGCCGCGGGGGGGCGGGCGGCGGGGGCCCCCCCGCTGCTGGGGGCGCGGGGGCCCCCCCCCCCCCCCCCCCCCCCCCCCCCACGACCGGGATCAGCGCGTGGGCAGTCCGTAGGCGTCCGCGATCAGCTCGTAGCTGTGCAGCCTGGCCTCGCCGCCGTGGGCGTTGGCGGTGATCATGAGCTCGTCGGCGCCGGTGCGCTTGGCCAGGTCGTCGAGGCCGGTGCGGACCTGGTCCGCCGTGCCGTGGACGATGTTGGCGAGCCAGCCGTCGACGAACTCCCGCTCCATGGGGCTGAAGGCATACGCCTCCGCCTCCTCGGGCGTCGGGACCAGGCCGGGGCGGCCGGTGCGCAGCCGCACCATGGACAGGGCGCCGGAGAGCACCTGGCGGCGGGCCTCGCGCTCGTCGTCGGCGGCCAGGGCCGCGACACCGATCAGGGCGTACGGGGCGTCGAGCACCGCGGACGGGCGGAACGACTCGCGGTAGAGGTCGA
The DNA here is from genome assembly GCF_042799335.1 of Streptomyces sp. NPDC057697. NCBI lineage: Bacteria > Bacillati > Actinomycetota > Actinomycetes > Kitasatosporales > Streptomycetaceae > Streptomyces > Streptomyces sp. NPDC057697. The sequence continues at coordinate 211,947 of NZ_JBHVJA010000014.1, read as the reverse complement.
GCGCCGGAATCGTGTTCTGGGCCGAGAAGTGGTGGGCGAAGGCGAAGGGCAGGCCGAGCACCCCGGCCAGCCGGGCGCTGAAGCCGGAGGAACCGAGCAGCCAGAGCGGCGGGCGGGCGGGTGGCTGGACGCCGCCCTCGGCCGTGGCCTGGACGGGTCCGGGGACCGCGTGGATCCGGGCGTAGGGGTGACCGTCGGGGAAGTCGTCGTCCAGGAACCGGGTGAGCTCGGCGAGCTGCTGCGGGAAGTCGTCCGCGCCCTCGTTGAGCCGGTCGGTGCGGCGCAGCGCGGCGGCCGTCGCGCCGTCGGTGCCGGGGGCACGGCCGAGGCCGAGGTCGATCCGGCCCGGGGCCATGGCCTCCAGGGTGCCGAACTGTTCCGCGATGACGAGCGGGGCGTGGTTGGGGAGCATCACGCCGCCGGAGCCGAGCCTGATGCGCTCGGTGCGGGCGGCGAGGTGGGCCAGGATCACGGCCGGGGAGGAGGAGGCGACGCCGGGCATGGAGTGGTGCTCGGCGACCCAGTAGCGGTGGAATCCGCGCCGCTCGGCGAGTTGCGCGATGTCCACGCTCGTGCGCAGCGCCTGGGTGGCGGTGCGGCCCTGCCCCACGGTCACCAGGTCGAGCACGGAGAGCGGCACACCGGCCGTCCCTTCCGCCCTGCCTCGGATCTCGTCGCCTCGAATCTCGTCCACGTCCTGGCCTCTTTCGGTGGTGCGCCTGCGTCCGGCTCGTACGTCCTCAGCGCGTAACAGGAGGTGGTCTCCGTTTTATTCCCGGCCGCTTCGTCCCCGGCCGTTCATTCCCGGCCGCTTCGTCCCCGGCCGTTTATTCCCGGCCGCTTCGTCCCCGGCCGCCGCCGCGGGGCCTCCGCCGGGCGGGGTCCCCCGCGCGGGGCCGTTGCGGGGTCGCCCGGACCCGGCCCGCCGGGCTACTTCGCGGGCCGTCCGCGCGGGCGGCCGTGGGCGCGTTCCCGGCCCGCGCCCCAGGCGGCCACCGGGGCGGGCGGCGCCTCCCGGTCGGCGAAGAGCCTGCCCAGCGCCGGGGACCACGCGCGGCGCCCGGCCAGCCGCAGCCCCTCCCGGACGGTGACCTGGTTCCCGGTGAGGACGGGTTTGCCGAGGAGTTCCTCCAGCTCCGCCTGGTGCCCGGCGGTGTGCAGCGCCGTGTCGGGCAGCAGCACCGCGTCCGCCTCCGGCCGGTCGGCGGCCGTGACGAGTTCCTTCACCCGGCCCAGGTCCCGGGCGGCGGCCTCGGTGGCCGATCCGAGGGGTTCGGCATGGACCGCGGCCACCTCGACGCCCCCGGCGCGCAGGAAGTCGGCGAACAGCCCGGTGAGGCGCTCGGGGTAGCCGGAGGCGACGGCGACCCGCCGGGCGCCCAGCTCCCGTACCGCGTGGACGAAGCCGAGCGAGGTGCTGGAGGCGGGCACGCCGACCGCCCGCGCCAGGGTGGCGCCCTGTTCATGGGCGCCCTCCCAGCCGTAGAGGAAGCTGCCGCCGCCGCTCGCCCAGACGACCGACTCGACGCCCGCGCGCTGGAGCTCCTCCACCCCGGCGGCCAGGCGCTCGGGGGCTCCGGTGCGCGTCAGCGCGTCGGCCGTGTAGGCGTCCTCGTCGACATCGGTGCGGTGGACGACCAGCCTGACGGCGTCGAGCAAGACCTCCATCCGCGGGAAGTCGTCCTCCGCGCCATGGCCCGGGTAGAGAATTCCGACGGTCGTCATGTCACCTTCCCGTTCCGTCCGGGGCGCGGCGGAACGGCCCGCGCCCGTCCATCCCGTTCCCTACCAGTATTCCCCCATATGGCATGACTCCCGAGGTGCCCTGTTGACGGCTCCGGGGCCGGGTGCGAGCGTGGTCAATCCGCACATCCCAGAGGCAGCGGAGCGACGGTCCCCCATGTCAGTGCCCACCCTGCTCGTCCTGGACACCGACCCGTCGCCGCGGCTCGGCCGGCTGACCGGGCGGGCCCGGATCCGGTACACGGACGCGGCCGGACTCGCCGCGCGGCTCCCGACGGCCGATGTGCTGCTGGTGTGGGACTTCACCTCCGACGCGGTACGGGCCGCCTGGCCCGGCGACGGACCGCGTCCGGCCTGGGTGCACACGGCGAGCGCGGGCGTGGACCGGCTGCTCTGCCCGGAGCTGACGGCCTCCGGCACGGTGCTGACCAACGCCCGGGGCGTCTTCGAGCGGCCGATCGCCGAGTACGTGACCGGTCTGGTGCTGGCGTTCGCCAAGGATCTCCCCGGCACGCTGGACCTCCAGCGGCGGCGGCAGTGGCGCCACCGCGAGAGCACCCGGCTCGCGGGCAGCCGCGCGGTGGTCGTCGGGGCGGGCCCGATCGGGCGGGAGATCACCCGGCTGCTGATCGCGCTGGGCGTCCAGGTGGCGCTCGTGGGGCGCACGGCGCGGCGCACCATCCACGGCCCCGAGGACCTGGACCGGCTGACCGCCCTGGCCGACTGGGTGATCTGCGCGGCTCCGCTGACCGAGTCGACCCGCGCGATGTTCGACGCCCGGTTCTTCGGGCTGATGCAGCCCTCGGCCCGCTTCATCAACGTGGGGCGCGGACCGATGGTCGTCGAGGACGATCTGGCCGAGGCCCTGCGCAGACGGTGGATCGCGGGCGCGGCACTCGACGTCTTCGAGCGGGAACCGCTGGAGCCGGAGAGCCCCCTGTGGGACGTACCGGATCTGATCGTGTCCCCGCACATGAGCGGGGACACCGCGGGCTGGCGGGACCGGCTGAGCGAGCAGTTCGTGGCGATGTTCGAACTCTGGGCGGCCGGGGAGCCGCTGCCCAACGTCGTGGACAAGCAACGCGGTTACGTCCCCGTGCGGGAGCCCGGCGAGTGACCCGCCCCGGTCCGGTCCGCCGACCGCACCGCCCGCCGGCCACCGTCCAGGCCACTGACTGACCGTCACCACGACGTGTGCGTACGGGCGATGGGCCCGGCGGCAGCCACCCGCCGCACATCCGGACAGAACACGGGAAGGTCACCTTCCGGACACCGTTCTATTACATGCGGCCGTCTCCTGCATAGACGTACCGGATCGGGCAGGCGCTCACCCTGTCCGGACTGTTCGACCCCTCCAGGAGATTGCGAACCATGGCTGACTTCACGAATCTGTCCCGCCGGGGCTTTCTGAACCGATCGGCAGCCGTGGGCGGACTGCTCGTCGTTCCCGGTCTGCTCTCCGCGTGCAGCAAGACCGACGCGGGTTCCGCGGACGGGGCGGGGGCGCTCGACAAGCTCCGCAAGCAGGGCTTCGTCCGGGTCGCGTACGCCAACGAGGCCCCGTACGGCTATCTGGAGGGCAAGCAGCTCAAGGGCGAGGCGCCGACCCTGCACCGGGAGATCTTCAAGGCGCTCGGTGTCGACGAGCTGAGGCCCACGCTCTCCGAGTGGGACGGCCTGATCCCCGGGCTCCAGGCGGGCAAGTACGACGTGGTCAGCGCCGGGATGGCTATCACCCCCGAGCGCTGCGCCAACGCCCTCTTCTCCGAACCGGAGTTCATCTCCCCCACCGCCCTGATGGTCAGGAAGGGCAACCCGAAGAAGGTCACCGACCTGGCGTCCGCGAAGGCCGCCGGGATCACCGTCGGCGTGATGTCGGGCGCCGTCGAGGCCAAGTACGCCGAGGGGGCGGGCATCCCCGGCGGCAAAATCAAGACGTTGCAGAAGCCGCAGGACGGAGCCGACGCGGTCAAGGGCGGCCGGATCGACGCGTTCCTGCTCACCGGGATCTCGCTGCGCTGGCTGGCGAAGACCAACCCGGACACCGAGGTGACCGACGCCTTCCTGCCGGAGCTGGACGGCACCAAGCAGTACAGCCCCGGCGGCGCCGTCTTCCGCAAGGGCAACGAGGACCTGCGGGACGCCTTCAACCGCGAGCTGAAGAAGATCGTCGCGGACCGGTCGCGCTATGTGGGCCTGCTCCAGGAGTACGGCTTCGGGGCCTCCGAGCTCCCCCCGGCCACCTTGAAGACGGCCGCTCTGTGCAAGGGCTGACGGGGACGGACCGCACCGCATGAGTGACTTCTTCTCCGCCTTCGTCGACGATCTGCCGCAGCTGCGCTCCGGGTTGTGGGTGACTCTCCAGGCCACCGTCCTGGGCGCGCTGGCCGCCCTGTTCCTGTCGTTCGTCCTCGGCCTGATGTCGGTCTCCCGGCCGCTGGTGCTGCGCGGGGTGTCGCGCGTGGTCGTGGAGTTCTTCCGCGGCACCTCGCTCTACATCCAGCTGTTCTGGCTCTACTACGCGATGCCGACCCTGACGGGGTACGAGCTGGACCCGCTGCTCTGCGGTGTCGTCGCCTTCGGTCTCAACTACGGCGCGTACGGCGCCGAGGTGGTGCGCGGGGCGATCGGTTCCGTGCCGCGCGGCCAGTACGAGGCGGCCGTCGCACTGAACATGTCGCCGCTGCACCGGATGCGCAAGGTGATCCTTCCGCAGGCCTGGGTGCAGATGATCCCGTCCTTCACCAATCTGCTGATCCAGCTGCTGAAGTGCACCCCGCTGCTCTGGCTGATCTCCGCCGCCGACCTGATGACCGTGGTCCAGCAGCTGCGCGACCGCACCGGTGAGACGCTCACCGCGTATCTCACCCTGCTGGCCGTCTACTTCGTGCTGGCCTACGCGCTGACCCTGCTGATGAACCTGCTGGAGCGGAGCGCCAAACGGCGGCTCGGGCTGCACACCGGCGCGGGCTCGCTGCTGCGCAGCCGCAGCGCCACCGAGGCCGTCGCCTCGACGGCGGGAGGTGCCCGGTGAACGGCTTCGACTGGAACGCGGCCGGGGACGCCCTGCCCCTGCTGCTCGGGGGCTTCCGGACCACCCTGCTGGCGACCGTCCTCGGTACGCTCGTCGCCGCCGTCCTGGGGCTGGCCATCGCGGTCGCCGGACGGGCCCCGAGCAAGTGGGTGACGGTGCCGGTGCGGGTGGTGATGGAGTTCATCCGGTCCACCCCGCTGCTCGTCCAACTGGTCGGCGCGGCCGCCCTGTTCAGCTCGGTCGAGCCGCTGACCATCGGCATCGTGGTGCTGGGCGTCCACTACGCCACGTACACCTCCGAGGTGTACCGCGCCGGGATCGACGGCGTGCCGAAGGGGCAGTGGGAGGCCTGCCGGGCGCTCTCGCTCGGGCCCCGGCGGACCTGGCAGGCCGTGATCCTGCCGCAGGCGGTGCGCAATGTGCTGCCCGCGCTCGGCAACTACGCGATCTCGATGTTCAAGGAGACCCCGTTCCTCGCCGTGATCACGGTGCAGGAAATGGTCTTCGAGGCCCGGAAGTACGGCGCCGACCACTTCGCGTACACCGAGGCATTCACCCTCGCCGGCCTGGCCTTCCTGGTCGCGAGCTACCCCACCTCGCTCCTGATGAGAAAGCTGGAGAAGCGCCTTGGCCACTGAACCACTCCCCCTGGACGCCGTGCCGGCCGTCGTGCCCGGAGCCGCGCCGGAGACCGGCCCGCCGCTGGTCCGCTTCGACGACGTCGTGAAGCGGTACGGCGACCATGTCGTGCTCGACCGGCTGAACTTCTCGGTACGACGCGGCGAGCACGTCACGCTGATCGGTCCCAGCGGCTCGGGCAAGACCACCATCCTGCGGCTGCTGATGACGCTGGAGAAGGTCAGCGACGGTGTGATCTGGGTGGACGGCAGTCCGTTGTCCCACGTCGCGGCGGCCGACGGATCACTGAGACCCGCGAGCGAGAAGCACCTGCGCGAGGCCCGGAAGAAGATCGGCATGGTCTTCCAGCAGTTCAACCTCTTCCCGAACATGAAGGTGCTGCAGAACATCACCGAGGCCCCGGTCAACGTACTGGGCATGGAGCGCGCCGAAGCGGAGGAGCGGGCCCGCGAACTGCTCGATCTGGTGGGGCTCTCGGGGAAGACCGACGCGCATCCGTCCCAGCTCTCCGGCGGTCAGCAGCAGCGGGTGGCGATCGCCCGCGCGCTGGCGATGCGCCCGGAGATCCTGCTGCTGGACGAGGTGACGTCGGCGCTCGACCCGGAGCTGGTGGCGGGGGTGCTGGACCTGCTGAGCGACATCGCCAGGAACACCGACATCACCATGGTCTGCGTGACCCATGAGATGAACTTCGCCCGGGACGTCTCGAAGAAGGTACTCATGTTCGATGCGGGACGTGTGATCGAATCCGGGCCGCCGGAAAAAATGTTCACCGATCCGGAGCACGCACGCACCCGCGCGTTCCTCGACGCGGTGCTGTGACCTCGCCACTCGTCGCCCGACAGTGACGCAGACATATGCCGGACGGATGCGCCCCAGCTCACGTCGGCGGGGCGCTCCGCCGGGTCGCCGCACAGCCGCCCGCGCGGGCGACCTCGGCGGCTATCGTGAGGACGGAGCTTGCGGTCACAACCTGGCAGGGGGGAAGCCGTGGCGTCGAAGCCCGAACCGACCGCACCGTTCCATACGGTGCAGTACGCCCTTCGCGTTCTCGAAACGGTCGCCGAGCACGGCGACGGTGTGACGGCCGCCCAGATCTCCCGGGAGACGGGACTGCCCCTCGGCCCCCTCTCCCCGCTGCTGCTGACCCTGCGCCGCGAGGGCCATGTGGAGCAGGTCACCGACGGCGCGTACGTCATCGGCTCCTCGCTCCTGCTGATCGGTTCCGGACCGGCCCGGCGGCAGGCCCTGGAGGCCAGGCTCCAGCAGACCCTGGCGCAGCTGCGCGACTCGGTCGGCGCGGCGGTCTACATCAGCCGGTACGTGGACGGCGAGATCCGGGTCACGCAGTACGCCGACGGCCCGCGCACCCCCGCGGTCAACGAGTGGGTGGACTTCCGGTCCGCCGCGCACGCCTCCGCGGTCGGCAAGTGCCTGCTGGCCCAGCTCGACCGGGACGGCCGCCGCGACCACATCTCGCGCCACCGCACGCCCCGGCTCACCTCGCGGACGATCACCAACGAGAAGGTGCTCTTCTCCAAGCTGGACAGCCAGCCCGCGACGGTCCCGGTGCTCGATCTCCAGGAGTACGCGGTCGGGACGGTGTGCGCGGCGGTGCCGCTGACCGCCGGGGCGTCGGCGGGCTGCCTGGCGCTGTCGCTGCCCGTCGAGGACGCGCACCGGCTGCGCGCGGCGGCGGAGACCCTGAACCGGCGGGCGGCGCCGGTCCTCCTGTCGATGGCGCTCTAGCCGCGCCGGGGGCCGTCCGGCAGGGGTGTCATCAGCACCCCTCGGGAGCAGGTATTATTTTCGAGTCAGCAGGCGCCGCTAGCTCAGTTGGTTAGAGCAGCTGACTCTTAATCAGCGGGTCCGGGGTTCGAGTCCCTGGCGGCGCACAGACAACGCACTGGGCGGTTCACGTACACACGTGGACCGCCCAGTGCGTTTTGTGCTGCCCTCAGGAACAGACGAGCGTCTTAGACATCCGTATGTTTTACACAGGCGTACTAGACAAGCGTTTTAAACAGCCGTACATTCCTTGGCATGACGAACGCAACGAGCACCACCGCCGAGCGCGGCCCCCTCGCCGGTCGCCGGGAATGGACCGCCTTCACGGTCCTCCTGCTCCCTCTCCTCCTCGTCTCGATGGACATCTCCGTCCTCTTCTTCGCGATCCCGGCCATCGACCGGGACCTCGCCCCCAGCGCCACCCAGCAGCTCTGGATCTTCGATGTGTACGCCTTCGCCCTGGCGGGGCTGCTCATCACGATGGGATCGCTCGGCGACCGGATCGGCCGTCGCAAGCTGCTCCTCCTGGGCGCGGTCGCGTTCAGTGCCGCGTCCGTCGCCGCCGCGTACGCCACCAGTCCCGAGATGCTGATCGGGGCCCGCGCCCTGCTCGGGATCGGCGGGGCGACGCTGATGCCGTCGACCATGGGCCTGGTGCGGAACATGTTCCGTGACGAGCGGCAGCGCGGCCGGGCCGTGGGCATCTGGTCGGGGGCCATGGCGGGCGGGATCGCGCTCGGCTCGGTGCTCAGCGGGGTCATGCTGGAGCACTTCTGGTGGGGCTCCGTCTTTCTGATCAACGTGCCGGCGATGGTGCTGCTGCTGGTCCTGGTGCCGGTGCTGGTCCCGGAGTTCAAGGACCCGGAGCCCGGCCGGTTCGACTTCCTGAGCGTGCCGCTGTCGATGGGCGCCGTGCTGCCGGTCGTCTACGGCATCAAGGAGAGCGCCGCGCACGGGCTCGACGTACGCAACGGCCTGATCATCGCCGCCGGGCTGCTCGTCGGCTGGTTCTTCGTCCGGCGCCAGCGCCGCCACACCGACGCGATGATCAGCCGGGAACTCTTCCGCGACCGCCGTTTCTCGGTGGGCATCGGGCTGAATGCCCTGGCCGCGTTCGCGATGATGGGCGCCTCCTTCTTCACCACGCAGTACCTCCAGTCGGTGCTCGGCATGGGCACGATGGAGGCGGCGCTGTGGAGCCTGGCCCCGTCGCTGGCGGTGGGCGCCGCGGCCCCGACGGCCACGGCGGTCGCCGAGCGGACCGACCGTGCGCGGGTGATCTGCGCCGGCTTCGTCATCGCCGCCGCCGGTTACGCCGTCCTCTCCCTGACCGGTACGGACTCCCTGGCGCTGCTGCTCGTCGGCTGCGCCGTGATGAGCTGCGGCATCGTCACCGTGATGGCGCTCGTCTCGGACCTGGCGCTGGCCACGGCCCCGACGGCGAAGGCCGGTTCGGCGGCCTCGCTGCTGGAGACCGGCCAGGAGTTCGGCGGGGCGACGGGGATGGCCCTGCTGGGCGCGGTGGCCACCGCGATCTACACCGCGGACATGCCGGACTCCGCTCCCGAGACCGCCCGCAAGACGCTGGCCGGTGCGGTGGCCACGGGCGACGGCTCGCTGATCACCGTCGGCCGGGAGGCGTTCGTGCACAGCATGCACTACGCCTCGGTGACGGGGGCCGCGCTGCTCCTGGTGGGCGCGGTGCTGGCCGCGACGCTGCTGCGGAGGTCCGCGGCAGGGGAGACGGCCGCGGCGGAGAGGGCCGCGCGGGAGGAACTGGCCCTGACGAACTAGGACTTCCGTGCGGACCGGGCCGGGTCGGATCAGGTCGTACCTGATCCGGCCCGGCCCGGTCCGTACGAGGCGCCCCGGGAGTCCTGCTCCTTTCGCCCCGTCGCCGCCGCGTCCCCGCCCGGCAGTGGTGTCCCCCGCGCCCCGTACTCGTCCAGCAGGGCGGCCAGCCGCTCGGCGCCGAGCGGGGCGTAGCCGCCGTCCGGGGCCCGCCGCCACACGGGCCCCCCGGACCAGAACCCCTCCCGGCGCAGCCCCACCCGGTGCACCTTGTTCGTCGCCGTCACCGGCATCACCGGGACGATCCGTACGAAGGCGGGGGCCATCTTCGTGCCCAGGTCCGTCTGCGCCGCGAGGAACGCGGTGAAGGCGGCCGGGTCGAAGGCGGCCCCCTCGCGCAGTGCCAGCGCCGCCATCACCTGGTCCCCGGCGACCGGGTCGGGCACCGCGTACACCGCCACGGCCGCCGCCTCGGCCCAGCGGGCCAGGATGTTCTCGATCATCGCGGCGGCCAGGTTCTCGCTGTCCACCCGCAGCCGGTCGTCGGTGCGGCCCGCGAAGTAGAGGAAGCCCTCGGCGTCGCGGAAGAAGAGGTCCCCGGTCCAGTACCAGCCGCCGCGCACCCGCTCCGCGTCCGCCCGCTCGTTGCGCCAGTAGCCCTCGAAGGGGGTGCGCCCCCGGTTGACCAGTTCCCCGATCGCCTCGGCCCCGTTGGTCAGCCGGCCGGTCCCGTCGAAGACCGCGGTGGCCCGTTCCTCGCCGGTCTCCGGGTCCACGACCGCGAGATCGTCACCGGCCGACGCCCGCCCGATCGCCCGCGCCGGGGTGTCCCCGGTCCGCTGGATCGCCGCGCCGCCCTCGGAGGAGCCGTACCCCTCGACCAGCCGCACCCCGAACCGCTCCCGGAACCGGGCCGCGTCCACCGCGCCCGCCTCGGTGCCGAAGCCCAGCCGGAGCGGGTGCTCGCGGTCGTCCGGGCGCTCGGGGGTGGCCAGCAGATACTGCACCGCGCGGCCGACATAGGTGAAGTAGGTCGCGCCGTGCGCCCGTACGTCGTCGAGGAACCCGGAGGCCGAGAAGCGGCGGCGCAGCGCGACGGCGGCCCCGCCGGCCAGCGCGGGCGCCCAGTCGGCGATCACCGCGTTGCCGTGGAACATCGGCATACAGATGTAGTGGACGTCCTCGCGCCGGACGCCGAAGTGGTCGACGAGCGACCGGCCGGCCGCCGCCAGCCGCCCCTGGGTGCAGATCGCGGCCTTGGGGGCGCCGGTGGAGCCGGAGGTGAAGTAGAGCAGCATCCGGGTCGCGGGGCCGATGCCCGGCCGGACCGCGTCGCCCGGCTCGGCCCCGGCGTACGGGGCGAGGAGTCCGGCGTACGCGTCGGTGTCGGTCACCAGCATCCGGACGCCCGGGAGGTCCAGGCCGTCGAGCAGCGGCAGATGGGCGCGTTCGGTGACCAGGACCTGGCAGTCGGTGTGCCGGATGTCGCGGGCCAGCTCGGCACCGCGCCTGGTGGGGTTGATACCGGCCACGGCGGCCCCGGCCAGGGCCGCCGCGCTCAACCAGAGTGGAAATTCAGGGGTGTTGTCCAGCAGCACCCCGATGTGCGGTTCGCCGTCCGCCGACAGCAGATCCGCCAGGAGCGCGGCCCGCGCGGCAGCGCCCGAGGCGACCTGGTGATGAGTGAGGACGGTGTCCCGATGTCTCAGTCCGGGCCGGTGGTCGCCCCATTGGCGCTGTACGAGCTCCGCTACGGTGCCTGCGCTCCTCATGGCGCCGCACGGTAACTGACTATGCGTCAGAACTGAACATCGGAGCAGGCGTAGAACGCGTTCCCCGTGTCGGCGATGTTCCAGACGCTCAGGATGATGTGCTTCCCGCTCTTCTGGGTGGGGATGGTGCCCTGCTGGGTCAGGGTCGCCGGCGGCTGCTTGCCGCCGTACGGCACCGTCATGAAGGGCTGCGACTCCAGGGCGGCCCTGGTGAGCGGCTTGGTGGGGTCCCAGCCGTCCTTGGTGATGTAGTAGCGGAAGTCCGTCGTCGCGTGGCGCGCGGTGAACTGCCAGCGGAAGTTGAAGCCCTGGCCGCCGGTGACCTGGGTGGCGGGCCAGTTGCCGCCGCGCGGGTCGTCGAGCTGGGCGAACTCTCCATGACCGCCGGAGCAGATCGAGCCGTCCGCCGGACCCGCCGCCGGGAAGCCCTTCGGGCCCTCGACGCTCTGCGGCTCCCACTGGATGTTGCCGCAGCCCGTCACGGTGCCGTTGGCACAGAGCTTCTGACGGCTGATGGGGTTGTCGGTGTAGCCGTGGCTGCTGGCACTGCTCGTCGCGAACATCGAGACGCCCGCGATTGCCAGGCCGACCACGGCCGCGCTTGCCCTTTTACGCATTGCTGTCGCTCCTCAAGAACGTGGGGGAGGTTCCATGAGCTGTGCTGCACGCGTGTCCTGCGGTCTAGACCAAGACTTAGATTATTGACGGGATATGAACATGTCCAGACCAATGAGAACTGGATTCCGCTTGACCGGACCGCCCGCCCCGTGCGTCCCTCAGGCCCCCTCTCCGCCGCTGCGTCCGGTGTAGAAGGCCACCGTCAAGTCCTTGACCAGGCACTTGCGTTCGTAGTCGTCCAGCTCCACCAGGCCCCGCGCGGTCAGTCGGCTGACCGTGTCGTCGACCGCGTCGACCACCGAAGTCAAGACACTGTCGCGGTGTTTGGCGTCGATGGCCGCGATCCGGCGGCGCTGCATCGCCGCGGCGACCTCCGGCGCGTACTCGATGCCGGTCGGCTGCGCCGAGTACACCTCGATGCCCACGGGCTCGCAGTCCGCCTTCAGCATCCGGGTCAGCGCGTCGCCGACAGCCTCGGCGTTGCGCAGGGTGTGCGCGTCCTCGTGGAAGGCGTCGGCGGGCAGCTGCGAGAGCACCCTGGCCATCGCCGCCTCGACCTGCTCGCGCAGATACTCCTCGTGGTCGGCGACCCCGAGCGCCGCCCGCGCCGTGTCCGCGATCCGCCACACCACGAGGACGACGACGCGCAGCGCCGTGCCGTTGGCGTCCACGGCGGGAAGCGGCTCGCTGCGCCAGTGCCGCAGCCGTACGTCGATCCGGCGGCGCAGCAGCAGCGGGCTGATCCACATCAGCCCGGTCCGCCGCACGCTCCCCCGGTACTCGCCGAAGAGCGTCAGCACCCAGGCGTACCCCACGCGTCCGCGGCTCAGGCCGCCGAGCGCGAAGAGCACCAGCGAGATCAGCGCGGCGAGCGCCGCCCAGGCACCGAGCCCGATCCCGTCGTACGGGCGGGGAACGATCCCGAAGCGGGCGAGCGCGGCGGCGGGCAGCACACCGGTCCACCAGAGCACGGCGCCGCCCCCGGCGACCCCGGTCGACGCGGTGAACAGCGCCAGCCAGCCGGGGAGCGCGGGCCCCGGCCGCTCGGTGAGGCGCGGGTCGCCGACCGGTGCCGGGCGCGTCGGGGGCCGTACCTGCGGCCCCCTCGGCGAGGGCGGCCGCCGCGCCCCCACCGACGGGCGGCCGCCCGCGGCTCCCCGCCCCGGCCCCCCGGCCGGCAGCGCGGCCGCGTCGGCCCGCGCGGCGTCCTCGCGGAAGAGCAGGTGGACGGGGATGGTCGCGGTCCGCTCGTTGGCGATGACCGCCTGGCGCCGCCCGGTCCCCCACGGCGTGCCGCCGGACCGCCCGCCCCCGTCGCCGCCGGAGACGGGGAGGGAGTCGAAGACGGTCTCGGGGGCCGTACGGGCCGAGGGCGAGGACGGGATGACGGCCGCGGCCCCCGGCACCGACACCGAGGCCGAGGTAGCGCCGAAGACGGAGTCCGGCTCCTCGCCGGGGACCAGGTCCAGCACCAGATCGACCACGGAGTCCGGTCCGCCGCCCGGTTCGGGCCCCGCCCCCGTACCCGGACCGCCGCCCTCCCGTCCGGGCGGCACCACCCGGCCCGCTCCGCCGGCCCCGGCCGGCTCCCGCCCCCGCTCCCCCTTCTCCGGCCTTCCGTTCTCCGGGGTCCCGGAGCTGTCCGACACCGTGGATCGCATACCCGCCTCCGTCATGTCCGTCGTGTCACCCGAAGAGTCGCCGCCAGGTCTCCGGGCCGGGGTAGCCGTCGGCCGCTCCGCCCCGCCAGCCCTGAGCCCGTTGGAAGGCCTCGACATTGCGCCGGTCCGCCTCGGTCCACCGGGGTCCGGGTCCCGAGGTGTAGTACGTGCCGAAACCCTTCTTCACCAACTGCTTGCCGAGCCTGTCGACATGGCTGTTGGACTGTCCGGGCCGGAAAAGACCCCGCCCGGGGAACTTCGCATCCGCGTTCGGATCGCTGTGACCGGCCGGCTTTCCGTTCCTGTCGCCGCTTCCGCCGCCGGGGATGTCACGGCCGGTGCCGGACGCCAGCAGCCGCCAGGTGGCGGGGCCGGGGATGCCGTCCGCCTCCTTGCCCTTCCAGCCCTGGGCCTTCTGGAACGCCTGGGTCGCGCGCCGGTCGGCGTCGCCCCAGCCCGGCCCGGGGCCGACCGTGTAGAAGCGCTTGCCGCCCCGGCCCACGAGCATCCTGCCGAGCTGGGTGACGTAGGCGTTGCTGACGCCGGGGCCGAACTTCCCGGCGCCCGGGAACCCCGTCGACGACGAGCCGCCGCCCGCGCTCGCGCCGCTGAGGCCCTTGTAGCGGTACGCGACATAGCTGCCGGAGTTGCTCCAGTACGCCATGGGCGTCGTCTGCTTGCGGGTGTGCGGCTTCGTCTGCTCGTACGCCGTGTAGTGGGAGTGCGTGTAGTCGGTCCAGCCGCCGAAGATCGTGACGTGCGATCCCTTCGAGGGGTCGGCCGGGTTGTGGAAGAGCAGGATGTCTCCGGGCTGGAGCTCCGCCCGCGAGATCCGCGTCCCGAACGCGGCGAGACTGCCGGTCCACTCGTTGCCCGGAAGGTTCCAGGCCATCGACACGAACCCGGAGCAGTCCTGCCGGTAGCCGTCGTTCCAGTACTTGACCATGCTGTACGGAACTTGCGCCGACACCCACTTCTTCGCGCGGTTGATGATCTCGGCCCGGCTGGTCGTGCGCAGCTTGGGCGTGGTCGTCGTGGTCGAGGGCGGTCCGGAGGCACCGCCGCCGCGCAGCGGTCCGGGCCCGCCCTGCGGGCTGTCCCCGCTCGTGTCCTTCCGGGCGGCCCCGGCCGCCTCCGCGACCCGGTCGCCCGGCGCGCCCACCGCCTCGGCGGCGCCGGTGCTCAGCACCACACCGGCGGCGGTGGCCAGCACCAGGGCGCGGCGTGCGCCGTGTGCGGCCGGATGACCTCCGTACCGCACGGGCAGAGCACCGGCGGCGGTCCGCCGCTGCGCGGCGCACCCCGCACAGGCGCAGTCGATGGCGGGCACGTACTCCTCGAAAGCCGGCACAGTCATGCGATTCCCCTCCGCACTCGTCAAGATCTTTGGGCGCATCTGCACGGGCGCCAGTGTCTCAACTCTCCTGACATATCGCATTTTGACGGACAGAAGTGAAAAAACGACCATCCGACAGGCCGTGATGGACGGTAAATGGTCAGGAGCACTCCCCGTCTTCGGGTAGAGTTCTCCAGGTCAGCAGGCGCCGCTAGCTCAGTTGGTTAGAGCAGCTGACTCTTAATCAGCGGGTCCGGGGTTCGAGTCCCTGGCGGCGCACGCAGAGTCAAAGCCCCCTCACCACGCGTGAGGGGGCTTTGCTCGTCGGTGAGCCCTTCGCGCCGAAGCCTCCCGCACCGAAGCCTCGCGCCGGGCCTGCGCCCCGCGGCGCCTTCCGCGACGCCACCTTGAACCACTACCCGCACGGGCGGCGCACAGTCATCGCACAACTGTCATACAGTCACCAACCGGTCACGGAGCGGCGCGAAGCCCGTTTCCGTACGCTGCCGCGCACGGCTTGCGCAAGGGGGTCGCATACCGCACATACGTCGGGCAACTCACTCTTGGCTCCGCCTCGTCTCCGCGTGACTCTCCCGCGCGAGGCTTCTGCGCGAGTGGGACCGGGCGGGAACCGGGGCCGGGGTGCGGGATCGGCACCCGGTGCCGTGGTCGGCCGCGCCAACCGGGCCTGGGAGAAGTGCAGTTGGGGCCGGGCGCGCAAGCGTTCCGCCGTCCGCTCCGGACCGGGGGTACGCACCGGCCGCGGCCACCGGCGCAGTTGACCGAGGGGGGTGCCCGAGGAGTTACCCGGGGGGGGTGCCGGGCGCGGGCTCGCCCCGCGGCAGCCGACGCCGGGGTCCCTGACCCCGGGTCTCAGCCCTTGTCGCCCGTGGACCTCTCGCCGGTCAGGTAGGCGGAGACGACCACGTTCGCGTCGTACGCGTGCGACGTCCGGTCGAAGGTGCCGCCGCAGGTGATCAGGCGGAGCTCGGCCCGGCCGTCCTGGCGGGGACCGTACGCCTTGTCGGCGTCGAAGCGTGCCCGGGTGAAGAC
This sequence comes from Streptomyces sp. NPDC057697, assembly GCF_042799335.1. Classification (NCBI taxonomy): domain Bacteria; kingdom Bacillati; phylum Actinomycetota; class Actinomycetes; order Kitasatosporales; family Streptomycetaceae; genus Streptomyces; species Streptomyces sp. NPDC057697. The sequence continues at coordinate 196,512 of NZ_JBHVJA010000014.1, read as the reverse complement.
CTGGACGTCGTCGACGGTGAATTCGGCGACGGTGCCGTCCGTTCGGGTGACCTCGACCTTGGCGCCGGGGCGGACCGCGCTCAGTCCGTAGAAGACGGCCGGCCGGGTCTCGGTGTCGACATGGCCGACGAGGAGCGCGGGGCCCTTCGCCCCGGGCTCGGTGCCGCCGCCGTACCAGCCGACGGTCCGGGGCGTGTCGAACGGGGGCGGTTCGATCGCCCCGTTCCCGTCCAGGCCCCGGGCGACCACGGGCGCCCGGACGCCGATCGAGGGGATCTCCACCCGCTCCGGCACGGCGCCCTCGATCGGGTCGTGAGGCGGGGGAAGCGGGACGCCGAGGGGGCGGCCCACTGCGGCGACGTCGCCGGTGATGGGGGCGGAGCCGGCTCCGGAGCCGTCGGTTATGCCGCGCCCCCAGAGCCACAGGCCCAGCAGCAGGACCGCCCAGACCACTCCCGCGAACAGCCTGCCGTGACCCGCAGCGCCGTGGCCCGCGGCGCCCTGGCCCGCGCTGCCCTGGCCCGCAGTGCCGTGGCCCGCAGCCCCCTGGCCCGCGGTGCCGTCCGGGGCGGACATGTCAGTCCGTGGCCGGACGGCGGCGGGAGGTGCGGAACGCGACGGCGACGGCCGCGACGGCCGCCAGGGCCAGTCCGATCACCGCGTGCACGGTGCCGGGGCCCTCCTGCCGGGCGTCCCGGCCGGCGAACAGGGTGGCGCCGCCGCCGCCCGCCGCGACCGGGGCGAGCGGAGTGGCCCGGCCCCGGTCGACGACGGTGAGCGTGCTGGTGGCGGTGGCTCCCGCGGTGCCCGCGCCGTCCTCGCAGTCGACCCGGATGTCGTAGTCGCCCGGGGAGGCGTCCGAGCTGATCCGGGCCTCGGCGAAGAGACCGCCGTCCGCCGCGGGCGAGAAGCGCGCCTCGGAGACGAAGGCGTCGGACCGGCCCGTGGCCGCGCGGCCCTCGCAGCCCTCCAGCCGCAGATCCGTCCCGCCGCCGGGCACGAGGGAGGACGGGGTGGCCGTCAGGGAGACGCGGCCCTTCTCCTGGGCGGACCCGGAGTCGGAGTCGGCCAGTGCGGCCGAAGCCGGCACCAGGGTCGCCGCGACGACCGCGGCGGCACAGAACGTGAGGGGTATGGAACGCATCGTCAACCTCCTCAGTGAAGGTTCACGCCTCCGGGAGGTTTCCGCATCCGCAGAGGCGCGGAGCGCGGGCCCCCGGCGCCGCCCGGCCCCGCCCCTTCGCGCCCTGCCCGCCGCGTCCGGGTGTGGTTCAGCCCGCTTCGACGAGACCGACCAGATCGGCGATCGAGTCGACGACCGTGGACGGCCGGAAGGGGTACTTGTCGATGTCGGCGACCGTGGTGAGCCCGGTGAGGACCAGGAAGGTCTGCATCCCCGCCTCCAGACCAGCCAGCACATCGGTGTCCATCCGGTCTCCGATCATGGCGCTGGACTCGGAGTGGGCGCCGATCGCGTTGAGCCCGGTGCGCATCATCAGCGGGTTGGGCTTGCCCGCGAAGTACGGGGCCTTGCCGGTGGCCTTGGTGATGAGGGCGGCGACGGACCCGGTGGCGGGCAGCGGGCCCTCGGCGGACGGGCCGGTCTCGTCGGGGTTGGTGCAGATGAAGCGGGCGCCGCCGTTGATCAGCCGGATCGCCTTGGTGAGCGCCTCGAAGCTGTAGGTCCGGGTCTCGCCGAGGACCACGTAGTCGGGCTCGTGGTCGGTGAGGACGTAGCCGATGTCGTGCAGGGCGGTGGTGAGACCGGCCTCGCCGATGACATACGCCGTGCCGCCGGGCCGCTGGTCGTCCAGGAACTGGGCGGTGGCCAGGGCGGAGGTCCAGATGTTCTCCACGGGCACGTCCAGGCCCATGCGGTTCAGCCGGGCGTGCAGGTCACGGGCGGTGTAGATGGAGTTGTTGGTGAGGACCAGGAAGGGGAGACCCGAGTCGCGCAACCGCTTGATGAAGGCATCGGCTCCGGGGATCGGGGTCCCCTCATGGATCAGGACTCCGTCCATGTCGGTGAGCCAGGACGAGATCGGCTTGCGCTCTGCCATGTGTGGGACTCCTGCCGTACGCCGTGTGCGGGGACGCCGGCGGCACCGCGTTGTGCAGCGCCGACGCCCCTGATTTTAGGCCGTTCGTTCGACGGGCCGGAACGGCCGGATCACTGCGCCGTGAGTGTCACCCCGTCGATCGCCCAGAACCAGTTGTTGCCGCCGGTGTAGCGGAAGCGGACCTGTGCGGTGGTGGCGCCCGGCGGGACCTGGAGGGTGAGCGACTCGGCCGTCGCGACGGTGTCGGTGGTGTACGTCTTCACGACGACCGGGGCGCCTGTGTCGTAGGAGACGAGCACCTCGCCCTTCTGCGGGGCTTCCTGGCGGTAGTGGGTGGTGTAGGCGAGGGTGGCGGCGCGGCCGCCGGTGACCGGCCAGGCGGGGCTGATCAGGGTGGAGTCGAAGGTGCCGGTGACGCTCCTGTCGCTCCACTCGTCGCCGTCGGCGACCGCGAAGACATTGCGGGCCCGGACGTTGGTCTCGCGCCACTGGCCGCGCTCGGCGGATGTCCAGAACTCGTCGGTGGTGAACGTCCAGCCGCGCCATTCGGTGACGCCGCCGGTGCCCATCGCGCTGTTGTCGACCGACCATCCGGCGGGCGGGGTGTGGGTGAAACCGACGACTCCGGCGCCGATTCCCGTCTCGTCGACGCGGGTGCCGAGCTGCGGGCGCAGCGCGTCGAAGGCGTCGGGGACGGGCTGCTGGAGCGGTCGGCCGTCCAGGCCCCAGGCCGGGTCGACGGCTATGCCGAGGTGGGCGAGGGCGGAGGCGGCGACGTCGGGCATCCTGATGTCGTGGCGGATGGAGCCCGGGGTGACGGTGCCGCCGCTCGCGATGAGGAAGGTCTGCCGCTCGGCCGCGCTGGAGCCGCCGTGGCCGCCCGCGTCGGTGTGCCCGTGGTCCGCGGTGATCATGATGAGCCAGTCCTCGGAGCCGTGGGTGGCCCGGCCCCGTACGGCGGCGACCAGCTGTCCGACCTGGGCGTCCACGCCGTGGATGGCGTCCAGGTACTGCGTGGACGCGGCGCCGTGGCTGTGTCCGGCGTGGTCGACGTTGTCGAGGTGGACGAAGACCGCGTCCCGGTCGCCGCCCGCCAGTTCGGCGACGGCCCTGCTGGTGGTGCCGGTGTCGTACTCGGCTTCCGGGGTGGAGACCCGGGTGTCGACCTTCGCGGAGAAGATCGTGTCGGTGACGGGGTTCCAGGAGGCGACCGCGTACGCGGACAGCCCCGGCTTCGCGGTCTCGATCCGGGTGAGGAAGTCGGGGTACCGCGCGAAGGCGTTGCCGGTGAAGGCGTTGTCCTTGACGCGGTGCTTGTCGGGCCATACGCCGGTGATGATCGTGGACCAGCCGGGGCCGGACAGGGTGGGCGCCATCGGCTCGGCGTAGAGCGGGCTGACCGAGGTGAGCCCGGCGGCCATCAGCGCGTCGAGATGGGGTGCGTCCGCGTCCTTGATCCGGTTGAGCAGGGCGCCGTCCAGGCCGATGACCAGCACCTTGGGCGTACGGGCGGCGGCCCGTGCCGTGGTGGCTGCGGCCAGCGGCCCTGCGGCGGCGGCGAGGGCGGCCGCGCTCATGAGGAGAGTGCGGCGGGACATGCCTGTGGTCACGGGTCCTCCGTCGGGACGGTGGGGGGCACAGATGCAACTCCCCTCCGATCGAAGGGGAGTTGCACCTGGGACTAGACCCGTTATCATTCCGCGATGATCCGCCGGAGGTCCATACCCCTGCGGTGAATCGTCGGGCGTCGGTCAGCTGCCGGTGGCCGACTTCCAGGCCCCGACATAGGTGTCCAGGTTGGTGCCGATGTCCGACCAGTCGGGCTCGAAGACCTCCACGCCGTCCATCAGCTTGGCGAGCTCGATGGCGTTGGCGTCGGTGCCCTTGACGTCCTTGCGGGCGGAGAAGCCGCCGCCGACCGCGCTGACGTCCTTCTGGGCCTGCTCGGAGAGCATGAAGTCGAGCAGCTTCTTGCCGTTGGCGCTGTGCGGGGCCTTGTCGACCAGGCCGGCCGCGTACGGCAGGGCGAAGGTGGTGGCCTTGCCGCCCTGCTTCGCGGGGAACCAGATGCCGAGGTTCGGCATGTCCTTGGACTGCGCGAAGTTCATCTGGACGTCGCCGTTGGCGGCGAGCAGCTCGCCCTTGTCGACCTTGGGGGCCAGCTTGCCGGTGGAGGCGGACGGGCCGACGTTGTTGGCCTGGAGCTTCTTCAGGTACGCCATCGCCGGCTCCTTGCCGCCGAAGTCGTGCATGGCCTTGATCAGCACGGCCGTGCCGTCACCGGCGACTCCGGGGGTGGAGTACTGGATCTTGTCCTTGAACTTCGCGCCGGTCAGCTCCTCCCAGGTGGTGGGCGCCGACTTCAGCTCCTTCTTGTTGTAGATGAATCCGAAGTAGTTGTTGACGACCGAGGTCCACTTGGAGTCGGACGCCTTGTCGGCGCCGTCGACCTGGTCGGCGCCGGCCGGGTCGTACGCGGTGAGGAGGCCCTTGCTGTCGGCCTGCTGGATGAAGGGCGGCAGGGTGACCAGGACGTCCGCCTGGGTGTTGGACTTCTCGCGGACGGCGCGCTGCACCATCTCGCCGGAGCCGCCCTCCACGTACTTGACCTTGATGCCGGTCTTCTTCTCGAAGTCCTTGAAGACCTTGTCGTACCAGCCGTCGCCGTTCTCGCCCTTGAGGCCGTCGGCGCTGTAGACGGTGACGACCTTCTCGTCGGAGGCGGCCGAGGAGCCGCCGCAGGCGGAGAGGGTGGCGGCGAGGGCGAGGCAGCCGGTGACGGCGGCGATGGGCTTGAGGTGGTTCTTGCGCATGGCGGTCGTATCTCCTGGATGTCGGCCGGGGAGCCGGCCGGAGTCAGTACGGGGGGTGTCGGCGGATCAGCGGTACGAGGCCCTGGTGCGGATCCGGGAGACGCCGAGCAGTACGAGCAGCGTCGTTCCCATCAGGACCACGGCGACGGCCGCTCCGGTGAAGAGCGAGCCACGGTCGGTGGCCGCGAAGATCTGCACCGGGAGCGGTGTCCAGTCCGGCGGGTAGAGCATCATCGTGGCGCTCAACTCGCCCATGGACAGCGCGAAGCAGAGCCCTGCGGCCGCCGTGAGGGACGGCAGCAGGAGCGGCAGCTTGATGCGCCACAGGACGTAACCGGGGCGGGCGCCCAGACTGGCCGCCGCCTGTTCGTACATCGGGTCGAGACGCACTATTGCCGCCGAAACCGACGAATAGGCGAACGCGGTGACAAGAATGGTGTGCGCCAGGATCACGATCCAGCGCGTCCCGTTCAGCAGCATCGGCGGTTTGCTGAACGCGACGAGCACCGCGAGCCCGACGACGACCGAGGGCACGGCGACCGGCAGCATGAACAGCGCGTCGAGGAACCTCCTGCCGCGCCTGCGCAGCGAGGCGGCGGCGAGCGCGGCCCAGGAGCCGATGGTCAGGGCGAGCAGGCTGGCGCTGACGGCGGTGATCAGGCTGGTGGTCAGCGCCTGGAGGGAGTCCCCACCGGTCGCCGCGGTGTAGTGCTTGGCGGTCGGCCCGGAGGGGAAGGCACCGGACCAGTTGGTGGTGAACGACGCCGCGAGGATGACCAGCAGCGGCACCGCGAACAGCGGGACGAAGAGGACGAAGAACACGGCCCAGGTGGCCCATTTCCCCGTACGGCTATGCACCAACACGGCGGCTCACCATCCGATACAGGCTGTAGAGACCGACGGAGATCGCGATGTTGACGACGGCGACGACACAGGCCGCCGGGTAGTCGGACTCCAGGATCGCCTTGCTGTAGACGAGCATCGGCAGGGTGGTGACGCCCTTGGCGCCGGTGAAGAGCACGATGCCGAACTCGTTGAGGCACATCACCAGGACGAGGCTGCCGCCCGCGGCGAGCGCGGGGAGCGCCTCGGGGAGGATCACCTGCCGCACGATCCGGGCCGGCCCCGCGCCCAGCGAGGACGCCACCTCCAGCTGCGCGCTGTCGAGCTGCGAGAACGCGGCGAGCAGCGGGCGCATCACGAACGGGGTGAAGTAGGTGATCTCGGCGAGCAGTACGCCCCACGGGGTGGTGAGGAAGTCGAAGGGGCCGTGGGCCGCCCCGGTGAGGTCCGTCCAGACGCCGTTGGCCATGCCGACGTTGCCGTAGATGAACAGCAGGGCCAGCGTGATCAGGAACGACGGGAAGGAGAGGAAGACGTCGATGAACTTGGCGACCGCCCGGCCGCCGGGGAACGGCACGAACGCGATGACCATGGCCAGGACGAAGCCCAGCACCAGGCAGCCGACGGTGGAGCCGACCGCGAGCCAGACGGTGGTGGTCAGCGCCGAGCGGAACGACTCGGAGGCGAACACGTCGCCGTACGGGGCGATCGAGGTGCCGCCCTCGTCGGGGCTGAAGGACTGCTGGACGACGAGGGCCAGCGGGTAGAGGAAGACGAGGGCGAGGACGGCGACGGGCGGCAGCGCCCAGACGAACCGGGGTATCCGGCGGGCCTCGCGGGCGGGGGCGTGCGGGGGCGTCGTCCCGGCCGGGCCGGTGCTCCGGCGGGGTGTCCTCGTCGCCGTGACGCCCGGTGCGGCGGGCTGTGCGGTGCTAGCCATCGGCCTCTCCCCCGGCTCCCGGCGCGGCGCCCGCGGGCAGCAGCACCGCGTCCTCGGCCGCGAAGTGCAGGGTGACCCGGTCGCCCAGCGCCGGGGTCTCGCGCAGCTCCTTCAGGTCCGCCTTGACCCGGTGCCCGTCGATGTCGACGTACAGCCGGTGGGTGGAGCCGCGCCACTGGACCTCGGTGATGGTGCCGTTCAGGGCGTTGGGCCCCTCGCCGAGGCCGACCAGATGGGGCCGGACGCAGAGGGTGGCGGTGGCCCCCCGGGAGACCTCGCCGGTCGGTACGTCGAGTGCGCGCCCGGCGAAGTCGACGGTGTCGGCGCCGTCGGCGACGGTGACCGACAGCAGGTTCGCGTTGCCGACGAACGAGGCGGTGAACTCGGTGCGGGGGCGGCGGTACAGGTCCTGCGGGGTGCCGCAGTCCTGGAGCCGCGCCTTGTCCATGACCGCGATCCGGTCGGCGAGGGTGAGCGCCTCGACCTGGTCGTGGGTGACGTACAGGATGGAGACGTCCGGCAGCTCCCGGTGCAGCCGCGCCAGTTCGGCGAGCATTCCGGAGCGCAGCTGGGCGTCGAGCGCGGAGAGCGGTTCGTCGAGCAGCAGGACGCCGGGCCGGATGGCGAGCGCGCGGGCGATGGCGACGCGCTGCTGCTGGCCGCCGGAGAGCTCGCGCGGGTAGCGCTTGGCGTAGGCGGCCATGCCGACCATGTCGAGGGCCTCGGCGACCCGCTCCGGGATGCCGTCCTTCGCGGCCTTGCGGGCCTTGAGCCCGAAGGCGACGTTGTCCTGGACCCGCATGTGCGGGAAGAGTGCGTACTGCTGGACGACCATGCCGATGCCCCGCTTGTGCGGCGGCAGCGCGGTGACGTCGCGGTCACCGAGGTAGACCCGGCCCGAGACCGGCCGGACGAACCCGGCGACGGCCCGCAGTGCGGTGGTCTTGCCGGACCCGGAGGGGCCGAGCAGGGCCATGACCTCGCCGGGCTCGACGGTCAGGTCGAGCCGGTCGAGGACGGTGTTGCCGCCGTACGCGACGCTGACCTGGTCGAACCTGATTCCGCTGCGGACGGACCGCCCTCCGCCCGTCATGCCTCGGCCCGCGCGATGAGGTCCGGGAGCTCGGCGACCGAGCCGAGCACCTGCGTGGCGCCGTGGCGGGCCAGCTGGTCCTTGTCGTGGGCACCGGTGAGCACCCCCGCGACGATCCCCGCTCCGGAGCGCACGCCGCTGAGCATGTCGTACGAGGTGTCGCCCGCGACCACGATCTGCTGGACGCCGTCGACGGCTCCGGTGCGCAGGAAGGCGGCGAGGACCATGTCCGGGTAGGGGCGGCCGCGGCCGCCCGCGTCGGCCGGGCAGAGGGTCAGGGCGACGAGGTCCTGCCAGCCGAGCGCGGCCAGGATGGCGTCCTGGGTGGTACGGGCGAAGCCGGTGGACAGGACCACGGTCCGGCCCTCTCCCTTGAGTCGCTCGATGGCCTCGCGGGCGCCGGGGATCGGGGCGATGCGGCCGCCGTCGACCAGCTCCCCGTACGCCTCCTCGAAGGCGGTGTTGGCCTGCTGGGCCCGGTCCTCGTCACCGAAGAGGTGGCGGAAGACGGAGATCTTGGACTCGCCCATGGTGGCGCGCACGTAGTCGAGCTTCTCGGCGTGGTCGGCGGAGCCGGGCTCGACGCCGAGGCGTCCGGCGGCGGCGGAGAACGCCTGCTCGACGAGGCCGCCGTCGGCGACGGTGGTGCCGGCCATGTCGAGGACGATCAGGTTGTGGAGGTTCTGCGTGGTCAACTTCTTCACCAGCCCAGTTCGTTGGCGGTCGTTTCGGCGATGGCGGGCGAGCAGGTCATTCCCCGGCCGCCCGGTCCGGTGACCAGCCAGACGCCGTCCTGTACCTGCTGGCGGTGGACGACCCGGCTGGTGTCGGTGCACTGGGCGTAGACCCCGGCCCACCGGTGGCGGATCCTCGGCAGCGGGCGGCCGAGGAAGGACTCGACGACGCCGGTGAGGTGCTCGTACGGCTCCTCGACGGTGTCGAAGGAGAAGGGGTGCTCGTACTCGTGGGTGTCGCCGATGGTCAGTCCGCCGTCGCGACGCTGCACCATCAGCAGCTGCATCTTGTGCGCCGCGGCGGTGGGCGCCTGGGCCTGCCCGGCGTCGAGGGCGTCCAGCGCCGGGCTCTTGTACGCCGGGTAGTAGCGGAAGCTGTCCGCGTCGGCGACGGAGGTGGTGAGCGGCTCGCCGAGCGGGTCGGTCTGCATCATCTGGAGTCGGACGCGGCGCACCGGGAGGTCGGGGCCGGCCAGTTCGCGGACGAGGCCGCCGAGCCAGGCGCCGGTGGCCAGGATCACCGCGTCGCCGGTGTGCACGTCGCCGTGGTCGTCGCGGACGGAGGCGGTGCCCACGACTTCGCGGACCTCGCGGCCGCCGAGGAAGGTGTACCGGCCGGACTTCAGCAGCTCCTGCTTCAGGGCGAGCTGGGCGGTGCGCGGCTCGACCGCGGCGTCCCGCCCGCACCACAGCGCGCCGGCGAAGTCGCCGCGCAGCGCGGGGTTGATCGCGCGGGCCTGGTCGGCCGTGAGCAGCTCGTACCCGCGGGCCGTCGCGTCGGGGCGGGCGACGGCCGCCTCGGCGACGGCGGTCTCCAGCTCGGTGCGGAGCGGGGTGAGCGAACCGCAGGCGCGGAACCCGAGCCCGGGGACCCGCGCCCCGATGCCCTCCCACAGCTCACGGGCGCGCAGCGCGGTCTCCAGCTCCTCGCCGCCGGCCCGGCCGCTGACCCATATCTGTCCGAAATTGCGGAGCGATGCCCCGCGCGCCTCGCTCTCGCGCTCGATCTGTACGACCTCGTGGCCGCGGTCCACTGCGTGCCAGGCGTGCATGGTTCCCACCACGCCGGCTCCTACGACGATGACTCTCACGACGGCTACGCTCCTCGGAGCGGGTGACCCGTACGGATCGGCACGGCAACGGGACGGTGAACTGGGCCCCAAGGTTGGCCTAGACCCGTTACGTTCCCGTTATCCGGAGGGCCGGTTCGCGTGGTGCCGCGGGCCGGGCGCCCTCCGTCCGGCGCGGCCGTTCAGTGACCGGCCTGCGGGCCCAGGTGCGCGGTGAAGGAGAACCGGTCGCCGCGGTAGAGGGTCCGTACGCGTTCCAGCGGCTGCCCGGCCGTGTCGCGCGAGATCCGGTGCATCAGCAGCATGGGCAGCGCGGGCGGCGTACCGATGAGCAGCGCCTCGCGCGGTGTGGCGAGCACCGTCTCGATCCGCTCGTCGGCGTCGCCGAAGGGAATCCGGAGCCGGTCGCGGAGGTAGCCGTAGAACGACGAGTCGGGGTCGAACTCCGTGTCCAGGCGGGGCACCCGGGCGACGGAGACATAGGTGCTCTCCAGCCCGACCCGGTCGTCGTCGGCGAGCAGCACCCTCTCCAGGTGCCAGACCGGTTCGCCGCGCTCCGTCCCGATGTCGGCGGCGAGCGCCTCGGGGCAGGGGAACCGCTCCAGGCCGATGAGGTGACGGCCCGGCTTGCGGCCCTGGCGGCGCACCCCCTCCGTGTAACTCGCCAGCGAGAGCGGCTGCTCCAGCTTGGGCCCGGCCACGACGGTGCCGCGCCCCTGGCGGGCGAGCCGCCCCTCCAGCAGGAGTTCGCGCAGCGCCTGGCGCACGGTCTCGCGCGAGACCTCGTAGCGCTCGGCGAGGTCGCGTTCGGTGGGCAGCATGCCGCCCTCGCCCAACTCCTCTATGAGTACGGAGACATGGGCCTTGACGGCGTAGTACTTGGGAATACGGCCGTGCTCGGGGATGCCGGAACGGATGGGTGCGCCAGGTACCTGGTCGTGCGGATAGTCCACGGCCCGATGGTGGCAGACGGACATGAACAACGGTGAACGTCCGGGCGCGCGGTGGAGGGGAGTTCAGGGGCGCGCGCGGCGCAGCCGCCGGGCCTTCACCACCATCGCCCCGCCGCCGATCAGGAGCGTGGTGACGGCGAGACCGGCCGGGGGGACGGAGCCCGCGCCGGTCGCGGCCAGCTCCGGGCGGCCGTCCTGCTCCGGGGACCGGCCGGGCTCGTCGGGCTGCCGGGAGCCGTCGGCGGCGGAGCCGCTGGGCCGGGTTCCGTCCGGCAGGGCCTCGCCCGGACCGTCCCCGGCGCCGTCGGCCTCGCCGGTGCCTTCGGTGTCATCGGTGCCGGCCGCGTCATCGGCCTCTGTGTTCTCGCCGGTCCGTGCGGTCCCACCGGCCTCCGAGGTGTCACCGGTTCCTGCGGTCTCGCCGGTTCCCGTGGTGTCACCGATTCCCGTGGTGTCACCGATTCCCGTGGTGTCGCCGGTCTCGCCGCCGTCGCCGTCCTCGACGACGGTGAAGGGGTACTCCTCCGACTCGCCGACCCAGGCCCCGTCGTCCTTGCCGCCCGCCGTGCGCTGCCGCTGGACGACGGCGGCGTTGGCGGTGATCCGGCCGGGGCTGGTGTCGGAGGTGAACGCCATCCGGACCCGGATGGTGACGGTGCGGCCCGCCGGGACGGTGAAGCCGCCGAAGGAGTCACCGGCCGTGCCACCGAAGACACCGATGTGCTCGTCCCGGTCGGTGGTCTCCCAGGTGACGCGGTGCTCCGTCTCGGGGCGGGCCTGCTCGGCGAACTCCAGCTGGATCTGGTCGGAGGTCAGCTTGCGGTCCTCGTCGGTGAGGACGAGGACGGGGTGGATGGCCCGGCACGGCTCGGTGGTGGTGTTGGTCAGCTCCAGGAACCAGGTTCCGTAGCCGCCGCCGGACGCGTACGTGTCCGGGCCGCCGTGGATGCGGGTGCTGATGGGGAAGTCCCGCGCCGCCGGATCACCGCAGGCGGGCTGCTGGTCGGCGGCGGGGGAGCCGGGCGACGAGACCGGGGCGGCCGAGGAGGAGGCGGCGGAGGCGGGCGCGACGGATGTGCCGCCGAGCACAACGGTCGCGGCGGCCAGGCCGAGCGCGAGCCCATGGCGGGGCCGCCCGGTCGGCGCCGGGTGCGGGGCGGCGGAGGACGGCGCCGAGGCCGGGCGAGGCCGCGCGGAGGCGGTGAACACGGGGATGGACGCGGCCGTGACGATGGGGACGGACGTGGGGCTGGCGGTGGGGAAGGACGCCGGGCCCGACGTACTCAGGGGCCGTACGGCGGGGGCGGGCCCGGCGGGACGGCCGGGCAACGCACCGAGCACGCGGCCCTGCGCGGGGCCGGAGGGCGTGCCGGACGGGGGCGGGGTGGGGGACATCGGGGAGCTCATCCTTCGCTGCCGGCGAAACGGTCGGCTCACCCCGTGCGCCGGAGTTCACCGGTTCTGGGCCGCGACGCTGTCACGCACGCGCGAGGCGGCCCGTGCCGACATGCCGAGGGACCGCCCGCCCGGCCGCCGGATTCCCACCGATCGGCCCAGCCGTCGAGCGGCGGGGGGTGTCTCCGCGGGGTGGGGCGGGGAGCGCGGTGGGGTGCGCGGCGCGGTGCGGGGTCCTATCCGCCCGCGCCACCCCCGCCGCTCACGCCATCCGCCCGCCCGAACAGCGGGGCCAGGACCAGTTGGGCGGCGCCCTCCGCGACCGGCCGGTCGCCTCCCCCGGCGGCGGAGACCGGCACGCCGACACCGCCCCGTCCTCCCCGCCCGCCCCGTCCCGCGCGCTCGTCGAGCACGGCGCGGACCCCCCGTACGTACGTGTCGGGGTCCTCGGCCACCGTCCGGCCGCCCAGCACCACCCGGTCGATGTCCAGCAGCCCGACGAGGTTGGCGGCGCCGGTCCCCAGCACGCGGGCGGCCTCCGCCGCATCGCCCCGGGCGACCGCGGCGAGACAGAGCGCCTCGATGCAGCCGCGTCCCCCGCAGCCGCAGACCGGCCCGTCCAGCTGAAGGGTCTGGTGCCCGAACTCACCGGCCCCGGTACGCGCCCCGCGATGCAGCGCCCCGCCGAGGACCAGTCCCGCGCCGAGCCCGGTGCCGAGGTGCAGGTACGCGAAGTCGCCGCCGCCCGCCGCCCGCAGGGCGAGCCCGAGGGCGGCGGCGTTGGTGTCCTTGTCGACGACGACGGGCAGCCCGGTCCGTACGGCCAGGGCGTCCCGCAACGGATAGCCGTCCCACTGCGGGAACCCGGTGACCCGGTGCAGCACCCCGTCCCGGTGGTCGAGCGGGCCCGGCACCGCGACCCCCATCCCGAGCACCCGCCGGTCCCCCGGCCCCGCGCTCCCTCCCGGTACGGCCGTCGCGGCATCCGGCGCCACGTCCGGGTCCGCGTCCGGGCCCGTCAGCAGCTCCGCCACCGCGTCCGTCGCCGCCGCCAGCACCTCGTCCGCCGGGGCACCGAGGTCCAGCCGGGCGGTGCGGCTCCCGGCGACCGTGCCGGACAGGTCGACGAGCACCGCCGCCAGGCCGTCGCGGTCCAGGTGCAGGCCGACCGCGTACCCGGCCTCGGGCACCAGCCGCAGCACGGTGCGCGGCTTGCCCCCGGTGGACGCCCGGTGGCCCGCCCCGGCCACCAGGCCCTCGGCCCGCAGCCTGGCGGTGATCTTGCTGACGGCCTGCGGCGTGAGCCCCGTGCGCTCGGCGAGTTCGAGCCTGCTGATGCCGCGCACGCCCGCCACCCGCAGCAGATCCAGCACCAGCGCCGCGTTGTGGCTGCGCAGCGCGGGCAGGTTCGCACCGCTGTTGCTCCTGTTCACCACCCCATTGTCCCGGTCGCTTGCACTATGGCAACAGCGTTGCTTAAGTGGCGGACATGACTGGCAACGCGACTCACGAGACGCTCCGACCGTCCGGCACCCCCCTGCGCGTCGGACTCGTCGGCTACGGCCTGGCGGGCTCCGTCTTCCACGCCCCGCTGATCGCCGCCACCGACGGTCTCGTCCTGGACACCGTCGTCACCTCGGACGAGGAGCGGCGGGCACGGGCGCGCGCCGAGTTCCCCGGGGTGCGGTTCGCCCGGTCGCCGCAGGAGCTGTGGGAGCGTGCGGACGCCCTCGATCTGATCGTGATCGCCTCGCCGAACAAGACCCATGTCCCGATCGCGACCGCCGCGCTGGAGGCGGGCCTGCCGGTCGTCGTGGACAAGCCGATCGCCGGTACGGCGGCCGAGGCGCGCGGGCTCGCGGCCCTGGCCGAGCGGCGCGGGCTCCTGCTCTCGGTCTTCCAGAACCGCCGCTGGGACAACGACTTCCGCACCCTCGCCCGTCTGGTCGCGGACGGCGAGCTGGGCGACGTACAGCGCTTCGAGTCCCGTTTCGAGCGGTGGCGCCCGCAGCCGAAGGGCGGCTGGCGCGAGTCGGGCGACCCGCAGGAGATCGGCGGGCTGCTGTACGACCTGGGCAGCCATGTCGTGGATCAGGCGCTCACCCTCTTCGGCCCGGCGGCACGGGTGTACGCGGAATCCGACGTACGCCGCCCCGGCGCCGCCGCCGACGACGACACGTTCCTCGCGATCACCCATGTGAACGGGGTCCGCTCGCATCTGTACGTCAGCGCCACGGCGGCCCAGCTCGGCCCGCGCTTCCGGGTGCTGGGCCAGAAGGCCGGTTATGTGAAGTACGGCCTCGATCCTCAGGAGGCCGCGCTGCGCGCGGGCGAGCGCCCGACGGCGGACCGGCCGTGGGGCGAGGAACCCGAGGAACAGTGGGGCCGGATCGGCTCGGGCGAGTCCCCGCTGACCGGCGGCGGCACCCCGGTCCGCACGCTGCCGGGCGACTATCCGGCGTACTACGCGGCGGTCGCCGACGCGTTGCGCGGCAAGGGCGAGAACCCGGTGACCGCCCTTCAGGCCGCGGCGGCCCTGGATGTCCTGGAAGCGGCCCGCCGCTCGGCCCGCGAGGGCGTCACCGTGGAGCTCTCCTCGTGAGAGCCCGACGTGTACGGGACCGACGTGTACGGGACCGACGCGTACGGGACCGACGCGTACGGGACCGACGTGTACGGGACCGGCGCGTGCGAGCTCCCGTCGTATGGTCCGCACCCCGGGCGCGGGGCCCGCGCCCCGCGCCCCGAACGCACCCCGCTACGCGTCCTTGAGCTCCTGCCGCTGACGGCCCAGCCCGGCGATCTCCAGCTCCACGACGTCCCCGGCCCGCAGATACGGCTTGGGCTCGGGCTGCCCCAGGGCGACCCCGGCCGGTGTGCCGGTGTTGATCACGTCGCCCGGGTACAGCGTCATGAAGTGGCTCAGATACCGGACCACCTCGCCCACCGGGAAGATCTGATCGGCCGTCGTGCCGTCCTGCTTCAGCTCACCGTTGACCCAGAGCTTCAGCGACAGCGCCTGCGGGTCGGCGACCTCGTCCGCCGTCACCAGCCACGGGCCCAGCGGGTTGAACGTCTCGCAGTTCTTGCCCTTGTCCCAGGTGCCGCCGCGCTCGATCTGGAACTCGCGCTCGGAGACGTCGTGCGCGGTCGCGTATCCGGCGACGTGCGCAAGCCCCTCCTCGGCGGACTCCAGATAGCGCGCGGTGCGCCCGATGACCACCGCGAGCTCGACCTCCCAGTCGGTCTTGACGCTGCCGCGCGGCACCAGCACCGTGTCTTCGGGCCCGACGACGGTGTCCGGAGCCTTGAAGAACAGGATCGGCTCGGTGGGAATCGCCGCTCCGGTCTCGGCGGCGTGGTCGTGGTAGTTCAGCCCGATGCACACGATCTTGCCGATCCGGGCGAGCGGCGGCCCGACCCTCAGCCCCTCGGCGTCGAGCTCGGGCAGCTCGCCGGGCGCGGCCGCGGCGGCCCGCACCCGGGCGAGCGCCGGCTCGTCGGCGAGCAGCGCGCTGTCGATGTCGGCGACGACGCCCGACAGGTCGCGCAGGGTTCCGTTCCCGTCCAGCAGGGCCGGTCGTTCCGCGCCTGCCGTACCCACACGAAGCAGCTTCAACTCTCTGTCTCCCCTTGGTCGAGATCGGGCCCGTCGATTGGGTGGCGGCCATCGCAGGCTTGTCCGATCGTCCAAGACATCCGATCACTCCACAAGACCCTGTTCACACACTGGACCGGCGCACCCGCCGCTCCGCTCACACCGCGGGGGCCACGGCGGTCCCGGCGGCGGGCATGTCGCGGTAGAGGACGGCCCGTTCGATCGCGGTCCAGGTGGTGCTCGTGACGACGTACAGCGCGGCGGCGAGCGGCACCACGGACACGGTGAAGAGGGTGGCGAAGGACATCAGCGGCATCAGCTTCGTCATCGCACCCATGCCGGGCACCGGCTGCCCGTCGGGGCCGGTGGTCGGGGTGACGGGGTTGGCGGCCATCTGCCGCTTCGTACGCCGGAAGTTGAACGTGGCCACGGCGGCGACGATCGCGAACAGCCCGAGGTAGACCAGGCCCTGCGCGCCGAACAGCCCGCCGTGCGCGAGTGCGTCGTGCCAGCGCTCGCCCAGCGGGGCGTCGAGGAGCTGGTGGCCGAGCAGTTCGTTGGGGCCGCCGCCGATCTTCTGGCTGGAGAAGAGGTGGTAGAGCAGGAAGAAGGCGGGCATCTGCAACAGGCTGGGCAGGCAGCCGGAGAGCGGCGAGACCTTCTCCTCCTTGTGCAGCTCCATCAGCGCCTTCTGCATGCGCTCGGGGTTCTTGCCGTGTTTCTTGCGCAACTCGGCGATCTGCGGCTGGAGCCTGGTGCGGGCCTTCTGCCCGCGCGCCGCGGCCCGCGAGAGGGGGTGCACGGCGAGCCGTACGAGTGCGGTGAAGAGCACGATGGCGGCGGCGGTGGAAGCGGACTGGAAGAGCGGGTGCAGCGCGTCGGCCAGCGCGCCGACCAGACCGGCGAATGCGGACATGAAGACGGACATGGATGAGCCCTCCGAGGGTCTCGTCGTGCCGGGAGGAAGTACGGACTCGGCATGACGGACCGCGCGGGACGCCCATGGCGCACCTACGGGAGAAGTGGCTGCTGTTGCTGGGAGCCCCTACGCGGCCGTCGGAAGGGCACGGCCGGGGGCTCGGGGGCGCCTGCGCCCCTTGGCGTCCGGATCCCGCTGCGGGAGGAACGCGGTGCGTTTCTCCCGGTCGCGGATGGCGGTGCGGACCCGGGTGCGGGGCACCGGGGCGGCACAGCGGGCACTGATGAGCGAGGCGACGGCGAGCGCGGAACCGGCGGCGGCGGTCGCGGCGAGCGCGACGGCGGCGGAGAGGCTGCCGCCCTCGGCAAGGAGGACCTCGGTGACGAGGAAGAGCAGCAGCCCGGCGGGGCGGAGCAGCCGGGCGAGGCCACCACGCAGACGGCTGGTGTCACCGCTCATCGGCCCCTCCCCTCTTCCCCTTCACGGCCGGTCGGCCGGTTTCGCGGCCCGTGTGTCGCGCTGTCGTTCGCACACGCGCGCGCCCGATGCTCTCCAGCCGTTATACACGATGGTCGGGGCGGACCGTCCGGCCCGGCGGGGTCAGCGGCCCGTTCCCGCAGGAGCGCCGTCCGGCTCCGCCTCCCGTTCCGGGGCCCCGATCTCGTCCCGCGCGAGCACCTCCTCGTCCGGCCGGTCGTCGCGGTCGCGCGGGCCCGCGTACGTCACGGCGAGCGCGACGACGAGGTTGGCGCCGAGCGCCACGATGCCCGCGTTCACCCCCCACACCGGATCGTTCTCCGTGAACACGAACCCGCACACCACGGCCACGCCGACGACCAGTCCGCTCATCGCCCCGAGCAGCGTCAGCCGCCGCCACATCAGCCCCAGCAGCACCATGGGGAGCAGCTGCGCCATCGCCTCGTACGAGATGAGGGAGAGCCGCACCAGTGTGTTCGGCGCGGTGTACGTGAGCAGCAGCGCGAGGCTCCCCGCGACCACCACGACCACCTGCGCGGCGCCCTTCTGCCGCCGCTCCAGGCGCGGTACGAGCGAGAGCACACTGCGCCCCCACATCGTGCCGATGACCAGCATGAAGACGGCCATCGGCACGATCGAGGACAGCGCGGCCGCCACCCCGATGACGCCGACCGCCCAGGCCGGCAGCGAGTCCACGACGAGCTTGAAGAGCGCCAGGTTGGACTCGGCCCCGACGAGCCCCGGCACGACGAAGAGGGCCGCCATGCCGAGCAGCATCGGCACGAAGAGCAGCACGTTGTAGGCGGGCAGCAGCATCGCGTTGCGGCGCAGGACGTCGGCGTTCTTCGCGCCGAGGTACCCCGCGACGGTCGTCGGGAAGATCACCACGGTGAGCGAGTTGAGGAACGAGGTGGTGATGAACCAGGCCTGCCCGAGCCCGCTGTCCCCGTGCCCGGGGAAGGTCAGCCACTCGCTCTTCTCGGTGACGAGCCGGTCGAGGAACGGCCCGTACCCGTCGAAGTAGTGCAGCGGCACGTAGAACGCGAGGAACCCGAGCGTGGCGATCACCAGCACGTCCTTGAGCACCGACACCCACGCGCTGCCCCGCAGCCCGCTCACCACGACGAAGCCGGTGGTGACGGCGAAGGCGATGAAGTAGGCCTGGTTCAGGCTGATGGCACCGTAGGAGATGGTCGAGACGACCACGCCCATGCCGGTGATCTGGAGCTGGACGTACGGCAGCAGGAAGACGGTGGCGAGGACGGCGACGAGGGCACCGAGCCAGGGCCGCCCGAAACGGTGGGCCACCATGTCGGTGATCCCGACCAGTCCGTGCTTGCGCGCGTACGCCCAGAGCATCGGTCCGACGACATAGCCGATGGCGTACCCGCAGGACATGTACGCCACCACGTAGAGCACCGGGGCCCCGTAGTTGTAGCCCCAGCCCGCGGCGCCCAGGTAGCTGAAGCTGGTGTAGCCCTCACCGGCCATCAGCACCCAGATGAACGCCGTCCCGAGACTGCGCCCGCCCACGGACCACTCGGCGAGCCCGCCGCCTTCCCCGTTCGCCCGGCCCTTGCGCCGCCCGCGCGTCGCGAGCAGCCCGAGGGCGACGGTGGCGGCCATGAAGACCCCGAAGACGGAGGTCGCGACCGTGGCGTTCACCGGCGGTCCCCCCGCCGGGTCAGCCATACGGCGACGGGCGTCAGGAGGGTCGCCCCGAGCAGCCACACGAAGAGGAACGGCAGCCCGAGGACCACCGGATGGACCCGGTTCACGAGCGGCAGCACCCCCAGGTACAACACGTAGGGGACCAGCAACCACAACAACTGCGGACGTCGTCTGAGCACGTCAGGGAACCTTAGTGCGACACCGCTACCGCGACCGGACATCCACGAGTTTTCCCCATACGACAAGCCGGTACCGGGAGGTGAATTCGGGCGTGCACGTAGTGAGGGTCACATAGGAACCGGCCTCGGTGTACCCCGTGTACGGCTTCGCGTTGCTGCGCGGGACGGCCGCGATGACCCCGCCGTCGCGCGGGCTCGTGCGCGCGAGCGTCCGGTCGACGGTGTACGTGTACACGGCGTCCCGGGTCTCGATGCCGATACGGTCCCCGCGCCGCAGCCGGTTGATGTACCGGAACGGCTCGCCGTGGGTGTTGCGGTGCCCGGCGAGCGCGAAGTTCCCGGCCCGGCCGGGCTGCGCGGTGCCCGGGTAGTGCCCGACGTACCCCTTGTCGAGCACACCGCTCTTGCCGACGCCCTGGGCGACGGGGGCGACGAGCCCGAGCCGCGGGATGCGGATGACGGCGTACGCCTGGTCCCAACGGGGCGCGGAGCCCCCGGCACCACCGCCGGCCGGCCGACCACCGGCCCCACCGCTCGCCCCGGCCCCACCGCTCCCTCCGGCCCCACCGCCGGAATCACCGTCCCCCGCATTCCCCGCGGAGCCCGCGCCCCCCGCGTCCCCACGCTCCTGCCCCCGCTGCTGCCCCCACTCCCGCTCAAGGGCCCGTACCTGGTGCTCGGCTCCGGCGCGGGCCTGCCGGTTGGTCCACCACAGCTGATGAACAACGAGCAACAACAGGACGACGCCGAGGGTCACCACCAGTTCGGCGCCCACCCAGAGCCCGCGCGCGGCGACCCTGCGCCCGCGCGCGCTCCGCTGTACCACCACCGGAATCCGCTCCCGCACGGCCCGCACGATAGGCCCCCGGCCCGCAACTCTCCAGGCCCACAACACCCCAGGGCCCAACCACCCCGCCCCTCCCGGAACAACGGCCGGCCCACGACGCCCGGCGCCCGTGACTCTCCGCACCCGTAACTCTCCGCGCCCGGAACAAGCCTCCGCCCCGGAGCCGTACAGCAGTACGGTGTGGTCCATGCGCCCCGACACGCCTGCCGACCACACCACCGAAGCCGAGCGCCTGCTACGCGCCGCGGCGCGGTACCCCGAGGACCGTGAGCCACTGCTTCTCCAGGCCGCGGCCCATCTGGAACTCGCCGGCGACCGCGCCCGCGCCACCACCCTGTACGACGAGCTCCTCGCCGTCCCCGACCTCGACCACCCCCACCTGGTCAAGGCCCTGAACGCGGCCAACCTGTGGGAGTACGGTCACGAGGCGGAGGCCCGCGCGATCATCGAAGGCATCCGCACCGCGGGCCCGCTCGACCCCGGCCCCTGGGAGATCGCGGCCGAGACCTTGGAAGCCCACGACGAGCTCGAAGCCGCCCACGACTACTTCTCGACCGCGCTGACGCTGCTCCTGGCGCCGGGCGAGGAAGTCCCGTACGCCACCCAGTCGCTGCTGTTCGGCCGCCACCGGGTGCGCAGGCTGATGGGCGTCGGCCACGACTCCTGGGACGAGCTGGCCGACACCCTCCACACCGCCGCCGTCCCGCTGGACGAGCTCCACGACCCGAAGCGCCTGTGGTCGCTGGGCTCCTCGGACCCGGGCGAGCTCCAGGCCGAGATCACCCGCCTCCGTGCCGAGTTGGGCACCTACCGGACCGCGCTGTCCCGGCCCTTCCCGGTCGCGGTCCTGCACTGGCCCGCCGCCGAACTCGCCGAACTCCTCGCCGCCTACCCGGACCTGCGCGACGAGTACCCCTCCCACCCCGAGCACCTGGCCCGTCTGGAGGCCGCCCTCCGCGACCTCCACCAGGCCGGCACCCCGAACCTCGGCATCGTGACCGGCACGGTCCCGTCGTACGAGGCCTTCGCGGCCTCGGAGGCCACCTCCCCGACCGACCCGGACCTCCTCCCCCAGTACGCCACCACCCTCGCCGCCCGGGGCCGCGCGACCCCCTGGCCCCCGGCCCGCAACGCGGCCTGCTGGTGCGGCTCGGACCGGGCCTACCGGGAGTGCCACGGAACGGACTGAACGTGCGGCGGTGCGGTGGTGGGGGGGCGGCCCCAGCCCCCCACCGCCCACAACGCGCGAACGGACACGAACACGGACACGGACACGGAAGCGGTACGCGCTCCGGACAAAAATCCCCGCACCCCCGGAAGCCGCGTACATAGAGTTCTGCCATGCCCGAGCTCCAACGCCTCCGCCCCGACCACGCACCCGCCCTGCTGGCCTTCGAACAGGAGAACCGCGCGTTCTTCGCCGCGTCCGTCCCGGACCGTGGCGACGCCTACTTCGCCGACTTCGACGCCCGCCACGCCGCCCTGCTCGCGGAACAGGCCGCCGGGGTCTGCCACTTCCACGTCCTGGTCGACACCGACGGCGAGATCCTGGGCCGCTTCAACCTGGTGGACGTCACGGACGGCACGGCCGACCTGGGATTCCGCATGGCCGAGAAGGCCACCCACCGCGGCCTCGCCACGGCCACCGTCCGCCACCTCTGCACCCTGGCAGCCACGGAGTACGGCCTGACCACCCTCCGCGCGGCAGCCGCCCTCACCAACACCGCCTCCCGCACGGTCCTGGCCCGCACGGGCTTCGTCCCCACGGGAGAAGAGATCCAGCTGAGCGGCAAACCGGGCTTGGGCTATGTACGGGACTTGCAGAGAGGGCCTGAGGAAGGCGGCTGGTAGCTGAGCCCTGCGTAAAGGCGCAGGCGACCAGTGGGGTGTCCGTCTCCTTTGATACAACTGCATGTGTAGCTGGCCAGGTAAGGGGATTTCGTCATGCCCAACAAGGTGGCAGAAAATTCAGCTCCGGTTGCTGGGTTGTACGAGACACTGATCACCCAACGCCTCCAAGATCGCATGAAACAGTTGGACTCCTCCGGCTGGCGCTCAATCGATGAAGTGGTCGGCGCTGAATCTTCTCCGGCTGTACTAACGCGCCATATTGCGAGCGTTGTACGACGAGTTCTCCAGGGCCTCTCACCTGCCGAGCAGGTAGTCGCCGCGAACCACATCCTGAATTCGCTCAGCACCATCGAAGGCGCGGCCGAGTGGATCGATCTTGTCATCGAGGGGCCGCGACAACTACTCGCAGTTGCAGAGCAGGAAGCTCCGGGTGTCCATGCCATTCGTCCGGCGACTCCCCTCTCCGAGACAGCGCTGATCACCAACTCGCCGGAGGACCCGAGCCTTGGATTCGAACTGCGAGCCGAGTTGGCTACGGCAGACCGAGTCGACCTCCTCTGCGCTTTTGTGAAGTGGCACGGACTGCGAGTCCTTGAGCAGTCTCTCGCCTCCGCACGCGATCGCGGCGTGCCCATCCGCGTGCTGACCACCACCTACATCGGAGCAACCGAGCGCCGCGCGTTGGATCGTCTGGTCCACGAATTCGGCGCTGAGGTGAAGGTCAACTATGAGCTTCGCTCGACCCGTCTGCACGCCAAGGCGTGGCTGTTCCGCCGCAGCAGTGGGTTCGACACGGCCTACGTAGGCAGTTCAAACCTGTCCAAAGCTGCGTTGCTCGATGGGCTCGAATGGAACGTACGGCTGTCGTCGGTTGCCACCCCCTCCGTCATCCGTAAGTTCGAGGCAACATTCGACGCGTACTGGAGCGAGCGCTCCTTCGAACCGTACGACCCCGACAGCGACGCGACACGACTTGACGACGCGCTCCGTCAAGCTGGCGGATCAGGGCGGGACGGGGGCGCCACCATCACACTCTCTGGACTCGAAGTCCGTCCCTACCCCCACCAGCGCGACATGCTGGAACGCCTCGACGTGGAACGCATCGTTCACGACAGGCACCGCAATCTCCTCGTTGCAGCTACGGGCACTGGCAAGACCGTGATGGCGGCGCTGGACTTCAAGCGTCTCCGGCAGACGCTGGGCCGCGATTTGCGGCTCCTCTTCGTCGCTCATCGCAAGGAGATCCTGGAACAGTCCCTGCGCGTCTACCAGAACGTATTGGTGGATGCGAACTTTGGCGAGCTCCTGGTCGGTGGGGAGATCCCACAGAGTTGGACGCATGTCTTCGGCAGCGTCCAGTCGCTCAACTCGCGTGCGCTGGAGCGCCTTCCCTCAGATCACTTCGATGTCATCGTGATCGACGAGTTTCATCACGGCACCTCTCCGACATACCGCAGGATCCTAGACCACTTCAATCCACAGGAACTTCTTGGGCTCACTGCTACCCCAGAGCGCATGGATGGCCTAAACATCCAGGATGAATTCTTTGGCGGTCGGATCGCCGCAGAGATGCGCCTCTGGGAAGCTCTGGAGAACGATCTCCTCAGTCCCTTCCACTACTTCGGCGTCACTGACAACACCGACATGAGCGCCATCGCATGGAAGCGCGGATCGTACGACGCCACGGACCTCAGCAATCTCTTCACCGGCAATGACGCGCGAGCCCGGCTTGTCGTCCAGGCCGTGAAGGACAAAGTTGCCGACCCGGGATCGATGCGCGCATTGGGCTTCTGTGTGTCAGTAGCACATGCAGTCTTCATGGCCGACTTCTTCCGACGGGCTGGCCTCAACGCGGTCGCCCTGTCCGGCGAGTCCCCGCGTCATGAGCGCAAAGACGCCCTGGACCGGCTTAAGGCCGGGACGCTTCACGTCATCTTCTCTGTCGACCTGTTCAACGAAGGGCTCGACATTCCTGATGTTGACACCCTGCTTCTCCTGCGCCCCACATCTAGCGCCACGGTGTTCCTCCAGCAGCTGGGGCGCGGCCTGCGACGGACTGAAGGAAAGGCTGTCCTCACTGTCCTGGACTTCATCGGTCAGCACCGCAAGGAGTTCCGATTCGAGGAGCAGTTCCGGGCACTCACCAATCTCACCCGTAATCGTCTCCTCGCCAATATCGAGCACGACTTTCCTCAGCTTCCTTCTGGCTGCCAGATCATCCTTGAGTCGAAGGCCAAGGAACTGATCATTGACAACATCCGCAGCCAGATCAGCGTCAACGTCACCCAGCTTGCCCGCGAGGTCGCTGACTATGCCGAGCCGCGGCTCGGCCCCTACCTCCAGGAAAGCCGTCGCGAGCTCAAGGAGCTATACCGGGGCAACGGAAATTCCTGGACCGGCCTGCTCCGTAGGGCCAAGCTTCTTACCGAGTCCGGACCGGAGGGCGAAGATGCGCTGCTGAAGCGCATCTCAGCCTTCCTCCATGTTGATGACCCACTCCGAGTAGCCGCTTACAGCAAGCTACTCATGGACGATGCCCCCGCCTACAGCGAACTCAACGAACAAGACCAGGCCTATGCCCGCATGTTCTTCTTCTCACTGTGGCCACTAGGCGGCGGGTTCACCAGCTACCAGGAGGGCTTCGACACCCTCCGCCCCCAGCATGCCGTGCGCGACGAGCTCCGCCAGGTGCTCGCGCACGTTCTGGACCAAGCTGACCACGTACCTGTCCCGCTGCTCGGTGAGCATGCAAGCCTGCCGTTGTCTGTCCACGCCTCGTACAGCCGTGAAGAGATCCTTCCTGCCCTCGGAGTTTCCTACGTAGGCGGCTTCATGCCTGGGCACTTCCGCGAGGGCGTGAAGTGGTGCGAGAAAATCCAGACTGATGCACTTCTCATTACCCTAGAAAAGGACGAGAAGGACTTCTCTCCGGAAACTCGATACAAGGACTACGCCCGGAACGAGCATCTCTTCCACTGGGAGTCCCAGAACCAGACCTCAGAGACGTCACCCACTGGAATCCGCTACCAAAACCATAAGGAGAAGGGCACCCACGTCCTCCTCTTTGTTCGCCGCTACAAAAAGACCGATATCGGCGGACCGCAGCCATGGATGCTCCTTGGCCCCGCCGAGTATGTCGAGCACAAGGGCAGCAAACCCATGGGCATCGTCTGGGACCTTCGCCACGAGATGCCAGCTGACGTGTGGACCTACTCAGCGATCGCTGCGAGTTAGCACGGCCGCTCGTTTATGCGCCAGAACCGACGATGCGCTCGCAGGAATCGCTTCCCAATGCGATGTTGCTCCACCATCCTCAGTGGAACTGATTGCGCGGCCAGACCCTCTGCGTAACGGTCCACCACGTGGAACTTATCGGTCACGTAGAGGGCACCCCGGTCGAGTCTCACATGGCAGTTAGGGCAGAGGCACAGCACATTTCCTTCGACGTCAGGTCCACCCGCTGAACCGCCAAGCGCTTGGATGTGCGCCCCCTCCGCATAGCCCTTGCCATCAGCTCCAACAGTGAGCGCTAGGCCACAGATCTGGCATGTGTGCGCATGCCACCGCTTGACCCGGCGAACAACAGCCGTGTCTCGAATGATGCGCTCAACCGTGGTCGTTCGGCGCTGCGCAGGCACATCAGCACTATTCCCGCCAGCTTCATTTTGATCTTGCTGATCGAGAATGTTACGGACCTGCTGCTCAACGGATGTAAGTTCCTGCGCTACAGCCGGCATACGACGCAGTCTAAATCGACAGATGCGAAATCCAGCCTTGCCTACTTCGGTCCATTCTTCGACAATCTCATAGAGACCGTCATACCGGTACCCACTTACCGGAGAATAATCCTTCTCCCCTTCACTACCTCGAATGACCCGTATAGGGTTTGCCGATATTCGACTTCGCCGAAGACCTGCGTTCCCACGATTTTCCCAGGTCTGATCTTCGATCTGCCGCCCAGTATTTCGATCCCGACCACCAGCGCCCGTGTAGACAACCTCGTCCCAGTTATCGAGATCGTCTTCATAGCCCTGGTTAAGTACGATCGCGTCGGCCGCCCTTTCTTCGTCCGCATCAAGTCCCCACGAGATACCCGCCTCGCGCTCCTTGTGAAGCTTGGCATCCTTGACGGCCTGCCGGGAATCAAAGTGGGAGCCCGGAAGAAACTCACCTACATGTCCGAAGAATGCTCTGTACGCAGCCATGTATACATGCTTCCGATCAGTCGATCATTTGCAATCACTCTCGCCACCCCACGAGGTCAAGTGGCCGGAAAGCGATCCTACTTGGCCTGAAAGAAACCGCTGGCTGGCAGGGGCACAGGATGTTCAGGCCAGCCAGAGTTCGCCGTGGCGGTGGTTCGCCGGCGGGATGTCGATGGTGTCCGCGGCTTCGAGGGAGAGTGCTCCGGCGGGGGTGTTCACCAGGCTCCGGAGGAGGGTTGTGCGGGCTCGGAGGCGTTGGCGGGCTTGGCGTTCCGCCAGGGTGGCGGCGCGGGAGATCCCGCCGTCGCGGTTGTGGCGGGCGAAGTGGTGGACGTCCGTACGGCGGCGGATGGGCTGGGGCCACGGTCTGCGGGCGTCGGTCGCCGCCTCGGTGAGGCTTCGGGTGCTGTAGCGGAGGTCGTTCAGGATCGCGGAGTGCCAGGGGGCGCCCGGACTGTCGTCGTGGCTCTTCCTGGTCTGCGAAGGGGGGAGGTGGTGGGCGGTGCGTGCCATGGGGCTCCCTCGGTGGGGCCGCCGGGAATCTCCTGACGGGCTACCTGAAGCCCGTCGGTCCGGTCGCGCGCCTGCTGTCTCCCATGCGGCTGAGCCTAGCGCCCGGACTGGGCGATTTGACTCGGCACTACATATCACGAAAGATGGATATGTACTATCGAGAAGGCGAGCGGGAGTGAGAGGGTGGCGTACATGGACCCCCTGGCCGTACACAAGGCGCTCGCCAATCCCGCGCGCCTGCAGTTCATGCGGTGGCTGAAGGAGCCCGAGAAGCATTTCGACGAGGGCTCCTACCGACAGCAGGGGCTCGGATTCCACATCGGTGTGTGCGTCGGCGACATCCAGAAGCGGTCCGGGCTGGCGCAGTCGGTGGTGTCCGGCTATCTGCAGACCCTCAGGGACGCGGGGCTGCTCACCTCGGAGCGCATCGGCAAGTGGACGTACTACCGGCGCAACGAACCGGTGATCGACGCGTTCGCCGCGTACGTCCGCGACGAGCTGTAGCCCCCCTAGCCCCCCCTGCGCGTACACGCACGTGCGGTGTCGAGCCGTCGCCTTATGTATCTACTTTTCTAGATTCGATGAAAGGTTCCGATCGTTCCGATGAGAAAGACCTCCCTGACCGTCCTCGTGCTCGCCCTCGGCGTCTTCGGGATCATCACCACCGAGATGGGCATGGTCGGTGTGCTGCCCCGGGTCTCGGCCGAGCTCGGTGTCACACCGTCCGCCGCCGGCTGGCTCGTCGGGGTGTTCGCCCTGGTCATCGCGGTGACCGGGCCGTTCACCACGCTGCTCGCCTCCGGCGTCGACCGGAAGAAGGTGCTCGCCGCCGCGATCGCGGTGTTCGCCCTCTCCAACGCGGTCTACGCACTCACCACGCAGTACGAGGTGATGCTTGCCTTCCGTGTCGTTCCCGCGCTCTTCCATCCCGTGTTCTTCGCGGTCGCGCTCGCCACCGCGGCGCGACTGGTGCCCGCGAAGGACGCGACCCGGGCCACGACGACCGTGTTCGCGGGGGTCACCGTCGGGTTCGCGTTCGGTGTGCCGCTGACCTCGTACCTCGCCGAGCACCTGTCGCTGGCTTCGGCCTTCTGGTTCGGGGCGCTCGTCAACCTGATCGCCTTCCTGGGCATCCTGCGGTTCGTGCCGTCGATGCCCGTCGGACAACGGCTGTCCTACGGCGCTCAGTTGAACGTGCTCAGGCGGACGCGGATGTGGCTGACCATCACCTCGGTCGTCCTGGTCTTCGCGGCGATGTTCTCGGTCTACGGCTACTTCGCCGAGTACCTGGGCCGGGTCACGCACATGGACGGTACGTGGGTCAGCGCCATGCTGATGGCGTTCGGCATCGTGATGATCCTCGGGAACTTCGCCTTCGGCAGCCTGCTGCGGCGCAGCCTCGTCCGTACCGCCGTCGCCTATCCGCTGCTGTGCCTGCTGGTCTACGTCCTGCTGTACGCGGTCGGCCCATTGCTCGCGCCCATGGTTCTGGTGGTCCTCGTCTGGGGTGCCGTGCATTCCGGCGGGCTCGTCGTGAGCCAGAGCTGGCTGGGGCGGGACGCGAGTGACGCGCCCGAGTTCGGCAACAGCCTCTTCATCTCGTTCTCCAACCTCGGCATCACCGTGGGAACGGCGGTGGGTGGCTGGGTGCTTGCGGAGTACGGGGCGCGTCAACTCCCTTGGGTCGGCGGCGGGTTCGCGGTGGCCGCCGTGATCGTGATGGGTCTGCGGCTGCGGCTGCGTGGGGAGCGCGACGGTGAAGGGCGAGGGGTGGAGGGAGTGGCCGGGGCCGGTGCCGCCGGTGCCTCCGACGGGGATGTCCTTGATGCCTCCGGTGACGGCGTCGTCGGTGTCGCGGGCGACTGACCGGGCCTGCCGTCAACTGCGTTGCCCAGGTCGCGGGGTACGGGGTGTGAAGTGAGGGGTGTGCGGGAGTGCGGGGTGCTGGGTGCTGGGTGCGGCCAAATGAGTGCTCCCCGGGCCAACTCCTGGGCGTGATGCCACGACTTTCGGGAGACTGACGGTCATTGCCGGCGGCGCGCCTTGAACAGCTCACAGCGAGAGGCGATTTCCGGCCACAACACAACACCCCTTACCCTGCGATACATCGGTCACCAACGGTCGGCCGGAAAAGAAGGGCGACAACATGACCTCCGAGACCACCACTCTGGTCACCATCGATGCCACAACTTCCTTGCTGGAGGCGGAACTTCCGCGCCTGGAGCAGCACCAGCAGGCTCTGGAGACGGAGCTCGCGACGGTCACCGAGCGCCTGGAGTCGGTACGGACCGCGCTGACGGCGCTGCGTGCGCTGTCGGCTGCCCCGTCTCCCGTCGCCGCCGAGCGCGCGAACGCGTCGGCGGAGCCGAAGGCGTCGGCGCCGGTCGAGACCACGGCCGACGAGGCCCCGGCGGCGACCGTTGCCGCTCCCCGGATCCCGCAGCAGGCTCAGGACTCCGTCGACGCCGCCGGTTCCGCTGCTGCCGCCCCCGCCGAGTCGGCGGAGCCGACCGAGCCTGCCGAGTCCGCCGGCTCCGCCGTCCAGGAGGAGGCCCCGCAGAAGCAGGCGTCGGCCGCCCCCGCCCGCCGTGCCGCGCGCAAGGCGCCCGCCGCCCCCAAGGGCCGCAAGCAGGCCGCCGCCAAGCCGAGGACCGCGCGCGGCCAGGCCAAGAAGACCGTCGCCGCCAAGTCCGTCGAGGTCACCAAGGACGCCGCGAACGCCGACGACACCAAGGTCTCGGAATCCGCCGCACCCGCCCCGGCCGCCAAGGCGACCAAGACGGCCAAGGCGACCAGGGCGACCGGGGCCGTCAAGACGGTCAAGGACAGCAAGCCCGCCGCACCCGCCAAGGCCGCCAAGTCCGCCGCACCCGCCAAGCCCGCCAAGCCCGCCAAGGCCAAGGCGCCGAAGAAGGCGGCCAGCACCCCTGCGGCCACCACCGCCCCGGCCGACACCAGCACCCCGGCCACCGACGACAGTGGCAGCCTCACCGAGCTGACCATGAAGGTGCTGGCCGAGTCCGGCGACACCCCCGTGCGCGCCCGTGACGTGACGAAGGCCCTGGGGCGCGAGCTCACCCCCAACGGCATCAACACCGTCCGCAGCACCCTCGACCGGCTCGTCGCCACCTCCCGCGCCCACCGCGCCGGCCGTGGCCTCTACCAGGCCCCCGCGAACTGACCGCACCGCAAGGGGATTTGACCGAATGCCCGGTGCCGCCACCTCGGCGGCACCGGGCATCCCCGCGTTCCGGGCGCCCCTGCGTGCCTGGCATCCCCACGTTCCGGGGAGAGCCGGTGCGGACGGGTGGTGACGGACGAAGGTCCCGTCCGTGACGGATGGAAATCCCGTTCATGACGGAGAAAACATCCGGTCGCGACGGAGGAGATATCCGTTCGATTCGACAGGTCATCGCTCTGTAGATTGCCCGCATGCCCTCCCCGTCACTGCACCTTGAAGAGGTCACGGCGGACAACGTCGAGGCCGCCTGTCGGCTGCACGTACGTCCCGACCAGGACGGGCTCGTGAAGCCGGTCACCTGGTCGCTCGCCCAGGCCTACGCGACCCCCGACATCGCCTGGCCCCGGCTGGTCTTCGACGGCGAGCAGCTCGTCGGCTTCGTGATGGCCTTCTTCGACGTCCGGTTCTACCCGGACGACCCGAACGACAACAGGCTCCGCTCCGGGCTCTGGCGGCTGAACATCGACGCCGGTCACCAGGGGCGCGGTTACGGCCGCTTCGCCGTGGAGGCGGTGTGCGAGGAGATCCGGCGACGAGGAGGGACGCGGGCGACCGTGAGCTGGGTTCCCGGTGAGCACGGGCCCGAGAAGTTCTACGCCAAGCTCGGGTTCCGGCTGACCGGGGAGACGAGCGGGGACCAGGTCGTCGGCGAGCTGGAGCTCGCCAACGCGTAGTGCTGTGGCCGGAAACGGTCAGTGGAGGGCTGAAGAGGGGCGGGGAGCGCCGGCGGCGTCGGGGGGTGTCGGTGGCGTCGGGGGGGGTGTCGGTGGGACTGCGCGGGTGGGTGGGCGGGCGGTGCCGGGCCCGTCACCCGAGGTGTGCCGCGATGATCCGTGCGCACTCCATCGGTTCGCGCCGCGTCGTGTCCACCTCGATGTCGTACCTCACGCCCTGATGGACCAGGTCCGCCTGTGCGGCCGCCATACCGGGCACCCGGTCGCCCCGTGCCGCCTCCCTGGCGGTGGCGACGGCGCTCGCGCACCGGATGCCGACCCACAGCACGCGGACCCCGTCGAGCGCCTTCTCCCACCGCTGCTGGGAGTCCGCGCCGCCGAGGAAGACCTCGTCGACGATGACCCCGGCTCCCGCACGGGCCATCGTGGTGACCCCCTCGATCCACGCCGTCTCCAACGTACGGAACTCGGGGCCGACGACCACCTCGCCGTCCGGCGCGAACTCGATGCCCGTCTCCGACTCCGTCAGGGACACGGGCATCGCCTCGACCAGTGTGTCCGTCCCGAGGGTCAGCCATGGGTCCGGCAACACTTCCTGGAGGCACCGGGCGATGCTGGACTTCCCTGAGCTGGAGCCACCGTTGAGCACGATCATCCGGGTCTTCACCCGGTCACACTAGAACCTGGTGGCGGGCCTGGTGGCGGGCCTGGTGGCGGGCCTGGTCGGCCGTTCCGCCCGGCAGCCATACCACCACACCGTCACGCAACGGCGGGAACCCGGTGGTCAACGAAGCGGGGGCTGCTCTTCCCCCGTTCAGCCTCAGCAGAATCGATTCAGCAGCTCCCATCCGGGTGACGGGACCCCGCAGGGGACGAGGAGACGCGCGCCGGGGAACAGGCTTGGGCCGTTTCCGACCCCCCACACAAGGAGTTCCCTCCATGCGTCTTCGTTCCACCGTCGCTGCCGCGCTCGGCGCGCTCGCACTCATCGCCGCCGTGCCGACCTCGGCCGGTGCGGCCACCGGAGACTTCACGTACGTCTACACCGGTCTCGACGGCTCGGCGCAGACCGGGTTCCTCGTCGACCCGGAGAGTCGGGTGTGCATCACCCTGCCCGAGGTGGCCGACCCCGCTTCGACCAACCCGGCGCACTCTCCGCTGAACCTCACGGGTTCCACCGCGACGGTCTTCGCCGGCCCCGACTGCGAGGGCCCCTACTTCACCCTCCGGCCGCACGGTGGCCACGCCTCCGAGCGGCTGAAGCTCCGCTCGGTCGTCTTCAGCTGACCGCACCGCGCAGCTGACCGCACGCGCAGCCGATCGCCCGGGGAAAGTCGCCGCCCCGGGCGCGGCCAGGGTGCGGCCAGGGTGCGGCTGCCACGCTGCGTACGGTGTTGGGCCACACCGGTACGGACATCATGGGGCCGGCCCGCGTACGTGTCTCGCGTACGTGGGCGGGGCAGGGCGGTGTGAGCCCGGCCCCCCTGCTCCGCACTGCCCCACCTCGTCCCGCCTCTCCCCGCCCCACCTCGTCCCACCCCGCCTCATCCCGTACCCGTCCCAGCTCGTTTTCCCTGATCAGTTCCTCAAGGTCTTGCGCAGCGCCTCGGCGAAGCCCTCCGGGTCGCCCAGGAAACCGGCGTGGTCGCCGGGGAACTCGACCGGGCGGGTGCCGAGCAGTTCCGCCAGCACGAGGGACGTCCGGTACGTGATCAGCCCCTGCGAGTCGGCGCCGACCCCGACGAGGACTCGGGTCGGCGCGGCCGTCAGCGCGGCGATGTCGGGTACGTAGCGGGCCGTGCCCCGCAGGTCGTGGCCGAAGAAGCGGGCACCGTTGGCGAGGTCCTGGGCCGTGGGCTCACCGAACGGCCCGGCAGGTGCCCCCTCGCCACCATCGCCACCGCCATCACCCGCGCGGCCACCGTCATCGCCCTCGCCGCCCTCGGCGACGAATCCGGCGCCGGCCATGAACTTCATCCATGCCGCGCCCTGCCCCTCCTTGTGGAAGGTGGCGATGATGTCCTCGGTCATCGCACGCTGTTCGGCCGCGTCCGGGAGGATCTCCATGACGGGCGGCTCGTGCGCGACCAGGGTCCGTACCCGGCCGGGGTGCCGCGCGACGAGTGCCAGCCCGGTCACCGCGCCTCCGCTGCTCCCGAACACATCCGCCGAGTCCGCCCCGAGCGCGTCCAGGATCGCCGCCACGTCGTCCGCCCGCCGGTCCGGAACGGTGTCCTCCTCGGGGTCGTCGAGGGTGCTGCCGGAGATGCCCCTCGGGTCGTGCGTGACCACGGTGTGGTCGCTCGCGAGCGCGTCGGCCAGAGAGGCGAAGGCCTCGGCCTCCATGGGTGAGCCCATGAGCAGCAGGAGCGGTCCCGCGCCGCGCACCTCGTAGTGCAGGTGCGCGCCGGGGACTCTGAGGGTGTGGGTGGCGGCCATGCCGGTGGTCCTTTCTCGATCGGCACCCCGCGGTCGCGGTGCCGTTGTGGTGACGGAGAAAGGACTCCGGCCGCCGGGGAAACTCATCGCCGGTCCGGCCACCCCCGGCCCGGCTGCGGGACAGCCACTGCCAGAATGGGCGAAATGGCAACACACTCTGCTCCCCGGCCCCCTTCCCGGTCCTCCGAGCCCTGGCCGGACGGCGTGTCCCTGCATGCCGATCTCCTCGCGGCGAAGGCCCTCGTCTACGACCCGAGCGGATTCGTGTGCACGCGGCCGGTGCCCGAGGCGGAGAGCGCCGAGTACGGGGCGCACGCGTTCACCGTGGACGGCTCCGCCGTCCGGTTCCGGGTGGCCAGGACCACGCCGACGAAGGCCGGGCAGTTCGTGACGGTCTGGAAGCGGGCTCCGGGTGGTGGGCCGATTCAGCCCTACGACTCCGCGGACCCCGTCGACCTCTTCGTCGTCAGCAGCCGTGACGCCGACGGCTTCGGGCAGTTCGTGTTCCCGCGGGACGTGCTCTGCGAGCGGGGCGTCGTGTCGAGGAACGGGGTCGGCGGGAAGCGCGCGTTCCGCGTCTATCCGCCGTGGGTGACGGCGCCCAACCGCCAGGCCGAGCGTACGCAGGCGTGGCAGGTGGCGTACTTCCTTCCGGTCCGCGACGACGAGGCACTCGACCAGGACCGGTGCCGGGCGCTCTACCACCCGTGACGCCGGAGCCCGGCCGGGCTCCGGCGGGTCAGCCGTCGATCAGGGACTGCAACGCCGGTGCGTAAAGGTCCGCGATGTGTTCGGAGGTGGCCTCCGCACCGGCGCCCTCGCGGTGGAGACTGAGCGTGGCGCCGAGGCCGAGGAGGTGGCCGGCGATCAGTTCGGCGCGCAGGGCGCGTTCACGGCCGTGGAGCCGGGCGGTCAGGGCGTCCGTGACCTGTTCGTGGAAGCGGTCGCGCAGCAGGGAGCGTTCGTCGCGGTTGCCGAGAGAGAAGACGACGCGCAGCAGTGGGTCGGACTGCCGTTCGCGGCGGTGGCTCACCAGCGTCACCACGAGGTGGCGGCCCAGGGTGGCGAGCGGCGCGTCGAGGAGCTCCGCGGCGGCGGGGCCGAAGTCGGCGACCGTGTTGAAGAGTTCTTCCTTGCGGCCGAAGTGCTTGACCACCAGGGACGGGCTCACTCCCGCGTCTGCCGCAATCCCCCTGATGGTGACCTCGGCGTACGGGCGCTGCGTGAACGCCCGGCGGGCCGCGCGCAGGATCGCATCCCGGCCACTGCCCTGACCCGGATCGGCAGCGGACCGGGCCGGAGCGGAAGCGGAGGCCGGAGCCGGAGCGGAGGTCGGCGCGGAATCAGCGGCCGGGGCGGAAGGGGAAGCGGAAGCAGCGGCGGAAGCCGTTGCCGGTGTCCTCTCCGACCCGGGACCCGAACCCGAACCCGGTACCGAGCCCGAGCCTGGTACCGAACCCGAACCCGAGCCCGAACCCTGGCCCGGCGCCGAAGCCCGAGCCCGCGCCGGTGCAGCAGCCCGCGCCGAAGCCCGTACCGAAGCCGAAGCGGTGGCCTGGCCGCTGATCATGCGCCCTCCTGGATCGGGATCGTCCGCACACCGTCCTTACGGTCGCCCGGGACGTCGCGGTTCCTTTCGACCGTACCCGTCGCGGGTGTACGGCCGCCCGGCAGGAACAGCGTGACCAGCAGCGCAGCGAGCGCCGCCCCCGCCGCGACCAGGAAGACCAGCTGGTACGCGTGGAGCGTCGGGGCCGTCCGGCCGCCCACCCGGAACGTGACGTTGGCGAGGACCGCGGCCACGGTCGCACTGCAGAACGCCTGCCCGATCGAGCGCATCAGCGTGTTGAGGCCGTTGGCCGCGCCCGTCTCGCTCACCGGGACGCCGCGCATGACGAGCGCGGGGAGCGCCGAGTACGCGATGGCCGTGCCCGAGGCGACGACCGTCGCGCCGGCGATGATCAGCCAGAGGTTGTGGCTGGTGAAGTAACGCACCACGTAACCGGCCGCGATCACCCCCGCCGCCAGCGCCAGGCTGACCTTCGGGCCGTACTTCGCGGAGATCCGCGCCGAGACCGGTGAGAGGGCCACCATCATCACGCCGCCGGGCAGCAGGCAGAGACCGCTGACGACGAGCGAGGCGCCCAGCCCGTAGCCCGTCTCCTTGGGCTCCTGCACCATCTGCGCGGTGACCAGGGAGTTCGCGTAGAAGGCGAAACCGATCAGCAGGGCGGCGATGTTGGTGAACAGGACCGCGGGGCGGGCCGAGACCCGCAGGTCGACCATGGGCGAGGCGACCCGGAGCTCGTACGCGCCCCAGAACAGCGCCACAACCACGGCCGCCACCAGCAGGCCGACCGTCCGGGCCGAGGTCCAGCCCCAGTCGGCGCCCTGGGTGACGGCGAGCAGCAGGCAGACCAGGGCCCCGGACAGCCCCAGCGCGCCGAGCGCGTCGAAGCGGCCGCGGGTGCGCTGCGGCGACTCCGGTACGCACCACAGCACCAGCACGATGTCGACGACACCGATCACGCCGGAGACCCAGAACATCGTGTGCCAGTCGAAGTTCTCGACGACGAGGGCCGCGACCGGCAGTCCGACCGCCGCGCCAATGCCGAGCGTCGAGCTCATCAGCGCCACGGCGGACAGCACGCGCTCGGGCGGGAGTTCGTCGCGCAGGATGCTGATGCCCAGGGGCAGGACGGCGAGCGCCGCGCCCTGGAGCGCCCGGCCGGTGATCAGTACCCCGATGTGGGAGCTGACCGCGCACAGCACCGACCCCACCACCAGCACCATGAGCGAGGCGACCAGCACCCGGCGCTTGCCGTACATGTCACCGACCCGGCCCAGGACGGGCGTGAAGACGGCGCCGGTCAGCAGGGTGACGGTGACCAGCCAGCTCGCGGCGGCCGGACTGGCGCCGGTGAGGGCCGGGATGTGCGGGAGCAGCGGGACGACGATCGTCTGCATCACCGCGACCACGACACCGCAGAACGCCAGCACGGCGACGGCGAAACGGGGGTGGTGCGGGACCTCTTCGGCGGCGGTGGCCGGGGCGGGTATGTCCGCGGGCATGGCTCTCCGTACGGTGCTCGGCGGCGAGGGGCGTCGTGCGGGACGCGAGGGTGCTGCGCGGGCTCGCGTCCCGCACGAACGTCACCCCAGGGCCTGCCCTGGGGTGTACGCGTGTTCACCCCAGGGTAAACGCTTGTGCACCCCCTCGGCGACCGAAACCCGGAGCACCGCGTTAGCCTCGGAGTCCCGGGCCGCGGGCCCGGAACACACGGATGAGAAGGCGAAGGTGGCTGCGATGGCGAAGGTTCCGGCAGCGGCGGTGGCGGCGAGCGGGCTGGTCGGCGGGTACGCGGTGGCGCGGTGGACCAGGAAGCGGCCGCTGGGCGGGGTCGCCCTCGCCGCCGCGGGCTCCGTCGCCGCGTACGAGTGGAACCGGCAGGCCGGACCGCGCGCGGCCGCCGGGCTGACCGCGGCGTACGTCGCCGCGTTCGCCGGTTCGCACCCGCTGGCCAAGAAGCTCGGCGCCTGGCCCGCCGTCTTCACCGTGGCGGGCACCATGGCCGCCACGTCCTGGGCGGTCACCCGCCGGGCCGCCTGAAGCACGTACGGGCGTACGGGCGCGCGTCCGCGTACGGGCGTACCGGCGCGCGGGCGTACGCGTCCGCGCGCGGGCGTGCGGGCGTACGTATCCGCGTGCGGGCGTGCAGGTGCACGTGTCCGCGTACCGGCGTGCAGGCGTACGGGCGTATCCGCGTCCCCCGGCACGCGGACATACGCATCCGCATACCGGGGTACGGGCGCACGCGCGCGGGCGTACGTATCCGCGTACCGGCGCGCGGACAAGCGCATCCGCGCACGCGGACACGCGGGAGGGGCGGGGGTCCGAAAGCCCCCGCCCCTCCCGCGTCCGTACGCTCGCCCCGTCCGGGGCCAGGTGCTTCTACGCCCCCAGCGCCCACGAGACCGTATAGATCAGCAGCCCCGCCAGCGCGCCCACCACCGTGCCGTTGATCCGGATGAACTGGAGGTCGCGGCCGATGTGCGCCTCGATCTTCTTCGACGTCTGGTCCGCGTCCCAGCTCGCGACCGTCTCGCTGATCAGCGAGGTGATCTCCGTGCGGTACGTCGTGACGACATAGACCGCCGCGTCCTCCAGCCAGCCGTCCAGCTTCGCCTGAAGCCGGTCGTCGGTCGCCAGCCGCGCGCCCAGCGCCATCAGTGAGGACCGCGCCCGCAGCCGCAACTCGCTCTGCTCGTCCTCCGCCGCCGCGATGATCATCGTGCGTACGGACGCCCAGGCCGAGGCGATGACGTCCTGCACCTCGCCGCGTCCCAGGATCTCCGACTTCAGCCGCTCCACCCGGGCCCGGGTGTCCGAGTCCGTCTGGAGGTCGGCCGCGAAGTCGGTGAGGAACGTGTCGATCGAGGCGCGCGCCGGGTGACCCGGCATGTCCCGCATCTCCGTGACGAAGCGCAGCAGCTCCTTGTAGACCCGCTCCCCCACCCGCTTGTCGACGAACCGCGGCGTCCAGCCCGGGGCCCCGCCCTGCACCGCGTCCATCACCGAATCACCGTGCAGCACCAGCCAGTCGTGAGCGCGTGCGCAGATCAGGTCCACCACCTTGCGGTGCCCCCCGTCCGCGACGATCCGGTCCAGCATCTTGCCGAGACCGGGCCCGATCTCCGCCGCGTTGGCCCGTCGGGTGATCGCCTCGCCCACCACGGCCTGCACATCGGAATCCCGCAGCACCCTCAACGCACCGCGCAACGCGGTCGACAACTCGGCGGTGACCCGGTCCGCGTGCTCCGGCTCGGCCAGCCACGCGCCGACGCGGCGGCCGACGCCGAGGGCGTGGATCCGGCCCCGTACGACATCACCGGAGAGAAAATTCTCGCCGACGAAGGAACCCAGGGAGGCCCCGAGCTGGTCCTTCTTGGTGGGAATGATGGCGGTGTGCGGGATCGGCAGGCCGAGCGGACGCTTGAACAGCGCCGTGACGGCGAACCAGTCGGCCAGCGCACCCACCATCCCCGCCTCGGCGGCCGCGGCGACGAAGCCCGGCCAGCCACCCACACCCGCGCTCTTCGCCCAGGTGGCGAGCACGTACACGAGCGCGACCAGCAGAAGGAGGCCCGTGGCCGTGGTCTTCATCCGGCGCACCCCGCGCCGCTTCTCCTCGTCGGCCGCGGTGTACGCGAACGACGCCAGCGGAGCGGACCGGCCACCGGGGACGGAACGGGCCTCACCCGCCGTCAGCTCCCCGGCGCTCGGCCGCTCCTGCTTCCGCGCCCCCGGCTCCCCGGGGCCCGTCCGATCGATCCGTTCCATCCGCTCCACCCGTCCGCGTGCGTCTCGCCCCCGGTGTCCCGTACACATTGTCCCCGCCTGACCTACTCCCGGGCCGCACGTCGAGTTCCCGAGGACCTGCCCCATCATGGGATCAGTCCGATTGATCATGAGGAGACACACCGCCCATGCCCAGGCGCCAGGGGTACGCCCTGCTCATCGCCCTCGTGGCGGGCACCGCCGCGCTCGCCGCCGCCGTGGCGTTCGCCGGCTCCCTGCTGTTCGCGGGCTCCGGCACCCGGCCGCAGCCGCTCACCGCACCCGACCCGCGCTCCGTGGCCCGCACGCCCGCCGCGCCCGCGCACTCCACCGGCCTCTGGGCCGCCACCTGGACGGCCGCGCCCATCGACGGGGTGACCGACTCCGCCGACACCGGCGCCCTCAACCGGCGCACCATCCGTAACGTCGTGCACACCAGCATCGGCGGCGACGCGGCCCGCATCACCCTCTCCAACGTCTTCGGCGACCATCCGCTGGTCGTGGACCACGCCACCGTGAGCAGCCGCCCCGTGACCTTCGGGGGCTCGCGCACCGTGACCGTCCCGGCCGGCGGGCGGACCGTCAGCGACCCCGTCGCCGTCCCGGTCGCCGCCGACTCCGATCTCGTGGTCACCCTGCGCACCCCCACCGCCGAGGGCCCCGTCACCGTCCACGAGCGCAGCCACCAGACCTCGTACGTGGACACCGCGTGGGGCAGCCGGAAGACCGAGGGCTGGCGCTACCTCACCGCCGTCGACGTGCACACCGCGACCGCCGCCGGAACGATCGCCGTGATCGGCGACTCGCTCACCGCGGGCACCGGCTCCACCCTCGACACCAACAGCCGCTGGCCCGACGTGCTCGCCGACCGGCTGCGCGGCCGGTACGGGGTGGCCAACGCGGGCATCGCGGGCAACCGCCTGCTGCGCGACGGGACCGGCGTACGGGCGACCGCCCGCTTCGAGCGCGACGTACTGGACGTCGCCGGGGTGAAGACCGTCATCGTCGCGCTCGGCATCAACGACGTGCAGCGCCCCCCGCAGGAGACCGACCCGCAGCGCATCGCGGACGGCCTGCGCTCCCTGACCCAGCGCGCCCACGCCCGCGGGCTGCGGGTCGTCGGGGCGACGCTGATGCCGTACGAGGGGTACCGCAGCTGGACGCCCGCGAGCGACGGGGTACGGGAACGGGTCAACGCGCTGATCCGCGCGGGCGGGGTCTTCGACCACGTCATCGACTTCGACGCCGCGGCCCGGGACCCCTACCACCCGACCCGGCTCCGGGCCGCCTACGACAGCGGCGACCACCTCCACCTGAACGACGCGGGCTACCGGCTGCTGGGCTCGCTGGTGGACCTGACGGCGCTGGTGCGTGAGCAGCCCCGGTCAGACCAGCTCTGACGGGCGGGCAGGCCGCAGAAGCGGTGAGACCGGCACACCCGGGGCGGGGCCCAGGGCGGGGAACGCCGTCCTGAGCACCGTGCTCGGGGCGGCGTCGGCATGCGCGATCGTCGGACCCGTTCAAGCCCAGTGAGCACACACGGCAGATCCCCGGTGTCCGGCTGTATCACTGGGCCGACCGCAGAACACCCTGAACTCCGCCGTTCCGGCCGCGCAGTTGATCGCGGCGGACGAACCTCCAGCTCCGCCCACGCCACCTTGCCGCCTGGTATGCAAGACTACGTTTTTAAATATCCAATCCGTAGTACACGAACAATCGTGCGACATTGCGGGCAGGAAGCCGCGCCGACTACATTCCGGATGCAAGAGGCATCCGTATTGAAGGAAGGCGGGGCCGCCCGTGAACAGCGCGACGACTGGTTCAACGGTTCCTCGACGACAACTCGGTCGGCATCTGCGCGACCTGCGCAACGCCTCGCGCCTGACGGTGCGCGCCGCCGCCAAGCAGTTGGAGTGGTCGGAACCCAAGATCTGGCGCATCGAGACCGGCCAGGTGTCGCTTCGGAGCCTGGACGTCGAAGCGATGTGCAAGGTCTACGGGGCGGACGGCGAACTGACCAAGGGCCTGATGGGTCTGGCCAAGGAGACGAAGAACCGGGGCTGGTGGCATGCGTACGGCGATGTCATCCCCGAGGGTTTCGACCTCTACATCGGACTCGAAGAAGCCGCCGAACGTCTGTCGTGGTACTCATCCGAACTGGTTCCGGGGCTTCTCCAGACACCGGCATATTCCGAGACCTTGATCCGCAACGACAACCCCGGCGTGCCCGACGAAGAAATCGCGCGGCGCGTGGAGGTGCGCATCGCACGGCAAGCACTCCTGACCAGGGTCACGGCGGCGCCCGCGGTGGAAGTCGCTCTCAATGAGGCCGTTCTTCGCCGCCCCGTAGGGGGCACCAAAGTGATGGGCGACCAATTGCAACGCTTGGTCGAGCTGAACGAGCTGGACAACGTGGCCGTCCGCGTCGTGCCGTTCGGTGCGGGCCTGCACGCGGGCATCATGTCCGGCCCGTTCGTCAAGATGCGTTTCCCAACCACCGGCGACGGTCGGGACACTGAGCCGCCCACGGTCTATGTGGAGGGCTTCACCGGGGCTCTGTATCTCGACAAGCCCCATGAGATCGATCGCTACGACACAGCCTTCAAGGCGATCTGGGGCTCTGCCTTGAACCACGAGGAGACACAGAGCCTTCTACTCCAAGCAACAAGGGAGCTGTAGAAAGTGAAGAGTTCCGACCTGACGGGCGCGGTGTGGCGCAAGAGCAGCCGCAGCAACGGCCAGGCCGAGTGCGTCGAGGTCGCGTTCCTCGACGATGGCCGCGTGGCCATGCGTGACAGCAAGGACAACGGGAACGGCCCCGCTCTCGTCTTCACACCCGGCGAGTGGACCGCGTTCGAGGGCGGCGTAGTGGACGGCGAATTCAAGCGGCGGTAGCACGAGCACCCGCACTCAGCGGCACGAGTGCCCGGCCAGTCGTCCTGGCCGGGCGCTCTTCGGCCGCGAGATCGCGTGGGGTGAACGTCCGCCTTCCCGTGCGGCCGGGATCACCGCGCGGCCCCCGTACTAACGACCGTCCTGCTCGCCCTTCTCCAGCCGCCCCCGCCCGCGCCCGCGCTCCCGGTCCAACTCCCGCAGCCGCTCCCGCTCCGCGTCCTTCAGCCGCTGCCGCTCCGCCTTGCTCCGCTTGCGCTCCACACCGACACCGCCCATCAGGGCGAACCCGGTGATCCGCACCCGCGGGGCGTCCGGCGACGGGACCCCGTCGTCCTTCGAGCGCTCCCCGAAACCGCCCATGATGCCGATCCCCCGGACCTCCACATTCAGCTCCGGCGGAACCGTCACCTGCATGCCGCCCATGATCGCGAAACAGCGGATGACGACCTCGCGGTCCTCGAAGTTCGCCTCGCGCAGGTCGATCTCGCCGCCGCCCCACATCGCGAACGCGGTGAACTTCCGGCCCACCGTCCAGTTCCCACGGCGCCCGAAGCCGCCCCAGAACGCGAACGCGCCGCCCGACGTGGCGGGCTTGCCGATCCGGTCCGCCCAGCGCTTCTGCGAGCCGGTCCGCGCCGGAGCCGCCCCCACCGGGGCCACCGCCGCGCCCGGCGCCGGAAGGTCCCGGACCAGCGGTTCCAACTCCCCGTGCGTACGGGCCTTGTAGGTCGCGTCGAGCCGCTGCTCGAACTCGTCCATCTCCAGCCGGCCCTCGGCAACCGCCTCGCGCAGGATCTCGGCGACACGCTCGCGCTCGGCATCGGAAGCACGCATTTCCGGAAGGTCACTTGTCATACCGCGCAGCCTATTGAACGCCCCACGCCCGTCACAGCCCCACGCGCCGCGCCCCCGCGTCCCGCGAGGCCCTACATCCCGCCCGCCGACTCGTACATCTTCGCGATCACTGCCTCGATGTCCGGCTCCCGCACCGACAGGTCGACCAACGGGTACTCCGCCGCGATCCGGGCGACCAGCGGGGCGGCCGACTCCGAGGCCGGGAAGGCCAGCCACTGCCGTGGTCCCTCGACCTTCACCGTACGGACCGAGGGCGCCGACTCCAGTCGTATCGGCGGGAGTTGGCGCTCCAGATCGACCACCAGCATCCGCTCGCTCTCACCCACCTCGTGCAGGCCGGTGAGGGCACCGTCATACATCAGCCGGCCGTGGTCGATCACCATCACCCGCTTGCAGAGCTGCTCGATGTCCGTCAGGTCGTGGGTCGTGAGCAGCACCGTCGTACCGCGTTCGGCGTTCAGGTCCCGCAGGAATCCACGGACCCTGGACTTGGAGACGACGTCCAGGCCGATCGTCGGCTCGTCCAGGTACAGCACCTCGGGATCGTGCAGCAGCGCCGCCGCGATGTCGCCGCGCATCCGCTGGCCCAGCGAGAGCTGCCGCACGGGAACGTCCAACAGCTCGCCCAGATCGAGGAGTTCGACGCAGCGGTCCAGATTCTCCCGGTAGCGCGCGTCGGGAATCCGGTACATCCGGTGCATCAGACGGTACGAGTCGCGCAGCGGCAGGTCCCACCAGAGCGTGGTGCGCTGGCCGAACACCACACCGATCCGGTGCGCCAGCCTCGTACGCTCCCTCGAAGGGTCGATGCCCGCCACCCGCAGCCGGCCACCGCTCGGGGTGAGGATGCCGGTCAGCATCTTGATCGTGGTCGACTTCCCCGCGCCGTTGGGACCGATGTAGCCGACCATCTCACCGCGCGCGACACGGAAGCTGATCGAGTCGACCGCCCGTACGCTGCGGCGTTCGCCGCGCAGGAAACCGGTCTTGCGACGCACGTCGAAGACCTTCTCCACGTGGTCGAGTTCGATGAATCCGGTGGTGTTTTCCGCGTCCATGTCCAATGCCCCGCCTCGCTCGATGTTCCGGATCAGCTTCCCGTGCTGCGGTACGCCCGCAGGCCCGAGCGCCAGGCCAGGCCCGCCAGCAGCCAGCACAGCCCCGCCACGACCGGCGGCAGGAAGGCCACCCAGTCCGGCAGGTCCAGCGGGTAGTCCCGGCCCAGCACGTACAGCGCGGGCAGCCAGTTCGCGAAGGCCAGCGGCACCACGAACGTCACCCCCCGCACCAGCTCCTTCGCGAAGACCGACGGCGGGTACTGGAGCAGGGTGTTTCCGCCGTACGTGAAGGAGTTCTGCACCTGGGCGGCGTCCTGCGCGATGAACTGGAACGCTCCCCCGGCCACGAACAGCGCCCCGAAGACCCCCGCACCGCTCAGCAGCATCATCGGCACCATCGCCACCTTCAGCGGCGTCCAGGCGATGTCCAGCGTCACCAGCGCGTACCCCAGCACCAGCGCCCCCTGGACCACCCGCCCCAGCCTGCGCAGCGCGAACCGGTCCGCCGCCACCTGGGCGAGCACCGGGACGGGCCGCACCAGCAGGGTGTCCAGCGTGCCGTCGCGCACCCGCTGGCCCAGCCGGTCCATCGAGCCCAGCAGCAGGTCGGCGAGACCGAACGCGGTGCCCGACACCCCGTACAGCAGGGCGATCTCGGGCAGCGTGTAGCCGCCCAGCTCGTCCACGTGCGAGAACATCAGCAGGATCGCGACGAAGTCGAAGGCGGTCGCCGCGAAGTTCCCGAACGCCGTCATGATGAACGAGGCGCGGTACGCCATCGTCGAGCGCAGCCACATCATCACGATCAGCCCGTACGCCCGGAAGCCCTCGACGAGCCCCGGCCGTTCGGGGAACGCCACCCCGGACCGGCCCGCCGCAACGGCCCCGTCCACCGCGCCCGGCCCGTCCGCCACACCGACACCGTCCACCGCGCCGGTCGTGCTGTCAGCCACCCTGGACCACCACCCTCCTCGTCGCCACCGACTGCACCATCCGCCCCACCAGCAACAGCGCCAGTGCCCAGCCCCCCTGGAAGGCGTACGCCTCCAGCAGCTGCCACCCCGGGTACTTGCCGAGGAACACATCCGCCGGGACCTGGAGCAGCGACGACCACGGCAGCGCTCGCGCCACGTCCCCCAGCACCCCGGGGAACAGCGTCAGCGGGAGCAGCATCCCGGAG
Source organism: Streptomyces sp. NPDC057697 (assembly GCF_042799335.1). NCBI lineage: Bacteria > Bacillati > Actinomycetota > Actinomycetes > Kitasatosporales > Streptomycetaceae > Streptomyces > Streptomyces sp. NPDC057697. The sequence continues at coordinate 152,671 of NZ_JBHVJA010000014.1, read as the reverse complement.
AAGAACATCGCGGCCAGCCAGGCCATCTGGGCCGTCCCCGCCCCGTCCAGCAGCCAGAACGCGGAGAGCGCCACCAGATAGCGGATCGCGAAACTGACCACGACGCCGAGCGCCACCGAGACGAGGAAGGCCACCCAGACCCCCGGCGAGGAGGGCAGCGCCAGATCGAAGGCCAGCGATCCCACCAGCATCGGCACGATGCCGCGGCCCAGCAGATGGAAGGCGGCGCGGCCCAGGTCTCCCGCGAGCCACCACAGTTGCAGATCGGCGGGCCGGTAGAGGTCGACCGCGATGTCCCCGGTGCGGATCCGCTCGATCAGCTCGTCCTCGAAGCCGCCGCCCATCATGGAACAGGTCATCAGCAGGGCCTGCCCCAGCCAGACGTAGCTGAGCGCCTGGGACAGGTCGTAGCCGCCGAGCTGCGGGCGCTCGTCCCACAACGCCACATAGGTGTACGCCAGGATGAAACCGAAGACGGTGTTGGTGAACACCCCCGCCGCCGTGGCGGTCCGATAGGTGGCGTGCCGCCGGAAGCCTCCCGCCGCCACCACCGCGTAGAGCCGCACCGTACGCACCCCCATCGCCCGGGTGCCCAACGGCTTCGGACACCAAAGCGCACGACCCTAGTCCACCGGGAACGGCCCGCGCGACCGCTTTTCGGGGGTTGATCCGGGGTTGATTCGGGGCGATCCGGGGGCGATCCGGTGCTTATTCCGCAGAAAAGGGCACTATGAGGGAACTGACCGAGGGAACTGACCGCGGCCGAGGAGTCTGCACGGACATGAGCGACGAGCCACAGCAGCCGAGCGGGGACCAGGGCCCCCGGGGCTGGACCCCCAGGGATCCGGCTGCCCACGGCCCCGCCGGCGCGTCCGGCGATCCCGGCGACGGCACCGGAGCCGGGAGCGGAAGCGGAAGCGGAAGCGGAAGCGGGAAGGCCAGGAAACCCAAGCGCCCCAAGCGCACTGGATGGCGGCGCGCCGTCCCCACCTGGCGGATGGTCCTCGGCGCCGTCCTCATCGCCGTCGTACTCCTGATCGGCGGCTTCATCGCCGGGTACGAACTCGTCGACATCCCGCCCGCCAACGCCAGCGCCACCGCGCAGTCCAACGTCTATCTGTACAAGGACGGCAGCGTCCTGGCCCGCTCCGGCGAGATCAACCGGGAGAACGTCCAGCTCGCCCAGGTACCGCTCACCGTCCAGCACGCGGTCCTCGCCGCGGAGGACCGCGACTTCTACTCCGAACGGGCCGTCGACCTCAAGGCCATGACCCGCGCCGCCTTCAACACGCTCACCGGCAAGGGCAAGCAGGGCGGCTCGACGATCACCCAGCAGTACGTCAAGAACTACTACCTCGGCCAGGAACAGACCGTCATCCGCAAGATCAAGGAGTTCTTCATCGCGGTCAAGCTCAACCGCGAGGAGACCAAGGGCCAGATCTTCGAGGGCTACCTCAACACCAGCTACTTCGGTCGCAACGCCTACGGCATCCAGGCCGCCGCCCAGGCCTACTACTCCAAGGACATCGGCCACATCACCACCGCCCAGGGCGCCTACCTCGCCTCCCTCCTCAACGCACCCAGCGCGTACGACGTCGTCGTCCACCCCGCGAACAAGCCCGCGGCCGTCGCCCGCTGGAACTACGTGCTCGACGGCATGGTCAAGGAGAAGTGGCTCGGTGCGGGCGAACGCGCCGCGATGAAGTTCCCCGTGCCCGGCAAGGTCAAGCCCTCCACCGGGCTCTCCGGGCAGCGCGGCTACCTCGTCCAGGCCGTCGACGACTACCTCACCGCCCACGACGTCATCGACGAGGACACCCTCGCCACCGGCGGCTACCGGATCACCACCACCCTGGAGAAGAAGAAGCAGGACGCCCTGGTCAAGGCCGTCGACGACAACGTCATGTCCCAGACCAGCCCCGACCGCCCGGCCGACCGCAACGTCCGCGTCGGCGGTGCCTCCATCGACCCCGGCACCGGCCGGGTCCTCGCCATGTACGGCGGCATCGACTACACGAAGCAGTACGTGAACAACGCGACCCGCCGCGACTACCAGGTCGGCTCCACCTTCAAGCCCTTCGTCTTCACCTCGGCCGTCGCCAACCGCTCCACCACCCAGGACGGCCGGCGCATCACCCCCAACACCCTCTACGACGGCACCAACAAACGCATGGTCCAGGGCCCCGGGGGATCCACCGGATACGCCCCCGCCAACGAGGACGACATCGACTACGGGCCCATCACCGTCTCCACCGCCACCGACAAGTCCGTCAACGCCGTCTACGCCCAGATGGCCGAGGACGTCGGCCCGGAGAAGGTCAAACAGACCGCCATCGGCCTCGGCATCCCGAAGAACACCCCCGACCTCACCGCCACCCCGTCCATCGCACTCGGCGTCTCCACCGCCAGCGTCCTCGACATGACCGAGGCGTACGCCACCCTCGCCAACCACGGCCGGCACAGCGCGTACGTCCTCGTCGACCGGATCAGCAAGGACGGCGAGGACCTCGACGTCCCGGACGGCAGGCGCAGCGACCAGGCGGTCAGCCGCGAGGCCGCCGACACCACGACCGCCGTCCTCCAGAGCGTCGTCGAGGGCGGCACCGCCACCGCCGCCCAGGCGGCGGGGCGCCCCGCCGCGGGCAAGACCGGCACCGCCGAGGAGGACAAGGCGGCCTGGTTCGCCGGCTACACCCCCGACCTCACCACCGTCATCGCCGTCATGGGCCAGGACCCCGAGACCGGCGTGCAGAAACCGCTGTACGGAGCACTCGGACTCGCCCGCATCAACGGCGGCGGCGCACCCGCCCAGACCTGGGCCCAGTACACCGAGGCCGCCCTGCGCTCCACCCCGGCCACCGACTTCGATCTGGAACTCGAAAGCGGCGCCGAGGAATCCGCCCCGCCCACCGACGAGCAGACCAGCCCCGAGGGCACCACCACACCCTCCGGGACCACCTCGAACACCCCGCCGCACACCCCCGGCTCCACCGCGCCGGGCGAGTCCGAGACCCCCGGCTCCAGCGAACCCGCCACCGGCGGCACGGACACCGGAACCCCCACCGAGGGCACCGCGGACAACGGCGGCGCACAGAACGGCGGCGGGGACCTCGGCGGCGCGGGCGGAGGGGAAGGCGGCAACGGGGACGGCTACGGCTTCTTCCCCGGCCCCCGCGGCACCCCGGCCGCGCCTCAGTGACCCGAGGTCGCCTTCAGCCCGACGACGGCGACCAGCAGCAGACAGACGAAGAAGATCCGGGCGGCCGTCACCGGCTCGCCCAGCACCACCATGCCCAGGATCGCCGCACCGGCCGCGCCGATACCGACCCACACGCCGTACGCCGTACCGATCGGCAGCGTCCGGGCCGCATGGGACAGCATCACCATGCTCGCCACGATCCCGAGGCCGGTGAACACGCTCGGCCACAGCCGGGTGAACCCCTCGGTGTACTTCATCCCTATCGACCAGGCCACTTCCAGCAGACCGGCGACAACAAGCAGAACCCACGCCATGACGGCACCTCCGACGAGACAGAACACGCGAACAACACGGGTGCGTCGTCTTTTCGAAGCCCGGTACGGCGCGTCTCGTCGGGGTGGTCCAACCGTAGCAAAGTACATACGAGGGGCCTGGTGACACCGGTCACCAGGCCGAACAGGGACCACGGCCGGAACGGAAACCACGGCCCGGACGAGGCCCCGGACCGGGCGCGGACCACAGATCCCGGGAGCCACAGACGTCAGGAGCCGCGGACCTCGTGGGCCACAGACGTCAGGAGCCGCGGACCTCGTGGGCCACAGACCTCATGGTCTACAGACCTCGTGGACTACAGACCTCGTGGTCTACAGATACAGCCCGGTCGAATCCACCGAGCCCTCGAACCGGTCCGCCGCCACCGCGTGCAGATCGCGTTCACGCATCAGCACGTACGCCACACCACGCACCTCGACCTCGGCACGGTCCTCGGGGTCGTACAGCACCCGGTCGCCCGGCTCCACCGTCCGCACGTTCTGGCCCACGGCGACCACCACGGCCCAGGCCAGCCGGCGGCCGACCGCGGCCGTCGCCGGAATCAGGATGCCGCCGCCGGAACGCCGCTCGCCCTCGGGCGTATCGGACCGCACCAGCACACGGTCGTGCAGCATGCGAATGGGCAGCTTGTCGTCGGTGTTCTCGCTCACGCCCCGCAACCTACCTGCCCGTCGCGCCCGCGCACCCCTCCGGGGTGCACGGACCGCGCGTCAGCCCTTGCGACGCCGCTTCGACGCCACGACCAGACCCACGACACCGACCGCGAGCAGCGCCGCCGGAATCACCCGCTCCATCCGCGGGGCGCCGTCCTCGGACACGAACTGTGCCCTCACGTCCGACACCGCCCGGTTCACCGCGACGAACGCCCGCCCGGCCGTCCGGTCCACGGCCTCGACGGCCTTGGCCTTCACCTCACCCATGATCGTATCCGGGTGCACCCGCACCCCGATCTCATCGAGCACCACCGCGAGCTGCTCGCGCCTGCTGATGATGTCCGCCTCGATCTGCGCAGGGGTCCTGGCATCCGACACTGCGCCGCCTCCGTGGTCCTCGTCCGGTAAACCTTCGTCGACAGTCTGTCAGCTCGACCGCCCGCGCACCCGGCGGCACCCCTATTACGCTCGGTCCCGTACACCCCACGCGCCACCCGAGGAGAACCATGAGCGAGCGACTCCAGCCCGGCGACACCGCCCCCGCCTTCACCCTTCCCGACGCCGACGGCAAGGAGGTCTCGCTCGCCGAGCACAAGGGCCGCAAGGTCATCGTCTACTTCTACCCGGCCGCCCTCACCCCCGGCTGCACCAAGCAGGCCTGCGACTTCACCGACAATCTGGAGCTGCTCGCCGGCGCCGGATACGACGTCATCGGCGTCTCCCCGGACAAGCCCGAGAAGCTCGCCAAGTTCCGCGAACAGGAGAACCTCAAGGTCACCCTGGTCGGCGACCCGTCCAAGGAGACCCTTGAGGCCTATGGCGCCTTCGGAGAGAAGAAGCTCTACGGCAAAACGGTGACGGGCGTCATCCGCTCCACGGTCGTCGTGGACGAGGAGGGCAAGGTCGAGCACGCCTTCTACAACGTCAAGGCCACCGGCCACGTAGCCAAGATCATCAGGGACCTCGGCATCTGACCCCGGCCCCGGCCCGTCGAGGACCGCCCCGGACGGCCGAGCCGATGTGAGGGACGTCCCAATCGGTCATCGAACCGGTTTGCAGCCGCCATGACCGCGCAGAAGCCCTTTCTGGAACATCCACCCGAGGAAAGGACCCGGCCATGGCGGCCTCCGACCCCCATCAGGCGGCCGATCCGGAAGCGGTCAAACGGCACCCGGCCCTCTTCCGCGCCATCCGGCAGCGGAAGAATCCGAAGCTGCGCCGGACGGACATCACCGTCACCGACGACCGGGCGGTCAAGCGGGCGGTGAAGGCGGCATCGCTCGGGAACGCCATGGAGTGGTTCGACTTCGGGATCTACTCCTACCTGGCCGTCACCCTGGGCCATGTCTTCTTCCCGTCCGGGAACGACACCACCCAGCTGCTCTCCTCCTTCGCCACCTTCGCCGTCGCCTTCCTCGTACGGCCCCTCGGCGGAATGTTCTTCGGCCCCATGGGTGACAAGATCGGCCGCAAGAAGGTCCTCGCCCTCACCATGATCATGATGGCGGTCGGCACCTTCGCGATCGGGGTCATCCCCTCCCACGACTCCATCGGGCTCTGGGCCCCCGTCCTGCTGATCTTCTTCCGCCTGGTCCAGGGCTTCTCCACCGGCGGCGAGTACGGCGGCGCCTCCACCTTCATCGCCGAGTACGCCCCCGACAAACGGCGCGGCTACTTCGGCAGCTTCCTCGAATTCGGCACGCTGGCCGGTTACGTCGGCGCCGCCGGACTGGTGACCGCGCTGACCGCGGTCCTGGACTCCGGCCAGATGGAGGCCTGGGGCTGGCGCGTACCGTTCCTCGTCGCGGGCCCCCTCGGCCTGGTCGGCCTCTATCTGCGGCTGCGCCTCGACGAGACCCCCGCCTTCCAGAAGCTGGAGGGCGGCACCGCGCACGCGACCGAGGCCGCCGACGGCGTCGAGACCACGGCCAAGGGCGACCTGGGCAAGATCTTCCGCCAGTACTGGCCGACGCTGATCCTCTGCATCTGCCTGGTCGGCGCGTACAACATCACCGACTACATGCTGCTGTCGTACATGCCGACCTATCTCTCCGACGAACTCGACTACAGCGAGACCCACGGTCTGCTCGTCCTGCTCGCCGTGATGGTCTTCCTGATGCTGATCATCAGCCAGGTCGGCAAGCTCTCCGACCGCTTCGGCCGCAAGCCGCTCCTGATGACCGGCATGCTCGGCTTCTTCTTCCTGTCCCTCCCCGCCTTCCTCCTCATCCGCCAGGGCAGCATCCCGGCCGTCACGACGGGCATGCTGATGCTGGGCCTCTCCCTGGTCTGCATGCTCGGCACCATGTCCGCCGCCCTCCCGGCCCTCTTCCCCACCCACGTCCGCTACGGCTCCCTCTCGGTGGGCTACAACCTCTCGGCCTCCCTCTTCGGCGGCACGACCCCGCTGGTGATCACGGCCCTGATCAGCTGGAGCGGCACCAACCTGATGCCCGCCTACTACGCGATGGCGGCGGCCCTGGTCGGCGTGATCGCGGTGGCCTGCATGAAGGAGACCGCCCAGAAGCCGCTGGCCGGTTCCCCTCCGTCGGTGGAGACGGAGGAGGAGGCGGCAGAACTGTGCGCCTCCCAGACACCGGATCCGAAGTTCTGACCTGGGGGATGGTCCCGGGCGACCAGGACGGCCGCACTCCGCACGGAATGGTCCGTGCCGCTTCAGCTGTCCCCGAAGCGGCGCGGGACGTTCCACATCTTGTCGGACATCGGACGTGACACACCGATAAATGACTCGTTGATCCGTACGAGGCCACGAACACGCGGCCGGATACGGAGGGGACGTGCCGGAAAGCCCGTACACACGAGAACGGCTCGCAGAGGCGGCCTCGTCCTCGCGAACCCTGTCCGAGGCACTGACAAAGCTCGGAGTGGACCCGAAAAGCCCGACGCGGAGCTATATCCGCGAACGCATGCGAAAGTTGGGCATAGAAACCAAGCACTTCGAACGCGAAGGCTCTCGCTGGACCAGGGAGATTCTTGAGCCTGCGGTCGCTGCCTCGAAAAGCGTGCATGAGGTACTGCGGCGCCTCGGCCTTGAGGCGGTGGGCGGACACCACACCAACATCAGTCGCCGCATCAAGACGTACGGCCTGGACACGTCACACTTCGCCCAGCCGCCGAGAACCGGGGCGAAGCGGCCCCGCCGCACACCCCGCGAACTTCTGGTGGAGGACCGTTCACCGCACGCCCGCCGCACTCCTGGTGCCCGCCTCAAGCCCGCCATGGCCGCGCTCGGCGTTGCGCAGCGGTGCGCGGTCTGCGGCACAGAACCAATGTGGCGCGACCGACCGCTACCTCTTGAGGTAGATCACATCAACGGCGACTGGCGCGACAACCGGTTGGAAAATCTGCGGCTGCTGTGCCCCAACTGCCACTCGGTGACCGACACATACCGCGGTCGCGCCAAGGGGCGTCGCGCAGAAGTCGGTGACACATGAGCCAGAGCCCCAAGTACACGCGCGAGCTGCTGATCGAGGCGGCGGAGCGGCATTCCGACATTGACGCGGTCATCGAATTCTTCGGGACACGCCCGTACGGCAAGCTCAGGAGATATCTGCTCCGGCGCTTCGCCCACTTCGACATCGACATCTCGCACTTCCGCCCACACGTCTCCGGCAGCGCTGCCACTCGTCCGTCAGCAAGCACCCTCCACAAGGCTGTGACAGGCTCTCGTTCCTTTGCCGAGCTGCTCCGCGCGCTCGATCGGCCGGACAACCAGCGGCAGCGAGCCCTGCTGCGCCAGTGGATCACCGAAGACGGCCTCACGACCACACACTTCCTGGGCCAGGCTCATCAACGCGGTCTACCGGGCACAACGCCAACGAAGCGCCCCGAAGCGATATTGGTGAAGCACGAGGGCACGCATCGTACAAGGACCACGATGCTGCGGCGGGCGCTTGCTGAGACCGGCGTACCCCAGAGGTGCGCGGAGTGTGGAACCGGTCCGCGCTGGCAGGAAAAGCCCCTGACCCTGGAGATCGACCACATCAACGGCGACTGGAGCGACGACCGCGCCGAGAACTTGCGGCTGCTGTGCCCCAACTGCCACGCCATCACAGACACCTGGTGCCGAGGGGGCGCCGCCGAAGCCTCCGTTGACAAACCCTCTCCCCTACTCGGCGCCTTGCCCGATACGATGATGCAGCAGGCGGCCGTGTCGGAACGGTAGACGATCGGCGCTTAGAACGCCGTGGGAGAAATCCCGTGTGGGTTCGAATCCCACCGGCCGCACATGGCAATGGGCCGCCCCACAAGGCGGCCCATTGCCATATCTCACCCCACCAGCTCCCGCACCACCGGCACCAGCGCCCGGAACGCCTTGCCCCGGTGGCTGATCGCGTTCTTCTCCGCCGGGGTCAGTTCCGCGCAGGTGCGGGTGTCGCCCTCGGGCTGGAGGATCGGGTCGTAGCCGAAGCCGTTGGTGCCGGACGGGGTGTGGCGCAGGGTGCCCGTCAGGCGGCCCTCGACCACGCGTTCCGTGCCGTCGGGGAGGGCCAGGGCGGCCGCGCAGGCGAAGTGGGCGCCGCGGTGGGGTGCGTCGATGTCGGAGAGCTGGGCCAGGAGCAGGTCCAGGTTGGCCCGGTCGTCGCCGTGGGTGCCGGCCCAGCGGGCGGAGAAGATGCCGGGGGCGCCGCCGAGTACGTCCACGCAGAGGCCGGAGTCGTCGGCGACGGCGGGAAGGCCGGTGGCCTCGGCGAGGGCGTGGGCCTTGAGCAGGGCGTTCTCGGCGAAGGTGACGCCGGTTTCCTTGACGTCGGGGATGTGGGGGTACGCGTCCGCGCCGACGAGCTCATGGGTGAGACCGGCGTCGGCGAGGATCGCGTGGAGTTCGGTGATCTTCCCGGCGTTGCGGGTGGCAAGGATGAGGCGGGTCATGCCACCAGTATCGGGGGTGGTCAGGGCGTGCAGACCTTGCCGATCTCCGTGGCGGCGTCGGTGACCGGGGTGATGTCGGGGGTGGCGTCGCCCTTGTCGAGGGAGTCGCGGACGTTGCCGACGCCCGCCTGGAGGTCGTCGACGGCCTTGCCGAGGTCGGCGTTGTCGGTCTTGTCGCCGAGATCGTCGAGCGACTTCTGGATGTCGTCGAGGGCCTCGGAGGCCTGGGTGGGGTCGCTGGTGGCGTTGGAGACGGCCTGCTGGAGGTTGTCGACGCTGGTGGCTATGGCGTCGGCGGTGCGGACGCAGTCCAGCGCCTTGTCGACGGCACCGCAGCCCGCGGCGGCGGTGAGGGTGAGGGCGGTCAGGGTCAGCGCGACGGTGATGCGGCGGTGGCGTGCGGCCTTGGCCATGGTGCGGTTCCTCCCCGGGTGCGGATACGCGGACGGGCGCACGGTTCGACCCGTGCGCCCGTGTTCGTAACGACGCGCTGTGGTGCGTATTTGGTTGCTTCTTTACCTGTGACCCGCGACTTGTGACCCGCGACTTGCCACTTGCGGCCCGCCGGCCCGTGGCCCCCGCGGGACGTGGGGGCTACTCGCCCAGGGCGTGGGCGAGGACCTCGTGCTGGATGGCGGTCAGGTCGGCGCAGCCGGTGGTGGCGAGGTCGAGGAGGGCGCCCAGTTCCTTGCGGTCGAAGGGGGTGGCCTCGGCGGTGCCCTGGACCTCGACGAAGCGGCCGTCGCCGGTGCAGACGACGTTCATGTCGGTCTCGGCGCGAACGTCCTCCTCGTAGCAGAGGTCGAGGAGGGGGGTGCCGTCGACGATGCCGACGCTGATCGCGGAGACGGTGTCGGTCAGCGGCTTGCGGCCGTGCTTGACGATCTTCTTGTGCTGGGCCCAGGTGACGGCGTCGGCGAGGGCGACGTAGGCGCCGGTGATGGCGGCGGTGCGGGTGCCGCCGTCGGCCTGGAGGACGTCGCAGTCCAGGACGATGGTGTTCTCGCCGAGCGCCTTGTAGTCGACGACGGCGCGCAGGGAGCGGCCGATGAGGCGGCTGATCTCGTGGGTGCGGCCGCCGATCTTGCCGCGTACGGCCTCGCGGTCGCCGCGGGTGTTGGTGGAGCGGGGCAGCATGGAGTACTCGGCGGTGACCCAGCCTTCGCCGCTGCCCTTGCGCCAGCGCGGGACGCCTTCGGTGACGGAGGCGGTGCAGAAGACCTTGGTGTCGCCGAAGGAGACGAGCACGGAGCCCTCGGCGTGCTTGCTCCATCCGCGTTCGATGGTGACGGGGCGGAGCTGTTCGGGGGTGCGGCCGTCGATACGAGAAGACATGGCGTCGACTTTATCGGGTGCGGGGGTGGCGGCCGTTCGGGTGCGAGGGCGGTCCCGGTCCCCCCGCCGTGCGGGTGCAAGGGCGGGCCCGGTCCGCCGCCGTCCGGGTGCGGGGGTGGCGGCCGTTCGGGTGCGAGGGCGGTCCCGGTCCCCCTCCGTACGGGTGCAAGGGCGGACCCAGTCCCCCGCCGTCCGGGTGCAAGGGCGGACCCGGTCCCCCCTCCGTACGGGTACGGCACAGGCCCCGTCCGAGGGCGGCGGGGCCTGTACGGGGGCCGAGCGGTGGGCTCAGCGGTGGGTTCGGTGGCCGGTCACATCATGTCTTCGATGTCGGCGGCGATGGGGTCGGCGTCGGTGCCGATGACGACCTGGATCGCGGTGCCCATCTTGACGACGCCGTGGGCTCCGGCGGCCTTGAGCGCGGCTTCGTCGACCTTGCTCGGGTCGTGGACCTCGGTGCGGAGGCGGGTGATGCAGCCTTCGATCTCGTCGATGTTCTCGATACCGCCGAGCCCGGCGACGATCTTCTCAGCCTTGCTGGCCATGGCCTTCTCCCTGGTTGTTCCCATGCGTGCGACGGCCCACCCTGGGTCCGTTTCGTCACCGTAACGCACGTTTGGCCCAGCTTCGCGGGCGGGTGGCCGGACCGTCCCCAATGATGACGATCACTGGTGACCTGTCTTCCAGGCGGGTTACGCACCGTACCTCAACTGGTCTACACCAGTCTGCAACGACCGCCGACCGCGCCGTGTTCCGGGAGGACGCCGATGAGCTCAAGCAGCGCCGCCGTGCCACAGAAGACATGGTGGAACGGCCTCTTCCAGGGCCTCCAGAAGATGGGCCGCAGCCTCCAGCTCCCGATCGCCGTGCTGCCGGCGGCCGGCATTCTCAACCGGTTGGGCCAGCCGGACGTATTCGGCGACGAGGGGCTGGGCTGGAACAACATCGCCAAGGTCTTCGCGGCCGCGGGCGGTGCGCTGCTCGACTCCGGACTCGGCCTCCCGCTGCTGTTCTGCATCGGTGTCGCGATCGGCATGGCGAAGAAGTCCGACGGCTCGACCGCGCTCGCCGCGGTGGCCGGCTTCCTCGTCTACTACGCGGTGCTGCACGCCTTCCCGGTGGACTGCGCCCCGGGCTCGACGTTCACCTCGGGGGGCACCTGGTTCGGCACCTGTGTGACCGGCGACGCCAAGGTCACGGCCGCCGAGTACCAGAACCCCGGGGTGTTCGGCGGCATCGTGATGGGCCTGCTGTCCGCCTGGTTCTGGCAGCGGTACCACCGGGTCAAGCTGGTGGACTGGCTGGGCTTCTTCAACGGGCGCCGCCTCGTGCCGATCATCATGGCGTTCGTCGGCCTCCTCTTCGCGGGCCTGTGCGCCTGGCTGTGGCAGCCGATCGGCGACGGCCTGACCAGCTTCTCCAAGTGGCTGGTGGACCTGGACTGGGTGGGCTCCGGCATCTTCGGTCTGGCCAACCGCGCACTGCTGGTCATCGGCCTCCACCAGTTCCTGAACACCTTCGTCTGGTTCCAGTTCGGCGACTTCACCAAGCCGGACGGCACGGTCGTGCACGGTGACATCAACCGGTTCCTGGCGGGCGACCCGACGGCCGGGCAGTTCACCTCGGGCTTCTTCCCGATCATGATGTTCGCCCTGCCCGCGGCGGCGCTGGCGATCTACCACTGCGCCAAACCGCACCGCCGGAAGGCGGTCGGCGGCATGATGCTCTCGGTCGGGCTGACCTCGTTCGTGACGGGCATCACCGAGCCCATCGAGTACTCCTTCCTCTTCGTCGCCCCCCTGCTGTACGCGATCCACGCGGTGCTGACCGGTGTCTCGATGGCGGTGACATGGGCGCTCGGAGTGAAGGACGGCTTCAGTTTCTCGGCGGGGCTGATCGACTACGTCATCAACTGGAGCCTGGCGACCAAACCCTGGCTGATCATTCCGATCGGACTGGTCTGCGCCGCCGTGTACTACGCGATCTTCCGGTTCGCGATCACCAGGTTCAACCTCCAGACACCGGGCCGCGAGCCCGACGAGGTGGAGGAAGAGATCGAGAGGAACCTCACGAAATAGCAGGTCGGACGGGTCACGAGCCCGTCCCGAGCAGACCCCCGAAGGCCCTTGGACCGCTGCGGTCCGGGGGCCTTCGGCATGTCACCGAGCGTCGGTGATAACTCATGCGAAGTAGTCGGGATGCGTAGGTTCCTTATCCGTACCTCACCGTGCTACAACTGGTCTACACCACTGAGTGGTCCAGACCACGCGGCGTTCTGTCGCGATTGTCGAGTCGCCGCCTCCCCCCTCAACGACCTGGGCGGCGCCTTGCCCCATGGAGGAAGTTGATGTCCACGGCAGACACCGCGCCCGCGGTCAGCAAGAAAAAGGGTGCCGGCGTGATGTCGGTCATGCAGCGCATCGGCCGCAGCCTCATGCTGCCGGTCGCGGTGCTGCCCGCGGCCGCGCTCCTGGTGCGCCTCGGCCACGACGACATGCTCGGCAGGGCCTCGTTCCCGGACTTCATCACCAAGATCGCGAGCTTCATGGACGCGGGTGGCAACGCCATCCTCGACAACATGGCGCTGCTGTTCGCCGTGGGCATCGCCATCGGCTTCGCCAAGAAGTCGGACGGTTCGACCGCGCTCGCCGCCGTCACCGGCTACCTGGTCTTCCAGAAGGTGCTCGCCACCTTCACCGACAGCAACCTTCCCCAGGTCGCCACGGTGGTCGACGGCAAGATAGTCATGGTCGACGCCCCCGTGGACGCCAAGGTTCTCGGCGGTGTCGTGATGGGCATCGTCGTGGCGCTGCTCTACCAGAAGTTCTACCGGACGAAGCTGCCCGCCTGGGCGGGCTTCTTCGGCGGCCGCCGCCTGGTCCCGATCCTCTCCGCCTTCGCCGGTCTGGTCATCGGTGTCGTCTTCGGATACATCTGGCCCGTGCTCGGCACCGGGCTGCACAACTTCGGCGAGTGGCTGGTCGGTTCGGGCGCCGTGGGCGCGGGCATCTTCGGCGTCGCCAACCGTGCGCTGATCCCCGTCGGCATGCACCACCTGCTGAACTCGTTCCCGTGGTTCCAGGCCGGTGAGTACCACGGCAAGAGCGGCGACATCAACCGCTTCCTGGCCGGTGACCCGACGGCCGGACAGTTCATGACCGGCTTCTTCCCGATCATGATGTTCGCCCTCCCGGCGGCCTGCCTCGCGATCGTGCACTGCGCCCGCCCGGAGCGCCGCAAGGTCGTCGGCGGCATGATGTTCTCGCTGGCGCTCACCGCGTTCGTGACCGGTGTCACCGAGCCGATCGAGTTCACGTTCATGTTCATCGCCCCGGTGCTGTACGCGATCCACGCGGTGCTCACCGGAGTCTCGATGGCCCTCACCTGGGGGCTCGGGATGAAGGACGGCTTCGGTTTCTCCGCGGGTGCCGTCGACTTCTTCCTGAACCTCGGCATCGCGAGCAAGCCATGGCTGCTGGTGCTGGTCGGCCTCTGCTTCGCGGTGGTCTACTACGCGGTCTTCCGCTTCGCGATCACCCGGTTCAACCTGCCCACTCCGGGCCGTGAGTCCGACGAGGAACTCGCCGAGCTCCTCAAGGCCGAGGCGAAGTAGGCCCCGCCCGGCCGTACGACGAAGCCCTCATCTCCCACGACGGGAGGTGAGGGCTTCGCGCATGTCCGGACGAAAGGCTAGATCTCGTACACCGCTCCCGGCACCGCCACCTCCGCCGGTCCGTGGAAGACCGTGCGGGCGTCCGCCAGGTTGCGGCCCGCGTCGGTCCACGGCGGGATGTGGGTCAGGACGAGGCGGCCCACTCCGGCACGGGCGGCGGTCTCGCCCGCCTCGCGGCCGTTGAGGTGGAGGTCCGGGATGTCCTCCTTGCCGTGGATGAACGATGCTTCGCACAGGAACAGATCGACCCCTTCGGCGAGTTCGTCCAGGGCCTCGCAGGTCCCCGTGTCGCCGGAGTACGCCAGCGAGCGGCCGCCGTGCTCGATGCGGATCGCGAAGGTCTCGACGGGGTGGCAGACCTTCTCCGTACGGACCGAGAAGGGGCCGATCTCGAACGATCCGGGCTTCAGCGTGTGGAAGTCGAAGACCTCGCTCATCGCGTGCTCGGACGGAGTGTCGGCGTGGGCGGTGGTCAGCCGCTGCTCGGTGCCGTCCGGGCCGTAGACCGGGAGGGGGGCGGGGCGGCCCCCGTCGTGCCGGTAGTAGCGGACGACGAAGTACGCGCACATGTCGATGCAGTGATCGGCATGGAGGTGACTGAGGAAAATGGCGTCGAGGTCGTAGAGACCGACATGGCGCTGCAACTCGCCGAGGGCGCCGTTGCCCATGTCGAGGAGCAGCCTGAAGCCGTCGGCCTCTACGAGGTAGCTCGAACACGCTGATCCCGCGGACGGGAACGAGCCGGAGCAGCCGACGACGGTGAGCTTCATGGAGCGTGAACCTCCGAGACGTGGGAACGGGGAGGGTCCGTGCGGTCTGTTGAGCGGTTTGTCGAGCGTAAGGCGCGAAACAGCCGGTCGCTCCTCCACGGCCGTCCGTTGTGGGGGAACTCACCTGCGCTGTCACCGGTTCGATGGAAGCGGCGGGACCGCCGGTACGGTCGGAGCATGGACATGTCCTGGTGGTGGTGGATCGCGCTCGTTCTTGTCGTGCTGCTCGCGCTGGTCGCGGCGGTCGCCGATGGCCGGGGGCGGAGCGGCCGCCGGCCCCGTGGCCGTTCCGGCGGGCCGGGCGGTGCGCCGGAACGGCGCTCCGGTGGGCGTCCGGGCGGACGGACCCGTCCGCCGGCGGGCCCCGGGCGCGGGGCGGGGCCGGAGCGGCGGCCGCGGGCGGGCGAGATCTGGTGGGCCGAGGTGCCGTACGAGGACGGGCCCGGGGCGAAGGACCGGCCCTGTCTGGTGCTGTCGGTGCGGGGCGACTCGGTGCTTGTCGCGAAGATCACCAGCAAGCACCACGCGGAGCGCCCCGGAGTGATCGCGCTGCCCGCAGGAACGGTGGGCGACGCGCGGGGCCGGGCGAGCTTCCTGGAGACGGACGAGTTGCGGAAGGTCGCGGTGCGGGGGTTCCGGCGGCGGGTGGGTGTCGTGGACGCGTCGGTGTGGGAGCGGGTGCGGGGGCTCGGCTGAGGCCGGACACGCGAACGCCGGACGGGCTGGGTTCCAGCGCGTCCGGCGGGGCGGGGCGTAGCGGGGCGATCCGGGTCCGGTCGGTGGGGGCGGGCCGGGGCGGCTCCGGTTCCTGCCGGTGCGCCCCCGCCCTTCCCGCCGCCGGGCCGGGGTCATGCCCAGAGCTGGCCGTGGAGTGTTTCGATGGCCGCTGCCGTGGTCGGGGCCGTGTAGACGCCCGTCGAGAGGTACTTCCAGCCGCCGTCCGCGACGACGAAGACGATGTCGGCGCTCTCCCCCGCCTTGACGGCCTTGTTGCCCACGCCGATCGCCGCGTGGAGCGCGGCGCCGGTGGAGACTCCGGCGAAGATGCCCTCCTGCTGGAGGAGTTCGCGGGTGCGGGTGACGGCGTCCGCCGAGCCGACGGAGAAGCGGGTGGTGAGGACCGAGGCGTCGTAGAGCTCGGGGACGAATCCCTCGTCGAGGTTGCGGAGCCCGTAGACCAGGTCGTCGTAGCGCGGCTCGGCTGCGACGATCTTGACGTCCGGCTTGTGTTCGCGCAGGTAGCGGCCGACGCCCATGAGCGTCCCGGTGGTGCCGAGGCCCGCCACGAAGTGGGTGACGGACGGGAGGTCGGCCAGGATCTCCGGGCCGGTGGTGGCGTAGTGGGCGCCCGCGTTGTCCGGGTTTCCGTACTGGTAGAGCATGACCCAGTCGGGGTGCTCGGCGGCCAGTTCCTTGGCGACGCGCACCGCGGTGTTGGAGCCGCCCGCCGCCGGGGAGGGGATGATCTCGGCGCCCCACATGGCGAGCAGGTCGCGCCGCTCCTGGGAGGTGTTCTCCGGCATGACGCAGACGATGCGGTAGCCCTTGAGCTTGGCCGCCATGGCGAGCGAGATGCCGGTGTTGCCGCTGGTGGGCTCCAGGATGGTGCAGCCGGGGGTCAACCGGCCGTCCTTCTCCGCCTGTTCGACCATGTGGAGCGCGGGGCGGTCCTTGATCGAGCCGGTGGGGTTGCGGTCCTCCAGCTTGGCCCAGATGCGGACCTCGTCGGAGGGTGACAGCCGCGGCAGGCGGACGAGCGGGGTGTTGCCCACCGCGGCGAGCGGGCTGTCGTACCGCATCAGTTCATGCCGCCGGCGACGGCCGGGAGGATGGTGACGTTGTCGCCGTCGCTGAGCTTGGTGGAGATGCCGTCGAGGAAGCGGACGTCCTCGTCGTTGAGGTAGACGTTCACGAAGCGGCGGAGTTCGTCGCCGTCCACGATGCGCTCGCGGATGCCGTTGTGGCGGCTCTCCAGGTCCGTGAAGAGGTCGGCGAGGGTCTCTCCGTTGCCTTCGACGGCCTTGGCGCCGTCGGTGTAGGTGCGGAGGATGGTCGGGATGCGGACCTCGATGGCCATGGCGTGGGCTCCTGTCGGAAGCGGAGAGGTGGCGTGGGGCGCGCGGCTCAGCCCCCGCGCGGGGGTCGGTGCGTGTACGTGTGCTGCTGGGGCCGCGGGCCCGGCTCAGGCCTTGCGGCCGGCGGGCAGGCGGCAGGTACAGATCGCGCTGGAGAGCCTGCACAGGTCGACGTGCAGGCGCGCGACGAGCAGCATGCCCGGCGTCTTGTCGCTCACGTCATGGGGAACCATGCGCTCATCGTATCGATTCCCGGTCCGTGATCCCGAGTGTGATCTCACCTGGTGGATGGCCGGCGTTCGACAGGCGGACGGGACCGTGGTGGACCCGGTCCCGTCCGGCCGGTGGGGCGGCCTGCCGATGTCCGGCGGTACGGCGGTCAGGCCGGTTCGTGGGCCTCGATGACCCGGACGTCCTCCTCGGTGATCTCGCCGTCCACGATGCGGTACGAGCGGAACTGGAAGGGTCCCGCCCCGTCGGTGTCCGCCGTGGAGACGAGCACGTAGTGGGCGCCGGGTTCGTTGGCGTAGGTGACATCGGTGCGGGAGGGGTAGGCCTCGGTCGCGGTGTGGGAGTGGTAGATGATCACCGGCTCCTCGTCGCGGTCGTCCATCTCGCGGTAGAGCTTGAGGAGGTCGGCCGAGTCGAACTCGTAGAAGGTGGGCGAGCGGGCGGCGTTGAGCATCGGGATGAACCGCTCGGCGCGGCCGGTCCCCGCCGGACCGGCGACCACGCCGCACGCCTCGTCGGGGTGGTCGGCGCGGGAGTGCGCGACGATCTGGTCGTGGAGGGCCTGGGTGATGGTCAGCATGGCGCCAGGATAGGCATGCGGCCCCACGTGTACCGAGGGGTGGTACGGGCGAGCCCGCATGGTGGACACGGCGGTGGGGGCGGCCGGTGCCGGGGCGGCTCAGTTCCTGGCGAAGGCCCGGTTCTCCGGGTCGCGTGACCTGAGGAACCGGTAGGAGATCCCGAGGAGGGCGGCCCAGAGCGGGGCGCAGTACAGCGAGATCCTGGTGTCCTCGTCGATGCCCATCATCACGACGACCACCGCGATGAAGGCCAGGGCGAAGACGCTGGTGTACGGGGCGCCGGGGGCCCGGAAGGCGGACTGCGGGAGCACGCCGCGGTCGGCGAGGCGCCGGTAGCGGAGCTGGCTGACCAGGATCATGATCCAGGCCCACATCCCGGAGATGGTGGCGAAGGAGACGACGTAGGTGAAGGCGTCGCCGGGCCACTGGTAGTTGATCCAGACGCCGACGAGCATCAGGGCGGCGGAGAAGGTGGTTCCGACGAGCGGGGTGCCGCCGCGGGTGAGCCGGGTGAAGAGCGCCGGCCCCTGCACGTTGAGCGCGAGGTCGCGCAGCATGCGGCCGGTGGAGTACATGCCGGAGTTGCAGGAGGAGAGCGCCGCGGTCAGCACCACGAAGTTGACGATCCCGGCGCCGAGGCCGAGGCCCATCCGGTCGAAGGCTTCGACGAACGGGGAGACGTCCGGCGAGAACGCGGTCCACGGGACCACGGAGAGGATCATGACGAGGGCGCCGACGTAGAAGACGGCGATGCGCCACGGCACGGTGTTGATGGCCCTGGGCAGCACGGTCTCGGGGTCCTTGGACTCGCCCGCGGTGACGCCGACGAGTTCGACGGCGAGGAAGGCGAACATCACGATCTGCAGGGTCATCAGGGTGCCCTTGACGCCGTGCGGGAAGAATCCTCCGTCGGACCAGAGACGGGTGACGGACGCGGTGTCCCCGGCGTCGGAGAAGCCCAGGGTGAGGATTCCGGCGCAGATGAGGATCATGCCGACGATGGCGGTCACCTTGACCATGGAGAACCAGAATTCGAGTTCGCCGAAGAGTTTCACCGAGATCAGGTTCACGCCGTAGAGGACGACGGTGAAGACCAGCGCCGAGACCCACGGGGAGACGCTGAACCAGAAGGTCATGTACTGGGCCGCCGCGGTGACTTCGGTGATTCCGGTGACGACCCAGAAGAGCCAGTAGGTCCAGCCGGTGACGAATCCCGCGAAGGGGCCGACGAATTCACGGGCGTACTCGGAGAAGGAACCCGAGACCGGGCGGTACATGAGGAGTTCGCCGAGGGCCCGCATGATGAAGAAGATCACCAGGCCCGCGACGGAGTAGGCCAGGATCAGGCTGGGTCCGGCCTTGGCTATCGCCTTTCCCGCGCCGAGGAAGAGTCCGGTGCCGATGGCTCCGCCGATGGCGATCATCTGGATCTGACGGGCACCGAGGGCCCGCTGGTACCCCTCGCCCGCCGGGCCTGCGTCCGCGACTTCCGCGGGCCGTCGGCCGTCCTGCCCATGGTCGACCTGTGCCGATGTCATGTGCCGCGCCTTTCTCCACGCCGATCCGCGCCGTCGGGGCCGCGCATCGGGTCCTGAGCCCCCCGGATACGGATGGAGTGCCGCCGGTGGTGGCCGGCTCGTGGCGCCCTCGGGAAACAGGTGTGGCGTCCCCGGGCGGCCATGAGGGTTTCTCACGGCCGTCCGAGGGGGCCACCGGACGTTATGTGGTGCACACCACAGTAGAAAGCGGACAGGGGGTCCCCGCCCCGGCAGGAAGGCCGTTCGGGTGACGGGACCGCCGTGCGGGTCCGAGCCTCCGCCGGGTCGCCGGCGGTGGGCGTCCGGCGGTGGGCCGGGCGGGTGCCGCTACGGCATCAGCGTCTCCACGAGCGTTTCCTGGAGCGCGCCGAGCCAGAGGTAGGCCATGACCATCGGCTTGCGCGGGTCGCTGTCGGGGAGCCGGTAGAGCGATCCGGAGTCGCCCTCGTCCTCGTCGGACACCTCCAGCCGGGTGCCGATGGTGAGCCGGAGGTCGTTGAGGGCGCCGAGCCAGTGGCGGCACTCGTCGCCGGTCAGCTCCAGCACGGCGCCGCCGTCGTCGGCGACCGTGAGCCCGTCCAGGGTGCGTACGACGGCGAGGGCGTCGTCGCGCTTGCGGGCGCGCAGATCGTTCTCGGTGAAGCGGCGGAATTCGGCGGAGGCGGCCCGCAGTTCGCCGTCCTCGTCGCCGTACGCCTCGGGGAAGAGGCGGGCCAGGGCGGGGTCGGCGGGCGGCTCGCTGGGCCCCTCCGCGAAGAGGGCGGCGAGCGGGTCCGCGCCCTCGGCGGGTTCGTCGCCGGGGCCGATCAGCTCCAGCAGCTGGACGGCGAGGGAGCGCAGGATCGCGATCTCCACCTCGTCGAGCGCGACGGCCGCGCCGCCGCCGGGGGTGGCCTCGAAGTGGCCGGCCATGGGTTCTCTCCGATGGTGGGTCGGGCGGGGCGGGGGACGGACCGGGCTAGTTGCGGTCCTGCGTGAGCGTGGCCCACAGGCCGTAGCCGTGCATGGCCTGGACGTCGCGTTCCATCTCCTCGCGGCTGCCGCTGGAGACGACCGCGCGGCCCTTCTGGTGGACGTCCAGCATCAGCTTGTGCGCCTTGTCCTTGGAGTAGCCGAAGTAGGCCTGGAAGACGTAGGTCACATAGCTCATGAGATTGACCGGGTCGTTGTGGACCAGCGTCACCCAGGGAACGTCGGGCTCGGGGACGACAAGACTCTCCTCGGCCGATTCGGGACGCGTGATCTCTGTGGGGGCGACACTCACCCACCCCATGCTGCCACCCGGGAGGTCGCATCGCACAAACGACCCGAGATCTCGTCACTCTGACGAAATAGGGGTAGCATCCGGAACATGAACTCTGCGGACCTTGGGCGACGGGTCGGTGTGCCGTCGACCGCGCTCTTCACCGACCAGTACGAGCTCACGATGGTGCAGGCCGCGCTGAAGGCCGGCACGGCCGACCGGCGCTCGGTCTTCGAGGCGTTCACGCGCCGGCTCCCCGAGGGGCGGCGCTACGGCGTCCTCGCGGGCATCGGACGGGTACTGGACGCGGTGGAGAACTTCCACTTCGACGACGAGATGCTGACCTTCCTGCGCGAGCAGGACGTCGTGGACGGGCCCACGCTCGCCTGGCTGGCCGACTACCGCTTCAGCGGTGACATCTGGGGCTACCCCGAGGGCGAGGTGTACTTCCCCGGCTCGCCGGTCCTGCGGGTCGAGGGCTCCTTCGCCGAGTGCGTGCTGCTGGAGACGGTGATCCTCTCGATCCTCAACCACGACTCGGCGATCGCCGCCGCGGCCTCGCGGATGTCGGCCGCGGCCGGCGGGCGCGGCCTGATCGAGATGGGTGCACGACGCACCCATGAACTCTCCGCGGTGGCGTCGGCGCGGGCCGCGTACATCGGCGGCTTCCACACCACCTCCGACCTCGCGGCGGGCTTCCGCTACAACATCCCCACCGTCGGGACCAGCGCCCACGCCTTCACACTGCTCCACGACACCGAGCGCGACGCGTTCCGGGCCCAGGTCGACTCGCTGGGCCGGGGCACGACGCTGCTGGTCGACACGTACGACGTCACCGAGGCGGTCCGTACGGCGGTCGAGGTCGCCGGGACCGAGCTGGGCGCGGTACGGATCGACTCCGGCGATCTGCTGCTGGTCGCGCACCGGGTGCGGCAGCAGCTGGACGAGCTGGGCGCCACGGAGACCAAGATCGTGGTGACCTCGGACCTGGACGAGTACGCCATCGCCTCCCTGGCCGCGGCGCCGGTCGACGCGTACGGGGTGGGCACGCAGCTGGTGACCGGCAGCGGGCAGCCCACCTGCTCGATGGTCTACAAGCTGGTCGCCCGCGCCGGGTCCGCCGATCCCGCGGAGCCGCTGCGTCCGGTCGCCAAGAAGTCGCTCGGCGCGAAGTCGTCGATGGGCGGTCGCAAGTGGGCCGCGCGGCGGCTGGACGAGCACGGGGTGGCCGAGGCGGAGGTGGTCGGCACCGGCCCCGTGCCCCCGGAGCTGGCCGGCCGGGAGCTGCTGGTCGAGCTGGTCCGGGAGGGCGAGGTGATCGCCCGGGAGCCGCTGGACGCGGCGCGCGAGCGGCACATCGCGGCACGGGCGGGGCTGCCGATGTCGGCGTTGCAGCTGTCCCGCGGAGAGCCGGTGATCCCCACGGAGTACGTCTGATCGCGGGGCCTCGCGGCGGCGGACCCGCCCCGCCGCCGCACGGACCCCGTCCCGTGCCTTCCCCGTCCGGCACCGGAGTCCCTAGGCTCGGAACACATCCCGACAAAGGGCTCGGGCACACCCCCACGACAGGCTCGGGCTCGCCCCCACGACCGCCGACCGACCCCCACAGAAGGACACCCGCCATGCACCGCGCCTTGATCGTCGTCGACGTTCAGAACGACTTCTGCGAGGGCGGCAGCCTCGCCGTGGCGGGGGGCGCCGATGTCGCCGCCGCCATCACCGACCTGATCGGGGAGACCCAGGCCGGGTACCACCATGTGGTGGCCACCCGTGACCACCACATCGACCCGGGCAGCCACTTCTCCGCCCAGCCGGACTTCGAGCACTCCTGGCCGGCCCACTGCGTGGCCGGTACGGAGGGCGTCGGCTTCCACCCGAACTTCGCCCCCGCGGTCGCCTCCGGGTCGATCGACGCGGTGTTCGACAAGGGTGCCTACGCCGCGGCGTACAGCGGCTTCGAGGGCCTCGACGAGAACGGCGTGGGCCTGGCCGACTGGCTGCGCGGCCACCGGATCAGCGAGGTCGACGTCGTCGGCATCGCCACCGACCACTGCGTCCGGGCGACGGCGCTGGACGCCGTCCGGGCGGGCTTCACGACGCATGTGCTCCTCGACCTGACCGCGGGGGTCGCCGAGACGACCACGGAGCGGGCTCTGGAGGAGCTCCGCAGGGCGGGCGTGCGGCTCTCCGGCAAGCCGGTGGTGTAAGCCCCGACCCGCCCGGCCCCGGAGCGCCGGGCGGACCCGCCTCAGGCCGGCCGCCGCACGGGCACGGCGGGGCGGAGCAGGGCCCGGATCGGGTGCCAGAGCTCCTGCGCCCGCTCGGGTCTCGCCCGCCACAGCAGCCCGTCCGGGTGGTGCAGCACGGCGGTGATCTCGTCGGGGGTGGGCGGCTCGGCGTTGCCGCGGAGGTAGACCGCGCGCAGCCCCTCGTTGCGCAGCCGGGTCAGGGCGCGGGCCCGGTTGGCGGCGTGCACCAGGACCCGGACCGGGGCGCCGGGACCGGCTCCGTCGGCCGGGCCCGCGAGGGTGATCGCCACCACCACACTGCCGTTCGGCAACGTACAGAATCCTCCGCCTGCCATGCTCCGCGCTCCCCCGTGAGACGTTGTGTCAATAAGTATCTGAACAAGACGCACCTAAACACGATCGGCCGCCGCCCGCTAGAGGGCGACGGCCGATCATGCTTTGACCTGCGGTTATGCGGAACTACTTGTGCGAAGGACCGACCTTGACGGTGATCGTCGAGCCACTGCGGGGCTCCTTGACGATCGAGATCCGGGTGTTCGTGTCAGGGACCTGAACACTTCCGGTCGGGTTCTCCTTGTACCAGTAGGTGCCCTTGTGGTCGTCGAAGGCCGGGACCCCGCGCTGCGACTTGATCCGGACCGGGACGTCCGCGTTGTGCAGCGTGAAGGCGTCGGTCGCGTACCAGCTGAAGGGTGCGTCGAACGGCTGGATCTTGTTGCGGATGATCGAGCCGTCGGCCCACTTCAGGGGCTTGGCGTGCGCGTCGACCGGCAGGATCAGGCCCTGGCCCGGGTGCTGGGAGACGTTGTTGTCCTTCTGGGACTTGTCCCAGAGCCAGACGAGCAGACCGTTCTGGTACGGGAAGTGCTCGACCCAGTCCGGACGGGTCTTGGAGAAGCCGAAGTTGTACGGGCCGACCTTGAGGGTCTTGTCGTAGCTGACGTACTGGCGGTTCTCCGCGATGTAGTACTGCGGGTAGTCCTTGGTGAAGGACTCGCCGACGCGGGAGAAGCCCTTGGCGGTCCAGCCGTTGTCGTCGCCCTCGGCGTTGTCCGAGAAGAGCGTGGCGCCGTCGGCGGTGACCGAGATGGTGTCGGCCGCGAAGCCGATGCCGCCCGCGCCGCCGTCGGTGGCGTAGCGGAAGCGGATGTCGATCTTCTTGCCCGCGTAGGCGTCCAGCGGGAAGGAGAGCTTCTGGTACTTGCCGGAGACGTCGGTCAGGGCCGGCTTGTCACTGGCGTCGCGCGGGATCGCCTTGCCGTCGGCGGTGCCGTCGATCGCGGTCCAGCTGGTGCCGCCGTTGTCCGACACCTCGGTGTAGAGGAAGTCGTAGTCCTTCTCGATGTCCCACCAGCCGGCCAGGTCCAGGGAGGCCTTGGACTTGCCGGTCAGGTCGACCGAGCGGGAGAGGGTGTTGCTCAGGTTGTCGCCCATGTCGCTCCACCACTGCTTGGAGCCCTCCGCCGGCTTGGTGACGGCGGTGGTGACAGGCTTCTCGGGCAGCGTGACGACGAGCGCCTGCTTGTTCTTGGTGTTGTACTCGGAGACGCCCAGCTTGTGGGTGGACTTCTTCGAGGCCTTGGCCTGCGCGTAGTCCAGCCAGCCCAGCTGGAGCTTGTCCCAGGCGGTCATGTCGCCGGGGAGGTCGCCGATCGAGTTCTTGCCGGTGCCGAGCCAGGAACCGGCCGACATCAGGGACCAGAAACCGACCGAGTTCTCGGCGGTGTTGGTGGTGTCGTACAGGTCCGGCAGGCCCAGGTCGTGGCCGTACTCGTGGGCGAAGACGCCCAGGCCGCCGTTCTCGGGCTGTGCGGTGTAGTCACCGACCCAGATGCCGGTGTCACCGATCTCGGTGCCGCCGGCCTTGTTGTTGGCCGGTCCGGTCGCGCCGGCGTTGGAGCCGTAGGCGTACCAGCGGTGGGCCCAGATGGCGTTCTTGCCCTCGGCGCCGCCACCCGCGGACTCGTCCTCACCGGCGTGGACGATCTGGAAGTGGTCGATGTAGCCGTCGGGCTCGTTGAAGTCGCCGTCGTTGTCGTAGTCGTTGCGGTCCCACTGGTCGTACTGGGCGAGATCGGTCTTGATCTGCTCGGGCGTACGGCCCTTGGCCTTCTGGTCGGCGGCCCAGGCGTTGACGCCGTCCCGGATCATGTCCCAGGCGTTGGCGCAGTTGGTCGAACCGCAGTAGTTCGAGCCGTAACGGGCCTCGTTGTACGGGACCTTGACCCAGTCGGAGACCTCGCCGTCGACCGAGTAGCGCCCGGAGGACGTCTTCTCGTAGTAGGTCTTCAGCGAGTCCTTGCCTGCGCCCTCACCGAAGTAGAGGTCCTGGAAGTGGGCCTGGTTGTAATCGGCCTGCCAGGCGGTGCTGTTGTCCTTCTTGGGGTCCGGCTTGGCTATCTTGTTGTGCAGCGGGCCGGGCGTGCCCCCGTACTTCGGGACGGCCGGCAGCGGGCCGTCGCCGTCCGGGTCGTACATGGTGGTGTTGTCGACCTTGTCGCCGAACTCCACCAGGATCGTGAAGATCTTGTCGGTCTTCTCGCGGCCGAGCTCGACGTACTTCTTGTCGTCGAGCTTGACGACCTGTGAGCCGCCCCGCTTGGTGACCTTCTTCTTGCCCGATATGACCTGTTCCAGGGCTGCCTGACGCTGTGCGTCCTGCTTCTCGGTGAACGGGCCCTTCAGGTCGTGCTCGTTGCCCTTGGCCGACCCCGGGTCGCGGCGGTCGACGATGGTGCTCTTGGCCCCCGACGCCGTGTCGTCGGCCTGGGCCGTGGCGAAGGCCGACGCCGTGGCGGCGGTCGCAGCCATGGCCACGACAACCGCGGCAGCGCGAAGCGCCCGTCTGTTCTTGGTCACTTGATGCAGTCCTCCCCGGCACTCGCCGCTGCGGCCAGGGTGTGTGTGGGGCCGCGCGCGAATACGCGTCACAAGTGACGACATTCGACCGGAGTTACGCGAGAAAAGACAGATCTTGACTTGGACAGGCCAAGTGCACTATGCAGGAGATCGCTTCCGTTATCCGGACGTTCACCGACCGGGTATCGGCGCGTCCAGGGCCCCGCATGGAGCCGCATATGACTCCGTGCGCCCCCTGTGCACCGGCATCGTGGGTGAGGCCACGCTTACTTCTGGCCCCTCTCGGGCATCCACCGTCGTAGAGTCGATTGACAGTGCGACCGTGTTGAGAGACTGCCCATCCGATGCCCCGAGGACGGATACCGCCATGCCGCGTCCCACCGCCGCACAGCTCTCCTACGGTTCGGTCACCGTCGTCTTCGCGACCCTCGCGATGCTGCTGCTCTCGCGCACCGGCTCGGGCCTCGGCATCGCCGCCATCGGGACCGCGGCGCTCGCGCTCGGCCTGCTGGTGGCCGTGACCGTACCCCAGCCGTCCCGCGCGAAAACCACGAAGCGGGCCAAGGCGCGCCCCGCGCTCCGGGTGAACCAGGACGCGGTCTCCGCCGCGGTCGAGGCCGAGGGCCTCGCCCACGACGCCACCCGGCCCCGCGAATCCGCGCGGCGCTCCCCGGCCTCCGCGGAGCGGCGCGTGGACCAGCAGCACTCCGTACGCCGCTGAACGACCCCCCGGCCCACGAACGCGCACGATGTCCGGGGCCCGGACGCGGGCCCCGGGTCCCGGCCGGCGCAACGGGGCCGACGGATCCTCAGTTGGTCTGGACGACCACGGTCTTCGCCGCCTTGTCCTGGAGGCCCTGCCGGTACGGCTTGTCCGTGAACATGAGCACGATGTTGATCAGCCACCACAGGCACGGGCAGCACAGCAGCGCCGGCAGCCACAGCACCACGGCCCGCAGGAACGACGCACCGGTGTCCGGCACCCGCCCGTCGTTGAGCATGGCGACCCGCAGCTTCAGCATCCGCTTGCCGAGGGTCCGGCCGTCCTTGTGCGTGAAGTACGTGTCGTACGCGACGTAGACCACCAGCCCGATCAGCGACCACACCAGCTGGTGCCCGCTGTACGTCTGGCTGAAGACATCGCTGACTCCGCTGCCGTTGCCGTTGTTGTCCGACACCTCGACCGCGCCGCCCCAGGGCAGCGAGATCAGATAGAGCGGGATCGAGATGATCAGGAAGTCGATCAGCCGGGCCAGGATGCGCTTGCCCGGCTCCGCCAGCGGCGGCATACCGGCCAGCGGATCCGTACCGCCGTACGGTCCGCCACCGCCGTAGGGCCCCGGATCGTACGGCGGCGGGGGCGGCGCGCTGTCGTACGGAGAACCCGACGGCGGCGGCTCGTGCGGCTGCTTGCGGAACGGGTCGTCCTCGGGCGGCTGACCGGACGTCGGCTGATCGTTGCTCATGGGGGCAGTGCACCCCGGCCCCGGGGTGCCCGCAACGGCTCAGGTGCGTTCGGGGGAACGGGCGGCCGCGACCGGACCTCACCCGATGGGCCGTCGGCCGGACGAGTGCGCTCAGCCCGCCACGAAGGTGTGGGCCGCCTTGTCGTGCCAGCACTGGCGCCACGGCCGGTCGATCAGGCACCACACCACGTTGACCACCCCGATCACGAGGATGCCCAGCACGCCGTAGACCAGCCAGCGGCGCAGCGCGGCGCCGAAGGTCGGGGCGCCGTGGGACTCGATGTCCCGCACTTCGAGCCCGCAGAGCTTCTTGCCGAGCGTGCGCCCCCACTTGGCGGTCGGCAGCGCCTCCAGCAGGACGCCGAGCACGAGGAAAGCGCCGAGCACCCCGCCGAACAGGCCGGCCGTGGTGGAGTCCACCAGCCAGACGGTGACGGTCTCGCCGGACAGCTTCGCCGCGTCGATCTTCCCGTCGATGTGGTCCAGCGCCCGCGAGACGAGCGGGAAGCCGGCCGCCCCGACGAGCGCCATCAGCACGACGGTGTCGATCAGCCGGGCGGCGAACCGCTTGCCGAGCCCGGCGGGCCTGGCCGCCGCCTGCGCCTGCGCGAGCTGCTGGAAGGGGTCGTCGACCGGCGGCTTCCAGGGCACCACGGGCTGGTCCGGCCCGGCGGCCTGCGCCCCGAACTGCCGCTGGGGCTGGAGCTGAGGCTGGGAGGACTGCGGGGACTGCGGGGACTGCTGAGGATGTGACTGCTGGGGCGGGAACTGCTGCTGCGCCTGCGGCCGGTGCTGCTGGGCCGGGAGCTGGGGCTGGGGCCCGGCCGCCTGGTTGGGCGGGGCGAACTGGGCGGACTGGGCGGGCGGACCGGCCTGTTGCGCCCAGGGGGCGGGGCTCTGCGCGGGAACCTGGTTCTGCGCGGCGGGCCGGCCCTGCGCCGGGGGCTGGTTCTGTGCCGGGGGCTGGTTCTGGTGTGCGGGGGGCTGGTTCTGCGCGGGGGGCTGGTTCTGCGCGGGGGCGGCCGGGGCGGGGGCCTGCGGGTTCGTGCCGGGGGTGATCGCGCGGATCGCCATCGTGCCTTCCGCGGCGGCCGGTTCGGGCGCCCTGCGGGCGGACCGGCGGCCGACCCGGATCGCCACCGTGTTCTCGGGGAGCTGCACCCCGCCGTCCCGCGCCCCCGGCACCGCACCGGCCGCCGGGTCCTGCGCCGGGGAAGGGGCCGCGGACGCGGCAGGGGGAAGCGCGGCGGGCCGCCGCGGGTCCGCCGGGGCCCGGTCGACGGGCGAACGGTCCCCGGGGGCCCGGCCGTCCGGCGTCCGCCCGGCCCGGCCCGGGTTCTCCTGGGCGGGGTTCACCGGGACGAGGTCGGCGGGAGCGCGGCGCGCCGGAGCGCGGTCGACGGGCGTACGCGGATCGTGGCCGGGCTCCGCACCGGCCCCGGCCTCCGGCGCCGACGGCCGGGAAGGCCCCGACGGCTGGGAGGAACCCGGTGGCTGGGAGGAACCCGACGGCAGGGAGGAACCCGACGGCTGGGAAGGTCCGCCCGTTCCGGCCGGTCCGCTCCGGTCGCCGGGCTGTCCGGTGCCGCCCCAGGAGACCCGGCGGTCGTGTTCCCCGCCGAAACCGGTCTGCCGGGAGGCGTCGGCCTGCCAGGCGGTGGCCGGTTCGGGGCGGTTGCCCGTGTCCGGCTCCTCGTCCAGGAAGACCGGGCCGGTCTCGTCCACCGCCGCCGGGGCCGGGGGCTGCGGCTCGTCCGCGGGTGCCGCGGGCATCGACTCGCCCTGCCGGGGAGCGGGGCGGCTCGTGCCGGGCACCCACGAGGCGCCGTTCCAGTACCGGACGTATCCGGGGATGGACGGGTCGGGGTAGTAGCCCTCGCGGGGGCTTTCGTCACCGGGTGCCGGGGTTGGGGCGCTCATCACCGTGGTCCCGTATCTCGTCGAGGCCTGAATGCAACGGGTCCACATCTACCAGACGCCCGCGTACCCCTGGGCCACTCCCGGGGTTTGAGGCACTTTCCCGTCGCCCGGAAATTTTTTCCGGAAGTCGCGTAATAGAAGGCGGGGAGGGCGCTCTCTCCCTGTGCGGGCCGGTCGTGGGACCGGTCCACCCGCACCGGAAGGACGCCCTCATGCACACCGTCGTGGAACGCGAGCTGGAGCTCAAGCTGGTCCTGTCGCCCGAGCGCAGCATCCCCGTACCCGCCCGTCTGACGTACCGCACGGAGGACCCGTACGCCGTGCACGTCGCCTTTCACATCGGCTCCGAATTCCCGGTCCACTGGACCTTCGCCCGTGATCTGCTGGTCGAGGGGGTGTTCCGGCCGTGCGGCCACGGGGACGTCCGGATCTGGCCGACCAAGGTCGAGCGGCGCAACGTCATCTTCGTCGCGCTGACCTCGCCCGACGGGGACGCGCTCCTGGAGGTGCCGTCCGCCGCGGTGGCCGCCTGGGTGGAACGGACGCTGCGGGTGGTCCCGCCCGGCACGGAGGCCGAGCTGCTCGGGATCGACGAGGGCCTCGCCGAACTGCTCGCGCCGCTGCCGGCCGACGACCTGTGGATGCGCGACCCGTGGCCCTCGGACGAGTCGCAGGACGGCGAGGCGTGAGCGGGCACGGCTCCGGCCGGCCGTCGCACCCGCCGCACCGGACGCTGGACCCGCCGTGCCGTCCTCCGCATCGGCCGTCGCACCCGCCGTCGTACCCGCCGTTCCGGCCTCCGCGCCGGCCGTCGTCAGAACACCTTGCCGGGGTTGAGGAGCCCCAGCGGGTCGAAGGCCTGCTTGATGCCCCGGTGCAGTTCGATGCCCACCTCGCCGAGTTCGCGCGCGAGCCACTCCTTCTTCAGGACACCGACGCCGTGCTCGCCGGTGATCGTGCCGCCGAGCTCCAGGCCGAGCGCCATGATCTCGTCGAACGACTCGCGGGCGCGCCGCGACTCGTCGGCGTCGGTGTGGTCGAAGCAGACGACGGGGTGGGTGTTGCCGTCGCCCGCGTGCGCGCAGACGCCGATGGTGAGGCCGTACTTCTCGGCGACGGCCGCGGTGCCCTCCAGCATGGCGCCGAGCTTGGAGCGGGGTACGCAGACGTCGTCGATCATCGTGGCCGACTTGACGGTCTCCAGCGCGGTGAGCGACATCCGCCGGGCCTGGAGCAGCATCTCGGACTCGGCGGCGTCCTCCGCGGGGACCACCTCGGTGGCGCCCGCCGCGGTGCACAGTTCCCCGACCGCGGCCAGATCGGCCGAGGGGTCCGGGGTGTCGAAGGCGGCGAGCAGGAGCGCCTCGGTGGTGTCGGGGAGCCCCATGGCGGCCATCCGGTTGACGGCCTGGACCGTTGTACGGTCCATCAGTTCGAGGAGTGACGGAGTGTGACCACGCTCCATGATCCGGCAGATCGCGTCGCAGGCGGTCGCCGCGCTCGGGAACTCCGCGGCCAGCACCAGCTGCCGCGGCGGCTGCGGCTTCAGCGCGAGCACGGCCTTGACGACGATTCCGAGGCTGCCCTCCGAACCCACGAAGAGCCGCGTCAGGTCGTATCCGGCGACGCCCTTCGCGGTGCGGCGGCCGGTGGTGAGCAGTCGCCCGTCGGCGAGGACGACCTCCAGGCCGAGCACGTACTCGGCGGTGACCCCGTACTTCACGCAGCACAGGCCGCCGGACGCGGTGCCGATGTTGCCGCCGATGGTGCACATCTCCCAGCTGGAGGGGTCCGGCGGGTAGTACAGACCGTGTTCGCCGACCGCCCGGGAGAGCACCGCGTTGACGACGCCGGGCTCGACGACGGCGATCCGGTCGACCGGGCTGATCTCCAGGATCCGGTCCATCTTCACCAGGGACAGCACGATGCAGCCGTCGGAGGCGTTGGCCGCGCCCGACAGGCCGGTGCGGGCGCCCTGCGGGACGACCGGGACGCGCAGCGCGGTGGCGGTGCGCATGACGTGCTGGACCTGCTCGACCGTGCGCGGGAGCACGACGACCGCGGGCGCGCCCGCTTCGCAGAAGCTCGCCATGTCGTGGGCGTACGAGGCGGTGACGTCGGGATCCGTGACCAGGGCCTCGGCGGGCAGACCCGCACGCAGTTCTTCGAGAAGACCGTTCATGATCTCAGCGTGGCACCCGGGCCCATTGGTGTGAACCCGTCTGCCGCGGCCTTCGCAAGGCGCGGTGTGCTCGTATTACTGACGCAGAGTGATCGGCATGGACGTCATGCCGCAGCAGCCTCCGCAGCCCCCCGATCCGAGCCGCCGCCGCCCTCTTGAGGTCTCCGACTTCTCCGGCGCCTCCGCGCTCTCCGCGCTCTCCGATCCGGCGTCGCCGTCCGATCTCCCGCCCCTCTCCCTGCGCACGACCCTGCGCAGGGCGGCCCTGGGCGCGGTGGCGGGTGCGGTGCTGGTGACGGGTGCCGTGGTGGCCGTACCGGAGGACGGGAGGAATGCCTCGCCGCCCGTGCCCGGACCGGTCTCGCGTGCGCTGGGGGCGACCGCCGCGGGCGCCCCGGCCGCGCTCTCCGACCTGACCGCGCTGATCGAGGACCGGCAGCAGTGGCTGGGCACCCACCCGTCCGACGCGCGGACCTGGGCGGAGCTCGGTACGGCCTACGTGGAGTGGGGGCGGCGCTCGGCCGACACGGCGTACTACGGGCGGGCCGAGCGGGCGCTGAAGCGCTCCCTGGACATCCAGCCGGGTGAGAGCGGGAACACGGCGGCCTGGACGGGGCTCGCAGTACTGGCCGACGCCCGGCACGACTTCGGCGCGGCGAAGAAGTGGGGCGAGGCGGTGCGGGCACGGCGGCCGGAGGAGTGGGCCGTGTATCCGGCGCTGATCGACGCGTACGGCGGTCTGGGGGACAGCGGTTCGGTGAGCCGGGCGGTGGAGAGGTTCACGGCGCTGCGCGCGGGCGTCCCGGCGCTCCTCCGGACGGCGAGGATGCATCTGGACCGGGGCCGGCACGAGGAGGCGCTGGCCGAGGCACGGGACGCGGCGGGCCGGGCGGCCACCCCCGAGCAGAAGGCCGAGTGCCTGTCCCTGCTGGGCGAACTGGCCTGGGAGCGGGGCGATCCCGGGGAAGCGGTCCGGCAGTACGACGCGGCGCTGCGCACCGACCGCGAGCACCGTCCGTCGCTGGCGGGCCGGGCCAGGGCGCTGGTGGCGCTCGGCCGTACGGACGAGGCGCAGCGCGACTACCGGGCGGCACTGGCGCGGCTGCCCCGGCCCGAGTACCTGCTGGAGCTGGGTGAGCTGTACGAGTCGCTGGGCCGGGACGCGGATGCCGACGACCAGTACGCGCGGCTGCGCCGGGCGCTCGCCCGGGACGAGGGCCAGGGGGTGGACAACGCCCTTCTGCGCGGCCGTTTCGAGGCCGATCACGGGGATCCGGCGACGGCGGTCGAGGTGCTGGACGCCGCGTGGCGGCGCGCGCACCGCAGCCCGGCGGTGGCGGACGCGCTGGGCTGGGCCCTGCACCGCTCCGGCGACCCGTCCGCCGGGCTGGAGTACGCGGCCCGCGCGGCCGAGGCGGACGGGCGGAACGCCTCGTACGCGTACCACCTGGGCGTGATCCAGCGGGCGTTGGGGAAGTACGACGCGGCGCGCCGTAGTCTGGCGGGGGCGCTGCGCTCCAACCCGCGGTTCTCGCCGCTGGCCGGTCCGGCCGCCCGGGAGGCCCTGGACGACCTGACCGCTCCCCCGGTGGACGTTCCGGCGGACGCGCGGCCCGCGCCGGAGCCGTCGGCGGAGCAGCAGCAGTCCGCCACCACGCCGAGGGCCCCGGGCAGCCGTTGAGCTGCCCGGGGCCCGGGGCACACCGGCCCGCGGGGGTCAGAGGTTGCCGCGCTTCTCCTGCTCGCGCTCGATCGCCTCGAACAGGGCCTTGAAGTTGCCCTTGCCGAAGCCCATCGAGCCATGGCGCTCGATCATCTCGAAGAAGACGGTCGGGCGGTCCTGGACCGGCTTGGTGAAGATCTGGAGCAGGTAGCCGTCCTCGTCGCGGTCGACGAGGATCTTCTGCTCGCGCAGGATCTCCACCGGCACCCGGGTCTCGCCCGCCCACTCGCCGAGGGTGTCGTAGTACGAGTCCGGCGTGTCCAGGAACTGGACGCCCGCCGCGCGCATCGCCCGTACCGAGGCGACGATGTCGTTGGTGGCCAGCGCGATGTGCTGGACGCCCGCGCCGCCGTAGAACTCCAGGTACTCGTCGATCTGGGACTTCTTCTTGGCGATCGCCGGTTCGTTGATCGGGAACTTGACCTTGAGGGTGCCGTCGGCGACGACCTTCGACATGAGCGCGGAGTACTCGGTGGCGATGTCGTCGCCCACGAACTCCTTCATGTTGGTGAAGCCCATGACCTTGTTGTAGAAGCCGACCCACTCGTTCATCCGGCCGAGTTCCACGTTGCCGACGCAGTGGTCGACGGCCTGGAAGGTGCGCTTGGCCGGGGGCTCGACGATGGGGTCGGCCGCGGCGTAGCCGGGGAGGTAGGGGCCGTCGTAGCCGGAGCGCTCGACGAGGGTGTGCCGGGTCTTGCCGTACGTGGCGATGGCGGCGAGCACGACGGTGCCGTGCTCGTCCTTCACCTCGTGCGGCTCGTCGAGGCCGTGGGCGCCGTGCTCGACCGCGTAGGCGTAGGCCGCGCGGGCGTCCGGGACCTCGATGGCCAGGTCGACGACGCCGTCGCCGTGCTCGGCCACATGGGCGTCGAGGAAGCGGCCGTGGTCGGTGACGGCCTTGATGACGGAGGTGAAGACGAAACGGGCCGACCCGTTGGTCAGTACGTAACTCGCCGTCTCGCGGCTGCCGTTCTCCGGTCCGGAGTAGGCGACCAGCTTCATGCCGAAGGCCGTCGAATAGTAGTGCGCGGCCTGCTTGGCGTTGCCGACGGCGAAGACGACCGCGTCCATTCCCTTGACCGGGAAGGGGTCGGCCTGCCGGGCTGTTTCGGGGGTGGTGTGCAGAGTCTCAGTCATGTCCGAAGGCTCTCGCCGCTTCGCAAGGTGCGCAATAGTTTGCGAATCTGCTGGGCAATCTGTACAGCGGATAGGGATGATGGGCGGGCTATCTGTACATGATGACCATCACATCGACCCTCCGGAGAAGACCATGGCGATCGATCGGCTGGACGGCCGGCTCATCGTGCTGCTGGCCCGCGAACCCCGCATCGGCGTCCTGGAGGCATCGCGCAGGCTCGGCGTGGCCCGCGGGACGGTGCAGGCCCGACTCGACCGGCTTCAGTCGAATGGAGTCATCCGCGGATTCGGTCCGGCGGTCGATCCGGCGGCGCTCGGTTATCCCGTGACCGCCTTCGCCACACTGGAGATCAAGCAGGGTCAAGGAGCCGATGTACGGGCCCACTTGGCGGGCGTACCGGAAGTGCTGGAGCTGCACACCACCACCGGGCACGGCGACATGCTCTGCCGTCTCGTCGCGCGGTCCAACGCCGATCTCCAACGGGTGATCGACCGGGTTGTCGGTTTTGATGGCATCGTCCGGGCCTCCACGGCCATCGTCATGGAGAACCCGGTACCGCTGCGGATCATCCCGCTCGTCGAGCAGGCCGCGGAGGACCACGACTGAGCCGAGGAGTGACGCGTGAGCTTCTGGGAGTACCTGGGCAACCGGCACCAACAGCTGCTCACCGACGCGTACCAGCACGTCAGCGCCGTGTTCCAGTGCATGGTCATCGCCACCGTGCTGGGCATCCTGATCGGGATCGTCACCTACCGCAGCGGCTGGGCGGGTTCACTGGCCATCACCTCGACGGCGACGATCCTCACCATCCCCTCCCTCGCCGCGATCGGTCTGCTCATCCCGCTCGTCGGGCTCGGTGTGGCGCCCACGGTGATCACCCTGACGCTGTACGGGCTGCTGCCCATCGTCCGCAACGCCATCGTGGGACTGCGCGGTGTCGATCCGGCGCTGGTCGACGCGGCGAAGGGGATCGGGATGTCGCGGCTGGCCCGGCTGTGCCGGGTGGAACTGCCGCTCGCCTGGCCGCCGATCCTCACCGGCATCCGGGTCTCCACCCAGATGCTGATGGGCATCGCCGCCATCGCCGCGTACGCCTCGGGGCCCGGCCTGGGCAACGAGATCTTCCGCGGCATCGCCTCGCTGGGCAGTGCCAACGCGCTCAATCAGGTCCTCGCGGGCACGCTCGGCATCGTCGTCCTCGCCCTGCTCTTCGACGCCGCGTACGTACTGCTCGGGCGGCTCACCATTCCAAGGGGGATTCGTGTCTGAGACCGCCACCGGGAGCACGGCCGCCGACGGGGCCGCCGACCAGCGGACCACGTCCGGCGCCACCATCCAGCTGGAGGACCTGACCAAGCACTACCCGGGCAATCCGAACCCGGCGGTGGACAGCGTCTCGATGGACATCAAGGCGGGCGAGACGGTGATCTTCGTCGGCCCGTCGGGCTGCGGGAAGTCCACCACCCTGAAGATGATCAACCGGCTGATCGAGCCGACGTCCGGGCGGATCAGGATCGGCGACGAGGACGTCACCGACATCGACCCCGTGAGGCTGCGCCGCAAGATCGGGTACGCGATCCAGTCGTCCGGGCTCTTCCCGCACATGACGGTCGCCGAGAACATCGGCCTGGTGCCGAAGATGGTCGGCTGGTCGAAGTCGAAGGTGAAGGACCGGGTCGAGGAGATGCTCGATCTGGTGGGGCTCGACCCGAGGGAGTTCCACGGGCGCTATCCCCGCGCGCTCTCCGGCGGTCAGCAGCAGCGGGTGGGCGTGGCGCGGGCGCTGGCGGCCGATCCGCCGGTGCTGCTGATGGACGAGCCCTTCGGCGCGGTCGACCCGATCACCCGTGACCATCTCCAGGACGAGCTGATCCGGCTCCAGCACGAGCTGCACAAGACGATCGTCTTCGTCACCCACGACTTCGACGAGGCGATCAAGCTGGGCGACCGGATCGCCGTGCTGCGGGAGCGTTCGCACATCGCGCAGTTCGACACCCCGGAGGCGATCCTCACCAATCCGACGGACGACTTCGTCTCGGGTTTCGTCGGCGCCGGTGCGGCGCTGAAGCGGCTCAACCTCACCCGCGTACGGGATGTGGAGATGGCCGCGTTCCCGACGGTGACGGTCGACGACCCGCTCCAGTCGATCTTCAACAAGCTGCGCAGCGGGCCGCACAACGAACTGCTGATGCTGGACCGCAGGAGCCGCCCGTACAAATGGCTGCGGCGCGGCGATCTGATGCGGGCCCGGGGTTCGCTGGCGCGGGCCGGGCAGCTGGTCCACGACACGGTGACGCGGGACGCGACGCTGCACGACGCGCTGGAGGCGGTGCTGACCGACAGCGGCGGGCGGGTCGCGGTGACCGGGCGGCGCGGCGAGTTCATCGGGGTCGTCGACATGCAGACCCTGATGAACTCCGTCCATGAACTGCTGGAGGCCGACCGGCTGGCCGCCATCGAGCACCAGCACGATCTGGAGGAGCTGCGCAGCCATCAGACCGAGGCGGAGCTGGAGGGCGGTGCGGGCGCATGACTCCCCCCTCGTCGCGCAACCCCGAGTCCTCCCGCCGGACGCGCTCCGCCGCTGCCGTGCCCTCCTCCGACAAGGACCGCCCGCCCGGCGAGCACGACGTCAAGGGCCATGCCTTCCGGGACGAGGAGGAGGAGCCCGCGCCGCCGCCGACCGGTCCGCCACGCCGGTTCACCTGGCGCAAGCTGGTGGTGATGCCCCTGGTGCTCGTGGTGGTGCTGGCCCTCACCTATCTGTGGATCACCAATATCCACCTGGACTCGATCGCACGGAACGCGCTCACCGGCGGCAATGTGCAGCTGCGCTGGTGGCAGCATGTGCGGCTGACCGCGATCTCGACGTTCTGGGTGCTGATCATCGCGATTCCGCTGGGCATCGCGCTGACCCGGCGCGGGCTGAGCAAGGGGGCCCCGGTGGTCACGGCGGTCGCCAACATCGGGCAGGCGACCCCGGCGATCGGTCTGCTGGCGCTGCTGGTGATCTGGCTGGGCATCGGGCCGTCGACGGCGATCATCGGCATGGTGATCTACGCGGTGCTGCCGGTCTTCTCCAACACGGTGGCCGGTCTCCGGGCGATCGAGCCGAATCTGGTCGAGGCCTCGCGGGGCATCGGCATGTCGGCGACGGGGACGCTCACCAAGGTCGAACTGCCGCTCGCCGTACCGCTGATCCTGGCCGGTGTGCGCACGGCGCTGGTGCTCAACGTCGGCACGGCGACCCTGGCCACCTTCGTCGGCGGCGGCGGCCTCGGCGACCTGATCACCTCGGGCATCCAGACCCAGCGGATGCCGGTCCTGGTGCTCGGTTCCGTACTGACGGTGGTGCTGGCGCTGCTGGTGGACTGGCTGGCCTCCCTGGTCGAGGTGGCGCTGACACCGCGCGGACTGGAGGTGGGGTGATGGGTCCGCGGAACGTACGCGCCGCCCTGGCGGGGGCGGTGGTGCTGGCCCTGGCGCTCTCCGGGTGCGGGCTGAAGAGCGGCTCGCCGATGGTGGACGACGTGGAGCCGGGCTCGGTCGGCCGGGGGAAGCCGCTGCACGGCGCCTCGCTGACCGTCACCTCGAAGAACTTCAGCGAGAACATCATCCTGGGCCAGATGATCGGCCTGGTGTTCAAGGCGGCCGGCGCGGAGGTCCTGGACCGGACCAACCTGCCCGGCTCGATCAGCGCCCGCGAGGCGATCGTCAAGGGCGACGCGGACGCGATGTACGAGTACACCGGCACCGGCTGGATCACCTATCTGGGCCACGCGAAGCCGATCCCCGACCCGATCGAGCAGTGGAAGGCGGTCCGCGACCAGGACCGCAGGACGGGGGTGACCTGGCTGCCGCCGTCCACGCTCAACAACACCTACGCACTCGCCATCAGCCGGAAGAACAACGCGAAGTACCACCTGCGGACGCTCTCCGACGTGGCGGCGCTGGCGAAGAAGAACCCGTCCGCGGTGACGATCTGCGTGGAGAACGAGTTCGCCTCGCGCGACGACGGACTGCCGGGCATGGAGAAGGCCTACGGGATGTCGCTGCCGGCCTCCAACATCAAGAAGATGGACGCCGGGATCATCTACACCCAGGTCTCGAAGTCCGACTCCTGCCTGCTGGGCGAGGTGTTCACCACGGACGGCCGGATCAAGGCGATGAACCTCGACGTGCTCGTGGACAACAAGCACTTCTTCCCCAACTACAACGCGGCGCCGGTCATCCACACCAAGACCTTCGAGAAGTACCCGCAGATCGCCGCGCTGCTCGACCCGGTCAGCAAGAAGCTGACCACCGAGGTCGCCCAGGTGCTCAACGCCAAGGTGGACGTGGACGGGCAGGACCCGCACGAGGTGGCGAAGGCATGGCTGATCCAGGAGGGGTTCATCAAACAGGGCTGAACGGGACGGCAGGCTGGACTGGACCGTACGGCACGAAGGGCTGAAACAGCCTGCCTCCGCCGCGCTCCCTCGTGCCCCTCCCACCCCGGTCGCACCACTCGCAAAGATTTCGTTGCAAAGAACCTGTTGCAAAGAGAGCTTTGCAACTCTACGGTTACCCCATGCCCGCACCAGAGGACGGCGCCCAGCGCCCCGTCGAACCCGAGAACCTCCACAAGGTCGATGCCCGCACCCTGCGCGGGCTGGCCCACCCCCTGCGGCTGCGCCTGCTGGCCACCCTGCGGGAGTACGGCCCCGCCACCGCCTCCGGTCTCGCCGACCGGCTCGGCGAGTCCAGCGGCTCCACCAGCTACCACCTCAGGCAGCTGGCGGCCTACGGCTTCGTCGAGGACGCCCCGGAGCGCGGCAAGGGCCGCGAGCGCTGGTGGCAGGCCGCGCACCGCGGCACCATCTTCGACAGCAGCAGGTTCCTGAGCCACCCGGACCCCGAGGTGCGCGGCGCGGTCGATCTCGTGCTCCACGAGCTCGCCACCACCCACTCCCAGGAGCTGAACACCTGGATCGGCACCATGCGCGAATGGCCCGAGGAGTGGCGCGAGGGCTGGGACATCAGCGACTTCAAGGTGCGCCTCACCCCGGATCTCGCCGAGGAACTGATCCACAAGGTCCACGACCTCATCGAGAGCTACCGGGGCCGCGTCCCGGAAGGCACCGAGGGATCGGCGAACGTCCGCAGCCATGTGCACTTCTTCCCGCGCCCCGCGGAGTGACCAGCCCCGCGGAGTGACCAGCCCGCGGCTCGTCGCGCCCGCGCGGGCGAGCCCCTCCTGACCGGAAGGACACCGTCATGCACTCCGACACCCATCTGCTGCTGCACCGCCTGCGCTCCGCCGAACTGCGGCGCCGGGCAACCGGATTCGGCCCGCCGCCGACCCCCTCCGGCGCCGGGCTGCGCACCCGGCTCGGCTGGGCCCTCGTCGGACTGGGGCTGCGCATCCTGCCCCGCCACCCCCGCCCCCGCCGCGCCCCCTTCCTGGCCGGTACGGCGTGACCGGCCGGGGGGACCGGAGCCGTATCCCGCTGATCGCCGTACTGTGCGCCAACTCCATCTCCACGGCCGGTACTTCACTCACCCTCATCGGGGTGCCGTGGTTCGTCCTGGAGACCACGGGAAGTGCCGGCCGGGCCGGGGTCGTCGCGTTCTGCGCGACCCTGCCGATCGTCGTCTCCGCCCTGATCGGCGGTCCCGTCATCGACCGGATCGGACGGCGCCGGGTCTCCGTCGCCTCCGACCTGGTGTGCGGCCTCGCCGTCGCCGCCATCCCGCTGCTGCACTACGCGGACGCGCTCGCGTTCTGGATGCTGTGCGCGCTGATGGCGGTCGGCGGGCTCCTGCACACCCCGGGCAACACCGCGCGCTACGTACTCGTCCCGGATCTCGCCGAGCACGCCGGCACCACCCTCGCCCGCGCCGCCAGCCTCTTCGACGCCGTCTCGCGCGGCGCCCGGATGGCCGGGGCGGCGCTGGCCGGTGTGCTGATCGCGCTCGTCGGCGCGGAGAACGTACTGCTGCTGGACGCGGCGACGTTCCTGACGTCCGCGCTACTGATCGCGGCGGGCCTACGGGGAGTGCGCGCGGCCGAGCCCCGCAAGGCCGAGGCGCCCGTCTCGCTGCGGGCGTACCGCACCGAACTGCGCGAGGGCTTCGCCTACTTGCTGGGCAACCGGCTGCTGCTGGCGGTCGTGGTGATGGTCCTGTTCATGAACGGCACCGACCAGGGCTGGTACGCCGTCCTGCTGCCGGTGCACGCCGCCGCCGAACTGGGCGGGGCCGGGGACATCGGGCTGCTCACCGCACTGTTCGGCGCGGGCGGGCTGACCGGGGCACTGCTGTACGGAGCGGTCGGGCACCGCTTCTCGCGGCGGGCCGTGTTCACGGTGTGCGTGGTGCTGTGCGGCGCGCCCAGATACGTGGTCGCGGCGCTGACCGGGACGACACTGCCGCTCGCCGTGACCATGGTGCTGAGCGGCCTCGCGGGCGGTGTGCTGAACCCGATCCTGACAACGGTGATCTACGGAACGGTCCCCGACGAGCTGCGCAGCCGGGTCTCCGGGGTCCTCACGGCGGGCGGCGAACTGGCCATGCCGGTGGGCGGTCTCGCGGCCGGTCTGCTGGTGGAGAGCGCGGGGGTGCGGGGTGCGCTGCTGGCGATGGGCGGGGTGTACCTGCTGGCCACGCTGAGCCCGCTGGTGTTCCCGGCGTGGCGCACGATGGACGGGGCGGTACCGGTCACCGGGGCGGGATCGCCGACCGGGGCGGCGCCTGCCGGGGCGGGGCCTACCGGGGCGGGGCGGGCGGAAGCCGTGCCGGTGTCGGCCGGGGAGGTGTCCGTACCCTCGCCGGCCGGAGAGGTGTCCGTACCGTGACCGGCCGAGGGATGTCCGTACCTTCGTCCGTACCGTGACCGGTCGCGGACGGTCCCGTACCGCCGTCGGCCGGGGAGGTCAGCAGCTCGGGACCTTGTGTCCCTGCTCCAGTGCCCGCAGCGAGGACACCGCGTTCTTCAGCGTCGTGACCGGGATCAGCCGCAGCCCCTTGGGGAGCTCGGCGCCCGCCTCCCGGCACTCCGCCTTCGGCACGAGGAAGACGGTCGCCCCGTCACGGCGTGCGGCCTGGGTCTTCAACGAGACCCCGCCGACCGCACCGACCTCGCCGTTCGCCTCGATGGTGCCGGTGCCCGCGATGGTGCGGCCGCCGGTGAGATCGCCCCCGGAGCCGTTGCCGTCGAGCTTGTCGACGATGCCGAGCGCGAAGAACAGTCCGGCGCTGGGACCGCCCACGTCGGCGAGGTGCAGGGTCACATCGACCGAACCGGGCTTCTTCCCGAGGTAGTTCAGGGCGGCCTCGACCGCCGAGTCCTGCGACTTCACCATGTCGTCGAGGTTGTGCTTCTCGATCTCTTTCTCGGAGCCGCCGGTCGGGTAGACGGAGTCACGGGGCAGGACCGCCCGGTCCGTACGGAACCAGCTGTCGAGCACATCGCCGATGCCGACATCGGCGGTCGGCCCGGTCGCCACGATCGTGGTCATCCGCAACTGACCCTCGGTGGGGCGGGTCGGCGTCCCCTTGATGCTGATCACGGGCGTGCCGTGATCGTCCCCGAGCACGTTCGCGGTCGTGCCGGGCTGCGCCAGGGTGAACGGCAGCGGCGCGAAGGCGGCCACCCCGAACAGGGCGAGGACGGGCAGGGCGCACAGGGCGAGGGCACGGGGGCGCGTGAGACGAGT
This sequence comes from Streptomyces sp. NPDC057697, assembly GCF_042799335.1. Taxonomy (NCBI): domain Bacteria; kingdom Bacillati; phylum Actinomycetota; class Actinomycetes; order Kitasatosporales; family Streptomycetaceae; genus Streptomyces; species Streptomyces sp. NPDC057697. The sequence goes on along the minus strand of NZ_JBHVJA010000014.1, from coordinate 110,910 downwards.
GAGCACCCGCCCAATCTAACCGGCCCCGGCCTCCTGACGCCCCGCCCCCGGCGACGCCGGGCCCGCACCGCCCGTGAGGGGCCCCGGCGGCGCGAGGGTCCCCGGCCGACCCTTCGGTCCCGCCCTGCCCGACCTTCGGTCCCGCCCTGCCCGACCCTTCGGTCCCGCGCTACCGGACCCTTCGGTCCCGCCCTGCCCGACCTTCGGTCCCGCGCTACCGGAGCGCGTCCGCGACCTCGCGGGCCGCGTCCACCACGCGGGGGCCGACGCGCTCGGGCACGGAGTCCGCGAGCATCACGACACCCACGCTGCCCTCCACCCCGGTCACACCCACCAGCGCCGCCGCGGCCCCGCTCGCCCCGGCCTCCAGCTCGCCGTGGGTGAGGGTGAAGGCGGTCTCGCCGACCGGCTTGCGGCGGGCGGCGAGGATCGCCCGTCCGGCGGCGCCCCGGTCCAGCGGATGGCGGAAACCCGCCCTGTAGGCGACGTGGTAGTCCGTCCAGGTCGGCTCGACGACCGCGACGGCCAGCGCGTCGCTGCCATCGACCAGCGTGAGGTGGGCGGTGGCCCCGATGTCCTCCGCGAGCGACCGCAGCGCGGGCAGCGCGGCCTCCCGTACGAGCGGATGCACCTGGCGGCCCAGACGCAGCACACCCAGGCCCACCCTGGCGCGGCCGCCCAAGTCGCGTCGGACCAGGGCATGTTGCTCCAGGGTGGCGAGCAGCCGATAGACCACCGTGCGGTTGACCCCGAGTTTGTTGGACAACTCGGTGACGGTCAGGCCGTGGTCGGTGTCGGCAAGCAGTTTGAGGACCCTCAGGCCCCGGTCGAGCGTCTGGGAGGTTTCCGCGGTCACGACGCCCTCTCCTCTTTGATGAGCGGCAGCGGCTGGTCCCACGGAATGTGCGCCGCCGGTCCCAGCGGCGACGCACGGAGAGGCCGCCGGCCTAACCAGGCACCGGCTGCGCCCCGGGGCGGCTCTGCCACGGGGCGTTCATTTTTTGGACAGTAGCGAGCGAGTCCGCTCAGCGGAAGGGCTCGTCCAGAATCCGGGCGTTGTCCGGAGCGAGGTTGTCTTGAAGCAGCATAAGTGCCGGTCAGCGCGGCGTCGGCCGAAGCCTGGAGGTCTACGCGCGTCCAGGTCGGCCGACGCCTTCACGGGTGCCTGACGCACCGGAAGTGAACTTTCGTTAACTCACGGTGAAGGACTGTTGCACAATTTTTCCGTTCACGAGCACCTCGCAGGCGCGAATCGACTTCGTCGCCGGGTCGCGGACGGTGAACTGAAGGGCGAAGGTGCCGTCGAGTCCGATGATCCGGGTGACGTACGGATCGGCGGTCTGCTTCCCGTCGGCGGTGCGGCCGGTCACCGAGACCGTGGCGACCGGGGCGAAGCCGCGCCCGGTCACCTGGACCGCCGTGCCGACGGGCCCCTCGGGCGGCGAGAGCGCGAAGGACGGTCCGGCGGGCACGGTCCCGCCCTGGACGGTGAACGCCGCCGTCTCGGTACGGGGGTTGACGAGGACCTCCCGGACCCGGATGGCGACGGTGTCGGCGGCGTTGACCGTGAACGTCTGCGAGAACGCCCCGTCGAGCCCCACCACCTTGGTCTTCGCCGCATCGGACGTCTGCGAGCCGTCGGCCCGCAGCCCGACGATGGACACGGTCGCCACCTTCGCGAAGCCCTGGCCGACGACGGTGACGGCGGTGCCCTTGGGGCCGGACGGCGGGCTGAGCACGATGTAGGACGGGGCGACGGTCAGCGGGGTGAGGGCCTGCGCTCCCCCGGCGGTGACCTGGAGCGCGTACTCGGCACGCGGGGTGGATCCGGCGACGGTGACCGTGCCGGCGAGCGTTCCGTCGGCGCCGATCCGGAGGGTGGACCCGCTGATCCGTGAGCTGTCGCAGGGGCCGCCGCCCGCTTGGCAGAGCGTGGCGGTGGGCGTGGTGCCGGTCGGCCAGTCGCCGCCGGAGAGGGCGATCGTCCCGCCCGGCTTGACCTTCGCCGCGCCCGCGGAGAGCGTCGCGGAGGCCTCGGTCACGGTGAACGGTGTGGTCAGTACGGTGGCCGGATCGTTGCCCTCGTCGACCTGGATCGAGGCGATGGCCGGGTCGGAGACGGTGAACTCGGCGCTGAACGTACCGTCGGGGGTGCTCTTCACATAGACGGCGGTGTCGTCGAGGGTGGCCCCGCTCGCGTCCAGGGCGACGGTGTTGATCCACCGGTCCTGGAAGTAGTTGCTGCCGGTGACCTCGATGACGCTGCCGAGCGGAGCCCCGGCGCGGGAGAGCGCGATGGCGCGCGGCCCGGTGGGGACGAACGCCTTGACGGTCAGGGGCGCGGTCGCCTCCTTCGTACCGTCGCCGACCTTCACCAGGTACGAGCCGTCGGGCACGGTGCCCGCGGCGGCGAGCACCGCGCTGCCGGTCAGCTCCCCCGAACCGTCGATCGCGAGTGTGCCGGAGACGAACTTCCCGGGGTCGCAGCCACCGCCGTCCGCCGCGCACAGCGACGGTACGGGAGTGGCACCCGCCGTCCACAGGCTGCCGGACAGGGCGACGGAGGTGGACGGCCGGACGGCGGTGGCGGGCGCGGTCAGGGTGGCCGGGTGGCCCGCGGTGCCCTCGGCGGTGACCGTGCCGATGGAGCCGCCGCCGCTCACCACGTCGCACGGGGTCTCGTAGGTGGAGCCGAGCACCTTCGTACGCGTCAGATTGCGCACCGGGGTGAAGGAGATCGGTCCGCTCGCGTTGGCGGGGATGATGAAGTCCCCTTCGTACGGCGGTATTTCGATGGGCTTGCCGGACGGGATGTCCAGGTTGATCTGGGGGCCGGTCACGGTGACCGTGCCGGTGGCGCCGCCGGACATCGCGAAGTCGATGCTGGGGGTGGTGGGTACGTCGCTCAGGCTGAGGCCGCTGGTGGCGGGGGACGGACCGAGGCTGACCTTGGCATGGACCTTGCCGCCCGGGTCGACGATGCCCGGCGAGAGCTCGACGCTCATCTGCTGCGGACCGGTCGCCTGCCCCTGTCCGGCGGGCAGGGAGCAGTGGACGGTGGGGGTGACGGTGGCGGCCGCGGCGGCGGGCGCGAGTGCGACGGTGCCGCCGGTCCAGACGAGCACGGCCCCGGCGGTGAGGGCCACGGCACGGCGGAACCCCGTACCCGCTCTCTCGGTTCTTCCCACGGTTCTTCTCGGTGGTCGGACGGACATGCGGCTCCTCCATAGGTGTCGCCCGCGGTCGAGGCGCGGCCGCGGGACTGCGCGATCCGGAATGGCGACGCCCGCCCGCTCCGGTGCGATACGGAGCGGGCGGGCGCCCCCGGTGCTGTTCGTCTCGGTGCTGTTCGGCCCGGTGCTGTTCAGCCCGATGCTGTTCAGCCCGATGCTGTTCGTCCCGGTGCTGTTCAGCCCGGTGCTGTTCGTCTCGATGCTGTTCGGCCCGGTGCTGTTCGTCTCGGTGCTCGGAGAGACAGGGACACGCGCGGAGTATGGTGCGCGCGCCCGGGACGGACGGTGTGTTCCCGCAGCCGGGCGTGCATGCCCGGAGACGGATGTGCGTGCTCAGAGAAGCGTGAGCGTGAGCGTGGCGCTGTAGTCCCCGGGCCGGGTGGTTCCGGGGACCGTGAGGGTGAGATCGGCGTCGGCGTCGAACCGTCCGCCGGTGAAGGGGCGGGAGCCGTCCGGGTCCATCCGGCAGAGGCTCGCCGCCTCGCTCCCGAGCGCGGCGGGCGACCCGGCGACCGGTACGCCCACGCTGCCGCTCTGCGCCGTGCATTCGGGGGTCCACCGGACGGCACCGGCCGGGATGGTGCCGCCGTCGGTGCTGGTGAATCCGGTGAGGGTGGCGGTCAGGGACCAGCCGCTGTCGACGCCGCGGGCGTCCTCCACCTCGACCCGGTTGAGCCGGGAGCGCTGCACACCGCTGCCGGTGCCCAGGACGGTGGTGCCGAAGTCGACCGTGTCGCCGTCCTGGACCATGGACAGCGTCCCGGCCCTGACCGTGGTGTTCAGCTTCTGGTCGGCGCTCCCGCCGCCTCCCCCGTCCGTGGAGACGGTGAACGGGGCGGTCCGTACGGTCGCCGGGTCGTTGCCCTCGTCGGCCTGGACGGCGACGACGGCGTCGGAGATCACGGTGAACTCCACGGCGAAGGTGCCGTCCGGGGCGCTCTTGACGTAGACCGCGCTGTCGTCGAGCCCGGTGCCCGTCGCGTCGAGGCCGATGATGTTGATCCAGCGGTCCGGGTTGTAGTTCTTGCCGCTGACCGTGATCACACTGCCGACCGGGCCGCTGCTCCGCGACAACGAGATCTCCCGGTCCCCGGCGGCAACGGCCTTGACGGTGAGCGGCGCCGTGGCCTCCTTCGTGCCGTCGTTGACCTTCACCTCGTACGCCCCGTCCGGCACCGCGCCGGCCTCCGCGAGGGTGGCCGTGCCGTGCAGCGCCCCGCCGCCGTCGATGGTGAGGTCATGGCTCTTGAACTTCAGCGGATCGCAGCCACCACCGCCCACCGCACAGAGCGAGGGCACCGGCGCACCGCCCGGCGTCCAGCCCGAACCGCCGAGCGCTACGGCGGTGTTGGGCCGTACGGGGTCGGCGGGCGCGCTCAGGGTGGCGGGCTCGGAGCCGGTCCCCTCCGCCGTGACGGTACCGACGGAACCACCGCCGCCGACGACATCGCACGGCGTCTCGAAGACCGACCCGAGCACCTTGGTCTGCGTCAGTGTGCGGACCGGGGCGAACGAGATGTCCCCGGAGGCGTTCGCGGGCACCAGGAAGTCGCCCTCGTACGGCGGGAGTTCGATGGGCTTCCCGGCCGGGATGTCCATGGTGATCTCGGCCCCCCGCACCGTGACGGTGCCGCTCGCCCCGCCGGACATGGCGAGGTCGAGGCTGGGAATGGTCGGTACGTTCTCCAGCGCGAGGGCGCTGGTGGCGGGGGACGGACCGAGCGTCACCTTCGCGTGCACCTTGCCGCCCGGGGCGACGACCGCGGGCGACAGCTCGACGGTCATCTCCTGCGGCCCGGTCGTCTCGCCCTGGCCCGCGGGCAGGATGCAGTGGACGTCCGGGGCGACCGTACCGGCGCCCCCCGCGGCGGCCCGGGGCGCGGCCTGGGCGGTGGCCCCGGCGCAGCTCAGCGACATCGCGAAGCAGACAGCGAGCAGACCGGTCACGCCGGGTCTTCGTCGTCGTATCACCAGACACCCCTCCATGGCCCATTGATTGCGCACATTGAGGAGGCCGGGTGCACAGAAGTCAAGAGAGAACCGATTGATCCTTGTCCGGAGAGTGATCGTCACCTGAAATACCCGGAAAGCATTTCCGCGGGCATTTCAAGTGCCCTTGTCGACATCTCTTGACTTCTCCGGGGGCCGCCGTTTCACTGCACCCGACATGCCGGGCCCGGCACGCAGATCCACTTCTCCAGTCCTTCGGTGAATCTGCGGAATTCAGAACCGGAAGGAGTTCCCCCGTCATGTCATCGAATCGAAGACGTGTACCGCTCGTGCTGGCCGCGGCCTGTTCCGTGGCCGGTGCCCTCGCCCTGGCTCCGGCGGCCCATGCGGTGACCCCGCTCACCGCGACGGCCACGTACGACTGCGGGTCCTGGGGCAGCGGTCTCGCCACGCTGACCGCCACCGACTCGGGCACGTCCAAGTCCATCAAGATCACGTCCACCGCGATCACCATGCCGGCCGGCACCAGTGCCGACCCGAACAGCATCACGACGACGCTGAAGCTCACCAAGACCTCGGGCGGCGTCACCAGTCAGGTGCAGTTCTCCGGCAAGGCCAACCCCGGCCTGAGCGGCGGGAACCCCATCACCCTGGGCCCGCTGAAGCTCACCTCCGGCACCCTGGCGGCGGGCGACAGCACGAACTCCACGGTGCTGGCCTCTCCGCCGAGCGCCACCAACTGGTCACTGCAGATCGTGGCCTCGTCCCCGACGTCGGCCACGGTTCCGTGTGTGGCCACGGCGAACCAGTCGGCACCGTTCGTCTGGTAGCCGCGCCGTTCGTCTGGTAGCGGCGCCACCCTCATCCGCACGCACGCACGCGCAGCCGCAACGCCCGCACGAAACCGGCCCGGGGCGGGGACCACGGTCCCCGCCCCGGGCCGGCACCGGCACTCCCGACACCTCACGTCATCCGGGTGGCCCACTCCTGGACCTTCTGGATCCGCTGCTGGATCTGCCCGGCCGTGGCCTCCGCGCTCGGCGGCCCGCCGCACACCCGCCGCAGCTCGGTGTGGATCACCCCGTGCGGCTTGCCGCTCTGGTGCGTGTACGCCGACACCATCGTGTTGAGCTGCTTGCGCAGCCCGAGCAGCTGCTTGTGGGTGACCACCGGCCGCGCCTCGGCCGGCTTCTCCAGCAGATCGGCCTCCTCGGCCGGCCGCTGGCGGCTGTGCGCGATCTGCCGGGACTGCCGCTTCTGGAGGAGCAGCTGCACCTGGTCGGGTTCCAGGAGCCCCGGAATCCCCAGATAGTCCTGTTCCTCCTCGCTGCCGGGGTGCGCCTGCATGCCGAATTCGGCACCGTCGTACAGCACCCGGTCGAAGACCGCGTCGGATTCGAGGGCCTCGAAGGGCAGCTGCTCCTCGGTCTCCTCGTCCTCCAGCTTCTCGGCGTCGGCGAGGAGCTTGTCCTCCTCCGCGAACGGGTTCTCCTCGTCGCTGCCCTTCTTGGGCTTGTCGAGGACGTGGTCCCGCTCGACCTCCATCTCGTTGGCGAAGTCGAGCAGCATCGGAATGGTCGGTACGAAGACCGAGGCGGTCTCGCCGCGCCTGCGCGAGCGCACGAAGCGCCCGACGGCCTGGGCGAAGAAGAGCGGGGTCGAGATGGTGGTGGCGTACACGCCCACGGCGAGGCGGGGCACGTCGACGCCCTCCGACACCATGCGGACCGCGACCATCCAGCGGGAGTCGTCCGCGCTGAACTGGTCGATCTTCTTCGAGGCGGCTTTCTCGTCGGAGAGGACCACGGTGGCCTTCTCGCCGGTCACCCGCTTGAGGATCTTGGCGTACTCGCGCGCCGACTCCTGGTCGGTGGCGATGACCAGCCCGCCCGCGTCCGGGATGCCCTTGCGGACCTCGGTCAGCCGCTTGTCGGCGGCGCTCAGCACATTGGGGATCCACTCGCCGGTGGGCGAGAGGGCGGTGCGCCAGGCCTGCCCGATGGCGTCCTTGGTCATCGGCTCGCCGAGCCGGGCGGCGATCTCGTCACCGGCCTTGGTGCGCCAGCGCATGTTGCCGCTGTAGCTGAGGAAGATCACGGGCCGGACGACGCCGTCGGCCAGCGCGTTGCCGTAGCCGTAGGTGTAGTCGGCCGAGGAACGCCGGATTCCGTCGTTGCCCTCCTCGTACACGACGAAGGGGATCGGGTTGGTGTCCGAGCGGAACGGCGTACCGGTCAGAGCGAGCCGCCGGGTGGCCGGGTCGAAGGCCTCCTGGCACGCCTCGCCCCAGGACTTCGAGTCACCGGCGTGGTGGATCTCGTCGAGGATGACGAGGGTCTTGCGCTGCTCGCAGCGGTTGCGGTGCAGCATCGGCCGGACGCCGACGCCCGCGTAGGTGACCGCGACGCCGTCGTACTCCTTGCTCAGCGGACCCGCGCTGTAGTCGGGGTCGAGCTTGATGCCTATCCGGGCCGCTGCCTCGGCCCACTGCTTCTTCAGGTGCTCGGTCGGCGCGACGACGGTGATCTGCTGCACGACGTGGTGGTGCAGCAGCCATGACGCGAGGGTCAGCGCGAAGGTGGTCTTCCCCGCGCCGGGGGTGGCGACCGCGAGGAAGTCGCGCGGCTGCTCCTGGATGTACTTCTCCATGGCGCCCTGCTGCCAGGCTCGCAGCTTGCCGGCCGTGCCCCAGGGGGCGCGGCCGGGGAAGGCGGGTGAGAGGTGGTGGGAGGCGGTAGTAGTCACGGTCTCCGGTTCGGGTCTCTCGGGTACGTGGGGCGCTGTCCGTACGGCCGGGACGGACCCGCCCGCGATACGACAACCGGGCCACCCTACCGGGGGGCGGCGCGGGGACCACCTCGAACTGCGCCGCCCCGCACCGAATTGCGATGGCTCTCACACGCGTTCGCCGACCGGCGCGCGCAGCCCCGGGAATCGGCTTTCGCCACGTCCGTCCCGCCCGTGACCACCGCGCCGACCAGGCGCCGCGGCCTTGCCGATCAGGTCCGGGTACGCACCCGGGCCGCCACCCACGCCCCGACCAGCGCGACCCCCGCCATCGGCAGGAAGACCACCGCGAACGCCCCCGGATGGGACCCGGTGGCCGCGGTCTCCGCCGCCTCGTGCACGGCCCCGACCATGCCGCCGCCGAGCGCCGCGAAGGCCGCTCCGCCCGCGGCGAGCAGCAGCACGTTCGACAGCCCGTCGGAGATCTGGAGGGCGGCCGAGTTCGCCCCGGCCTCCTCCGGTGCCGACAGCTTCAGCAGCAGCACGCTCGTCGACGCGATCACCACGCCCATGCCGAAGCACCCGAAGGCCCAGGCCACGGCGACGGTCCAGACCGGCACCGAGTCGATCAGCACGGAGGGCGCGGCCGCGATCGCCGCGGCGACCAGCACCATGCTGCCGACCATCAGACTCTCCCGGTGCGGTTCGAGGCGCGGCCGGGACTGTACGTACGAACCGAGCGCCCAGGTCACGCCGCCGGCCGCGAGCGAGAACCCGGCCATCGTCGGGCTGAGCCCGCGCTGGGTCACCAGCATCAGCGGTACGAACGACTCGGCGGCGATGAACGACCCGGCCGCCACCCCGCGCAGCAGCACCACCGCAGGCAGCCCGCGCGCCGCCCGCGCCGTCCCCGGGGGCAGCAGTCCGCGCACGGCCGGGACGAGCAGCCCGAAGCCGACGGCCGCCGGGAGCAGAGCGAGCCAGTTCAGCTCCTGCCCGGCGTACTGGAGCAGCGCCGCCCCCAGCGAGATCCCCAGGGCGAGCCGGATGCGCCGCCGGTCGTACGGCTCCACGGGCGCCCCGGGGTCGGCCGGGCCGGATGCCCGCCGCCGGATCTGGGGCAGCGCGAGCGCCAGCGGGAACACCACGAGGACGGGGATGCCGATGAAGACCCAGCGCCACCCCAGGTGCTCGGTCACGCTCCCGGCGGCGAGCGGCCCGACGACCGAGGGGACCACCCAGCTCGCGGCGAAGGCGGCCAGGATCGACGGCTGGAGCCGCTTCGGGTAGGCCCGGCTGATCACCACGTACAACGCCACGATCACCAGCCCGCCGCCGAGCCCTTGGACGGCCCGGCCCGCGACGAAGACCCACATGGTCCCGGCGGTCCCGCAGAGCAGCAGCCCCGCCGCGAACGCGCTGATGCCCGCGGCGAGCGGCCCCAGCGGGCCGCGCCGGTCCGCCCACTGCCCGGAGAGCACCATGGCGAAGAGGCTGGTGGTGAAGTACGCGGAGAACGCGAACGCGTACAGCGGAATGCCGTGCAGTTCCCGCGCGGCGACCGGCATCGCGGTCCCCACGGCGGTCGCCTCGAAGGCGATCAGGAATACGACGGAGACGATGCCGACACTCAGCGCCCGGTAGGTCCGCCCGAGCACCCCTCCGGTTTCGGCGGCGACAGGAGCCTCTGCGGCAAGCGGCGGAGCATCGATGTCGTCACGCGGTTCCAGGGCACTCATGAGCCCAAGAGTAAGGGGCAAGATCTCATATGAACCCTGTCGCGAGACGGTCCACCGGTCGTCCATTGGTCGTAGGACCACGCCGCCGATCCCTGACGCCGATCGTGAACGCCGTATGGCAGTCGTATTGCGCCCCGCCCCATTCCCTTGAGCGGTGAGGCCCCCGGCCCTACGTTCGAACCACGAGGAACACACGGCCGTGTGCCCGAGTGGTTCAGGGGCTCGACTGCAACTCGAGTTACACCGGTTCGAATCCGGTCACGGCCTCCGAGCAGGCGAATCGGCTGCCCCACACCATCCGGAATGGCTGCCCCCGCGACAAAGGGGCAGCCATTTCCGCACGCCAGGCAATCCCTCTGTCTTCCCCACCCGATTCACCCCCCACTCAATTCACCCTCCCCACCCGCTTTCCCGACCTCACCCCGCTCCACGGTCCACCCGGCCCCGTAACCGCTCTTGCCCCGCCCGGCCTCGCGCTCGGCAACGGCTCGCGGGCCGGGATCGAGCACAGGGCCGTCAGCTGCCGGTCCTGGCGCGGAACGCGTCCATGGTCATGGTCTTGTCCGCGCCCGGGAGTGTGATGGTCTTCTTCTTGCCGAAGTCCACGTAGGTCGTACTGCTGGTGCGGCCGTCGCGGGTCGATTTCAGCTTCAGCAGATACGCCGGGCCCTTGGCACTGACGTAGTAGGTGTCCGTGGCCGATGCGGATGCGGACACCTTGACCGCACGGGCCGGCGTGCCGTTCACCGTGGTGTCGTCGGACGGGGCATAGCTCCCGGTGGGGGACAGAGCGAAGTACGCGTCGCAGCCCTGCCCCGACTTCGTGGTCACATACACGTCGTCCAGACCGGCGGGGACGGTGATCACCTGGCCCTGCTGCTTCAGGCTCTCGGCGAACAGGCTGGAGCTGATGTAGGTCACACCGTCCCGGCAGTACATGTTCCCGCCGATGGTGCCGCTGACCTCGATACGGAGACCCTGCTGCGGGTTCCACGTCATGCTCTGGAGGGCCCCGTCGTACACGGTCGAGGTCCCGACCGCGCTGAACGCCGTGGTGCGCATCGTCTTGTTCACGGCCTCGATGCGCGCGGCGGCCGAACCGCCGGTCGTGTCATCTGCGGCAGCCGAAGTGGGCTTCTCGTCTTCGGAGTTGTCACTACAGGCAACCGCCCCCACCAGGAGCAGGGCAGCCACGGCTGCGGCACGCGAAGGAGAGGTCATGAACGGTCCTTCTGCTGGGGGAGGGTGACGCGAGGGCATGAGTGGGCGGCGGCCGTCGCGTCGAGGAAGTTCTGGAACATGGCCCTCTCGACCCTCATGTCCGCGATCCCGTCGTGCCTGGTGCTGTCGTGCAGGGCCTTGTCGTACGCGACGTTCCGCTTCGCGGCGAAGTGCACATCACCACGGCCACAGTGCAGAACGGCCTCGTCGATCCCGGCAACCCCCTTGTCGCCGGGGAGAGTTTCCAAGCCGTACATGTCCTTCTTGGCCACTTCGACGAAATTCTTGTCCGACGTCGCGGCAAAGGACATGGCCGCCTTGGCCGAGCCCGCCAGGCTCAGGTCACACGCCCACGTGTCGGCACTTCCCTCGTTCACCTGCTCCAGGTCCGGTTCGGCGCGGGTGACGAGCACGGCCGCCTTCGGCAGCGTGAAGCCCCGCACTCCACACACGTTCTGGACATCCGTCGTCCGTGAGGCGGACGGCGCTGCGAGATCAGGGGCGGCCGAGAGCGCCGACGTACTGCAACCGGCCTTCTCGGCGACCTGCCGGGCCGAGCGGATCAGCAGCCGGGCCAGACCGGCCGGGTCCGCCGCCCCCTTCTCCACCTTGGCCTCCACAGTCGCCACCGCGCCGTCCTCGAAACGGACGACCCCCTTGCCCTGTAGGGCGCCGCCCTTGTCCCAGCAGGATTTCGGCAGAACGACGTACCCGCCGTCCTGCGCCACGGCACCAGTCACCCCACCCCTGAAATAGGACCGGGCGCCAGGGTTCTTCCAGACATGGGTCGTGAAGGGGAACGCCCCCTTCTCGATTTTCGTCCCGACCGTCACCTGCTGATCGTCGCTTCCGACGAAACGACTGGTGCGCTCGACCGTGCATTCGAACTCGGCTCGCTGCGGATCGACTTGTGCGTACACCTGCGACACACGGCCGGTGGAGTCCAGAGCGGCCCGCACCTCCCCGCTTCCCATGCGGCCGCCGCAGAACGAGTCCGCGCCGAAAAGGTTCGTGTTCCACCAGCAGTACAAGGAGAGGAGCGTGGCCACCACAACCAAGGCGACCGACGCCACGATTACCGGCTTCTTCTTCCGCGTCTGGGTCATCATGGTGCTGCTTGCGATTCCTTGCGTCGGCGTCGGGTCGTACGGGGATCGGCGTTCCACGTGCGGTGATCAGGTACGGGACCGCAGGGCCTCGTACGCCGTCTCGCGCCCGCCCATGTAGCCCTGCTGGGCCTCCCTGGCCGCAGCGCCACTGGTGGCGGAGTCCATGTGGCGTTCCTTGCCCCACTTTTCGAAGTAGGCGTCGAGATTGTCCTGGGCGGCTTCGTTGCCCCGGCCCAGCTCCTCCTTGGACAGTGAGCCCTCCTCCGCCTGGACCCCGGCAAGCCATTGGTTGAGGCCGATGTCCACGAGGCGCTGGGCGCCGTCGCCGATGACGGGGATGCCCGTGATCAGGCCGCCGCCGACGTGGTACCCGTAGAACCGGGTGTCTGCGGCATGACTGGTCCTGGCGTCGTGGACGTCCATCTTCACGTCACCGCCGACCGCGTTGAGCGCGCCGGTGACCTCGCCGACCTTGTGGGCCTCGTTTTCGGCAGCCGTCACATTCGGGATGTCCTTGCCCATCAATTCCGCGGACATATAGCCCTGTTGGGCCTGGTAAATGCGCTCGAAGTTACTGACGTCGTCGGCTTCGGAGACGCCACGCATCATGCGGAGCATGCTGCCGCGACTGTTCTGGATCTGCGAGTCGTCGCCATGTTCGTAGATGTCTGCCTTACCGGCCCGGCCGCCAGGCGCATCGCCGTCGATGATGTCGACGGCGTCCGGCGAGTAGTCGGCAAGGGCCTGGGACAGGGGATCGCGCAGGGCCGAGTAGTCGTCCTTGGCCAGCACCTCGTCGGCCCTGCCGACCCGCATGTGCTGGGGATCCTCGCTGTACTTGCCGTCAGCGTCGCCGTAGTCGATGAGGTTGATCGTGTCGTGCATGACGCGGGTCTGCGCGGCAGTGTGCCGGCCCAGCTCGTCGCCTTCTCCGCCCGGCACGAGGCCGGTGGCACCCGCCGACAGGGCGAGGCCGAGACCGGCGCGTACGTCCGTGTCGAACGTGTCCCTGCCGGTCACCTCGGCCTTGCCGGCCCAGTGCGAGGTGTCGACGTGGTCCCAGTCCCGCTCCTTGAGCAGGTACTCAAGGCTGTCGTTCTTCCCGTCCGGGCCCGGGTCCAGGTAGCTCGTGGACGTGGTCGGGTCCTTGGACATGATGCCGAGGACGCCGTCGAGCGGGTCGTTGGCGAACCATCCGTCGTTCTTGCCGCTGAAGTCACCTCGCAGATCCCAGATGTCGGGGTCTCCGCCCTGTTTCTTGTCTTCGGCGGCCCGGATATCGGTGGCCATGTCCTTGAGGAACTGCCCCGAGTAGCCGTCGCCCTGCTCCATCAGCGTCACGAGGCTCTGGTAGCCGCGCGCCTGCTGCCCGTGCCCGGTGCCGAGTGCGATCTTGTCACCGGTGACGTCCAGGTCGTACTTCTGGACACCGGCCTTCTGCAGGTCGGCACGGAACTTCTTGTAGAACGACGAGTCGGTGTCCTTCGTCGCCAGGGACAGGGAAGCGGCCAGGTCATCCTGGAATGCCGCGTATGTCCCCTTGTCCTTGCCGCCGTGACTGAGGTCGCTGAGCTTGTTGGTGAACCTGATGGTCCCCGACGCCCCCAGGCTGTCCAGGAACATCTGGTTGAATTCCTTGCTCCTGCCGTTGTCGCGGAAGACGCGCTGCGCCTCCTTGATCTCCTGCGGAGTGGCGTCGCCGGAGTTGATGCGGGTGGCGATGTCGGCGAGCTCGTCGGCTTCGTACTTCTCGATGTCACCGCTGGGTTTGCCGTTGAAGCCGTTCATGGTGCCGTCGGTGACATCCGAGTCGAGCACGACCCCCTTGAAGGCGATCTCGACCCCCTTGTCCGCGTCGTTGACGACCTCGACCGCGCTGTCGATGCGCTCCTGCCAGGAGCCGACCGCCTTCTGCACGCTCTGCTGGTAGTCGGGGTCGTGGTGGAGCGCGTTGCGGCTGCCCTCGGTCAGCTTCTCGTAGTCGTACGTGACCACCCCCTGGTCCGAGACCCTCATCCCGGCCTTGACCGCCTCGTCCCGGGCGGCCGTCAACTTGCCTTTGAGGTCGACGTACTGGCTGTGGGCGTCACGCAGAAGCGAGGCGATGGCTTTCGCCTCGGCCTGCGCGGACCGGAACTCACGCAGCGTGATGTCGAACCGCCTGTTGGCCGCTTCGGCACTCAGTCCCTGCCAGTCGGGGCCTGTCGAGATGCCGTGCACATCCCGCTTGTACGCGACCTCTTGGCCATGGAACTCCTTGGCCATGCCGTCCCAGTCGGTGGCGGCTGTGGTGAGCGCGCCGAGATCCGTCGTCATGATCTCGTGGTACGTAGGCATCTCTGTCCCCGTGGAGTGCGTGTGTACGTGAGGTTGTGTGGCACCCGGTCAGAACCCGTCGAAGACGGACGGCGAACGCACACTCCGCACACTCGATCGGATGTCGAAGTCAGTGTTCGTCAGCAGGATGTTGGTGCTGCGCAGAGATTTTTTCTCCGAACCGAGCCGGTTCATCAGCGCGTGCACCTGCTCGCCCCACTCCTTGTGCGCCTTCTTCAGCGCGGACGACATGAGCCAGCCGTGCCCGTCCTTGGCGTCGAATGCCTTCACCACCTCGGACGTGCCCTCGTCCGCGTGGTGGCCGGCCTTCTTCGTATCCGGCTCGATGTGGTCCTCGATGGCCTTCGCGGCGGCCTTCTTCTCCGCGGGTGTCGAAACCAGGTTCTGCTGCCCGCCGCCGGAACCGCCGCCCTGGTCAGGGGCGTTCTGGTTGAGGCGCATGCCTATCTCGTGCCCGGGCTCATCGGCTGACATGGTTGTTTCCTCCCCCTCCGCCACATGACACATGAACGTCAGCAGCGTTCGATCAACCTATCAACCCGAAATGGCTGTCGAAATGGAGACAGCGCAAGGGGGTGCGTCCACATCGGAACCGTTGTGCCTGGTGGGCGGGGACCAAGGCGCGGCTGCGCTCTGCCGCAAGACGTCCAAGGCGTCCAAGGCGGCGAACACGCCTGTGGCTCGGCTCACTTGATGCAGTCGGTGTCGATGAGGACCCAGCGAATGTCGAGCGCCCAAACTTGATCTCGCAGAGACGCGGCCTGCCTGCCTTCGCCATATTCAAGATTCAACCGGATCCTGACGCCGAGAACCCCGTGGAAGAGGGCGTTCGCGGAGGCGAGGACGGAAGGAGTGTGACCGCGCCGGCACGGTCCTGTCCCGTCGTCGATAGCGGTGTGGCAGGTCGGCTCCCTGGTATGAACCGGTCGGGCGCGTCACTGCGGGCGGGAGCTGGAGCCGGGGGGATCGGTCGGAGGAGGCGCATAGGCCGGGTGCGTGGGCTGCTGGTGAGGCTGTGGTTGCTGGTACGGGTTGGGGTACGGGGGCTGGTGCGGGTACGCGGGTGGGGCTGCTGTGGCGGCGGACTTGCGGCGACGGTTGCGAAGGACCAGGCCCGCCGCCGCTGCGCCGATGAGCGCGAGCGCGCCGATGCCCAGACCGATCCAGAGGCCTGTGTTGTTGTTGCCGCCGCTGTCTTCGGAGGTGGCACCGGGGGCCGCCGCGGCCGGCTTGTCGGCGTTCTCCGAATCCCCGGTCGCGTTGGAGGGCTCGGGGGAGGCGCTGGGGCTCTGATGCTCGGCCGCCGCGAGATCGGGGAGGGGGTACACATCGGGCGGGCCGGGGTCGCCTGGGGTCTTGAGGGCGATGCGGGGGCGGACGATGCCGTATCCGACGTAGTTGTTGCGCTTGGCACCGCTGGTTGGGGCTCCGGCCGTGTTCAGCATGACGCGCAGAACCTGGTTGTTTGTCCAGTCAGGGTGCTTGGCCCAGATGAGGGCTGCGGAGGCAGAGGCGATCGCGGTGGCGTCACTGGTTCCGCTCGTCTTACACAACTGGGTGCCACCCTTACAGGGATGGACCATGTCGATTCCCGGTGCCGTAAGGTCCACCTGTGGGCCGTGCTGGGACTCGTCCGTCTTCTTCGAGTCGTGGCCAATGGCTCCCACACCGACGACTCCGGGCGTCCCAGCCGGATATTCGAGCAGGTTGGCTCCATCACCGCTGTTGCCGACTGCCGCAAACACCAACGAACCACTGTCCAGCGCATATTTCACCGCGTCTGTGAGCGCCTGCGAGCCTTCCTGCACGCCCAGGGAAATGTTGATGACTTTTGCGCCGCGCTCCACCGCATACCGAATCGCCACGGGGGCAGTTCGATTGAACTCTGCATCCCCTTCGGCCTGGGTTGCCCCGACGCCCGAATCGGGCATGCGGATCGGGAGGATTCTCGCTCCTGGCGCAAGACCGAAGGCACCGTTTCCCCCGTTGCTCCGGCCCGTCCCCGCGATCAGGCCGGCCATGCTCGTACCGTGTCCGTCGTAGTCGGTGTGCTCGTCGCCCGAAGCGTCCGGCTCCAAATTCCTTCCTTTGAGAACCTTTCCCACCAGGTCTGGATTCGCCGGGTCCACTCCAGTATCGATCACAGCAACGACAACGCCCTTGCCCGTACTCGTCTGCCACATCTCGTCTGCTTTCATGGCGTCGAGATGCCACTGCATGGAACGCGTCGAGTCGGCAGACGCAGGCACAGCAGAACCACCTACCAGGAGCAGGCCCAGCGCAGCAGCCGACGCGGCTCGCCGTCGTGTCAGTCCTTCGCTCCTGATGCGCATCCGAGTCCTTCGTGAGTTCACTGTTGATCAGTCGATGACCGGCGGCACGACGCGTCGGCCGCCCTGCTGCCAGGTCTCGTCGTCTTCGACCAGGTAGTCCGGCCGCTCGCCGTTCTCATCTCGCCCTGTCGAGCGCCGCCCCGGGCCACTACGCGTCGGGCCTCCCGCGGCGGCGCCCCTCACCAGGCCGGATCCTCCGGGAGTGAATGGGCGTGCGGGCCCGAGCCCCTGTGGTTGGCGGCCGCCAACCACGCCGCCCGGCTCCCCGGCCAGTCGGCGGCTGCTGCCGCCTGTGATCGGGGAGACTCCGGAACCGACGCCGC
The DNA here is from genome assembly GCF_042799335.1 of Streptomyces sp. NPDC057697. Taxonomy (NCBI): domain Bacteria; kingdom Bacillati; phylum Actinomycetota; class Actinomycetes; order Kitasatosporales; family Streptomycetaceae; genus Streptomyces; species Streptomyces sp. NPDC057697. The sequence continues at coordinate 93,938 of NZ_JBHVJA010000014.1, read as the reverse complement.
CCCCCACGCTCGGCGTACGCCCGATGGCCGCTGTGCCGCGAGGGGTCTCGTTGCCGATGACCGTTCCACGGGGGATCCCCACAGCCGAGCGTCCTGGCTCCGGGGGTACGAGGCGGCCTCCGGTGACCCCGTTGGGCCCGGCGGCACGGCCCAGCGGCCCGGGACCCGGCGGAGTCACTCCCGGAGCGGAGACCGGCGGACGCGGCAGACCAGTCCTACCGGCGCCCCCACTGGTGGTGCGCGGTACGGAAGGGCCGCCATGAGGTGCGAGCGGAATGATGCCTGACGTCGGCGAGGGATTGTCGGGCCGAGGGCCGGTTGGCGGCCCTGCTGGATTCGCGACCGGTGAAGGCTGCGTGTCCGGCAGCGCGGTCAGCCCGTCGATCCCCATGTCCACCGACCTGGAGGCAGAAGGCGAGATCATGTGTGGAGTGGCAGACGCGCTCCCGGCAGACGCGGGCGCCTCCGCCGTGGCCTCGGCGCGGTGTCCCGATGCACTGGGGAATGCCTCGCCAGTGGAGGCAGAGGCGGGCGCCGTCCCCGGCGAAACCTGTCCAGCCTGTCGCCCATCGCGCGTATCGGCACCTTGCAGCGCGATCGCCTTTGGCATCACCGGAAACACCGGCTTCTCCAGGGATGTCATCTGCGACGACGCGAACATGTACGTCTGCGACAGCCTCCGCATCTGTGCGGCCGCCTCTTCGCGATTCCTCTTCCCGGACTCGATCAGCGTCTCCGCAGACCTCTTCGCCACGTCCGAGGCATCCGGATCGTTCCGGGCGGCGAGAGCCGCCTCCAGGTTTGCCCGCGCACCCGCCTCGGTCCGAGGAATCGACGCCTGCACGGATGCGATCGCGTTCGACGCCTCATCGAGCCACTTGGACGCGCCCGCGCTGTAATCCCCCAAGCGCAGCGTCGCATTGGCCAGATCTGCACTCCATGAACGAAATGCATCGGCCCCCTGCCCCTTCCACTCCACCCACTGCGGGCGGATCTTCAGGTCCTCTGCGATCTTGCGGATCTCCGTTGCCGCGGTCAGGAGACGATCCGCCGCGCCTTGGATCTCGCCGCTCCTGGCCGTGTCCAGCCACTCCAGCATTTGCTCATGGCTCATGTTGTCGAAGGTCGGGCTCACGACGCCGCCTCTTCCGTCCCCGTAGTCCCCATCACGTGCCCGCACCGCCGGACGTGTCTTCCGGCGAAGCAGCCGGTCGGCCGGGATGCCCGCCACCCTGCTCCGCCGTTGCCGCCTGCTCGGCCTTGTGGTGGGCGCTCACGCTGTTCTGGATCGCGATCATGCGGCCGCGGACCTCCAAGTCGACGTTCTCGTAGCCCTTGTGGGCTCCGAGCACGGCGATGCTCATGCCCTCGATGGAGTCGGAGAGCAGTTGGGACAGCTCCTCCAGCTCCTTGATGACCTTGGAGTACGAGCCGTGCAGGGCGTCCGCTTCCGACCACTCGCCCTTGCCGCCGCCGAACCGTTCCCGGCCCATCGTGTCCTCACCGACCTTCCCCGGGCCCGCCGGAGAGGTCTTGAGGTCGTGGAGGAGGCCGTCGATGCGGTCGCGGAACTTCGTGAACGACGAGAGCTCGGTGAGCAGTTCGCCCGCGGCTCCCGGGGAGACCGCCCCGGCGGCTCCTACGGCGCCGATGACACTCCATGGGTATGCCTGTGATTCCGCCCCCGGATCGTTCTTCCCCACAGCGCCCTCCCCCGTTCGGCAACAGCCGTGTGCCGCTTCGGGACTCACCTTAGTGAGCAGCGGTGACACCGCGCACGTCCGGGTTGCAGGTGCAACCCGGATCACGCCATTCGCGCGGGGCTCAGGAGTGGGATGCCGCCACTGCCGCCTGGGGCCTGATGGGGAGGCGGTTGATCGGGCGGCCGGTGGCGGCGCGTACGGCTGCGGCGACGGCGGCCGGGGACGTCACCACCGGGACCGCAGAGGCGGGCTTGGCGCCGAAGGGGGCCACCACGTCGCGCTCCTCGATGAGTCTGACGATGCGAATCTCCGGCGCGTCCAGGGCGGTCGGGAGCGCGTAGCCGGTGAGGTCGGGGTGGCGGATCACGCCCCGGGCGCTGCGGAGGTTCTCGGTGAGGGCGGCGCCGATGCCCTGGGTGACGCCGGCCTCGATGCGGGTCGCCAGCTGGGACGGGTTGAGCACCCGGCCGACGTCCTGGGCGACCGCCATCTCCACGACCCGGACGGAGCCGAGCTCGATGTCGACGTCCACCACCGCGCGGATCGCGCAGAAGGCGAGGCCGACGAACGCGTCGCCCTGCCCGGATTCGTCTAGGGGCTCGGTCGGGTGCGGGCGGCACTGGGCGGTGGCCCAGAGCTCCTTGCCGTCCATCGCCTCCGTGACCGTCGTGGACAGCACACCGTCGTACGAGGTGATCTTGCCGTCGGCGATCTGCAACAGCTCCGTGGACATGCCGAACTTGTGGGCCAGCGGCTGGAGGAGCTGGGTGCGGACCATCTTGGCGGCGCGTTCCACCGCCCCGGCCGACACCCATGTGTGACGGCCGTGCGTCGCGGGACCTGCCGGGGGCTGGTCGGTGTCGACGGACGCCACGTGGACCTCTTCGATGCCCAGGGTCTCCTGGACGACCTGGCGGGCGAGGGTGGAGAAGCCCTGCCCCGTCTCGACCGCCGCGCAGATGACCGTGGCGATGCCGTCGTGCACCCTGACCGTCGCCGTGGAGACCTCGTCGGCACCCTCCGCGCCGAGCATGTGGACCATGCCGAGCGCGTAGCCGACCCCTCGGCGCACCGCCCCGGGTTCGCCCGCCCCCTCGGGGCCGCCGGGGAGCAGCCAGTCGTACTCCGGGGCGTCCTTCGGCAGCGCGGGGAGCGGGAACTCCTGTACGGCGGCGAGGAGTTCGGCGACGGGCGCCGGGCAGGTCACCGTCTGGCCGGTGGGCAGGATGTCGCCGGTGGACAGGGCGTTGCGCCGGCGCAGTTCGGCCGGGTCGACGCCGAGCTTGGCGGCCAGCTTGTCCATCTGGCCCTCGTACGCCGTGCAGACCTGCATGGCGCCCTCGCCGCGCACATGGCCCGAGGGCGGGTTGTTCGTACGGACCGCCCAGCCCTCGATGAACGCGTGCGGGACGACGTACGGGCCGCAGGCGAACGCGACGGCCGCGGCCAGCGACTCGGACGAGGACTCGGCGTACGCGCCCGCGTCGAGCAGGATCTGTGCCTCGACCTTCACCAGTCGGCCGTCGGAGTCCGCGTGGTGGCGGTAGCGCAGCAGCGTCGGGTGGCGGTGGGAGTGGCCGAGGAAGGACTCCTCGCGGGTGGCGGTCAGCTTGACCGGGCATCCGGTGCGCAGGGCGAGCAGGCCGAGCGGCAACTGGAAGCCGGGCTCCTCGCGGTCCCCGGTCGCGCCGGGGACACCCGTGACGACGATCTTCACCCGGTCCGGTTCGAGCCCGAAGCAGGCGGCGGCGAGGTCGCGGTCGGTGTGCGGGTCGGTGGAGGCGGTGTAGATCTCCACGCCGCCGTCGGGGCGGGGCACGGCGAGCCCGGCCTCGGCACCGATCGGGGCCGGGTCCTGGCGGCCGATGCGGTACAGCCCCTCGACGACGACCTCGCCGGTGATCTCCGGGTCGCCGTAGCGCAGCGGGATGTGGCGGATCAGATTGCCGTCGGGGTGCAGCGGTTCGGCGGCGAACGCCTTCTCCGGGTCGGTGACGGGTTCCAGGACCTCGTACTCGACGGCGATGGCCGCGGCGGCGAGGCGGGCCGTGTCGGGGTGGTCGGCGGCGACCGCGGCGATCGGCTCACCGTGGTGGCGGACCAGGTCGGACGCGAAGACCGGACGGTCGACGATCCTGCGGCCGTACGCGCGCTCCCCCGGGATGTCCTCGTGGGTGATGACGGCCCGTACCCCCGCCATCGCGACGGCGGACGAGGTGTCGATGGACAGGATGCGGGCGTGCGGGTGCGGTGCGCGCAGGACGGCCGCCCAGAGCAGGCCCTCGGCCCAGAGGTCGGCGGCGTACGGGAAGGTGCCCTCGGTCTTGGCGCGCGCGTCGGCGGGCGGCAGCGAGACGCCGAGGCCGAGTGCGGGCGGTTCGGCCTCGGGGACCTCGGCCGCCGGGGTGGTGATCCGTGTGCTGGTCGCGTTGGCAGCGGTGGCTGCGTCGTTGCTCACGCCATGCCTCCGTCCTGCGGGTGGGGCTGCTGGACGCTACCGGCGCCGGGTGTCGCCTGGTGCGGGATGCGGGCCTCGTCGGGCTCCGGGGACGTGGAGTCCGACGAGGCGGGATCGGTGGTCGCCTCGCGGCCTGCGATGACCTCGTTGACGGCGTCGAGGACGCCTCGGTAGCCGGAACAGCGGCAGAGGTTCCCGCAGAGCGCCTGGCGCGTCTCCAGTTCGCTGGGGGCGTGGTTGCCCTCCAGCAGGTCATGGACGGTCATGGCCATGCCGGGGATGCAGAAACCGCACTGGACGGCGCCGCACTTGGCCAGGGCGCGCTGGACGTCGGACGGCTCCCCGTCCACGGCCAGGCCCTCGACCGTACGGACCTCACTGCCCGCCGCGGTCGCCGCCGGGACCAGGCAGGAGGCGACCAGCCGGCCGTCCACCTGGACGTTGCACGCGCCGCACTCGCCCTGCGAGCAACCGTCCTTGGCACCCGCGAGGCCGAGGCGCTCACGGAGCACGTAGAGCAGCGACTCACCGATCCACGCGTCGGTGACGGGGCGGTCGGCGCCGTTCACGTGCAGGACGTAGGAGGCGGCGGGGTGCTCGTCGGGGAGGCCGAGGGGGGCCTCTTCGGGCGAACCGGATGCGTGCGGATCGGACGCGAGTGGATCGGACGCGAGTGGATCGGATGCGCGTGGATCGGACACGTGCGGACTGGGTGCGTGCGGATCGGATGGGTGCGGATCGGATGCGTCCGGCCCTGATTCCACTGGGCCTGACGCGAGCGGGTCGGACTCGACCGGTTCGGACTCGGTCGTTCCGGACTCGGTCGGACGGGAGTCCGCCGGGCCCGACTCGGCCGGGCCGGGGCCGCTCTGCTTCGGGTCGCTCCGCTCCGGTTCGGACCGAACCGGTTCGGGCTGTTCCCGTTCCGACTGGTGTGGTTCCGGCCGACCCGGTCCGGCCGGCTCGGAGGCAGTCGGACGGGGGCCCTGAGGTTCCGCGCTGTCGGCGCCGTGCGCCTCCAGCGGTGCGGCGGGGGGCGTGTCAGGGACGGCTGACGGTGCCGGGTCGGCCGGGACGAGCGGGGCCGCCTCGGCGGCGATGCCGTGCGGCTCGTCGGCGGCCGGAGCCTGGGCGTGGGCGTGGGCGGCAGGGTGCTGCTCGGGGGCGGGCTCCGCCGGGTGCTCGGAGGGAGCGTCACCCACCGGCGGTTCGGATGCCGTGCCGGAAGCGGCGTCAGGGGCCGTCTCCGGCGCGAGGTCCGCTCCGGGGGCGACCACGTGGGCGGTCGCGGAGTGGTTCTCGACGGGCTCCGCCTCGGCCGCAGGGGCCGGTGACGGCTCGGGGGCCTGCTCGAACCCAACTCCCGGCGCGTGCTCCGGCTCGATGTCCGCCGGGGAAGGCTCCGCCACGTACGCAGGGTCAGTACCGGTCCCGGTCCCAGTGCCGGTCCCGGTGCCGGTGTCGATACCGATCCCTGTCCCCGTCGCTGCGTGGGGTTCGGGGGCGGGCTCGGGCTCCGGGGTCGGCTGCTGCGTCGCCCACGGCGCGGGCGCGCCGCCCGGCAGCGTGGCCGGTGGGGTCCGGTCCCCGTACCACTGGGCCGCCAGGGCCGAGGCGGCGAACTCACCGGACTCCTCCGGCAGATCACCGTCGGCGACCGGAATCGTCCACTGACCGGTGTGACCACCGTGGCTGTCGTGGGTGGTGTGACTGTCGTGGGTGGTGTGACCAGCGCGGCCATCATGGCCGGTGTGGCCGTCGTGGCCGGTGCGGCTGTCATGACCGCCATGGCCGTCATGACCACCCTGACCCTCATAGCCCGCCGGGTCGACATGGCCGAACTGACCCGTCAGGTCGACCTGCCCCGTATGCCCGACGTGGTCGTCGAGACCGGTGTGACGCGCGTAGTCGGTCTGGCCCGTGTGATGCGTCTGGTGCGTCTGGCCCGTGTGGTCGTTCTGGCCCGTGTGGATGCCGTATTCCGTGGACTCGGTGAAGTTCCACTGGCCCGTGGCCGCCGACGTCTCCTGGTACTGCTCCCGCGCGTACGGATCGTGCGGGGCCTGGGAGGTCTGGGGGGCCTGTGGGGCCTGCGGGACACCGGAGGACCGCGGGTACTCGTAGCCGTAGTCGTACGGGCCCTGCTGCTGGTTCGGGTCCGGCCAGTGCACCGCCCCGGGTGACGGCTGTTCCGCTCCCGTGTCGCGGTCCTGCTCGTTCTGCGTCTGCACGACCCAGCTGCCCGTGGCCGACGGGTCGAGCCCGGCCGCGGGTGTCAGCGGCAGGATCATGGGCGGTACGTAGCCCTGGCCGGGCGCGGCCAGCGGGATGTTCGCCAGGTCCTCCGGCGGCAGGTGGACGAAGGCGGTCGCCCCGTCGTCGTACTCGCCGCCCTGCGGCGTCGGCTCCCAGCTCCCGTGCCGCAGGTGCTCCTGCTGCCCGTGCTGTTCGTTGTGGTCCTCGTTGCTCACGACAGTGCCCTCCCCAGCGCGCGTCGGGCCAGCGCGGCGACGGTCCGCCGCAGATGCAGTACGGCGGGGGGCAGCGGTGGTGCCTCTCCCCCGTCGGCGGGCGGTGCCTGGTCCGGGATGCAAGCCGCCGCGACGTACTCGCCGAAGGCGGCCAGCGCGTCGGGGGCCAGACCTCGTTCGCCGTCCCAGTCGATCAGTGAGGCGATCCAGCGCTCGGCCTCCAGCGGCCGCAGCGGCATCGGCGCGATGGCACCGACCGCGCAGCGCACTCCGCGCCGGGCCGGGTCGAGGACGATCGCGACGGACGCGGTGGCGCGGCCGGGGCCGGTGCGGCCGGTGGCCTTCAGGAAGACCTGGGGGGCGTGCAGCAGCGGTACCCGGACGAAGCCGATGAGTTCGGCGGGTCCGAGCATGTCGCGGCCGGCCAGCAGATGCGAGACCGGGATCTCCCGGCGGCCGCCGTCCGGGCCCGCGATGACCAGCTCGGCCTCCAGCGCGGCGAGCACCGGCAGGGCGTCGCCGGTCGGGGCCGCGGTGGCGATGTTGCCGCCGAGCGTTCCGGCGTTGCGGATCTGGGGCGGGCCCGCGGCGCGGGCCGACGCGGCCAGGGCGGGGATGAGCGCGGCGAAGTCGGGCCGCCCCATGCGCGCGTGGGTGAGCCCGGCGCCGAGCAGGGCGTGGCCGTCCTGGTAGTGCCAGCCGCGCAGCTCGCTGATCCGGCCGAGGCCGACCAGGCCCGAGGGGCGCAGCAGCCCCTTGTTGACGGCCGACATCAGGTCTGTTCCGCCTGCCACGGGAACGGCGGCGGGCATGGCGCCGAGCGCCGCCACGGCCTCGTCGAGCGAGGCCGGCAGCGTCACGGACTGCGTCGCCTGCGGTGCGTGCGTGGTCAACCCAGCTGCCCCTTCCCGGTGTCCCGGCTGTCCGGCTGTTTCGCCGTACGGTACGTGCTCAAGGCCTGGACGTGGCAACTCTGGCACATCTTCGGATCGGACCGACGCGAGGGTCCACGAAGGGCGCATCCATCCCTGATCAGGGGAATGTTCCCGTTTCGGACCGCTTCGGCGCAGAGTGTGAATGGGGGCGCCCGGAGGTGTCGTGGTGGTGAATGTTCAGTTCCGGAGTCGCCTTGCGGCGCCTCGTCGCCGTACCCCGCTCCGGCTCGTCGGCTCCCGGTCCGGCCGGGTCGGGAGCCCCCTCGCGGCGGTCCGTTCGCACAGGGCGAGTTCCGGACAAAAAACCGCCGGCCGGCGCGCTCGCTCGGAGCACGCCGGCCGGGAACCGGTCGCCGTCGGGATCACACGTTCGGGGGCGTCCCGTCGATGGGGCGGCCCAGCACCCCCGGGCGTTGCTGCCGGGGCAACGGGCCGGACGGGGGCCGGTAGTCGACGCCCAGGGCGTCGAGCCGGGCGTAGTGCGTGGCCATCCGGCGTTCGAAGTCCGCGAAGTCGCGCTCGGCGGGGGCGGGCAGCGGCGACCAGGCGACTTCCGCGAAGGCCGCGAGGCGCGGGAAGACCTGGTAGTCGACGCGGGCCCGGTTCTGCATCACCTCGGTCCAGACATTGGCCTGGGTGCCCAGGATGTGACGGGCCGCCTCCGGGGAGAGGCCCGCCGGTACGGGTTCGAAGCGGTAGACGTCCTCCAGGGTGCGGACGAAGCCGATGGGCATCGGCTCGTCGGGGCCGCCGTGCTGACGGTGGTCCAGGTAGACGTGCTGCTCGGGGCACATGACGACGTCGTGGCCCGCCTCGGCGGCGGCGATGCCTCCGCCGTAGCCACGCCAGGACGACACGGCGGCGCCCGCCGGGAGGCCGCCCTCCAGGATCTCGTCCCAGCCGATCAGCCGGCGGCCGCGCGCGGTGAGCCAGGCGTCGAAGTGCCGGATGATCCAGGACTGGAGCTCGTCCTCGTTGGCCAGGCCGAATTCCTCGATCCGGGCCTGGGCGACCGCCGAGTCCTTCCACTGCTCCTTGCGGCACTCGTCGCCGCCGATGTGGATGAACGGCGAGGTGGCGGCGGGGAAGAGGTCGAGCACCTCTTCGAGGACGCCCTCGAAGAAGCGCAGGGTGTTGTCGGTGGGGGCGAGTACGTTCGCGTTGATGCCCCAGGTGTCCCAGACGGAGAGGGCGGCGGTGTCGACGACGTCGGTGTTGCCCAGTTCGGGGTAGGCGGCGATGGCGGCCTGCGAGTGGCCCGGGATGTCGATCTCGGGGACGACGCGGATGTGCCGCTCGGCGGCGTACGCGACGATCTCGCGGATGTCGTCCTGGGTGTAGTAGCCGCCGTGCGGGGTGTCGTCCCACAGCTCGGACGCCCGGTGGCCGTGCTTGGTGCGGGAGCGCCAGGAGCCGATCTCGGTGAGCCGCGGGAAGCGCTCGATCTCGATGCGCCAGCCCTGGTCGTCGGTGAGGTGGAAGTGGAAGACGTTCAGCTTGTGCGCGGCGAGGAGGTCGAGGTAGCGCAGGACGTCGTCCTTGGCCATGAAGTGCCGGGCCACGTCGAGCATCATGCCGCGCCAGGAGAAGCGGGGGCCGTCCTCGATGTCCGTGAAGGGGATCGCGTGCCGCGTGCCGGGGCGTACGGGCGCACGGCGGAAGGCGTCGGGGCCCAGGAGCTGACGGAGGGTCTGCGCGCCCCAGAAGACCCCGGCGGGGCTTCCTCCGGTGATCGTGACGGTTGTGCCGGTCCCGGTGCTCAGCCGGTAGCCCTCGGGCTCCAGCGCCGGATCGATGTCCAGCCGGACGGTGCCGGTGGCGTGTGCGCCGCCCGGGGCGAGCGGCAGGCCGAAGGCGGCGCCGAGCGTGGTGCGCAGCCAGCGTTCGGTGGTCTCGGTGCCGGGGGCGGCGGTGATGGTGGTGGACGGGTCGAAGACGAAGCCGCACCGCTCCTCGCCGCCCGTGTGCACGGGTGCCGGAACGAGGTGCGCGGGCGCCGGGGTCGGGGCCGTGTCGTTGTCCGTGGCCATGGCGTCAGTCAGTCCTTTACCGCCCCGCCGAGTCCGGAGACCAGGCGGCGCTGTACGAGTACGAAGAAGACCAGCACGGGAATGGTCATCACCGTCGAGGCTGCCATGATCCCTCCCCAGTCGTTCTCATCGGGTTTGAAGAAGACCAGCAACGCCATGGGCAGCGTCGACTGGGAGGTGTCGCTGATGATGAACGACTTCGCGAACAGGAAGTCGTTCCAGGTGGAGATGAACGAGAACACGCTCGTCGCCACCAGTCCGGGGAAGACCAGCGGGAAGAGGATCTGCCACAGGAAGCGGGTGCGGCTCGCGCCGTCGATGTACGCGGCCTCCTCCAGCGCCTCCGGGACCGCCTTGACGAAGCCGCGCAGCATCCAGATCGCGAACGGCAGCGAGAAGGCGAGGTGCGGCAGGATCAGCGAGCCGAGCGTGTTCAGCTGGCCGAAGTCCCGCATCAGGAAGAACAGCGGGATGGTCAGCGCCTCGACCGGCACCATCTGGGCCACCAGGAACATGATCAGCAGGGTGGTGCGGAAGCGGAATCTGAACCGGGTCACGGCCGTCGCCGCCAGGAAGGCGATCAGCGCGGAGACGATGACGACCGTTCCGGCGACGATCAGGCTGTTGAGGAAGTACCGCCCGAAGTCGTTCTGTTCGAAGACCCGGCGGAAGGAGTCCAGGGACGGCGACAGCGTCCACGGGCGGGGGTCGGTGGACTGGATCTCACCGGCCGGTTTGAGCGCGGAAAGCACCATCCAGTAGAGCGGGAAGGCGACCGCGGCGGCGATCAGCAGGGCCGCCGCCTCGGCGGCCAGCCGGCCGGGCCGGCGGATCCGCAGCATGCTCCGTGCGCTCACAGTTCCTCCCCCTGGCGCCGCACCAGGCGCAGATAGACGAGCGTGACGGCCAGCAGGATCACCAGCATCACGACGCCGATCGCGGAGCCGAGGCTGTACTGCGAGGACGCGAACGCCTTCTGGTACGCGTACACGTTGAGCACCAGGTTCTGGCCGGCGATGCCGCCGCCGGACGTCATGACGTAGATCTGGGTGAAGACCTTGAAGTCCCAGATGATCGACTGGATGGTGACGACGACGAGGATCGGCCGCAGCATCGGCGCCATGACCGACCGCCAGATCCGCCACTGCGAGGCGCCGTCCAGCGCGGCCGCCTCCAGGACCTCGGTGGGGATCGCCCGGATGCCCGCGTACACCGTCACCATCACGAACGGGAACGAGCACCACAGGACTTCCAGCAGCACCAGGGCGAAGGCGCTGTAGCGCCCGTACGTCCAGGAGAAGTCGCCGAGTCCCAGCACCCGGTTGACCGGGCCGAAGTCGGGGTCGAAGAGGAACATCCAGACGGTCGACCCGGTGATCGCCGGGGTCGCCCAGGCACCGAGCGCGGCCAGCATCAGGACGAGCCGGGGCACGGCCCGGACGCGGGTCAGCAGGACGGCGAGGGCGCAGCCGACGAGCAGGGTGGCCAGGACGCAGGTGGCGGCGAAGACCACGGTCGCCAGGAGGACCTGCCAGAACTGGCTGTCCCCGAAGAGCGTCGCGTAGTTCCCGAAGCCCTGGAAGGTGGTCGGCTCACCGCCGCTGACCTGGGCCTGGGTGTACTCCAGGAAGGAGATCAGGCCGAGTTGGTAGATCGGGTAGACGAGCAGCCCGCCCAGGAGGACGAGCGCGGGCAGGAGGTAGAGCCAGGGGGTCCAGCCGGAGCGGCGCGCGGACGGGGCCGGGCGCCGCCGGAGCGGGCGGGTGGAGGTGCCGCCCGCTCCGGACGCGCCGGGCGCTTTGTACGCCGTACTGTTCGCGGTCATGGTCAGCCCGCGTCGGCGAACGCGGCGTCCATCTTCTTCGCGGCGTCGTCCGCGGCCTTCGCCACGTCCTTGCGGCCGCTGACGATCTCCTGGAACATCGTCGGCAGGACCAGCGAGGAGTCGATCTGGCCCCAGCCCGGCGAGGCCGGGACGAACTTCGCGCCCGCGCCGAGCGTCCTGACGAACGGTTCGACGAACGGCTCCTTCTTCGCGGCCGCGTCCCGCACATCGGTGTACGTCGGCAGGAAGCCCATCGCGTCGAACATCTTCGCCTGCGTCTGCTTGCCGGTCAGGGACTTCATCAGGTCCACGGCGAGGGTGCGGTGCGCGCTGCTCTTCAGTACGCCGATGTTGTTCCCGCCCGCGAACGCGGGGGCGACGGAGCCCTCGGTGAGGCCGGGCAGCGGCACCACGGCGTACTTGCCCTTCACCGAGCCCTCCTCGACGGCGGCGTGGCTGAAGTCGCCGCCGATCGCCATGGCGGCCTTGCCGGAGGCGAACGCGGTGACGGTCGCGTTGCCGCCCATGGCCGCGCACTTGGCGGCCGGGCAGTTGTCGTCGCCGAAGAGCGAGGTGTACGCCTCGATGCCCTTGCGTGCCTTGTCGCTGTTGATGGCCGCCTTGTACGTGCCACCGCTCTCGTCGGCGAGTTCGCCGCCGCCGGCCCAGATGAACGGCATCGCGCCGTAGGTGTACGCGCCGCCGACCGCGAGTCCGTACAGGTCCGGCTTCTTCTTGTGGATCTTCTTCGCGGTGGAGATCAGCTCGGCCTGGGTCTTGGGGGCCTCGATCCCCAGGTCCTTGAAGACGTCGGTGCGGTAGTACAGCGCCCGTACGCCGACGAAGAGCGGGGCTCCGTAGACCTTGCCGCCGACCGTCACGGACTGCTTGGCGGTCGGGTCGGTGTCCTTGGCCTCGTCCCAGGCGGCGAACTCGGCGCTCACGTCGGCGAGTCCGCCGTCCTTGACGTATCCGGCGGTGTCGGTGTTGCCGTACTCGATGAGGTCCGGGGCGCTCCCGGGGTCGTTGAACGCCGCCTTGATGCGCTGCGCGCGGGTGTCGACCGGTATGTACTCGATCTCGACCTTCGCATCCTTGTGCGTCTTCTTGAAGTCGGCGACCGCCGCGTCGACGACCTGCTCCTTGGGCTTGTTGCCGACCTCCTGGAACAGCCAGACCCGCAGTGTGCCGGTCTTCTCGTCCCCCTTGGCCGCGGTGTCGGACGTCTGCGGCGCACAGCCGGTGGCGGTGAGACCCGCCAGCACGAGCGCCGCGGCCGGGGCGGCGATTCGGGCAGAAAGTTTCATCTGGGAACCTCTACCGGTAGGCGTTGCAACATACGCAACGTGCGTTTCGTTCTGCACAACTGGCAGGAGAGTAGGTGCGCACGCAGACGCCGACAAGTGGTCTCTACCACTCTGTGACCCGGGGAAGCAGCCCGTGCAACGCAAAAGGCCCCCGGGGGCGCGCTACGACGCGCGCCCCCGGGGGCCGAAACTCTGACCGCCGGACGGCTCCGGACTACTTCTTGTCCTTGCCGCCCTTGCCCTTGTCCTTGTCGCCACCGGCGCCCATGGACTCGTAGATCTCCTTGCACATGGGGCAGACCGGGTACTTCTTGGGGTCGCGCCCCGGCACCCAGACCTTCCCGCAGAGAGCGACCACGGGGGTGCCCTCCAGGGCACTCGCCATGATCTTGTCCTTCTGGACGTAATGGGCGTAGCGCTCGTGGTCGCCGTCGCCGTTCGACACCTGCGGCGTCGGCTCCACGAGGGTTCCGGTACCTGCCCCGCGCTCGGGCTCAAGAGTGCTCATAACCGCCAAGGGTACCGACAGCCCGGAGCTTCAGTTCAGCGAAGGGTCGTCCGGATACGTGGCGATCATCGCCAGTTCGCTGCGCTGACGGCGCAGGACCGCGCGCCAGAGGTGCTCCGGGCGCGGGGAGGAGACGTCACCGGGTTCGGACTCGACCACGTACCAGGCGCCCTCGTTCAGTTCGGTCTCCAGCTGACCGGGGCCCCATCCCGCGTACCCGGCGAAGATCCGCAGCGAGCCGAGCGCGGCGGCCAGCAGCTCGGGCGGCGCCTCCAGGTCCACCAGACCGATCGCCCCGTACACCCGGCGCCAGCCCAGGGGCCCCTCGTCGCCGGGGATGACCGCCACGCCGAGCGCCGAGTCGAGGGAGACCGGGCCGCCCTGGAAGACGACGTCGGGCTCGCCGGTCAGGCCGGCCCAGGCCGTGAGGATGTCCACCACGCCCACCGGGGTCGGGCGGTTCAGGACCACGCCGAGGGAGCCCTCCTCGTCGTGGTCGAGGAGCAGCACCACCGCGCGGTCGAAATTCGGGTCCGCGAGCGCGGGTGTGGCCACGAGCAGTCGCCCTGTGAGCGAGGACACCTCGGTCATGGCAGAAATGATCCCGCATCTTCGGTCCCCGCGGGGACCAAGTGGGCCACCCGGTCGCCGGGCGGGCCGCGGCGCAGCTCAGGGCGCACGGGTGCACGGGGAGCGCGCTTTCCGGAGGGCCATGCGGACGGTAACCCTCCGCAAGACCGGGGAAGCGGAGCGTGTTGTGGCGGATTCATGACGTTCGTACACCCCCCGTTCTCTTACTGAATGGGGGCAGGGGGCCATTACTCTTTCGTTTGGCCCCCTGCCCGACCACTCCGGAACGCGAGATTCATGACCGGCACAGACGATGTCCTGCTTGTCCACGGCGGAACCCCGCTGGAGGGCGAGATCCGCGTCAGAGGCGCCAAGAACCTGGTGCCGAAGGCAATGGTCGCCGCGCTGCTCGGCAGCGGGCCCAGCCGGCTGCGCAACGTGCCCGACATCCGCGACGTGCGGGTGGTCCGCGGACTGCTCCAGCTGCACGGCGTGACGGTCCGGCCGGGCGACGAACCGGGCGAGCTGATCCTGGACCCGACCCATGTGGAGAGCGCGAACGTCGCCGACATCGACGCCCACGCGGGCTCGTCGCGCATCCCGATCCTCTTCTGCGGCCCGCTGCTGCACCGGCTCGGCCACGCGTTCATCCCCGGGCTCGGCGGCTGCGACATCGGCGGCCGGCCGATCGACTTCCACTTCGACGTGCTGCGGCAGTTCGGCGCGACCATCGAGAAGCGGGCGGACGGGCAGTACCTGGAGGCCCCGCAGCGGCTGCGCGGCACCAAGATCCGGCTGCCGTACCCCTCGGTGGGCTCCACCGAGCAGGTGCTCCTGACGGCGGTGCTCGCCGAGGGCGTCACGGAGCTGTCCAACGCGGCCGTGGAGCCGGAGATCGAGGACCTCATCTGCGTACTGCAGAAGATGGGCGCGATCATCTCGATGGACACCGACCGGACGATCCGGATCACCGGTGTCGACCGGCTGGACGGCTACACCCACCGGGCGATCCCGGACCGCCTGGAGGCGGCGTCCTGGGCGTCCGCGGCGCTGGCCACCGAGGGCAACATCTACGTGCGGGGCGCACAGCAGCGCTCGATGATGACGTTCCTCAACACCTTCCGCCGGGTCGGCGGCGCCTTCGAGATCGACGACGAGGGCATCCGCTTCTGGCACCCGGGCGGCCCGCTGAACGCCATCGCCCTGGAGACGGACGTGCACCCCGGCTTCCAGACCGACTGGCAGCAGCCGCTGGTGGTGGCCCTGACGCAGGCCACGGGCCTGTCCATCGTCCACGAGACGGTGTACGAGTCCCGGCTCGGCTTCACCTCCGCGCTCAACCAGATGGGCGCACACATCCAGCTCTACCGCGAGTGCCTGGGCGGCTCCGACTGCCGCTTCGGCCAGCGCAACTTCCTGCACTCGGCGGTCGTGTCCGGGCCGACGAGGCTCCAGGGCGCGGACCTGGTCATCCCGGACCTGCGCGGCGGCTTCTCGTACCTGATCGCGGCGCTGGCGGCGCAGGGCACCTCTCGGGTGCACGGCATCGACCTGATCAACCGCGGCTACGAGAACTTCATGGACAAGCTGGAGAAGCTGGGCGCGAAGGTGGAGCTGCCCGGCGGGGCGCTGGTCTGAGACCGGGCGGGCGCCGGTCCGGGGCCGGTGTCGGCCTGGGGCCGGGCGCCGGACGGCTGCTGACGGGGGTTCGGGGCGACGCCCCGGGCCCCCGTCGCCCGTTCCGGGGGGCCTGCGCCTTTGTCCCCCGGGCATCCGTTCGGCGGCGACCGGGCCGTAGAGGCCCGGAACGGGGTCTCTCGGGCCGGTACACCGAAGGGCGGTCACCCTGGTGGGGTGACCGCCCTTCGTCGCGCCTGTGGGGCTTACTTGCCCTTGGCGGCTTCCTTGAGCTTGGAGCCCGCGGAGACCTTCACGCTGTAGCCGGCCGGGATGTTGATCGGGTCGCCGGTCTGCGGGTTACGAGCGGTGCGAGCGGCACGGTGGGTGCGCTCGAAGGTCAGGAAGCCGGGGATGGTGACCTTCTCGTCGCCCTTGGCGACGATCTCACCGACGGTCTCGGCGAGCGCGGCCAGCACGGCGTCGGCGTCCTTGCGAGTCACCTCGGCGCGGTCGGCCAGGGCGGCCACCAGCTCACTGCGGTTCATGTTGTTACTCCCGTGTTCTTCTTGCCTGTGAGGCGTGAGATCGAAGCCGATGCTGCCAGGGCCCTCGGACAGTCCCCGGACCCGGGTCTGTCGTCAGACCCTCGCGCCCGATTACGCATCCTGCCCCCACCTGCGGCGGTAACGCCAATCCGGCACCCTCCGGAGTCACACGAAAAGCGCCAGTGCCTCTTCGTGGTGACGTTCCGTCGACTCTCCGAAAGCGTTCCGCAGCGGTTGCGGGCCTCGGCGGGACGCGCCGCCCGCCCACCCTAAAGGGGCGTTTGGGGCGCCGCGACCCACGACGCGCCGTAGTCCGGGCCGAGCCTGCCGCCACGGAGGCGGACCGCGCCGGCAGGAGCCCGCACCGGGCCCTGCCGACGGAGCGGGGTCAGACCAGCTCGCCCGAGGACTTCGCGACGCCACCGGCCGTCTTCGCGGCCTCCCGGACGGCACCGGCGACGGCACCCGCGACCCGGTCGTTGAAGACCGACGGGATGATGTAGTTCGCGTTCAGCTCGTCCTCGGCGACGACATCGGCGAGGGCGCCCGCCGCGGCGAGCATCATCTCCGTGTTGACGGTGCGGGACTGAGCGTCCAGCAGGCCGCGGAAGACACCCGGGAAGACCAGCACGTTGTTGATCTGGTTCGGGAAGTCGGAGCGCCCGGTGGCGACAACCGCCGCGGTCTGGCGGGCGATTGCCGGGTCCACCTCGGGGTCCGGGTTCGCGAGCGCGAACACGATCGCACCCTCGGCCATGGCGGCGACATCGGCGCCGTCCAGGACGTTCGGGGCGGAGACGCCGATGAAGACGTCGGCGTCCACGACGGCCTGCTTGAGCGTGCCGGTCATGGACTCCGGGTTGGTGTTGTCGGCGATCCAGCGCAGCGGCGAGTCGGCGTCGGCGGAGACCAGGTCCTCGCGGCCGGCGTGCACCACGCCGTGGATGTCGGCGACGACGGCGTGCTTGACGCCCGCGGCGATCAGCAGCTTCAGGATGGCCGTACCGGCCGCTCCGGCGCCGGACATGACGACCCGGACGTCCCCGATTCCCTTGCCCACCACGCGCAGCGCGTTGGTCAGCGCGGCCAGGACGACGATCGCGGTGCCGTGCTGGTCGTCGTGGAAGACCGGGATGTCCAGGGCCTCGCGCAGCCGCGCCTCGATCTCGAAGCAGCGGGGTGCGGAGATGTCCTCCAGGTTGATGCCCGCGAAGCCCGGGGCGATCGCCTTGACGATCTCGACGATGGCGTCGGTGTCCTGGGTGTCCAGGCAGATCGGCCAGGCATCGATGTCGGCGAACCGCTTGAAGAGGGCCGCCTTGCCCTCCATGACCGGCATGGCGGCCATCGGGCCGATGTTGCCCAGGCCGAGCACGGCGGAGCCGTCCGTCACGACCGCAACGGTGTTGCGCTTGATGGTGAGGCGGCGGGCGTCCTCGGGGTTCTCGGCGATCGCCATGCAGACCCGGGCCACGCCCGGGGTGTAGATCATCGAGAGGTCGTCACGGTTGCGGATGGGGTGCTTGGACGCCATCTCGATCTTGCCGCCGAGGTGCATCAGGAACGTACGGTCGGAGACCTTGCCCAGGACGACGCCCTCGATGCCGCGCAGGCCCTCGACGATCTCGTCCGCGTGCGAGGTGGAGGTGGCCGCGATGGTGACGTCGATCCGCAGCTTCTCGTGACCGGAGGCGGTCACGTCGAGGCCGGTGACCGATCCGCCGGAGGACTCCACGGCCGTGGTGAGCTGGGAGACCGCTGTGCCGCTCGCGGGCACCTCCAGCCTGACCGTCATCGAGTACGAGACGCTGGGCGCCGTTGCCATGGCCGAGTCCTTCGCTTTCCTTAGCTTCATTGCCGCGCGGCCGGGGTGTTCGCCTCGGTCGCGCTTCCCGATCGTCGCACCTACTGGCCGGTAGCCGGTAATGACTGCCACTCTTCGGAAAGTAGTTTCCACCATACGAGATATGACCGCCTCAGCGGAACCCCTGAACGGTCCCGAGCAGATCGGGTATCGGCCAATGCCCGGCGCCGCCGCACCCCCGGCGGGGGCCGCAGGGCCCCCGGCTGCTGCCGCGGGCGCGGCCCGGGGATACGTTTCGGCATTCGGCAACCAGGCCCCGGAGCAGCGCCTCCGCAAACGAGAACAGACCCGCGCCACCGGAAGGTGACGCGGGCCTGTCTTTTCGTTTAAGCGGCACCGACCCGCCATGCTCGCCTCGCGGCAAGTGGTCGCTCGTAGCGACGAAGGTTGGGCCCGGGGGCTTGGATCGAGCCGGTGCCGACACCAGGCTAACAAAGACCCCGAAGAAGTGATTCCCCACAGCACGGGTTGACCCCAAAAACAGTGCCGGACGGGGGTGCCGTCGCCCCCGCCCGGCCCCGTCTCAGTCCCTCAGCAGGTCCGGGACACCGTCCGCGTCGGGCAGGTCCTTCTCCCCCGAGACCACCGTGAGCTGCTGCGTCGCACGCGTCAACGCCACGTACAGCACCCGCAGACCGGCCGGGGACTCGTCCGCGATCTCCGCGGGCGAGACGACCACCGTGGCGTCGTACTCCAGGCCCTTCGCCTCCAGGCTGCCCAGCGCCACCACCCGCTCACCCAGCTCGGCGAGCCAGTCGCGGGCCTGCGCCCGGCGGTTCATCGCGACCACCACGCCCACCGTGCCGTCGACCTCGGCGAGCAGCCGCCGCGCCTCCTCGCGCACCGAGGCGGCCAGATCGCCGTCCCGTACGGTCTCGAAGCGCGGCTTCACCCCCGTCGAGCGGACCGCGGCGGGCGACTCCATCCCGGGCATCGCCAGCGCCAGGACCTTCGAGGCCAGCTCGGCGATCTCCGCCGGGTTGCGGTAGTTGACCGTGAGGGTGAAGCGGCGGCGCGGCCGGTTGCCGAGGGCCTCGTCGCGCGCGCGGGCGGCCTCGTCCGGATCGGACCAGGAGGACTGCGCCGGGTCCCCGACGATCGTCCAGGTGGCGTGTCTGCCGCGGCGGCCGACCATCCGCCACTGCATGGGCGTGAGGTCCTGCGCCTCGTCGACGATGACGTGCGCGTACTCGGTACGCTCCGCCGCCAGCCGCTCGGCACGTTCGCGCTGGGTCTCCTCGCGCTGCGGCATCAGCTCCTCCAGGCCGGAGAGCTGGTCCAGCGGGTCGAGCTCACGCTTCTTCTTCGGCCGGTGCGGGGTGCCGAGCAGCGTCTGGAGCTCGTCGAGGATGGCCACGTCGTGCACGGAGAGCGGTCCGTTCCCCTCGCGGTCGAGCCGCTTCAGGGAGCGCGCGAAACGGCGTACCTCGCCCTGGTTGAGGACCCGGCGCGCCCAGCGGCCCAGCCGCTTCTCGTCGGCCATCGCGGCGAGCACCCCGCGCGGGGTGAGTTCGGGCCACCAGGCATTCAGGAAGTCGAGGAAGTCCGTCTCGGTGGAGACGTCCTCGTCGAAGGAGGAGCGCAGCTCGGCGGCGAGCTCGGGGTCGGTGTAGCGGCCCCGGCCCGATGACTTGTTCCACAGGGCGTCCAGGAGCATCCTGCGGGCGCGCGGGCGCAGCAGGTTGACCGGGGCGGTGCCGCCGAGGACGGATTGCCGGATGCGGTGCAGTTCGTCGGCGTTCAGCTCGACGCGGGCGCCGAACGCGACGACCCGCAGACGGGTCGGGGTGGCCGGACTCCCGGCCGCTCCCGCCGATCCGGCGGCGCCGTGGGCCCCGTCCGCCCCAGCCGATCCGCCCGATCCGCCTGATCCGTCCGATCCATCCGATCCGTCCGCCGCCTCGCCGAAGGACAGCTGACCGCTCCGGTCCGTCGGCCTGCGGGAGGTGCCGGGCTGTTCCAGCGCGCCGCGAGAGGCCTTGCGCAGCACCTGGAGCATCCGCGACGAGCCCTTGATCCGGGCGACGGCGGGCTCGTCGTAGGTGGTGGCGCCCTCGACGCCCGCCGCCTCGTCGGAGAGCGAGCCGACCGCACGGATCGCGACCTGCCCCTCCTCGCCCAGCGAGGGCAGTACGCCTTCGGTGTACGCGACCAGGAGCGGGGTCGGCGAGACGACGAGGATGCCGCCCGCGTAACGCCGCCGGTCCTGGTAGAGGAGGTACGCGGCACGGTGCAGGGCGACGGCCGTCTTGCCGGTGCCGGGACCGCCGGAGACCTCGGTGACCGAGGCGGCGGGGGCCCGGATCACCAGGTCCTGTTCGGCCTGGATGGAGGAGACGATGTCCCGCATGGTGTGGCTGCGGGCCTGACCGAGCGCCGCCATCAGGGCGCCGTCGCCGATGACGGGCAGCTTGTCGCCGTCCAGGTACGCGGTCAGCTCGGGGCGCATCAGGTCGTCCTCCACGCCGAGGACCCTGCGGCCCTTGGAGCGGATGACCCGGCGGCGTACGACCCGGCCGGGGTCCTTCGGCGTCGAGCGGTAGAACGGTGCGGCGGCCGGTGCGCGCCAGTCGATGACCAGCGGTGCGTAGTCGGAGTCGAGGACGCCGATCCGGCCGATGTGCAGCGTCTCCGCGATATCGGCCGAGTTGTCGTCGCGCACGGCGTCCTCGGCCGCCTCGACGGAGGTGAATGCGCCGTCCGGGCCGCGTTCGCCGTCCTTGCCGAGCAACAGGTCGATCCTCCCGAAGAGGAAGTCCTCGAACTCGCTGTTCAGCCGGTTGAGGTGGATTCCGGCCCGGAACACCTGGGCGTCGCGCTCGGCGAGCGCTCCCGGGGTGCCGACCTGGCCGCGCTTGACGGCGTCATTCATGAGAAATTCCGCCTCGTGGATCTTCTCCTCAAGGCGGTGGTACACACGGTCGAGATGTTCCTGCTCGACACCGATTTCCCGGTCCCGCAACGAATCGACAGCGGCATCCTGCGCGGCCACCGAGGCCCCCTTCTGACGTGCATTGGGCAGCCGTCAACCTTATGCGAAGGGGGACCCGCCGCGCACCTGCCGCGCATATCGAAATGATCCTCCGGCGATCTCGGTCCGACATCGGCCCCGGCCGGCCCTCCATCGCCGCCGAGCCCGCGCTCTCCGGAACGTCCGACGCCTCCCTCACCACCCTCCGCTCACGGCACGGCGGGATCTTGTCGCACGCCGCGCGGCCGGGCCTGCATGGCGGCGCGCGGCCGGGCCCTGCTTCACAGCACGGCGGGATCTGGTTCACGGCGCGGCCGGGACCGTACTGCTCCGCGCGCGGCCGGGAGCGTGCCGCACGGAACGACCGGGTCCTGCATCACGGCACCGCCGAGACCCTGCTGCACGGCGCGGCGGCCGAGTCGGCATCGCAGCGCAGCGCAGCGCAGCGCAGCGCAGCGCAGCGGCCGATTCTGCATCGCGGCGCGGGCGCGACGGCCAAGCCTGCATGGCGGCGCGGCGGCCGACTCCCGCTCAACGGCACACCGCCAGGACCGCCACCACGGCGCGCGGCCGGGCCCTGCGTCACGGCACCGCCGAGCCCGGTACCGGAACGGGTGCGTCCCGTACCGCCACTGCTGCCACGGCCGCCGCGCGGCGCCGGTGCCTGGCCACCCGTTCGCGGTTCCCGCACACCTCGCTGGAGCACCAGCGCCGCCGCCGTCCACGCGAGGTGTCCAGATAGACACGGCGGCAGCCGCCCGCCTCGCAGCGGCGCAGAGCGGCCCGCGCCACGGGGTCGGTGAGGAGTTCCACGACGTCCCGGGCCACGGCCGCCAGCAGCGCCCCGCACTCGGGGTCGGCGCTCAGCACCCGCACCAGCTTGCCGCTCCCGCCGCGTACCGCCCGCAGCCCCGGTGGCGCCTCGGCGGCGAGCGCGTTGATCCGGTCCAGGGCGCTCCCGGCGCCACGGCCGCCCAGTTCGGCCGTCAGCAGGCGGTCCACGCCGGTCCGCAGCTGCCGGAAGCGCACCACCCAGCTCTCGTCCACGGCGTCGAGGCAGGTGCCGCCCGGTACGAGCCCGGCGGCGACCAGCCAGTCCGCGAGCCGCTCGGCGCCGTCGAGCAGTTCGCATGCGCCGGTGGTCCCGATTCCCGTAGCCACCAGGTCGAGGCAGGGCCGACCGGAGTCGAACCGCCAGTCGCACGAACTCCTGCCGACCGTCATGCGCATGTCACCGCCTCGGTTCACCGATGGGGCCTCCCCCAGAGTGCCCCTCGCGGGCCCGCCCTGGAACCCCTGCCGCCCCACGGGTCGGCGCACGCGGCGCCGTACGGTGCCGGGGCCCTCGCCGCTCGGGCCGGGGCGCTCGGCGGCTGGGCGTTCCTCGGGAAGCCGGACTCCATGGCGGCCGACCGCCGCATCCGGGAGCAACTCACTCGAAGGATCGGCTCGGAAGGACCGACCCTCGGGGAAGCGACCCTCGGGGAAGCGACCCTCGGGGAAGCGACCCTCGGGCAAGCGGACTTCGAAGGACCGATTCGGAAGGACCGGCCCGAAGGCCCGTCGCAACGGCCCTCAGACGACGTCGAATTCGTTGCCCTCGGGGTCCTGCATGGCGGCGGCGTAGAGCCCCGCCTCCGGCTCGTCCTTGATCCGCACCACCGTGGCCCCCGCTTCGACCAGCCGTTCCACCGTGGCCCTGACCCGCTGTGCGCGTACGTCCAGCGGGACGTCACGGCCGCCGCCGACCTTCAGGTCGAAGTGCCACCGGTTCTTGGCGGCCTTCGGCTCCGGAACCTGCTGGAACCACACCCTCGGTCCCCGTTCCGCAGGATCGATGATCGACTCCGGAACATCCCCCGCACCGGTCGGCAACTCTGCCTCGGGCACCCCCATCGCCGCCCAGTAAGCACGCCATGTGGTGTGCCCGAACGGCGGAGGCTCAGGCACATAGCCCAGGGCCTCGGCCCAGAAGGCCACCATCCTCTGCGGATCGCAGCAGTCGATCGTCAGCTGTACCGTCATCTCCATTCCCGGAGTCTCCCAGGCAGGTCTGACAGTCCGTCCGCTCGGCCCAACCGCTCAGCCCGTCGGCGGGCCGTCGTGCAGGATCCGCTGGAACAGGCGGTGGTCACGCCATTCGCCGTTGATGTGGAGGTAGCGCGGGGCCGTCCCGAACTGCTCGAAGCCGCACTTGGCGAGCACCCGCTGGGAGGCGGCGTTGTCGACCACGGTCCCGGCCTCGACCCGGTGCAACCGCAGCCCGTCCCTGGCCACCTCGCAGATCCGCCGCACTGCGGCCGTGGCCAGACCGCGGCCCGCGTAGTCGACGTCGGTCCAGTACCCGAGCGTGCCGCTGCGGAATGGCCCGAGCACGATGCCGTTCAGGTTGAACCCACCGATCGCGCGGTCCGCCTCGTCGGCGAGCACCCAGGCCATGCACCGCCCGGCGTCCCGCTCGGCGAGCAGCCCGGCCAGCCGCTCCCGCTGCCCCTGCTCGGTGTAGAAGGAGTCGGGCCGCACGGGCTCCCAGGGCTGCATGTACGCACGGCTGCGGGTCAGCGAGTCGGCCAGGGAGGCCGCGTCGGCCGGGGTGGCGGGACGGAGCCGTACCTCCGCGTCGAGCCGGTGGGTGTCGTGGATCACCCCCACACGCTATCCCGGCGCGGCAGCCCGCCCGATGGCTGTCCCACTCCCGGCCCGCGCCCCTTCACCACGGCACGCGAGCGCCACGCCCACGCGCCCACTACGGCGTGTGGTGCCGCTCCGCCAGGGTCGCCAGCCTGTCGAAGGTGCGGATCAGCTCCGCGCGTCTGTCCTCCTTGTATCCCTGCTCGGGCTCCAGACCGTCGATGGTCCGCTCCCAGACGTCCATGAAGGTCCTCTTCCAGCCCTCGACCACCGCCGGCTCCGGCAGGGTCACGCCGACGTGGCCCTGCTCCCCTATCAAGGCCAGCAGCTCGATGTTGCACGGCACGGTGACGCCCTCGTATTCGTCGGGCTCCAGGCCGACCGGGTCGCCGGCCATCGCCTCCTCGATCTCCGAGAGAAGCCGCCCGGTGATGCCCGACAGATGATCCGCTGCCGTGTCACTGTCGAAATTCCCGCTGCCCCAGGTGCCCACGGGCCCCCCTTCCGCTGGTCTTCCCCTGCCTCCTCCGTTTTACCAAGGGGCACTGACAACGGCGCACGGCGAGAGGGAGGACGGAACCTGCGACGAGCCCGGACGACGGGCCGGACGACGGGCCGGACGACGAAATCATGCGCCGGAACGCGCAGATGACAGAGCGATGTACAGAGAGAAGTACAGAGCGAAGCGACGGAGGCGAGGTGACGGAAGCGGGGTAACGGAGGCGGGGTGACGGAAGCGGGGTAACGGAGGCGGGGTGACGGAAGCGGGGTGTGACGGAACGAGGTGTGACGGAAGCGATGTACGGAGCGAGGTGACGGAACCGCCGACGACCTCAGCCGCCCTCGCCGCCCTGGCCGCCCTCGCCGTCCTCCGCCGGATCCAGCGCCAGCCGGTAGCCGCGTTTGACGACCGTCTGGATGAGCCGGGGCGCCCCCAGCGCCGCGCGGAGCCGCGCGACCGCCGACTCCACCGCGTGCTCGTCCGTGCCGCCGCCGGGCAGCGCCCGCAACAGGTCGGCCCGGCCCACCACCCAGCCCGGCCGCCGCGCCAGGACGCGCAGCAGCGCCATTCCGGCGGGCGCCACCGGGCGCGGCTCACCGTCCACGATCACGGCGTGCCCCCGGATCTCGACCCGGTGTCCGGCGACCGGCAACGCGGGGGCCCTGGCGGGGAGTTCCTGGCACAGGAGCTGGACGAGCGGGGCGATCCGGAAGCGTTCCGGCTGGACCGTACCGATGCCGTGGGCGCACAGCGGCGCGGCGGTGACCGGTCCGACGCAGGCCACCAGGACGTCCTCGCGCAGCGCACCCAGCAGCTCCGGGAGCAGCCCGCGCTTCTCGGCCCGGCCGAGCAGCGAGACGGCGGCCGGGGCGCTGGTGAAGGTGAGCGCGTCCAGCCCCCGGGCGAGGGTGGTGTCGAGCAGCCGGTCGAGCGGGGCGATGTCCTCGGGGTCCGTCCAGCGGTAGACGGGTACGGGGAGGACCTCGGCGCCCGCGTCGCGCAGCGACTCGATGAAGCCGGGGAGCGGTTCGCCGTGCAACTGGAGGGCGATCCGGCGGCCCGCCACCCCCTCGGCCAGAAGCCGGTCCCCCACCTCGGCCAGGGATTCGGAGGCGGGCGACCACGTCTCGGTCAGCCCGGCGGCCCGGACGGCGCCCTTGACCTTGGGGCCGCGGGCCAGCAGTTCGGCGCCGCGCAGGGCGTCCAGCAACCGGTCACCGAGGCCCCAGCCCACGGCGGCCTCGGTCCAGCCGCGGAAGCCGACCGCGGTGGTGGCGATGACCACGTCGGGCGCGGTCTCGACGATTCCGCGGGTGACGGCGAGGAGTTCGCCGTCGTCGGCGAGCGGCACGGTCCGCAGGGCGGGCGCGTGCAGGACCGTGGCGCCCCGCCGTTCCAGCAGCGCGCCGAATTCCTCCGCGCGCCGTGCGGCGGTCACCCCCACGGTGAAGCCCGCGAGGGGCCCGCGCCGACGCTGTTCGTCCTCGTGCATGTGGTTCCCCGGCTCTCGTCCCGCTGCTGCCCGATGATGCCGAAGGGCGAGCCTGCCAAGGATGCGTGACAGGGCTGGTTCACCCGTATTTCCCCCCCGTTACGGCGCATGACATCGAGCGGTCACGATTCTCCCCCCGACAGCGTCGTACACCGGCACCCGGGGCACGAACACAGGCACAGGTACGGACACGCACACGGGCACGGGCACGGGCACGAGCACGAGAAGGGCGCGCAAAGGTATACCGCCATCGGCACCCGCCCGGCGCACGCCTCGACACGCTCCTCCTTCCTTCGACAGACGCCTGGCGCACACCCCTACGTACGGATGGAGCGGGCCGCCCCCGTGCGCGGCGATCCGGCACGGCACGACTCAGCCGGTCTCCAGCATCAGCGACGCGTCGGGGGCGGGAAGCCAGCTGCCCTCGGGACGCACCAGCCAGCCCTCCTCGGAGCCCAGCCGGGCCACGGCCTCGCACAGGGCGTCGAGACCGGGGTGGCGCAGCCCCTTGCGCCAGACCAGCAGCAGCGGCGAGAGCGGCACGGGCCGGACCAGCGGACGCACCACGGTGCCCGGCATCGGCGGGAAGTCGACGACGGCCAGCACCGGGTTCCGGGACTTGGCCATGACCCGCTGGAATTCGGCCACGCCGACCGCGAGCGGCACGGGTGGCGCGAGCTCGATGCGCCACTCCGCGAAGAGCAGCCGGGCGAAGTCCGTCCATTCCGCGGTACGTGGATTCCCGGCGCCCGCGTAGACGGTCTCACCGGCCAGATCGCCGAGCGCGACCGTCTCGCGCGCGGCGAGCGGGTGGTCGTCGGGGAGCAGCACGGCCATCGGCTCGTACCGCACCGCCCGCATGCCCAGCCGTGCCCGCACCGCGGGGTCGAGTCCGGCGGCGCGGCCGAAGGAGACGTCGAGCCGCCCGGCGAGGATCTCGTCGGCGGCCCAGGACAGACCGCTCTCGAAGCGCGCCATGAGCTCGCAGGCCGGGGCCAGTTCCCGGGCGCGGGCGAGCACCCGGGCGGCCGTCATGCCGTCGGTGTTGAGGTCGACGAAGAGCGGCCGGGCCGCGGGGTCCTCAAAGGCCGTGACCAGCTCGGCGTGCGCGTCCAGCACCCGTCGCGCGTACGGCAGGAGCCTCTCGCCGTCGGCGGTGAGGGCGACCTGCCGGGTGGTGCGTACGAAGAGCTCGGCCCCCAGCTCGCGCTCCAGCCTGCGGATGTCGCGGCTCAGCGCCTGCTGGGCGAGGTAGAGGCGGGCGGCGGCGCGGGTGAAGTGAAGTTCCTCGGCCACCGCGACGAAGGCGTGGAGCAGCCGGGGGTCGGTGTGGGTGCGGACGGTACGCGTCGGGGTGCCAGGATCGGCGGCGGAGGAGGCCACACCAGAATTTACAACACGGATGCGTCAATCATTCACAACCGGGATGCGTCAATCGGCGCCAAGAAGGTGTTGGACCCCGTGGCCCGCACGCCCCGAGGCTTGATCCATGCCGTACGAGAGAAAGCCCGCCACCACCCCTCTGCTCACCGTCTCCGGTGACCTGCTGGTCATCGCCCCGCGCACCGCCCCCGCCCGGCGGGCGTCCGCCAACCCGTACCGCAGGCTGCTCGCCACCCCGGGCGCCCGCGCCTTCACCGCGGGCAATCTCATCGCCCGGCTGCCCAGCGGGATGTTCAGCGTCAGCGCGGTCATCATGATCGCCGGGACGCGCGGCTCGTACGCCCTGGCCGGGGCGGTCACCGCGACCGGCCTGGCCGCGACGGCGGTGGTCGCCCCCTGGACGGCCCGGCTCGTCGACCGGTACGGGCAGGCCAGGATCGCGGTGCCCGCCACCGCGATCGCCGTGCTCGGCTCACTGGCCCTGCTGCTCTGCGTGCACTACGACGCCCCGGCCTGGACCCTCTTCGCCGCCTACGCCGCGACCGCCACCACCCCCAACACCGGCGGGATGTCCCGGGCCCGCTGGGCCCATCTGCACCGGGGCGACCCGGCCGCCCTGCACACCGCGAACTCCTTCGAACAGGCCGCGGACGAGCTCTGCTTCATGCTCGGCCCGGCCCTCGCCGCACTGCTGTGCTCGGTGCTCTTCCCGGAGGCCGGAACGCTCGTCGCGGCGACCCTGCTGATGACCGGCGTACTGATCTTCGCCGCCCAGCGCTCCACCGAACCGCCGGTGGCGCCCCGCACCCACACGGGCTCCCCGCTCCGCACCCCCGGCATGCCTGCGCTGCTCACCGCCTTCCTCGCCACGGGCGCGGTCTTCGGCTCGATGGAGGTCGTCACGATCGCCCATGCCGGGGGCGCGATCCTGGCGCTCCAGGCGGCGGGCTCGTGCGTGGCGGGGCTGCTGTACGGCTCGCTGCGCCCGGCCACCGACATCCGACGCCGGCTGCTGCTCTGCCTGGCCGGGATGACGGCCCTGATGTCCCTGCCCCTGCTCGCCGCCGCCTCGACCCCCTCCCTCCTCGCCCTCGCCGGCGCCCTCCTCCTGGCCGGCGCGGCGACCGCCCCGACCATGGTCACCGGGATGACCCTGGTGCAACGCCTCACCCCGGCGAGCCAGTTGAACGAGGGCATGACCCTGGCCGTCACCGCTCTGCTGGGCGGCATCGCGGCGGGCTCGGCGACCGGCGGCTGGATGGTGGAGCACATCGGCGGCATCCAGGGCTACGCCCTCCCGATCTGCGCCGCGGCCCTGGCACTGACCGTCGCGACGGCCGGGGTCCGGGTACGGCGCAGTCAGTGACCGGCACACGAAAGAGGACCCCGTCGCCGGTGGGCGACGGGGTCCTCTTTCACATGGGAATTGTGGAGATGGCGGGAATCGAACCCGCGTCCAACGGTGCAGAATCAGGGCTTCTCCGTGTGCAGTTCGCTGCGATTTTCTCGGCCCCGGAGATCACGCGAACAAGTCTCCGACGGGCTCAGTCACTGTTTGATTTCCTTCCAGGCCCCGTGACCGGGTCTAGAAGTTTAGATCCCTTGATGATGCCAGGATCCGGGTCGGGATCACCCCCGGGCTGACACTTCGCAAGTCGCTACTTAGGCAGCGAGGGCGAAGGAATCGCGCTTGGTGTTGGCGATTATTGGTTGCGACATATGGTTTACGAGATCATTGCCGCTTCCTCGACACGCTTCCCCTGCTTCGACATCCGCTGTCGAAACCGATCATCCCCATGTTGTTTTTTCAATACGCGCACCCGCTGTGAGGTGCAGTGCCATCGTACGTGACCAACGCGCGACGATGCCAGCCTATTCCCGTCGGCACCGCCGACGCCCGGCCGCACCGGGGCCGGGCACGGTCCTACGCGCTCCGCTGGCGCCTGCGCGCCGCCGAGATCGCCCGGTTGGTCTCCCGCAGGTCCTGCTTCTCGCGCAGGGTCTGGCGCTTGTCGTACTCCTTCTTGCCCTTGGCGAGCGCGATCTCGACCTTGACCCGGCCGTCCTTGAAGTACAGCGCGAGCGGCACGATCGTGTGGCCCGTCTCGCCGGACTTCGACTCCAGCTTGTCGATCTCGGCCCGGTGCATCAGCAGCTTGCGCTTCCGCTTGGCCGAGTGGTTGGTCCAGGTCCCCTGCACGTACTCGGGCACGTGGATGTTGTGCAGCCAGGCCTCGCCGCCGTCGATCTGGACGAAGCCGTCCACCAGGGAGGCCCGGCCCAGCCGCAGCGACTTGACCTCGGTGCCCATGAGCACGAGGCCGCACTCGTAGGTGTCGAGGATGTGGTAATCGTGCCGCGCCTTCTTGTTCTGCGCGATGAGCTTGCGCCCTGTGTCCTTTTCCTTAGCCATAGTGCGGCCATTTTCGCACTACGACCCACCCCCGAGGCCACTCAATACCGTCTCGGCCCGCTGCTCGGCCCGCGAGCCGACCGCGAGGTCCGGGGTGATGCCCCGCCCGTCGACACCCCGGCCCGCCGGGGTGCGGTAGTGGCCGACGGTCAGCTCGGCCACCGCGCCGCCCGGGAGCTTGCTGGGCATCTGGACCGAGCCCTTGCCGAAGGTCCGCGAGCCGACCGTGACGGCGCGGCCCCGGTCCTGGAGCGCGCCGGTGAGCAGCTCGGCGGCGCTCATGGTGCCGCCGTCGACCAGGACCACGAGAGGGCGGCCGGTGTCGCCGCCCGGCTGCGCGTAGAGGGCGCGCTGCTCGCCGTGCACGTCGTACGTGGCGACCAGGCCGCCGTCCAGGAAGGCGGAGGCGGCGGTGACGGCCTCGGTGACCAGTCCGCCGGAGTTGCCGCGCAGGTCCAGGAGGACCCCGGCGTCCGACGGCGCGTCCCGGACCGCGTCCCGGACCTTGGCGCCCGAGCCCTTGGTGAACGAGTCGACCTCGATCAGTACCGCGGTGGAGGGGTCGGCACGGTCCGCGCCGATCCGCCGCACGGTCACGGCCTCGGTGGTGAGCCTGGCCCGGCGCAGCGTCTCGGTGCGCACACCGGAGCCGCGCCCGATCCCCAGCACGACGGCGGTGCCCGCGGCGGCCTCCGTACGGTCGCCGCGCAGCAGGGCGACGACCTCGGCGACGGGGCGGCCATCGACCCGGTGGCCGTCGACCGTGCGGATCCGGTCGCCCGGCTCGATGCCGGCCCGGTCGGCGGGGCCGCCCGGCTGCACGCGGGCCACCTCGACCTGCCCGTCCGCGGAGCGCTTCGCGGCGATCCCGACCCCGGTGTACGAGCCGTCCAGGGCCTGCTCGAACTCCTCGTACTGCCGTTCGTCGTACACCGCGCCCCAGCGGTCACCGCTGCGGCTGACGACCTCCTCGGCCGCCTTCTTGCCGGACTTGCCGTCGGCCACGGCGCGGGCCGCCGCGGCGGCCACCTCGTCGCGGTCGACGGTGGAGGCCACGGAGCGGGTCGCCAGGGACTCGGACTTCGGGTGGCAGCGGGGCAGCGATCCGGTGGCCGCCGCGGTGGCCAGCACACCCGCGAAAACCAAGGTCAGGGCAGCCCCGCGGCGCACGCCGCGGGGCCCGCGACACTGCGTGGGGCCCGACATGGCGCCGAGTCTAGGACAACGCCCCCTGGGCGCACGGCCGGTTGGCCGCGCGCCCCAGGGGGCGCATGTCACACCTTGAGGTACTTGCGGAGCGCGAAGAGCGCGGCAACGGCGGGCATCAGCAGGCCGATTGCCAGGACCAGGGGCAGCTTGGTGAGGACCGCGTCCCAGCCGATGAATTCGATCAGGTTCAGCTTGCTCTGGAGTTCCAGGCCGCCGTCGATCAGGAAGTACCGGCCGGCCAGCAGCATCACGCAGGCCAGCACACCGCCGATGAGACCGGCGAACGCGGCCTCCATGATGAACGGCATCTGGATGTAGAAGCCGGAGGCCCCGACGAGCCGCATGATGCCCGTCTCGCGCCGTCGGCTGAACGCGGACACCCGGACGGTGTTCACGATCAGCATCAACGCGATGATCAGCATCAGCGCCATCACGAACAGGGCGGCCACGTTCATGCCGTTCATCAGCTGGAAGAGGTTGTCCAGGATGCTTCTCTGGTCCTGGACGGACTGCACTCCGTCCCGGCCGGCGAAGGCCGTGGCGACGACCTTGTACTTCTTCGGGTCGTGGAGCTTGACCCGGAACGACTCCTGCATCTGGTCCGGCGTGATGTTGCTCGCCATGGGCGAGTCGCCGAACTGGTCCTGGTAGTGCTTGTACGCCTGGTCGGCCGACTCGTAGGTGACCGTGTCGACGGCGTCCATCTTGTGGAGGTCGTCCTCGATCGACTTCTTCTGCTGCGCGGTGACAGCGCCCTTGGCGCACTTGGGCGTCGAGGTCACATCGCTCTTGCTGCAGAGGAAGATCGAGACGTTGACCTTGTCGTACCAGTAGTCCTTCATCGTGCTGACCTGCTCGCGCATGAGCAGCGCGCCGCCGAACAGGGCGAGCGAGAGGGCGACGGAGACGACGACGGCGAAGGTCATCGTGAGGTTGCGACGGAGGCCGACGCCGATCTCCGACAGGACGAACTGGGCGCGCATGGCGTCCTTTCAGTGCTCGGTGCTCAGTGCTGGTAGCCGTAGACGCCGCGCGCCTGGTCGCGTACGAGACGGCCCTGCTCCAGCTCGATGACGCGCTTGCGCATCTGGTCGACGATGTTCTGGTCGTGGGTCGCCATGATCACGGTGGTGCCGGTCCGGTTGATCCGGTCCAGCAGCTTCATGATGCCGACGGAGGTCTGCGGGTCCAGGTTGCCGGTCGGCTCGTCCGCGATCAGCAGCATGGGGCGGTTCACGAAGGCCCGCGCGATCGCCACGCGCTGCTGCTCACCACCGGAGAGCTCGCCGGGCATCCGGTCCTCCTTGCCGCCGAGGCCGACCAGGTCGAGGACCTGGGGCACCGCCTTGCGGATCTCGCCGCGCGGCTTGCCGATGACCTCCTGCGCGAACGCCACGTTCTCCGCGACGGTCTTGTTGGGGAGGAGTCTGAAGTCCTGGAACACCGTGCCCAGCTGGCGGCGCATGTGCGGCACCTTCCAGTTGGACAGGCGCGCGAGGTCCTTGCCCAGGACGTGGACCGCGCCCTGACTGGCCCGTTCCTCACGGAGGATGAGCCGCATGAAGGTGGACTTGCCGGAGCCGGACGAGCCCACCAGGAAGACGAACTCGCCCTTCTCGATATCGAGGGACACATCCCGTAGAGCGGGGCGGCTCTGCTTCGGGTAGGTCTTGGAGACGTTGTCGAATCGGATCACGGATGCACCACGGTCGGCCGGGAGTAGGTGTGCGTGACCATACGCGAACCGGACTGAGCCGTGCAGGCGCGCGTCCGAGGATGGGCGATTTATGGCGGAACGGTACCGGCCGGACGCGGGTCCCAAGTGCCGCGGAACGGGCGATCTCCGGCGGGCCGCGCCGAAAACCGCGCGAGCTGGCACAGTGGTAGGGGGAACGGTTGCGTTTCCATGAGCGTTGTGCGGAGAGAAAGCGTATGCGGCTCCGCCGCGCGGGAGGAGGAAAGCGCATGACCTATGACCGACTGGTGTGCGCGAACTGCGCGGCGCCCGTCAACGAGGGCCGCTGCCCCGTGTGCCGGGCGAGCCGTGCGCGGCTGCAGCAGGAGCAGGGGCAGGGAATGTTCTCCGGGCTGAACCCGGTGATGCTCGTGGCCCTGCTGGTGGTGCTGCTGGGCGCGCTGGCGCTGCTGGCGCACCAGGGCGGCTAGCCGCACGCTCCGCCTGCCGGCCGACCGGCGCCGGTACGTGTACGCGGAGGGGCCCGGGATACCGATCGGTATCCCGGGCCCCTCTGTGCGTGGCGTCACCGCCGGTGGCCCTCAGGGCCTCTCGTTCGGATCATGCCGGGCTCGCGTGCCCGGATGCCTGATCGGCCCGATCCGGATGAAAGACCTCAGGCGACCGTGCGGCCGTTCATCAGGCGCGGGAGGATCCGGAAGCCGATGCCCCCGGCGATCATCGTCGCGGCGCCGACCAGCAGGAACGTGGTCTCGGCGGCACCGGTCTCGGCGAGCTCGTCCTTGCCCTTGCCCTGCTCGACCGGCTGGTTGCCGGCGGAGTCGGGGGTGGTGTTGTCCGCGCACTTGGCGCCGTCGAGGTCGACGGTGCAGGTGTCGCCGCCGGTGGTGGAGCCAGTGGCGCCGCCGTTGCCGGTGGTGCCGCCCGTGCCGGTGGTGCCACCGTTACCCGTGGTACCGCCGTTGCCGGTGGTGCCACCGTTGCCGGACGTGCCGGAGGTGCTGTTTCCGCCGTTGCCGGACGAACCGCTGTTTCCGCCGTTGCCGGAGGTCCCGTTGCTGCCGCCGTTGCCGGAGGTGCCGTTGTTGCCACCGTTGCCGGAGGTGCCCTCGGTGCCGGAGTCGCCGGACGTACCGGAGTCACCGGAGGTGCCCGAGTCACCGGAGTCACCCGACGTACCCGAGTCACCGGAGGTGCCCTCGGTGCCCGAGTCGCCGGACGTACCCGAGTCACCGGAGGTGCCCGAGTCACCGGAGTCACCCGACGTACCCGAGTCACCGGAGGTGCCCTCGGTACCCGAGTCGCCCGACGTACCCGAGTCGCCCGACGTGCCCTCGGTGCCGGTCTGACCCTCGTCGACGGCACCCGGGCCGCCGTCGCCGGATCCGCCCTGCGGGTTCTTGATGTCGGCGTCGATCCCCAGACCGCCCTCGTCGACCGCGGCCTTCGTGGACACGACGCCCAGGTCGACACCGATGCCGACCGCCGAAGCCGCACCGGCGGCAGTGAGCGAGGCGCCCGCGGCGATGACCGCGCCCGCGGCGATCCGCGCGACGCGTACTCGCGTCTTCTTCGTCATGTGCTGCTACCCCCAGTAGCTGTTCTCGTCAGTGGAGCAGCCATATGCGGGCCCCGGCTCTCCGGGGTTCGCTCCGAGCGGCGCCACACAGAGCCGTGGTCATGCCGCCCGCCCCCGTTCACACCCGTCCCAGACATACGCATGCTGCCCTAGCACCCTGTCCAGAGTTAAGGACTACGTCAAGGCCGTTCCGTGCAATATGCACTGTTTTGCTCGCAGTTGGCCTTCATTCGGAATCACGACTGTGACGCACTCGCCACGGCATCCACGCAACCAGGAGTCCCAACTCCCCTTCGGGGGCGGAGTCCTGACCACCCCTGACGAAAAACGGCGGTGCCGGAGACCCTCGGGGTCTCCGGCACCGCCGTGCACGCGTGTCGCCGCCTACTTCTCCCGCTGCTTGCGCCAGCGGATGCCGGCCTCCAGGAAGCCGTCGATCTCGCCGTTGAAGACCGCTTCCGGGTTGCCCATCTCGAACTCCGTACGCAGGTCCTTGACCATCTGGTACGGGTGCAGGACGTACGAGCGCATCTGGTTGCCCCAGGAGTTGCCGCCGTCGCCCTTGAGGGCGTCCATCTTGGCCTGCTCCTCCTGGCGGCGGCGCTCAAGGAGCTTCGCCTGGAGGACGTTCATCGCGGACGCCTTGTTCTGGATCTGCGAGCGCTCGTTCTGGCAGGAGACGACGATGCCGGTCGGCAGGTGGGTCAGGCGGACCGCGGAGTCCGTGGTGTTGACGCCCTGGCCGCCGGGGCCCGAGGAGCGGTACACGTCCACGCGCAGCTCGGACTCGTCGATCTCGATGTGGTCGGTCTGCTCGACCACCGGCAGCACCTCGACGCCCGCGAAGGACGTCTGGCGGCGGCCCTGGTTGTCGAAGGGCGAGATCCGGACGAGCCGGTGGGTGCCCTGCTCGACGGAGAGCGTGCCGTAGGCGTACGGGACCTGGACGGCGAAGGTGGTCGACTTGATGCCGGCCTCCTCCGCGTACGACGTCTCGTAGACCTCGGTCTTGTAGCCGTGCCGCTCGGCCCAGCGGATGTACATGCGCTGGAGCTTCTCGGCGAAGTCGGCCGCGTCCACGCCGCCGGCCTCGGCCCGGATGTTGACCAGGGCCTCGCGGGAGTCGTACTCGCCGGACAGGAGGGTACGGACCTCCATCTCGTCCAGCGCCTTCCTGACGGACTCCAGCTCCGACTCCGCCTCGGCCAGGGCGTCGGCGTCGCCCTCGTCCTGGGCGAGCTCGAAGAGGACTTCGAGATCGTCGATCCGGCCGCGGAGGGCCTCGGTCTTGCGGACCTCGGCCTGGAGGTGGGAAAGCTTGCTGGTGATCTTCTGCGCCGCCTCGGGGTCGTCCCAGAGGGAAGGCGCGGCCGCCTGCTCCTCGAGCGCGGCGATGTCCGCCCTCAGCGCATCCAGGTCCAGGACGGCCTCGATCGACCCCATGGTCGAGGAGAGGGACTTCAGCTCTTCGGAAATATCGACGACTGCCACGGGTCCAGCGTAACGGCTGTCGGCACGGACGTTCCTCGGGCCGCCCGATCACGCCCCGGCGATCATGGGCGCGGCGGCCTCGCGGGCCGTACGACGACGGGGTCGCGCGGGGTGGCCGCGCCCCGCGGACGGCCTCGCGGCCCCCGGGGTCAGGGCGTTCCCGGCGCCGAGGTGCCCGTCTCGCGGGCGGGTTCGTCCGCGTCGTCGCCGCCCAGCACCAGCCGGCCGCCCACGCCCAGCGCCACCAGCAGCACCACGGCGGCGGCGCCCAGCGCGAGGCGGCGCTTGCGGACGGCGGCGGACTTGTTGCGGGCCGAGCCGGGGCGGGGCGTGCCCGGGGAGCGGGGGGCCCTGGCCGTGCCCCGGGGCCCGCCGGAGAGTTCGTCGGGGGCCGGGACGCGCATGCTGGTGTGGGTGTCGCGGTTGGAGTCGGCGGACGAACCGGGGACCAGCGGGACCGCGCCCCGGCGGCGGGGCTCCTCGGGGGCGGCGGGGGTGTACTGCTGCTCGTCGTAGGCCCGGGGCTCCGGCTCGGCGTCCGGCTCGTCCACGTCGAGCGGGGGGATGCCTGCCAGGTGCGGGAGCTGCTCGCGCAGCCGGGCCGCGAGTTCGGAGGCGCGCAGCCGGGAGGCGGGGGCCTTGGCCAGGCACTGGACCAGCAGCTGCCAGAGCTCGTCGGGGATGCCGGGGAGCGGTACGACCGTCTCCGTGACGTGGCGGCGCAGGACGGCGCCGGGGTGGCCGCCGCCGAAGGGCGTGAAGCCGGCGAGGATCTCGTACAGGACGGTGGCGAGGGCGTAGATGTCCACGGCGGCGCGTGGCGGCAGCCCCTCGACTATCTCGGGCGCCAGGTAGTCCGGAGTGCCGATGATCTTGGTGGCCTTGGTGCGGCGCGGGGTGTCGATCAGCTTGGCCACGCCGAAGTCGGTGAGCAGCGCCGGGTGCGAGCCGCCGGGTCCGAGCGGGCCCTCCATGTCGAGCAGGATGTTCTCCGGCTTGACGTCGCGGTGGACCACCCCGGCGGCGTGCGCGGCGGCGAGGCCGTCGGCGACGTCCGCGATGATCGCCACGGCGGCCTCGGGCGCGAGGCGGCGTTCCCGGTCGAGGCGGGTGCGCAGGTCGGTGCCGCGCACCAGGTCCATGACGAGGGCCAGGTCGTTGCCGTCCACCACGAGGTCGCGGACGGCGACGACGTGCGGATGGTCGAGTCCGAGCAGGGCGGTGCGCTCCTGGACGAAGCGTCCGACGAGTTCCTGGTCGGACGCGAGGTCCTCGCGGAGCAGTTTGATGGCCACCGGGCCCTCGGGCCCCTCGCCGAGCCAGACCGTGCCGGCGCTGCCGCGCCCCAGGATCTGGTGTGCGGTGTACCGGCTGCCGATATTCCGTGCCAAGACTGCTCCCTCAGCGGCTGGCGATGGACCGTCGCTCATGACCCCCGGTCGACAAAGTTACGCGTCGGCCGGGGGGTTGAGTGCCCGGGATGGTGCCAACCTTCACTTCCGCGGGCGATATGCGGTGGAAACTGGCCCGCGGAAGTCGATATAGCTACCGAGTCGATGGTGGTGCGGTTGATGGTGGTGCGGCCGTTCAGGGGCCGGTGTTGCCCGCGCTGCCGCTGTCGCTGCCGCCGCCCAGCTTCGACACCCAGTCGCTGATGTCGGAGACCGTGTCGCTGATCGCCTGCCAGTAGCTCTTGCCCTGGCCGATCCAGTCCTGCAACGGGGTCAGTTCCCAGATCAGCCAGCCCGCGACGAACAGCAGCACCACGGTGAACAGGCAGCCCTTGAGGCAGC
This sequence comes from Streptomyces sp. NPDC057697, assembly GCF_042799335.1. Taxonomy (NCBI): domain Bacteria; kingdom Bacillati; phylum Actinomycetota; class Actinomycetes; order Kitasatosporales; family Streptomycetaceae; genus Streptomyces; species Streptomyces sp. NPDC057697. The sequence goes on along the minus strand of NZ_JBHVJA010000014.1, from coordinate 56,942 downwards.
CGAGGCCGGGAATCCGCATCGGGTTGGCACTGCGCTGCCTCGGCTCGCGGGGCTGCCGCGGGGCCGGGGGCTGGGGCGCGGCCGGCTGCTGCGGGGGCGCGTACTGCTGCCGCTGGGGCTGCTGGTACTGCTGTTGGCGCTGGGGGTACTGCTGTTGCTGCGGCTGCTGGTACTGCTGATGCTGCGGCGGCGGCTGACGCCGGGGCTGCTGCGGCTGCTGCTGGGGCTGGGCGCGCTGGGGTCGGCGGCGCAGCGGGTCCTCGCTCGGGTCGAGGTACTGGACCTGGGTCTGGTCGTTGCGGTCGCGGGCCGCCTGGAGTTGGGACTGCCAGGGGTGCGGCCCGTCGGGCTGCGGGGGGCCGTCCGGACGCGGCGGCACGGGCGGCAGGACCGAGGTCGGGTCGGCGTGCCCGGCCGGGCCCTGGCCGGGGGTGTGCGGCAGGACGCTGGTGGCGGCGCCGGGGTCGTACGCGCCCGCGTTGCTCGGCAGCACCTGCGTCGGGTCCGCGGCGCCGGGGGTCGCCGGTACGGCCGCGGGCGCCGGGTCGGGGGCGAGCAGGGCGCCCACGCCGTCGGCCGCGGCGATCTGGGCGGAGTTGGCGTGCACGCCGATGCCCTCCGCGACGACGCGCAGGCCGCGGGCCAGGTTCTCGGCGCTGGGCCGCCGGTCGGGGTCCTTGCTCAGGCAGCGCTCTATCACCGTCCACAGCGGGGCCGGGACGGTGCTGGGGCGGCGGGGCTCCTCGCTGAGGTGCCGGTGGAGCACTTCGAGCGCGGTGCCGCCGGCGAACGGCGGACGGCCGGTGACCAGCTCGTACAGCAGGATGCCCGCGCCGTAGATGTCGACGGCGGAGGTCTGCGGGCGGCCCTCGGCGGACTCGGGCGCCACATAGGCGGGCGTGCCGACGAACTCATGGGTCCGGGTGAGCCCCGGGGAGTCGGCCAGGCGGGCGATGCCGAAGTCGGTGAGCATCGGGCGCATCCGGCCGTCGCGCTCGTCCAGCAGGACGTTGGCGGGCTTGAGGTCGCGGTGGACGACGCCGTCGGCGTGGCTCGCGGCGAGCGCGTCCGCGATCTGCGCGGTGAGCAGCGCGGCGGCGACCGGGGTGAGCGGGCCGTTCTCGCGGAGGTAGCGGTGCAGGTCCGGGCCGTCGATCAGGTCCATGACCAGAGCGAGGAGGTCGCCCTCGACGACCAGGTCGCGGGTGCGCACGATGTTCTCGTGGGTGAGCCGGAGCAGTACCGAGCGCTCGCGCAGGAACCGCATCACGATGTCGGCGTCGTTGGCCAGCTCTTCCTTCAGGACCTTGATCGCCACGGTCTCGCCGGGCTCGCCGGCGACGGCCGCCTCGGCGCCCGCGGTCTCCCGCTGGCGGGCCCGCCAGACGGTGCCCGTGGCGCCGCGTCCCAGCGGCTCCTCCAGGAGGTACTTGCTGCCTACCGGCCGCACGTCATGCGCTCCCTGCAGATCGTGGTGCTTACGGTCCCCCCGGTTCCGCCCGGGCGTTCCGGCCCACTCTAGTGGGGTGACCGGCGGGGTCGGGCGGCTCCGCCGGGTCGTCCGACGGCTCCCGGCCGCTCCCGTCCCGGGGAGGCGGCGACCGGCTCGCGGAACAAGACGCGCACATCGGGCGGATGGTTGCCGCACACCTGTGCGATACGACGTTCCCGGCGCTCCCGCGGAACGGTTCCGTCCGCGGGCCCGGCGTTCCAAGCAGGCACTTATGGGCGCACAGCCGACGTTTCAAGATCACTTGGCGGTGGCCCCCGGGCGTGTTGTCGGCGGCAGGTGCGAGGATGCCTCCAGCACGGAACCGCGGGGTCGGGAGCCCCGTGGCACGTGACGAACCTGTACCGGACGACGCGTCCGTGTCGGGTGGGGGGAATCACAGGGCGTTTCCCCTGCCCGGCGCACCGCGCAGAAGGGACCGCTGACGGCGATGCAGATCCGGCTGACCGTCCTCGCGCCGCGCAGCGGCCAGACCCCGGCGCGCGCGTGCGACGTGCTGGTCACCGCCCCGCCCGGGACGGCGCTCGCCACCGTGGCGTCCAACCTGGCCGCGGCCGTCCTGGGGCCCGACGGCTCGCTCGGCAGCGGCGCGGTGGTGCTCTTCGCCGGGCGCGAGCGGCTCGACGCGCAGCGGTGCGCCCTGGGCGAGCCGCCGCTGGTGGACGGGGCGGTGCTCTCGCTCCAGGTCCCGGGCGAGGACGAGGCGGTGGACGACGCCGTCCCGGCCCGGCTGCACGTGGTCGCGGGGCCGGACGCGGGCGGGGTCCACCTGCTGCACGGCGGCCGCGTCCGGATCGGCCGCTCCGCCGACGCGGACGTGCCGCTGGACGACCCCGATGTGTCCCGGCTGCACTGCGCGGTGACGGTCTCCGCCGACGGCCTGGTCGCGGTGGCGGACCTCGGCTCCACCAACGGCACCCTGCTCGACGGCGAGGAGGTCCGCGAGCGCCCGGTCCGGCTGAAGCCCGGTGCGCTGCTGCGGCTCGGCGAGTCCACGCTCCGGCTGACCTCCGGCGCGCCCGCGCCGACGCTGGCGACGGCCCCGGACGGCGAGGGCCATCTGCGGGTGTCCGGCACGGCGGGCGCCGACGACGGCCCGGGACACGGCTACGCCCTGCCGGTCGCCCCCGCTCCCACCCCCCGGGAGGACCCCGGCGCCGCCCTCGCGTACGAGGAGGACGAGGGGCGGGCCGACGGGCGCGGGCGGACCGCCGCCGGCCGCCCCGCGCCGGACGACGGGGCGCTCAGGCGGGGCGGGATCGGCGCCTGGGCCCGCAGACTCGCGGGCGGCAGGGGCGAGCCGGTGCACGAGGCGACGCCCGACGGGGCGGAGGCGTCCGATCCGCTGTTCCCGGCCACCTCCGCGGCGCCGTCCGGGCCCGCCGGGCCGAGCGCCTGGCCGGACCCGGCGGCCGTGCTGCTGACCGCGCTCGGCCCCGGCCCCCGGCTGTGGGAGCGCGGCACCGGCCACCCCGAGGCGCTCGTGGTGCGCCTCGGCACGACGGACCGGGCCGAGCTGCCCGCCGTGCCGGTGACGGTGGGGCTGCGGGAGGCCGGTTCGCTCGGGCTCGCCGGTCCGCGGACCCGGCTGGCCGGGCTCGCCCGCTCGGCCGTGGCGCAGCTCGCCGCGCTGCACTCCCCCGCCGATCTGGAGATCGTGCTGATCAGCACGGACCGCGCCCGCGGCGCGGACGAGCGCAGGCGCGAGTGGGCCTGGCTCGGCTGGCTGCCCCATCTGCGGCCGGCGCACGGCCAGGACTGCCGGCTGCTCCTCGCGTACGACCGCGAGCAGGCCACCGCCCGGGTGACGGAGCTGGTGCGCCGGCTGGACGACGGTCCGCTCGGCCCCGGCTGGGCGAGCCTGGACCGGAGCACGGTCGCCGAGGCCGCGCGGCGGTACACCGGGCCGTACACCGTGCTGGTCGTCGACGGCGACCCGGGCTCGGCGGCGCTGCGCGAGAACACCGCCCGGCTGGCCGCCGTCGGTGCCGCGGCCGGTATCCATCTGATCTGTCTGGCCGAGACCCCGGCCGCCACACCCACCTCACCGGTCGCGGCGACCTACGAGGCCGCCTGCCACGCCTCGATCGCGTTCCGCGAGTGCGGGGCGGTGGCGATGCTGAGCGGCGACGTGGCGACGGCCCTGCGGCTGCTGCGGACGGCGGACGGCCAGGCCGCCGGGCGCGGCACGGTCGCCACCGTGGACGCGGTCTCGGCGCACTGGGCCGAGCGGTTCGGCCGGGCGCTGGCCCCGCTGCGCACGGAGGGGTCGGCCGCCGCCCACGGCCGGTCGTCGGCGGCGGCGCTCCCGACGACCGCCCGCCTGCTGGACGAGCTGGGCCTGGCCCGTGCCACCCCGGCCTCCCTGATGGCCCGATGGGCCTCCACCGCGGACGACCAGCCCGGCGCCACGGTGCGCGGCTCGGGCCGCTGGGCGGGCGGCACGGGCGGCGACGGCCGCGGCTCGGACCGTACGGAGCAGCCGCGCGGCACCGGCCCCCGCGTGGGCGCCCAGCGCATGGGCGGCGCCCCAAGGCCGGACGAATACGCGCCCGGCTCGGGCCGCACCCCCTACCCCGGCAGCGAGAACGCCACCCATATCGGCGCCCCGGGCCGCTCCCTCGCCCCGGACGACGGCCACGAGGCCCCCGGCTCCGGGCGCACCCCGTATCCGGACTCCGGGCGCACGCCGTACCCCGGCGGTTCCCCGGGCCGGATCGGCGGGCAGCGCCACGGCGGTGCGCCCGCCCGAGCCCCGGGTGCGGAGGCCGGGACCGGCGCCCGGACCGGCGGGGGTGACCGCGCGGGCGACGGCCCGGGGGACGGCGGTCTCCGCGCCGGCGCTTCCGGGCGCGGCGCGAACCGGGTCAGCGGGCCACGTGGCGACGACACGCCCCGGATCGCGGCGCGGGGCGCGGAGAGCGCCGCCGCCACCGCGCCCGCCGAGGGCGCCGCGCCCGCCGTGGTCGGGCGGCCCGTGGTGGTGCTCGGGGCCGGGCCCCGGGGCGCGGTCAGCGTGGATCTGTCGGAGGAGGGCCCGCACCTCCTCATCGAGGGACCGGCCGGCAGCGGGCGCACGGAGCTGCTGCGCGCCGTCGCCGCCTCGCTCGCCGCGGCCGCCCGGCCGGATCTGCTGGGCATCCTGCTGGTCGACGGCGCGGGCGACCGCGGCGAGGGCCTCGCCCCCTGCACCGAGCTGCCGCACGCCTTCACGCACCTGGCGGCCTCCGATCCGGTGCGGATGCGGGAGTTCGCGCAGGCCCTGGGCGGCGAGCTGAAGCGCCGCGCCGAGCTGCTCGGCCCGCACGACTTCACCGAGTGGCACCACCGGCAGGAGGTGGCGCGGCGGATGGTCGGCCAGCGGCCGCCGACCGCCGCGGAACAGCGCGGTGACGTGGACACCCCGATGAGCGGGACGCTCCGGCTGCGCCCCGCCGCCCGGCCCTCGGACCCCGGGCCTTCCCCGCTGCCCCGGCTCGTCGTCCTGGTCGACGACTTCGACGCGCTGGTCGCCCCGGCGCTCGGCAGCCCCGGCCGCCCCGCCGCCGGTTCGGTGGTGCGGGCCCTGGAGGCGGTGGCGCGGGAGGGCGGCCGGCTGGGCGTCCACCTGGTCGCGGCCTCCGCCCGCCCGGAGCGCACGGAGGACACGGACCTGGCCCACGGGGCGCGGCTGCGCATCGTGCTGGACGCGCCGGTGGTCCCGCCGTCGCCGGAGAGCCCGGCGCCCGGCCGGGGCAGGCTCGGGCACCCGGACGGCCGGGTGACGCCCTTCCAGGGCGGCCGGGTGACCGGACGCATCCCGCGTACCGCCACGCTGCGGCCCACCGTCGTCCCGCTGGAGTGGGAGCGGATGGGTGATCCGCCGACCCGCCGCCCGGTCCGCGAGCTGGGCAACGGGCCGACCGACCTGGCGCTGCTCGCCAGTGCGCTGGAGTGGGCGGCCCGGTCGGTGAACGCCGAGCCGATAGCGCCGTTCGGGCCCGTCCACCCCTGAGGGGGATCTTCGGGGAGCGCGGCGCGAACAGCCGTGCGGCGCCGGGTCCGGACATCCACTGACATCACGTCACGAGCCCATCACGATCAAGGAGTTGAGACGCCAAGCGGTATTGCGGCCCCCGTGCACCCGGCGTAGGACTGTGCGCACACGACGATGTGAGAAACGGGGAAGCAATGCGCACAACCCTTCGGATCAGCAGGGCCGCAGCGGTGTTCACCGCCATCGGCGCACTGGCCCTCACCGGTTGCGGTGACGGTGGCGACGGGAAGGACAAGACGGACAGCGGCGCGGGGAGCGACAAGAGCGGCTCCACCGTCGCCCTGCCCGAGCTGGACGGCCAGAAGCTCTCGGTCGCGGCCGTCTGGACGGGCGCCGAGCAGGCCAACTTCGTCAAGGTCCTCAAGGAGTTCGAGAGCCGCACGGGCGCCGAGGTCACCTTCGTCCCGGCCCAGGACCCGATCGTCAACTTCCTCGGTACGAAGATCGCGGGAGGTCAGCCGCCGGACGTCGCGATGATCCCGCAGGTCGGCGCGATCCAGCAGGCCGCGCAGAAGAAGTGGGCGAAGCCGGTCGGCCCCGAGGCCAAGGCCCAGCTGGCCAAGAACTACGCGAAGGTCTGGCAGGACCTCGGCGCGGTGGACGGCACCCAGTACGGCGTCTACTTCAAGGCCGCCAACAAGTCCCTGGTCTGGTACAACGCCAAGGCGTTCGAGAACGCGGGCGCGGCCGAGCCGAAGACCTGGAAGGACTTCCTGAAGACGGCCGAGACGATCTCCGCCTCGGGTGTCACCCCGGTCTCGGTCGGCGGCGCGGACGGCTGGACGCTCACCGACTGGTTCGAGAACGTCTATCTCTCCCAGGCCGGTCCGGAGAAGTACGACCAGCTGGCCCAGCACAAGATCAAGTGGACGGACCCGTCCGTCAAGGACGCGCTGACCACGCTGGCGCAGCTCTTCGGCAAGCCGTCGCTGATCGCGGGCGGCGCCGACGGCGCCCTCCAGACGGAGTTCCCGGCCTCGGTCACCCAGACGTTCACCGGGGGCGACCAGCCCAAGGCCGCGATGGTCTACGAGGGCGACTTCGTGAGCGTCAACATCGCGCAGACGAAGACGAAGATCGGGACGGACGCCAAGGTGTTCCCGTTCCCGGCGGTCGGCGCCGAGTCCCCCGTCGTGACCGGCGGCGACGCCGCGGTGGCGCTGAAGGACGGCAAGGGCGCCCAGGCCCTGCTGACCTGGCTGGCCTCGACGGACGCGGCGAAGATCATGGCCGGGCAGGGCGGGTTCATCTCGCCGAACAAGGCCCTGGACGCCGCCGCGTACCCGAACGAGGTGCAGCGCACCATGGCGAAGGCGCTGATCGGTGCCGGTGACTCCGTCCGCTTCGACATGTCCGACCAGGCGCCGCAGTCGTTCGGCGGGACGCCCGGCAAGGGCGAGTGGAAGACCCTCCAGGACTTCCTGAAGAACCCGAAGGACATCGCGGGGACTCAAGCGAAGCTGGAGTCCGACGCGGCCAAGGCGTACAAGAGCTGACGGGATGACGACAGCCGCAGCGGGGGGCGCCGACGCGGTGCCCCCCGCCGACAAGCAATCGTCCGCCGAGCCGTCGGTGCCCTCGCCCAGGAAGCCGTCCGGCCCGCGGTCCGGCAGTCCCGGACGCGGCCGCCGAAGCGTGACCGGCACCCGCAGGCTCATCGCGGCCCTGTTCCTGGCGCCCGCGCTGGTGCTGCTGGGCGCGCTGGTGGTCTATCCGATCGTCTACTCCGTCTACCGGTCGTTCCTCGACCAGGCGGGCACGGGCTTCGCCGGACTCGACAACTACAAGGCGCTGTTCACGGACGACACCATCCGTACGGCGGTCGAGAACAACGCGATCTGGCTCGTGCTCGCGCCCACGGTCTCCACGGCCCTCGGGCTGATCTTCGCGGTGCTCACGGAGCGGGTCCGCTGGGGCACCGCGTTCAAGCTGGTCGTCTTCATGCCGATGGCGATCTCCATGCTCGCCGCGGGCATCATCTTCCGGCTGGTGTACGACGCCGCTCCGGAACGCGGGGTCGCCAACGCCGTCTGGGTGGGGGTGCACGACACCTTCTCCGAGTCGGCGGGGTACCCGAAGGCGCATCCGCTGCCCGTCCACCCGCTCAAGGCGGGCGGTGGCGGCTCGTTCGTCACCAAGGCGCCGGTACGGGCCGGACAGCCGGTGCTGCTGCCGCTGGTCGGCGTGGTCCCGGCGAACATGCCGAAGGACGCGGAGCCCGCGAAGGCCGCCGCGGCGAAGGGCGGTGAGATCACCGGCACCGCGTGGCTGGACTTCACCAGGGGCGGCGGCGGCCGGCCCAATGTCATCGACGCCAAGGAGCTGGGGCTCAAGGGCCTCACGATCGAGGCGGTCAAGGACGGCAAGGTGGTCGCCTCGGCGACGGCGGGCGCGGACGGCACGTTCACCCTGCCCGCGTCGGCGGACGGCGCCGGGCTCCGGCTCCCCGCCTCGAACTTCAAGGAGCCGTACAACGGTGTCGAATGGCTCGGCCCGACCCTGGTCACCCCGGGGATCATCGGTTCGTACGTCTGGATGTGGGCCGGGTTCGCGATGGTGCTGATCGCGGCGGGGCTCGCGGGGCTGCCCCGTGAACTCCTCGAAGCGGCCCGGGTGGACGGCGCGAACGAGTGGCAGGTGTTCCGCCGGATCACGGTGCCGATGCTCGCGCCCGTGCTCGTGGTGGTGCTGGTCACGCTGATGATCAATGTGCTGAAGATCTTCGACCTGGTCTTCATCATCGCGCCGGGCTCCTCCCAGGACGACGCGAACGTGCTGGCGCTCCAGCTCTACCGGTCCTCGTTCGGCACGGACGCGGACCTCGGGATCGGCAGCGCCATCGCCGTACTCCTGCTGCTGCTGGTACTCCCGGTGATGTACGTCAACATCCGCCGGATCCGGAAGGAGGGGCGCCGATGACGACAGCGTCGACCACGAGCACGACGGCCGCGGACGTTCCGCTGCGGGCCGAACGGTCCCTCGGCGCGCGCCTCGCCGCCCGCGCCGCCGGCGGGGCGATGCGGATCTTCCTCGTCCTGGTGGGCCTGTTCTGGCTGATGCCGACGATCGGGCTGCTGCTCTCCTCGCTGCGGGGCTCGGACGACATCGCCGCGACCGGCTGGTGGAAGGTCTTCACGGCCCCGTCCCAGCTCACCTTCGACAACTACTCCCGACTGCTGGACAATCCGACGATCACCCACTCCCTCCTGAGCACGGTGATGATCACCGTTCCGGCGACCGTGCTGGTCGTCGTGATCGGTTCGCTGGCCGGATACGCCTTCGCCTGGCTGGAGTTCCCCGGCCGCGACTGGTGGTTCCTGGTGGTCGTGGGGCTGCTGGTGGTCCCGGTGCAGGTCGCCCTGGTGCCGGTCTCCAAGCTCTTCGGCGCGGTCGGGATCTTCGAGACGACCTTCGGCGTGGTCATCTTCCACACGGCCTTCGGCCTGCCCTTCGCGATCTTCCTGCTGCGGAACTTCTTCGCGGAGATCCCGAGGGAGCTGCTGGAGGCGGCCCGGCTCGACGGGGCGGGCGAGATCCGGCTCTTCACCCGGGTCGTGATGCCGCTGGGCGGCCCGGCGATCGCCTCGCTCGGGATCTTCCAGTTCCTCTGGGTGTGGAACGACATGCTGGTCGCGCTGATCTTCGCCGACTCGGACAGCCCGCCGATCACGGTGGCCCTCCAGCAGCAGGTCAGGCAGTTCGGCAACAACATCGACGTGCTGGCGCCCGGCGCCTTCGTGTCGATGGTGATCCCGCTGGCGGTCTTCTTCGCCTTCCAGCGGCAGTTCGTCTCCGGCGTGATGGCGGGCGCGGTCAAGTAGACCCCGCGCGCCGGGCCCCGCGCGATGCGCACGGCTGTACGTCAACACGGGGCGGGGCGGCCTCTCCTGGCTGCCCCGCCCCACCTGCCGTTTCGCGGACGTGTCACGTTCCGGCGTAACCAGGGCACCCCGTCGGACGTTTGCGGACCACCCGCCCGCGCAGCGAACGACCCATGGATGTGTTGTGCCCCGGTTCAGTGTCATCGTTCCCGTCCGCCGTGCCCGAGGCCAGCTGCGCGAGTGCCTGGAGTCGGTGCTCGGCCAGTCGTTCACGGACATCGAGGTGATCGGGGTCGACGACGGCTCCCCCGACGGATCGGGGCTGCTGTTCGACGAGTTCGCCGCCCGGGACTGCCGGGTGCAGGCCATCCATCTGCCGCCGGGGGCCGGTGCGGACGGGCGGCGCAACGCCGGGACCGAGCGGGCCCTCGGGGACTACCTCCTCTTCCTGGAGGGCGGTTCCGTCCATCTGCCGGACGCCCTGGAGGCCGTCGCCGACCGGCTGGACGCCGCCGGTGACCCCGAGCTGCTGCTCTTCGGCCACCACTGGCGGCCCTTCCGCGGCCGGACCCGGCCGACCCGTTCGCTGGAGCTGCTCGGCGCACTGCCCCCGGGGCGGCTCACCCTCGCCGGGCACCCCCCGCTGCTGGACATCGCCCCGGTCTCCTGGAACCGCGCCGTGCGCCGCTCCCTCCACGAGGGCGAGAAGCTGTCCTTCGGCCCCGGGGAGCACGGTGAGCGGATGTACGCCTTCCAGACCCTGGCCGCCGCCGACTCCGTCGCCGTGCTCCCCGTCCCCTGCGTCGAGCACCGGGGCCTGCGCCCGCTGCCCGCTCCGGCCGACCCGGCGGAACCGTCGAAGGGCTCGGCGCCGCACGAGCTCGTCGACGCGTACACCGCGCTGCTGGAGTTCGTACGGGACCGGCCACGGCTGCGTCCGGTCCGGCCCCTGCTCTTCGAGCGGGCGGTCCGGGACCTCCTTCACGCGTACCCGTCGGTGCCCCGGCGGCGCCGCCGGTACGTGCGCTCCGTGGCGGCCTTCCACCGGGCGCACCGGCCCGAGGCGCACCGCTTCCCGGCGGGCGCCGAGGGGCTGCGGTCCCGGCTGATGGGGAGCGGCCGGTATGCCGCGCTCGGTGCGCTCGACACGGCAGCGGCCCTGCGCCGGATCGTGCGGGCGGCGCCCGGCGCGGTGCGGGCGGGGGCCTGGCGCGCGCTGGCCGGGAGCTACTACCGGTGGCAGCGCGGACTCCCGCTGGACGACGGGCTCGCCGTCTACGCCTCGTACGGGGACCGCGGGCCGAGCTGCAATCCGGAGGCGGTCTTCCAGCGGGCCCGGGAGCTGGCCCCGCGGGTGCACGGGGTGTGGGTGGTGTCGCGCGGTCGGCTGGACACGGTGCCCGAGGGCGTCGACCACGTGGTGCCGGGGACCCGCCGCTACTGGCAGGTGCTGGCACGGGCCACGTACTTCTTCAACAACGTCGACTTCCCCGACCATCTGGTCAAGCGCCCCGGCCAGATCCATGTGATGACGCATCACGGCACCCCGCTGAAGGTCATGGGGCTCGACCGGCAGAGCTGTCCGGCGGCGGCCCGGGGGCTGAGCTTCGACCGGCTGCTGCGGCGGGTGGACCGGTGGGACTGGAGCGTCTCCGCCAATCCGCACTCCACCGAGGTGTGGGCCCGGGTCTATCCGAGCGCGGCGCGTTCGCTCGAAGCGGGCTATCCGCGCAACGACGTCCTCGCGACGGCGACGGCCGACCGGATCGCCGCGATCCGCCGGGCCCTCGGTGTCCGGCCGGGACAGCGCGCCATCCTGTACGCGCCGACGCACCGGGAGTACGAGACGGCGTTCAGCAGCCGGCTCGATCTCGTGCGGTTCTGCGAGGCGCTGGGCCCGGAGTCGGTGGTGCTGGTCCGGGCCCACCCCTCCTACGAGGGCGCGGCGCTGCCGGACCATCCCGCGCTCATCGACGTCTGCGGCCATCCGCGGGTCGAGGAGCTGTGCCTGGCGGCGGACGCGCTGGTGACGGACTACTCGTCGGTGATGTTCGACTACGCCCATCTGGACCGCCCGATCGTGGTACACGCCCCCGACTGGGAGACGTACCGCACGGTCCGGGGGGTCTGCTTCGATCTGCTCTCCGGTGCGCCGGGCGACACCCCCGGGGCGGTCTCCACGACCACGGACGGGCTGGCCGGGATCTTCCTCGACGGCAGCTGGCGCAGCCCGGAGAACGAGGCGCTGCGGGCCGCGTTCCGGGCCCGGTTCTGTCCGTACGGCGACGGGCGGGCCGCGGAGCGGGTGGTACGGCAGGTGCTGCTGGGCGAGACGGGTCCGGTGGCCGGACGGGCCTGAGCGGCCCGTCCGGCGGCGGTGTCAGCGTTGCTGGCCCGCCATCACCGTGGCCAGGCCGACGACCACGAGCAGCGAGCCGCCCCAGGTCCACATCGAGGTCCGCTCGTGCAGCACGGTCGCCCCGGCCAGCACGATCAGCAGGTATCCGAGGGCGTTGAACGGGTAGGCGATGGAGAGCGGCACCTTGGCCAGGGTCGCCATCCAGGCGAGGGCGGACACCGCGAAGACCACCAGTCCCAGGACGACCCAGGGGCTGGTCGCGGCGCGCAGGGCGACGGACCCGGCGCCGTGTCCGGCGGCTGCCGCGGCGCCCTTCATCCCGTGCTTGAGCATGATCTGGCCGCCCGCCGACGAGAACACGGCGAACAGCAGCAGCATCAGACTGGGGAGGGTCAAGACCTTGCTCCTGACTGCGGCGCCCGGGGACTGCGGCTCCTGGGCGGGGGTGGGACGGGGGACGGCGGCCTCAGACGCCGACCCGGTCGGCAGGGACGTACTGTCGGTTGAGGATGTCCTGTACATCGACGTGCTCTCCAGCGATGATCGTCTCGGCCGCGTGCGGGGTGAGCAGTGCGACGTGCTGATAGCCGAACAGCGTCGGCCGGATCCGGGTGAGCAGCTTCGACACTCCGCCGAGGACCGCGGGGAGCGGTCCGCCGCCGAGCAGCGCCCAGAACGGGGCCCCGGTCGACGCGATGCCGAGGACGTCGTAGCCCGCGTCCCGGACCGTGCGGCGCAGGCTGGCCCGGGTGAAGAAGCGCAGATGGGTCTCGTCGAGGATGCCGCGCCGGTCGTAGCCGAAGACGCCGAGCGCCACCCGCAGCCGTGAGTACCAGTGGCTGAAGTTCGGTACGGAGAGCAGCACATGGCCGCCGGGGCGCAGCACCTCGGCGACCTCGGCGAGGACCCGTTCGGGGCGGGAGAGGTGCTCGATGACGTCGCCGGCGACCACGTAGTCGTAGTCGACCCCGATCTCGACGGGCAGCCCCTCCTCCAGGTTGGCGAGGTGGAAGCGGGTGCACTTCTCGCGCACGCCGGGGACCTCGACGTAGTCGACGCCGGTCACCTCGTGGCCGAGGGCTTCGAGGCGCTGGGCGAACAGGCCGCCGGAGCAGCCGAGGTCGAGGACCCGGCCGGGCGGGAGGCCGCGCATCTTCTCCAGGATGACGGCGTGCGAGGAGCCGTCGCCCTCCTTGAACGCGTACTCGACGGGCTTGGGGATCCAGCCGCAGGTGCCGAATCCCTTGACGGCGAGCCGGTATTCGAGGACGTCCTTGACGACGTCCTTGGCGTACTTCATGCCGTTGACGTAGCAGATCTCGTCGCCGTAGTACGTGGGGACGGGGATCTCCTTGATCCGCATCCCCTCGTTGAGCAGCTGGACGATGATCTGGGTGTCGAAGTCGAACGCGTCGGTGTTGCGGTGGATCGGCAGCTTCTTGAGTGCCGCGACGCTGTAGGCGCGGTATCCGGAGTGGAATTCGGTGAGTTGGGAGCCGAGCAGGGCGTTCTCCACGCGGGTGAGAATGCGGTTGCCGAGCCATTTGTACATCGGCATGCCGCCCTTGAGCGCGGACCCGGATTTCATCATCCGTGACCCGAAGACGGCCTCGCATTCGCCGCGTTCGATCGGTGCGACCATGTCGGGCAGGAATTCCGGGGCGTACTGTCCGTCGCCGTGCAGCAGCACGATGATGTCGAGTCCGTGCTCGGCGGCCAGCGCGTATCCGGCCTTCTGGTTTCCGCCGTATCCGAGGTTCTTGGTGTGCCGCATCACCACGGTCCGCGGCATTCCCTCCGTCTGCGACCAGCGGCAGCCCGCGGTGAAGGTGGCGTCATGGCTCGCGTCGTCGAGAATGAGGATTTCGGCGACCTTGGACCGGAAGTCCTCCGGAATGCGGTCGAGGGTCCTCTCCAGTGTCGTCTCGGCGTTGTACGCGACCACCAGGATGCCGATCCTGGGGCTCGGGCTTTCCTTCACGGGGCGTTCTCCAGTTGTGCTCGGTGCTCGGTGATCGGTGCGTGGTGCTGGGGGGGTGGGTCAGTTGACGGGGGAACCGGTGGGCTGCGCGGCGCGGGGTGCCGCGACCGGTCCCCCTCCGGCGGGGGGCCGGCCGGGCGGGTCCGGCTGGGTGGCGAGGACCTTGCGGACGCCCCTGAGGAGGGCCGCGGCGAGCAGCACCCAGCCGACCTCGGCGAGTTGCAGCACCGTTTCGCTCCAGCGCACGGCGGAGGCTCCCCGGTAGCCGAGGACCGCCGTCAGGCCGAGCAGGCAGCTGTACGCGGCGCCCTCCCAGAACCCGACGACGAACAGCCCGGCGGCGGCCCAGGTCAGGTACTGGAGCGCGGACGCGGTGGAGAGCAGCAGCAGGAGGCTCATCGTGATGGCGACGACGACGGGCAGCTGCGCGGGGCGCAGCCAGGCGAGCCAGGCGCCCGCCGCCACGCAGGCCAGGACGAAGAGGAAGTGGCCGTCGCCCTCGATGAAGGTGATGAAGGACTGTGGCAGGCCGAACAGGTCGGCGAACCGGACGAGGCCCCAGAGGCGGTAGCCGCCGCCCGCGTACTCCAGGACGTTCTCCTTGAGGTTCTCCGGCACGGTCGCCAGGACCGGCCCCCAGACGAGGGCGACCAGGGCGGTGAACCCGGCGCCGAAGCGGAGGAGGACCGGCCGGCCGGCCCGCAGCGCGACGAGGAGCAGCGCCGGGACGACCACCACGGGGATGAACTTGATGCTGATCGAGAGCGCGGCGGTGACCCCTGCGGCCAGCGGCGCCTTCCGGTCCACGAGCAGGTGGGCGGCGATCAGGGCGAAGGTGATGGCGACCGCGTCGGTGTTGCCGTGGTAGCCGGAGGTGGCGATCAGTACGGGGCTGGCGGCCACGCCCACGCCACAGGCGACGGCGGCGCCGAGGGAGGCCCGGCGGCGCACGATCTCGAACACGACGAGTGCGCAGAAGAAGTCGGCGATCGAGGCGGGCGATCTGATCAGCGTCCCGAACGGAATGCCGAGGCCGGAGAGTTCATTCAGGCCGAGAAGCATCCAGCCGGCCAGCGGCGGATGGTTGTAGACGGGCAGTCCGGGCAGCGGCTGTTCGTAAATCCGAATGGGCCCGTAGCGCGCGATCGCCTTTGCGAAACCATGAAAGATCCGCACATCGGCGGGGCCCGGCATATTCGCCGCGATCAGCATTCGGGTGAGAAGCCCGGCGGCCGCGGCGATGAGCACCACCGCCCTTGCGCGTGGCACGTCCCAGGTTTCGCATCGCATTCGGATACCCATGAAAACAGAACGTAGCAACCCGAAGACGCTGAGCGACGCACCGTCGGCCCCACTTATAGGGACCATTACTTGAATACGCCGAACGTTCACACAAACGCGCGCACCCCCGGACCACTCGAACGGTTCAGGGGGTGCGCGGTGACATCGGCCTTTCGCCCGGTCCGCGGGGCGGCGGCCGGGCGGTGCGGATTACAGCATTCGGTCGACGACGGCCGCCGCCGCGTGGCCGTCGTCCAGGTCGCAGAAGTCCCGGCGGAATGCCTCGTACGCCTGCGCGTGTCCCGCGGTGGCGCGTTCCGGGTCGCGCAGCGCCTCGACGAGTCCGGCCGAGCCGGGGATCAGCGGGCCGGGGGCGCGGGCCTCGAAGTCGAAGGCGAAGCCGCGCTGGGTGTCGCGGTAGTGCGCCAGGTCGTGGGTGTGGAAGAGCATCGGCCGGCCGGTCCGGGCGAAGTCGAACATCAGCGAGGAGTAGTCGGTGACCAGGGCGTCGCTGATCAGCAGCAGCTCGCCGACGTCCCCGTGGCGCGAGACGTCGCGGACGAAGCCGCTGCCGCTCTCCGGGAGCCGCCCGGTCACCAGGGGGTGGCGGCGCACCAGCAGGACGGTGTCGGCGCCGAGTTCGCGTTCGGCGGCTGCCAGGTCGAGGCACAGGTCGAGGGCGGGGCCGCCGTCGCCCGGCGGCTGGTCCTCCCGGCGGGTCGGCGCGTACAGCACGACCCGCTTGCCCTCGGGGAGGGCGAGCCGCTCCCGTACCGCCGCGGCGACCTTGGTCCGGTCCGTGGCGTGGAACAGGTCGTTGCGGGGGGAGCCGCACTCCAGGATCTCGCCCCGGTAGCCGAACGAGCGGCGCAGGACGGGGGTGGCGAAGCTGTTCGGGGAGACCAGGAAGCTCCACTGGCGGGCGCGTTGCTCGACGGTGGCGAGGTCGGTGGCGTCGGCCCGCGCGCCGCCCGCGAGGTCGAGGCCGATGCGTTTGAGCGGGGCGCCGTGCCAGGTCTGGACGACGCACTGGCCGTCGCGCCGTTCGAACCACGCCGGGAGCTGGGTGTTGGTGACGACGTACCGGCTGCGGGCCAGCGCCTCGTGCCAGGCGGCGGAGCCGTGCTCGACGGCCGTGGCGTCCGCCGGGATCCGGGCCTGCTGGTCGCGCACCACCCACAGGTGCGCCAGTCCGGCGCCGCGCCGGGCCACCTCCTCGTGGACGGCGCGGGGCGAGTCGGAGTACTGCCGGCCGTCGAAGCTGCTGTACAGCACGGTGTCGCGCAGCGGGGCGCCGCGCCGGGCCCGGTACGTCCGGCGCAGCAGCCGCTGGGCGCGCGGGCCGCGTTCCCCGGCGGTGAGCACCGGGCCGGAGTCGATCAGCAGCTGGTCGTGGCAGCGCCGCTCGACGACGTAGGTCCGTCCGGCGAGGGTGCGGGCGGCGGGCAGGGTGCGGTGGGCGGCGGCCGGGATGCGCAGCGGGGTGTCCGCCGCCCCGTCCCGCGCGCCCTTCTCGCGCAGGAAGAGGCCCCAGGCGCCCTGGCCCAGCGGCAGTGCCCCGCCGGGGCCCTCGACGGCGTCCGGCCGGAACGCGGCGCGGAACCGCCGGGCCCCGGCGTCCCCGGAGGAGGTGAGCGGGAGGACGGCCTCCTCGCCGTGCCCGCCGTGCCTGGCCACCAGCTCGACGGGCCGTTCGGGGAGGTCGGGGAAGGTGCCCTCCAGGAGCAGCCGGCCGTCCTCCGTCCAGGTCGCCAGGTCGACGGCGGGCTGCACGGTCCGGTCGCTGATCAGCAGATCGCCCCGGGAACTGGCGGTGAGGCCGAGTTCGCGCCGCTCGTCGCCGTCCCCGGCCAGCGGGTAGCGGCCCGGCAGCACGGGCCCCGGCACGTCGATCGGCGTCCGGTTCCCGTCCGGCCCGACGAGACACAGGCCGTACGGGATCGCGGCGCGTCCCTCCGCCCGCGCCGCGCCCGGCCGGGCGTCGAGGAAGGCGTCGAGCGGGATGTCCGCGCTGAACCGCCGCCAGCCCGCCGCCGAGGGCGCCAGTCCCTCGTGCACCGTCACCGGCCGTTCGAAGGAGGTGCCGGAGGGGTGGTGGACGAGCACGAGGCGCAGCGGACCCGCGCCGAGCCGGTCGCGGATCATGCCGTCGATGACCACGGCGGTGGTGCCGTCGCCGGTGTCGCCCGCGCGGTGCGTCTCGAAGCGGGCGTCGATCCGCTCGGTGTGCAGCACCAGCCTGCCGCCGTCGAAGGCGGGCACGATCCGGTGGTCGCCGTCGGGGCGGTGCACGGGCGGCGGGGCGGTGACCTCGTCCGTGGAGAGCGCGGCGCGGCGCAGCAGGCCGTGTCCGGCGATGCCGATCTCCGGCTGCCAGGTGAGCCGTTCCGGGCGGGAGCCCGCGTCGGCGCGGAGCCTGGCCGGGTCGACGACGGTCTCGAACCCCGCCCGGTCGTAGTCGTGCAGGCTCTGCCGGGACCGGGCGGTGGCCTCGGGCTCGTCGACGGTGCGCAGCCGCAGCGGCAGCACGCGCCGCCCGGCGCGCAGCCAGCCGGTCCGGAACTCGCCGAGGCGCGGGCCCACGGGCAGGTTGCGGATGTACGCGTACCCCTTGAGGTGCAGTCGGCCGCCCTGCCAGTAGGCGTCCCGCAGCCGGGCGGTGAGCGGCAGGTCCCGGTCGGTCACCCGCAGCACCGGGCGCGGCACCGGCCGGGTGAGGGCGGGGAAGGAGGCGCTGCGCCGGCGCACGCCGCGTACCGTGAACGCGCCCGGCTCCGCCCGGTCGGAGGCGAGCAGGTCCAGCAGTTCGCCGGTCCGCCGCTCGCGCACCAGGTGCCACATCAGCCGCAGCGGCAGGGGCAGCGCGTCGAGTACGGCCGGGTCGACCTGGTCGGTGAACTCGTTGGCGTACGTGAGGAAGGCGCGTCGGTACTCCTCGTCACCGCCGGGCAGCGCCGCCATGAAGCGGCGCAGGTCGTGGGCGAGTACATGTGTCTCGTACCGCCGCTTGTCGTCGGCGCCTCGGTGCTCGTCGAGGAAGGCGCAGACGCCCAGTACGTGCGAGACCCGGTCCTGGACGCCGCGGACGAGGGCGCGCGGGGTGGTGGCCGGGCCCGGCCGGTCGCGCCAGTGGTAGACGGTGTCCTTCAGCACGTCGACGGAGCGGGCCAGGAAGTGGGCGGGCAGCACGACCGGGATGTCCTCGTGGAGGGCGCCGGCCGGGAAGGCGAAGGCGTGCTCGTCCCAGAAGGACCGGCGGAAGACCTTGTTGCAGGCGGTCCGGTCGGCGGCCAGTTCCCAGTCCCGGGAGATGTGGGTGCGCAGCCGGGTGGTCGCCATGGGGCCGCGGAAGTCGGGCGCCTGCTGGAGCCGTCCGCCGGTGCGCAGCCGGAGCACGTTGCCGGACGCGAGGTCGGAGCCGGTCTCCTCCAGGGCGGCGAGGAGGAGTTCGTACGCGCGGGGCGGGAGCATGTCGTCGCCGTCGGCGAAGGCGAGGTGGCGGGCGCCCGGATCGCAGCCGCGGACCCCGGTGTTGCGGGCGTGCCCGAGGCCGCCGTTCTCCTGGCTCACCAGCCGGAACCTGCCGTCCCGGGCGGCGAACGCGGCGGCCAGGGCCGCGCTGTCGTCGGTGGACCCGTCGTCGACCATCACCACCTCCAGGTCGGCCATGGTCTGCTCCGCGAGGGACGTCAGGCAGTCCGTCAGATAGAGCTCGACGTTGTGGACGGGTACGACGACACTGAGCCGTGGCGGCATGTTGGGCACGTCCGTTCATCGGGGCCTGGATGTCCGTACGGCTCAACCCCTCGGAGGTCGGGGGGTCACCGGTCGTGGTATCTCCCGAACGGGTGACATCGGCCGCACCGGTCGCCCTCCGCCGGGGCTCCGCGCGGTCCGTGACGGCCCGCGGATCCCGTGTCCGGCCCCGGCTCCTCGGCCGTACGGACGCGGCCGCTCCCGGAGCACCCCCCGCGGAAGGTCGCCGTCCACGCGGAGAAGGGGGTACCGGGCGACCGCGTGCGCGTCGACGGTGGCGAAGACCTCGGCACCGGACGGCCCTCCGGCGGGGGGGGGCATCGCGCCGTCACCGCGCGCCGAACCCTGCGTTCACCCGTTCGGGGCAGTCGTGGTGACCCGGCGCGCCCGCCCCGGTTGACCGTTGCATGAAGCCGCGCCTCAGTGTCGTCGTCCCGGTCCACAACGTCCAGGACAGCCTGGAGGACTGCCTGCGCTCGGTGGCCGAACAGTCGGTCACGGACATCGAGGTGGTCCTCGTGGACGACGGCTCGACGGACAACAGTGCGGCGCTCGCCGAGGACTTCGCCGCCCGCGACCGCCGCTTCCGTCTCGTGCGCCGGGTCAACGGCGGGCCGGGCGCGGCCCGCAACACGGGCGTCCGGCACACCACCCCGGGCGTCCCGTACCTGGCGTTCGTCGACGGCGACGACCTCGTGGTCCACGACGCCTACGCGCGGATGCTGGCCTCGCTGGAGTCGACCGGCTCCGACCTCGCGACCGGCAATGTGTGGCGGCTGACCGAGCAGGGGCGCAGGCAGGCCCGGCAGTACCGGTGGCTGACCGAGTCCCGGTCGCGCACCCACATCGGGCGCGATCCGCGGCTGCTCGCCGACCGGTACGCCTGGAACAAGGTGTTCCGGCGCTCCTTCTGGGACCGGCACGCCTTCTCCTTCCCGGAGGGCAGGCTCTACGAGGACGCCCCGGTGACGCTCCCGGCGCACTATCTGGCCGGCTCGGTGGACGTGCTGCACGAGCACGTCTCCTACTGGCGGGACCGGGCGGGTTCGGTCACCCGGCGGCGTACGGAGGTGAAGGGCGTACGGGACGGGATCGCGGCGTGCGAGCAGGTCAGCGCGTTCCTGGCGGGGCGGGGCGGCGGTGCGCGGCGCCGCTACGACCTCTCCTGCCTGCGCGGGGACCTCGTGTACTTCCTGGAGGGGCTTCCGCTGGGCGGGCCCCGCTACCGGAAGGCGTTCATGGCGGACGCCGGGGCGTTCCTGGACCGGATGGAGCGGATGGACGGGGCGGGCCGCGCGGACCGCGCCGTGGCCCATGAGCTCCCGGTGGAGCTGCGGATCAAGTGGCAGCTGGTGAAGGAGGGCCGGCTCCCGGAGCTGCTGGAGGTGCTCGCCTTCGAGCGGGCCAACGGCGCGGGGACGTTCACGGTCGCCGGTGCGCCGGGGCGGCGGCAGGCCGGTTTCCCCGGCCTCCGGGACACCGCCCGCCCGGCCCGGGGCGATCTCCCGGCCGTGGCCCGGCTGCTGGACGCGCACTGGGACGGCGACGGGACGCTGCGGCTGCGCGGTTACGCGTACATCCGCAATCTCCCGGCCTCGACGCCGCGCCACTCGCTGAAGGTGGGCATGGTGCGCGCGGCCGGTGGACAGCAGCTGCGGACGGTGCCGGTGCGCGGGGTGCCCGCGCCCGAGGCGACCGTCGACTCCGGCCAGCGGCTGCACGCGTACGACCACTCCGGCTTCGAGATGATCCTCGACCCGCACCGGCTGCGGCCCGGCGGCTGGCTGGTCGGCATGATGGTGGCCGCCCAGGGCGCGGTCCGCCGGGTGGCGGTGCGCGCCCCGGAGACGGGCGCCGCCCAGCCGCTCGTCCGTGACCTGGCCGACGGGCGACGGGCCGTGCTCGACTACCGGAACGGGCGGCTCCAGCTGACCCTGCAACAGCTGCCCGCCCGCTGCGAGACCCATCGGTTCGGTGAGGACCTGGAGCTGACCGGACGGCTGTACGGCGGTGTCCGGCCCAACGCCCTGGTGCTGACCTGCGACGGAGTGGCGGACCAGGAGTTCGGGCACCCCGTCGAGTGCCGGCCGGACGGGCGCTTCACGGTCCGGATCCCGCTCGCGGACCTGGCCGGGATGGCGGCCGCGCCGACGGCCCCGCACCGGGCGCCGCGCGAGGTCGAGCGGGAGCCCGGCGGCCGGTGGCGGGCCCTGCTGGTGCTGGCCGACGGAACGCGGGTGCCGCTCGCGGCGGCCCCGGAGTCGGCTCCGCCGGTGGTGGCCGACGCGGCGGGCGGGCTGGTGCTGGACCTGAGCGGACAGCCGTTCGTGGACGGGGCCGCGTGGACGCCGGACGGTGCGCTGCGGATGGAGGGGGTGACCGGCGCCGGTACCGGTGTGCGGGAGGACGAGGGCCCGGACCGCCTGGTGCTGCGCCACGAGACGCTGCGCGAGACGGTGTCGGTGCCGGTCACCCACGACGAGCGGCGCGCGGGGGCGCGTACGGCCGACGGGGGGCGCCGTTTCACCGCGTTCCTCGCGCCCTCGGTGGCCGCCGGGCTGCACGAGGGCCGCTGGGAGGCGTATCTGGGCGGTCGGCCGGTCCGGGTGCTGGCCTCGCTCGCCGCCCGGCTGCCGCTGCGCCGGAGCGGTGCGGTGGCGACGGCGCCCGTGCCCGGCCGGGAGTTCGCCGTGGACCGCCGGTCCGGCGACCGGCTGACCGTGCAGGCCGGTCCGGTGCTCCCGCTCGCCGAGCGCGGCGCGTACCGCCGGGCCGAACTGCGCGGCAGACACTATCCGTCCCGGCGGGCGATGCCGATGCGGGACGCGGTCCTCTACACGGGCGGCGACTCGCCGCGCGCCGTCCATGCCGAACTCCTGCGCCGGGGCGTGGAGTCGGAGCAGCTCTGGGTCACCGACGGGGTCCACGGCCGCGTCCCGCCCACCGCCGTCCCGGTGATCGAGCACAGCACCGCCTGGTACGAGGCGCTGGCGCGGTGCCGCCGCATCGTCACCGCCGACCAGCTGCCGGAGTGGTTCCACCGCCGGCCCGGCCAGATCGTCGTGCAGACCTGGCACGGCACCCCGCTGGGCCGTTTCGGCACGGATCTGTCCGGCACCCTGTACGCCGACCACCAGGAGCTCGCCACACTGGCGTACCGGTCGGCCCAGTGGTCCGTGCTGGTCTCCCCGAGCAGCCGCTCCAGCCCGCTGCTGCGGCGCGCGCTCGGCTACCGGGGCGAGGTCCTGGAGGCGGGCTCCCCCGCCAACGACCTGCTCTTCTCGGCCGACCGCGCCAAGACCGCGGAGCGGGTACGGCGCCGGCTCGGCATCCCGGACGGCCGCCGGGTCGTGCTGTACGCGCCGACCTACCGCGACCAGCTGGCCCATTCCTCCGGCGGCGACGGCGAGCGGCCCCGCTACCACTGGGACCCGGCGCTGGACGCGGTGGCGCTGGCGCGGTCCATCGGGGATGTCCACACGGTGCTGGTGCGCCGCCATCCCCGGGTGACCGGGAGCGTGCCCGAGCGGCCGGGCGTGCGCGACGTGTCGGCGCACCCGGACACCGCGGAGCTGCTGCTGATCGCCGATGTGCTGGTCACGGACTACGCGGGCCTGATGTTCGACTTCGCGCACACGGGCCGCCCGATGCTCTTCCACACCTACGACCTGGCGCACTACCGCGACACGGTGCGCGGTTTCTGTCTGGACTTCGAGACCCGGGCGCCGGGCCCGCTGCTCTCCCGCACGGACGAGATCGCCGCGCTGCTGCGCGACGCGGGGGCACTGGCGGCCTCGGCGTCCCGGCACGCGGCGGCGTACGAGAGCTTCCGCCGGGACTTCTGCGACCTGGACGACGGCGGGGCGGCGGCCCGGGTCGCGGACCGGCTGCTGGCCGAGGGCTGAGGGCCCCGGCCTCGGCTCCTGCGGACCGGCGGGCGCTCAGCTCCTGAGGGCCGCGACGGCGGCGGCCGCCAGATCGTCGAGATAGCCCTTGGGCAGCGGGCTCCGGACGACGGCGAGCCGCCAGTAGAGCGGGCCGACGATCAGGTCCAGCGCCCGGTCCGGGTCGCTGTCGGCGGGCAGCTCGCCTCGGGCCACGGCGTCCCGTACGACCACGGCGGCGATGCCCTGCTGCGGGTCCAGCAGGGCGGCCTTGATCGTGTCGGCGATCTCCGGGTTGCGGGCCGCCTCGACCAGCAGGTCCGGGATGACCTGCGAGGCGACGGGGTGGCGCAGGGCGTAGGAGGCGAGTTCGAGCACGGCCCGGACGTCCCCGTGCAGCGAACCGGTGGCCGGGGCGGGCATGCCCTGGACCGCGACGGCGGAGACCAGGTCGAGGACCAGGGCGAGCTTGGACTTCCAGCGGCGGTACACGGCGGTCTTGCCGACCCCCGCGCGCCGCGCGATCCCCTCGATCGACATCCGGGCGAAGCCCACCGCGGCCAGTTCCTCGAAGACGGCACCGCGGATCGCGTCGGTGACGTCCTCGCGGAGCACGGCGGCTCCGGCGGGGGCACGGCGGCGGGTTCCCGGATCGGTGGTCATGGACCGAATCATAGTCCGTCACGACGGAACGGTTGCGTTGCGACGTAACTCCGTCCTACCCTCGGCGTTGCGACGATACGGTTCCGTTCCGTCGAATGTCGCCCACCTGCCCTCCCGTCGAAAGCGATCGTGGTGAGCCAGACAGCAACCCCAGCGGCCCCGGCCGACACCCCCGCAGGTGCGCCGTTCCCGGCGTACGCGCCGGGCGAGCTCGCCGCGCTCGCCGCCCGGCACGGACTCACGATGAGCGGGGCCCGGCCGTCGCTGCCGGAGTACGTGCGACAGCTGTGGGGGCGCCGGCACTTCATCACGGCGTTCGCCACCGCCAAGCTGACCGCCCAGTACAGCCAGGCGAAGCTCGGCCAGATCTGGCAGATCATGACGCCGCTGCTGAACGCGACGGTCTACTACTTCATCTTCGGCGTCCTGATGAACACCAAGCGCAACGTCGAGGACTTCGTGCCCTTCCTCGTCACCGGCGTCTTCATCTGGACCTTCACCAGCAGCTCGATCACCGCGGGCACCCGGGCGATCAGCGGCAATCTCGGGCTCGTCCGGGCGCTGCACTTCCCGCGCGCCTCGCTGCCGATCGCACTGGCCCTCCAGCAGCTCCAGCAGCTGCTGTTCTCGCTGGGCGCGCTGACGCTGATCCTGGTGGGGTTCGGGCAGTTCCCCCGGCCGTCCTGGCTGCTGGCGGTCCCCGCCCTGCTCCTCCAGGCGGTGTTCAACACCGGCGTCTCCATGGTGGTGGCACGGCTGGCCGCCCGGACGCCGGACATCGCCCAGCTGATGCCGTTCATCCTGCGCACCTGGATGTACGCGTCCGGGGTCATGTGGAGCGTGGACACGATGCTGAAGGGGGACCGTGTCCCGCACGCCGTGACGGTGCTGCTGGAGTGCAATCCGGCCGCCGTCTTCATCGATCTGATGCGGTTCGCGCTCATCGACAGCTTCGGCGCGTCCCACCTCCCGCCGCATGTGTGGGCGATCGCGGCGGGCTGGGCGCTCGTCTGCGGGATCGGCGGATTCGTGTACTTCTGGCAGGCGGAGGAGCGGTACGGACGTGGCTGACATCGACGAGCGGGTACCGACCGTCGTCGTGGACGACGTGCACATCACGTACAAGGTCAACGGCGCCCGCACCGGGAAGGGCAGCGCCACCTCGGCGCTCAGCCGGATCGTCTCGCGCCGGCAGGCCCCCGGCGTGCGCGAGGTGCACGCCGTGAAGGGGGTGAGCTTCGCCGCGTACAAGGGCGAGGCCATCGGACTGATCGGCTCCAACGGCTCCGGGAAGTCGACCCTGCTCAAGGCCATCGCCGGTCTGCTGCCCGCGACGAAGGGCCGGGTGCACACCCAGGGCCAGCCCTCCCTGCTCGGGGTGAACGCCGCGCTGATGGGCGATCTGACCGGCGAGCGCAACGTGGTGCTCGGCGGCCTCGCGATGGGCATGACCCGTGCCCAGGTCCGCGAGCGCTACCAGGGCATCGTCGACTTCTCCGGCATCAACGAGAAGGGCGACTTCATCACCCTGCCGATGCGTACGTACTCCTCCGGCATGGGCGCCCGGCTGCGCTTCTCCATCGCGGCCGCCAAGAGCCACGACGTCCTCCTGATCGACGAGGCGCTGTCCACCGGCGACGCCAGGTTCCAGCGGCGCAGCAAGGAACGGATCATCGAGCTGCGCAAGGAGGCGGGCACGGTCTTCCTGGTCAGCCACAGCAACAAGTCGATCACCGAGACCTGCGACCGGGCGATCTGGCTGGAGGCGGGCACGCTGCGGATGGACGGTCCGGCGGACGAGGTCGTGGCGGCGTACGAACGGTTCACCTCCGGCAAGAAGTAGCGGGCGGGGCGGAGCTGCGCGACTTCGTGGACCGGCCGCCCGGCCCGGTGGCGTCGGTCGCGGCCCCGCCCGTCCTCGTACGCCCCACCCACGCGACAACCGTGCGCGACCCTTCGGCCGCAGAGTGGACCCGCCCGTTCCGCCGAACACCCGGACCATGATCCGGACTTGACGGTCCGCCATCTGTCGTAGGCTCCATCGGGTCGGATTTCGGTCACGCGAGCGGGGGAGGCTCCCATCAGTACCGGCACGGGCGACATACTCACACCTCTGGGACCGGACGATCCGCGCGAGACCGCCGGATACCGGCTGCTCGCCCGCATCGGCGAGGGCGGAATGGGCACGGTCTACCTCTCGCACACCCGGGGCGGCCAGGCCGTCGCACTGAAGGTGATCCGCCGCGAGTTCGGTGACGACCCCGAATTCCGCAGCCGGTTCGAGCAGGAGGTACGGGCCGCCCGCCGGGTGCAGGGCTACCACCTGGTGCCGGTGGTCGACCACGACACCTCGGGCCGACAGCCCTGGCTCGCCTCGGTGTTCGTGCCCGGCATGTCGCTCCACTCGGCGCTGGCGGACCACGGGCCGCTGCCACCGGCCACGGTCTTCCGGCTCGTCGGCTGCACGGCCCAGGCGCTCACCGCCATCCACGCGGCGGGGGTCGTCCACCGCGATCTGAAGCCGGGCAACATCCTGCTCGGGGCGACCGGCCCGTACGTCATCGACTTCGGGATCGCCCGCGCCGCCGACGCCACCCAGCTCACCCGGAGCGGCGGGCTGATCGGGACCCCGCAGTTCATGTCGCCCGAGCACGCGCTCGGCGAGGAGACCGGACCGGCCACCGATGTCTTCTCGCTCGGCCTGATCGCGGCGCTCGCGGCCACCGGCCGCCACCCCTACGGATCGGGCGGGGCGATGACCGTCGCCGCGCAGATCGCCAACACCGAGCACCGGCCGCCGCGGCTCGACGGCTATCCGCCGGAGCTGCGCCCGCTGCTGGAGGGCTGTCTGGCAGCCGATCCGCAAACGCGCATCACCCCCGCCGAACTCGCCGCGCTGTGCGAACGCGCGGCGGGGCGGCCGCTGAACGACGCGGCCGACTGGCTGCCGGAGCCGCTCGCCGCGGAGATCGCCCGCCGCGAGCGGGCCGCGCTGCTGCCCCCGCCCCCGGCGGACCCGGCGACGGACCCGGCCGCCGTGCCCACGTACCCGCCGGGCACGGGCCCGTCGCCGACCGCCCCGGCCACCGGCCCCGGCCGTCCGGCGCCGCCGGACACGTCGGCCTCGTACCCGACGGCCCCGGGGCCGGGTGCGTGGGCCGGGTACACGCCGCCGGGGACACCGCCCGCGACCGGGCCCACGGCCCCTCTCGGACCACCCCCGTACGCGGCGGACCCCGGCGGCCGGCAGCCCGCCCCCCGGCCGGCCGCCGGGCGCCCCCGCCCCGCGCTGTTCATCGCCCTGGCCGCCGTCGCCGTGGTCGTGGCCGTGGTCGTGACCCGGTCGCTGACGAACTCCGGCGGGTCGCGCGACGACGACCTGCCCACGCCACCGCCCTCGCCCGCGACCTCCGAATCCCCCTCCGCCTCCCCTTCCGACTCCCAGTCGCCGAAGAGCACGTACACCCTGGTCTTCAAGGACAAGCCGCTGATCATCCGGGCGCCCGGCTGGCAGCAGACCACGATGATGGACTTCGACCGGCCGAAGCTGAATCCGCACGGCGGTTCCTCCGAGGACGACCGGAAGAACCAGGAGATCAGGTACTTCAACGGGGTCTCGGTGATGGAGTTCATCACCCCCACCGGCAAGTCCACCGCGCCGACCCCCGAGGCCTGCCGTGACGCGGTGGACACCAATGTCATGCAGGACCTGGACGAGGACCAGCTGGAGGACGGCAAGACCCTCGCCAAGGGCACGCTGCTGTGCACCGTGACGTCCGACAACAACCTGGCCATGCTGAAGATCGTCGGCTCGCATCTCGTGCCGGGCGACTTCACGGTGCCCGGGTTCGACACCGAGCTGACCCTCTGGAAGATCGACGAGTGACCGAGGGCGGGCCGGTGCGCCCCCGTGGCTCCTCCCCGCCGTCCCGCGTCCGCCGGAACCCGGAGGGCCGCCGAGGGCGTCAACAGCAGTGCGCCCCGACGCGATTCATGTGACGTCAGCTCCCGTTCAGGGCTTCCGGAAAGGCGACCCCCGATGGAGAACCACCTCACCACGGACTTCGGCGCGGCCTGCTTCCTGGTGGACCTGTCCAACGTCGTGCGCAACCGCTCGCTGGGCGAACCCGGTCCGCGTTCCCTGCGCCGGCTGCGGCTCCTCGTGGACGCCGCGAAGGAGCTCGCCCGGGATCCGGACGTCAAGCTGTATCTGGTCGCCGATGGCAGTCTGCGGCTCGGCGGACGGCGGGAGTTCACCGATCCCACCGACATCCGGCTGCTCGGCCGCTGGGTGGAGCGCGGACTGGTCGAGGAGCTGCCGGACGCCGACGACCGCCTGCTCGAACTGTGCTCGTACACCGGCATCCCCGTCATCACCGGCGACCGCTTCCGCGGCCACCGCGAGTCCCACCCCTGGCTCCAGGGCAATACGGACGACTTCCTGGAGCCGGTCCCGGCCCCCGGCGGCACGGTCCGGCTGGTCCCCGTCGACCTGGGGGTGGCCAGCGCGCTGGACATCTCCAGGAAGATGGAGGAGGACGTGCTGAAGAAGATGGGACTCCTCGGCCCGCACCGCACGCCCCGCTTCGACGTGGTCAGCCGCAACTGGCGCTGCGCGGACCGCCGTTGCACGCTCTACGACACCCACCGGGGCAGCGCCGCCCTGCTGCCGCGCGTCCTCGGGGGCGTACCCCACTGCCAGAGCCATGGCACCCCGCTGGTCGACGACGGTCCCCGCACCGCGACGGTCCAGCTGAAGCTGCTGGTGGAGGGCGATGTGAAGGCCCGGTTCACCCTGGAGGACGGTACGCGGGTGAAGGTGGGCAGGGCGCCCGGCGCGGGCGGCATAGCCCTGCACGGCCTGGTCCCGGAGCACCGCACCGCCGGTCTCAGCCGCGCCCATGTCGAACTTCGGGTGACCGGCGGCCTCGTACAGGTGCGCGACCTCAGTACCTACGGCACCCGGTGGCGGGCGACGGCCGGGAAATCGGGTCCGGGCCCGTGGAAGAAGCTCGGCACGGCAGAGCGGCAGTACCACGGCGGGGACGAACTCGAACTGGTCGAGGGCGTGGTCCTGGCCCGCAGCGGCCGCCGTTTCCCGACCGAGCTGGCCCAGGAATGGCAGCGCCGCCTGCCGCCCCCGCCGGACGCGGCGGGCGAGACCCGCGTCTACTGACGCGCGCCACGACGAAGGAGGCGGCCACCGGACATCCGGCGGCCGCCTCCCTCCCGCGCGGCTACGCGTGCGTACGGAGCAGGGTGCGCATCGTCCGCATCGCGACCGACAGGTTCGCCAGGTCGAAGGCGTCCGACCCCTGGATCTCCTCCAGCGTGGAGCGGGACCGCGTCAGGATCGCCGCGTTCTTCTCCTCCCACGCCATGAAGCGCTCCTCCGGCGTGGAGGTCCCGTTGCCCACCGCCAGCACGTCCGCGGTGAGGGCGGCGTGCGCGGCGTACAGGTCCTCACGGATGGAGGCGCGGGCCATGGACTGCCAGCGGTCGGCCCGCGGCAGCTCGATGATCCGGTCCATCAGCTGGGTGATGCCCAGCCGGTCCGCGAGGTCGTAGTACACCTCGGCGACGGCGAGGGGGTCCTTGCCGGTGCGCTCCGCGATCGCCACGATGTCCAGCGCCGGGAAGGCGGAGGAGAATCCGGCGACCCGCTGGGCCAGCTCGCCCGGGACGCCCGCCTCGGTGAGCTCGTCCAGGATCGACTGGTACCACTCCAGGTCGGCGCCCTTCAGCATCTTGGGCAGCTCGGCCCAGACCTGGTCGACGCCCGACTTGAAGAAGTCGATCGTTTCTGCGATCTCCAGCGGCTGCGGCCGGTTGCCCAGCAGCCAGCGCGAACCGCGCTCGACGAGCCGGCGGGAGTGCAGCCGGATCCGGGTCTGCACATCGGCGGCGACCTCGTTGTCGAGCGCCTCGACGGCGTCCCACACCTGGCCGAGGCCGAAGATCTCACGGGCCGCGAACTGCGCCCGCACGATCTCCTCGATCGAGGCACCGGTCTCTTCCCGCAGCCGGTGCAGGAAGGTCGAACCACCGCTGTTCACGGTGTCGTTGACCAGGACCGTGGTGATGATCTCGCGGCGCAGCGCGTGCCCGTCGACCGCCTCGGGGAACTGCTCGCGCAGTTGCTCCGGGAAGTAGGCGTGCAGCAGCTTCTGCAGGTGCGGGTCGTCCGGCAGGCTGGTCCGGATCAGCTCCCGGGCCGAGGTGATCTTCGTGTACGCGAGCAGCACGGCCAGTTCGGGCTGGCTGAGCCCCTTGCCCGCGTTGAGCAGCTCACGGATCTGGCGGTCGTTGGGCAGGAACTCCAGACCGCGGTCGAGGTCCCCGTCCCGGCCCAGTCGGCGCATGAAGCGCTGGTGGGCGTGGAGCAGCGAGGGGGACTGGGAGGTGGCGTTGGCGAGCGCGACGTTCTGCGCGTAGTTGTTGCGCAGGACCAGACGGCCGATCTCGTCGGTCATCTCGGCGAGCAGCTTGTTGCGCTGCTTGACGGTCATGTCGCCGTCCCGGACCAGGCCGTTGAGCAGGATCTTGATGTTCACCTCGTGGTCGGAGGTGTCCACACCGGCGCTGTTGTCGATCGCGTCGGTGTTGATCCGGCCGCCGCCCCGGGCGAACTCGATCCGGCCGAGCTGGGTGGCGCCGAGGTTGCCGCCCTCGCCGACGACCTTGGCCCGCAGGTCCTCGCCGTTGACGCGGATCGCGTCGTTGGCCTTGTCGCCGACGTCCGTGTTCGATTCGGCGGAGGACTTGATGTAGGTGCCGATGCCGCCGTTCCACAGCAGGTCCACGGGGGCCTTGAGGATGGTCTGCATCAGCTCGGCGGGCGTCATCTTGGTGACACCCGGCTCGATGCCGAGCGCCGCACGGACGTGCGCGTTGATCGGGATGGACTTGGCGCTGCGCGGGTGGACACCGCCGCCCGCGGAGAGCAGGTCCTTGTCGTAGTCGGCCCAGGAGCTGCGCGGCAGGTCGAACAGGCGGCGCCGCTCGGCGTACGAGGTGGCGGCGTCCGGGGTCGGGTCGATGAAGATGTGCCGGTGGTCGAAGGCGGCGACCAGGCGGATGTGCTCGGAGAGCAGCATGCCGTTGCCGAACACGTCACCGGACATGTCGCCGACGCCGACGACGGTGAAGTCCTCGGTCTGGGTGTCGTGGCCCAGCTCGCGGAAGTGCCGCTTGACGGACTCCCAGGCGCCGCGGGCGGTGATGCCCATGCCCTTGTGGTCGTAGCCCGCGGAACCGCCGGAGGCGAAGGCGTCGCCGAGCCAGAAGCCGTAGCCGACGGCGACCTCATTGGCGATGTCGGAGAAGCTCGCGGTGCCCTTGTCGGCGGCGACGACCAGGTAGGTGTCGTCCTCGTCGTGCCGGACGACGTCCTTGGGCGGCACGACCTCGCCGGCCACCATGTTGTCGGTGATGTCGAGCAGCGCCGAGATGAAGGTGCGGTACGAGGCGATGCCCTCGGCCATCCAGGCGTCACGGTCGACGGCCGGGTCCGGGAGCTGCTTGGCGACGAACCCGCCCTTGGCGCCGACCGGCACGATGACGGTGTTCTTCACCATCTGCGCCTTGACCAGGCCGAGGATCTCGGTACGGAAGTCCTCGCGCCGGTCCGACCAGCGCAGACCGCCTCGGGCGACCTTGCCGAAGCGCAGGTGCACGCCCTCGACGCGCGGCGAGTAGACCCAGATCTCGAAGGCCGGGCGGGGTGCCGGCAGGTCCGGGATGGACTGCGGGTCGAACTTCATCGAGACGTACGCGTGCGGCTTGCCGCTCTCGTCGCGCTGGAAGAAGTTGGTCCGCAGGGTGGCCTTGATGACGGTGAGGAAGGACCGCAGGATGCGGTCCTCGTCGAGCGAGGCGACCTGGTCCAGCGCCCCGTCGAGCTCTTCGAGGAGCCCGTCGGTGAGCTCGGTACCGGCGTTCTGCCGCTCCGGGGACATCCGGGCCTCGAAGAGCGAGACCAGCAGCCGGGTGGTGTGGACGTTGTTGCGGAGGGTGCTCTCCATGTAGTCCTGGCTGAACGTCGACCCGGCCTGGCGCAGGTACTTCGCGTACGCGCGCAGCACCATCGCCTGGCGCCAGCTCAGCCCGGCGCCCAGCACCAGCGAGTTGAAGCCGTCGTTCTCGGCCTCGCCGGTCCACACGGCGGCGAAGGCGTCCTGGAAGCGGTCCCGGGCGTCGTCGGCGAGGTAGCTGCCGTTGCCGGTGGCCTGCGGCATCCGGAGCCCGAAGTCGTAGATCCAGGCGTGCGTACGGTCCGCGCAGCGCAGCTCGTACGGGCGCTCGTCGACGACCTCGACGCCGAGCCGCTGGAGGGCCGGGAGCACGGCGGAGAGGGAGACCTGCTCGCCGGTCCGGTAGATCTTGAAGCGTCGCTCGCCGGGGGCGGCGCCGACCGGCTCGTACAGGCTGAGGGCGAAGTCCGTCCCGTCCTGCTTGAGCGCTTCGAGGTGGACGAGGTCGGCCACGGCGGAACGCGGCGTGTGGTCGGCCTTGTAGCCCTCGGGGAAGGAGTGGCCGTACTGGCGCAGCAGCTCGGCGGCGCGTTCCTCGCCGCACTCCGCGCCCAGCGCCTCCTGGAAGCCGTCGGCCCAGGAGCGGGCGGCCTCGACGAGCCGGGCCTCGATGCGGTCGGCCTCGGCGTCGGTGAGGTCGGGCAGCTCGGTGCCGGGCGCGACGCGGACGACGAAGTGCAGCCGGGAGAGGATCGACTCGGTGTTCCAGGCGGTGAAGTCGACGCTGGTGCCGCCCAGCTCCTCCTTGAGGATGTCGATCAGCCGGAGCCGCACACCCGTGGTGTAGCGGTCGCGCGGCAGGTAGACGATCGCGGAGTAGTAGCGCCCGTACTCGTCCTGGCGCAGGTAGAGCCGGAGCCGACGGCGCTCCTGGAGGTACAGCACGGAGGTGACGACGGAGCGCAGCTGGTCGACGGGCGTCTGGAAGAGCTCGTCGCGCGGGTACGTCTCCAGGATCTGGAGCAGGTCGCGGCCGTCGTGGCTGTTGGGCGAGAAGCCCGCGCCCTCCAGCACCTCGGCGACCTTGCGGCGGATGACGGGCACCCGGCGCACGGACTCGGTGTAGGCGGCGGAGGAGAACAGCCCGAGGAAGCGGCGCTCGCCGACGACGTTGCCCTTCGCGTCGAACTTCTTCACGCCGACGTAGTCGAGGTAGCTGGGGCGGTGGACGGTCGACCGGCTGTTGGCCTTGGTCAGGACGAGGAGCTTGCGCTCGCGGGCCTTGGCCCGTGCGTCGGCGGGCAGCCGGTCGAAGGACGGGCTGACGGGGTGCGCCTCGTCGACGCTGTGGTGCGGGTCGGAGCGCAGGATCCCGAGGCCGGTGCCGGGTACGGCGGCCAGCGCGTCGGTGTCCTTCAGCTCGTACTCGCGGTAGCCGAGGAAGGTGAAGTGGTCGGCGGCGAGCCAGCGCAGCAGCTCCCTGGCCTCGTTCACCTCTTCGTCGGCGAGGTCGTCGAGCGGCTCGCCGGGCAGGTCGTCGGCGATGCGCAGCGCGGCCTCGCGCATCTTGTCCCAGTCCTCGACAGTCTCCCGTACGTCGGACAGGACGCGCAGCAGGTCGGCGGCGATCTGCTGGAGGTCGGCGCGGTCGGTCTCGCGGTCGATCTCTACGTGGATCCAGGACTCGACGAGGGCGTCGTGCGGCAGCTCGTGCTTCGTGGCCTTGGCGCCCTTGCGGCCCTGCGGGCCGGTCGCGATGCCGTTGCCCTCGGTGAGGACCTCGATGAGCTTTCCGGTGACGTCGCGGCGCACGACGACCTGCGGGTGGATCACGACGTGGATGCCGCGCCCCTGGCGGGACAGTTCGTTGGTGACGGAGTCGACCAGGAACGGCATGTCGTCGGTGACGACCTCGACGACGGTGTGGCTGCAGGTCCAGCCGTTCTCCTCGACCGTCGGGGTGTGCACCCGGACGTTCGCCGTGCCCTGCGGGCGCATCTCGGCGAGCCGGTAGTGGGAGGAGGCGGCACCGAAGACGTCCACCGGGTCGCGGCCCGCGATGTCCTCCGGAGCGGTGTGCAGGTAGTAGCGCTGGAGGTAGGAGAGGAGCACGTCCGGTCCGGGACGCTCCTGCTCGGCCCCGGCGGCCGCGACACGCACCCGGGAGGTGCTGTCTCCCGGGCCACCGACACCACCGCCCGGACTGTTGTCAGCTACCTTGGCGGCCCGTGCGAGCAGCTCGGCCTTGGCTTCGTCCAGCTTGGTCTGCATGTCCTCTGGCTCCTGTCGCGCGCCGTTGCGTGACGTAGGTGAAAAAGACGACGTACCGCCACGACACGGGGTTTCCGGTCTGAGTCGACGCTATGCCGCTATGAGAGACGCCCGGGACCATATTGGCCATTCTTGACAGTCGGTCCGGGCGGGGTGAATCAGCGGCGGCCCGGGTGCTGTGGCACTCCGGGCGCAGGCCGGGGGCTTCGCTGCCCCCGAGGCGTATCGCGCTGATCACGAGGTCCAGGCTATATCGCCCGCCCCCGTGACCGTCACGAGCCGTTTGTGTAAAAAGAGCGACCCGAACTTTGACACTCTGGACAGCGCGCGCGGCCGCGGTACCGCACTCTGGTAGTCGGAACAGGCCGACGAAGGCAGTCGGAACAGGCCGACGAACCGTGGGAGCCCCGCCATGGCACCGAAGATCCTGATCGTCACCGGCGACGCCGCCGAGTCCCTGGAAGTGCTCTACCCCTACCAGCGGCTCCGCGAAGAGGGGTACGAGGTCCACATCGCGGCCCCCACCCGCAAGACGCTCCGTTTCGTGGTCCATGACTTCGAGCCCGGCTTCGACACCTACACCGAGAAGCCCGGCTACACCTGGCCCGCCGACCTGGCCTTCTCCGAGGTGGACGCCGGGGACTACGTGGCGCTGGTCGTCCCCGGGGGCCGGGCGCCCGAGTATCTGCGCAACGACGCCGAGCTGCGCAAGCTCCTCAAGGCGTTCTTCGACTCGGACCGTCCGGTGGCCCAGATCTGCCACGGTCCGCTGATGACGGCGGCGGTCGGCGGGCTGACCGGTCGGCGGGTGACCGCCTATCCCGCGCTGGAACTCGACATGCAGACGGCGGGCGCCGCCTTCGAGGACCACGAGGTGGTGGTCGACGGCGTGCTGGTCTCGTCCCGCGCGTGGCCCGACCACTCGGCATGGATGCGGGAATTCCTGAAGGTCCTCCGCACCAAGGCCCCGGTCACCGCCTGACCCGAGACCGGGACAGGCGGCGTGGGCCGACGCGGGCGGACACTGACATGAGCCGGGCTGGGCTCGGGCTGGGCCGGCGTGGGACGGACTGGCGCGGGCTGCTGGCGGGGATTGGGCTGGCGCGGGCTGCTGGCGCGGGACGGGCTGGGCTGGGGCGGGACGGACCGGGTGCGGACCCGGCTGGCGTGAGCCGGACCGACACGGGCCGGACTGGGCGCGGGCTGGACCGGGTGCGGGACGGGCTAGCGCGGACCGGACCGGGTGCGGGACGGGCTGTTGCCTGTCCGATGCGGTCCGGCCAGGCGGTCTTGGCCGGGCTGCTCGTCTGTCCGGCGTGGCTCGTCCGGCTCCGACGCCTCATCCAGCCTGCGGGCGTGGCTCGTCCGGCTCGTCTCCCCCGCCCGTCCCGGCCCTCCTGGCCGGCTCGTCCGCGTCCTGGCCTGGTCGCCGCTATCCGGCCATCTGTTCCGCGAGCCGGGCGGCCTCGGCCAGGCTGTCCACCACCGGCACTCCGGCCGCCTCCAGGCTGGACCTGCTGTGCGATCCACCGGTGTAGAGCACGGCCTTCGCGCCGACGTGGGCCGCGGCCACGGCGTCGTCCACCGCGTCACCGATGACCACCGTGTGCTCGGCGGATATCCCGTCCAGCGCGGCGATGTGCCGCTCCATGTAATGGGCCTTGCTGCCACCGGACGGGCCGGTACGCCCGTCGACCCGCACGAAACGCTGCTCGATGCCGTACCCACGCACCACGGGGACCAGCTGGTCGTGCCCGTACATGCTCAGGAGGGACTGGCTGCGCCCGGCCAGCTGCCATTGCGCGAGAAGCTCCTCGGCCCCCTCGGTGAGCCCGCAGGCGGCCCGCTGCTCGGTGTAGTACTGGTGGAAGATCCCGTCCATCCGCTCCCACTCGGCCTCCGTGGGCAGCCTGCCCATCAGCCGTTCGTAGAAGCGCGGTATCGGGACGCAGTACATCTCGCGGTACTGGTCGAGCGTGATCGGCTCCAGGCCGACCTCGCCGAACGCCGCGTTCGTCGCGCCGACGACCGCGGTGTTGTCGTCGAGCAGTGTGCCGTTCCAGTCCCAGACCAGATGCGTGCGGTGCTTCCCGTGCGTCCCCATGCGTAGAAAGTACCCGCCGGGTCCGACAGCCGTTCGACATCCGGCCGACAGACCGGCCGACAGACCGGCCGACAGGTCAGCCGATCAGGTTCGGGATCTCCTGAATGCCGAACCACAGCAGCTCGTGGTCCTCAGCCCCGTCCACGGTGAACTGCGCGTCGTCGTCACCGAGGTCCGCCGCGCCCAGCGCCGCGGCAGCGGCGGTGACGTCCTTCTCCGCGTCGTCCGCGTCGACGTGCACCGCCGCCGCCTTGGCGAGCGCCACGGGGGACGCGATCCGCACCTCGCCGAGCGAGGACGGGTCGAAGCTGTGGTCCGGGTCGGCGACGGCCGCGCCGTCCGGCACCTCGACGGCCACGACGACGCGCCTGCGGACCGCCTCGGGGTTCTGCGCGATCATGCGCAGCGAGGCGGACGCGGCCCGGTTGAGCGCCGCGTACTCCAGCTCCTCGATGTCGTCCGAGACGTACCACTCGCGCAGCGCGGGGGTCACCGCGTACGCGGTGAGCGGACCGGGGCCGATCTCGCCCGCCCGGTGCGCCGCAGCGAGACCGGACAGGGTCAGGGGGACGTACACGCGCATGGCCGGGTCGCTTTCGTAGTCGGAAACGCCCTCAGGATACGTCTGACGTCCCCCTTTGGGGTCACGTGCACCGATGCCGCTCCGTCCACCCGGCGACCGCTCCTCACCCTCCCGGCACCCGCCGCACGCCCCGTCCGGCACCGGGCGTCTCACCCGGATAGGTGATCCCGCCGGAACGGGTCCGGCCCCCGCAGCCGCTTGCGGCCCCCTCGGCCACCCCCGTAGAAGGTCCCCAGCAGAAGTTACCGCCCGGTATTCCGCCGGGCATCCGAAGCACGGGGGCGATGATCGATGAGCACGAACAGGACCCGGCCCGCAGGACGCCGCGACCAGCGCAGGCCCGAAGCCGTACCACCGCAGCGCACCCGGACTCCCCGGCGGGTACGCCCGCACCACTGGTTCGCCGAGCGCCTCCTGGCGGTCCTCAGCGGCCAGCGCCCGGTGCACTGGATGCTTGGCCACACCATCGGCGAGGCCTACGACCAGCTGGCCGAACTGGCCCCGCGCACTCCCCTCAGGGGCCGCGGCGCCCGCCCCGTCATCCGTATGTGCCACGGAGCCCAGCCGGCCCCCGGGGTGGTGGAGGCCTGCGCGAGCATCGCGGCGGGTGAGCAGGTACGCGCCATGGCCTTCCGCCTGGAACAGGGCGCCGACCTCCGCTGGCGCTGCGCCGCGGTGGAGCTCGGCGGCCGGCACCTGGAAGCAGCCCCGACCCGCTGACCCCGCCAGCTCGTGCGGCCGGAAGAGGAACGGGAGGCGGACCAAAAACAGAACGCACCGCGCAGAACGAACCGAAGGGCTGGTACGGGGACGGGGACGCAAGGCAAGGCAGAACGGGAGGGCGGGGCGGCGCAGGACGGCCTGGAGCGGCACAGAAGGAGGGAACGGCACGTCCACAGCCGGACACCGCCACCAGCAGTGCGCACTCCGCCCCACGGCCCTTCCGGCCCCTCGCGCCCCCGCACCCCGGACGCACCCCATCCAGCGGCTCCGGACCCCTCCAGCC
The DNA here is from genome assembly GCF_042799335.1 of Streptomyces sp. NPDC057697. Classification (NCBI taxonomy): domain Bacteria; kingdom Bacillati; phylum Actinomycetota; class Actinomycetes; order Kitasatosporales; family Streptomycetaceae; genus Streptomyces; species Streptomyces sp. NPDC057697. The sequence goes on along the minus strand of NZ_JBHVJA010000014.1, from coordinate 19,714 downwards.
CCTCTCCGGGGCCCTCGGGCACAGGAAAGGGGCCGGAGCGGGCACCACGGGCTGGGGCGGGCACCACGGGCCGCAGCGGACGCCACGGGCCGGGCCAAGCACCACGGACCGGAGGCGGGCGCCACGGACCGGAGGCGGGCGCCACGGGCTGCGGCAAGCACCACGGACCGGAGGCGGGCGCCACGGACCGGAGGCACACCACCAGCCCCCAACCCCCAGCCCCAGCCGCCCCCAGCCCCGCCCCACCAAAACGCCGGGGCCGGGCGCCCGAAACACGCGCCCGACCCCGGCTGCAACACTCCGGTCACTCACACCCCGGGCCCCGCGAACGACGTCCACCGCCGTCCACGGCACCCGGGCCGTACGTTCCCGCTACTTCTTGCGGCGCCGCCCGCCCCCGCCGTTCTTCTGGGCCTTGCGGCGCTCCGCCCGGGTCAGTCCGTCGGACTCGGACCCGGACGTCCCGTCGCTGTTGGAGAAGTCGCCCTCGACGACCCCACCCTCCCCGTCCACCGTGGGGGCGGAGAAGTGCAGCCGGTCCGGACGCTGCGGGGCGTCGAGCCCCTTGGCACGGATCTCCGGACGCGCCGCCGGAACGGCGTCCTCCTTGACGAGCGAGGTGCGCTCGGCCTCGTCCTGCACCGGCACCTCCTCGACCTGCTGCTCGACCTGGACCTCCAGGTTGAACAGGTAGCCGACGGACTCCTCCTTGATGCCCTCCATCATGGCGTTGAACATGTCGAAGCCCTCGCGCTGGTACTCGACCAGCGGGTCCTTCTGCGCCATGGCACGGAGGCCGATGCCCTCCTGGAGGTAGTCCATCTCGTAGAGGTGCTCACGCCACTTGCGGTCCAGGACGGACAGCACCACGCGCCGCTCCAGCTCACGCATGATGTCCGAGCCGAGCTGCTTCTCACGCTCGTCGTACTGCTCGTGGATGTCGTCCTTGATGGACTCGCCGATGAACTCGGCCGTGATCCCCGCCCGGTCGCCGGCCGCCTCCTCCAGCTCGTCGACGGTGACCTTCACCGGGTAGAGCTGCTTGAACGCGCCCCACAGCCGGTCCAGGTCCCACTCCTCCGCGAAGCCCTCGGCGGTCTCCTGGCGGATGTAGTCGTCGATCGTGTCGTCCATGAAGTGACGGATCTGGTCCTGCAGGTCCTCGCCCTCCAGGACCCGGCGGCGCTCGCCGTAGATGACCTCACGCTGCCGGTTGAGCACCTCGTCGTACTTCAGGACGTTCTTACGCGTCTCGAAGTTCTGCTGCTCGACCTGCGACTGGGCCGACGCGATAGCCCGCGTCACCATCTTGTTCTCGATCGGCACGTCGTCCGGCACATTGGCCATCGACATGACGCGCTCGACCATCTGCGCCTTGAACAGACGCATCAGGTCGTCGCCGAGCGAGAGGTAGAAGCGGGACTCGCCCGGGTCGCCCTGACGGCCGGAACGACCGCGCAGCTGGTTGTCGATACGACGCGACTCGTGCCGCTCGGTGCCCAGGACGTACAGCCCGCCGAGCTCCTTGACCTCTTCGAACTCCGCCTTCACGGCCTGCTCGGCCTTCTCCAGCGCGGCGGGCAGCGCGGCCGCCCACTCCTCGACGTGCTCGACGGGGTCGAGACCGCGCTGGCGCAGCTCCGCCTCGGCGAGGTCGTCGGGGTTGCCACCGAGCTTGATGTCGGTGCCTCGTCCGGCCATGTTCGTCGCGACCGTGACCGCGCCCTTGCGGCCGGCCTGCGCGACGATCGTCGCCTCACGGTCGTGCTGCTTGGCGTTGAGGACCTCGTGCTGGACACCGCGCTTGGAGAGCTGCTGCGAGAGGTACTCGGACTTCTCGACCGAGGTGGTGCCGACGAGGATCGGCTGCCCCTTCTCGTGCTTCTCGGCGATGTCGTCGACGACCGCGGCGAACTTCGCGACCTCGGTGCGGTAGATCAGGTCCGACTGGTCGGCACGGACCATCGGCCGGTTGGTCGGGATCGGCACCACACCGAGCTTGTAGATCTGGTGGAACTCGGCGGCCTCGGTCATCGCCGTACCGGTCATGCCGGAGAGCTTGCTGTAGAGGCGGAAGAAGTTCTGCAGGGTGATCGTGGCGAGGGTCTGGTTCTCGTCCTTGATGTCCACCCCTTCCTTCGCCTCGATCGCCTGGTGCATGCCCTCGTTGTAGCGGCGGCCGGCGAGGATACGGCCGGTGTGCTCGTCGACGATCATGACTTCGCCGTCGATGACGACGTAGTCCTTGTCCTTCTTGAAGAGTTCCTTGGCCTTGATGGCGTTGTTGAGGTACCCGACGAGCGGGGTGTTCACCGACTCGTAGAGGTTCTCGATCCCGAGCCAGTCCTCGACCTTCGAGACACCCGGCTCGTGGATGGCGACGGTCCGCTTCTTCTCGTCGACCTCGTAGTCGCCGGTCTCCTCGATGCCCTTGAGCGGGTTGCCCGCCTCGCCCTTGGTCAGGCGCGTGACCAGCTTGGCGAAGTCGCCGTACCACTTGGTGGCCTGGTCGGCGGGGCCGGAGATGATCAGCGGCGTACGGGCCTCGTCGACGAGGATCGAGTCGACCTCGTCGACCACGGCGAAGTTGTGACCGCGCTGGACGAGCTCGTCCGCCGACCACGCCATGTTGTCGCGGAGGTAGTCGAAGCCGAACTCGTTGTTCGTGCCGTACGTGATGTCGCAGGCGTACTGCTCACGGCGCTGGGCCGGCGTCATGTTGGCGATGATGCAGCCGACGGTCAGACCGAGGAACTTGTGGACGCGACCCATCAGTTCGGAGTCGCGCTCGGCCAGGTAGTCGTTGACCGTGATCAGGTGCACGCCCTTGCCGGAGAGCGCGTTGAGATACGCCGGCAGGGTGCCGACCAGGGTCTTGCCCTCGCCGGTCTTCATCTCGGCGACATAGCCGAGGTGGAGGGCTGCGCCGCCCATCATCTGGACGTCGTAGTGGCGCTGTCCGAGGACCCGCTTGGCGGCCTCACGGACGGTCGCGAATGCCTCGGGGAGCAGGTCGTCCAGGCTCTCGCCGTCCGCGTACCGTTCCTTGTACTCGTCGGTGAGCGCCCGCAGCTCGGCGTCGGAGAGGTTGACGAAGTCCTCTTCGATGGAGCTGACCTGGTCCGCGATGCGGTGCAGTTTGCGCAGGATCTTGCCTTCGCCTGCACGCATGAGCTTGTTGAAGACGGACACTGAGGCTGGTCTCCTTGCCGGTCGGGCCTGGCACTGGGTCGTGTTATGGACTCTGGCGCGGGCACGGCAGGTGGGCCCCACCGCAACGGCCATCGTAAGCGAGGACCCCGCCGCGCCGGGAGGGCTGCCGTCGCGTTGGCCCCGTCGTCCCCTCCGAGTCAACGGCCGGGGAGCGCCGAAGGTGCCGGGAAGTCCGAAAAGTGTTCGCTTCCGGGCCGGTGCCTCACCAGAATCCGTCCATGGAGCCGATCACCCTCACCAGCGACCGTCTGCTGCTGCGCCCCTTCACCGCCGGCGACGCGGACGCGGTCCACGCCGCCTGTCAGGATCCGGACATCCAGCGATGGACGGTCGTGCCCTCCCCGTACGGTCGCGCCGACGCGGAACTCTTCGCGGGCCGGCTGTCCCCCGACGGCTGGCACGACGACTCCATGTACAACTTCGCGGTGGTCCTGCGCGAGGGCGGGGCCCTGACCGGCGCCCTCGGCATCAACCGTCGCAATCTGCCGGGCGTCTACGAGGTGGGGTACTGGGCCGCCACGGAGCACCGGGGCCGCGGCTACACGACGGAGGCGGTGCTCGCCGCCGCCCGCTGGACCTTCACCGCGCTCGGTGGTGACCGGCTGGAGTGGCGGGCCGAGGTGGGCAACGTCCCCTCGCGGGCGGTCGCGCTGCGGGCGGGCTTCCGGATGGAGGGCGAACAGCGCTCGGGCCTGCTCAACAAAGGAGTGCGGCGCGACATCTGGATCGGCGCGCTGCTCCCCTCCGACCTCGGCCTGCCGGGCACCCACGCCTATCTGCCCACCCCCTGACCCCGCCGGAAGCCACCGCCGGCCCTCCGCCCCGGCAGCCTCGGGTCCCGACGGATTCCACCGCTCCACGGCCGGTTGTCAGTGGCTGCCTCTAGGGTGCGAGGCATGACGTCTGTGCCGCCTCCCGCCGCTGAACTCTCCGCCGACCAGGCGCGCAGGATCGCTCTGCGCGCCCAGGGCTTCCTCGGCGCTCCGGACCGCCGGGCCGGGGTCCCGGGCGTGCTGCGGCACCTCGGCGCCGTACAGCTCGACACGATCTCGGTGCTCGCGCGGTCGCACGAGCTGATCCCGTACGCACGCCTCGGCGCGGTCGGCCGGCGCACCGTCGAGGAGGCGTACTGGTCGGGCGGCCGCACCTTCGAGTACTGGTCGCACGCGGCCTGTGTCCTGCCGGTCGAGGAGTGGCCGCACTTCGCCTTCCGCCGCCGCGCCTACCGCTCGCGCCCGCACTGGCACCACGACCTGCCGGACGGCGCGTACGAGACGGTGATCAAGCAGCTGCGCGCCGAGGGGCCGCTGACGGCGACGGAGCTGGGCGGCGCGAAGAACGGCGGGGAGTGGTGGGACTGGTCGGCGTCGAAGGTCGCCGTCGAGCGCGCCCTGATGTACGGCGAGGTGGTGTGCACCGAGCGCCGCAGCTGGAAGCGGGTCTACGACCTCGCCGAGCGTGCCCTGTCCGACGACGTGCTGCACGACGACCTGGACGACGCGGAGTGCCTGCGCCGCCTGGTGGCCCTCGCGGGGCAGTCCCTGGGGGTGGGCACCCGGGCCGACATCGCGGACTACCACCGGCTGAAGGGCGAGCAGTTCGACGCGGTGGTGGCGGATTCCGGTCTGGTGCCGGTGACGGTGCAGGGCTGGGCCAAACCGGCCTGGGCGGACCCGGCGGCGCTGGCCTCGGAGCCGCGCGGCCGGCACCGTACGACACTGCTGTCGCCGTTCGACTCACTGGTCTGGGAGCGGGCCCGCACCGAGCGGATCTTCGGCTTCACCCACCGGCTGGAGGCCTATGTCCCCAAGCCCAAGCGGGTCCACGGATACTTCGCGATGCCGCTGCTGGCGGGCGGAAGGCTCCAGGGCCGCGTCGACCCGGCGCGGGACGGCAACACGCTGGTGGCCCGGCAGGTGTCATTGGCGAACGGGAAGGCCGTGGCCCCGATGGCCGAGGCGCTGGTGGAGGCCGCGTCCTGGGTCGGCTGCACGGATGTCCGGCTGGAGCGGGTCGACGCACCGGAGCTGCGCGGACCGCTCGCCCAGGAAATCGCCCGCGCCCTGGCCTGAACCCGCGCACCCGTCCGGCCCTTCTTCACCGGGCCGGGCCGGTCGCCGGGCAGCTCACCTGATCTCCAGGATCTTCTCCCGCATGGCATAGACCACGGCTTCCATCCGGGAGTGCAGCTGCAACTTCTCCAGAATGTTGCGGACGTGGTTCTTCACGGTGTTCTCGGAAATGAACAGTTCCTTCGCGATATCGCGATTGTTCATGCCCGTTGCAACGAGTTTGAGGACTTCGAGTTCACGGTCGGTGAGCCGCGGCGCGGGCACCAGCCTGCGCTCGTCGGTCCGCTGGATCATCGACTTGAACTCGGTGAGCAGCTTGGACGCCATGGACGGGCTGATCTGGGACTGCCCGTCGGCGACCGCGCGAATGGCCGTGGCCACCTCGTCCGTGGAGATCTCCTTGAGGAGGTAGCCGGTGGCACCCGCCTTGATCGCGTCGTAGAGGTCGGCCTCCTCGTCGCTGATCGTCAGCATGATGATCTTCGCGCTGGGGGCCACCTCCTTGATGGACGTGCAGGCCTCGATGCCGCCGCGCTTGGGCATCCGTACATCCATCAGCACGATGTCGGGGAGCAGGTCGGCCGCCTTGTCGACCGCCTCGGACCCGTCACCCGCCTCGCCGATGACCTGGATGTCCTCCTCCTGGGCGAGGACGATCTCCAGACCTCTGCGGAAGAGCGCGTGGTCGTCCACCACGAGGACTCTGATCGGCTCCCTGCGGAATCCGCAGTCCGCGCCGGTACCGGCGATGTCGTCGGCATCATTCGCGTCACGTACGGGCCCGAAGGTGTCCGCCATCGTTCCTCCCCCTGAAGGCCGTGGCCTGAAGTTCACACACTGTCCGCCAACGGCAGTTCACAGAACACCGGTTGGCCTGGGACGCCATGATTCCATGACTGGACGGCCAAGCGGTGATCCTGTGGTCGCACGCGGGTGCCCCTGGGGGCGCACAAGCACTCCAGGGGCACCGCGGAAGGAGGCGTCAGCCGCCGAGCGCACCACCGGCCCCGCCCGCCTCGTCGGCGGCCAGCGGATCGGTCCTCAGGTGGATGACACCGTAGTCGTAGGCATGCCGCCGGTAGACGACACTGGGTTCCTTTGTCTCGGAGTCGACGAACAGATAGAAGTCGTGCCCGACCAGCTCCATCTCGTAGAGCGCCTGGTCGAGCGACATCGGTGCGGCGACGTGCGTCTTCTCGCGCATCACCAGCGGACCCTCGCCCTGGATCTCCAGCGAGCCGAACCTGGTGGTGGGCACGGACTCGGCCGACTCGTCGGCGATCAGGTCGCCCTCACCGTTGAACGACGCCGCACCCGGCACGATCTCGCCGACCTCGGCAGCGGGAATCCGGCCATTGCCACGGCGGCTGTAGCGCTTGTCGTGCTGCTTGCGCAGCCGCGCCTCCAGCTTGCCGGTGGCCAGGTCCAGCGCTGCGTACGGGTCGCCTGCGGCCGCTTCCGCCCGGATGACCGGACCACGCGAGCGGAGCGTGATCTCCACCCGGTCGGAGCGGTCGGCCTGACGGGGGTTCGGCTCCTTGGACACCTCGACGTCGAGGCTGATCACCTTGCCGTCGAACTTCTGGATCTTGTCCAGCTTCAGCTTCTCGGCCACGTGCTTGCGGAACCGCTCGGGCACCTCGGTCTTGCGGCCCTTGACGACGATGTCCACGCAGAACTCCGTTCCCGGATCGCCCCGCTCAGAGGCGGAGCATCTCCCTTTTGCACCAGGCCCCGGTGACGACCGGAGCCGCGGACTCGGTGACTTCCACCTCCTCCTCCCCCATCGGCGAGGTCTCCGCCTCACCGAATTCCAGCTTCTGGACCATTGGTGTGTTGCCTGCCCGAAACCTGGCGGTGCATTCATCGAGGTCTGGCATTCACCATTCCTCACAACCGAACATAGCCTGCCCGGCCGGATGTCGGCACCCGCTACTCGCACGTACCTCCGATCGGGCTGTTTTCCTCACTCATTACCTGCAACGACGCAGGTTCATTGACAGTTCCGGTTTATTTCGAAGGCCGAGGGAGATACTGCGACAACGGCCGCCCGCACCCTGCCGGAAGCTGCGCCCGCGTGCCCGTGCACGGCCCCCGGGGCCGCCACCGCCCGAGCCGCTTCGGCGAGCGAGGCTCCCGTCGTCAGAAGGTCGTCCACCAGCACCACCCGTCCGGCGGCGAGCAGCCGTTCGCCCCCGGCCACGACCTCCAGTGCCCCCGCCAGGTTCGCCTGCCGCTCCCGGGCACCGAGCCCCGCCTGGTCGGCCACCGTGCGCCGCTGCCGGAGCACCGCGACCACCCGGGCCCGGACACCACCGCGTCGCAACTCCCCGGCCGCGGCCAGCGCGATCCGCCGCGTCGGATCGTGGCCCCGCGCGGCCACCGCCCGCCGCGCCGACGGCACGGGTACGAGCAGCAACGGGCCCGCGTCACCCGGGCGCCCCGTCCCGGCCCGTACGGCCCCCGCCAGCGCCTTGCCGAGCGCTCCGGCCAGCCCCAGCTCACCCCGCTCCTTGTGGGCCAGCAGCACGGCACGTACCGCGTTCTCGTACGCGGCGGCCGCGTGCACCACCGGCAGGCCCGCGGGTTCCGGATCGGGTCTCACCCGGCGCGGCACCCCGCCGAGGAGCGCCGCCCGGCATTCCTCGCACAACTCCGCGCGCGGCCTGCCGCAGCCGCCGCAGGACACCGGCAGCACCAGGCCGGAGATCTCCCGCCACCACCCCCGCATGACTCCACTGTGCGCCTCCCGCGGCAAGCGGGCCACCCCTGTGGAAAACGCGGAACGGTCCCTGCGGAGCCCGGCCCGGACAGACCGACCGGGCCGGGTCGCGCAGTGGTTCGGCCCGGTTCCGGACGCGTCGGACCGGCCGCGGGCAGGCCGACGGCCCGGCCGGCCAGGACCGGCACGGCGCCGGCCGGCCCGCACGAACCGGCTCAGCCCGGATAGACCAGCGAGGAGCCTTCCTTGACCACGGTCTGCCAGTTGTCACCGGGCGACAGCTTCACGATCCCGTCGCTGGACGTGGCCGCCATCAGCGGAAGCTGTTCGTCGTCCGCCGCCGCGACCGACGACACCTGGTTCACCCCGGGCAGCACACCGGACGCGGACGTCGAACCGTCCGCCTGCACATAGCGCACCTGCTGCACGCCGCCCTGCTCCTTGCCGACCACCACGAGGCGGCTGCGGCCCGACCACGACATCGCGGTCACGTCCGTCAGCTGCGGCGCGGCCTGCCGCAGGTCCACCACCGACACCTGCTGCTCCGTCGCGGGCCCGCGCCGCTCGATCCGGCCGATCTTCAGCGTGGTGCGGTCGTCCTGGTGCACCAGGAGGGCGATCCGCACTCCGTCCGCGGACATCCGCAGGGCCTCGATCCGCCCGCCGCCCAGACCGGGCACGGTGACCTCCTGCGGCTTTCCGGTACCACCGGCGAGCCGCAGCAGTCTGGTGTTGCCGGGGTCCCGGTCGGCCACCCACAGATCGCCCCGGCCGTCCCAGCTCGGGGTCGACAGACGGTTCTTCGACTCGTGCCCTGCGCTGGTCACCGAGGCCACGGGCAGTTCGCCGTCCGAGACGATGGACGACACGTAGAGAGACGCGCCGTCTCGCGAGACCGCCGCGGCCGACTGCTCGTCCCGGGCCACCCCGACCGTGCCCATGCGCACCGGGCCGTCACCGAGCGGACCGGCCACCAGCTCCGGGACGCCACTGCCCTTGGTGCTGCCGGGAATGCGTTCCACATGCCCCTTGGCATCGATGAAGTACTGGCTGTCCGGCCCGCTGGACGAACCGTCAGGAGCGAACTCCTCCGCCTGATCGGCACCGAGCAGACACAGCGGCGAGCCGTCGGAGCGCTGCAGTTCGACCTGCTCGACCCGTGCGGAGGTCAGATCCCTCAGGGTGTAGAGGATCTGCGAGGCCATCATGCGGCAGGAACGCTGCCCGACACCGTCCGCCTTCTTGTCGAGCGGGACCTTCAGCACGCTGCGGTCGTCCGGCGCCAGCGAAGTGACGCCCTTCCGCAGCGCCGTACCGGCGGGGAACCGGGACTCGACCACCGGCCGCAGCCAGCTGGTGGGCCCCGCGAGGAGACTCCGGACGGACTGCGTCACAGTGTCCATCCCCGTGACGGGGTCCGTCCGGCTGCGGAGATAGACGGGGTCGGCCACCAGGGTCGACTGCCCCTCGGACCGGCCCGTCGCGAAGTAGTACTTGTTGACGGACCGGTAGAGGCGCTTGAAGTCCGACTGTCCGAGCAGCAGACCGTCCGGCACGAGGTCGATCCGCCACTCCTTGCCGTCCGGCCCCTTCTCCTTCACCAGATGCAGGGTCTGGTTGTAGTCGGTGGGAGCGAGCGGCTGGTAGGCGCTCTGGGCGTCGACGGTCGCCACCTTCTCACCGGTCAGCGTGTACGTGACCTCGGTGAGATTGCGGTCGCTGTCGCGCAGCGGGCGATCGCTCCTGTTCGGTGCCTTGGTGAGCACGGTGGTGAACGCGTTCGGCTTCCAGGTCTCGGCAGCCTTCTTCGTCAGGTACTGACGGGTGGTCCTGAAGCGCGGGTCGTCGCTGGTCATCGACTCCAGGAAGCCGTCGACCACCTCGTTGGGCGTGGCGTTGTCACGCGGCGCCACCGCGTACACCTGCACCTGGGAATCGCCGGGCTGCGAGGCGTCGACGGCCTTGACGTCCCCGGTCACGGGCATCGAACCGCACGCGGACAGCAGCACCACGCCGCATCCGAGCAGCGCGAACAGCCCCAGCATCCGTCCATGGCCGTCCCTGCGACGGTCAGCGCCCACGATTCGTCTCCCCCCGCTCCGGGTCCTGCACCGCCGTGTCGAGATCGCCACCCGTCCGCTCCTCGGCGGGGCGCGCGACCACCCGTGCGCCGCTCCCCGGGAGAGCCGCAGGGTGCACCGAGGCCGGCGCCGTCCGCGGCGCCGCGGGGGCACGGGACGGTACGGGCAGCGCGGACCTGTCATGGACACCGGGCTGGGCCGGCACGGCCGTCAGCCGGTGCTCGCTGCCCGCCCTCGACGTGGCCCCGGTCCGCGCGCGGTTCTCCTGGTTGCCCCGGGAGTCCTCGGGCTCCAGTGGTATCGGCGACCCGCGCAGCGGCTCGTCCGCCGTACGCGGCAGGGTCAGCCGGAACTGCGAACCGCCACCGGGCTCGCCCCAGGCCTGCAGCCACCCGCCGTGCAGCCGGGCGTCCTCCACCGCGATGGAGAGCCCGAGACCGGTGCCCCCGGTCGTCCGCGCACGAGCCGGGTCCGCCCGCCAGAAGCGGTTGAACACTCGCGTCGCCTCGCCGGGCTTGAGCCCCACGCCGTAGTCCCGGACGGCCACGGCGACCGCGCCTCCGGCCACCCCCATCCGCACCACGACGTCCCGGCCCTCACCGTGCTCGACGGCGTTGACCACGAGGTTGCGGAGCACGCGCTCGACGCGCCGCGCGTCGGCCTCCGCGATCACCGGCTGCTCGTCGCCGACCACCCGGATCCGGGTGCCCTTGCGCTCGGCCAGCGGCTCGGCCCCGCCGATCACCCGGCGTACCACCTGCCGCAGGTCTATCGGCTCCGCCTCCAGCGCCGCGGCGCCCGCGTCGAACCGGCTGATCTCCAGCAGATCGGAGAGCAGCGACTCGAACCGGTCGAGCTGGTCCCCGAGCAGCTCCGCGGAACGGGCCGTCACGGGGTCGAAGTCGCTGCGCGCCTCATGGATGACATCGGCGGCCATCCGTACGGTCGTCAGCGGTGTCCTCAGCTCGTGGGAGACATCGGAGACGAAGCGCCGCTGCATCCGGGAGAGCTCCTCCAGCTGCTGGATCTTCAGCTGGAGGTTCTGCGCCATCTTGTTGAAGGCCTCGCCGAGCCGGGCGATGTCGTCCTCGCCGGTGACCTTCATCCGTTCCTGGAGCCTGCCCGCGGAGAGCCGCTCGGCGATGCCGGCCGCCATCCGCACGGGGGTGACGACCTGCCGCACCACGAACCAGGCGATGGCCCCGAGCAGCACGACGACGAAGAGCCCCGCGGTCGCCAGCGTGCCCTTGATCAGCGTGAGCGACTTCTCCTCCTGCGTCAGCGGGAAGAGGTAGTAGAGCTGGTACGGGTTGTGGTCGATGTCGTAGAGCCGCTTGCCCACGACCAGTCCGGGCTGCGGCGGCTGCCCGTTCGCGTACTGGATCTCGGAGTACGTCTGGTACGCCCCGGGCCCCTTGTTCACGGCGTCCCGCAGGCGCTGCGGGATGCTCACCGCCTCCACGCTGCCCGAACCGCGCGGGGCGCGGGTTCCGGCGTCGGCACTGAGCGCCACCACGTTGAAGGCGTTCTTCCCGCCGCTGGCGAGCTGGTCGACGAGCTCCGTCCGCCAGGAGTTGTTGGCGGTGGTGCCGTCCGTCGTGTCACCGCCCTGGCCGCCGGGGGTGAGCGGCGCGTTCGCCTTTTCCTGGGCTGCGGCGAAACCGCCGGCCGCCTGGGTCTGGGCGGCCTTGCCCTTGGCGTCGAGCAGGCCGTTGCGCACCTGTCCGATCACGACCAGCCCGAGGAGCAGCACCACTCCGAGCGACATGAGCAGCGTGCCCGCGACGACCCTCAGCTGGAGATTGCGCCGCCAGAGCCGCACGGCGGGCAGCAGCGGACGCCGCACCCAGCGCATCAGCAGTCGCGGCACGGGACCGCCGGGCGCCCGGTCGTGGAACAACCGGCCGCCCTGCAGGACGTGCCCGATCCGGAACACCTTGGATCCTGGACCGGCAGCCCGCTCCGCACGGGCTCCCGGCTCCCCGGGCTGCGGAGCAGCGCTACGCGGGTGCATCTCAGCTCGGTCCGGCCTTGTAACCGACCCCTCGGACGGTCACCACGATCTCCGGGCGCTCCGGGTCCTTCTCCACCTTGGAACGCAGTCGCTGGACGTGCACGTTCACCAGCCGTGTGTCGGCGGCGTGGCGGTAGCCCCACACCTGTTCGAGCAGCACCTCACGGGTGAAGACCTGCCACGGCTTACGGGCGAGCGCGACCAGCAGGTCGAATTCCAGGGGGGTGAGGGCGATGGACTGCCCCTCCCGCTTCACCGAGTGACCGGCCACATCGATGACCAGGTCCCCGATGGCCAGCTGCTCCGGCGCCGGCTCCTCGGACCTCCGCAGACGTGCCCTGATCCGGGCGACCAACTCCTTAGGTTTGAACGGCTTGACGATGTAGTCGTCGGCCCCGGACTCCAGGCCCACCACCACGTCAACCGTGTCGCTCTTGGCAGTGAGCATCACGATCGGCACACCCGACTCGGCCCTGATCAACCTGCAGACCTCGATGCCGTCCCTACCGGGCAGCATGAGATCCAGCAGGACCAGGTCCGGCTTGGCCTCACGAAATGCAGCAAGTGCCTTGTCGCCGTCCGCTACGAACGACGGCTCGAACCCTTCTCCACGCAGCACAATCCCGAGCATCTCGGCCAGTGCGGTGTCGTCGTCGACGACAAGGACGCGTCCCTTCATAAACGACATCATCCCATTAGCTAATCGTTACCTGCGATGATCTGGCACACAGCTCTGCCAGCCCGACCCCTGTGACCGGGGAAATTGCGCCCTCCTCCGTGACGATCGCCGTGACCAGCTCCGGCGGCGTGACATCGAAGGCGGGGTTGTACGCGGGCGTTCCCACCGGCGCCACGAGCGGTACGCCGGCATCAGCGCCCGACGCCCCGGCCCGCAGCGATGTGAGCTCCGTCACTTCGGACGCCGGTCGCTGCTCGACGACGATCGACGCCCCGTCCTCGGTGTCCGGATCCACGGTCGTGGTCGGCGCGACCACGATGAACGGTACGTGGTGGTACTTCGCGAGCACAGCCAGCGGATAGCTCCCCACCTTGTTCGCCACCGACCCGTCCGCGGCGATGCGGTCCGCCCCGATGAGCACGGCATCTACCTCCCCCGCGGCGAACAGCGAACCCGCGGCGTTGTCCGTGAGCAGGCTGTACGGCATCCCGTTGCGCGCGGCCTCGTACGCCGTCAGCCGGGCGCCCTGCAACAGCGGACGCGTCTCGTCCACCCACAGCCGCCGCAGCCGGCCCTTCCGGTGCGCCCCGAGCGCCACGGCGAAGGCGGTGCCCTCGCCGCCGGAGACGAGCGCCCCCGTGTTGCAGTGCGTCAGCAACCGGTGCCCACCGCCACCGGGCAGCAGCTCGTCCAGCAGGGCGAGGCCGTACCGCGCCATGCGCCCACTGGCCTCGGCGTCCTCCCGGTGCAGTGCCCTGGCTTCCGCGAGAGCCACCGCGGCGGCCCGCTCCGGATCCGCCCCCTTCCCGACGGCCTCCCGATATGCCCCAGCGGCCCTCCGCACCCCGTACCCGAGGTTCACCGCGGTGGGCCGCGCCCGCTCCAGCAGCTCCGCGGCCACGGCCACGTCGTCCCCCCGCGCGGCCGCGAGCGCCACCCCATAGGCCCCCGCGATCCCCAGCAACGGGGCGCCGCGCACCGCCAGCGTCCGGATCGCCCGAACCAGAGCGGGCACATCGGTGCACACCAGCTCGACCTCCCGCGCGGGCAGTCGCGTCTGGTCGAGGAGCACCAGCGCGGGACCTTCCGGAGGCTCGTTCCAGCGAAGTACGGGAAGCGCGGGAGGCTCGACACCCACCGGCGATTGCGCGTCCTGATCAGCCATCCGTCCAGTCTGCCCGGTGAGCCCCCCACAAATGAAGGTACGAAGGAGATGGAGCGCCCGGCCCACGGCCGAGCGCCGCGTGGCACGATGGCTGCCAACCTGCCGCCCGGATGAGCGGACAGGACCATGAAGGAGCGAGAATGAACGACACTCCGGGCTGGGCCTCGCCCGGATCTGCCCCCTCCGAGGGGCAAGGCGCCGACGTCCCCCGGCCCTCCGAGCCCGTCGACGGCGGCGGCCCGGCAGGAAACTGGTCTCCCGCCCAGCCGCCCGCAGGGCAGTGGTCCCCACCGAGCACCCCTGGCGCGGGCCCCGGCGCACCGCCCCCCGCCCCGGGCTGGGGCGGCGGGCCGCAGGGCCCCGGCTGGGGGCAGCCGCCCCTCGCGGCCAAGCCGGGTGTCATCCCCCTGCGTCCGCTCGGCATCGGCGAGATCCTCGACGGCGCGGTGTCCACGATGCGCGCCCACTGGCGCACGGTCCTCGGCATCACGCTCACGGTGTCCGTGATCACCCAGATCGCGACCATTCTCGTCGAACGCTTCCTGCTGCCGGAGCCCGCGCAGATCGATCCGAACGCCACCGGCGCGGAAGTGTTGCGACAGACCGCCGACTCGGCGCAGTCCGCCGTGTTCAACGGCATCCCGTCCATGCTCATCACCATGATCGCCACGCTGATCACGACATCGGTGCTGACCGTGGTCATCAGCCGCTCGGTACTGGGCCGCCCCGTGACGCTCTCGGACGCCTGGTCCGAGGCCCGGCCCCGGCTTCCTCAGCTGCTGGGGCTGACCCTGCTGCTGGCCCTGATCAGCGCCGCCATCATGGCGGTGGGCCTGCTCCCGGGCATGCTCACCGGCTCCGCCGCGGGCGCCGGACTCGTCGTCCTCGGGTTCATGGCCGCGTGCGCCGTCGTCATCTGGCTGATGGTCCGCTTCTGCCTCGCCTCCCCGGCCCTGATGCTGGAGCGGCAGTCGATCACCGCCTCCATGCGCCGCTCCGCGAAGCTCGTCAAGGGCGCGTGGTGGCGGACCTTCGGGGTGCTGCTGCTCACCGTGGTGCTGACCCTCATCGTGGCCCTGGTCATCACCATTCCGTTCGGCTTCATCGCGGTGATCGTGGACGGCGGCCAGATCGGATCGGCGCTCACGAACGGTTCCACGTCCTTCGGCTGGCCCTTCCTGATCATCTCCGGCATCGGCGAAGTGATCATCACGACGATCACCTACCCGCTCTCCGCCGGCGTGATGGCACTGCTCTACATCGACCAGCGCATCCGCCGCGAGGCGCTCGACCTCGAACTCGCTCGGGCCGCGGGCGTGCCCGGATACGACACCAGGAGCTGATGCCGTGCCGGGGGCGGGGGGCACCACAGCAGCACGTCTACTGATCCGCGCGAGCGGCGACATACCCGTGGACACTCCACGTGTCCCCGCCCGCGAGGCCGCGGAGCACGAACTATCCAAACCGATGTACCACGAGAACGATCCCAACCTCCTCCAACAGGGCCTCGACAAGCTCTGGGGCTGGATCGGCGACCTTCTCGACACGGCATCCGGCGTCGCACCGGGAGGTCCGGTCGGTCTTGTCGTGCTGGTACTGATCGTGCTGGGCCTGGCCGCGGCGCTCTGGTGGCGGCTGGGCACCCCGCGACGGACCGTGCGTTCGGCGGCCGCCCTGTTCGACGACGGGCCCCGCAGCGCGGCCGAGCACCGGAAGGCCGCCGAGGCCCACGCCGCCGCCCGGCGCTGGAACGGCGCGGTCCAGGAACGGATGCGCGCCATCGTCCGCTCCCTGGAAGAACGGGCCCTGCTCGATCCCCGCCCCGGGCGCACCGCCGACGAGGCCGCCGCCGAGGCAGGGCGCACACTGCCGGCACACGCGGCCCGGCTCCACGCCGCCGCCAAGGCATTCGACGACGTCACATACGGCGGCCGTGCCGCCGACGAGCAGATGTACCTGGTCCTGCGGGCTCTGGATCTCGACCTCGAAACCACCAGGCCCGCGCTTTCGACCCCGGCCCGGGGAGCGGCCGAATGACCGAAGCCGTCGCTGCCCCCACGTCGGTGGCCGCCACCCCTCGCCAGGTCTGGACCCGCGTCCGCGGTCTGCTCCTCGCTCTCCTGGTCCTCGTCGTCGCCGGAATCACCCTGGCCACCATGCGCTCCGGCGACGAGCACGGCCGCCTCGATCCTCGCTCCGCCGACCGCTACGGCAGCCGCGCCGTCGCCGAGCTCCTCAAGGAACGCGGCGTCTCCGTCCGCGTGGTCACCACGCTCGACGCCGCCACCGCCGCGGTCGGCCCCGACACCACATTGCTCGTCACCTCCCCCAACCTCCTGGCCCCCGGCCAGCGGACCGAACTCCGCGCCGCGACCCACGACTCGGCGGGGCGCACCGTTCTCCTCGCAGCGGGCCCGCCCTCCGTGCGCACGCTGGTCCCAGGTGTCACGGCGGAGCCCGCCGGGCCGGTGGCCCCCCACGCCCCCGGATGCGCCCTGCCTGCCGCCCACGATGCCGGGGACGTCGAAACGGGAGGCTTCCGCTACGCCTCGGAAGGGCTCGACGCCATCGGGTGCTACCCGAGCGGCGGCCTTCCCACCGTGCTCCTGGTCGAACAGGGCGCGGGCGACACTGTGCTCCTCGGGTCCCCCGACCTTCTCCACAACGACCGACTCGCCGACCGGGGCAATGCGTCCCTGGCCCTGCAACTTCTCGGTTCCCGCCCTCATCTGATCTGGTACCTCCCCTCATTCACTGATCCGTCCGCCACCGAGAACGGTGGCGGGGGCACTACTGGCGAGCGCGGCTTCGCCGACCTGATCCCCAGGGGCTGGCTGTGGGCCACGTGGCAGCTCGCACTGGCCGCCGTTCTCGCCGCCATCTGGCGCGCCCGTCGTCTGGGCCCCCTGGTGGCCGAGCGGCTGCCCGTGGCCATCCGCGCCTCCGAATCCACCGAGGGCCGGGCCCGCCTCTACCGCAGGGCCAACGCCCGCGACCGGGCCGCCGCCTCGCTGCGTTCCGCCACCCGCACCCGCGTCGCCCCCCTGATCGGCGTCCCCCCACGCGACGCCCACTCCCCCTCAGTACTCGTTCCCGCTGTTTCCGCACGTCTCGGCAGCCCCGACGACGGCCTCCGGGCCCTGCTCTTCGGGCCCGCCCCCTCCGACGACGCCGCTCTCGTTCAACTGGCAGACCAACTCGACACCCTCGAAAGAGAGGTACGCACGTCATGAGCGCCCCGCCCCCGGTGCCCGCCGAGACCACCAAGTCCCTCGGGAACGGCGACACAGCCCGCGCGTCCCTCGAAGCGCTGCGCTCGGAGATCGCCAAGGCCGTGGTCGGCCAGGACCCTGCCGTCACCGGTCTCGTCGTCGCTCTGCTCTGCCGAGGTCATGTCCTCCTCGAAGGCGTCCCCGGAGTGGCCAAGACCCTCTTGGTCCGGGCTCTCGCCGCCTCGCTCGAACTCGACACCAAGCGCGTCCAGTTCACCCCCGATCTGATGCCCAGCGACGTCACCGGCTCATTGGTCTACGACGCCCGCACGGCCGAGTTCTCGTTCCAGCCCGGCCCCGTCTTCACTCATCTGCTGCTCGCCGACGAGATCAACCGCACCCCTCCCAAGACGCAGTCCTCCCTCCTCGAAGCCATGGAGGAGCGCCAGGTCACCGTCGACGGAACCCCTCGCCAGCTGCCCGACCCGTTCCTCGTGGCCGCCACGCAGAATCCTGTCGAATACGAGGGCACCTACCCTCTCCCCGAGGCCCAACTGGACCGGTTCCTCCTCAAGCTGACGGTGCCCCTGCCGTCGCGGGAGGAGGAGATCAGCGTCCTCACCCGTCATTCCGAGGGCTTCGATCCGCGTGACCTCCAGTCAGCGGGCATACGTCCCGTCGCGGGCCCGGCCGATCTGGAAGCCGCCCGCAACGCGGTCGCCCGGACCAAGGTCTCTGCCGAGATCGCCGGTTACGTCGTCGATATCTGTCGTGCCACGCGTGAATCCCCCTCGCTCTCCCTCGGCGTCTCTCCCCGAGGCGCCACCGCCCTGCTGTCGACCGCCCGTGCCTGGGCCTGGCTCACCGGACGCGACTACGTCATTCCTGATGACGTGAAGGCCCTGGCACTCCCCACGCTTCGCCATCGCATTCAACTGCGGCCCGAGGCGGAGATGGAGGGTGTCACCCCCGACTCCGTCATCACGGCCGTCCTCGCCCACGTCCCCGTACCCCGATGAGGCGGTGACCGTGGCCCTCACCGGACGCACCGCCTTGCTGGCCGCCCTGGGGTCACTCCCCGTAGGCATCCTGGCTCCCAGCTGGACCGGAATGCTGGCAGTCAACGCACCGCTCTCTTTGGCAATTCTCTGTGACTATGCCCTGGCCGCACCAGTGCGCACGCTCCGGTTCACTCGAACTGGTGATACAAGCGTTCGACTCGGCGAGGCAGCCGAAGTGCAACTCACCGTAACCAACCCTTCCCGCCGCAGACTGCGGGCACACCTTCGCGACGCCTGGCCTCCCAGCAGCTGGTCCACCGGCACGGAGCAGGCGACTTCTCGGCACACCCTCTCGGTCCCGGCGGGCGAACGCCGTCGGCTGACCACCGTCCTGAGGCCGACGCGGCGCGGCGACCGCCGGGCCGAGCGCATCACCGTCCGCTCGTTCGGGCCCCTGGGCCTCGCCGCCCGACAAGGGAACCACCAGGTCACATGGACGGTGCGGGTCCTGCCTCCGTTCACCAGCCGGAAGCATCTGCCGTCCCGTCTCGCCAGACTCCGTGAGCTCGACGGCCGCACCAGTGTCCTCACCCGTGGCGAGGGCACGGAGTTCGACAGCCTGCGCGCGTATGTGCCCGGTGACGACACCCGCTCCATCGACTGGCGGGCCACTGCACGTCAGTCCGCCGTCGCGGTGCGCACGTGGCGTCCCGAGCGGGACCGGCACATCCTCGTCGTCCTGGACACGGGCCGTACTTCGGCGGGGCGTGTCGGTGATGTGCCCCGTCTCGACGCCTCGTTGGACGCGGCCCTGCTGCTCACGGCACTCGCCACGCGTGCGGGCGACCGTGTGGATCTGCTCGCCTACGACCGCCGCATCCGCGCCCAGGTGCGTGGGCGGTCCGCGGGGGAGATCCTTCCGGCCATGGTGAACGCCCTGGCTCCGATCGAGCCGGCTCTCGTGGAGACCGATGCCCGGGGTCTCGTCGCTGCCGCGCTCGCCGGGGCTCCCCGCCGCTCGCTGATCGTGCTTCTCACCGGTCTGGACGCGGCCCCCGTGGAAGAGGGGCTGCTCCCTGTACTACGTCGCCTTACTCAGCGCCACACCGTGCTGGTGGCTTCCGTGGCTGACCCGCACGTCGAGCTGATGGCGGGCGCGAGAGGAACAGTGGACGCGGTCTATGAGGCGGCAGCAGGGGCACAGGCCAGAGCCGTACGGCAACGCACCGCAGAACAGCTCCAGCGAGCCGGCGCGGTGGTGGTCGATGCCACCCCTGACAAGCTCGCGCCTACCCTCGCCGATGCCTATCTCGCTCTCAAAGCGGCCGGCCGACTCTGATCCATTCCAATCCGGGCCACGCCACCGCCACCGCCCGCCCCGTCATGAACCGAGTCGTCCATAGGGAAGAGGAGGTTCTCCCTGGATGGCCGGTGAACGCAGAAAAGCCCCGTGCCACAAGGGCACGGGGCTTTTCAACAAAAGGAGTTCGGCGGCGTCCTACTCTCCCACAGGGTCCCCCCTGCAGTACCATCGGCGCTGAAAGGCTTAGCTTCC
>NZ_JBHVJA010000013.1:165532-296898 GCF_042799335.1 Streptomyces sp. NPDC057697 | reverse complement strand
GGCCGTCAACAAGATGGACCTGGTCGACTACGCCGAGCCCGTCTTCGCCGCCATCGCCGAGGAGTTCACCTCCTACGCCGCCTCCCTCGGCGTCCGTGACGTGGTGGCGGTCCCGGTCTCCGCGCTGGCCGGCGACAACGTCGTGGAGCCGTCCGCGCACATGGACTGGTACGGCGGCCCGACCCTGCTCGAACATCTGGAGACCGTCCCGGTCGGCAGCGACCCGAGCGGGGAACCGGCCCGCTTCCCGGTCCAGTACGTGATCCGCCCGCAGACCGCCGAGCACCCCGACTACCGCGGCTACGCCGGTCAGCTCGCCTCCGGTGTCCTGCGCATCGGCGACACCGTCACCGTGCTGCCCTCGGGCCGCACCACCACCGTCGTGGGCATCGACGCCGTCGGCAGGGAGACCGACGTGGCCTGGGCCCCCCAGTCGGTGGCCGTCCGCCTCGCCGGGAACACCGACGTCTCGCGCGGCGACATGATCGTGGCGGGCCCCGCCCCCGTCCCCAGCCAGGACATCGAGGCGACCGTCTGCCACCTCGACGAACGTCCGCTCCACATCGGGGAGAAGGTGCTGCTCAAGCACACCACCCGCACCGTGCGCGCCCTCGTCAAGGACATCACGTACCGGATCGACATCGACACACTGGAACGGCGCTCCGACGACCGGGGCCTGGCCGTCAACGACATCGGCCACGTGGTGCTGCGCACCGCCGAGCCCCTGGCCCTGGACGACTACGCCGACAACCGCCGCACGGGCTCGTTCCTGCTGATCGACCCGGCCGACGGCACCACGCTCACCGCCGGCATGGCGGGCGAGGCGTTCCCCGGCGCGGCCGGGTCCGTCTGACGCGGTGGGCCGGCGCGCCCGTCGTGCGGTGGCGTCGGCCCCCGGCCGGATCGCATCGCGGGCCGGAGGAACCAACCCCGTCGCATCCAACCGTTCCAGAGGACGTGAACCGCCCATGCGCCATGCCGCCGTCATCGGCACCGGACTGATCGGCACCTCGGCCGCCCTCGCGCTCACCCGGAGCGGGCTGCGGGTCTACCTGGAGGACGCCGACCCGGACTCGGCCCGCACCGCCGCCTCGCTCGGCGCGGGCACCACCGAACGGCCCGGCCACCCGGTGGACCTGGCGATCATCGCGGTGCCCCCGGCCCTGGTCGGCGCGGCGCTCGCCGACTGCCGGCGCCGCGGCCTCGCCCGCTGGTACACCGATGTGGCCAGTGTGAAGAGCGGGCCGCGGGCGGACATCCTGGCGCTGGGCCTGGACACCACCCACTACATCGGCGGTCACCCGATGGCAGGCCGGGAGCGCTCCGGCCCGCTGGCCGCGCGCGCCGACCTGTTCGAGGGACGGCCCTGGGTGCTCACCCCCGACACCGGCACCGACACCGAGGCGCTCAACGCCGCCCTCAAGCTGATCGCGCTCTGCGGCGCGACGCCGGTCGTGATGGACGCCGCCGCGCACGACCGTGCCGTGGCGCTGATCTCGCACGCGCCGCGGCTGGTCTCCTCGCTGGTCGCCGCCCGGCTGGAGCACGCGGACGAGACCGCCGTCCGGCTCTCCGGCCAGGGCGTCCGCGACGTCACCCGGATCGCCGCCGCCAATCCCGCGATGTGGGTCGACATCCTCTCCGCCAACGCGGGCGTGGTCGCCGACGTCCTGGAGGAGGTCGCCGCCGACCTCGGCGCCACCGTCGCCGCGCTGCGCGCCCTCCAGGCCGACGACCCGGCCGAACGGCGGGCCGGTGCGGAGGGGATCGAGGCGGTGATCCGACGCGGCGGCGCCGGCCGGGCCCGTATCCCCGGCAAGCACGGCGCGCCGCCCACCCGCTACGAGACGGTCACCGTCGTCCTCGGCGACCAGCCCGGCGAACTCGGCCGCCTCTTCGGCGAGGCGGGCGCCCTCGGGGTGAACATCGAGGACGTCACCATCGAGCACTCCACCGATCAGCAGGTCGGCCATGTCCAGCTCGCGGTCGCCCCCGCCTCGGCCAGGGCCCTCATGACCGGCCTGCGCGACCACGGCTGGAACATCCGGGACTGAGCCTCACCGGCCGCGCAGCTGGGCCAGCACGCCGCGCACCTGTTCCGCCACTCCGTCCGGGGAGAGGCCGGAACATTCGATGCGCCGGACGGCGACGTCCGGCCGGGCCGCGCCCAGCCGGTCCAGGACCTCGTCGTAGCGCTGCCGTGTCGCGGACAGGAAGGCCGTGGTCTCGTGCAGTTCGCCGCCACGCGTGCGTTCCCTCGTGCGCCGCAGGGCCTGTGCGACGGGCAGGTCCAGCAGCAGCACCGCCTCGGGGGTCGTCAGGCCCAGCCGACGGCTCAGCTCGTCGTGGATCTCCGGCCCGGATCTGGTGCCCAGGCGCAGCAGCTCGGTCCCCAGCGACCAGGGGTCCGTGCCGCCGGAGCACGTCCGGAGCCAGTCCCGGACCGCTCGTGCCGCTGCCGGGTCCTGTTTGCCCCACCAGGTCTCGATGTCGTCGCCGGGCTCCTCGTGCCGCTCGACGCGCCCGAACAGGGGCAGGTACACCAGCGGGTCGATGAGCGGATGGCGGTCGGTGAGCAGGAGCGGGCCGTTCTCCAGTGCCTGCCGTTCGGCCGGACCGTACAGGCACAGCTGGAGGTAGAGCACGGCGACCTTGAGCTGGACCCTGCCCAGGGCGTCGGCCGCGGCGGACGCGTCGGCCAGGGCCAGGGAGAGCGGGGCGAAGGGGCTCTCCGGGTCGTCGTGGCTCCGTATGGCGTGGACGACGGCGATGCCGTCCCGCTCGTGGATGCGGCGCAGCACCGTGGTCTTGCCGGTGCCGTCGATGCCGACCAGGGCGACTCTCATGTCACTCACCGTCCCGCGGCTGTTCGAGGTCCCACAGGCGGAACGTCGTCTCCAGCACCCGGGGCAGGAAGTCGAACTCGCGCTGGCCGTGTCCGGCCGCGTACAGGGCGAGCCGGGTCGTCATGAACTTCCGCAGCGCCAGCTGGTATCCGCGGTGCCAGCCGGGGCGGGCGACGGCGGCCGCCGCCTTGGGGGACACCGCGGCCACGGCCCGCGCGTGCACCGCGAGGAAGCGGTCCACCTCCTGCGCCGTGGCCCGCGGGCCGAGACAGAAGGCCAGGAGTTCCACCACGTCGCGCTGCGGGACGTCGACGGTGGCCAGCTCCCAGTCGTACACGACCGGACGGCCGTCCCGCAGCGCGATGTTGCGCGGGTTGAAGTCGTTGTGGACGAGGGTCCGGGGCAGCGCCTGCAGTTCCTGCGACCAGTATCCGGTGTCCTCGACGATGCCGAGGAGGACGGCCTCGCGCGAGGCGTCGACCAGGGCGGGCAGCTCCGCCGCCGCGTGGCGCACCAGCGCCTCCCACAGCTCCCGCGACTTGGCCAGGTGGGCCGGCTCCGGCACCCGGTGCAGCCAGCCCTCGTCGAGCAGGTCCTGGTCACGGCCGAGCCAGTGTCCGTGGACCCCGGCGATGGCGCGCAGCGCCTCGTCGATCCGGTCGGGGGTCCATGGTCCGCCGTCGTCGCGCAGCCGTTCCATCAGGATGACGTACGCCTCGCGCTCGTCGTCCTCCAGAACCCCGTAGCAGCGCGGGAGCAGGCCGGTCAGCACGGGCTCCGGGCGCCGGTAGACCGCCGGTTCGCGGCGGTGGGTGTCGGTGAACTCCGTGTCGGCTCCCCAGGAGTTCCACGCCCGTGCCACCTCCGGGCCGCACAGCGAGACCAGCATCGCGATGCCCGCGACGACCTCCTCGCCGCGTGGCTTGACCTTGGCCACCATCTCGGTGGTGCGGGCCGTTCCGCCGCCGTCGGTCCAGCTCACCGTCAGCGGGTGGAGGCCGGTCAGCTTGCGGCGCTCCCCCAGCGCGCCGAGTTCGCTGGAGATGCCGTCGCCGTACAGCTGGGGGGCCGTGCCGACCCCGGTGACGTGCAGGCGCGGATCGCCGAGCCCCTGGGCCAGTACGGGCTGGAGCAGCACCGTGTCGAGGTCGCCGTCCTGCAGCCAGTCGACGCGCCGGGCCCGGCCGAGTCGTTGGTGCGCGTCGGCGAACTGGCCGCTGACCACCGCCGCCATGGTGGACACGTCGAGGGCGAGGGCGAACCCGGCGACGATCTCGGCGAACCGCCGGACACCGCCCGCGCCCGCGCAGCCGAGCGCGGTGAGCAGGTCGCGCTGGTGGGGCAGTGCGGTGCCGCCGCCGACGGTGCCCGCGACCAGGTTGGGCAGCAGGATCGTGGCGAGCAGGTGGTCGCCGTCCATCTCCAGCGAGAAGAGGGACACCCCCGACTCGTGGACGCACGCGACGTCCTGTCCGGTCGCCGTGAAGAGGGCGGCGACCACGTTCGCGGCGTTGACCCCGTATCCGGTCATCCCGGCCTGCTGGGCGCCGAGGAGGGTGGCGGTGTAGCACTTGACCATGGCCTCGGGGGTGGTCTTGAGGACCGATGCCACCACCTCGCGGCTCAGCCGGGCCTCGGCGGTCACCCGGGTGCCGCGTCCGGCGAGGATGGAGCCCGTGGTCACCTTCTTGTCGCCGCTGAGGTTGCCCTCCAGGAGCATGTCGCGGGGGCGCAGTTCCTCGTCGTCGGCGAGTTCGCCGGTCAGCCAGCGGCAGATCTGCCAGGTGGCCGCCGTCGTCATGTTCTGCCCGGCGGCGTCGGCGGTCTCGAAGACGAACCGTACGTGCAGGTAGCGGCCGATCTGGTACGGGTCGATGTCGACCAGGCGGGTGTACCGGGAGACCTGGCCCACCTGCTCCTCCAGCCGGGCGCGCTGTCCGTGCAGCCAGGCGGTGAACCGCTGGGCGGTCGGGATGTCGGCGAACTCGAACACGGGCGCCCTGGTCATGCGCTGGGACAGCACCGCCGTCGTGACGCCGCCGGACGCGCTGATGGCGCGCGCGCCGCGGGACGCCGAGGCGACGAGCGCGCCCTCGGAGGTGGCGAAGGGGGCCACGATGCTCCCCCGTGCCGCGTCCCCGACGAACAGCAGGGGTCCGGCGAGACCCACCGGCACCTCGACCGAGCCGATGAAGTTCTCCACGTTGCCGACCAGGTTCTGTGCCGTCAGCCCGGTGCTCTCCAGCGACGCCAGCGCTGTTCCGTTGCGCTCGCGCAACCAGTTCAGCCGCTCTCTTCGGGCGTCCTCGGTGTACTGCCCCCGGCCGGGGATGGTGTCGGTCATACAGCGTTTCCCTCTCAACGTCGGACGTCGTTCCGCCGGGCCGCGGCGCAGCGGTGCGCGCACCCGGTGGGGACGGTCGTGGTGTTCGTTGCCGCCGACGGCCCGGACCGCTCCCGCCCGGCCCGGTGCCGTCGCGGCGTCAGCCGGAACTCTCCGGTCCGGTGGCGGTGATCCGGTGCCACGCGTCGTCGCCCGGGAGGAAGACGCGGTCCTTGACCCGGGGCGGGCGCTGCCCGGCCCGTATGGCGCGTTCCCACTCGCGGAGGAAGGCGTCCGGGTGGACGGTGACCACCTCGACGGGGGCGATCGCCCCGGTCCGGCGGCCGGTCCCGTAGCCGGGGCAGTGCTCCGACAGACGGGTGTCGAGGGCCGTGGCCAGGTCAGCCACGGGCGGGCCCGCGAAGGCGACGGCGAGGCGGTAGCGCCCGCCGGTCCCGCTCTCCCCGGGGTCCAGGCGACAGGTGGCGTTGCGGATCTCCGCGCCGGTGTCCTGGCAGGCGGCGCGGAGCGCGCGCAGCGCGGCGGCCTCGGTCAGGTTCTCCCCGGCGGCGGACCGGACGGTGTTGCGGCCCACGTACTCGATCCGTGGGGTGCGTCCGATGTGGCCGACGACCCGGACGAGATCGGTGACCGCGCACCGGTACATGCCGCCGATGTGGCTGAACACGAGGTGGTAGTCGCGCCCCTCGTCGAGTTCGGTGGGCAGCAGCGTCGGGCTGTCGGCGGTGACCGGCCCGTCCGCCGGGACGAACTCGTACACGCATCCGGGCAGATACAGGGGTGCGCCGCTGGGGTGCCGGTCGACCGGCACCCCGGCCGGTCCCTCGCAGGACGCGATGGGCGCGGAGAACAGCTGGACGCCCGGTCCGTACGTCTCCCGGACCCGGGGGAGGTACAGGGAGGCGAGCGCGCTGTTCCAGACGAGGACGGCGGACAGGCGCGGCCACAGGTGGTACGGGTGGACGGTGCCGAACGTCCTGGCGTAGCGCTCGATCTCGTCGGCGCGTTCCGGGTTCGGTGTGGTGTGCGGGCGCCCGTCCAGGGTGCCTGCCCTGATGTCCTGCACGATCCGGGGCCACAGTTCGCGCAGTTGGTACGGGAGGCCAGCGACCATCGCCGGGTTGACGCCGATGACCACCCTGATGTCCTGCTCGGCGGCGAGGCGCAGCTTGTAGTAGCTGCGGTCCCAGGGTCCGGCGGCGGCCAGCTCGTCGGGGATGCGGCTCCACGGCGCCGCGTTGCCCGGTCCGACCGCGGAGTCCTCGCCGAACTTGCGGTAGTCGACCTGGCTGGCGCCGATGTGCGGCTGCCCGTTGCGGGCCCGCGCGATCGGCGCGGTGGGGTCCTGCCACAGGTTCAGCACCCCGTCGGGGGCGGCGAGCGCCTGGGGCAGGGTCCGCAGCAGCGGGGCGAAGGCGGCGTAGTAGAAGGGCAGGAAGGTCTGCCGCATGTAGCTGGGTGTGACCGGGATGTGCTTCTCTCGGCCGGTGCTTCCGCTGGACGAGAAGTAGACGACCGGGTCGTCGGTGGTCAGCACGTTCCGTTCGCCGTCCATGGCCCGCCCGATCCAGGGCATCAGCTCCTCGTGGGTGCGGATCGGCACGGCCCGGCGGAACGCGTCGATGTCCCGTACCGCGCCCAGTCCGTGCTCGCGGCCGAACGAGGTGTCCGCGTGCTGCTCCAGGATTCCGGCGAGGAGGTCGCGCTGCACCTCCTCGGGGCGGTCCAGACTGTCCAGCAGGCGGCGGTGCTCCGCCTGTACGCGTTCGGCCTGCATTCAGTGGCCTCCTTGGAGACGGTTCGATTCCAGTACGCCGTACAGGCGCGGGTGGTGGGGTTCTGACGGGTCGCGGGTGATCCGCGTCTGGACCCGGTCGGCACGGGCGGGGGCGAGGAGGTCGCGGAACTCGGCGGGGTCGAGGGACTTGCGGTGGTCGACCCGGAGGGTGTCACCGCGCCGGATCAGGCCGCGCAGGGCGGCCTCCGCCACGAGGTGGTGCACATGGACCAGGTACGCGCCGGTACTGACCCCGCCGATCGCGACCGCCGCGTCCACCACGTGTCCCGAGGGCTGCCCGCCCGGGACGGTGACCGTCATCGGTCCGGTCGCCACGTCCATCGGCGCCGGTCCGTCGAAGGCGCGCAACAGCCTTGAGAGCGACCGCAGTTCGCCGCGGCGGGCCGGTCCGTACCACGCGTAGGGCGCGCCCGCGGTGGTCCGGCCGCCCGGGTGCCGGGCGGCCACGGTGGCGGGGCGGCCCGCCAGGAACACCGTTCTGGTGAAGGCCCGGTACCAGCCCTCGCCGAGGTCGGCCGGGAGCCCCAGGGCGAAGTCGGCGGCACCGGCGATGAACGTCGCCGCGTCGAGGTCGGCCATCACGACCGCCACGCCCACGCCCCAGGGCACCGACCCGTCCCCCAGGCCGTCCCGGGCCGCCCGCAGACGGGCCCGCGCCGCGGCGGTGAGCAGGTCCGCGTCGGACCGCGCTTCGTACGGTACGTGGGGCCGGGCGTCCGGCTGTGTGTCGTGCCGGGCCCCGGGCGGTGTCCCGGGCGGTGTCCATGCCTCGCTCATGTGTAGACCGCCCGGAGCACGGGGGCCGGCAGGGCGGCCCGTCTCCCGCGCACGGCGGACGTCAGCCGGTACGGATCGACGTAGCCGGGCCGGGCCTGCAAGCGGGAGAGCACCGACACCGCCTGCTGTCCCGTCAGGTCGGCGGGGCCGTCGGGGGTGCGTTCCAGCAGGCGGGCGGCGTGGCCCACGCATCGGCGCAGCAGGTCCATCCGGAACGACTGCGCGGAGCGCCGGTGCAGCGCTCCGGCGAAGTACAGCCGCATTCCGAGCCGGTACGCGGCCCGGTCGGCGGAGCCGGGGGTGGCCGAGAGATCGGAGAGCGTCGTTCCCTTCCAGCCGCCGTACCGACTGGAGCGGACCGTTCCGCCGATGGGCACCCGGCTGAGGCCGAGACGTGTCACGGCGGCGCCGAACTCGGTCAGCACCCGTGTGAGCAGCAGGTAGTCGGCGGTGAGTTCTTCGTCGTGGATGAGCAGGAACATCCGGCCGGGGCGGATCAGCGGTACGAGCTCGCGCAGGATCGGCACGAGGTAGTTGGGGTGTCCCGAGCTGCTGATGAGCTGCCGCACCGGCATGCCCCAGCGGGGGCCGTCGAGGTAGAGGGGGCCGCCGAAGCGCCGGTGATCGATGATCAGGTCCCGCTCCGCCAGCGCCGCGATCACCGGTCGTGTCCCGGTGGCCAGGGGACGGTCCTCGCCCAGTCCCAGGTCACCGACGCCCAACAGATCCAGCTCGGCGCGCCACAGCTCCAGCATGCGACGGCTCGCGGGGTGGATCCAGCCGTCCTGGTCGGCACGTTCCAGATAGGAGTCGAGTGCGCGGGGATCGGGCTCCCGGTGTTCCGCGTGGAAGCGGAGGTAGCGTTCGCCGATCCCGGTCTCCGATTCGCCGCTCCAGTCGGTGTCCGGTTCGGTCAGGTCGAGATGGTGCCAGAAGGCCGTCGACTGCGTGGTCAGCGTTGCCATGCGGTTGTTCCACACCAGCCGCACCCCGGTGACCGCGGCGCTCGCCTTGACGAGGATGTCGGTCCACAACAGGCCCTTCACATGGGTCGGTGTGAGCGGCTTCGTCGGAGTGATCGTCACCGGTGCCACCACGAGTTCGGGAACGGCGACGGTGGCCGGCCGCGTGCTCGGCGCCCTCCGGGGGGACTGCGGTGTCCGTGGTGTCTTCGGTGTCTGTCGGGTCGGTGCGCGTGACGGAAACACATCATGGGCCACGAGGCGTTCTTTCCCCACGTCGAGGTGTCGATGGTCTGGAAGGGCAGGGGAGGTGTCGATCCCCTTGCGAAGTCCTCGACTTGTCAGCGCTCGGCGGGCTCGCCGAACCGGCCGCTCGGGCATGGTGCTCCATGGACGTGGAGCACAGGACCGAGGGCTTCTTTTCGCACGGGTTCGAACCCGGACGGTCGAGGTGTCAGGAGCGCGTGCGAATCCGCGCCCGGAATGCCGTGAGAGTGTTCGCCGTCAGCGGTGAATTCGCGCGGAAAGCACGGCCGATCGGCCGCTGCTCCGGATGTGACGGCGCTCTTCTTCCGAAACGCCCGCTACCACTCGAAGGAATTCAATGCACGCACAACTGAATCTCCCCGCCCCCGTGATGATTACGATCCTGGCGGCTGCCCAATACCACGTCAGCCCGGTCGCCCCAGCCGGGCGCCACCAGAACCTCAAGCTTGTCCTGCCTCCGCCGGACATGTCAACGGTGTTTCAAATGGTGATGACGGGACTTCAGTGACGACGAACCGGTGCGCGGGCCCGGCAGGAACCGTGTGCGAGGTCCTAGAATGCCGGGGTGATCGAGAAGCTGATGTCCCCGCCGGTCGCCGTCGTCGATTCCTTCGTCGATCCCCAGGACGCCTTCCTGATGGGTGAGGAGGTGGAGATGGTGTGGCAGGCCGCGGAGAAGCGCCGCCGCGAGTTCACCACGGCCCGGTGGTGCGCACGGCAGGCCCTGGCCCGGCTCGACATCCCTCCGATGCCGATCCTGCGCGGGGAGCGCGGCGCGCCCCGGTGGCCCGAGGGGACCGTCGGAAGCCTGACGCACTGCGACGGCTACCGCGCGGCGGCCGTCGCCCGCGCGACCGAGGTGCTCAGCATCGGCATCGACGCGGAACCCCATCTTCCGTTGCCGGGAACGGTGTTGGAGGCCATAGCGCTGCCGTCCGAGGCCGGCCGGATGGCGGGACTCCGGGCGAAGGACCCGGCCCTGTGCTGGGACCGGCTGCTGTTCAGCACGAAGGAGTCGGTCTACAAGGCGTGGTTCCCGCTGACCGGGCGGTGGCTGGGTTTCGACCAGGCCGACATCACGCTCGACAGCGACGAGACCTTCCACGCGAAGCTGCTGACCCCCGCTCCGGAAGTACCGGGCGGCGAGTTCACCGGCCGATGGGCGGTCGCCGACGGACTGATCGCCACCGCCATCGTGGTGCCCCGCGCCCGGTAGTCCGAAGGCGCTCCAGGAGTATTCCCGTATCCCGGGAATACGGATCAGACCATCGGCGCGAAAAAGAACGTCTCGCGTCGGGAGAAGGTCCCCGAAGGTGTCAGCTGAAAGAAATCAGCGAATCGTAACGAGGTATGCGTTCCATCGCGGAGCTTTCCCTCGAAAACACCGTGCACCGCGACGTCCTGACCGTCGTGGACGAGTTTCGAGACGGAATGTCGTCCGCTCTCTATGACACGCTCCTCACGGTAGAAGCGCGTCAGCTCCTCATGGCCCGTCAGTTTCTCGTATCCGGGCCGGAGGTATTCGGCCGTGGTGTCGAACAGCTGGACAAGGCCGTCTATGTCGCCTTCGTCCACGAGTCGGTAGTAACGGCGTACCGCATCGGCCGGAGAATGACCGGCCTCGGATGTGTTCTCACGCTGAGACATGACCCCCCTCTCAGTGTTTTCCCGCGCACGGCCCTGGTTCGGGCGGCGTCCGGGACCTGCACGACGCCGCTGGAACTGGAAATGGGCGTGGTTCGTCAGCCCAGTACGGGACGGCGCGTGTGGCCCACTCTGCTCGGCCGGGACGTTCCAGGCAAGGGGAACCAGGGAATCGGTGGCGTTCCGGCCGCGTCGGGGGGCGTCGGGGGTGCCGGGGAGGAGCGTCCGGCACGGGGAGTGTCGGGCACAGTGGGTGTTGGGTACCGGAAGTGTTGGATACGGGGGGTGTTGGATACCGGGAGTGTTGGATACGGGGGGGTGTGGGGTACGGGAAGTGTGGGGTGCCGGGAGCAGGGAGCTGTCCCACACCATCTGATCTTCAATTTCCCGAGAGTGCGTGCAAGTTGGCCTGTATGATCACCAACGGTCAAAGCTGGGCACACTCGGAAGGTGGTTGTGACGGTGCGGCGAGGAAGCTCGTACGTCCTCCACCTCGAATACCGGGTGGTGACGGCCCCGTCCCCACCGGTTCCCGGGACGACCGTCCCGCACCGCCGTGTGCCGCCATCCGCCTCGGCCCCCGCGACAGACATCCGCTGAAGTGAAGCCGTGCCCGGGGCACCGCGGTCCCGGCGTGGCGTGTAGGAGGTTGAGAAGTCCATGTCGGCAGCTTCGTTCTCACTCATATGCCTGCCCTACGCCGGCAGTGGCGCCGGTTTCTACCGCCCGTGGAGCGCGTTGCGTTCACATGGAATCCAGGTGGTGCCGCTCCAACTGCCCGGCCGCGAGGAGCTC
The DNA here is from genome assembly GCF_042799335.1 of Streptomyces sp. NPDC057697. NCBI lineage: Bacteria > Bacillati > Actinomycetota > Actinomycetes > Kitasatosporales > Streptomycetaceae > Streptomyces > Streptomyces sp. NPDC057697. Next base: position 285,465 of record NZ_JBHVJA010000013.1, on the reverse strand, counting down.
TTTCTGGACGAGCCCTACGAGGATGTCGCGGAGGCGGCCAAGGCGCTGGCGCCGAAGGTGGTCGACCTGGTGGGCCGGCAGGCACCGTTCGGTCTGTTCGGCCACAGTCTCGGCGCGGTGCTCGCCTATGAGCTGGCGCGTGAAGTGGAACTGCTGGGCGGCACCCGCCTGAGCCGTCTCTTCGTGAGCGGGTCCCCGGGCCCCTGGGACGGGCGCGCCGAACGCGCCACGGGGATGGACGACGACGAATTCGTCCGCCGCATCGGTGAATTCGCCGGATACCGGCACGAGGCGTTCGACGATCCGGATCTGCGTGAGCTGCTGCTCCCCCTCCTGCGGACGGACGTGGCGATGCACGAGAACTACAAGCCCGCCTCCGACACCCCCCTGTCCGTGCCGGTGACCTCGCTGCGGGGCGCGGACGACGTGCTCGTCTCCCGCGAGCAGGCGCACGGCTGGAGCGCGTCCACCACCGGCGGCTTCAGCTACCGCGAGGTCCCGGGCAGCCACATGTACCTCGTGGATTCCCCGCAGAGCGTCCTGGACGCCGTCTCCGCGGAGCTGAGCGGTACGGATTCCGGCCCCTCCGACACGCCCGCCGGCTGAGGCCGGCGTGTTGCTGCGAGGGAAGACCGCCGTCATCACCGGGGCGGCCCGCGGGCTCGGCCGCAGTTGCGCGGTGCGATTCGCCCAGGAGGGCGCCGATCTCTTTCTGCTCGACGTCGCGGAGGACCTGCACGGCGTGCCCTACCCGCTCGGCTCGGCCGCCCAGCTCGCCGAGACGGCGGCGCTCTGCGAGAAGCACGGGGCGGCCGTCGCCACCGCCGCGGCGGACCTGCGGGACCCGGCGGCGGTGGCGGACGCGGCAGGCCAGGCCCTCGACCGGTTCGGTCCGGTCCAGATCCTGGTGAACAACGCCGGTATCGCCACCCCCTCCGGCAAGCAGACCCATGAGATCACCGAGGCGGAGTGGTCGCTCATGCTCGACATCGATCTGTCGGGCGCGTGGCGGATGACCAAGGCCGTCGTCCCTCAGATGATCGAGCAGCGGGCGGGCAGCGTCATCAACGTCTCCTCGACCGCCGGCCTGGTCGGCTACCGGCACTTCGCCGGATACGTCGCCGCCAAGCACGGACTCATCGGCCTGACCAAGGCGTCCGCACTGGACTACGCCCCCTTCGGGGTGCGGGTGAACGCCCTGTGCCCCGGATCCGTGCGCGACGACCCCCTCGTCGAGGGCCGGATGCTCTCGGAGATCGCCCGCTCCCTGGACGTGGCGGTCGGCGAGCACGAGGAGGTGTTCGTCCGGGACCAGCCGATGAACGCGCTCATCGAGCCGCGGGACGTCGCGGGCGCGGCGGTCTGGCTCGCCGGGGACGACTCCCGGCAGGTCACGGGAACAGCCCTCACGGTCGACGGCGGGTTCAGCGCCCGCTGACATCGGCCCCGCGACCCGTCCCACCCCTTCTCACCTGGCAGGAGGCCGTCCATGGCCGTAACAGTCTCCGCTTTCCCGCCGTCCGCGGCTGCGGCGGACCGACCCGCTCCGGCCCGTCCGGAATCCCGAAGTCCGTCCCGTGCGGCCGATCTGCGCCGCGCGTCCCACAGCCTCGTGGTCCGTGCCGCGTGCCCGGTCGACGCGGTGGAGGCACAGCAGCGGCTGGCCCGAGCGGTGGCGGACCGGCTCGGGCCGGGCACCCCGCGGCTGTGGACGCGCCGGGCCGCCGCCTCCTCCGACGACGCCCGGGGCGCGGCCGCGGTGCGTGCCGAGGCCGAACGGCCCGTGCATCCCGCCGGGCCGCCGTTGCGGGCCGTGCTGGTCGAGTACACCGACGACGCCGCCGACCTGGTGCTCGTCGCGGCCCGGGACCGGGTCTCCCGGGAAGCGCTGACCCGGCTGGCCGCGCAGGTGCTCGACGGTCCGGAGGGGGCGGCCGGTGACTTCGTGCCGTCGGCCCCTCCGGAACGACCAACACGGGACGCCGCGCCCCGGCCCGCCCCGGAGTGGGGCCTCGGCTCCCCCACCGGGGCCGGGCAGTTCCGGCGCGTCGCGTTCCGCCTCCCCGCCCCGGCCGCCGGTACGGTCCCCGGCGACGCGCTCGCCGTCGCTGCTGTCTCCCTCGCCCTGGCCCGCTACGAGGGACGGCCGCAGGTACGTCTGGACGTCGTCCCCGAGGACGCGCCCACCGGCGGCCCGGCCGCCCTCGCCCTGGCCGTGGACGAGACCGGAACCGTCGCCGGGCACCTCGGCCACTGCCGTACGGAGACGTCCGGTCCGCCCGGCGCCACCGCCCCGGCGCAGGAGCCCGCCGGGGTGCTCCTGGTGCTCGGCCGGTCCCTGCCCGGTGTCCGCCATCTGCCGTTCCTGGCACCTCCGGCACCGGTCACGCTGCACGTCGAACAGCAGCCGGACGGCTCGGCCACCGGCACCTGCTGGTTCGAAGAGGGGGATGTCGATCCCGAGGTCGGCGCCATGTTCGCGGGCCGGATCGCCCATGTCGCCGCTCAGCTGGCCCAGTTGCCCGGTGACACGCCGCTCTCGGCGGTGAGCGCGCTGAGCACGGCCGAGGCCGCGGAGGTACTGCGCCTGGGAGGGCTCGGCTCCCCCACCGCCGCGCCCCCGCCCGGCACCCCCGCCACGATCCACGGACGGATCGCCGCGACGGCCCGCAGCCGCCCCGACGCGATCGCGCTCACCGACGACTCCACGCAGCTGACCTACCGCCAGCTGGACGAACGCGCCGAGGCGATGGCCGAGGGGCTCGCCGCGCTCGGCACGGACTCCGGCCGGGTGGGCGTGTGCCTGGACCGCGACGCCGGGCTGGTGGTGGCCCTGCTGGCGGTACTCAAGGCGGGCTGCTCCTACGTCCCCATGGACAGCCGCTATCCCGAGGAGCGCCTGCGCTACACGGCGTCCGACGCGGGGGTGCGCGTGGTCGTCGGGGACCCGGAGACGTTCCCCAGGATCGACGGCGTACGGGTGATCGGCCCCAAGGAGCTGGAGGGAATCGGCGCCGACCGGGCCGCCCGGGGCTCCGCCCGCAGGAGGGACGGCCGGGACCCGGAGCGGGAGCGGCCGGACGCGGGCGCGGCGAGCGCCTATGTGATCTACACGTCCGGCTCCACCGGCCGCCCCAAGGGGGTCGTGGTACCGCACCGCAATGTCACCGCGCTCGTGGACGCCACCGCCCCGGATTTCGGGCTCACCCCCGCCGACGTGTGGACGCTCTTCCACTCCAGCGCCTTCGACTTCTCGGTCTGGGAGATCTGGGGCGCTCTGCTGACCGGCGGACGGCTGGTCGTCGTCCCCTACTGGGTGGCTCGGGCCCCCGACGAGTTCCATGAGCTCCTGGCCTCGGAACGGGTGACGGTGCTGAGCCAGACCCCCTCGGCGTTCCGCCAGCTCGTCGAGGCGGACCGGCAGTCGGGGCCGGAGGCGGGGCTGGCGGTGCGCCTGGTCGTCTTCGGCGGCGAGCCGCTGGACGTGGTGCGCCTCGCCCCCTGGTTCACCCGGTACTCGCCGAGCCGGTGCCGGCTCGTCAACATGTTCGGCATCACCGAGACCACGGTCCATGTCACCGCGCAGACCGTGACGCCCGCCGAAGTGCTGGCACGCTCCCGTTCGGTCGGCCGGGCGCTGCCGGGCTGGTCGGTGTCGGTACGCGACCCCCACGGCCGGCTGCTGCCGCCCGGTGCGGCGGGAGAGATCCACGTCGGTGGCGCGGGGGTCGCCGACCGCTACCTGGGCCGTCCCGAGCTGACGGCCGAGCGCTTCGTCGACGATCCGCTGACCGGTGCACGCGTCTACCGCAGCGGGGACCGGGGGCGGCTGCGACCGGACGGGCGGCTCGACCACCTCGGCCGCCTGGACAACCAGGTGAAGGTGCGCGGGCACCGCATCGAGCTGGACGAGATCCGCTCCGTGCTGCTCGCCGTACCGGGCGTCGAGGTGGCGGCCGTCGCTCTGCGCCAGGAGACCCCGGGCGACTCCGCGAGCACCCGGATCGACGCCTATGTGGTGCTCGGCGCGGAAGGCACCGAGAAGCGGGCCTGGGACGCGGCCCGCCGGGTGCTGCCCGACTACATGACGCCGGCGACGATCACCGCCGTCCCCGACATCCCGCTGACCCTCAACGGCAAGCTGGACACCTCCCGGCTGCCCGAGCCCAGGCTCGGACAACCGGAGCCGTCGGCTCCGCGTACCGAAGAGGCACCCGCCTCCGGGCCGGACTCCGGGCAGGGCACCGATGACGGACTCGCCGGGACCGTTCTCGCGGTCTGGTCGGATCTCCTGGGCGTCCCGGTGCGGACCAGCGACAACTTCTTCGAGCTGGGCGGCAATTCGCTGCTCGTCGTGCGGCTCCTCTCCGAGCTGCGGTCCCGGGGCCTGCCCAGGGTGACGACCCGCCAGTTCTACAGCAACTCCTCCGCCGACCGGTTCATCGCCCTGGTCGCCGAACTGGTCGCGGAGGCCGCGGCACAGGACAACGCCTCGTAGGGCGCGAGCCCCGGCGGGGCCGACAGGTGAAGGGGGGCCCGGTCGTCGACCGGGCCCCCCTTCACCTGTGTGCGCCTACGCCGGGTCCTGGCCGGTGGCCTTCGACGGCCGGCCGGCGAGCTGCCGGAGCCGGTCGGCCAGCACCGGGCCGATCACGTCCAGGGCCTCGGGAGTCGCCATGGCGGCGTGCTCGCAGTCGACCTCGTGGAAATCGACGGTGCCGTCGACGTGGGGCTCCCACATGTCCGGGGTGAGCCGGTCCTTGGGCTTGTCCATGGCCGCGAAGACCAGGGCATCGGTCCGCACCCGCTCGTGCCGGTACTCGGGGCTGATCCGGATGTCGTTGATCATCACCTGGAGGATGGCGGCGAACTGCTCCTCCTCGAAGTCGGCGAACACCGAGTTGTGCTGACGCGCGAGACGGGTGAACCGCTCGTACGTGAGCGGGGTGCCGCCGTCCGTGCCCTGCTCGGTCCCGGATTCCTCGGCACCGAGCGGGCCGTCGGGGTCCGCCCCGATCGCCTTCAGGAGCGTCAGGTACACCATGGCCGCGTCCAGCCCGGCCTCCTCCGCCACCTCCTCCTCGGTCCGGGGACGGGCGGGCTGTGCGTCGAGCAGGACGAGCAACGGCACGTCCTCGCCCCGTTCGCGCAGCCTGGCGGCCATCGCGTGGGCCACGACGCCTCCGAAGGACCACCCCAGCAGGTGGTACGGGCCGTGCGGCTGGATGCGGGTGATCTCGGCGAGGTAGTCGTCGGCCACCTCTTCGACGGACCCCGGGAGGTATCCGGGGGTGGACAGCCCCCGCGCCTGGATGCCGTACACCGGAATGTCCGCGTCCAGGTGCGGCAGCAGCCCCGCGTACGACCAGCTCAGTCCGCCTCCCGGATGGATGCAGAACAGCGGGGCCCGGCTCCCCTGCGGACGCAGCGGAAGCACCACGTCGAACGCGCCGCCCTGGCTCTCGTCCCCGTCCAGGCGGCGTGCCAGTCCGGCCACGGTCGGTGTCTCGAACAGGGCCCGGAGCGGGAGTTCGAGGCCCAGGACGTCACGGACGCGGCCGATCAGCCGGGCGCCGAGCAGCGAGTGGCCGCCCAGGTCGAAGAAGCCGTCGTCGACGCCGACCCGGTCGAGCCGGAGCACTTCGCGGAACAGGGCGCTCAGCACGTCCTCGTTCGGTGTGCGCGGCGCACGGCCGACCGGGGCCGTGTAGTCGGGTGCGGGCAGCGCCCGCCGGTCGAGCTTCCCGTTGGGCGTCGTCGGCAGCGCGTCGAGCGGCACGACCGCCGACGGCACCATGTGTTCCGGGAGCCGCTGCCGCAGCGCGTCGCGGATTCCGGCGATGCCGGACTCGTCGGCGCCGACGACGTACGCCACCAGCCGTGGATCGCCCGTACGGTCCTCCCGTACGACCACGACGGCGTCGGACACCCCGGGCCGCTCCCGCAGCGCCGATTCGGTCTCGCCCGGCTCGATCCGGAAGCCACGGATCTTGACCTGCTGGTCGGCCCGGCCCAGGAACCGCAGACCGTCTCCCCCGGTCCGGCGCACGAGGTCCCCGGTCCGGTACATCCGCGACCCGGGCGGGCCGTAGGGGTCGGCCACGAACCGCTCGGCGCTCAGCCCCGGCCGTCCCAGGTAGCCCCGGGCCAGCCCGGCGCCCGCGATGTACAGCTCGCCGGGAACCCCCGGCGGAACCAGCCGCAGTCGCTCGTCCAGCACATAGGTGCGGGTGTTGAGGATCGGCCCGCCGAGACCGGGCGGGGTACCGGGAAGCACGGTGGAGGCGGTGGACCAGATGGTGGTCTCCGTCGGCCCGTACAGGTTGGTGACGCCCGCCGCGTGGGCGGCGAGGGTCTCGGCCAGGTCGGCGGGGAGCGCCTCGCCGCCCACCAGGACGCGCAGCCCGTCGAGCACGTCGGTGCGTACGTCGACGAGTGCGCGCCACAGGGTCGGTGTGGCCTGGGCGATGGTCGCCCCGCTGTCCCTGATGAGGTCGGCCAGCGCGTCCGGGGTGCGGACGGTGTCGCGGGCGGCGAGCACCAGGGTGGCCCCGTGGAGGAGCGGCAGATAGATCTCCAGGGCGGAGATGTCGAACCCGACGGTGGTCACCGCGACCCAGCGGTCCTCCGCGTGCAGGGGGAACCGTACGGCCATGTCCGCGAGGAAGTTCGACAGCGCCCCGTGCGGCAGCACCACGCCCTTGGGCGTGCCGGTGGAACCCGAGGTGTAGATCACGTACGCCGGGTGCCCCGGGTCGAGCGGCCGTCCCGTGCCGGCCCCGGCGGCGGTGTCCGGCAGCGCGTCGAGCGCGGACCGGTGGCCGGGCGCGTCCAGGACGAGGACGGGGATGTCCGCCCCGTCCGGGAGCAGCCCCGTCAGCCCGGAGGTGGTCACCGCCAGGACCGGTGTCGCGTCGGTGAGCATGTGCGCGACGCGGGGCGCGGGGTACTCCGGGTCGACGGGCAGATACGCGGCGCCCGACTTGAGTACGCCGAGCAGGGTGGCGATCAGGTCCGGCGAGCGTTCCAGCAGGACGGCGACGAGGTTCCCGGGGCCCGCCCCGTTCTCCGTCAGCCAGTGCGCGATGCGGTTGGCCCGCGCGTCCAGCTCGGCGTACGACCACTCGGTGCCGTCATGGACGACGGCGGTGGCGTCCGGGGTGCGGGCGGCCTGGGCGGCGAACAGCTCGGGAACCGTCTCGCGCGGGAACTCCCCGCTGGTGCCGCGCCATTCGTCGGTGATCCCCCGGCGTTCCTCGGTGGTGAGGATGTCGGCGTGGGTGACGGGCTGCTCGGGCCGGGTGGTCAGGGCCTCCAGGAGGGCCGTCCAGCGACCGGTCAGGGTGGTGATGGTCCCCGGGTCGTAGAGATCGGTCGCGTACTCCGCGAACCCCTCGATCCCGGCGGGCCGCCCCTGCCCGTCATGCCGTTCGACCAGACTCAGCGTCAGATCCATCCGGGAAACACCCGAATGCAGGTCCTCCGCCCGCACCCGGAGCCCCGGAAGCCGGAAGTCCGGCTGCTCGTTGTTCTGGAGCGCCAGCATGACCTGGAACAACGGGTGGTGGGCGGTCGAGCGCCGAGGATTCAGCTCCTCCACCAAATGCTCGAACGGCACGTCCTGGTGAGCGAACGCCCCCAGACTCGTCTCCCGCACCCGGGCGACCAGCTCCCGGAACGACGGATCACCGGAGGTGTCCGTACGCAGGACGAGCGTGTTGATGAACACACCCACCAGCTCATCCAGCGCCTCATCCGTACGCCCGGCGACAGGACTGCCAATCGGCACATCCGTACCAGCGCCCAAGCGGGTCAGCAACGCGGCCAACGACGCCTGCAACACCATGTACACCGTCGCATCACACTCACGCGCGATGCGGGCGATCCGCTCGTGCAACCCTGCATCCAGGCCGAATTGCCGTACGTCACCCGCGTACGTGGCCACGGGGGGCCGGGGCCGGTCGGCGGGAATCGTCACCAGTTCCGGAAGGTCGGCCAGCCGGCCACGCCAGTACGCCACCTGCCGGCTCAGCGCACTGCCCTCGTCCCCGGCGTCGCCCAGCAGCTCACGCTGCCACAGCGTGTAGTCGGCGTACTGCACCGGCAACGGCTCCAGCGCACCCGAACGCCCCTCCAGACGCGCCGAATACGCCGACACCAGGTCCCGCGCCAACGGCGCCAGCGACCACCCGTCACCCGCGATGTGATGCAACAGGATCAACAACACGCACTCGCCACGGGACACCCGGAACAGACTCGCCCGCACCGGAATCTCCGCATGCAGATCGAACGCGTACCGCGCCGCCCCATCCAGCGCACCCGACAGCTCCGCCCCGGCCACATCGACCACCGTCAACGGCACCTCGGCCTCGTCCGCACCGAGAATCACCTGACGTGGAGAACCCGCACGATCCCTGAACAGGGTCCGCAACGACTCATGACGCACCAGGACATCGCCCAGCGCCCCACGCAACGCCCCCTCGTCCAGCTCACCGGACAGACGCAACGCCAACGGCATGTTGTACGTCGCCGACGGCCCCTCCAACTCGTACAGGAACCACAACCGCTGCTGGGCGAACGACAACGGCAACACCTCCGGACGCACCACAGGCACCAACGCGGTCCGCTGCCGCACCTCGGCCTCGTCGAGGCGTCGCGCCAGTCCGGCGACGGTCGGCGTCTCGAACAGGGCCCGTAGCGACAGGTCCACCCCGAGCACCGCGCGGATCCGGCTGACCAGCCGGGTGGCGAGCAGCGAGTGGCCGCCCAGGCCGAAGAACCCGTCGTCCACGCCGACCTTCGCCACACCGAGCATCTCGGCGAACAGCCCGCACAGCACCACCTCCCGTGGAGTGCGCGGCGCGCGTTCGGTGAGCGGCGCGTAGTCGGGTTCGGGCAGGGCGCGACGGTCCACCGTCCCGTCGGACGCCGTCGGCAGGGCCTCCAGCACGACCACGGCGGACGGCACCAGCGGGGCGGGGAGCGCATCCGTCAGCTCGTCGTGCACCCGGATGACGGAGAACTGGTTCGCGACGGCGGGGACCACATGGGCCACCAGCCGCCGTTCGCCCGCCGGGTCCTCATGGAGCGTCACGACCGCCTGGGTCACACCGGGCAGGTCGCGCAGGACCGCTTCGACCTCGGCGAGGTCGAAGGCCGTGCCCCGCAGAACGACCCGTGTGTCGTCCCGGCCGACGAGCCGCAGTCCGCCGTCGCGCTCGCGGCACGCCACGTCCCCGGTGCGGTACATCCATGCCCCGTCCGGGCCGTTCAGCTCGGCGGGCAGCCACGCCGTGCCACTGCTGCCATCGGCCCCCACGCCGTCCGGAGCCTGCCCGGAGCCGACGAGGTACAGGGAGCCGGGTACGCCGTACGGCGTCGGCCGGAGCCGCCCGTCCAGTACGTAGGAAGGCGGGGCGACGAGCGGCAGCCCGGTGGGCCCGAGGACCCGGACCGTCCGGCGGCCGCCGGACGCACGCGCGAGGAGCCCCGGCGCGTCCGGTTCGCCGAGGACGACCAGGGTGGACACCCCGTCCGGCGGGGTGGCCGTCGCGTCGGACGACGCGACCAGCTGCGCCGGTGCGAGCACCGCGTGGGTGATCCGGTGCTCGTCGAGCACCCTCGTCAACTCCGCGCCGACCGGTCGGCCGGGTGCGGTGAGAACCACCGTGGCCCCCGTCGCGAGCGCGGACAGCTCGATCAGTTCCGCGTCGGTACCGGGTGATGCCGGGCACGAGACGCGGGAGTCCCCGTTCACCTCGGCCCCGTGCCGGAGCGAACCGGCCAGTCGGGCGAGATGCAGATGCGGTATGTCGACGCGTACGGGCCTGCCCTCGGCATCGGACGTGCGGGTCACGAACGCCGGCCGCGCCCAGGAGGTCCGGTCGGCGGGAACGGCGTCCGCGGGGTCGCTCTCCGGGCAGGCCCGCAGAGCCGCCGCCGCGTCGGGCCGGTCCGGCGACACGACCACGCACCCGTCGGGCAGCGAACCCCCGAAGCGGTCCGCGGCCGGGCCCTCGGTGACGACCAGCGCGGGAGCCGCCTCACCGATCAGGCGCGCGGTGTACGCGACGGGGTGCTCCGGGTCCAGGGCCAGACACGCGGCACCGGTCTTGAGCACACCGAGCAGGGTGGCGACCCGGTCGACGGACCGGTCGAGGAGCACGGCGATCTCCCGGCCCGCACCGGCGCCGAGTCCCGTGAGCCAGTGCGCGACGCGGTTGGCCCGCGCGTTCAGCTCCTCGTACGTCACCGTCCCGCCGTCGTGTTCCAGCGCCGGGACGCCTGCGGCGTGTACGGCCAGCTCCTGGAAGTCGGCGAGCCACGCGGTCCCGGGGTCCTCGTGCGCGGTGTGGTCCTGGGCCCTGAGCAGCTGCTCGTTCTCCTCGGTGGTGAGGATGTCGGCGTGGGTGACGGGCTGCTCGGGCCGGGTGGTCAGGGCCTCCAGGAGGGCGGTCCAGCGGCCGGTCAGGGTGGTGATGGTCCCCGGGTCGTAGAGATCGGTCGCGTACTCCGCGAACCCTTCGATCCCGGCGGGCCGCCCCTGCTCGTCGTGGCGTTCGATCAGGCTCAGCGTCAGATCCATCCGGGAAACACCCGAGTGCAGGTCCTCCGCCCGCACCCGGAGCCCCGGAAGCCGGAAGTCCGGCTGCTCGTTGTTCTGAAGCGCCAGCATGACCTGGAACAACGGGTGGTGGGCGGTCGAGCGCCGAGGATTCAGCTCCTCCACCAAATGCTCGAACGGCACGTCCTGGTGAGCGAATGCCTCCAGGCTCGTCTCCCGCACCCGGGCGACCAACTCCCTGAACGACGGATCACCCGACGTGTCCGTACGCAGGACGAGCGTGTTGATGAACACACCCACCAGCTCATCCAGCGCCTCATCCGTACGCCCCGCAACGGGGCTGCCGATCGGCACATCCGTACCGGCGCCCAGACGCGTCAGCAGCGCCGCCAACGACGCCTGCAACACCATGTACACCGTCGCATCGCACCCACGCGCGATCCGCGCGATCCGCTCGTGCAACCCGGCACCCACACCGAACCGCGCCACCTCACCCGCGTACGACGCGACAGCGGGCCGGGGCCGGTCACCGGGAACGGTCACCAGCTCAGGAAGCCCGGCGAGCCGGCCGCGCCAGTAGGCCACCTGCCCGCTCAGTGGGCTCTCCGCGTCCCCGGCGTCGCCCAGCAGCTCACGCTGCCACAGCGTGTAGTCGGCGTACTGCACCGGCAACGGCTCCAACGCACCCGAACGCCCCTCCAGACGCGCCGAATACGCCGACACCAGATCCCGCGCCAACGGCGCCAGCGACCACCCGTCACCCGCAATGTGATGCAACAGGATCAACAACACACACTCGCCGTCCGCGACCCGGAACAGACTCGCCCGCACCGGAATCTCCGCATGCAGATCGAACGCGTACCGCGCCGCCCCATCCAGCGCACCCGGCAACTCCGCCTCCGTCACCCGACCGGACCACCAACCCATCCGGACGTCCTCGGCGGGCAGGACCACCTGGTGGGGCCGGCCGCCCTCCACATCGCGGAACACCGTCCGCAGCGACTCATGGCGTACCAGGACATCGCCCAGCGCCCCGCGCAACGCCCCCTCGTCCAGCTCACCGGACAGACGCAACGCCAACGGCATGTTGTACGTCGCCGACGGCCCCTCCAACTCGTACAGGAACCACAACCGCTGCTGGGCGAACGACAACGGCAACACCTCCGGACGCACCACAGGCACCAGCGCGGCGCGCTGCGGCGCGTCGGCGTCCACAAGGGCGGCGAGAGCGGCGGGGGTCGGGGCGTCGAAGACGGTACGTACCGCGATCTCCATGCCCAGGCGGTCCCGGATCCTGCTCACCAGCCGCATGACCAGCAGCGAGTGCCCCCCGAGCCTGAAGAAGTCGTCGTCGGCGCCCACCGTGTCGAGCCCCAGTACGTCGGCGAATGCCGCGCAGAGCGCCCTCTCGCGATCCGTGCGCGGCTCCCGTCCGGACACCAGTCGCGCGAAGTCGGGTGCGGGCAGCGCACGGCGGTCCAGCTTGCCGTTGGCGGTCAGCGGCAGTTCCGGCAGAGTCATCAGAGCCGCCGGAACCATGTAGGCGGGCAGCGATCCACCGAGGTGCACCCGGATCGCCTCCGTGTCCGGCGTCGCTTCCGCGTCCGCCGCGGCCACCAGGTAGGCGGCCAGTTGCCCCTGGCGCTCGACCACCACCGCGGCGCCGACGGACGGGTGGTCCGTCAACGCGGCCTCGATCTCGCCGAGTTCGATGCGGAAGCCACGGATCTTGACCTGGTCGTCCGACCTGCCGAGGAACTCCAGCACGCCTTCCCGGGTCCAGCGGGCGAGGTCTCCGGTGCGGTACATCCGGGAGCCGGCGGCGCCGTACGGGTCTGCGACGAACCGCTCGGAGGTCAGTCCGGGACGGTTCAGATAGCCCAGCGCCAGCTGGGTACCGGCCAGGTACAGCTCACCCGCGACGCCCGGCGGGACCGGGCGCAGCGCCGCGTCGAGCACATACGTCCGGGTGTTCCAGACCGGACGGCCGATCGGCACCACCCCGGTGTCCGTGAGGCAGGGCCAGGCCGTGACGTCGATCGATGCCTCGGTGGGGCCGTAGAGGTTGTGCAGCTCGGCTCCGAGGGCCGAGCGGAAGCGCTCCGCCAGCCCGGCGGACAGTGCCTCGCCGCTACAGATCACCCGGCGCAGCGTGGTGCACTGTGCGGCGGCGGGTTCGGCGAGGAAGACATCCAGCATCGACGGGACGAAGTGTGCCGTGGTGATGCCCTGGTCCTTGATCAGTCCGGCCAGGTAGGCCGGGTCCTTGTGCCCCTGCGGAGCGGCCATGACCAGCGTCGCGCCGGTGATCAGCGGCCAGAAGAACTCCCACACCGACACGTCGAAGCTCGACGGGGTCTTCTGGAGTACGCGGTCGTCGGCCGAGAGCCGGTAGGTGTTCTGCATCCAGAGCAGGCGGTTCACGACGCCGCGCTGCGGGATCACGACCCCCTTCGCCCGGCCGGTGGAACCCGAGGTGTAGATCACGTACGCGGGCAGCTCGGGCGACAGGGCCACGGACGGGCCGTGTTCCGAACCGTCCACGGCGGCCGTGCCGGTCAGCGCGGCGATGGCGTCGAGGTCGTCGAGCACGAGATCGGGCCGGGCGTCGGCCCGCATGAACGCGAGCCGCTCCGCCGGATAGTCCAGGTCCAGCGGAAGGTACGCCGCGCCCGCCTTGTGCACGGCCAGCAGCGCCACGACCAGCTCGACCGAGCGCGGCAGCGCCACGGCGACCGTGCCACCCGGCCGTACGCCTCGATCGGCCAGCTTCCGGGCCAGCCGGTTGGCGCGTGCGTCGAGCTGCGCGTAGGTCAGTTCCGTGTCCCCGTCGAGGAGCGCGAGTGCGTCCGGGGTTCGTGCGGCCTGGGCGGCGAACAGCTCCGGCAGCGTGGTGTCGGGCACCTCGTGCCCGGTGTCGTTCCACTCCGCGAGCACCTGGCGGCGCTCTTCGGCGGTGAGGATGTCGGCGTGGGTGACCGGCTGCTCGGGCCGGGTGGTCAGGGCCTCCAGGAGGTCCGTCCAGCGGGTGGTCAGGGTGGTGATGGTCCCCGGGTCGTAGAGGTCGGTCGCGTACTCCGCGATTCCCTCGATCCCGGCGGGCCGCCCGTGTTCGTCACGCTGTTCGGTGAGGCTCAGCGTCAGGTCCATGCGGGAGACACCGGAGTGCAGGTCTTCCGTCCGTACGCGGAGCCCCGGGAGCCGGAAGTCGGGCTGCTCGTTGTTCTGGAGCGTCAGCATGATCTGGAACAGCGGGTGGTGGGCGGTCGAGCGCTGCGGGTTCAGCTCCTCGACCAGGTGCTCGAACGGCACGTCCTGGTGAGCGAACGCCCCCAGACTCGTCTCCCGCACCCGGGCGACCAGCTCCCGGAACGACGGATCACCGGACGTGTCCGTGCGCAGGACGAGCGTGTTGATGAACACTCCCACCAGCTCATCCAGCGCCTCATCGGTACGCCCCGCGACGGGACTCCCGATCGCCACGTCCGTACCGGCGCCCAGACGCGTCAGCAGCGCCGCCAACGACGCCTGCAACACCATGTACACCGTCGCATCGCACTCACGCGCGATCCGCGCGATGCGCTCGTGCAGCCCGGCGTCCACACCGAACCGCGCCACCTCACCCGCGTACGACGCGACAGCGGGCCGGGGCCGGTCGGCGGGGGCCGTCACCAGTTCCGGGAGGTCGGCCAGCCGGCCACGCCAGTAGGCCACCTGCCGGCTCAGCGCACTGCCCTCGTCCCCGGCGTCGCCCAGCAGTTCACGCTGCCACAGCGTGTAGTCGGCGTACTGCACCGGCAACGGCTCCAGCGCACCCGAACGCCCCTCCAGACGCGCCGAATACGCCGACACCAGATCCCGCGCCAGCGGCGCCAGCGACCACCCGTCACCCGCGATGTGATGCAACAGGATCAGCAGCACGCACTCGCCGTCCGCGACCCGGAACAGGCTTGCCCGCACCGGGAGTTCACGGGACAGATCGAAGGCGTGGCGTGCGGCCCGGGAGAGCCGCGCGTCGAGTTCCCGTGCGTCGACCTCGTGCACCGCCCAGTCGATCCGGGCGTCCGCCGCCGCGCGGATGGTCTGCCGGGGTTCGCCGCCGGTCTCGGTGAAGTGGGTGCGCAGAGCCTCGTGGCGCGCCAGGACGTCGTCCAGCGCAGCCCGGAGCAGGTCGATGTCCAGCTCACCGGAGAGGCGCAGGGTCAGCGGCATGTTGTACGTCGCCGACGGCCCCTCCAACCGGTGCAGGAACCAGAGTCGCTGCTGCGCGTACGACAGCGGCAACGTCTCCGGGCGGACCGCAGGCACCAGGTCGGGGCGGGCCGACGCGTCCGGGTCGGGGCCCTCGTCCAGCCGCTTCGCCAGTCCGGCGACGGTCGGTGTCTCGAACAGGGCCCGCAGCGGCAGTTCGACCCCGAGTCCGGTACGGATGCGGCTGATGAGCACCGTGGCGAGCAGCGAGTGACCGCCCAGGTCGAAGAACCGGTCGTCCGCACCGACCCGCTCCAGGCTCAGCACATCGGCGAAGAGCGCGCACAGCTTCTTCTCCCGTTCCGTGCGCGGCTCCCGTCCGCCGACCTGGGCGGAGAAGTCGGGTGCGGGCAGCGCACGGCGGTCCAGCTTGCCGTTGGGCGTCAGCGGGAGTACGGGCAGCGGCACGACGGCCGAGGGCACCATGTATTCCGGCAGGCGCAGCCCCAGCGCGTTCCGCGCGTCGGAGAGGTCGACGCCCTCCTCGACCACGACGTAGCCGACGAGGCGCCGGTCGCCTTCCCGTACCTCGTGCACGACCGCGGCGGCCTGGGTCACGCCGGGGAGGCCGCGGAGTGCCGTCTCGACCTCACCGGGCTCGATGCGGAATCCCCGTACCTTGACCTGGCTGTCGGCCCGGCCGACGAACTCGACCTGTCCGGCCTCGTTCCAGCGCGCCAGGTCGCCCGTGCGGTACATCCGCGACCCCGCGGGGCCGAAGGGGTCCGCGACGAAGCGCTCCGCGCTCGGACCGGGCCGGCCGAGGTAGCCGCGGGCCATGCCGGCTCCGGCGACGTAGAGCTCGCCCGCGACACCGGGCGGTGTCAGCCCGAGACGGTCGTCCAGGACGTAGACCCGCATGCCGCTGACGGGGCGGCCGATGGGAAGCGCCGTCGGCAGTGTGTCCTGCGGGACCATCGCGTGCAGGGTGGCGAAGGTGGTGGTCTCACCGGGGCCGTAGCCGTTGATCACGGTGGTGTCCGGGCAGGCGTCCAGCACGCGCCGGACCGCCGTGGGTGGCACCACCTCGCCGCCGGTGAAGACCTGCCTCATGTGGACGAAGGCTTCCGGGGACTCCTCGGCGATGACCTTGAACAGACCGGCCGTGATCCACATGGAGGTGATGCGGTGCTCCACGACGAGGTCGCCCAGCGCGGCCGCGTCGAGCCGTGTGTCCGGCGCGATCACGACGCGGCCCCCGAGCAGCAGCGGCATCCAGAGTTCGAGGGGCAACGAGTCCCAGGCGGTCGGCGAGTGGAGCAGCACCCGTTCCGGGTGGCGGCCGACCACCGGGTCGTCGGCCAGCGCCGTGATGTCGGCGTGGGTGAGGGCGATGCCCTTGGGCTTGCCCGTCGAACCGGAGGTGTAGATCACGCACGCCAACTGGTCCGGCAGGAAGGCCGCTTCGACGCGGTCGGCCGTCCCGTCCGGGGTGGCCGGGTCCTCGGTGGCGAGCTCCGGTCCGAGCAGCAGGACCTGCGACCCGGGTACGAATTCGGGTACGCGCGAGGGGCTGTCGGCCAGCAGCACGGTGACGGCGTTGTCCGTCCACATCATCCGGATCTGGCTCTGCGGGTACCGCTCGTCGAGGGAGACATAGGCGCCGCCCGCCTTCATGACGGCCAGCACGGCCACCACGAAGCTCGCCGAGCGTGACAGGGCGAGCGCCACCACGTGTTCGGTGCCCACGCCGCGCCGCACGAGCTCCCGGGCCAGCCGTTCGGCACGGGCGTCGAGCTGCGCGTAGGTGAGCGTGACCTCGCCCGCGACCACCGCGACGGCGTCCGGGGCGTTCTCGACCTGTGCACGGAACGCCTCGGCGAGGGTCCGTTCGGTGCGGGCTCCGGCTGCCGTCGCCCAGTCCGCCCGGAACGTCCGGGTCTCCTCGGCGGTGAGGATGTCGGCGTGGGTGACGGGCTGCTCGGGCCGGGTGGTCAGGGCCTCCAGGAAGCCGGTCCAGCGGGTGATGAGCGTGCTGATGGTCCGGGGGTCGTAGAGGTCGGTCGCGTACTCCGCGAACCCCTCGATCCCGGCGGGCCGCCCCTGCTCGTCGTGCTGCTCGGTGAGGCTCAGCGTCAGGTCCACCCGGGAGACGCCGGAGTGCAGGGCCTCGTGCCGGACGCGGAGGCCCGGGAGTTCGAAGTCGGGCTGCTCGTTGTTCTGGAGCGCCAGCATGATCTGGAACAGCGGGTGGTGGGCGGTCGAGCGCTGCGGGTTCAGCTCCTCCACCAGGTGCTCGAACGGCACGTCCTGGTGGGCGAACGCCCCCAGGCTCGTCTCCCGCACCCGGGCGACCAGCTCCCGGAACGACGGATCACCGGAGGTGTCCGTACGCAGAACCAAGGTGTTGATGAACACACCCACCAGCTCATCCAGCGCCTCATCGCTACGCCCCGCGACAGGGCTCCCGATCGGCACATCCGTACCGGCGCCCAGGCGCGTCAGCAGCGCCGCCAACGACGCCTGCAACACCATGTACACCGTCGCATCGCACTCACGCGCGATGCGGGCGATCCGCTCGTGCAGCCCGGCATCCAGGCCGAATTGCCGTACGTCACCCGCGTACGTGGCCACGGGGGGCCGGGGCCGGTCGGCGGGAATCGTCACCAGTTCCGGGAGGTCGGCCAGCCGACCACGCCAGTACGCCATCTGGCGGCTCAGCGGGCTCTCCGCATCCCCGGCGTCGCCCAGCAGCTCACGCTGCCACAGCGTGTAGTCGGCGTACTGCACCGGCAACGGCTCCAACGCACCCGAACGCCCCTCCAGACGCGCCGAATACGCCGACACCAAGTCCCGCGCCAACGGCGCCAGCGACCACCCGTCACCCGCGATGTGATGCAACAGGATCAACAACACACACTCGCCGTCCGCGACCCGGAACAGACTCGCCCGCACCGGAATCTCCGCACGCAGATCGAACGCGTACCGCGCCGCCCCGTCCAGCGCACCCGACAGCTCCGCCTCCGTCACATCGACCACCGTCAACGGCACCTCGGCCTCGTCCGCACCGAGAATCACCTGCCGCGGAGCGCCCGCACGGTCCCTGAACAGGGTCCGCAGCGACTCATGGCGTACCAGGACATCACCCAGCGCCCCACGCAACGCCCCCTCGTCCAGCTCACCGGACAGACGCAACGCCAACGGCATGTTGTACGTCGCCGACGGCCCCTCCAGCTCGTGCAGGAACCACAACCGCTGCTGGGCGAACGACAACGGCAACACCTCCGGACGCACCGCAGGCAGCAGGTCCGGGCGGGACGGGGCACCGGTGGTTCCGGCCCGGGTGGTGTCGAGCCAGTCGGCCAGGCCGGCCGGTGTCGGGTACTCGAAGAGGACCCGCAGCGGCATTTCCACGCCCAGCGCGGCACGTACGCGGCTGATGAGACGGGTGGCGAGCAGCGAGTGGCCGCCCAGGTCGAAGAACCCGTCGTCCACACCGGCCTCGGTGAGCCCGAGCACCTCGGAGAAGAGCGTGCAGAAGACCTCTTCGTGCGGGGTGCGGGGGGCGCGGCGGTTCGCCGAGGTGTAGTCGGGTGCGGGCAGCGCCCGCCGGTCGAGCTTGCCGCTCGGGGTCAGCGGCATCTCCTCGATCGCCACGACGGCGGACGGCACCATGTACTCGGGGAGCCGTTCGCGCAGTGCGTCCCTGAGGCCCGCGAGGAGCTGCCCGGTGGTGCGTGTGCCCAGGGGGTTGTTGACCAGGGAGCGGAGCGGCCTGCCGGTGTGCGTCGGGCGGTAGAGGTCCGCGTAGACCGTGCTGTCCGGTGTGGCGGCGCGGGCGGGCAGGAACACCGCTTCGAAGGCGTCGACGGCCTTCGCCGACCAGGTCGTCAGTACCTGGTAGCCGTGTTCTCCGGCCCAGCGGGTCAGGGATTCGGGGTCCACTCCCGTGGGCCGGGGCTCGGCCGGGGCGGTGGAGCCGTGCTCCGTGTCCGGCCCGGCGTCCGTGCCGGACAGCTCCCGGCGGATGCGTTCCAGGGGTGCGCTGCGTGCCAGCGCCCGCGCGGCGGCGACCTCCGCCGCCAGACGGCTGTTGACCAGTCCGGTCACGCGCACCGGGCCGGAGTGCCCGGCGAGTGCGGCGGGCAGTGCCGTCAGGCTGTCGAGGTCCTGGCCCCACACCAGTTCGGGAAGTGCGGAGAGGTCCACCGTCGACGCGGGCGACGGGGTCTTGTGCAGCACCACCTCGTAGCGGTGCCGGGTCAGTTCGTTGTGGTGGGCGCCGCGCTTGAGACGGATGTCGACGGCGCCCACGGTGTCGTGGCGCCCGGCCCACGCGGTGAAGAAGTCGGGCTCGATGACCAGCTCCTTCTCCACGACCATGGCGCGTTCGACGGCGGTCCGCATCCGGTCGGAACCGGTGTCCCGCCCCTCGGGTCCCTGCTCGGTGTCCAGGTCACCCGCGTCGGCCCGTTCGGCGTGGATCGCGGTCTGGAAGGCGCGCAGCGAGGCGCGGTTGCGGACGTCTCCGACGACGATGCGGCCGCCGGGTGCCAGCAGGTCCAGCGCTCCGTCCAGGACCCGGGCGAAGTAGTCGGCGTCGGGGAAGTACTGGACGATCGAGTTGAGGACCACCGTGTCGAAGAAGCCGGTGGGCAGCCCCTCGGTCACATCGGCGGACCGGCAGTCCAGGGTGACCCGGTCGCTCCAGCCCGCCGCTTCGACCTGGCTGGTCAGCCGCTCGATCGTCGGTGCCGAGAAGTCGGTCGCCCAGTACGACTCCACCTGCGGCACCAGCGGGCCGAGCAGCAGGCCCGAGCCGACGCCGATCTCCATGATCCGGCGCGGGGCGGCCTCCATGATCCGGGTGACGGCGGCGTCGCGCCAGTCGCGCATCTCGTCGAGCGGGATCGGCTCGTTGCTGTAGGAGCTGTTCCAGCCGGTGAAGTCCTGGCCCAGTCCGGGTCGTTCGGTGTCGGCACCGGCATAGACGGAGTCGTAGATGTCCCGCCATTCGCCGACCTGTTCGGCGACGGCGCCCGGGTCCGCGGTGGGGCCGTCGCCGGAGTCCGGGGCGGCGGTCGTGCCGCCGGCCGGAGCCGCGTCCGCGTCGGGCACCACATAGGCGACCAGGCGCTGGTCGCCGGGGGTGTCCTCGCGGACGACCACGACGGCGCGGGCGACGCCCGGCCGTTCGCGCAGTGCGGCCTCGATCTCGCCCGGCTCGATCCGGAAGCCCCGGATCTTGACCTGCTGGTCGGCCCGTCCGGCGAAGTGGAGCCGGCCGTCGGCGGACCAGCGTGCCATGTCGCCGGTGCGGTACATCCGGGAGCCGGCGGGGCCGTAGGGGTCGGCGACGAAGCGTTCGGCGGTGAGGCCGGGCCGGTCGAGATAGCCGCGGGCCAGGCCCGCGCCCGTCAGATAGAGCTCTCCCCGGACCCCCGGGGGGACCAGCCGGAGCCGCTCGTCCAGGACGTACACCCTGGCGCCGTCCACGGGCCCGCCGATCGGTGCTTCGCGGCCGCTGAGGGGTCCGCTCATGGCGGCGCACACGGTGGACTCGGTCGGTCCGTACGCGTTGACCATCAGCCGTCCGGCGGACCACTGCTCGACGAGGTCGGGCGGGCAGGCCTCCGCTCCCACGATCAGGGTGGCGAAGTCCGTCAGCCGTTCGGCGGAGCCCGCGGGAAGGGTGGCCAGTACCGAGGGCGGGACCAGGGCGTGGGTGACCCGCTGTTCGGCGAGGACCTGGGCCAGTTCCTCGCCGACGAGCCGGTTGCGGGACCCGATGACCAGTGCGGCACCGGAGGTGAGGGCCATCACCATTTCCAGTACGGCGGCGTCGAAGCTGGGCGACGAGAGCTGGAGCACCCGTGAGGTGTCGTCGACGCGGCACTCCCGGCGCAGGGTCGACGCCAGGCTCGCGATGCCCCGGTGCGCGACCACCACGCCCTTGGGGCGGCCGGTGGACCCGGAGGTGTAGATGACGTAGGCGGGGTGGTCCGCGTGCGGCGGGGCGGTCAGGTCCTGGCCGGTCGGGCCGGTCGCCGGGCGGTTCCGTACGGTCTCGCGGATGCCGGGGGCGTCCAGGGCGGCGACGTCGATCCCGCCGGTCTCCGGCAGCAGCCCCGCCAGCGCGGTGGTGGTGAGGATCAGCGCCGGACGGGCGTCCGTGAGCATGTGCGCCACCCGGTCGCCCGGGTAGTCGGGGTCGATCGGCAGATAGGCCGCACCGGCCTTGAGCACGCCGAGGACGGCGGCGGTCAGTTCCGCCGAGCGCTCGAACACGACGGCGACCGTCCGCTCGGGCCCGACGCCCCGGCCGATCAGCCAGTGCGCGATGCGGTTGGCCCGTGCGTCGAGCTCCGCGTACGTGAGGTGTTCGCCGTCGGCGACGACCGCGAGGGCCTGTGGTGCGCGCGCGGCGTGGGCCTGGAAGGACTCCACCAGGGTGGGCCCGTCGTCCGGCGCCGAGGTGTCGGCCCAGCTCTCCGCGATCCCGGTGCGCTCCCCGGCGGTGAGGATGTCGCTGTCTCCGATGGTGCGTCCGGGGTCCGCCGCCATCACGGACAGCATCCGGGTCCAGCGGGCGATCAGTGTCCCGATGGTCCCGGCGTCGAAGAGTTCCGTCGCGTACTCGGCGTACGCGTCGATCCCGGTGGGTTCGCCGTCCGCGTCATGGCTCTCGGTGAGGCTGAGGAACAGGTCGAAGCGCGAGGTTCCGGTGCCGGCCAGCTCCGGGCGCACCCGCAGGCCGGGCATGTCGAAGGTGGCCTGCTCATTGGTCTGAAGGGTCAGCGCGACCTGGAACAGCGGGTGGTGGGCGCTGGAGCGCTGCGGGTTGAGCTCCTCCACCAGGTACTCGAACGGCACGTCCTGGTGGGCGTAGGCGGCCAGGCCGGTCTCGCGGACCCGGTCGATCAGCTCCGTGAACGTCGGATCGCCGGAGGTGTCGGTGCGCAGCACCAGCATGTTGACGAAGAAGCCCACCAGGTCGTCCAGGGCCTCGTCCATGCGCCCGGCGACCCCGCTGCCGAGCGGGATGTCGGTGCCCGCTCCGAGGCGGGTCATCAGCGCGGCCATCGCCGCGTGCAGGACCATGAACACGGTGGCGTCGTGGGAGCGGGCCAGTTCGCTCAGCGCCCGGTGCAGCTCGGGGTCGAGCCGGAAGCGGGTCACCTCGCCCTCGTACGAGGCCACGGCGGGCCTCGGGCGGTCCATGGGGACCGTCACCTGGTCGGGGAGGTCGGCCAGTTGGCCGCGCCAGTACGCGACCTGCTGCCCGAACAGGCTGTCGGGATCGGTGGCGGCGCCGAGCAGATCGCGCTGCCACAGCGTGTAGTCGGCGTACTGCACCGGCAGCGGGCGCCACGTCGGGTGCTCGCCCCGGCTCCGCTCGCGGTAGGCGGCGGCCAGGTCGCGGGCGAGGGGCACCACGGACCATCCGTCGCCCGCGATGTGGTGCAGCACGATCATGAGCACGTGTTCGGTGGGCCCGGTGCGCAGCAGCCGGGCCCGGAGCGGGATCTCGGCCGACAGGTCGAACTCGTGGCGCGCGGCCGCGGCGAGCGCGGCCGTCAGGTCCTCCCGGGCGACATCGGTGGTCCGCAGCTCCAGGCGTACGCGGTCCGGGGCGAGGATGTCCTGGCAGGGCAGGCCGTCCTGTTCCGGGAAGACCGTGCGCAGCGACTCGTGCCGGGCCAGGACGTCGTTGAGCGCGGTTTCCAGGGCGTCGTGGTCCAGGCCGCCGCTCATCCACAGGGCGAGCGGGACGTTGTACGTCGCCGAGGGGCCTTCCAGCTTGTGCAGGAACCAGAGGCGTTGCTGGGCGAAGGAGAGCGGCAGGGTGTCCGGGCGGGGTACGGGGAGCAGTGCGGGGCGTCGCCCGCCGCCACCGCCGTCGGCGCCGAGCTGTTCGGCCAGGGCGGCCGCGTTCGGGGTGTCGAAGAGGGTGCTGACGGCCAGTTCCGTCCCCAGGACCGAGCGGATGCGGCTGACGAGCCGGGTGGCGAGCAGCGAGTGGCCGCCCAGGTCGAAGAATCCTTCGTTCCTGCCGACCCGTGCCAGGCCGAGCACCTCGGCGATCAGGGCGCACAGGATCTCCTCCCGCGCGGTGCGCGGCGCACCGGCCCCGTTCGGGGCGGCCTCCGGTGCGAGCGGTGCGGCGTGGCCGTCCGCCGGTACGGTCCCGAGCGTCGGGAGCGGGTGCGGCAGCCGGTCGGCCAGCTCGTCGAGCACCCGGTCGGCGGAGAATCCGTCCGTTTCGGGGACCACGTAGGCGACGGGCCGCTGTGTGCCGTGTTCGTCGGTCCGGTCGGCCACCACGGCGTGCCGTACGGCGGGGTGTTCGGTGAGCCGCGCGCGCAGCAGGTCGAGTTCCTCGCGGCCGCGCGGCCGGCCGCCGGTGCCGGATCCGGTGTCGGCCGCCCCGGCCGCGATCCGGCGGGGGCGGCGCACCAGGCGCCTCAGCATCGCGGGCAGCGGTTGCGAGGCGGGGCGGGCCCGCAGTGCGGCGGTGTCGAGGCGTACGGGGGCGACGAGCGGGGGAACACCGCGCATCGCGCGGTCGAAGAGCTCCAGTGCCTGTGCGTCGGAGAGCGTGGCGATGCCGGAACTCCGGATGCGTTCCCGGGCGGCGTCGTCCAGTGCCGCGGTGATGCCGCTGGCGTTCTCCCAGAGTCCCCAGGCGAGGGAGGTGGCGGGCAGTCCGTGCGCGGTGCGGTGCTGGGCCAGGGCGTCCAGGAACGTGTTGGCCGCCGCGTAGTTGGCCTGCCCCGCGTTCCCGAAGAGCCCCGCGACCGACGAGTACAACACGAACGCCGACAGATCCAGCCCACGCGTCAACTCATGCAGATGCCACGCCGCGTCCACCTTCGGCCGCAGCACCGCCGTCAACCGCTCCGGCGACAACACCTCCACCGTCGTGTCGTCCGTGACACCCGCCGTATGCACCACCGCCGTCAACGGATGCTCCACCGGAACCGAAGCCAGCAGCCCCGCCAGCGCACCACGATCCGCCACATCACACGCGGCGATCGTCACCTCCGCACCCAGCCCCACAAGCTCCTTCCGCAACGACTCCGCACCCACGGCACCCGGCCCACGACGACTCGTCAGCAACAACCGCCTCACCCCGTACCGCACCACCAGATGACGCGCCACCAACGCACCCAACGTCCCCGTACCCCCCGTGACCAGCACCGTCCCCCCAGGGGTCAGTGCCGTGGCGGTACCGGTGGTCTCCGGGCCCGGCCGTCCGAGCCGGGGTACCACGACCTGGCCGCCGCGCAGGGCGAGCTGGGGTTCGTCGCGGCCGAGGCCGCCGACCAGCGCGGTGCGGACGTCCTCGGCGGTGGTGCCGGTGTCCGTGCCGATGTCGAGAAGGGTGAAGCGGCCGGGGTGTTCCGACTGCGCGGACCGCAGGAGGCCCCAGACGGTGGAAGCGGCGAGGTCCGTCACGTCCTCGCCCGCGGTGGCCGCCACGGCTCCCCGTGTCACGAAGACGAGACGCGCCGTGGAGAAACGATCCTGCGCAAGCCATTCCTGGACTAGGGCCGCCGCACGCGCGGCGGCGGAGTGGGCGGTGGACACCACCGCGCGGCCGTCGTCGGCGTCGGCCGGGAAGGAGCCGGTGCCGTACGAGGGGGCCACGAGCACCACGTCCGGGACACCGGCGCCCGTGGCGACGGCACGCGTCAGAGCGGCCAGGTCGGAGTGGACGACCGCGCCCGGGAGGTCCGGCTCCGCTCCGCCGAGGACCGCCCAGTGCCCGTCGGCGACGCCGGGACGGGTGGCGTCGGTCCCGCCGAGCACCGGCCAGTCGAGGACGAGCAGTCCGTCGCGGTGCCCGGCGGCGCCGGGCCGGTCGCGGTCGGCGGCGAACGGCCGCAGGGTCGCTTCCCCGATGCGCAGGACCGGCAGACCGGCCGCGTCGGTGACCAGGACCTCGAAGCTCCCCCCGGCGGCGGGGGTGATCCGTACCCGCGCGGTGGTGGCCCCGGTCGCGTACAGCTCCACACCGGTGAGGGCGGAGAGCTGCTGGACCACGGGCAGGGCGTCCCGCGCCGTCAGGTGCAGGACGGCGTCCAGGAGTGCCGGGTGGATGCCGTGGCCGGTGGCGTCGAGCCCGTCGGGGAGGCGGAGGTCGGCGTAGAGGTCCGCGCCGTCGCGCCACGCGGCGGTGACCCCCTGGAAGGCCGGTCCGTACGCGTAACCCGCCGCCGCCAGATCGGCGTAGAGCGTTGCGACGTCGACGGGGGCCGCGTCGCGCGGCAGCCGTACGGGCAGCTCGGGCACCGCCCCGTCGGCGAGGGAGAGCACGCCTCGGGCATGGCGCACCCAGGCGCCCTCGTCCTTGGCGGGGCGTGCGTACGCGCTCACCGACCAGCGGTCGCCCGCGAGCGCCTCGACCGTCATCTGGAGGTCGACCGCGGCGTCGGGGGCGAGGAACAGCGGTGTTTCCAGGGCGAGTTCGTCGATGCGGTCGGCACCGACCCGGTCGCCCACGGAGGTGACCAGATCGACGAAGGCGCTCGCGGGCAGCACCGCGGTGCCACCGACCGTGTGATCGGCCAGCCAGGGGTGCGTACGCAGCGAGATCCGGCCGGTCAGCGACCGCTCCCGCCCGTCCGGATGCTGGAGCTCGGCCCTCAGCAGCGGGTGGGCGGCGACGCCGAGCCCGAGCCCGGTCACGTCTCCGCTCAGGGCGCTCGCGGACGCGCGCAGCCAGTACGAGGTGTGCTGGAAGGCGTACGTGGGCAGCTCGACGCGGCGGCCGTCCGGCAGCCACGACGACCAGTCCACCGGGACGCCCTGGGCGTGGAGGCGGGCCGCGTGGTCCAGGAGCTGCTGCTCGGAGCCGTGGTCGCGGCGGAGCGAACCCACCGTCACGGTCGGCGCGTCCCAGGTCGCCAGGGTCTCCTCGATGCCCGCGGTCAGCACCGGGTGCGGGCTGGACTCGACGAAGACGGCGTGTCCGTCGGCGGCCGCGGCGAGGACCGCCCGTTCGAACTCCACCGGGCTCCGGAGGTTCCGGTACCAGTACCCGCCGTCGAGCCGGGAGGGGTCGATCCGCTCGCCGGTCACGCTGGAGTAGAAGGCGGTGCCGCAGTCGACCGGGGCGATGCCGGCCAGCTCCGCCGCCAGCCGCTCGCGCAGGGGTTCCACGCTCGCGGAGTGCGAGGCGTAGTCCACGGCGATCCTGCGTGCCGCGATCTCGTCGGCGTGGCAGCGGGCCACCAGGTCGTCCACGGCGTCCGGGGCACCCGACACCACGGTGGAGGACGGCCCGTTGACCGCCGCGATCTCGACCCCGCCGGGGCCGCCCGCGAGCCTCGCGCGCACTTCGGCGGCCGGTGCGGCGATCGAGGCCATGGCACCCGTGCCCGCCAGACCGGCCAGCGCCAGGCTCCGCAGTGCCACGATCTTCGCGGAGTCCTCAAGGGTGAGGGCACCGGCCACGCAGGCCGCGGCGATCTCACCCTGGGAGTGCCCGATCACCGCGTCCGGGCGTACGCCCCGGGACTGCCACACCGCGGCCAGACCGATCATCACGGCCCACAGCACGGGCTGGACGACGTCCACCCGGTCCAGGGAGGCCGCGCCCGGCCTGCCGTTCAGGACGTCCTGGAGCGACCAGGTGACATGTGGTGCGAGCGCCTTCGCGCACTCCTCGACCCGCGCCGCGAACACCGGCGAGGAGACCAGCAGCTCCTGTGCCATCGCGGGCCACTGGGAGCCCTGACCGGGAAAGACGAAGACCGTCCTGGGCTGCCCGGAGAGCGGCTCGGCGGCCGTGGTGAAGACATACGGGTGGGGTGTGTCGTCGGTGAGTGCGTGGAGTGCGGCGTGCGGGTCCCGGGCGGTGATGACGGCCCGGTGGGCGAAGCGGGTCCGTGCGGTGGCCAGGGTGTGCCCGATGTCGACGGGACGCAGCCCGGGACATGCCGCGAGATGGGTGGCGAGCCGGGCCGCCTGGTCCTGGAGCGCCTGCGGCGTCTTCCCGGACAGCACCCACGGAACGGAACGGCCGCCCGGCTGATCGGCCTCTCCGGTCGCCCCGGTCTCTTCGGCATCCGGTGTCGCGTGTTCGAGGATGAGGTGGGCGTTGGTGCCACTCACCCCGAACGAGGAGACACCGGCCCGTCGGGGCCGGTCCCGCTCCGGCCACGGCACCGACTCGGTCAGCAACCGAAGCTGCCCCTGCCCCCAGTCCACCTGAGAAGTCGGCGCGTCCACATGCAGTGTGGGCGGAAGAACGGCATTCTCCATCGCCATGATCATCTTGATCACACCGCCCACACCCGCCGCGGCCTGGGTATGACCGATGTTCGACTTCAACGACCCCAGATACGCCGGAGCACCCGAAGCCCGATCCCTCCCATACGTGTTCAGCAGCGCCTGGGCCTCGATCGGATCACCCAGCACCGTCCCCGTGCCATGCGCCTCGATGACATCCACATCCCCCGGCGCAAGATTCGCATCCCCCAGCGCCGAACGGATCACCCGCTCCTGCGAAGGACCATGCGGCGCGGTCAGCCCATTGCTCGCACCGTCCTGATTCGTCGCCGAACCACGGATCACCGCCACCACCCGATGCCCGTTCGCCCGCGCACGCGACAACGGCTCCAGCAACAACAGCCCACTGCCCTCGGAAAACCCCGTCCCCTGCGCCGACTCCGCGAACGCACGACACCGACCATCCGGCGACAAACCCCGCTGCCGGCTGAACTCCACCAACGTCCGCGGCGTCGCCATCACCGTCACCCCACCGGCCAACGCCATCGCACACTCACCCTTGCGCAACGACTGCACCGCCAGATGAATCGCCACCAACGACGAAGAACACGCCGTGTCCACCGACACGGCAGGCCCCTCCAACCCCAGCGTGTAAGCGATACGACCCGATGCCACGCTGGAGGTGTTGCCGGTCCCGACGTATCCCTCGTACTCCTCCGGCAGGGTGGTCAGGGCGCTGATGTACTCCTGCACCATGATGCCGGTGAAGACTCCGGTGTCGCTGCCGCGCAGCGAGGCAGGATCGATCCCCGCCCGCTCCACCGCCTCCCACGCGTTCTCCAGCAGCAACCGCTGCTGCGGATCCATCGCGGCCGCCTCCACCGGACTGATCCCGAAGAACCCCGCATCGAACCGGTCCGCCTCATGCAGGAACCCACCACCCGACGCATACACCTTCCCCGTCGCCGACGGATCCGGATCCGGATCGTACAACTCCTCCAGATCCCACCCCCGACCCGTCGGAAACCCCGACACCGCGTCCCGGCCCTCCCGCACCAACTCCCACAGATCCTCCGGAGAACCCACACCCCCCGGAAAACGACACGCCATACCCACCACCGCGATCGGTTCCTGGGCCTTTTCCTCGACCTCACGCAACCGTTGCCGGTACTCCCGCATGCTGGCCGTCGTGCGCTTGAGATAGTCGCGAAGCTGCTCTTCAGTGGACGTGGACATGGTGTACCTATCTCTTCAGCGCGAGAGTTCGTCGTCGAGGGCGTCGAACAGGTCGTCGTCGGACATTGATTCCAGGTCGTCGCCGAGCCCGGCGGAGGAGCCTTGTACGGAGTTCCACTTGCGCAGCAGCGCTTCCAGACGGGCGGAGATCCGTGCGTGGGTCCTGCTGTCCCCGGTGAAGGCGGACATCGCCGCGTCCATCCGGTCGGCGTCCTCAAGGATGCGGATGTCCGCGGCGGCCTCCGCGGGCACGAGGGTCGCCAGGAAGTGGTTCACGACCGCTTCAGGGGTGGGGTGGTCGAAGATCAGCGTGGCGGGCAGCCGCAGTCCGGTCACCCTGTTCAGCCGGTTGCGCAGTTCCACGGAGGTCAGTGAGTCGAACCCGAGGTTCTTGAACTCGGCGGTGACGTCGATGCCTTCGGGCTTCGGGTGTCCGAGCACGGCGGCGACCTCCGCCCGTACCACTTCGCCGAGCGTCTCCCGTCGGCTCTCCTCGGAGAGCGGCCGCAGCCGCTCGGGCCAGGAGGCGGCCGCCGAGGCCGCGGCGGGAGCGGCCGGGGCCCGGCGCACGGGAACGCGTACGAGTTCCCGCAGCACCGCCGGTACGGCCGATGTGCCGTCGGCCGAGGCCGCGTCGGCCCGGAGCCGCTTCAGATCGAGTGGCAGGGGTGCCACCAGGGCCTCGGGCGTCTGCCATGACGCGTCGAACAGCTCCATGCCCTGGTCCGTGGAGAGCGCCCCGATCCCGGAACGCTCCAGCCGGTCCAGGTCGCCGCGGTCCAGGTGCCCCGAGAGCGGGCTGCTCTCTTCCCAGAGTCCCCAGGCGAGGGAGGTGGCGGGCAGTCCGTGCGCGGTGCGGTGCTGGGCCAGGGCGTCCAGGAACGTGTTGGCCGCCGCGTAGTTGGCCTGCCCCGCGTTCCCGAAGAGCCCCGCGACCGACGAGTACAACACGAACGCCGACAGATCCAGCCCACGCGTCAACTCATGCAGATGCCACGCCGCGTCCACCTTCGGCCGCAGCACCGCCGCCAACCGCTCCGGCGACAACGCCTCCACCGTCGTGTCGTCCGTGACACCCGCCGTATGCACCACCGCCGTCAACGGATGCTCCACCGGAACCGAAGCCAGCAACCCCGCCAGCGCACCACGATCCGCCACATCACACGCGGCGATCGTCACCTCCGCACCCAGCCCCACAAGCTCCTTCCGCAACGACTCCGCACCCACGGCACCCGGCCCACGACGACTCGTCAGCAACAACCGCCTCACCCCGTACCGCACCACCAGATGACGCGCCACCAACGCACCCAACGTCCCCGTACCCCCCGTGACCAGCACCGTCCCCCCAGGGGCGGGAGCGCTGGGCAGGGTCAGGACGACCTTGCCGATGTGGCGGGCCTGGCTGATGTGGCGGAACGCCTCCTGGGCGCGCCGGATGTCCCACACCGCGACCGGCAGGGTCTCCAGCACACCGCTGTCGAACAGCTCGACGAGCGCGACCAGCATCTGCTGGATACGGTCCGGGGAGACCCAGGTCAGATCGAACGACTGGTAGGACACCCCGGGCAGCGACTCGGGCTCGCGGATGTCCGTCTTGCCCATCTCCAGGAACCGGCCGCCCGGCCGCAGCAGCCGCAGCGACGCATCCACGAACTCGTTGGCCAGGGAGTTCAGCACCACGTCGAAGCCGCTCTCCCCCACCTCCCGGCCGAAGCTCTGCTCGAAGGCGAGATCGCGGGAGGAGGCGATGTGCCGGTCGTCGAGCCCCAGCGAACGCAGGGTCTCCCACTTGCCGGAACTCGCGGTGCCGAACACCTCCGCGCCCAGGTGACGCGCCAGCTGCACGGCCGCCATGCCGACGCCGCCCGCGGCCGCGTGCACCAGCAGACGCTCGCCCCGCCGCAGCGCGCCGAGGTCCATCAGGGCGTGGTACGCCGTCAGGAACACGGCGGGCACCGATGCCGCCCTGGCGAACGTCCAGCCGTCCGGCATCCGGACCAGCATCCGGTGGTCCACGACCGCGACCGGTCCGAACGCACCCGTCAGCAGCCCCATCACACGGTCGCCCGGTGCCAGGTCCCGTACATCGGGTGCGACCTCCATGACCACGCCCGCGCCCTCGATTCCGGGCGGCCCGGCCTCGCCGGGATAGAGCCCCAGGGCGTTCAGCGCATCGCGGAAGTTCAGTCCGGCGGCGCGTACGGCGATCCGTACGTGGCCGGGCTCCAGCGGTGCCGACGACTCGGGGTGGGCCCGGAGGGCCAGACCGTCGAGCGAGCCGTCGGGCGACACCTCCATCCGCCAGGCGGCCTCGCCCTCGGGCACCGCCAGCACCCCCTTCCGGGAGTTCCGGACCAGCCGGGCGGCATGAACCGCCCCGCCGCGCACGGCCAGTTGGGACTCGCCGCCCTCCCGCACCGCGGACAGCACCGCACGCAGCAGCCCGGGTTCACCGGCCGGCCGACGGTGATCGTCGACGTCGAGCAGTACGAAGCGGTCCGGGTGCTCGGCCTGCGCCGAACGCACCAGCCCCCACAGGGACGCCATCGCCACGTCGGTGACCGCCTCGCCGTCACCGACGGCCGTCGCGCCCCGTGTGAGCACCACCATCGGGGCATCGGTCACCGGTGATTCCGAGGCCAGCCACTGCTGGACGAGCTCCAGCGTCCGGCGCGTCGCCGCGTGCGCGTCGGCGGCCGGGTCGGCGGCCGGGTCCCGCAGGCAGGGCACGAGCACGGCCGAGGGCAGGGCCGCGCCCTCCGCCACGGAACGCTCCAGGGAGAGCAGATCCGGATGGGCGACCGCGCCTGCGGCGTCCGGGAGACCGGAGGCGATGACGGCCACGGTCACGGGCTCCGCCGTGCCCGGGGCGTCGAGCCGGGAGATCTCCGTCCAGTCCAGCCGGAACAGCGACCTGTGCTCGCCCCCGGCCCCGGACAGGCGTCCCGGGGCGAAGGCGCGCAGGGTCAGGGACTCCACCTCGGCGATCGACGCGCCCGAGGGGTCCGCCAGCACGATCGACACCGCGTCCGGGCCGGTCGGCCGCAGACGTGCCCTGGCCACGGTGGCACCCGTGGCGCGCACGGTGATCCCGGCCCAGGCGAACGGCAGCCGCACCTCGGTGGCGTCCAGCACCAGCAGGTGCAGGGCGGCGTCCAGGAGGGCGGGGTGCACCCCGTGACCGGCGGGGTCGAGCCCGTCGGGGAGGCGGAGGTCGGCGTAGAGGTCGGCTCCGTCGCGCCACGCGGCGGTGACCCCCTGGAAGGCCGGTCCGTAGACGTAGCCGGTCGCGGCGAGGTCGGCGTAGAGCGGGGCCACCTCCACCGGCTTCGCGGTTTCGGGAAGCCGGACGTCCGGCAGCGGCGGCCTGTCGTCCGCTCCGCCGCTCGTCAGCGCGCCGGAGGCGTGGAGCGTCCAGCCGCCCCCCGCCGCGTTCCCCGGATCGTCGTCGGAGGCACGCGAATGGACCGTCACCGCCCATCCGCCCTCGTCCAGGGCCTCGACCTCCACATGGAGGTTGACGGCCGTATCGGGTTCGAGGACGAGGGGCGCCGCGAGGGTGAGTTCTTCCACCGGACCGGCGCCGACGCGGCCGCTCGCCTCCGTCACCAGGTCGACGAAGGCGGTCCCGGGCAGCAGGACGGCCTCCCCGATGGTGTGGTCGGCCAGCCAGGGATGCGTACGCGGCGAGATCCGGCCGGTGAACAGCCACCCCCGGCCGTCGGGGCGCGGGACCGCGGCGCCCAGCAGGGGATGTTCCACACCGTCGAGCCCGGCCGAGGACACATCGGAGGCGGGCGCCTCGTCCATCCAGTAGGACTCCTGCTGGAAGGCGTACGTGGGCAGGTCCACCGACGCGGCTCCGGGGAAGACCGCCGGGACGTCGAGCGCGGCCCCGAGCGCCAGGGCGTGCGCGAGGACCGTCTCCACGGTCTGTTCCTCGCCGCGCCGGGCCCGGAGGGCCGGCACGGCGACGACGCCCGCGTCCGCTCCGGTGTCACTCAGGCAGGTCTGTGCCATGCCGGTCAGTACGCCGTCGGGGCCCAGCTCGACGTACAGGGTCACGCCCAGCCCCGCCAGCGTCGCCATGCCGTCGGAGAAACGGACCGGCTGCCGGACGTGTGTCACCCAGTAGGCGGGCGAGCACAGCTCGTCGGCGGTGGCCGGGCGGCCCGTCACGTTCGACACGACGGGGATGCGCGGCTGGTCGAAACGCAGCCCCTGAAGCACCTCGCCGAACTCCTCCAACGCACTGTCCATGTGCGCCGAGTGGAACGCGTGGCTGACCGTCAGCCGCTTGACCTTGCGTCCGGTACGGGCGAAGCGGGCCGCGACCTCGTCGGCGGCGTCCGCGTCGCCGGAGACGACCACCGACTCCGGTCCGTTGACCGCGGCCACCGAGAGCCGGTCGCCGTACTCCTCCAGCGCGGCCAGTACCTCGTCCTCGCGGGCCTGTACGGCGACCATCGCACCGTCGTCACGCGCCGCCTCCATCAACCGGCCCCGCGCCGCCACCAGCACGGCCGCGTCCTTGAGGGAGAGCACGCCGGAGACGTGGGCGGCCGCGACCTCGCCGATGGAGTGCCCCAGGAGGAACCCGGGCCGCAGCCCGTAGTGCTCCATGAGCCGGAACAGCGCCGTCTCCACCGCGAACAGCGACGCCTGGGTGTACAGCGTCCGGTTCAGCAGCTCGGCATCCGTCCCGAAGACCACTCCGTGCAACGCCCGCGGCAGCCTCTGGTCGAGTTCCGCACACACGGCGTCGAACGCCGCGGCGAACACCGGCGACGACCGGTACAACTCCTGCCCCATGCCGAGCCGTTGCGCACCCTGACCGGTGAAGAGGAACGCGACCTCGGGCGCCCCCGCCCCCGGTTCACGGGTGGTCAGGATCAGGTCCGGGTGGGGTGTGTCGTCGGTGAGTGCGTGGAGTGCGGCGTGCGGGTCCCGGGCGGTGATGACGGCCCGGTGGGCGAAGCGGGTCCGTGCGGTGGCCAGGGTGTGCCCGATGTCGACGGGACGCAGCCCGGGACGGGCTTCGAGATGGGCGGCGAGTCGGGCCGCCTGGTCCTGGAGCGCCTGCGGCGTCTTCCCGGACAGCACCCACGGAACGGAACGGCTGCCGGCTTCCGGCTGATCCGCACTTTCGGCTTCTTCGATCTCTTCCGGGGCGGCTTGTTCGAGGATGAGGTGGGCGTTGGTGCCACTCACCCCGAACGAGGAGACGCCGGCCCGTCGGGGCCGGTCCCGCTCCGGCCACGGCACCGACTCGGTCAGCAACCGAAGCTGCCCCTGCCCCCAGTCGACCTGCGAGGTCGGCGCGTCCACATGCAGTGTCGGTGGAAGGGTGCCGTTCTCCATCGCCATGATCATCTTGATCACACCGCCCACACCCGCCGCGGCCTGGGTATGCCCGATGTTCGACTTCAACGACCCCAGATACGCCGGACTGTCCGAAGCCCGGTCCCTCCCATACGTGTTCAGCAGCGCCTGCGCCTCGATCGGATCACCCAGCACCGTCCCCGTGCCATGCGCCTCGATGACATCGACGTCGCCCGGCGCAAGATTCGCATCCCCCAACGCCGAACGGATCACCCGCTCCTGCGAAGGACCATGCGGCGCGGTCAGGCCATTGCTCGCACCGTCCTGATTCGTCGCCGAACCACGGATCACCGCCACCACCCGATGCCCGTTCGCCCGCGCACGCGACAACGGCTCCAGCAACAACAGCCCACTGCCCTCGGAGAACCCCGTCCCCTGCGCCGACTCCGCGAACGCACGACACCGACCATCCGGCGACAACCCCCGCCGTCGGCTGAACTCCACCAACGTCCGCGGCGTCGCCATCACCGTCACCCCACCGGCCAACGCCATCGCACACTCACCCTTGCGCAACGACTGCACCGCCAGATGAATCGCCACCAACGACGAAGAACACGCCGTGTCCACCGACACGGCAGGCCCCTCCAACCCCAACGTGTAAGCGATACGACCCGACGCGACACTGCCCTCGTTACCGGTGAGGATGTGTCCCTCGAACTCGGCGGGCACGCGCCGCGGCGCGTAGCCGACCTGCATCAGGCCGGTGAAGACTCCGGTGTCGCTGCCGCGCAGCGAGGCCGGATCGATCCCCGCCCGCTCCACCGCCTCCCACGCGTTCTCCAACAGCAACCGCTGCTGCGGATCCATCGCGGCCGCCTCCACCGGACTGATCCCGAAGAACCCCGCATCGAACCGGTCCGCCTCATGCAGGAACCCACCACCCGACGCATACACCTTCCCCGTCACCGACGGATCCGGATCCGGATCGTACAACTCCTCCAGATCCCACCCCCGACCCGTCGGAAACCCCGACACCGCATCCCGGCCCTCCCGCACCAACTCCCACAAATCCTCCGGAGAACCCACACCCCCCGGAAAACGACACGCCATACCCACCACCGCGATCGGTTCGGTGTCGGAGAGGGCCTCAAGTCCGGGCTTCTCCCCTTCCCCGATGGCGCCCCCGGCCTCCACGCGCAGCTGCTCCGCGAGCCGGGCGGCCGTCGGGTGGTTGAAGATCAGCGTGGGGGAAAGGGACAGCCCGGTCGCGGCGCTCAGCCGCTCCAGGAACTGGACCGCGCCCACGGAGTCGAATCCCTGGTCCTTGAACGTCCGGGCGATGTCCACGGTCTGCGGGCTCGGGTGCCCGAGCACGGTCGCGGCCTCCGCACGTACGAGTGCCAGCAGTTCCTCCTGGCCCATCGCCCGGACCCGGCGGCCGTACTCGTCCCCGTCCTTCTCCGGCAGTGTCCCCGGACCGGCGCTCGGGCCGGGGACCGCAGATGTCCCGGGGGTGGGCCGCAGGTGCTCCTTGCGCCAGTTCGACAGGGAGGGCAGCACGTCCCGCAGTGCGGTGTGCTGCTCCGGCCCCATCCCGAGGGTGTCGGCCAGCGCGGCGACATCGGCGCTCTCCACCGCTTCCCAGAACGGCAGTTCGGCGGGGGCCTCGCCGCCGCCGGTGTCCAGCCAGTGACGTCGGCGCTGGAAGCGGTACGTGGGCAGGGCGACCCGGCGCGTCGGCCGGTCCGCGAACGCCGCACGCCAGTCCACCTCCACACCGTGCACATGGAGGTGGGCCAACGAGGTCAGCAGCCGGCGCCGGCCGCCCTCGCCGCGCCGCAGGGTGCCGACGACCGTGGTACGCACCGGCTGCACCGCCGCGGCCGACCCGGCGGCTTCCACGTCGGCCAGGGTCTGCTGGAGTGCCGGGGTCAGTACCGCATGCGGGCTGACCTCGACGAACGTGTGGTGGCCCTGACCGGCGAGGGCCCGGGTCGCGGTCTCCAGCTGTACGGGCCGACGCAGGTTCTCGTACCAGTACTCGGCGGTCAGCTCCGCCGTGTCGAGCGCACCACCGGTCACCGTCGAGTAGAACGCCAGGTCCGCGGCGCGCGGTGCGATGTCGGCGAAGTCCGTCAGGAGGCGGTCGCGGAGGACGGCGACGTCACGGGAGTGCGAGGCGTAGTCGACCGGAATCATCCGTGCCCAGACGCCCTCGGCCTCGTAGGCCGCCACCAGTTCCTCGACGGCCCGTGCCGGGCCCGAAACCACCGTGGAGAAGGGGCCGTTGACGGCCGCGACCTCGACGCGCGCACCGTCGGTACCGGGCGCCGACGGTCCGTCGGCCGTACGGGCGCGCACCTGCTCGACCGGGAGCGAGATCGTGGCCATCGCCCCGGTGCCGGACAGCAGGCCCAGGGCCTTGCTCCGCAGCGCGACCAGCTTCGCCGCATCGTCCAGGGTCAGCGCGCCCGCGACGTACGCGGCCGCGATCTCCCCCTGGGAGTGCCCCACCACCGCGTCGGGGCTGACGCCGTACGACCGCCACACCTCGGCCAGCGCGACCGCGACGGCCCACAGCGTGGGCTGTACGACATCGACGCGGTCGAGCGGCGGGGCGTCCGGCGCCTCGGTCAGCACGTCGAGCAGCGACCAGTCGACGAACGGCGCCAACGCGCGCTCGCACAGGGCGATCCGTTCGCGGAAGACGGGAGAGGAGACCAGAAGCTCCTGTGCCATGCCGGGCCATTGCGATCCCTGGCCGGGGAAGACGAAGACGATGCCGCCCGGGTCGCGGACCGTGCCTTGGACGAGCGCGTCGTCGGCGGTGTCCGCGGCGAGGGCGGCCAGCGCGCGGTCACGCTCCGCGGGGTCCGCGGCGATCACCACGGCGCGGTGTTCCCATCCGGCGCGCGTGGTGGCGAGCGAGTGCGCGATGTCGGCGGGGAGCGGGCCGGAGGAAGCGGTGAACTCCCGGAGCCGTTCCGCCTGCCCGCGCAGGGCCGGAGCGGTGCGCCCCGAAAGGACCCAGGGCACGGGGCCCTCGGCCGCCGCTTCCGAGGCCGCGGGCCGGTCGGGGGCCGCCGCTCCCCCGGTGGTGCCGGGCACGGGCGCATCCGCCACCACCACATGGCAGTTGGTGCCGCCCATGCCGAAGGAGCTCACCCCTGCGATCAGCGGCCCTTCGGGGGCCGTCCATGTCTCGCAGTCCGTCAGCACCCGCAGGTTCCACTCGTCCAGCGGGATGTCGGGGTGCGGCGTCTCGAAGTTCAGGCTGGGTACGAGTCGGCGGTGCTGGATGCACAGCGCAGTCTTGACCAGGCCGACCACGCCCGCGGCCGCTTCGAGATGTCCGATGTTGGTCTTCACCGAGCCGACGAGGAGCGGCTGCCCGAGGGTCCGCGCACCGCCGATGACCGCGCCCAGGGCCGCCGCCTCGACCGGGTCGCCGACCTTGGTGCCGGTGCCGTGGAGTTCCACGTACTGCACCTGGTCAGGACCTATGCCGGCGCGCTGCTGGGCGAGCCGCACGACGTCTTCCTGCCCGGCCCGGGTGGGGACCATGAGGCCGTCGCCGCCGCCGTCGTTGTTGACGGCGCTGCCGCGTACGACGCAGTACACCCGGTCGCCGTCCGCCAGGGCCCGCGAGAGCGGTTTGAGGACGACGACCGCTCCTCCCTCGCCGCGTACGTAGCCGTTGGCCCGCGCGTCGAAGGTGTGGCACCGGCCATCGGGAGAGAGCGCGCCGAGCCCGGCCATCCCGAAGGCGGGCTCGGGCACGAGGTTCAGATGCACACCGCCGGCGAGGGCGAGCGCCGACTCACCGCTGCGCAGGCTCTCGCAGGCCATGTGGACGGTGGCCAGCGACGATGCCTGGCCCGCGTCGACGGTCAGGCTCGGTCCGCGCAGTCCGAGCACATAGGAGATCCGGTTGGCGATGATGCCCCGCTGGTTCCCCGGAACGGCGTGCGGGGTCCTGGCCGCGGGTCCCGAACGGTCCAGCAGCAGCGCGTAGTCGTGGGACGCCGCCCCGATGAACACCCCGGTCGTACCGTCGTGTTCCTGACCGGACACGATCCCGGCGTCCTCCAGCGCCTCCCAGCTCAGCTCCAGGGCGAGTCGCTGCTGCGGGTCCATCGCGGCGGCCTCCTTCGGCGAGATGCCGAAGAACTCCGCGTCGAACTCTTCGACGTTCTCCAGGAAGCCGCCGAACCGCGCGCTGCGGAGCTGTCCCTCGGTCCATCCGCCGGACGCCCCCGGCGCATCGGCGTCGGGGTATCCGCGCGACGCCGGAACCTCACCGATCGCGCTCCTGCCCTGGGAGAGCAGCTGCCAGAATTCGCCCGGGTCCACGGCCTGCGGCAGTCGACACGACAGTCCGACCACTGCGATATGGTCATCCGAGGCCAGGCGTCGGTCGGAAGCGGAATCGGAATTCTGTGGGCGCAATTCGGTCACGCCGCGCGGCTCAGTCACTAGGTCCCTTTTCGGCCTGGCGATCCAGCGGGGGCAGCATGTCGGTGGCCCACCGGATACCGGATATGGAATGTCGGATGTCGCTACAGCACGGTCCTCTGGTGGTACGCGGTGCGAGCGAGTGCACGACGGGATCTACTGCGCTGTAGGTGCCCCCGTGCACCCGTACCTACTGATGGTTCCTCGGCACTTGCCCTGAGGCCGAGAAAGCCGCGCCAGGAAGGCGAATACGCCGACCGGACCGGACGGTCCAGTTCGTGTGACATATGCAGACCGTGACGTGAGTGACACTGCCATGCCGCCCCAGCACAAAGCACGGGTTGACAAACCGCCAGGGATGATTTCGAGCCACCTGGGCAGATGACCGCATCGGTCACACCAAGGGGCTCATTATCTGGATAATTTCCGTAGTCCCGCACACGGACGCCATGTCACGATGCCCGGTTCTCTCCTTATTTCCCCTCTTCGGCGTCGGCCGGTGCTTCCGGATCTTGACCAAAAAAGATGCACGGGATTCGCTCAGCGCAAAGAGAGGGTGAAGTGGTATGCGGCTCGACGGCGGAGGCCGGGAACGTCCGGTAATCTATGCGGACCGCTGTATCCTGCATCCACGCTCCGCGATGCCGATTTCCGAAGAACAGCAAATGCGGAGCAAGCAGAGATGTGCGTACGGAAGAACCTCGGGGAGTAACGGGATGATGAGTGAAGCAGGCAAAGTGAAACGCCCACGATTCGTCCTCATGGCCGCCGTGGCCGCATTGCTGATGATCGTGGATGTGATCACCAAGCAGATCGCTTTGGCGAACTATTCTCCGGCGGCACCCGAGAGTTACCTGGGCGGGTTCCTGAAGTTCACGCTCATCAACAATTCAGGGGCCGCATTCTCCCTCGGCGAGGGCTCGACCTGGATCTTCTCCACGGCAAAACTGGTCGTCATCATCGGCATGCTCTGGATTTCCCGCCGTATCCGCGTGCCCTCCTGGGAAGCGATCTTCGGGCTCCTGATCGGCGGCGCCGCAGGAAATCTGGTGGATCGCATCTTCCGTCCGCCGTCCCCCTTCCGGGGCGAGGTCGTCGACTGGATCCAGCTCCCGCACTGGGCCGTCTTCAACATCGCCGACATGGGCGTGGTCAGCGGAGGCGTGCTGACCGTCTGGATGGTCTTCCGTGGCATCAACCTGGACGGCACCATCGAGACCGAGGCGAACCAGGGCAAGAAGAGCGAGAAGGACAAGAAGGAAAAGAAGGCGCTCCAGGACGAGGGCAGCGAAGCCTGACCCACACTGGGCGAACCTGACCCGCGCGCTGGGCGAACCTGACCCGCGCTGAGCCGCGTTTCGCTCCGCGCGGCGTTTCGCTTCGGGACACCGGGTCCGTCCGGCGCCGCCGGAGTGTCACAGCAGCATCCCTGGAGGAGCGTCTCAGGCGCACCTCCAGGCGAAATGACGAGACTTCGATTTTCGGCACCGATCCTTAGGATCGTTCCTGACGAAGAATCGAACACCATTCGAAAGCCCGTCTCCACGCTCTTCCCGGCCGTTTCCGGGCCGGGTCGCGCGGCGACCCATGGCATCCACTGGCACAGCGCGTCGAACGGAGAGCCGGCACCGGCCGGCAGGCTGGGGCCGGCTTCGACGCATGCCTCGATCTGGTGTCGTACGACGCGGCGGAGACCACCGACGAGAGCCCGGAACGCGTCGCCGCGCTCGCCGGACTCACCGCGGCCCGCTCAGGTGCTGGGGGCCGCTATCACCGCGGAGGGGCCGCGCTGGGAACGCGGAGTCTTGTCCCCCACGCGCTTGGGTTCGATGGTGCGGGGATCGACGGCTTCGCCGGGGGCGCCCTGCTGGTAGGGGCCCTCGGGGTTGGCGTCGCGGTCGTGCGGGAGAAGGAAGAAGACCCGGCGGAGCTGGAGGCCGCTGTCGGGGTCGGCTTCGGCGTGGGCGTCGAGTTCGGTGTAACCGACCATGCGTCCGTCGCGTTCGTAGCGTGGCTTGCCGCGGCGGCGGGCGGTCTTGTCGAGCGCCTGGCGTACATAGTCGAGGTCGTCGGGATTCTCCAGCCACACCACGGCGTTCTCGTGGCGGAGGTCGCTCTCGTTCAGCAGCGAGCTCATGGCCGCAGCCCCTTTTCGTCGTCGACGGCCGATTGCGGGCCGGGGTGGATGTGGTGAGCACGATCCCGGGTGGGGGCACCGTGTCCATGGTAGGCCGGGTTGGCGGGTCTGTGTCGGGTGCTCCGGTCAGCCATGGCCGACCGGGGGTTCGTCGTCGGTCAGAAGGCCGAGGCCCGGGTAGTACTTCTTGCCGCTGGACTTCATCATGTCGGCGGGCGAGGCAAGGGAGAGTTCCTGACGCACACGGGTGGCGAAGGCGCGGGCCGTGGCCGGGCGGATGCCCTCACCGGCGCTGCACCAGCTGCTGTACGTGGTGTACAACAGGCCCTGCTCGACGCGGAGGTCCCCGTTGTCGGTGGTGCAGCATTCGGCGAGGAAGCGGCCGATGTGGTCCTCGGTGGTGGCATAGGCCTCGGTGGCGATGCGTACGGTCGCGGGTCCGGCGAGCGGGTCGCGGGTGTCGAGATAGAGCTGGGCTCCCTCGATGAGCCACTGCAGGATGCCGGGGCCCTCGCTCTGTACGAGTTCCTTGGCCAGGTTGTCGATCTTACGAGCGGCGGGAACGACGCGTTCGAAGGGGATCAGCCGGATCCGGCGCCAGAAGGCGTGGCCCCCCGTGCCGACTTCGGGGCGGTGGTTGCCGAGCAGCCAGAGCTTGTGGGTGGGGTTGAAGCTGAAGAAGTCCTGCCTCATGCGCCGGGCCATGATCCGGTCGCCGCCGGTCAGGAGTTTGACCCGGGACTCGTCGAACTTGTCATTGGGTTTCAGCTCGGAGCACACGACGATGCGCCGTCCATGGAGCTCGGTGAGTTCGGTGGAGTGCTCGGAGAACTTCCCCTTCTCCATGAGGAAGCCGGGCGGGGCGGCCTGGGCGTAGTCGCCGAGGATCTGCGTCATGACGTCGAGCAGTACGGACTTGCCGTTGGCTCCGGTGCCGTAGAGGAAGGGCAGCACCTGCGCGCCGACGTCGCCGGTGACGGAGTAGCCGAGGAGCAGATGGAGGAAGTGAATGGTCTCCGCGCCCTTGGCGTCCTCGCCGAAGGTGTCATGGAGGAAGCGGTGCCAGCGGGGGGTGGGCATCGCCTCGGGGGCGACGCTGGTGGCCCGGGAGTGCATATCGGCTTCCGGGTCGGGCTTGTGGAGATGGCCGGTGTGGAGGTCGACGACCCCGGCCGGGGTGCACAGCGCGTACGGGTCGCCGTCCAGGACATCGGGATCCAGGGCCAGGGCGGGCGAGGCCTTGGCCTGGGTGAGCATGGCCTTGATGCCCGGCGTCGACATGGAACGCCGACGGTGGGAAGCGAGTTCGCGGTCGCTGAACTGGCCGGTCGGGTCGGTGGCCGGCATCTGCTCGGCCAAGTCTCCCGCCGCCCATACCGCGGCTTTCTCGCCCCCGGTGCGCTTCCAGCGGTACTGGTCCCAGTGGTACCAGCCGAGGCCCTCGACATGACGGAACTGATCGCCGAACATCACCGCGAACAGCTTGGCGTTGCCCCGGTCGGTGAGCAGTCCGGGGAGTTGGCCCGAGGGGATCGACGGCTCGTGGACGACCGCGGTGCCGGCTCTCTGCTGGGCGGGCAGACCGGGGTATTCCGTCTGGCCTTCGAGATCAAGCATCTGCTGCGCTGCGGCAGTAGCGTCGAAGCGCGGGCTGTCGGCGCTGCTCATGGGCGTCCTTTGAAATGGAGCGGCCGGCTCGCACCGGCGGACAGGGCAGAGGTGATGACGGCGGAGCTGTGGCGGCTTCGCTGCGGCCGGGCGACATCGGCGGCCTCGGTCAGCAGCTCGCGTGCACGGCTCTCGGTGAGATGGCCGGAGGCGATCAGGCCCCCGGCCGTGTAGGCGGCACGGTTGAGCTTCTCGGTGAAGGCGGTGCCTTCGGGGGCGGCGGCGCACTCCTTCACCTGGTCGAGGAGCGGCTCCAGGAGCCGGTGGGCCCGCTGCCGGGCGGGGCGCGGAGCTCCCGGCCGCAGGGTCCCGGGCCTCGGAGCCGGCACCGGGGCGGGCCGATGGTCGACCGGGTGTCCCGTGCGCTGGAGCTCAACGGCGAGCCAGTCGGGGAGGAGCGCGGGCAGCCGGGCCGGGCCGACCGGGCTGTACGTACCGGCAGGGGTGCGGGTGGCGGGGGTCACGATGTAGCCGCCGGTCGCCCGGACATCGACCTGCCAGGCGAGGGCGACCTTCGGACTGGAGCCCACCGAGGAGCGGTACCGCGGCCCTCCGGGGGGCGTCCGGTACCAGACGTGCAGCCCGCCGGACGGGGTCCGTACCCGCAGGGTCGAGTCGTCGTCCGCGGGGCTGGGCCTGCCCCGGAGGGCGGCCAGGAGAGCGAGGGTGTCGAACCCGGAGGCCAGCCCCGCCAGGTCGACGCTTCCGTGGATCGGGATGCCGGGCAGGAGCCGGTTCCGGTCCGGGACTTCGGCGCAGTGCGCATCGACATCGAGGACGACGAGGCCCGCCGGTCCGCAGGAGACCCCGACCCCGAGCGTGGGGTTCCTGCCCCACCAGGCGTCCAGCAGGGCGGGGTTCGTGGTCGCCGCGTGAA
The DNA here is from genome assembly GCF_042799335.1 of Streptomyces sp. NPDC057697. Classification (NCBI taxonomy): domain Bacteria; kingdom Bacillati; phylum Actinomycetota; class Actinomycetes; order Kitasatosporales; family Streptomycetaceae; genus Streptomyces; species Streptomyces sp. NPDC057697. Next base: position 242,778 of record NZ_JBHVJA010000013.1, on the reverse strand, counting down.
AGCCGTGGCACCACCGGCCCTCGGAGGGGCACGGGCAGTCCTGCGGGCTGTGGGGCTCCTCGCGGCACGCGGGGCAGTTGGCTGCCGGGGTCTTGCGGCCGGGGGCCAACGGGTGGACCGGCCAGCCGTTCCCCGCGCACCAGCGGGCAACGTCGTAGGGACTGGCGGTTCCCATGGAGCGGGGAACGCTGGTCTCGCTGTGACGCGGCACGCTGATCGTCCTTGCCGAGGGGCTGAGAGACTGCTCAGTCCCTGCGGCAAAAGACCAGGTCACAGCGCTGCTACCGCCAGACGAGGGACCGAAGGGACTGAGTTTTCCAATGAGGTCAGAGCCTACATCAGCGCCCTGGCCGCAGGTGAAGCCGTTTCCCGACTTCGGTCCCTTCAGTCCCTTTTGCAGCCTGGGGGGTTGGGGCATTCGCTTCTTGGGACGAGCAGCTGATCCGGTCGGTCGGCCGGGCGTGTCGGGGCCTGGAGGGACCGGGCCGGAGGGACCGAAGGACTGGGGCCCCTTCGGTCCCTGTTCAGTCCCTCCAGTAAAAGTGCAGGTCAGAGGGTGTACAGGGCCTGAACGAGGGACTGAAGGGACTCAAAGTTCCAGTTATGAGCCGCTCAGGTATAGAAGACCTCTGTACTTGCGCGCACGCATACACACGCACGCGTAATAGAAGGAACTGGGATTTTGAGTCCCTTCAGTCCCTCCAGTCCCTTGTTCGGGGCGCTTGCAAGCCTGTGACCTGCACTTTTACGGAGGGACTGAAGGGAGGGACTGAAGCGCAGGGACCGAAACGGGGAGTTGGGTCCCTCCGAGCCCGCCTCGCTCCGTTCTCCGTCCTTCGTCCTTCCTCCTCGTCCCGGTGACAAGAGAAACGGGAACGGAGAAGGGAGCGAGGCCCCTGGGCAGGAGACTGCCTTCAGAGCTGTTTGTCGGGCACTGCCGACTTCTCCAGTTCATCGAGCCTCTGCAGCATCGACTGACGCTGCTCGGGTGTCATCTTCCGAAACACCAGCTCGGCAACGGCCTTGCCGTCGTGCCAGGGCATCTTGATCGGCGGCCGGTGTGGCGGGACCGAGGAGTCGGCCGCCCTGGGAACGAAGGGTGACACGGCCTCACCGGCCGCCGAGGGCTGTACCCGAGGTTCGGGAAGAGGTGCCCCGGTTACGTCCGACCCCTGGGGTACCGGAGGTGTGCGGGGCGCCTGGGCTGCCTCGGGCATCTGAGGTGCCCGAGGCTGAGGGGCCGGTGGTGCCTCAGGAGAAGCAGACGGGAAGGCCACGGGCGGAGTGGGCTCCGCCGTACCACCGGGCTGCTCCTCCCCCGTCCGCCGCTCCTCCGGCTGGTCCTCCCCCACGTGCGGAGCCACGCTGCCTCCCGGCGGGCTCGGTTCGTTCTTTACCGCGGTAAAGAACGAACCGGCGGCTGCGGGAGGTGGCGGCGGCTGTTCCGTGGAACGACGGACCCTGGGGCGCTCCTTCTCCTCCTCACGTTCCAGCGCACGGTCCTGCCAGGCCCGCAGCTGCTCGTCATGAGGAAGCTTCACCAGGGCCCGTGTCTCACGCACCGGAAGGTCCCCGTTGCTCACCAGCGCCTGGAGTTCCGGGGCGAGGTTGAGCAGATACATCTGCTGGGTCACCCAGCCACCGGACTTGCCGTAGTGCTCAGCGACCCTGGTCTTGCCGCCGAGCTCCTCGACCATGGTCTGGATGCCGAGCGCGCGCTCAATCGGATCGAGGTCCTCGCGGTCGTTGTTCTCGGAGAGAACCGCGTCCAGGAAGTCCGCCCGGGATGTGGCCACATCGTCATCGACGACGACCTCAAGTGTGCCGATCCCTGCGGCCAGGGACGCACGGTAGCGCCGCTCGCCATTGGCGATGACATAGCGGGCCGTGCCGACGTTGTCGGCTTCGTCCTCCCAGAGCCGGAGATAGGCCTCGCGTGTGACGGCGACGGCCGGCTGGAGCTGCTTCTTCTTCAGCTTCAGCCCGAAGTCGAGCAGATCGCTGTCGGAGCCGAAGTTACGACGTGGGTTGAAGCGGGTCGGAACGAGCTGGTCCAGAGGGATGGTGCTCAGACGACTGTCGGAAGCCCCGACGGTGACGGCTCCCGTGGCGGCGGCCACGGCCTGGCGCCGTGCGCTGACGCCCTGGGCACCGCCGAAGCGTCCGGTGCCGAGCTGGCCGGCCTTGCTCATGAGACCTCCCGGGCGAGCGCCCGCATGGCCACTGCCTGCTGGCTCCGTGGCGCGTACGCGAGCAGTGGCCGCTTCATGCGGACGGCTTCCTTCTGTTCCTTCAGATCCCCGATGAGGCCGACGACCCGCGGATCCTTTATGTCGACCCAGCCCTGGAGGGAGGACGTCGCGATGTAGCCGCGACGCGAGTCGTAGAGGTTGACCACGATGCCGAGGTAGTCGATCTCCACGGCGAGGTCGCTGCGGAGGTCTTCGAACTGGGCGGTGAGAAGCTCGTAGGCGTCGGCGCTGCTGTCTTCGGCCTGCACCACGACCAGCGCCCCGGACTGGCCGGGCGCCTCGCCGTTGCGGCGCCGCCCGTAGTAGGCGGCGGCGTCCATGCTGAGCCCGAGGCTCGGCGGGCAGTCGACCAGGATGACGTCGTAGTCGGCCTCCAGAGGTGCGAGTGCCCGCTCCAGTGCGGCTTCGCGTGCGCGGACCGCGGAGAGACGGACATCCAGGAGGAAGGCGTCGCTGCAAGCGGGCAGCAGGTGGAGGCGCTCCCCGAAGACCTCTTCGTCGATGGAGACGACGAGATCGCGCAGTTCGCCCTTCGGGTCGCCGGCCATGTGATTGGTGAGGCTGTCGCCACCCATGGGCAGCGGCGTGGCACCGAGTTGATTGGTGAGGTGACACTGAGGGTCGAAGTCCACGAGCAGGACCCGCAGTCCGAGGCCGGGCAGGTTCTCGACGTCCAGGGGACCGTCTTCCCCGGACGCGGCCGCCAGCTGTTTGGCGATGCGCACCGGGTGCAGGGCATTGGGGTTCTCTGCGAGGGCCTCACCGGTCCCGGCTGTGATCGCGGTCTTGCCGACACCGCCCTTCTGGTTGCAGACGATGATGCGCCGGGTGATCGTGGGCCGCTCGATGTCCGGTGCCTGGTGAGTGTCGAGCCACAGCTGTACCGACTGGGCGAGGCCCTGGATGAGGGAGACCCCGCGGTCGGCCGCAGCCTGCCGGAAGGTGTCCCACTGCCCGTCAGGAAGGAAGGTCGCGAAGGAATCCGCGCCTCTGGTGTCAATGGTCGTGAGGCTGGCCGCCAGGTCACACCATGCGGTGATGCCCTGCTCGACGGCGGCCTGGATCTCGATGCCGTGCTGGGCGGCCCTGACCTTGAGGTTCTGCCGGAGCCATCCCGGCAGCTTGGAGACGACCTTCTCGCGGTCGTTGGCTGGAGAACTCATGAGAGACACCTTACTAACGTTCAAGATCGGTACGACCATTGGTGCGTTAGTAGCGCCTAGTGTGTGTCGAGCGGGGCGGCTTTACCGCGGTAAAGCCGCCCCGCCTTTCTCTGGGCATCCGTAGCGGTGTCCCGATCAAGTCCGGGCCAGTCATGCGGTGTTCCGGTCTTCTCTGGGGATGGCCCGCAGCTTCCCCCACGGTTCGGTCGGCTCCTGCTCCGACACGGACACCTCATGACGGATGCGTGCTAGCGGTTCGGCTCGGAGTTCTGGCACAACCTGTTCCAGCGCGGCTAACACCTGAGCGACCGGGCGGAACGGCTCCGCCGGCTGTCCCCGGTCAACGGAGTCTGTCAGTGGCATGAGCGAGGCTCTCTCCCATGACGACGACCGCCGCCGACTACATGGTTCGAGGAACGCTTCCCGGACCTCGCAGAGGCGTATTGCTTCACGCTGGTGCACAACCTCGCGCCTTCTGACCTGCTCCACCGTCTCGACGGGCAGGACGAGCCGACGCTGACCGGCACGGGCGCGCTCGTCGAGGCCGCCTTCGACCTGTCCCACCGGTTGGACGGCAAGCAGCAACTCGTCGCCATGACCACCGTCGAGCCATGGACCCTGCTGATCGAACCCAACGGCTATCTCGGAGTCACGGAGGACCTGGCGCCGGCCGCCTCGGCCGGCACACGCTGGGTGTCGCACTTCGTCGACATCAACGGTCTCGATGCGTTTCTCTGGGCCGAAGACTCCGTGCGGCGTCTCTGGTTCGAGCCCATGTTTCCCGACGAGCGCTGGGGCACCACACCTGACGAATCCCTGGACGTCATGCACAGCATCGGCTTCCACTTCGGGGACGACAGCCCCGAGGCCGACCTCTCCTCACTGGCCGCATTCGCTCTCGCCCAGCACCTGACCGGCGTCGCCGTCGCGCCGGAACTACTCGAAGGCACTGCGTTCACCTGCGGCAGCGTCGAGGTCAGGTGACCAGATCGCTCCACGGCTCTCCGCAGCGCAGTGCCTGGACAGAACTGGGACGGGCTCGTGGGCCCCGTCCCGCACAACTCTGGGCACCGCAGGCCATGGCCCGACCCGTCCCAGACCCATCTGGGACGGGGCAGGGTCGAGCGGGGCGGCTTTACTGCGGTAAAGCCGCCCCGCGTCCCGCCTCATGGCCGCCCGTCAGCCGATGCCTGCCCATGGGACGGCCGGGGCCGTGAGAACCACCTCGCCCACTCCTGTTCGGCCCCGTCCGGCACGCGCTTCCCTCCGTATGCCGGGCAGTCATGCCCTCTTCTCGATGGGTCAGTTCTTTACCGCGGTAAAGAACTGACCCGGGAGCAGGGCCGGGCCGAGGCCCTGGATGCGCGCGGCGGCGGCCTACGGACCCAGCGGGCAACAGGGTCGGTGAGCCTGTGCGGACTTCGGTCAGGGCGCGGCGAGACCGGCACGTCTGACCGCGGTCCCCCTGCCTGCGCGGTCTCGCCGCTGTCCGATGCGGCGCGGGACCGGTGGGATACGGGGCTGTGTGCGCCGGTCCAGGGTTACGCCCCCGGCGTCCGTCCGCCGGTCAGCCGGCGGCGAGGAGTTCGAGGGTGTCGATCACACGGTTCGAGAAGCCCCACTCGTTGTCGTACCAGGCGACCACCTTGATGTGGCGCCCGTCGACGCGGGTGAGGGCCGAGTCGAAGATCGACGAAGCCGGGTTGCCCGTGATGTCGGACGACACGAGCTCGTCGTCCGAGTATTCGAGTACGCCTGCGAGCGGCCCCAGCGCGGCAGCGCGGTACGCCGACAGCACGTCCTCGCGCGTCACATCGCGCGCGACCGTCGTATTGAGTTCGACGATCGATCCCACCGGAACCGGCACACGGATCGAGTCGCCCGACAGCTTGCCGTCGAGGTTCGGCAGCACGAGGCCGATCGCCTTCGCGGCACCCGTCGTGGTCGGCACGATGTTGACGGCGGCCGCGCGGGCGCGGCGGGCGTCGCGGTGCGGACCGTCCTGAAGGTTCTGCTCCTGTGTGTACGCGTGCACCGTCGTCATGAAGCCGTGCTCGATGCCCGCGAGGTCGTCGAGCACCGAGGCCAGCGGCGCCAGCGCGTTGGTCGTGCACGAGGCGTTCGACACGATCGTGTGCGTGGCCGGGTCGTACGCGTCGGTGTTGACCCCGAACGCGAGCGTGACATCGGCACCGTCCGCCGGGGCGCTGATGAGTACCCTCTTCGCGCCCGCTTCGAGGTGGGCGCGGGCGGCCGTGGCCGACGTGAAGCGGCCGGTCGCCTCCAGCACGAGGTCGACGCCGAGCCGGGCCCACGGCAGCTGCGCCGGTTCGCGCTCGGCGAGCACGGTGATGCGACGGCCATCGACGACGAGGGCGTCCCCGTCCACCGTCACCGGGCGGCCGAGCCGCCCCGCCGTCGTGTCATAGGCGAGCAGCCGCGCGAGGGCGGCGGGCTCCGTGAGGTCGTTGACGGCGACGACCTCCAGGTCACTGTCGCGTTCGAGCAGTGCGCGCAGCACATTGCGTCCGATGCGGCCGAATCCGTTGATGGCGATACGAGTCATGGATGGTGTCCCTTCGGGTTCGCTCCCAGGCTCCCCCGCTCCATCCACCGCTGACAGCGGCGTGATCGCCACAGTCCGCAAGGATCACGCCAGGCGGTGGCGGCGGACTACCGGCCCTGGGTGAAGGTGCGCCGGTACTCGCTCGGCGTGGTGTCCAGGATGCGCTGGAAGTGCAGCCGAAGATTCGCGCCGGTGCCGAGGCCGACGTCGGCGGCGATCTGCTCGATGCTTCGCTGTGAGCGTTCGAGCAGCTCACGCGCCATGTCGACGCGGGCTCTCATGACCCACTGCATCGGCGTGTACCCGGTGTCTTCGACGAAGCGCCGCGAGAACGTACGCGGCGACACCGCGGCGTGCCGGGCGAGCGCTTCAAGGGTGAGCGGCTCGCCCAGCCGGTGCAGCGCCCACTCCCGGGTGGCGGCGAACCGCTCGCCGAGCGACTCGGGCACACTGCGTGGCACGTACTGCGCCTGACCCCCGCTGCGGTACGGCGCCGCCACCAGGCGCCGCGCCGCGTGGTTCGCCGCGGACACCCCCAGATCGCCGCGCAGGATGTGCAGGCACAGATCGATGCCCGAGGCGGCGCCCGCCGATGTCAGCACGCTGCCCTCGTCGACGAACAGCACGTTCGCGTCGACCTGGACGAGTGGGCGCTTCGCCGCGAGCGCCCGCGTGTAATGCCAGTGCGTCGTCGCGCGCTTCCCGTCGAGCAGGCCGGTGGCGGCGAGCGCGAAGGCACCCGTGGAGATGGCGGCGAGCCGCGCCCCCCGTCGGTGGGCGGCGATCAGCGCATCGACGACGGCCTGCGGCGGGTCGTCGCGGTCCGGGTGCCGGTAGCCGGGAACGAAGACGATGTCAGCCCACTCAAGCGCCTCGATGCCGTGGGCGACGTAGTACGACAGGCCATCACCCCCGGCCACGGGTCCGGGCGCCGCGCCGCACACCCGGACCTCGTACGGCATGCTCGCCCGGGTCGTGAACACCTGCGCGGGGATACCGACATCGAGGGGCTTCGCACCTTCGAGCACGAGGACGGCGACGCGGAGCAGGGGTGAGGCGGCCACGGGACAGAGGGTACGTGGGGCACGGCCCGGCTCCCCGCCCATCTGCTCCGTGGCACGGGCGGGCCGATGGCGCGGATCCTCATCGGGCCCCTCCGGCCACAGATGCTTCGCCGGGGTGCGATCGAGATACGCGCCACAGGGGTGGCGAGGTCGCGGGGGGTCGGTTCCAAGGAGTACGCCGACCGGGCCCGGCGCAGGCGTACTTACCTGGGGCCTGCCCCAGGCTCCTCCGTCACGGGCAAGCACTCGGCGAGCAGGTCGAGGATGTCGCGCCAGGCCCGCTGCGCGTGCCGTGGGTGGTAGCCGACGCCGGGGCGCACGGTGTGGTCGACCGTTGGGTGGTGGAAGGCGTGCAAGGCGCCGCCGTAGACCGTGAGGCGCCAGTCGACGCCCGCGGCCTGCATCTCGGCGGTGAACGCGTTCCGTTGTGCGGTCGACATGATCGGATCCTCCGACCCGACCCCCGCCCACACCGGGCAGCGGATGTGCGCCGCCTCGCCCGGTCGGCCCGTGGTAGTTGCGTTGACTGTCCCGATCGCGCGCAGGTTGACCCCGGCGCGCCCGAGCTCAAGACCGATGGCGCCCCCGGTGCCGTAGCCGATGGCGGCGATCCGGTCGGGGTCGGTTCGCGGTTCGGCGCGCAACACGTCGAGCGCCGCATGGCCGATGCCCCGCATCCGGTCGGGATCGGCGAGCAGGGGCAGGCAACGGGCCAGCATCTCCTCGGGGTCCTCCAGATAGCGGCCGCCGTGAAGGTCGAAGGCCAGCGCTACGTATCCCAGCTCGGCGAGAGCATCGGCCCGGCGGCACTCGACGTCGCTGAGCCCCGTGCCCTCTGGTCCGAGCAGCACCGCGGGCCGACGGCCGGCCCCGGCCGGGACCGCGAGGTGCCCGATCATCGTCAAGCCGTCGGCCGGGTACTCGACCGTACGCGTCGTCATCGTCGTCATCGGCGTCATGAGACCGGACTGTAGTGAGCGTCGAGCGCGGACCGGCCGGTGTTCTGCCGCCGGCAGAACACCGGGCATCGATGTGTACGTACTCCATGGTCCTGCCGGGCCGGTAGGAGGTCAGCTCCTTCCCGTTCCTGATTCCGGGCATCACGCCGAAGCACAGCAAGTGGGCAAGCGGAGAGAGCAGGGGAGCCCCGGCCTCGGGTGTCCACATGCTCGGCCTCGGGACTGGTGAGCTCGCATGTTCAGGTGTCGCGTATACCTCTCCGGAGGCGTGCCATCAGTCACCTTTAGTGATCACTGCCGAGATTGTCTCGATATCTCGCGAGCGCTGTCTGGTGTGACCTGTCGGAGTCTTCTAACATCAGAGGACTGATTGAGGGCGTCTCCCCGGGGGGCCCGGACTCTCTGCAGTCCGGACCACACCCCGGGGACACACCGTCTCAGCCAACTACCGTTTTCGGTGGTCGGGCTGAGACGCGTGTCTTGGAGCGGCCACCCTTCGCAGAAGGATGTCGGCCTTGCGCTCCGGACTTTCAACGCGAGTTCTGCTTGTCGCCCTCTCAATCGTTCTGTCCCTGCTTGTCGCGGTCATCGCTGGAGTGCTGTCTTGGGCAGCGGACGGAAGCGTGCCCCGCGCGGTGCTCTGCGGCGGTGGGGCCTTCGTCGTATGGATGACTCTCTCCGTCTCCCTGTGCTCGGCTCTGGGCCTGTTGGACAGGAGCATCAGGCAACCATGATGTGGAGCGCAGCCGACTGGCGGTGGTCCTCGTGATCTTCCCGATGGTTTTGGATGTCATCGGGAGTGGTCGCCGAAGCCGGAGGAACGTGGAGCCGATACGCCGCTGGCGGCCATGAACGGCGCAGATGACTGACAATGCCGGGATGACCCGACCCAGAATCCGTGTCGCCGCGTACGTCATCCGGAACCGCGCCGCCCCCGAAGTTCTGGTCTTCGACCACGCCGGTATGCCCGAGGCCGGCACCCAAGTCCCTGCGGGGGGAGTCATATCAGGCGAAGGTCTGGAAGAAGCGGTCCTTCGAGAGGTCGCCGAGGAGACCGGTCTGCTGACAGCCACAGTCGTCCGACAGATCGCCGTGGAGAGCAAGCCCCATCCCGACACCGGGCAGCCACGACGAACCACCTTCTTCTTTCTGCAGGCATCAGCGGAAACCCGCGATGCGTGGAGCCACCACGTCAAGGGCGACGGAGACGACGCAGGCCTTGTCTTCACCTGCCGGTTCCTCCCCCTCCCTCTGGAGGAACCGCTGGCGGACGACCAAGACGCGTGGCTGGGCCACATCGACCCGCGCTGGACCACCGCCACCGGCGGCAGTCAGTAGTCAAGGTCGGCCCCAGCCGCTGAATACGCGACACCTCAGCACGCGGGCTTGCCAGTCCCGAGGCCGGTGCTCCAGCCGGTGCGCCAAGGGCCTCCGGCCGTCGGCCCGACGCACGGGTGCGGCGGTCGTGCTGAGCACTCCGCGAGGCACCTGACGCACCTTTCGAGTACGCGCGGTCCCCTTCCTCTCCGTATCGATGGAAGGCTCCAGGGAAGGCTCCGAGGACTTGTTCATCCCGGGACGTGCCTGTTCCTCTTGTCGCTCATACGCCCATGGAACAAGGCATGTTTCCTCCCCTTCTCCCCTGTGCGTAACTGCACAGCCATGCAGGCATGTTTCTTTGTAGGTACGTCAGTAGCTCGGTCGGTAGCAATGCGTGGAGCTGTGTAGGCATGTTGGTAGGCATGCTGATAGGTACGTGGGTATGAGTGCGAGTACGCGTGCAAGGAGGCATGCAGGGAGTCGTGCACGCATCTCTGTATGAATCCAGGAATACCGGAATCCAGGCACTCAGGTACGCATGCGCATGCCCATCACTCCTACGAAGCGGCCCTGTCCTCATCTGTGTTCACACAGATTCCAGGGCCTTTCTGTTCCTGCCTGCGTGATGCTCTCCATGCCACTCCGCCACTCCGCATCAGAGTTGGGGCGGATCTTCATACCGGCCTTCGCGCTCTGCCGTTCATTCCCCTCCCTCGTCTCCCACCCTCCTCCGCCTCCACGCACCCTCGCCGTGTACGTGGCGCGAAGGCTGCTTCCTCACCATTCGTTCGGGCGCGTATTCCCACCACGTTCCGCATGTTCATCCCTGGCACGAACGTCCTACCGCCACGTCGTCGAGCCATTGCTCCCTCCGCGCCGTACTCGTGCGACACACCTGAACATCGCCTCACTCACGCTCTTCCCCTATGCCTTGGTGCTATCGTGCGAACGTGTGTGTCACGACGCGACATGCACGCATGGCGGCAGGAATGCGAAGCGCTCTGGAGATGCCCGAATCTCTCTGCAAAGTCCGAAAGTCGTGCAGCCATTGGCCTCAACTGCCGTCCCCACACCGCCAGCCCACGTGATGCGACGCGACAAAGGCGTCCAGGACGTGGTCCCTCACCCCTCGCCCAGTTCGGGAGGCATCCGCGATGACCAGCACGTTTGAGAGCGCCATCGACGTCGTCGATGGCACAGAGAGTCCCGCACCGACGGTGATCGCGATCGCTACGCAGAAGGGCGGAGTCGGCAAGACCACCACGACGGTCAACCTCGGCGCCCGGCTCGCCATGGCCGGCTACAACGTCCTCATCGTCGACCTTGAACCGCAGGCCCAGGCCGGTACCGCACTGGGTGTCACGCTCGGCGGCCAGGAGGACGAGCAGGCGGCCGAGGCCGAACTGAGCAGGTCTCTCGGGTACATCCTGCAGATGGCCTTGCAAAGTTTCCCCCGGGCTCACCTCCAGCAAGCCATGTTCGACCGCACCGACGAAGTCCTGGAGGGCTTCGAAGGGCACGGCCGCCTCTGCCTGCTGGCCTCGGAAGAGGCGTCCATGTCGGCCGCTCAGAACGCGTTCGTCACCAAGCCCTACAAACAGACGGCCACACTGCGCCATCTGCTCCTGGCGGAAGCCCAGGGCTTCGACTTCGTTCTCATCGACACCCCGCCGGCCGTCTCCCACCTCAACGCGGTCGCCCTGGCGGCGGCCGACCACGTGGTGACGATCTGCATTCCGGAGTACCAGTCCATCAAGGGCGCGCTCGTCCTCAGCGCCGCGACGAACGCCGTCGAGACCAACACCGGGGGAGAGTGCAAGCCGCAGCTGCTGGGCGCGCTCCTGAACCGCTCCAACCCGGAATCGAAGTGGACCAACCAGGACGTCGACATCCGCAACGGCATGATCGGCGACGGGGTCGGCGCCGAACCGGGGCGGGGCCTGTTCCCCTTCTTCACCGACGTACGCAAGGACACCCGCATCTCGGAGTCCTTCATCTACGGCAAGCCCGCCGTGGTCCGGTTCCCGAACCATGCGTGCGGCAAGCAGTACACGGCCGTGGTCGAAGAGATCCTGGATCGCATCGACCTGCCCCGTGAGAAGTGGACGATCGCCGACCCGATCCTGTTCGAGGAGAGCGCAGATGCCTGAGCCCCAGGGCCCGGAGACGGACGGCGCGGCCAAGAAGGCCGTCAAGAAACCGGTGAAGAAGGCCGCGAAGAGGGCGGCTCTCAGGCCCCGGCCCGCTGGGTCCATCCTCAACAACCCTGCTCTTGCCGGCGCCCAGTCCGTCGTCGCGAGGTCGGTGCTCGGGCAGGGCGGGTCGGGTACGGAGAAGCCCGCCGCTGTACCGCATGCACCCGCACCGCACACACCCGTACCGCAGACGCCCGTACCGCAGACGCCCGTACCGCAGACGCCCGAGGCGTCACCGCTCCAGCCGCCGCGCACCCAGTCTCCGGGCGTGGTGCCCGCACCGAGTCGGCCGACCGAAGGCCAGGGCCGTACGGAGCCCGCAGCGGGGGAGACGTACCGGACGGCTCCCCCCACGGAGCCGTCCGTACCTCCCGTCGGCCGCCCCGGCGGCAGCACGGAGCCTGAGCCCGGGGCCACGGCCCCGAAGGGCGCGGCTGCCGGGGGAGGCGCGGCCGTGGCGGACACCTCGATCGCCGCCCGGTTCTCCGACGCCGCCTCCGCACTCCCCGAGGTGGTCGGCGCTCCCGGGCGCGACCGTAGGAAGCCCCGGTCCGGCCCCGCCGATCCGACGCCGCACGCAACCGCGCCCGGAGCAGCCTCCGGGCATGTCCCCGAATCCGCCCCCGGAGCACCCTCCGAACGTGTTTACGAAACAGGGGGCAGTCCGTACGCGGTGCGGAAGAAACGCGCGGCTCCGTCCCGTGGGGGAGCGGGGCTCGGCACCGCGCACGAAGCCGTTTTCAGGTCATGGCGAAACAGCCGTGTGGACCTCAAGATGGGCAGGCAGTCCTGGCAGACCCATGCGTTCAGGTTCGCGCCGGATCTCGTGGCAGCGCTGAGCCGACGGGTCGCCCAGGACTGCACGTCCGCGGGAAAGGCGCTCACGGCCGCCCAGTACGTCGATGCCGCGATGACCCTCTACCTGCCCAGCACCATCTCCAGTCAGCTGGAGCTCGCGGAGGAGTTCCTGCTCTCGCGCGACTCCGACGTCGGCACGGGCAAGCAGGCGAGCCATCGGGTCAGCGCCGAGGTGTACGCGATCGCCTCGCCGCTCGCCAACGAACTGCGGATCGCCGGTCACCCCAGGCTCGCGGTCCATGTCTACTCCGGCGTGCTCGATCGCTTTCTGCGGGACCTGGAGGAGGGCCCGCTGGGGCCCATGAAGTAGTCGCGGCGGCCCCGGCCGCAGGACGGAGCGAAGCGCCAACCCCCGCCGGGGGTTGGCGCTTCGCCCTGTCCTGCCACCTTCCCCGGCCGTCCGCAGCCCGTCAGGAGCTTGATTTGTAGGTCTCTCGGTAGGCGGATCAATAGCTGAATCGGTAGGCCCATGAGTAGTTCTTCGGATAGGCACGTAGTCATGCCTGTAGTGATCCCCATAGGCATATGCATCGTCATGTCAGTAGTCATTGACGCGTCTTTGTATGTACGTATCCTCCCTTCGTTGCCTCCGTCATCTAATTGCTGCGACGTGACGAGAAGTTACGCTAGTTGAATCAGACAAATAACCTTGAATATAGGGATGGCAGAGACGTGGTCGTGCAAAACCTGATGCGACGCGGCAAAATAAATCGGCCCGGATACGCTACGGTGATCGACAGTCACAAGCACACTCACGCGCTGGAGACGTCTTGTCCGCCTATGTGCAGCCCGCTGCTCTTGCGAATAGCGCCAGGCTCAACCGTTCCTGGATCAACAAGGCCGTAACGCTGGGCCTGATCAACCCCAGCACCCTCGATGGCGAAGATCTGATCGTCGTACGCGTGTTCGCGTTCGTGGATCAGCTCGTATGGCCGGGACAGAGCAGGTCCAGGAGCGAGGCGCGTGTGATCGAGCCGTGGCAGTCGCTTGCGGTCAACACCGCCCGCGCTGCCGCACGGGACCCAGCCACGCGGCAGGATTCCATCCTCTGGGTGGCGCCGGACGGGGTGGAGGTCACCCATGAACCAGGAGCGCACTCGGCCTTCGTGCTCAGCCGCCCACGCTCGATGTTCGCCGCGGTGCCGCTCGGCGAGTGGATCGCCGAACTCCCGCCGCACCTTGAGACGCTCTTCCACTGGCCACGCCAGATCATGGATTCGGCAATCCCCGTGGACGGCTCGACGAGGGTCCCGCTGCGTGTCTTCAGCACCTCTCCGGGACTCGTCACGGTGTTCGCCTCCGCGGTCGCGCCGCTCCACGGGGAGGCGTACGAGAAGATCATCCGATATGTGACCGCTCACCACTCCGGCTCCAGTATCCGTCTCATCGAATGGCTCCGCTCGACCACACAATCGCAGTGGTCCGAGTTCTACGAACTTCCGCGCGGTGGCCTCGTCCGGCGTCCGCTCGACCACTCAAGCCTTCTCGAAGAATTCGGGCCTCAGCTGAAGCGCCTCGACCCAGGCATGCCATGACCTGCGGCCACACGGCTCCGGAAGCCACTCGTACCTAAACACAGCAGTGAGGGCGCCCGGCCTGTCAGCCCTCAACTGTCCTTTTGACCCAAACCCCTTCGTCGGCGCCGCTCCGGCAAGAACGGAGCCGACGAAGAACCTGAGGAAAACAGATCGGCCCGGGATCTGCGGTCCCGGGCCGATGCTCCGCCGAAGAGGTGAGCACGACTCAAACACTTGAATGAATCGCGTCGCGCACCCGGCTGTCCTGCTGTAGCCCAGCTGCACCGGGTGGCGATGAGCAAAACCCTCATCCCTCGACAGGAGCAGATCATAGCTACCCAACCGAGGGCTGGATCAGTCGCACCCGAAGTCGATCGGGCGCGACGCCCCCGGCCCCGTACCTCACAGACGCCGCCACGGGCACGTGCCGCCCGCCGCACCGCGCGTACGAAGGGCGGCCCGGCCCCGTACGCAGCGGATGTCCCGGGTCGTGACCTGGCGAACGAACCCCTCGCGCTGTCTCCCGCGATGTTGACGGCGTTGGCGTCGGCGGTTCACTCCTTGCTCAAGGACCCCCGGTTGACCGGGCGGAGCGATCTCGTCAGATTGGCCTCGGTGGTACTGCTGGCGAAGGCACCGGCAGGCTCCGCCGTGGTGGACATGTCCTACCGCGACGTCGCCGGCTGGCTGGGCTGTTCGCTCTCCCATGTCGGACACACCGCCGTCCCCGGGCTGAAGGCGACCGATGCCGTACGGTGCGGGCCGAAGCGCTCCGACGAGGGGCGGACGGAGGGCCTGCGCCTGGAGCTGCTGCCGCTGCGCGAGGCGCGGGCAGCGGCGGACGGCCGACCGCTCGCCACGCTGACCAAGCGGGAGTTGGCGACGCTGCTGCGGTTCTGCGAAGCGGTGACGTGCCCGGGGTGGGCGCCTCCCGGCAAGGCGGAGACCCCGGCGGGATTCATGGCGGGACGCCGGGGGAGAGGGGCGCCCACGGACCGTCTGGCCATGGTCCTGCTCTCGCTGGAGGCCCGTACGGACGGCCGGGTGCGGATGGCGCCGGGCCGGGTGCCCAAGGGCTTCCGGCGGGCCGACGCAACGGTCGCCCGGCTGCTCGGATGCCCGGTCGACGCTGCGGCGGTGGTCGTGGACCGCCTGGTCGCCGCCGGGTATCTGGAGCTGGAGGCCACGGAACGGCCCGGCGGCGAACGGCTGCGGGTACCGGCCGTGGCGGCCGCGCACGCACGGGTCCGTCGAACGGCCGTGCAGGAGACCGGCGATGAGGTCCGACCGGCGGGCGAAACCGGAACGGCGGACCAGGGGCCGTGCCCCCGATGCGCCGGAACCGAAGGAGCGGAAACAGAGGCGGCGGGGATGGCGCTGTCCGGGGAGGGCTGGGCCCAAGAGAGCCTGGAGGACGTGCTTCTGACGGCGGCCAATGGTGCATTCGGGGATCAGACACCCGAACGCACCCCGAACCAGCAGGTCAGCAAAGGCTTCCAGGGGCAACCGAATCCGGCCATGTGTGCAGACCTCCACGCGTCCCACACACCGGTGGTTGCTCCCTCGCGGTCTTCTGCTGGTGATCCTGAGGTCTTTTCCGGCTCTGCCGTCGAGGGCGGGGGCCGTCGGCGGGGACGCGCGTACGCGGGCGAGGATCGAGCCGCCGACTCGCCCCGGCCGGGGCGCGGCCGCAGGGATGCCGGGGCCGACCCGCTTCGCGGGGACAAGCCACGGAAACTCCCTGCCAGGACGACCGGAGCCAGCGGCGCGGGATTCCTGCGGATGGCGCAGGTGCCGCAGGACCTCGCCGAGGCTCTGGCACCGGTCGCCCACCTGTGGGCCGGGATCCCCCGCCTCTCGACGGTCAAGTGGCTGGCCAGGGCGGTACGGGGCGAACTTGCCCGCCTGCGCGGCATCCTCGGCCCAGAAGACGCCGTGCGGGCCCTCGTCGCACGGCTGAACCGCCGGCTCGACCGGCAGGGGCCCCATGCGGTGAGAGAACTCGTCGGCTGGCTGATGCGCCGTGGCCTTCCGCAGCGGCCCGGCTGCTGGTCGCTGCTGTGCGACGACGGCTACCGGATGGACACCGGCGACCCGTGCGAAAGCTGCGACTGCCTCGTCGCGGACCGGCGGTCGCTGCGCCGCTCGATCGCCGCCACCGTCGCCGAACAGCTCGGTACGGCGTCCCCTCAGCTGCAACTCACGGAGGTGGAAAGGCGGTTGAGGGAGGCGCATCACGCGAAGGCGGCCGCCGCCCAGGCCTTACGCCAGGAGCGCGACGCACAGAAGCAGGACCGGCGCCGCGCGGCCGCGCGGCGCCGGCAGGAACTGGAGGCGGCGGAGGCCGCGCGCGCGGCGATGCCGTGCCGGAAGTGCGGGCTGCCCGACACGGCGGGGGAGTGCCCGGTGTGCGCGTTCCGGAAACGGACGGACGAACTGATCGGCCAGACCGTGGACCTGGTGGTCGCCCTGCGGGTCGACACCCTGGATCTCCGCGCCGTGGCGGAGATGACGGCACAGGTCGAGCAGGACACCCGGACCGTCATCGAACAGGCATATGCGCAGAACTCCGATTCCCCCGATCTCCCTGATTTCCCCGACTTCCCTGATTCCCCCGATCTCCCCGGTTCTCCCGGCATCCCGGGCTCCTCTGACCCCTCCGGCTCCCCCGACCCCTCCGACGACGCCCCCGTCGATGCGGGAGTGCGGGCTTACGCTCTACAGCAGCTGGCCGCGAAGCTGCTGTCGCAGCGTCGGAGTCAGGCGCTCCAGCGATTGGCCGAAAGTGAACCGGCGAGGGAGGCCGCGGAGCGGGCGTACCGGGTGGCGTTGGCGAGTACGCAGTGGCGCGCCCCGGCAGAGAAGAGGCGCGAGGCCGCCGAAGAGGCTGCGGAGGAGGCGCGTCACCGCGTGGCCCGGGAGTTGCTGAAGGAGTTCCTGGCGAACCTCGCCCTGGCTCGGGCGAACCTGGCCGGCGTACCGGAACGCGTCCCGTGGAGCGAGCGGTTGGCGGAGCTGCTCCGCTGAGAAGGCCGTTGCGCCGTCGGCGGAGGCCGACCGGGCTCACCCGGTCCGCGCTGTGGACCGGCCGAACCACCGGGCACCCGGCCCGGCATGGACGAATACCGGCCAAGACATCGCGGCGCACCTCGGCATGTGTCGGCGCCTGGCGGCGGTCTCGGTCGCTCCGGTCGCCGGTTCTCTGCTCCGCATCCCCTATGACCTGGGGTTCTCCGCTCGCCATAAGGGACGGTGATGGAAGGAGCCCGCCTGCTGACCGGGCGTGCCGACGACCGGCCGAACCTTGAGTCGCTTCAGTCATCGGGACGAATGTGCAGGTCGGAGCGGTGGCCGAGGGGGCTCAGCGACCGAAGCGACTCAAGGTTCAGATATATGGAGACATTCCTGCGCGTGAGCGCGTGTGTGCGCGTCATATAGGGAGAGCTTGAGTCGCTTCAGTCGCTGATCCTCGGTGTGCGAGCCTCTGACCTGGTGTTCCGTTTCTCTGCGGACGAGCGACCGAGCGACTGTCACCCACCGCGCGGTCGGTCGCCGGGACGGTGTCCCTTCTTCCGGATGCGTACATCTGTTCTGCCCCATGTGTCTCTCCTCTCCCACAGGTTTCGCTAATCTGATGTTGGGATTTGAGTCGCTTCAGTCGCTCATGGGGGAAGTGAATGGCAGCTGAGCTGCAGGTTCTGCACAGCGACCCACAGCAGTTCGCGAGATCCGCACCGGTCGCCGCGCAGCCTCTGACAACTGCCTCGTGGTGTGCGCGCCAGGGGTGGCCGGTTCATCCTCTTGCTCCGGGGCGCAAGACACCCGTGGGCAACTGCGAGGTGTGCCGCGCTCCGGGACATGCCCGAGGGGGGTGCGACTGTGTGCGTGCGGGCCGTTGGTGCCACGGCTTTCACGCGGCCACGCTTGATTTCGACCGGATCCGGCAGTGGTGGGGCTCCCGTCCCGATCTCGGGGTGGCCGTCGCCACCGGACCGGCCGGTCTCGTCGTCATCGATGTCGACGCGCATGTCCGCGAACTGCCGGACCGGCAACGGCTGTTGCCCGGTGTACGGATCTCCGAGGAGATCGACCTGACCGGGCTGGCCCATGGCTTCCACACCCTGGGTGTGCTGGCCGCCCTGCGCGGCGCGGTCAGTCCGGCCGACGACGAGTCGACGCTACGGGTCCGTACCCCGTCCGGTGGCCTGCACGTGTGGTACCGCAACGACGGCGGGCACCGCTGGCAGTGCTCCTCGGGGTCGGGCGGTGGCCGTGCCCTCGCCTGGCAGGTCGACGTCCGGGCGCACGGCGGGTACATCGTGGCGCCCGGAACCGTGACCTCCGCGGGAACCTACCGCCGGGTCGGGACCACGCGACGGCCCGCCCCGCTGCCGGTCTGGCTCGCCAAGGAGCTGGAGCGCACCGGACATCTGCCGCCCGCCTCCGTGCCGGGCCCCCGCCCCGTACCGCCCCGCGCCCGGCAGGCAGTCCTCGCGGCGAGGAGCGGCGGAGGCCCGGGGGACCGGGCACTGGCCGGGGTGCTCGCCGAGGTCGCCGCCTGCGGGGCCGTACCCGAAGGCGCCGCGTTCTCCGAGAAGTTGAACCGGGCCGCGTACACCGCCGGAGGACTCGTCGCGGGGGGCCTCCTCACCGAGGCCGAGGCCCTGCGGGTGTTGCGGGAGACGGCCGAGCAGGCCCGTCCGGGCCGGCGGAGCCGGTGCCTGGCCATCATCAGGAGCGGGCTGAGCGCGGGGCTGGCACGCCCGCTGTCGCTCAAGGGGCGTGCGTGAGCGTGGACGAGGAGAACGCACTCTCCGCCTTCGACGTCGAGGCCGTGGCCGCGCAGATACTCGCGCAACCCGTCCCGGCGCCCCGGCGCGGCGACGACTTCGCCCGGTACATGACCGCACCCGTCCCCGGGCCCGCATCCATACCCCCGTCCGCACCCGCACCCGGGCCCGGACACGCATCCACCCCCGCTCCGGCGGGCCGGAGCGGGGCGGCATCGGGGAACGGCGAGGCGACGTCGGCCGGACTGCTGCCCGATACGCTCACCGACCGCGGCAACGCCAAGCTGTTCGTCACGCTCTACCGCAACGACTACCGGCACGTTCCCGGAATCGGCTGGTACCAGTGGGACGGCACCCGGTGGCAGATCGACGAGGACGACACCGTGATGTGGTCGGCGGGAGACCTGGCCGAGTCCATCGCCACCACCGATCCCCGGGGCGTCTACACCCCCGCCGCGTTGCAGCAGCACCGCCGCCGCGCGCTGAGCACCAGCGGGATGAACGCGATGCTGACCCAGGCCAAGTCCGCCCCGGGCATGGTGCTCAACGCGTCGCGGCTGGACGCGGATCCGTACGCGCTGTGCACGCCGGCGGGCGTCGTCGACCTGCGCACCGGTCGCATCCGTCCGGCCGAGCCCACGAGGGACTTCCACTCCCGTTCCACCTCGGCCGCGCCGGAGCCGATGCCCACACCGCGCTGGAACCGCTTCCTGACCGACACCTTCGGCGAGGGGGCGGACGGCGCGGAGATGATCGACTTCCTTCAGCTGCTGCTGGGTTACTCGGTCACCGGGGACGTCGGCGCCCAGGTCATGCCGTTCCTGTTCGGCTCCGGGAAGAACGGCAAGTCCGTACTGCTGGACGTCCTGATGAAGCTGCTCGGGGACTACGCGGACGCGGCGCCGCCCGGCTTCCTGATGTCACGTCCGTACGAGGGCCACCCCACCGATCTGGCCGAGCTGCACGGCCGAAGGGTGATCGTGTGCAGTGAGGTCAAGCCGGGGGACCGGTTCGACGAGGCCCGGGTCAAGCTGCTCACCGGCGGCGACCGGATCAAGGCACGGCGGATGCGCCAGGACTTCTTCAGCTTCGAGCCGACGCACAAGATGTGGCTGCTCGGCAACCACCGCCCCGAGGTGGGCACGGGCGGCTTCGCGTTCTGGCGGCGGATGCGGCTGATCCCGTTCGAGCGGGTCGTCTCCGACGACCGCAAGATCGACAACCTGGCGGACATCCTCGTCACCCAGGAAGGTCCGGGCATTCTCAACTGGCTGATCGAGGGCGCCCGTCGCTACCTCGGCGGCGACAAGGACCTCTCCGGTCCCGAGCGGGTGCGCATCGCGACCACGGCGTACGCCGAGACCGAGGACCATACCGGGCGATTCGTCCACGAGGCCTGTCGGCTCGAAGCCGATCTGCGGGCCGAACAGGCGCAGCTCTACGCGGCCTATAGGGGCTGGTGCCAGAATGAGGGCGTATCAGCGATCTCATCCCGGGCCTTCGCGGCGCGTGTCCGCGAGCTGGTGGGGCTGGCGTCGCCGAAGGGAATGATCCTTTCCAACCAGCGCAAGTACTACCCGGGCATCGGCCTGCTCGCGGACCAGGAGACAGTATGAGCGCCCTCATCGCAGAGGACGAGATCGTCGACGAGATGGACCTCGTCTGGCTGGAGGACATCAGTCGGCTCGACTATGTCCGCCAGAGCCTGGACAGGCTGCCGACGCGACGGGGGAGACCGGCGTACCACCGCGACGGCCGGATGGTCGGGTACGCCCTGCTGGGGCCGAAGGCCAAACCGTCCCGGTCCTCGGGCACGTTCCGCCGACGGGTGTTCTGGCTGCTGCCGCACGACCGGGACAGCGAGCCCGACGGGCTGTACGCGCGGGGGGCGCCGGCGGAGGCCGTGGACGTGCGGACCCTGGCGCCGGGCGGCAAGGGGCACAAGACCGAGCGTTCGGAGGGCGGACCGATGTCGTCCGCGACGCGCGAACTCCAGCCGTGACCCCGGCCCCTGCCCGTCCCCGGGTCCGTACCCGCCGGTCGGGTGGGCGTCCCGTGCCCCCGGGCGGACGAGCGGGAAACAGGCTGTCCGGTATATTTCCATCAGCGGATTGTCCGCAGTCAGGGGAGGCGTCGCTGTGCAGGGGGAACGTCCGGTACGGGCGCAGGTCGTGGTGGTCGGCGGTGGCCCGGTCGGCATGCTCGTCGCCGCCGAACTGGCCGGGTACGGAGTCGACACCGTGCTCCTGGAATCCCGGGCCGATGTGTCCGAGCAGCCCAAGGCGACCACGCTGCACGCCCGCGCGGTGCAGAGCCTGGCCCGCCGCGGCCACCTGCCGGGGCCGGGGCATCCGTACACCGGAGGCGAGGCGGAGAGCCCGTTCCACTTCGCGGGCCTGCCCGGACTGACCATCACGACCCCCGCCCGCGAACCCGTGCCGATCCTCAAGTGCCCCCAGGCGGAGCTGGAGCGGCACTTCGAGGCACGGGCGCGGGCCGCGGGGGCGCGGATCCTGCGCGAGCACCGGGTGACCGAGGTCGCCCAGGACGACGCCGGGGCGCGGGTCACGGCCGAGGGGCCGCAAGGCCCCACGGTCTGCTCCGCCGCGTACGTGATCGGCGCGGACGGCGCCCGCAGCACTGTCCGGCACCAGGCGGGCATCGCCTCCGAGACCCACCCGGCGACGGTGTCCGCGCTCATGGGAGCCGTCACGCTCGCGCGGCCGGACGAGCTCCCCAAGGGCTGGCACCGCACCGAGCGCGGCTGGATCGTGGCCAAGCTCGACGCGGAGGGCCGGACGCACATCCGCACGCTGAACTGCGACGGAGCCCACCCGAACCGGCAGCTCCCGCCCACGCTGGAGGAGCTGCGCGCGGAGGTCTCCCGGATCGCCGGCCGGGACATCGAGATGGACGCGCCGCACTGGCTCAGCAGGTTCAGCGACTTCGCGCGGCTGGCCCGGACGTTCCGCGCGGGGCGGGTCTTCCTGGTGGGCGACGCGGCGCATGTGCACTTCCCGATCGGCGGCCAGGGCCTCAGCACCGGGGTGCTCGACGCACTCAACCTGAGCTGGAAGCTGGCGCTCACGGTCCTCGGATCGGCGGACGGAGGGCTGCTCGACTCCTACGACCCGGAGCGTCGCCCCGTCGCCCGGCGGGTCATCGACCAGACCCAGGCACAACTCGCCCTGATGCGCCCGGGACCCGAACTGGACGCGCTGCGCAGGGTGTTCACCGGTGTGCTGTCGGCGGACCGCGAGACCGGTCACCTCGGCGGCCTGATCAGCGCCCAGGACACCGTACTCCCGGACCACGCCGGAGGCGACGGCCGGGCGACGGGAACGTTCCTGCGCAACGCGGTGCTCACCACGGAGACCGGTGAGACCGATGTGATCGGGCTGCTGCACGACGGCAGGCCGCTGCTGCTGCTCCTCGGCGAGGAGGGCGAAGGCCACGGGGAAGCGGCGCGGGAATGGCGAGGCAGCCTGCGCGTGGTCCGTGCCCGGCCCACTCCCGAGGTGCCGCACGCCGCGCTGCTGGTGCGGCCCGACGGCTACCTCGCCTGGGTGCCGGAGGAGGGCCGTGACCTGACGGAGGCGCTGTCGGCGTACTTCGTCAAGGGCTTCGTACCCGGGGGTGAGAAGCCCGTGGGGGCTGTCGCCGGGGACAGCGCCGCCGTGGGGCAGCCTTGACGGCGCCCCACGACGGCGCCCGCGGCTCAGCCGGTGGCTTCGACGAGGTCCCGCATCTCGGCCGCCTTCACGGCTTCGGCGTAGACCGCGGCCCCACGGCTCTCGGAGAGGTCGAGGGAGGCGAGGACGGACGGGACCACCGCGCTGGGCAGCACATGACGCATCAGGGCGGAGACCCGCTTGACGAGGTCGCGGTACTCGCAGACGGCCTGCGACATGGACTGGATGCCGGCGAAGGAGCCCACGATGACGTCGGCCGTCTCGGACGGCGTGATGTGGGGCAGCAACTCGCCCTGGGCATGGGCCTGCTGGAGCAGTTCGTGACCGACCTCGCCCCAGCGCAGGAACGGACCGCTGCGGTCGAGGTTCTGCGCCAGCTGGTCCATCGTCAGCCGCACGCCGGCGCGCACCATCGGGTCGGTCTGCAACTGGTGGGCCTGGAGCATCACGACGTCCACGATCTCCTGGATCTTGGAGGCGCGGTGCGGGACGATGATCCGCTGGTCCTGCTCCGAGAGGACGCCCTGAGCCAGATCTTCCTTCGAATGGAAGTGGAAGTACAGGGCCCCCTTGGTGACCCCCGCCTCGGAGAGTATCTGGGAGATCGTGGCGGCTTGGTACCCATGCTCCTCGAAGATCTTGGCTGCCGCCGAAAGGATCGTCTGACGGGTACGGATGGCGCGTAGCTGCTCAGCCACTCTGCCTCCTCCCTCCTCGGGATGGTCGAACGTCGGGAGGCCGGTAAAGAAACCGTCCAGTTCGTATCTTACAGGCCGCTTCCTCGCCCTTACCGGCCGGGGAAATGCCGGACGAGAGAAGGAAGTTCATGATTCTTGTCACCGGTGCCACCGGGACCATCGGGCGGGAAGTGCTCCGCGGTCTCCCGGCCGACCTGGCCGTTCGTATCATGGCCAGGGACCCGGCGCGGGTCCGGGGGGCGGGTCCGGCGGCCGAGATCGTTGCCGGGGACTTCTCGGATCCGGCCTCGCTGGTGGGCGTTCTGCACGGGATTCACACCGTTTTCCTGGTGACCAATCCCGGTGGCGACGACGACTCGGCATTCCTTCGGAGTGCCCGCTCGGCGGGGGTGCGGCGGGTGGTCAAGCTGTCGGCGGCCGCGGTGGCGGACCCCGGGGCCGAGGACCTGATCACCCGGTGGCAGCGCCGCAACGAGGAGCTGCTGCGCGGATCCGGCATGCAGTGGACTCTGCTGCGTCCGCGCGCGTTCATGTCCAACACCCTCTCCTGGGCGCGCTCCATCCGCTCGGACGGCGTGGTGCGCGCGCTGTACGGGGACTCGGGCAACGCCTGTGTCGACCCGCGTGACGTGGCGCAGGTGGCGGTGCGCGCCCTCGTCGATGACGGCCATGCGGGCAGGATCCACACGCTGACCGGACCGGAGGCGATCACCGCGGCCGAACAGACCGCCCTGCTCGCCGAACTGCTGTGCCGCCCGCTCCGTTTCGAGGAACTGGAACCGGCGCGGGCCCGTGCCGCACTGGGCGCCCGCTACCCGGCGGACATCGCCGATGCGCTGCTGGAGAGCGCGGAGCGCGGCCGTGCGGGCGCGAAGGCGGAGGTGGACGGCACGGTCGCCGCTCTGCTGGGCAGGCCGGCCGGAACCTTCCGCGGATGGGCGAGCGATCACCTGGGCGCCTTCGGGTGAGTGCCTTCCGGCACCGGTACGGACAGGGGTACGGCGGCTGCCCGGCGGGGGCAGCCGCTGCCCGCCCCGGGTAAACCGGTGTTCGGCATGTCAGACGCCGTCCGTCAGGGGCGGCGCGCCGTGCGCCCCGGCCTTCACCGTGGCGCTGAAGACGGGCTCACCGTCCTGATGGGCGGTCACCAGGACGCTCTGTTCGTCCCCGGCGTCCGTGCCGGGCAGCAGGGATGCCTCGATCAGGCACGGGGAGTCCAGCTCGACGTACCGCTTGAACTCGTTGGCGACGTCGAGCGGGAGGTAGGAGGACCGGCCGAGGGCCGCTGCCGTGGCCTGGCGGGCGGCTTCGATCAGCACCATGCCCGGGACATGGTCGACCGCGTGCTCGAACAGCACGGGGTGGCGTGTGTCCACCCGCAGCTGCCAGCGGTTCGGTTCGCCGGTGGGGGAGAGCACGACATCCATGGGTGACATCCGCCCGACGCTCTGCGGGGCCGCCGGGCTGATCAGCGGCAGCTGGTCCCGGTAGCCGTCGGACAGGTGCTCGCCGCGCACCCTGCGGTAGACCGCCGGGGCCATGCAGGAGTAGGAGCCGCCACCGGTCGCGACGATATTCCCGTCACGGTGGAAGACGGCCTCGAAGCGCAGCCCCGAAAGGTTTCTGCCGCGTCGGTTGATCTCCGTGCAGTCGACGTCGATGCTGAGCGCGGCGGGTTCGTACCCCATCCGCAGGTGCTCGGGGCGTACGGCGATGTGGAGGTCCCAGACGAGGAACTGGTGGCCGAAGGGCACACCGAACTCCGCGTGCCCCAGCAGGATGCCGATCTGGCGGATGGTCTCGCAGCCCATGAGCGGGTCGTGGTAGCCGTCAGCGACCGGGACGAAGAAGCTGTGGCCGCGTGGCCATTGGGCGGATATGACGAAGTGGGTGTCGTCCACCCGCTCCCAGTCGGTGAGCAGGACCTCCGCGACGGCGGAACGGTGGACGAGCTCCTTGGGGACGGTGGTGGTCAGGGTGGTGGGGTAGAACCCACCGGGCTTGATCGTGGAGGCTCTGGTGCCTCGTGTCATTTCTCTGTCGAACACGGGTGGTTCGACCTGAAACGTGCGCGCAGACATTGGCTCCCCCTGGGCTGGCGCGAGAGATGTGTTCAGGAATGGGCTATTCCTGGGCCCGAAAATACATACCAACCGGTTTAATTTCTAGTGCCTCTGGGTCCTTGTCATCCCGCAGCGGCGGAGGGGTTCATTCCGCTCTGTCTGTTCCTGGAAATGAGTCCGGATCGGCGCGTTCTGACGCCGAGCCGGCGTCCAATTCTGGTCCGACATGGTCCGAGCGTGACACAAGTTGTCCTGGAGCGGGTGACCCGAGGTGTGCCGGCTGCGTTCTGGTGGGCGGACCGGAAATCAATCCCCTTCCGTGAAGAGGTCAGGGGCTTTCTTAGAAACCGCACGTACGGTTTGTTATAGTCACTTCCTGTCCTTCGACAATCACGGCAACCCCCAGCAGTGACGGAGCAGTTGATGGTCAAGCAGGAGCGTGCGGCGCGTACCCGCGAAACCCTGATCCGGTCCGCGGCCGAGATCTTCGACCGGGACGGATTCTCGGCGGCCTCGCTCACCGCGATCAGTACGCGGGCCGGGGTGAGCAACGGGGCACTGCACTTCCACTTCGCCACCAAGGCCGTCCTGGTGGACGTCGTCGAGGAGACGGCGCTGATCAGGCTGCTGGCCGTGACGAACGGCGCCCTGCCGTGCGGGACGAGCCATCTGCAACTCCTCGTCGACGTGACCCACGCGCTCGCCGACGCACTGCACGAGGACGTGGTGCTCCGGGTCGGCTTCGCGCTGGGCGGCGAGACGTCCCGACCGCCCCGGACCGACCTGCGGCAGTGCTGGCGGCGCTGGGTCGAGGAGACGCTGACGCGGGCCGAGGCCGAGGGCGAACTGCGCCGGGGCACGGCCGTCCAGGACGCGGCGACCGCCGTGGTCGCCGCGACCGTGGGGTTCGAGGTGCTCGGCATCCGGGACCCGACCTGGCTCGCGACCTCGACGGTCACCCGGTTCTGGCGGCTGCTGCTGCCGACGCTCGTGGCGGCGGCACCCCTCACCATGGTCGAGGCCGGGGGAACCCGGCAGCCGTCCCCGGTGGGATGACCCGGCCCCGCCCGGCAGGGCCTAGCGGGCGGCCGCGGTCGCGGCGTGCACGTCCTTCTTCCGCGCGCGGTAGGCGGCTGCCTTGATCTTGTTGCCGCAGGACTCCATGCCGCACCACTGCCGCCGCATGCCCCGGGAGCGGTCGATGTAGACGCGGGTGCACTCGGGGTTGCCGCACTCCTTGAGCAGGGGCACGTCCGGCCCGCTCAGGAGCTCGACCGCCAGGCGCGCCACGGCGGACAGGGCTTCGTCCGGCGTCGCCTGCGTCCACCGCCCCGACCTGGTGAGCTGGGGTGCCGCGGGTGGCCTGCGCGCCGCGCCGTTCAGCACCTCCAGCGCCTCGTCCGCGTACTCCTCACCGAGCCGGCGGGCCGTGACCAGTTGGTAGACGGCCTCCCGCACGGCCTTCGCGCGCTCGACGTCGGCCTGGTCGCCGGGGAAGACCGCGTCGACGATGCCGGACTCCAGGTACCACGCCCGCAGCCGCTCCGGCGTCACGAACATCTCGAACCGCACCGAACGCCGTGCCCGGAGCGTCGCGGCGAAGTCCAGTGCCGGGTTTCCGCAGACGAAGACGTGGTCCAGATTCACATCACCATTCTGGCAGGTGACTATCGGGTCGGCAAGGTTCGCCCAGGTGGTGCCCCGGGCCGGAACGGAGCCGGATCTCGCGGCCCTGCCAGCGTCCGCGCAGCCAGCGGTCGTGGCTGGCCAGGACGACCGCGCCGGGGCCGGTGCCCAGCGCCGCCTCCAGTTCGTCGCACAGCCGCGGGGAGAGGTGGTTGGTGGGCTCGTCGAGCAGCAGCAGTTCGGGCGGACGCGCCACCAGCAGCGCCAGCGCGAGGCGACGCCGCTGACCGACCGACAGCCGGCCGACCGCCTTGTCCAGATCCGCCTCGCGCAGCAGACCCAGCGAACCCAGCGGGACCGCCTCCGCCCGCTCGGCGCCGAGCGTGTGCGCGTAGGTCTCCCGCCCGGTCCGGTCGGGCCGGGCGAACACGGTGTCCTGGGCCAGCAGACCCACCGTCAGCCCCGGCCGCCGCCGTACGTCCCCCTCGGCCCCGAGCCGCCCGGCGAGCACCGACAGCAGCGTCGACTTGCCCGCGCCATTGCCGCCCGTGACGAGGAGACGTTCGGTCACCGACACGTCCAGCCGTGCGATGCCCAGCCGTCCCGGCACCCGTACCTCGCGCAGGGAGACGAGCGTGTCCTCCGCAGGTTCTTTGCCGGGCGCGGTCACGGCGAGCGCGGTCCCGTGGAAACGGAGCGGCCGCGGCGGCTCGTCGACCCGCCTGCGCTCCAGCCCGTCCAGCCTGCGGGTGGCGTTGCGCACCCGCCGCGAGACCTGGCTCTGCACCCGGCCGCCCCGGTGGCCGTACCCCATCTTCTCGTTGTCCCGCGGCCCCCGGTCGGGCGCCACGCGGTGCGCCGTCACACCGGCCGACCGGCGCAGCGCCGCCAGCTCCTCCCGCTCCTCGGCGTACCGACGTTCCCAGCGTTCCCGCTCGGCACGCTTCTCGGCCAGGTAGGCGCTGTAGTTGCCGCCGTAGCGGACCGGGCCGTCCACGGCCGGGTCGAGGTCGATCAGATCCGTGCACACGGCGTCGAGGAAGGCCCGGTCGTGGCTGGCCACCACGACGGCCCCGGGCAGGCCGCGCATCTGCTCCTCCAGGAAGGCGGCCGCGCCGTCGTCGAGGTGGTTGGTCGGCTCGTCCAGCAGCAGGGCCGAGGGCCGCCGGACCAGCAGGGCGGCCAGCGCCAGGCGGCCGCGCTGTCCGCCGGAGAGGGAGCCGAGCGCCCGGTCGTGCCGGAACGCGCCGAGGCCGAGCCCGTCGAGGACGATCGCGGCACGCCGGTCCGCGTCCCAGACCTCCCGTTCCTGGGCCTGTTCGAGCCGTCGGCCGTAGGTGTCGAGCAGTTCGGCGTACTCGGGGGAGTCCGGCGGGACCTGGGCGAGCCGTCCGGTGAGGCGGTCGAGTGCGGCCAGGTCGTCGCGGGCCTCGCGCAGGGCTTCGTCCAGCACGTCGGAGATGGTCGACGTGCCGTCGTACGGCAGCTCCTGGTGCAGGAAGCCCAGGTCGGCCGGGCGTGTGACGGTCCCGGCATCGGGTTCGTCCACTCCGGCGAGGAGTCGTAGCAGCGTCGATTTGCCGACGCCGTTCTCCCCGATCAGCCCGATGCGGTGGCCGGGGGAGGCGGTGAGGGAGACGCCGTCGAGGATCCGCTCGGTCCCGAGGGTGCGGACGACGTCGTGGGCGAGCAGTGCGGGTCGGGTCATGGGGGTCCACCTGAGGTGATCGGTGTGCGGCCCGCCGGGTGGTGACCACCTCGGGCGGGCCCGGTCGGCACACCGGCGGCTCACACCTCCGGGGCCCCCGTCTCCGTCAGCCCGCCGTCGGTCAGCCGCAGCCACCGGTCCACGCCGATCCGGGCGAGGAACCGTTCGTCATGGCTGACCACCACGAACGCTCCCCGGTAGGAGCCCAGCGCGCTCTCCAACTGGCCCGCGCCGACCAGATCGAGGTTGTTCGTGGGCTCGTCCAGCAACAGCAGTTGCGGGGCCGGTTCGGCGCACAGCACACAGGCCAGGGTGGCGCGCAGCCGCTCGCCGCCGGAGAGCACCCCGACGGGGAGGTGGGCCCGGGGGCCCCGGAAGAGGAAGCGGGCGAGCAGGTTCATCCGCTCCGCCTCCGGCCGGTGCGGCGCGAACGCGGTGAAGTTCTCGGCGACGGTACGGTCCGTGTCCAGCAGGTCCAGCCGCTGCGAGAGGTAGGCGATCCGGCCGTCGGCCCGCTTGACCCGGCCGCCCTCCGGGGCGAGTTCGCCGTTGAGCAGCCGCAGCAGTGTGGTCTTGCCGGAGCCGTTGGGGCCGGTCAGCGCGATGCGTTCGGGACCCCGGATGGTGAGGTCGAGGCCGGGTCCGGCGAACAGGTCCCGGCCGCCGTGGCGGACCTGGAGGTGTTCGCCGAGGACGAGCGTGCGCCCGGCGGGCACATCGGTCTCGGGCAGATCCAGGGTGAGGCGCTGATCGTCGCGCAGGGCGCGCCCCGCCTCGTCCAGCCGGGCCCTGGCCTCGCCGACCCGGGAGGCGTGCAGCTGTCCCGAGCGTCCGGCGGACTCCTGGGCGCCCCGCTTCATGTTCCCGGCGAAGATGCGCGGCAGACCGGCGCTCTTGAGGTTGCGGGCGGCATTGCTCGCGCGGCGCTCGGCGCGTTCGCGGGCCTGCTGCATCTCCCGCTTCTCCCGCTTCAACTCCTGTTCGGCGTTGCGGATGTTCTTCTCGGCGACCTCCTGCTCGGCCTGTACGGCCTCTTCGTACGCGGTGAAGTTGCCTCCGTGGAAGCGGAGTTCGCCGCGTTCGAGTTCGGCGATGCGTTCCATGCGGTCGAGCAGCGCCCGGTCGTGGCTGACCAGCAGGAGACAGCCGCCGAAGTCCTCCAGCACGTCGTAGAGCTTGTGCCGGGCGTCGAGGTCGAGGTTGTTGGTGGGTTCGTCGAGGAGCAGTACGTCGGGCCGCTTCAGCAGTTGGGCCGCGAGACCGAGCGAGACGATCTGGCCGCCGCTGAGCGTGCTCAGGCTCCGGTCGAGGGTGAGGTCGACGAGGCCGAGCCGGTCGAGCTGGGCCCGGGTGCGTTCCTCGATGTCCCAGTCGTCCCCGATGGCGGTGAAGTGCTCCTCGCTCACGTCGCCGGACTCCACGGCGTCCAGGGCCCGGATCACCGCTGCGACGCCCAGGACCTCGGCCACCGTGAGATCACTGCTCAGGGGGAGGTCCTGCGGGAGATGGCCGAGGGTGCCGTTCACGGAGACGGACCCGGTGCCGGGCCGCAGTTCGCCGGCGATCAGCCGGAGCAGGGTGCTCTTGCCGGCGCCGTTGGGGGCGACCAGGCCCGTGCGGCCGCCGCCCAGGGCGAAGGACAGATTCTCGAAGACCGGGGTGTCGTCGGGCCAGGCGAAGGACAGCTGGGAACAGATGACGGAGGCGTCGGACATGGAGAGACCTCGAATGGGATACGGGCAGCCGGAGACCGGTGCCCGGGACATGGAAGAAGGGGACGACTGAACGGCCACGACGGCGATGCTCCTGGGCATCGGCCGGTGGCCTGACAGGTCGGGGTCTCACCCCGAGATGTCGTCGTCACCCACCATGTCTGGTCTCCTCATATACGGACTGTCACCCATGGACTGTCGCGTCTGCGCACTGTGGCACGCCCACGCACTGTCGCACAGGCGGACTGTCGCGCGTACGGTCCCGCTCAGGTGCGGGACCGATGCTCTCGCGAGCCTAACAGCCCCGGGCTTCTAGAGACCGAGGTCGGCGGCCAGGCAGGAGAAGGACATCCACGAGCCCTCCGGGTCGTATGCGTCCCTCGCGGGCTCCCTCGGCGAGGCGGGCTTCACCTCGACCATGTCCTGGTAGGGGACACGCTCGGGCAGCTTCCCGAACCGCTCGTGCCGGGCCGCCGCGGCGCCGTCCGTAGCGCTTCCGCCACTCGCCGTGCCTGTGGCGTCCGCCGTGCCCGCGGTGTGCTGGGTGTCCTCGGTGTTCCTGGCGCTCGTGGTGTTCGTGGTGTTCGTGGTGTTCGTGGTCTTCACGGTCTTCACGGTCGACCTCCGCTCGATCGGTCATCGCTTGCGGATCGCGCCGAAGCGCTGGGGCTGCTATGAGCGTCACACTTCTGGCGTCACCTGTCAAGCCGGTGACGTATGCGAGGTGGCGCCGGACGGGACGTGTTGTGTGCTCCGTCAGAGGCGGTCCGCGTCGACGACGGCTCGGGCGAAGTCGGCGGGTGCCTCCTGCGGGAGGTTGTGGCCGATGCCCTTGAGGGTGCGGTGGTCGTAGGCGCCCACGAACCTGTCGCGGTACGACGATCCGTCGCCCGACGCGGTGAAGGGGTCGAGCTCGGCGTCGAGGGTGATGGCCGGCACCTCGATGACCGGCCGTGCGTCGAGCAGCTGCTCGTAACGGTCGTAACGCCGCTCGCCTTCGGCGAGGCTCAGCCGCCAGCGGTAGTTGTGGATCACGATGGCGGCGTAGTCGGGGTTGTCGAAGGAGGCGGCCGTGCGTGCGAAGGTGGCGTCGTCGAAGTCCCACGTCGGGGAGACGGTCTCCCAGACCAGCCTGTTCAGCTCGTCCCGCTTGCAGGGGTCCTCCATGGCCTGCCGGCCCCGCTCCGTGGCGAAGTAGTACTGGTACCACCAGGCGTGCTCGGCCGTGGGGTCCAGCGGCTTCAGGTTGGCCGCGAGGTTCGTGACGAGGTAACCGCCCACCGATACCAGGGCCTTGCAGCGCTCCGGCCAGAGCGCCGCGATGATGTCGGCGGTCCTCGCCCCCCAGTCGAAGCCCGTGAGCACCGCCTTCTCGATCCTGAGGGCGTCCATCAGGGCGACGATGTCGAGGGCGACCGCCGACTGCTGGGCGTTGCGGAAGGTGCGGGCGGAGCGGAAGCGCGTCGTGCCGTGGCCGCGGAGGTGGGGGACGATCGCGCGGTAGCCCCGGGCCGCCAGCAGCGGAGCGACGTCGACGAAGCTGTGGATGTCGTAGGGCCAGCCGTGCAGACAGATGACCACGGGGCCGTGGGCGGGGCCCGCCTCGACGTAACCGATGTCCAGCAGACCCGCCCTGACCTGCTTCGGAGCGGCGAAGGACGTGGGTGCGGCGGTCGGTGTCCCGGCCCCGTCCCGCGCGGTGGCGGACGCGGCCGAGGGGTGGACCAGGCCCGCCAGGGAGGCGGCGGCCGTGCCGGTGCCCAGACCCAGGACCTTGTTGAACGTACGCCTGTTGACCATGTGGAGCCCTCCGTGTGTGTCGACGTGCGGGGTGGTGCGCGGACCGATGGGCGGAACGAAGCGCGGACCGCCGGGCGGATCCGTGTACGGGATCGGCGGGCGGGTCCGGACGCGCATGACTGTCCCATGCGATGCGTCACCAGTCAAACAGGTGACGTCGGCGTGCCTGCGTATCGTGTCCGGCTCGTGCCTTTGGCGAACTCGATGGAGGAGAACCGGACATGACGGCCCCGTACCCGCCGATCGACCCCTACGACCACGGCATGCTCGACACCGGGGACGGGAACCTCGTCTACTGGGAGACCTGCGGCAACCCCGAGGGCAAGCCCGCGCTCGTCGTCCACGGCGGCCCCGGTTCGGGGTGTTCGACGGGCCCGCGCAGATCCTTCGACCCGGAGCGCTACCGGATCATCCTGTTCGACCAGCGCGGCTGCGGCCGGAGCACTCCCCACGCCGCCGACCCCACCACCGACATGGCGCTCAACACCACCGGGCATCTGATCGCCGACATGGAGCTGTTGCGCGAACACCTGGGCGTGGAAAGGTGGTTGCTGTTCGGCGGCTCCTGGGGCTCCACGCTCGGCCTCGCGTACGCCGAGCGGTACCCGGAGCGGGTGTCGGAGATCGTTCTCGCCTCGGTCACCAGCACCCGTCGCCAGGAGATCGACTGGCTCTACCGGGGTGCGGGCCGGTTCTTCCCGGAGGCGTGGCGGCGGTTCCGCGACGGCGTGCCCGAGGCCGACCGGGACGGCGACCTTCTCGCGGCGTACGCGCGCCTCATGGACCACCCCGACCCGGACGTACGGTCCCGGGCCGCGACCGACTGGTGCGCCTGGGAGGACGCCGTTCTCTCCGCCGAGCCGCACGGCTCACCCCACCCGTACGGGGGCAGGCCGCCCCGGGCGATGCTGGCGCTGGTACGGATCTGCTCGCACTACTTCTCCCGGGCGGCCTGGCTGGAGGAAGGGCAGCTGATCCGCGACGCGGGACGCCTGGCGGGCATCCCCGGCGTCCTGATCCACGGCCGGCTCGACATCAGCGGGCCGCTCGACACCGCCTGGGAGCTGGCCGAGGCGTGGCCCGGGGCGGAACTCGTGGTCATCGAGGACGCGGGACACAAGGGCAGTGCCGCCATGAGCGCGGCGGTGTACGAGGCGTTGGACCGCTTCGCGCAGCGGTAGGCGCCCCGGGGGCCGGTCGGACCCCCGGGAACGGCCCGGTACGAGCAGCCGGCCCCGGCTGCTCGTACCGGTGACACGTCAGGAGCGGCAGGTCACCCTCATCTGGGCGGCGGCGTGGTGCGCCTTCTCCCAGCCCTTGGACCAGTCGTCGCCCCGGTCGAGCAGCTTGACCCCGATCGTGGAGCCCTTCATGGGGAAGGTGCCCGCGTCGACCCACTGGCCGCGGTGAGCGGTCTGGTTGAGCGTGAAGCTGCTGTACATGGACGAGGCGTCGTTGGCGTTCACCAGCACGTGGTACTTCGTGGGGTGGCCGCCCACGTACTGCACGGAGCCGTTGTTCGGGATGTACACGGAGATCTGGCAGGTACGGGCCCGGGTGCCGGGCTTCCACCACCACTTGACGCGGTTCTGCATGTCGGTCGTGGTGCTGCCGGACATCGGGATGGAGGCGTAGCTGCCGTTGCAGCCGTTGCCCGTCCAGCCGCCGGACGACGGTGTGTACCAGCCGGCGCTGCCGTCGGTGAAGAAGTGGTCCTGCTGGTAGCCGCCGCCCGCGGGGGTGGGGCAGCCGCGACCGGCCACGCCCGTGTAGACCACGTTCGACTGCGGGGTGGTCTTCGTGGGGGTGCCGCCCGAGGTCCCCCCGGCCGATGTGCTGCCGGTGCCGGTCTTGACGGCGTTCTTGGTGGTGCTCTTGGTGGTGTTCTTCTGGCCGGTGGCCGTGTTCCCGGTCGTGGACTTCTTGCCGTCGGTGGACTTCTGGTCCGGGGCGTCGCCGCCTCCGGTGCCACCCGCAGTGCCCCCGCCCTCGTTGAGCGGCTGGGACCCGTTGCCGTCGGCCGAGGGACCGCCGCCCTTGCCGTTCTCGCCATGGGGCGGCTGCTTGCCGGAGCCCTTGCGGGGCGAGGGGTCGGCGGACGCGAACACGCCGGGCATGTCGCCCTTGCCGGATCCGAGCACCGTGCCGGGGGCCTCGCCACTGCCGGCGTTGCGACGGCCGTCGTTGCCGCCGCCCGTGTGGACCAGGAACGGGACGGTCACCAGCAGCACGCCCGCGATGGCGGCGCCCGCGAGGAGCGCCTTGTTCGGGCGGCCCACCTTCTCGGGGGCCTCGGCCGTGGTGGTAGCCGTGCCCGTGGCTATGGAGGCGGCTTCCTCCTCGGCGGTCGCGGTGGTGGTGGTTGAGGTCGCGGACTCGCCCTCGGCGGCGGTTTCGGCGGTGGCGGACTCGCCTTCGGCGGTGGCTGCGGCCTTGGTGGTTTCGGCGGTGGCGGCCTCGGCCTTGGTGGCGGCCTCGGTGGTTCCGCCCTTGGCCGTGGTGGTTTCGCCCTCGGCCGTCGCCGGGGAACTCGCCGCCTCGCCCTCCGTCTTCGCGGCCTGCTTCTTGTTCTTCTTCTCGGCGGAAGCCGCGGAGGCGGAGGAAGCGGGGGCGTTGGCGGGAGAGGTCCGGGCCGAGGTCCCGCCGGAGGCCTCTGCGGTGGCATGGACCTCCGACTCGGAGGCGGCCTCTGTCTCTTCGTTCTTGGACGTGGTCATGGAGTCCTCTGGATGACGGAACTGGTGGGGACGGTGCGGCGTGCATCGGTGGAGCTGGTCGCCGAGGTGGAACCGGTGGGACGGAGCACGTCGGTCACCTGACGTGCGTTCAGCGAGATACGCGCGGGGCCCGCCGGATTGACCGACAGACGGGTTTCGTCGGACGCGAGGCCCCGTACCAGGTCGGCGACGGAGACCCGGTCGTGTGCCAGCGCACCCTCGAACGGCTGGTGGGGTGCGGCGGTGAAGACCGGCACCGCGGGTGTGCCGTCCGCCCCGATGACGCTCGACGGACCGCCGTCCGGCCCCCGGAGCACCATGACCTCCGCCCCGGCCAACGCCTCCACGGCATCGTCCAGGGACCCGTATCCGGTGACGGCCAACTGTACGGCGGCATCGACGGGATCGGTGGGTTCGGGCCAGCCCAGTGCGAGCGGGGAGGGCCGGTAGTCGTCGTTGGGCTGCCACTCCACGACATCGCCGTCGAGCCCGGAACGCCACTCCCCGGCCACGGCCCAGGGCGGTGGTGGGGCGGCGTCGGTCCACGCGGGGTCGACGACGCCGATCCAGTGGTCCGGCGCCTCCCGCGCGGCCTCCCGGATGTGGTCGGGCACGGGTGGCAGCGTCCGTGAGCCCGTCTCGTCGGTTTTCTGCATCTCTGTCTCTGTGCCTCGGTTCGTGTCCGTCATGGCGTCGTCTCGGACGTCCACGCTGCGGATTCCTAGTTCTCGTGTCTGAGGATTGCTGCGTACCGTTCGTTCATGCGCAGGTGCGTCACCGCGTCCTGGGACGCGTACTGGTTGCGTGCCAGCACCCGCAGTACCTGTTCGTCGGTCAGGCCCAGTTCGCTCAACGACGCGGCTCGGCCCAACATCACCAGCGTGGCCAGCGCGCTGTCGATCTCGGTGACCTGGGTCAGGTGTGCATTGTGCACTCTGAAATCCCGCACGTTGTAGGTATCGAGGACCCAGCCCAGGAACTCGGGTGAGGTGGGGAGCGGAACCGGCTGAATGTTGTGGTTCGCGGGCAGCGGATGAACCGGTGCCGCGGGCTGGTTGGGCTGGTCGGGCTCGTCCGGCTGGTCCGGCTGGTCGGGCTGGTTCGGCTGGTTGGGTTGGTCGGGCTGGTTGGGTTGGTCGGGCTGGTCGGGCTGGTTCGGCTGGTCGGGCTGGTTGGGTTGGTCGGGCTGGTTGGGTTGGTTGGGCTGGTCGGGTTGGTCGGGCTGGTTCGGCTGGTCGGGCTGGTTGGGTTGGTCGGGCTGGTCGGGCTCGTCCGGTTGGTCGGGCTCGTCCGGCTGGTCCGGTTGGTCGGGCTGGTTCGGCTGGTTGGGCTGGTTGGGTTGGTCGGGCTGGTCGGGCTGGTCGGGCTCGTCCGGCTGGTCCGGCTCATCCTGCTCGTCCGACACCTCCGGCTGCTCTTGGTCCTGGTCCTCCTGGTTCTCCTGGTCTTGTTCCCATGTTTGTTCTTGTTCTTCTTGCCACCTTTGTTCGCGTGCTCGGTTTCGTGCTTGTTTCTGCTTCTGCTTTCGGGCCTCGGCTCGTTGTTGTTTGCGTGCTTGTTTTTCTGCTTTTTCCTGGTCTCTTTCCTTCTCTCTGTCTCGTTCTTGTTTCCTTCTTCGCTTCTCCTCTTTCTCCTGCCTTTCCTTCTGCTCCCGTGCCCGCTCTCGCTCCTGTTCGCGCGCCTGCTTTTCCCGCCGAGCCCGATTCCGCTCGGCCTCGCGCGCCTGCTCCTGCTCCTGCCGCTGTTGTGAGGGCAGCCCGGTTTCGTTGTCCCGGCCGTCGTGTGTGGGCGCACTCGACTCCGGTTCGTCCCTTTCGCTCCGGTCGTCTTCCTCTTCCAGGACTGTGACCTGGTCCTGGTCCTGGTCCTGGTGGTCTTGTTCCCATGTTTGTTCTTGTTCTTCTTGCCACCTTTGTTCGCGTGCTCGGTTTCGTGCTTGTTTCTGCTTCTGTTTCCGGGCCTCGGCTCGTTGTTGTTTGCGTGCTTGTTTTTCTGCTTTTTCCTGGTCTCTTTCCTTCTCTCTGTCTTGTTCTTGTTTCCTTCTTCGCTTCTCCTCCTTTTCCTGCCTTTCCTTCTGCTTCCGTGCCTGTTCTCGTTCCTGTTCGCGCGCCTGCTTTTCCCTCAGCGCCCGCTTGCGTTTCGCTTCCTGTTCGGCTTCGCGCTTCTGCCTCTCTTCGCGTTCCTGCCTCTGCTGTTCTCGCCTCTGCTCCTCCTGTTCTTGCCTCTGCTGTTCCTGCCTCTGCTGTTCTCGCCTCTGCTCCTCCTGTTCTTGCCTCTGCTGTTCCTGCCTCTGCTGTTCTCGCCTCTGCTCCTCCTGTTCCTGCTTCTGCTGTTCCCGCCTCTGCTGTTCCCGCTCCTCCCGCTCCCGGTTCCGCCGCTGGGCGTCGGGGGCCAGGGCCACCTGGTAGTGGCGGTCCTTGAGGTAGAGCACTACGTGCCCGGTGGACGGGGTGGTGGACGGCGGGTCGAATTCCTGGAATGTGCCGTCGTCCCGGACCACGGTCACCTGGACGTGGAAGCTCCTGGCGGCGAGCGCGGGCAGCAGGTCCGAGGCTCCGTGGTCCCAGCCGGTGTGGTCGGGCGAGCTGCCGACGCGCCGTAGCTGGGTGAGCGCCAGGGCCCTGCGCTGGTCGGCCGTCAGCTCGCCGTACAGGGGCAGGAAGCGGGGGTCACCCGTGGACTCGCGCGCCTCGGGGGAATTCGCCGTGTACGTGAGGCCGCCGGCGGACAGTTCATGCGAGCTGAACGTGTCGAGGAGATCCGGCGTCATGAAGTCCAACAGGTCACCGGAGTCGTTCGTCAGGGTCCCCGTCATCCGGTCGAGCAGGAAGGCGAGGGGCGTACCGGTGTGGGCCGGGTCACCGGTCGGGCCCGGCAGCATGGTGCCCGCGTCCGTGTGCTGGAGGCCCACCGTCAGTGCGTGGAAGAAGGCGTCGCCGTCCTCGGGCACGTCCCGCAGCGTGTAGGTGTCACCGGACGGGGAGACGATCGTCTTCGGGCCATCGGCGGTGTCCGTCTCGGTGGCCGGAGTGAACGCCGTGCCCGTGTACTTGGGAACGGTGGGTTTCACCTTGGCGGGGGCCGTGAAGGTCACCGGAGGCGGCGGGGTGCCGTCCGGGCGGGGGCTCTGGTGGTACCAGCGGGTGAGTTGGTCCGCCGCCGCACGTACCCGGCGGAACTCCCGCATCGCCTCGTTGGCGCT
The DNA here is from genome assembly GCF_042799335.1 of Streptomyces sp. NPDC057697. Classification (NCBI taxonomy): domain Bacteria; kingdom Bacillati; phylum Actinomycetota; class Actinomycetes; order Kitasatosporales; family Streptomycetaceae; genus Streptomyces; species Streptomyces sp. NPDC057697. The sequence continues at coordinate 204,876 of NZ_JBHVJA010000013.1, read as the reverse complement.
GTCCTCCTTCGTCCTGAGCTCTTCCGTCTGCTCCGGATCGGGCACCCGGGTGCCCACGGATTCGGTGATGCCGCGCCTGAGCTTCCAGTACGCCTTGTCCGCGTCCACCCACGCCTTGCTCGCCGCCGCCGCGGCGGTCCAGGCGTCGGTCACCTCGGTCGGGAACGTCGTGTCGTCGATCAGCCCGAGCTCCCGGGCCACGTCCTCCCGTACCCAGGTCAGGACATTGGTCTGGTACTCGACCGCCTGGGACGTGCTTCCGGGCCCGAAGACGCCCGCGACCTTGCCCCGGGCGATCGTCGCCTCGCCGAGCCAGTCCGTGGGGATCGAGAACAGGATCGCCCGGCCGGTCTTGGGCTTGATGTTCTGCTGGGTGCCGCCGGCCGATGTGGTCTTGAGGGTCTCCGTCTCGCCGGTGTTTCCCCCGCTGCCCGCCGGGGAGGGGGCGATGGAGCCCACTGCCGGTGCGGCCGTGCCGATGGTCGCGTTGACCGTCGTGCTCTGTGCGCCGGTCTCCGTGATCGTGGCGTCCGAGCTCGTGGTCAGCCGCTCGGGACTCTCCATCGTGGCCTCCGCGGCCACACTCAGCAGCACCGCCTCCCTCAGCCGGGGCCTGGAGAACAACCGGTAGCTGCCCTGGGTGTCCATCACGATGCTGTCGTCGTGCAGTGAGGCAGCCAGATAGCCGCCGTCCGTCGCGGTGTTGGCGAAGAAGGCCGCCGTCTGTGTGCTCGACAGCCCGTCGGAGAGCGCCTGCCCCGAGGCCCCGCCCTGGGGAGCGGGACCATTCTTCCGGGCCGCCGCGACGGCCTCCGTCAGCCTCTGGCCGGTGAGATGAGTGTCATCGGTGGAACGGGGCAGGTGCGGGACCTTGGACTTGTACGCCTTGGCCATGGCCAGCTGGGCGGCGCTCAGCGCGGTGCCGGCCTGGGAGATCCGACGTGGCATGAAGCCGTTGGCCGGCATGGTGAACGTCCGGGCCACTCCCTTGCTCCGCCATGCGGTGATCTCCGCGTCCGTGAGCCGTCCGGGCCGCCGGACCGTGACCGCGGGGGGCCTGTGCGTCGGCTGCACCGGACCGAGCACGGCGTTCTGCCGGGGCCGTATTTCCTGGATCTCGGAATTCTGCCGAGAGCTCGATGTGGGGACGTCGTTCCCGGACGACGCGTCATCCATGTCCGGCACGGCCAGGCTCAGCGGCAACTGCTCCCGCAGGGTTCCGACCGGGAAGTTCCGCGACGGGAGCTCCGTTCCGTCGGCGTTGACCAGGACCATGCGGAGCTCGTACTGGACGAGGAAGTCGGCGTGCGGCTCGTTGGGGTAGAACGTGTAGTTCTTCAGGCGGGCCGTCGATGTGGTGGTGGCCTTCTGCTGGGTCGAGGCGACGGATTCGGAGAGTGCCGGGCCCGCGTTGGGAACCTTCGTGTTCCCGGTCCGCAGCGTTTCGGTGACCGAGAATCCGACGGTCCGCGAACTGCCCTTGCTGTTGGCCACGTCGACGGTCTCGGTCATGCCGAGGGTCTCCTGGAAGGTGACGCTGTGGTCGATCCCGTCGAACTCCGTCTTCGTCTGGATGAGTTCGATGCGTACCGTGGCGCGCTGCGAACCGATGTGCACCTCACCGAGGCTGCTCCAGGCGGTGCGGGTCACCGCGGTGACCCCGCCCCCGGTGGCCGACATCTGCTGCCGCAGGGCGAGCAGCGCGCGCGGCGTCACCATGTCGAGGATGTGGTCCCGTCCGGCGTCGTCCACCCCCCTCGACCTGAGAAGCTCGGCGAAGTCCCGCGCGGCCCTGGCGGAGTCCAGGGAGTTGACCGGGAACGAACCGAACGGTGTGTCCTTCAGCCAGGGCGCGGGGGACCAGGAATCCTCCTGGTAACGGGGCGCGGGGGAAAGCGTGGTGCCGACCAGGCCCATTCGGTGCGCGGTCTTCTCCGGCACGTGGCCGAGCCAGCCGCCCGGCAGGGACAGCTGGAATCCCGCCCAGTGCGATTGCAGCGCCGGCAGCACGACACGCAGCGGACCGGCCAGCCCGTTGGCCCGGGTCGAGAACCCGACCTCGTGCTGGATATCGGCGGTGACCAGGTACTTCGGACTCTCGTCGTCCCGGTCGTTGTCCACCGCCACCGTGTTCGTCACCGTCGCCGTCCGGCCGTCGCTCGACGTCCCGTTCAGGACCAGACCGTACGTACCCACGGGGGAGGGCCGGCCGTCGTGGCTGCGCGCGTAGGCGAACCCGAGGTTCAGCTTGGCCACCGTCACCGAGGTCGTCGCATGGTTGACCTGGGTCTCGGCCCCGAGCGTCTGCTCCGTCTCCACCGAGATGGGCTTCGACTGCACGACCGGGTTCTGCAGGGTGACCCGGTGGACGAGCCGGCCCATCCGGTTGGAGTACGGTCCGGCGCCGAACAGCTCGACCATCCGCATGCCGGAGTTGCTGACCGACTGGTCCAGGAACGAGGCGACGACCTGCGGCTGGAACTGGCGCATCACCGCGTCGTGCGGCGTGGCCCCGTACAGAGTGAACTGCCAGGCGTCGCCGGATCCTTGCTGGAGGGCCGTCTGGACCTGCCGGGTCAGTTCGGAGCTTCCGGCGACCCCGATGACCTGGTGCGGCAGGTCTCCGAACGGCTGCTGCGGCTTCGGCAGGCGCGTCAGCTGGGTGCTGTCCGTGGACTCCTCCGTGGCCCGCCCCTTGCCCTTGCTCTCCGTGGGCGTCGGCTCCGGCGAGCCGTCCAGCAGCGCCCGCACCTGCTCGGTGGTCAGTGTCGAGGCGGCGGGGGCGGTGGTCGTGGGCCGCGGCGGGGTCGTCGAGATGTGCTCGTCGGGCGCGTTGAGCAGGATCCGTCCGGTCATCGAGGGCCGTGCCGCCGTGCCGCCGAGCAGGTCGGCCTTGCTGTCGCGCTCGACGAAATACCCCGTGCCGAGCACGCCGAGGACCCGCAGAACCTGGCGGAAGCGCGAGAATCCCTCGCTGGTGACGCTCACGTCCAGCTGGTAACTGAACACATGGGACGGCCCCGCCGTGGCGTGCAGCGGCTCGTAGGAGACGGTGGCGCCGGAACCGGTCTTGCGGTTCTTCTGCCAGGCGTACCGGCCCGCGGGGGAGATCACACCGCTGTTGAGCGGCTGCCCGAAGGAGTCGACGGAGTTCTGACGTACCGAGACTCCGACGTCGATGCCGACCTCCCTGGTGTGGGAGACCGTGCCCGAGCTGTCCAGCCGCTGATTGGCGTGCGTGCTGCTGCGCAGGATCAGTTCGTTGCGGGTGCCCTCGTAGCGGCGTCCCGTCAGCGCGCCCTTGACCAGGATCGTCCGGTAGTCCCGCTTGGTCCTCGTGGTGTCGACGAGCCGGATGCGTATGCCATCGGCGACGAACGACTCCAGCTGCCCCGCCATGCTGTGATGGCTGAGGGCGTCCATGAGGCTGAGCGTGTTCGCCAGGGCCGTGCTGAAGTGGTCCTTGCCTCGCCACCCCTTCGACGTGTCGTTGTGCTTGGTGAAGTCGGAGAGGGGGGCGACGATCCCGGGGTGCTGCTCGGCGACGGCCGCGATCACGTTGTTCGTCAGTTCCGTGAGGAACGCGTTGGCGGGCGGGGGCGGGGTCGAATCGGTTGTGCCTGCCGTGCCTCCCGTGCCTGCCGTGGTGTTCGGGTGGTCGGCGGGGAGGAAGGCCTCCACTTTGACCATGCCGAGCATGGTCGGATGGTTCTCGGGCAGGTAGATCGGCGCCGCCGGTTCGCCCGGCCGCGAGGCCGAGGGCGCGGTGACGGTGGTGTTGCCGTTCGTGACCACGCTCGCCCCGACCGTGGGCGAACTCTGGGACGCGGGGCGCGCGGTCCGGGTACGCAGCGTCGACCCGTCGTCCCAGCCCGCCAGCCGTCGTGCCTCCGCCCGGGTCATCCGGTCGACGGTCCAGACGGGGTGCGAGAAGCCGGGCTCCTTTCCGGTTTTACGGATGTGCACCATCTTCTGCACCAGGTAGAGCTCGGTGCGCACCTTCTTGGCACGGGCCACCGTCTTGCGGCTGCCCGCGCCGCCGAAGCCGGTGGTCCGGGTGGAGCGGTTTCCGGCCTGCACGAAGGCGGCCGCCTGCACACGTGGCTGTGCCACGCTCGTCGCGTACTGGGCGAAGGAGAAACTGGGACCGAAGGTGACCTGGGCGTCCTGGCTGTACGCCGTCGACGTGCTCCGGTCGTTCTTGATCACCCGCTGGATGGCGTTCCGCATCTCCACCGCGTTCGTGCCCGAGATGCGGGTGGCCCTTTCGGGCACGACCTTGTCCACGACCAGCACACCGGCAGGTGCGCCGGACTCCGTGTACAGCGGCTGGCTGGTGACCGGCCCGTGCGCCATCCGGTCCGCGAGCTGGATGAAGTTCTCGGAGCTCAGGAACCGCGTGATCTCGGCGTGCATCGTCGTGCCGACCACCGCTCCGGTCGCGCCGACCGCCCAGGTGTGGATCTCCGACACCGGCCCGACCCCCTCGGTGTGCACCATGCGGTAGTCGCTGTGCTCGCCGAGCGTCATCTCTTCCGGTGCGTGCTCCGCCGTGGGAGTGGCGGTCAGGTTGTCCGGGAGGCGGAGCAGCAGGCCGTCCGTCACACCGAAGTTGAGCTCAGAGGACCTTCCCTCGTCCTGGTGGGCGTTCCGTCTGCCGAGCCACCGGGCGATCCGGCCCAGGGGGGTGGACTTCTCGGGCGCCGGCTTCGTCAGCTTGACCGTGTACATCACATCACCCAGGTAGAGATGTGATTCGTCGGAGTGACGGCTCTCCACCTGACTCAGGGTCTGGTCCTGGAGGTTGAAGTCGACGGACTTCGTGAATCCCAGGGTGAGTCCCACGCGTCCGAACGGCCTTATCGGTCCGCTGGGCGGTCCCAGCGGCACCGAGAGGCCGAACTGCCGTGCGGAGCTGACCGTCTGGGATTTTCCGGAGGTGATCTGGGAGCGGTGGATCTGGTCCACCTTCACCGGGTCGAGCGTGATCGGCCGGCCCTCCGCGTTGGTCAGCATCGACCAGGGGGCCCGCGGTCTCTGGGAGACCTGCAGCTGACGCAGGCGCCCCGAGGTGTCCTTGAACGGGGCCGAGATCCAGCCGTCCCCGTGGAACACATGGGGTGTCTTCCTGAGCGCCTGCTCCAGTTCGGCGAGGGGGTTGTTCTCGGCGGGGGCGGTGTCCCGGGTGGGGATGGGCAACGCCGACGATTCGATGTGCTCCACTACGTTCTCGATGCCGCGCTGGGTCACCTCGCTCTGACCGTAGGTGAAGGCCGAATCGTTGCTCTCGCCGTCTCCCGTGATGTACGTGGGCAGGCGCAGGTTGCCGGGGAACCGCTGGATCGCGCCCGCGGCGGGTGCCGGTGCCATGGCGGGGGCGATGGTGGCCGGGCGCTGGGTGTCGAGCTGCGCCGCCACGAGCTGGACCACCCCCTCGGTCTCCGTGTCGTCCGTGGTGGAGGTCGATGCCTGGGACAGCAGCCCGCCCGCGTCCTGGGTGACGTCCCGGGAGGGGGACCGGGAGTCGTCCTGATGGGCGTCACCGCCCGGCCCGGTCCCGTTCTCACCGGATGCCGTGTGGACGCGGCCGAACAGATCCGCGTACCTCTCCCCGCCGGGCAGGGCGGTCCCCAAGAGCCCGGCGGTGATGCGACGCAGCAGATCGGGGGTCATCCGTCCGTCGCGGTACGGTGCCCAGACGGAGTCGTCCCCGGTGAAGCGCTCGTTGTCCAGCGCGCCGAGCGCGGCCAGCAGACCGTGGTGGTCGGGGGACTGCTCGATCTGCGGGCCGAGGGTGCCGCGCAGCGTGCGGACCAGCTGGAGCGTACGGGTGGTGGCCCACGGTCCGGGGGCGTCCCCGGCGTCCCCGGAGGGGTGCAGGCCCGCCGCGCGCGCGAGAGCGGTGAGCTCGTCCCCGGACGGCTCGGGGGCGTACGACACCCACTGGCCGGGGTTCTCCGCGCTGTCCCGGAAGAGCACCGGGCGTATCTGCTGCGCGGAGTCGATCGCCGTACCGGTGGCCGTGGTGGGCGCGTACACCGTGCGGCCCGTCAGGTTGGCCACGTGCTGGGCGACGGAGAGCCCACCGTGGGTGGGCGCGGCGCCGGTGGCGCAGGCGTACAGCACGATGGGGCGGTCCTTCGGACCGAGGTCGGCGGAGTGTTCCAGATAGCGGCCGAGCTCCCGGCCGCTGATCACGATCTCGGTGCCGTCGTTCTTCGTCAGCTTCACCCGGGTGGGGGTGCCGTGCGCCGCGAAGAAGGACACCTTCTGGTCGTGCCAGGGAAGTTGGCGGGGCTCCCGGTAGAGGGACTGTTCGCTGTGGTGGTGGTCCTGGTAGGTCGCCGAGGCGACGACGGTGCTGAAACGCTCGCCCCGCCGCGACCAGTCGGACGGGGTGTACGAGGCGACGAACGACGTGTCGGAGGAGCCGTCCGTGATCGTGTGCTGGACGACGTCGTCCGAGTCGGTCGTGGGGTCGTCGGCCTTGCGGGCGGATCGGAGCACGAGCCGGGGAGGCTTCCCGGGAGAACCGGGGGCGACGGGCGGCTGCGGACGGGTGACCGGCGCGTCGTTCTGCGCCGTCCGGGTCGTGGCGTTGTTCTCGCCGTTGTCCTTGGTGTTGTTCCCGGGTTCCGGCCTCGGGCGCGGGGTCGTCGCTCCCTTCTTCGGTTCCGGTTCCGTGTCCGGCTTGCGTACGGGCCCGGCGGCGGGCGCCAGCGCGGGCGCCGGCTGGACCTCGGGGGCGAGGTCTTCCGATACGGGTACGGGTGTGGGTTCCTGGCTCTCGGTCCTCGTCCGGCCGCCGTCGACGGGGAGCGTCGAACGGCTGGACGTCGGAGGGCGGTTCGCCGGATCCGGGCGACCGGGCACGGTGTCGGCGGGCGACTCGTCCGGATCGGTGATCTCGGTGGCGGAGTCGGCGTCCGGCCTGGTGTACCGGTAGTGGCGTGGGGCGCCCCCGTCGGAGGGGTTGAGCACGAGCGCCTGGTCGGCCCCCATGAAGTTCAGGAACCGTGTCGCCATGTCACTGTCGTCGCCGAGCCGGTCGCCCGCCGCGACCAGGACGAGCCCCTGAGCCCCCGGTTCGCCGGATGCCCGGCGGTCGGTCGTCGGGATGCCGGGGTCGAACGTGCGCGATTCCCAGGTGACGCGTGCGTTGAGCTCGTCGCTCAGCAGCGGCTGGAGCTTCTTGCGGACGTCGGCGGGGACGATCGCGGTGACGGGCCCCTTGTGGCCCAGTCCGTCGAGCGACCCCAACAGCAGTGCGGCGGCGGCGTGGTGGTCGATGGCCGCCGCGTCGTCGATGAAGACCGTGACACTGCCCTTGTCGTCGGTCAGCTGCTTCGACAGCTCCCGGCGGAGGGTGGTCTCCTGCGGTGACGGGGTGGCTGCCGGGCGGTGGCCCGCCGGGTCGGCGGGGGGAGTGGCCGGTGGTGTGACGGGGGGTGCCGGGGCGGGCGGCAACAGCTCGGTGTCGGAGGAGCCGTCCTCCGTGAGCAGGTCCGTGCTGGGTTCGGTGCTGGTGTCCGGGTCGCCCGACCTGTTCGACTCGCTCGGCTCGTTCGACGTATTCGATGTACTCGACGTATCGGATGTGTTCGACGCGTCGGACGGGTTCGGCTCGCCCGTTTCATCGGTCTCCGTGTCCGGGTCCGCGTCCGTGTTCTTCCGCGGGTTCGTGGTCTCGGAGCCCTGCTGCGACTGCTGTGTCTGCGGCGACTGCTGCGACTGCGGGGTCCGCTCGTCGCGTGAGGGCGTGGTGCCGTCGTCGTTCTGCCGCTGGTCGTCGTGCGAGGTGTCCTGGGTTTCGTCGGCGGGAGCCGCGTGGACCTGGTCGTCCTTGCTGGAGGTGTTGACGGACCCCTTGGTGGGCGAACCGCCGGAGTTCGACGGGCTCGTCGACCCCGAGGGAGGCGTCTTGGACGCCGGCCCCGTGTGCTCGTCGTCCCCCGGCTGTTCGGACCGCTCGTCCTGCCCGTTCTCCGTCTGGTCCTGCTCGTCGGTCGATTCCGTCCGGCCCGGGGTGTCGGTACTGTTCGTCGGGTTGCTGCCCTTGCCGCTTCCCGAGCCCCCGCCGCTGCCCGTTCCCGAACCGCTGCCCGTTCCTGTTCCCGTTCCCGCGCCTGTTCCCGTTCCCGTTCCCGCGCCGCTTCCGGTGTGCGTACCGGTGCCGGAGTCCTTCGTGTTCTCGGAGTCCGTCCCCGACCCGGACTCCGACCCCGTGCCGTTCTTGTCGTTCCGGCTCGACGTCGGGATGTCCTTGAAGTTGTTCTGCACCCAGTTCCCGGGCTTGGCCGCGCCGCTGCTGAGCACCGACTCGGCCTTGCCGCTGATCCCGGAGCCGAGGAAGGTGTCCCAGCTCGTCGACCACTTCCCCGTCATGAGGCCACCGGCCACGATCTCCGCGACGGCTTCCGAACCACCCGAGACCAGGAAGTCCTTGGTGTCCTTCACCCCGTTCTTGACCAGGTTCTTCACGGAGAACTTCGGCGGAGGAACCTTGCCGGTCACGTCCTTGGTGAGGTTCTTGGTCGGATTCGGGCCCTTGAAGTTCTTCAGGAACTTGCCCATGCCGGACGAGAACACGCCGTGGAACAGACCCGCGAACGCACCGAAGACACCGTCCTGGGCGATGGCCTTCCAGTCGAATCCCTTGGGTCGGCGCCCGTCGGGCCCGGCCGCCATCATGGCGAGCCGGACCGCGAAGTTCATGAACGCCTCTTCGAACGCCTCGCTCAGGCTCGGCATCAGGTGCGTACGCTTGAGCAGCGTGTCCAGGGCGGTGAGAATCACCACCCGGCTGCGGCCCTTGGCCACCGCGGCATCGCTCGCCGTGGTCCCCGCCGTGAAGAACGACATGACGAAGATGACCAGCAGCTCGATCATCAGCCGGATCAGCTCGGCGATGATCTGCCACTTGGACTCGACGATGTTCATCGACGTCTCGGTGCGCCCGTCACCGATGGTCTTCAGCTGGTCGGAGAAGTCCCGGAGATGGTTGGTACCTCCGTTGTCGATGAAGAGTTTCATCGACTGGAGGTAGTTCGCGCCCACATTGGGCGGCAGCGACCTGCTGATCCCGACGACGGACTGCTCGATCTCACCGGACAGATCGGTGAGACGGCCGGAGAGCCGGTGGTACGGCCGACGGCTGGCGTACGCCAGATCCTCGTCGGCCTGCAACAGCCGTTCGCCGATGAGGACGAACAGCAGGTTGTTCAGCTCGGGCGTCGCCTTGATCGACATGGGGCCGTGCTCTCTGTCGTCAGCGCTTTCCGCTGGTGTTGGGCTTGATCCGGTGGTCGCGGATGGCGTCCAGGATGTTGTTCTGGTTGGAGATGATCGAGGTCAGGTTGATCGAGGTCCCGTGTGCCACGCCCTTGACCGCCTCGGACAGGGCGATCGCGGTCTCGCAGCTGCTCTCCCGCTCCTTCTGCTCCTGCGGGATGACCTCCTGGGCGAAGCTGTCGTTCTGGCCGGGCCAGTCGCGCGTCGCCCGCACATCCATGACGAAGTCGTCCACCATCGCGCCGATCGAGGTGCTGATCGAGAACATCTGCCGCAACCCGGCCTGGATGCGGGCGGGTTCGGCGAAGTAGTTGTCGCTCATGTCGCGCTCAGCGCTCCTCGTCCTCGTCGATCTCGTCACGCAGTCGGCGTGCCGAGTCCTGCCGGGCCCGCTCCTCAGGGTCCTGGAGCACCTCGGGCCCGAAGATCCGCTCCCAGTCGATGTCCACACCCGTCAGCTCGGGCACCTCGGTGCTCGGCCGGGTGAACGGCTCGAACGCCTCCATCACCTGCCGGGCCATCTCCGCACGGGCGCGCCCGAACGCCTCCAGCACCGCCCCGGACAGCTCTCCCGGCGACATGGTCCGGTACTTCTGCTCCAGGAACCGCAGCGCGGTCAGCTCGCCCTGGGGGCCGACCGTCACCTCCACCGACCGGTCGGCCGACCGCACGGTGCGCTTCGCCTGACGGAGCTCGGCCTCGGCCTTCGCCACGCCCTTCTCGGTGGCCTCCAGCTCGGCCATCGCCGTGGCGAGCCGGGCCTCCACGGACCGGGCGTACGGCGAGACCTCGCCGCGCCCCGAACTCTCCGACGCCTCGTTCACCGCGCCGCTCACCGTCCCACCACCGTGGGCGTGCCGCCCTCCTCGGCGCCCCACACGTCCTCGTCCTCGGCCACCCAGTGCACCCGGTCGCGCTCACCGCTGCTGCCGGTCGCCTGCCCGCCCTGGGTGGCGCCGGGCGCTCCGCCGGCTCCGGCCGTGGAACTGGTGGCCGTACGGGCCCTGCGGGCGCTGCGCTCCTCCTCGGCGCCGCGTCGGCCGCCGGTGCGCGACGACCCGCCGCGCGTGCCGGGGCCGCTCTCCGTCAGGACGTTGCGGACGCGTTCGCCCGACGAACCGCCGGCCTGCCCGCCACCTCCACCCATGCCGCCCATCCCGCCCATGCCCATGCCGCCCATTCCCATGCCACCCATGCCCATCCCGCCCATGCTGCCCGCGGGGTTGAGCGGGGTGGAGCCGTCCTGGTCGGAGCCGGCGCCCGTGCCCGGTGCCGTGCCCAGCTCGGTGGTGGGGGGCGGGGCCGCCTCGGTGCCGGGCGGCGCACCGAGCGTTCCGCCCGGATGGAAGGTGTTGTCGTACTCCTCGTACTCGCCGCCGCCGGACCGGTTCCGGCCGCCTCCGGACGAGGACGTGTCGTTCAGCGCGTGCGAGTTCCCGCCGAGGGAGTTGAGATCGTGGCGGAGATTCCGGTCGAGGTCCCGCAGGCTCCTGTCGAGATCATGGTTCAGATCCCGGGTCAGGTTCCGGGTCGGATCGTGGTTGAGATCCTGGTGGACCGGCGGCGGTGTGAAGTGGGTCTTGGGGTTGGGCCACTGGAAGTCGGTCCGGGGGTTGAGATCGCTGACCGTCTCCTTGCCGTTCTTGTCGATGTTGGTGACCTTGCCGGTCGCCGGATCGACGATCTGCTTGCTGCCGTCCTTGTGCGTGGTGGTGAGCGTGCCGTCCTTGTTCAGCTTGGTGACACTGCCGTCCGGGTTGGTCACGCTCTGGCCCGGGTTGAGGTCGTGCACCGTCGGCTTGCCGTCCTTCGGGGTGACGGTGTACTTCCCGGTCTTCGGGTCGTACGTCGCCTTGTCACCGTTGGGGAACGTCATGACCGGGTTGCGGTCCTTGTTGAGCTGGACGGTGGTGCCGTCGGGCCCGGTGGCCGAAGGGTTCGGACTGTTGGGGTTGTTGGGATTGGGGAACATCGGGTTCAACGGGCCCGTGTGCGTGGTGTCGCCGTTGCCCGGGGTGGTGTCCTTGTTGCCCGGATTGAGATCGTCGATCAGCTTCTTGCCGGTCTTGTCGTCGAGACCGCCGCCCGAGCCGGGGTTGAGGTCCTTCGTGTCGCCGTTGCCGAGCAGGTCCTTGATGCCGCCCGGCCCACCACCGAAGTCGTTGAGGGACTTGGTGATGTTGTTCCCCATGTCCCCGATGCCCTTGTTGAGATTGTTCAGCGTCGTATTGAGGTCCTGGTTGTTCTTGTCCGCCTCCTCCTTGGCCTTGTCGGTCTTCTCCTTGGTGTAGAACTCCGTCAGCGACCCGGTGTTCTTGGTGGTGAGCGGCGTCTCGAACGGGGTGGTGGCGTCGATCCAGGCGTTGTTGAGGTCGGACAGCACCTTCTGCGCCGTCCCGTTCAGACCGAGTTCGAGCCCCGCGATGTCCGGGTGGGGGGTGTCGATGAACTCGTTCCACTGCCGTACGGCCTCCTCGCCCACCTTGGCCCAGTTCTGGATGTCGGTGAGGTCTCCGTACTGCGGATGGGGTTCCTGGAACCCCTCCTTGGTGGAGTACGTCGTGGTGGAGTTGGGGTTGACGGTGTTGCCCTGGATGGTCGTCGACGTGATGAACGGGATGTTGTGTTCCGTCAGCCAGGTCAGGATCTCGTTCAGGACCTTGATCAGGAAGTAGTGCGGGTCGTGCTCGTTGCGCCCCATCCACGCGTTCCACGCCGTCTGGAGGGACGTCCCCTGGGTCAGCAGCGTCTGCTGCGCGGCCATCAGCTGTTTGGAGTGGCTGGACTTCGGGGTGAACGCGGGGTCCCCGACGGCGTCGTACGTCTCGCCCGCGCCCAGCTGCTGCTTGTAGTTGTCGTAGTTTCCATTGAGCTGATGGACCAGCTGCCAGAAGATTCCCGCTGCCTGGCCCTTCCAGGAGGACTGCTCGCTCCCCAGCGACTTCTCCCACCCCGCCAGGACCTCCGTCTGGTCCACGAAGAACTGGGCGGCCCGGTCGAAGGCCTGGGCGGTGTACTGGAAGGAATGGAGATCCACCACGTTGGCGTCCGGGACCGAGGCGCCGTTGAACTGCACCCCCTGCGTGGTCTTCAGGCCGATCAGAGCGTTCAGGGCCGCTCCCGGGCCGCCCATGTACTGGCCCAGGGGGCCGATGTCGAAGTCGTCGCCGTACGCGCCCTTGTACTTGCCGCCGCTCAGGGACTCATGGGCCTCCAGCCCCCGGCTGCGCCCGTTCTCCGACATGAAGGAGCCGATGAAGACCAGCCGGGCGTGGTACATCCCCACGCGGCCGTCCTTGTTGGTGTAGAAGTACAGGTCGTAGTCCTGGCCCGAACTCTTCAGCGACCCCTGCTTCGCCGCGTCCACCACCGACTGGACGCCGATCTTGTCCAGGCTCATCCGGAAGAGCGGGCTCTTCTCCTTGCTGCTCAGGCCGGTGAACAGGCCCTTCCGGCTGGGCATCGGATAGCCGGTCAGCTTGTTGACGGCCTGCCCCCAGTAGTCGTCGGCGTCGTAGTTCTGTGAAGTCGGGGTCGACATGCGGAACGCTCCGGAGGCGAGGAAGAGGGTCGGGGCGGGCGGACGAGGAGTCGGTACGGAGACGGATCGGCCCGGACCGGCGGGAGCGGTCCGGGCGGATCACCGGGGAGGGGCCGCCCCGCGGGGGCGGCCGGGACGCAGGCTGCCGGAGCTCGCCCGACAGCCCCTCAGGCGCTGGTCGTGGTGGTCGGGCTCAGGTCCTTGTCCACGTCCGAGAAGATGTCGAGCAGCGCGGCGCCGTCGATCGATTCGAGGCTCTTGCCCTGGGTGCTGAGCAGTTTCTCGATGGTCGTCAGCAGGTCGATCTTGATGTGCTTGAAGAGCGTCTGCTGGCTCTCGAAGATCGCGTCGACCGAACCCGCCGCCGTCTTGACCGCCTTCACCAGGGACTGGCCGTGCACACTGTCGTCCGTTCCCAGCAGACCGATGGCCAGAGCCGGGTCCTGCTGGAGCGTGGTGGGTGTGGTGCGCCCGTCGAGGATGCTCTTGAGCGCCTTCAGGCCGTTGGGGTCGTCCTTGCGGATCTTGTCCAGCGCCGTCTGGAACTCCGTGACGTCGTTCTCGGCGAACGACTTGAGGCTCTTGCCGTCGAGGTGGGTCAGATCGGCCATCGGGTGCCCTCGCTCAGCGGCCGATGGTGATCTCGGACCACATCTGCGACAGCGAGTTCTCGCTGTACTTGTAGTTGCCCGAGATGTCGGTCAGCAGGGCCGCGTGCGAGTTCAGCAGCGTCTCCATGTTCTTCACCGCCTGGTCCCAGGCGGCCTGCTTCTGACGGTAGGTGTCGGCGTCGGAGCCGTACCACGTCTTGCGCAGCTCGGCGAGCTCCGCCTCCAGCGACGAGAGGGTCCGGGCGATCGCCTGGGTCTGGCGGACCATGTCGTCGCCGGCGTTGTTCATGTGGCCGTAATCGACCAGGATGTAACCGTCTGTCAGGTTGTCGGGCATCGGGGAGACCTCGCTTCACTGCCTGGGAACGATGCCCCGCCGCGGAGGCGGCGAGGGGGGTGCCGGACGGCCGGCGGGATGGACGGCGGGGCGGTGCCGTCCGGGGCGGTCCTACGCCATGAGGTCGTCGAACGCCTTCTGCGAGGCGCTGTACGCCTGGTTGATCGCGTCGTTGGACGATCCCTGCGTCTTGCCGTGCTCCACCAGGCTCGTGTTGAGCTTGTCGACCATGTCCTCCAGGTTGCGGAGGATGATGTTGACCTGGTCGTCCCACTGCTTCAGCAGGGCGCCGTACTGGCCGCCGTCGCTGCCCTGGTAGCCCTTGCTCAGGTTGTTGCGGGTGTCGTCGACGTCCTGGCGGGACTTGAGGATTCCGCTGTAGGCGGCTTCGAGGGCCTGGATGCCGTTCCGGGTCGAGGTCTCGCTCGACTGCTGGAGGTTGCCGCCCGGTCCCGCCTGAGCGTCTGTGTCTGCCACGGTCTCTCCCATGCTCAACTGCTGGATGGCCGCGATCCTATGATCAGATCAGCGGTGTGCTCAATGACTGGTGACGGCATCTGAGCTTTTCCTGAGGGTTGCTCAACTTCCTTTACCGGACGGCAACGTTCCGTTGCCCTGACGGCCCTCCGCTTTTCCCGTCGACCGCGGGCACGAAGGCTCCGTCGTGCCCGTGCCGCGTCCCGCCGCGGCCGCCTCCGGGCTCAGATCCGGGCCGGACGGCAGCATCGCCAGGATCGGCGACGGAAGCGCCTGCGCGGCCGCGCCCTCGTACCCCAGCGCCTTCTGCGCCGCCTGGGACAGGAGCCGGTACTTCACCCCGTTGTCGGCGACGAAATACGTGGTGGAGCCGACGTCGGTACCGCCCGCACCGAGCGCCTTGACCAGCGCGCCGTGTCCCGGGCGTACCGCCGTCGCGTCGACCGGCAGACAGGCCGGGGCGATGTCCTCCGGCGCGGCGGCGGAGGCCGGGGGCAGCGCGGTGAGCGGAACCAGCGCACCGGTCACCCGGGTGCCGTCCCCCCGGTCCGGCCGCACCCGGGCGCAGGCGGCCCAGCCCGCCGGTACGGGTTCGGCGTGCGGCGGCTTCGCGGGCAGCCCGGCCGGAACGGGCTCGGCGCCCTCCGCGCCGGGCGCCAGCCGGGCCTTCACCTCGGCCGCACCGATCACCACCGCGGCGGGCGCCGCGCCCCCGTACGCCGCGTCACGGGTGGCCGCGTCACCGAGCGCCAGCGCCGCCCCGGTCTCCGTCAACGGCACCAGGCCCTCCTTGCGCAGCAGGTAGTACTGGCGCGCCGCCCCCGGCGTACGGGACTGGAACACCTGCCCCAGCTTCGACGGCCGTCCGCCCAACGACGGTCCCGCGCCACCACGGCCGGGCACGGCGGGCGGCACCAGATCCGGGCCCTGCACCAACGCGTCCAGGAACGCGGCGGACACCGGCCGGGGCGTCACCGACCCGTACCCCAGCGACACCGCGGCGTTCCCGCCCCGGTCCAGCCGCAGCCGGCTGCCCTGCCAGACCAGATACCGCGTCCGGTCCGGCCCCGACACCACCAGGGCCTGCCCGGCGCCCATCCCCCGCCCCTCGACCGGCGCGCCCGCCACCAGCGCGGTGAACGCGCCCGTCGCGCTCCGGGCGCCGCCGGAGTCCTCCGCGCCCGCCTCCGACGCCAGCACCGAGCACACCTGCCACGGATCGCTCTCCAGGTCCGCCCGGCCCGGCACGGAGTCCGGCGCGCCCGGTATCCCGACCGGGGCGCCGACCGGAGTGCCCTTCAGCGACGCCGTACCCACGTCCTCGGACTTCAGCTTCCCCTCGCCGACCAGCAGCGCGGAGGCGTAGTTGCGCACCGGACGCAGCCGGCCCGACACATACACGTAACGGGCCCCCGTGTCCCGGTTGACCACCAGGGTCCCCGCGGCCCGCCACGCGTCATTGCCGCCCGGGGACATGAAGCCGTACACCAGGGAACCGGCGGCCACCAGCGCGGTGATCACCACACCGATCAGCACGCCGCGGGTCGTCCGCCCCAGCGGGCTCTCCGGCGCGTCCGGGTCGGCGAGCAGCATCCCGGAGGTCAGCCGGCCCATCACGAAGGTGTGCGCCTGGACTTGGTCACGCTTGGACTGCATGTCGCATACCTTCCGGATCAGCCGTTGATCGCCCGGAGCGCGGCGAAGACGCCGAGCACCCAGAGCGCGAGCGGCAGCAGGCTGATCGCCAGTGCCGAATGCAGCAGTTCGGCCGCGCGGCCCCAGTACGGCACCAGACGGCGTCCGGGCACCGTCCACGACACGATGGCCAGCAACGCGGTGAACGCCACGAGCCCCGCCACCAACAGCGGCCGCTCACCGGGGGCCAGCGTCGCCGCCAGCGCCAGGACCAGCAGCGCCGCCCCCCAGACGCCGGGCAGCAGCAGCGCCAGGCGCTGCGGAACGTTGACCATGCCCCGCCCGTGCAGCAGCAGGAGCAGCGAGAGCACCGAGGCGGTGAGCGTCTCCGGCAGGTTCGGACGGTCGGCCAGCACCAGGAGACTGGCCGCGCAGACGGTGCCCGCGGCCCCGTACAGCGCGGTCATCCAGCCGCTCGCCAGCTCGGTACGGGTCGTCACGTCGCCGCCCGCGTAGGGCTCGATGCCCTCCTGCAACTGCTGCGAGTTGGTCGGCAGCGAGGGCATCCGCATGCCCGCGAGCTTGAAGGCCAGGGCCGGGACGAAACCGCCCAGCATCACGGCCAGCGCGGCGAGCACCGTCGCCGCGCCGTCCATCGCCAGACCGGCGGGCCCGGCGAGCGCCCCGCCCAGCGCGACGGCGCACCAGAACACCGCCGTCGCCAGGAAGAACGGCACCGACACCGCCGCGAGGGCCAGCCCCAGCACGGCACCGCCCGCCCCGGCGGCCCCCGCCGCCAGCAGCCGGGCACCCAGCACCTGGTGCATGTCCGGGCCGCTCAGGTCACCGCCCGGCAGCAGCCAGCCCGCCAGCGCCAGATAGGGGCTCGCCATCGAGCCGAGGACCGCGGCCGCGGCCGCGTCGCCCACCGCACGGCTCGCCGAAGCGGCCCCGGCGAGCAACAGCGCACCCACCGCGCCCGCCCCGACGGCGCGCACCCCGACCGGCCCGCCGGGCCAGGCCAGCAGCGCGAGTCCGGCCAGCAGGGTCAGGACGCACAGCACGCGCAGCAGCCGCCTGCTGGAGTCGGCGGTCCAGCCGTGCAGCCGGTCGCGCACCACACTGGCGATGCCGTCGACCAGGTCGTCCAGCCGCACTTCGGGCAGGGCGTCGGTGTGCGGGCGCAGGTAGAGGACCTCGCCGTCCTTCAGGTCGAGGGACTCCAGGGACCCCTCGTCGTCCAGGACCGGGCCACCCAGCCTCTGCAACACCCAGCCGCTGTGGTCGAGGCCGTTCTCCTCCAGCTCCTCACCCGCGTAACGCAGCACGGTGGGAAGGAGATCGGCCACCGGCACATCGGCGGGCACCGCAAGGTCGATGGTCTTTTCGGGGGCACGTATGGTGAGGCGGCACAGGCCCGCCACGGAGCTGTCGGTCAAGGTCAGGGCTCGCGTTCTCGTGGGGACGTGTCGGAAGCGACATGGACGCGCTTGGCGAATCGGATGCAGACTACTGATCATCATCCGGAACGTCGTCAACGGACCTCGTCCGAGTCTCTGTTGGTCCGCAAGTGCCCGGGTTGTGCATATCTCGACACCCCCTGCCGCACCCGCGCCGATCCGGTCCACCCCCGTCACGGCGGGCGGTCCGCCGCCGTCCGCGGCCCGCCGTCGCCGTCGTCGAAGGAGTCTGTTCGTTGAGTGTGGTCCTCTTCCGCCGCCCAGCCCGCCGCCGCGGCCCCGACATGCCCGAAGGGGAGCTGATCCTCCAGGAGCCACCGACCCTGCCGGAGACGGTCCCCGACTCCTCCGCGATCTGGACCTATCTGCCGATGGCCATGATGTCGGTGTCCATGATGCTGATGTTCATGCGTCCGGGCGGCGGCAGCAGCGTCTTCACCTATCTGGCGCTCGGCATGATGGTCACCGCCTCCGCCGCCATGCTCATCGGCCAGATGATGCGCAAGGGCGGCGAGCGCAAACAGCGGCTGCGCGGCGAACGCCGCGACTACCTGCGCTATCTCTCCCAGATCCGGCGCAGCGTCCACGAGGCGGTCAGCGACCAGCAGGAGGCCCTCGCCTGGCGGCACCCCGAACCCAAGGTGCTGCGCACCATGGTGCGTTCCACCCGGCTCTGGGAACGCCGCGTCACCGACGACGACTTCGCCGAGGTGCGGATAGCCGTCGGCGACCAGCAGCTCGCGCTGCGCCTCAGCCCGACGGCGACCAAGCCGGTCGAGGACCTCGAACCGCTCTGCGCCCACGCACTGCGCCGGTTCATCAAGGCGTACGGGGTCGTTCCCGAGCAGCCCACCGGGCTCTACCTGCGCTCCTGGACCAGGATCCTGTACCGCGGCGACGACCGGGCCGTACGGGACTCCGTCCGCGCGGTCCTGTCCCAGCTGGCCTTCTTCCACCCGCCGGAGGAACTCTGGATCGCCCTGTGCGTCGCCGACGAACGGCGCGCCGAATGGGAGTGGGTGAAGTGGCTCCCGCACAGCCAGCACGCCCAGGAACAGGACGGCGCGGGCCCCTCCCGGCTGGTCGCCTCCGCCTTCCGTGACCTGGAAGCATTGCTCGGCGCCGAATTCTCCGAGCGGCCCCCCTTCGACCCCGAGGCCGTGCCCGGCCGCGACGAACCGTTCACCGTGATCGTCGTCGACGGCGCCACCGTGCCCGCCGGCCACCGGCTGGACGGCCCCGGCCTGCGCAATGCCGTCGTGCTCGACCTGTCCGGCGCGCTCAGCTGGCGCCCCGGCCGCACCACACTGCGCCTCGACGTCCAGCCCGACAGCCTGAACCTCGTCCGCACCGACCGCAGCCGCAAGGAACAGACCACCCTCCTCGGCCGCCCCGACGCCATGGGCCCCGGCGCCGCCGAGGCGCTCGCCCGGCTGCTCGCCCCGTACCGGATGAGCCTGTCCTCGGACGCCGCCCAGCCGCTGGACACCGACGTCGAACTCACCACCCTCCTCGGCATCCCGGACCTGTACCGGCACGAACCGGCCACCCTCTGGGAACGCTCCACCGGCGCGGCCCGGCTACGCGTACCGGTCGCGGTCGGCGCCGACGGAATCCCCGTGGAACTGGACATCAAGGAGTCCGCGCAGGGCGGCATGGGCCCGCACGGCATGCTGATCGGCGCCACCGGATCCGGCAAGAGCGAGCTGCTGCGCACCCTGGTGCTCGGTCTCGCCCTCACGAACTCCTCGGAAACACTCAACTTCATCCTGGTGGACTTCAAGGGCGGCGCCACCTTCCTCGGCCTCGACGAACTCCCGCACACCTCAGCGGTGATCACCAACCTGGCCGACGAGGTCGCGCTCGTGGAGCGCATGCAGGACGCCCTGCACGGCGAACTCGTCCGCCGCCAGGAACTGCTGCGCAGCGCCGGCAACCACACCTCCGCGCTGGAGTACGAGAAGGCACGGGCGGCCGGAGCCGACCTCGCACCGCTGCCCAGCCTCTTCGTCGTCGTCGACGAGTTCAGTGAACTCCTCTCCGCGCACCGTGAATTCATGGACCTCTTCGTGATGATCGGCCGCCTCGGCCGTTCACTCGGCGTCCATCTGCTGCTCGCCTCCCAGCGCCTGGACGAAGGGCGCATGCACCAGCTGGAGAGCCACCTCTCCTACCGGGTGGGACTGCGCACCTTCTCCGCCATGGAGTCGCGCGGGGTGCTCGGCGTCCCCGACGCCTACCAGCTGCCCTCCCAGCCCGGCAGCGGCTTCCTCAAGAGCGGCGTCGACGCGCTGACCCGGTTCCGGGCGGCATACGTGTCCGGCCCCTACCGCAAGCGCCGCGGCGCCGCGGTCCAGGCCAGGGTCGCCAGCCAGGTGATGCCCTGGACGACCGACTGGGTCGTCCCCCGGGCGCCCGCCCGCACCTCCGAACCCGATCCCGCCGCGGCGGCCGACGAGACGGACACCGGCGACACCCTGCTCTCCGTCGCCCTGGACCGGCTGCGCGGCTCCGGACCGGCCGCCCACGAGGTGTGGCTGCCGCCGCTGGACCTGCCGCCCGCCCTCGATGTGCTGCTCCCCCCGCTGGAACCCGACCCGGACCGCGGCCTCGCCCCGGCGGGGACCTCGGGACCGGGCCGGCTCAAGGTGCCGCTCGGGCTGGTGGACATGCCGTTCGAGCAGCGCCGCGACCCGCTGACGGTGGACCTCTCCGCCTCGGGCGGCCATGTCGCCGTCGCGGGCGGCTCGCAGAGCGGCAAGTCGACCATCGTACGGACCCTGATCAGCGCACTGGCCCTCACCCACACCCCGCGCGAAGTGCAGTTCTACTGCCTGGACTTCGGCGGCGGAGCGCTCTCCGCACTCTCCCGGCTGCCGCACGTCGGCGGTGTCGCGGGACGGCTCGACACCGAACGGATCAGCCGTACGGTCGCCGAGGTCACCGCCGTGCTCAACGAGCGCGAGCAGTTCTTCCAGGACAGCGGCATCGACTCGATGGCCTCCTACCGGCGCCGCCGCGCCGCCGGGGAGTTCCCCGACGAACCCCACGGCGACGTCTTCCTCGTCGTCGACGGCTGGGCCACGGTCAAGCAGGACTTCGACACCCTGATCCCCACCTTCCACCAGATCGCCTCCCGCGGCCTCAACTACGGCGTCCACCTCGTCGTCACCACCGCCCGCTGGATCGAGCTCCCCGCCCAGGTCCGCGACCAGTCCCTGACCCGCATCGAGCTCAAGCTGGGCGACCCGATGGACTCGATGATCGACATCCGCAAGGCCGCCACCGTGCCGCGCGGCGCCGGGCGCGGACTGACCATGGAGGGCAAGCTCCACTTCCTGACCGCACTGCCCCGGATCGACGGCAGCGACGAGGCGGACGACCTCGCCGAGGGCGTCGCCGACATGGTCGCCCGGATCGCCGAACACTGGCAGGGACCGCCCGCCCCGCCGGTCCGGATGCTCCCGCACCGCCTCCCGGCGGGTGAACTCCCCGCACCGGAGCGCACCGAGGGACTTCGCGTCCCGATCGGCCTGGACGAGGAGACCCTCTCGCCCGTCTGGCACGACTTCGGCCGCACCCCGCACCTGATCGGCATCGGCGACAGCGAGAGCGGCAAGACCAACCTGCTGCGCCTGCTGGTCCGCTCCATCACCGCGAAGTACACCGCGGCCGAGGCCCGCATCCTGGTGGTGGACTACCGCCGCGAACTGGTCGACGCCGTCCCCGAGGAGTACCGCCTCGGACACGTCGTCGCGATCGACTCGCTGCGCGAACTGGTCGGCGGCGCGGCCCGCGCCATCAAGACCCGCCTGCCGGGCCCGGACATCGCGCCGTCCCGGATGCGCCAGTGCGACTGGTGGACGGGCCCCCGGCTGTTCGTCCTGGTCGACGACTACGACATGGTCAGCGGCACCGGCTCCTACGACCACCCCTTCGCCCCGCTCCTGGACCACCTCGCGCTCGGTTACGAGGTCGGCCTGCACGTGGTGGCGGTACGGTCGGCCACCGGTGCCGGACGCGGCCTCAACGACCAGCTGCTGCGCCGCCTGGACGAGGTCAACACGCCCGGCATGCTGCTGTCCTGCCCGCCCTCGGAGGGGTATGTGTTCGGCAACGTGAAGCCGCGCAACCTGCCGCCGGGCCGGGCCCAGTACATCGTCCGGCGCAAGGCCACCCTCGTACAGACCGCACTGGCCCGGGAGGACGAGGCGCCGCCCGCGAGCTGAGGGAGGCGCGAAGGGCCCCGGGAATCCGCAGTGACTCCCGGGGCCCTTCGCCCTTTTCCGCAACCGGCGTTCAGTGGCCCGGCGCACGGCCCGCGGGCCGCCAGCCGCGCGACCGGCCTCGGGGCGCGACCAGCGCCGCCCACGCGACCAGCAGCGCGAGGGAACCCCCCGCCACCGCGATCCACCACGCCCTGCGGGTGGCACCCTCGCCGCCGTTGCCCGGGGGCAGCGCCACGGACTCGTCCCGCGCCGCCCGGGGGCGCGCCGCCCCATCCTGTACGGAGGTGACGGCCGCGTACGGGTCGAGGCGCGGCACGTCCGCCGGATAGGCGGTACGGATCAGCCGCCGCGCCGTGTCGCCCGCCGACAGCTCCGGGTGCGCGGACCGCACCAGCGCCGCCGCGCCCGCCGCGTACCCGGCGGCGAACGAGGCCCCCGAGCCGATGAAGTGGCCCGTGCCGCGCGGTGCGATGCCCACCACCCCGTCGCCCGGGGCGGCGAGGTCCGCGCCGCGCGGGGCGAGGGCAGCGGCCGGGCGGGTGCCCCGGGCGTCCAGGTCGACGACGGAGAGGACGCCGGGCGCCGCCGCGGGCCAGTAGTCGCGCGGCGGCTCCGGCTCCCGGCCCGCGCTGCCGCGCACCGGATCGGGGGTCGCGGCGGCCACGATCAGCGCGTCGTGGGCGGCCGCGTACTTCACGGCGGCGTCCAGCCCGGCCGAGGAGGCGGCCAGCGCGGGGGAGACCTGGATGACCTTCGCCCCCGCGTCGGCGGCCGCCCGGATGCCGTCGGCGACCGAGGCCGCGGTCGCCACGCCCCGCTCGTCCGTGCCGCGGACCGCGACGATCCGCGACTCCTGGGCGACCCCCGCGACGCGCACCTTGTCGGCGCGGGCCGCCGCGATCAGCCCGGCGACGAACGTGCCGTGGCCGACGCAGTCCGTCCCGGCGTCACCGACCGCCGAGACCCGGCCCGCGAGCACCGGGGACCGGTCCGAGACCCCGGTGTCCACCACCGCGACCTTCACCCCCTTGCCCGCACCGAACTCCCAGGTGCGGGCGAGCTGGAGGTTCTGCTGCTCCCACGGCACCGCCGTGGCCCGCGCCGCCGACCCGCCGGTGCACGGATCACCGGCTTCGAGACGCGCGGGCATCACCGGCAGCCTGACCTTCTCGTCGTCGGCCGCGGCGGGACCGGCGAGCGGCAGGACCAGCGCCGCGGCGAGGACGGCCGCGGCCGGAACACGTCCGGCGCGGCGGCAGGGGCCCGGGTGCCGGGGCCGGACGGGGCTCATTCGGGCACCGCCTGCGGACGGACGACATCCTCCGGGAGCAGCAGCCGCAGATCGTCCAGACCGGGGGCCGCCATGGCGCTCACCCGGCCCGCCTGACGGGTCATCATGCCCTCCAGCACCTGCCGGGCCAGCCGCGCGTTGCCGAACGAACGGTCCCTCGGCAGCGCGTCGAAGTACTCCCGCATCACCGCGCCCGCCCCCGGGCCGCACTCGTACCCGGACGTGGCCGCGTGCTGGCGCACGATGGTGACCAGTTCGTCCGAGGAGTAGTCGGCGAACTCCACCCGTCTGGAGAAGCGGGAGGAGAGGCCGGGGTTGGACGCCAGGAAACGTTCCATCTCACCGGTGTAGCCGGCGACGATCACCACCACCTCGTCACGGTGGTCCTCCATCAGCTTCAGCAGGGTGTCCACCGCCTCGCGCCCGAAGTCGCTGCTGCCCGAGGACCCTTCCGGCGTCAGCGTGTACGCCTCGTCGACGAACAGCACCCCGCCCCGGGCCCGGTCGAACACCTCCCGGGTGAGCTGTGCGGTGTGTCCCACGTACCGGCCGACCAGGTCGGCCCGCGCCACCTCGACGAGCTGGCCGCGCGGCAGCACGCCGAGCGACTTCAGCAGCTCGCCGTAGAGCCGGGCGACGGTGGTCTTGCCGGTGCCGGGCGGTCCGGTGAAGACCAGGTGGTGACTGATCCGAGGCGCGGGCAGCCCGGCCGCCTCCCGCTTCTTCGCGGTGGCCAGCAGATTGACCAGGTCGGTGACGTCACGCTTGACGGCGGCGAGGCCCACCATGTCCCCGAGCCGGGTCAGCGGGTCGCTCTCCGAGCCGTCGGCCGCCTTGCCGGAGGCCGCGGCGGCGGCCTCCTCGCCGACGTCCTCGGGGAGCAGCCGGGTGAGGTCTCGCTCGTCGGCGTCGGGGAGGGTGGCCAGCCGGTGGGCCTGCCGGTCCACCATCTCCTCGAACACCTGCCGGGCGGCGCGGCCGTTGCCGAAACCCGCGTCCCGGGGCATCCGCTCGAAGTGCGTGGCGAGCGCGGAGAGCGTCGACTCGTCGAGCTCGTAGCGGTGATGGGCACACATGCTCTCGATGATCGCGACCAGCTCGGGGACCGCGTAGTTCTCGAACTCGACCGTGCGCGAGAAACGAGACGCGAGACCCGGATTGGAGCTCAGGAAGTCGCGCATCTCGTCGGCGTACCCGGCGGCGACCACGACGATGTCGTCGCGGTGGTCCTCCATCAGCTTCAGGAGCGTGTCGACGGCCTCGCGGCCGAAGTCGGCGCCCGAGCCCCGCCCGTCGGAGAGCAGGCTGTACGCCTCGTCGATGAAGAGCACCCCGCCCAGCGCCCGCTTGAACGTCTCGGTGGTCTTGATGGCGGTGCCGCCGACGATCTGCGCCACCAGGTCCGCGCGCGACACCTCCACCAGGTGGCCGGAGGGCAGTGCGCCCAGCTCGGCGAGGATCGCCCCGTAGAGCCGGGCGACCGTGGTCTTGCCGGTGCCGGGCGGCCCGGAGAAGACCAGGTGGCGGCTCATCGGCGGGGCCGGCAGTCCGAGCCGGGCGCGTCGTTGGGCGAGCTGGATCAGATTGACCAGCGTCCGCACCTGGTGCTTGACGTTCTCCAGGCCGATCAGCGCGTCGAGTTCGGCGAGCGGTCCGTCCTCGCGGGCCGCCCCGGCGGCGCCGCCGGTGGCGCCCGTACCGGCCGGGTCGGTGCCCTCGGCCTCGCCGAGCCCCCAGGCGTCCCGCTTGCCGTTGCCGGTACTGGTCAGCTGCTCGACCGCCAGCCGGTCGCCCGCCTGGGCCTGCATCAGACCGCTGCCCTCGTTGTCCCGAGCGGTGCAGTTGACCACCGACACGGCGCCCGTGGTCTCCACCCGGAAGCCGTCCCGGCCGGAGCCGCTGACCTCGCAGGCGGTGAAGGCGCCCCGGCCGCCCTGGGCGAGCAGCACCCCGTGTTCGGCGGCGGCGGTGACCCGCAGCCGGGTCGCGGTCAGTTCGCCGCCGTCCTCCACCAGGACACCGGAGTCGGTGGCCTCCTGGACGTCACAGTCCCGGATGGTGACGCTGCCGCCCGCGGCCACGGACATGCCGTGCGTGGCGCCGCGCACGGCGCCCCCGCCGACGTAGACGTTGCCGTCGTCGGCGACCCTGATGCCGACCGCGCCGGGGCGGTCGATCTCGCAGTCCTCCAGCCGGCCCCGGCCGTCCTTGACGACCTCCACGCCGTTCCCCTTGGCGTCGCCGATCCTGGCCCTGCGCACCAGCGGGTTGGCACCGCTGCGGATGAGCAGGCCCGCGCCGCCCGCGTCGAGGACTTCGAGCCGGTCCAGTTCGGCGACCGACTCCTCCTCGAGCAGCACCCCCGTCCGCACGCTGTCCCGCACGGTCAGCCCGATCAGCACCGGGGACGCCGAGCCCCGCACATGCAGCGCGGCCTCCTCGGCCGAATCCAGCCAGCAGTCCTCGAAGGTGCCCCTGGCCCGGTCCGAGACGAGCAGCCCGGGACCCTTCGTACGGGCGGTACGGCACCGGCGCAGCAGCGGGTCGGTGCCGTCGGACAGGACGATGCCCGGTCCGCTCGTGCCGGTCACCCGGAGGTCCTCCAGCACCGTGCGGGCCGACGAGGAGAGCAGGACGCCGGTACTGGTGTCGTGGACCACGGTCCGCAGGATCTGCGTGGTGCTCTGTTCCTCCAGCGCGATGGACGGCTTGTCGGTGGAGGAGATGTCGCACTCCTCCACGGAGCCCTGTCCCTCACCGTTGGCGAGCACCCCGTTGGCACGGGCGTCGCGGATGGTGCAGCCCCGCAGGGTGATCCGGCCGCGCTCGCCGATCACCACACCGGAGGTGCCCAGGTGCTCCACGGTGCAGGACTCGGCGGAACTCTCCACCTCCGAGGTCACCACCAGGCCCGCACCGCGCGGATTGCTCACCCGGCAGTCCCGCAGGGCCACCGAACCCGAGCCGCGGGCCAGCAGCGCGGTCCAGGACGCGCCGGTGATGTCGCAGCCGTCCATCGCGATCTGACCGCGCGAGGCGTCCACCACCGGCAGTTCCTCGTCGCGGCCGCGCAGCACGAGGTCCGTGAGCATCACGGCTTCCGCCTGGAGCACCACCGCGCTGCCGTGGGGCGGGCATATCTCCACGCTGCCGCGCGACTCCTCGGCGACGAGGGTGACGGGGACGGTGATGACCAGACTCTCGGCGTAGGTGCCGGAACGGACACTGATCACGGCGCCGTTGCGCGCTCTGGCCAGCGCTTCCCCGATCGTTCGAAAGCTGTCGGGCCGCTCGGGACAGACCGTCAGAACCTGGCGTGACAAGCGGAATCCTCCTCCTTGGGGCCACACCGCGATCCTGGGAACACATTGTCGGAGCGGGTGCGGCACCATCATGCCGGAGTGAGCGGCGGGACCTCGGACCGGAGCGGGAACGCAGTGTGAACCACGCCTCGTGGACCCGCGCACGGACCACCGCATCACGGATGAAACGGGACGGAAGGCCGCCTGG
Source organism: Streptomyces sp. NPDC057697 (assembly GCF_042799335.1). Lineage (NCBI taxonomy): Bacteria > Bacillati > Actinomycetota > Actinomycetes > Kitasatosporales > Streptomycetaceae > Streptomyces > Streptomyces sp. NPDC057697. Next base: position 178,494 of record NZ_JBHVJA010000013.1, on the reverse strand, counting down.
CGCGCCCGGTGCGAGGGCGCCTCCGGCGGCGAAGGGCCCCGGCGGCGAGGCGCGGCGAAGGGGGGCCATGGTGTCGCCCTTGCTCCACCGTTGGACGCACGCGTATGGAACTGAGCGCTACGACTATGGTTCGTCTCGCCGGACCGCAGTTGACTGAGCGGCATGACGAACACACCGAACATCCAGCAGAACGACCACGGGCCCACGACGAGCACGACCCTGGTGATCGGCGGCACCGGAAAGACCGGCCGCCGGGTGGCGGAACGGCTCACCGCACGGGGGCTGCCGGTACGGGTGGGCTCCCGCAGCGGCGAGCCGCCCTTCGCCTGGGAGGACCCGGGCACCCTGGAAGCGGTGCTCGACGGCGTCGGAGCCGTCTACGTCACCTACTACCCGGACCTCGGGTTCCCGGGGGCCGCCGAAACGATCGGGGCCTTCTCCGAACTCGCCGTGAAGAAGGGCGCGCGTCGGCTGGTGCTGCTCTCCGGCCGCGGTGAGCAGGGCGCGATCGCCGGCGAGAACAGGCTCAAGGAGTCGGGCGCCGACTGGACCGTCGTACGGGCCGGCTGGTTCAACCAGAACTTCGACGAGGGCTTCTTCCTGGAGTCCGTTCTCTCCGGCGCGTTCACGCTGCCGACGGCCGACGCGGTGGAGCCGTTCGTCGACGCCGACGACATCGCGGACGTCGTCGTCGAGGCCCTCACCGACGACCGGCACATCGGCAGGACCTACGAGCTGACCGGACCCCGGTCGCTCAGCTTCCGCGAGGCGACCGCCGAACTGTCGAAGGCCACCGGCCGGGAGATCGCCTACATCCCGGTCTCCCTCGACGACTACCGGGACTTCCTGCGGGAGAACGGGCTGCCGGTCGAGTTCGCCGAGCTGCTCGGCCTGATCCTCGACGGGCGCAACGCCGGGGTCGCCCACGGCGTGCGGGAGGTCCTCGGCCGTGAGCCGCGCGACTTCTCCGACTACGCGAAGGAGGCCGCCGCCACCGGCGTCTGGAACGTCTGACGACGACGGCGCCGGGGGAGACCGGGAGCGGCGTCCGGGAACATCTGGGATTCTCTGGTGCGGATGCGACCCGGACGACCGCACCCTCAAGCCGAACGGGGAACCTCACATGGACGTGCTCACCGGGCTCCTGGACGGGCCCAAGGCGCGCGGCGCCTTCCTGCTCAAGTCCGTCTTCAACCCGCCCTGGTCGCTCCGCGTCGAGGACCGCGCCCCGATCTCCCTGGCCACCATGGTCCACGGCCACGCCTGGGTGATGCCGGACGGCGGTGTCCCGGTCCGCATCGGCCCCGGCGACGTGGCCGTGCTGCGCGGCCCCGACCCGTACACGGTCGCCGACGCGCGGGACACCCCCGTCCAGGTCACCGTGGGCCCGGACCAGCGGTGCAGCACCGGCGAGGGCGAGGACGTCACCGACAGCATGGCCCTGGGGGTGCGCACCTGGGGGGACCCGATCGGCCGGGGCTCGTCCGTCATGCTCAGCGGCACCTACCAGGCGCCCGGCGAGATCGGCCGCCGTCTGCTGGGCGCCCTGCCCACCCTCCTGGTACGGCCCGCCGCCCTCGACGACAGCCCGCTCGTACCGCTGCTGGCCGAGGAGATCGACCGCGACGAGCCGGGCCAGGAGCTGGTCCTCGACCGCCTGCTCGACCTGCTCTTCGTCAGTGTGCTGCGCACCTGGCTCGCCGAGCCGGACGCCGGTGCGCCGACCTGGTACCGCGCCCGGTCCGACGCCACGGTGGGACCCGCGCTACGCCTCCTGCACGAACGCCCGGCCCACGGCTGGACGGTGGAGTCGCTGGCCCGCGAGGTCGGTGTCTCCCGGGCGGGTCTGGCCCGCCGCTTCGCCGAGGTGGTGGGGGAGCCGCCGATGACCTATCTGGCCGGGCTGCGCATCGCCCTGGCCGCCGACCTGCTGCGCGAACCGGACGCCACGGTGGCCACCGCGGCGCGCCAGGTCGGCTACAGCAGTGCGTTCGCGCTGAGTTCGGCGTTCAAGAGGGTGCGGGGCGTCAGCCCGCAGGAGTACCGCAGGAGCGGTGCCTCGCGGATCGTCCTGCCCGGGGCGGCACCGTCCCGGACGGTGGTGCTGGGCGGCTGACGGTCCCGTCCGGCCCCTGCCCCGTACCCGCGAGAGCCCCGCACCGGTGCGCGGTGCGGGGCTCTCGGTCCGGGCGGTGCCACGGCCGCTACGAGTCCGTGGAGTCGACGGCTATGGCCCCGGCGGGGCAGAGGCCGACGGCCAGCCGGGCGGCGGCCCGGTGCTCCGGGGCAGGCGCGGGGTGCAGAAGCACCACCAGACCCTCCTCGTCGTCCTGGTCGAAGACCTCGGGAGCGGTCAGGGCACACATTCCGGCACCGGCGCAGAGGTCACGGTCGATGCCGAGACGCAGCGGATCCTGTGGGTCGCTCATGGGCTACTCCTTGTCCCAGGTGACGGGCAGACTGATCACACCGTAGATGTTGGAGCGGTCGCGCAGGGGCACTTCTTCCGGTGGCACCGCGAGACGCAAAGTGGGGAAGCGGGCGAAGAGCGCCGGGAGGGCGACGGCCATCTCGACCCGGGCGAGCTGCTGTCCCAGGCACTGGTGCGCGCCGTGGCCGAAGGCCAGATGCCCGGTGGCCCGGCGGTGGACGTCGAGCCGGTCGGGGTCGGGGAACCTGCGCGGGTCACGGTTGGCGGCCTGCACGGAGACGGTCACCGTCTCGCCCGCCCTGATCAGCTCGCCCTCCACCTCGACGTCCTCCAGCGCCGACCGCAGCAGCGGGTCGGCCACGCTCAGGTAGCGCAGCAGCTCCTCCACGGTCTGCCCGGCGAGGCCCGGATCGGCGCGCAGGGCGTCCAGTTGGCCGGGGTTGCCGAGCAGCGCGAAGACACCGAGGCTGAGCATGTTCATGGTGGTGTCGAGCCCGGCGGCGAGGAGCAGCCCGCCGATTCCGGCCAGTTCCCCGTCGGTGAGGTCGGCGGTGGTCAGATCGCTGAGCAGATCGTCGGTGGGCTCCGCGCGCTTGGCGAGGACCAGCTCCTCCAGGTACTGGAGCAGCGCCGTGTACGCCTCGCCCTTCGGCCCTTCGGCCACCGTCTGGTCGAAGAGGACCGCCACATGGCTCTGGAACCGCTCCCGGTCGGTGTACGGCACGCCGAGCAGCTCGCAGATCATCAGCGCGGGGACGGGCCGGGCGAACGCCTCCACCAGGTCGACGGCGGGTCCGGCCTGCTCCATGGCGTCCAGGCACTCGGCGGTCAGTCGCTCGGCGCGCTCGGTGAGCCGACGCATCCGGCGGACGGTGAACCTGCCGGTGAGCAGGCGCCGGTAGCGGGTGTGCTCGGGGGCGTCGAGGCCGATGATGTCGCCGACCGGCGCCGGAGGCAGATCCCCGGACACGCCCGCGATCGGCATCGGCAGGTGCAGGAGTTCGTAGCGGGAGCTGAACCGCGGGTCGGCCAGGACCGCGCGGGCCGCGGCATGGCCGGTGACCAGCCGGCCCACGTGCCCGTCGGCGTAGCGCAGGCGGCGCACCGGAGGGTCGTTCGGGGCGGTGAGCCCGGCGGGCGGGTCGAAGGGGCAGCCGGTGCGCCGATCGGTGGGCAGGGCGGGCAGTACGTCGGCGGTGGTGCTGTCCGGGGCGGTGCCGTCGGCGGTGGTGGCTGCGGCCGTCGGGTCGTACGACATGGGGGCCTCCGTGACCGTGGTGACAGTGGGCGGGGTGTGGCGGGACGAATCGGTGGAGTGCCCTGACGGGGCCGGGGGAGTCGTCGCCCGGCCCCGGGGCGCGGGAGCTACCGCTGGGCGCCGGTCTTGAAGGTGCGGCGTGCCCATACGTAGCCGACCAGGGAGAGCCCCACGCACCACGCGAGGCCGATGACCGCGCTGGAGCCGATCCCGGTGCCGAGCCACAGGCCGCGCAGGGTCTCGATGATCGGGGTGAAGGGCTGGTACTCGGCGAACCAGCGCAGCCCGGTGGGCATGGAGTCCGTCGGCACGACGGCGCTGCCGAGGAACGGCAGGAACGTCAGCGGCATCGGGATGTTGCTGGCGCTCTCCACGGTCTTGGCGACCAGGCCGATGCCCGCCGAGAGCCAGGTGAGCGCGAAGGTGAGCAGGGTGAGCAGGCCCATGGCCGCGAGCCATTCGACGGGCGTCGCGCTGGGACGGAAACCCATCAGGAGGGCCGCGCCGATGACGAGTGCGATGCTCGCCATGGTCTGGATGACACCGGCCACGACATGGCCGGTGAGGAACGAGGCCTGGGAGATCGGCATCGTGCGGAAGCGGTTGACGATGCCCTCGGTCTTGTCGACGCACACACTGATCGCGCTGGTCAGGGCGCCGGAGGTGGCGGCCATCAGGATGATGCCGGGTGCCAGGTAGTCGATGTACTCGCCGCTGCCGGTGGGCAGTTGGCTGATGCCGGTGCCCAGGGCGGTGCCGAAGGCGTAGTTGAAGAGCAGCAGCATCATGATCGGCATGATGACCACGGTGAGCGTCAGCGACGGGTAGCGCAGGGCCTTCTTGAGGTTGCGCCGCAGCATCGTCCTGGAGTCCCTGGCGGCATAGGACATGGTGGCCATCAGACGTTCTCCTTGGAGGATGCGGCGGTACGGGGCCGGCCGGTGAGGGTCAGGAAGACGTCGTCGAGGTCGGGGGTGTGCACGGTGAGCGACTCGGCCCGGACGGCGGTGGCCTCCAGGGTGTCGAGCACGGCCCGCACACCGGGGAGGGAACCGTCGCCGGGGATGCGCAGGGTGAGGGACTCCTCGTCGCGGGCGGCGATGCCGAAGACGTCCGCGGCGGCGTCCAGGCTCCTGGCGTCGGCGAAGCGGACCCGGATGTGGCCGCCGGGGATGCGCTGCTTCAGCTCGTCGGGGGTGCCCTCGGCGATCAGGCTGCCGTGGTCCAGTACGGCTATGCGATCGGCGAGCTGGTCGGCCTCGTCGAGGTACTGGGTGGTCAGGAAGATGGTCACGCCGTCGTCGGTGACAAGGCCACGGATGATGTCCCACATGGTGCGCCGGCTGCGCGGGTCGAGTCCGGTGGTGGGCTCGTCGAGGAAGATGACCCGCGGATTGCCGATCAGGGTCATGGCCAGGTCCAGCTTGCGCCGCATGCCGCCGGAGAAGGTGGTGGTGGTCTTGCCCGCCACCTCGAAGAGGTCGAAGCGGTGCAGGAGTTCGGTGGCCCGCCGCCTGCCCTCGTCCCGGTCGAGATGGTGCAGATCCGCCATCAGGAGCAGGTTCTCCTCGGCGGTCAGCAGGCCGTCGACGGCCGAGAACTGGCCGGTGACGCCGATCGAGGAGCGCACCGCGTCGGCGGCCCGGGTGAGATCGTGGCCCGCCACCCGGGCCTCGCCCGCGTCGGCGGCGATGAGTGTGGAGAGGATCTCCACCGTGGTGGTCTTGCCCGCGCCGTTGGGCCCGAGCAGGGCGAAGACGGTGCCCTCGGCGATGTTCAGGTCGATGCCGTCGAGCACGAGCTTGTCGCCGTAGGACTTGCGCAGTCCGGTGGCGGTGATCGCCGACGCCGTGGCGCCCTCGGCGACCGGCGTGGATGTCCCGGCAGCAGTCATGCCGCTTTCCTTTCGGGGCTGGGGAGTTCCGGGTCCGGGGATTCGGGTGTGCGGGTCAGGCACGGCGGATGATGATGTCGCCGACCGAGGTCCGCGCGTGCACCTCGGCGGTCTCGTCGGAGTCCGCGGGGCCGGCGGAGGAGTCGAGCGAGCTGCGGACCGTGCCGTACTTGGCGTTCAGGTCGAGCCAGGCCGCGGTGCCCCGGCGGATGCCGACTTCGAGGTCGCCGACCGAGGTGCGCAGGGTGACGCGGCCACGGGTCACGTCGCCGACCTGGATGCGGCCGTTGGAGGACATCGCGTCGACCCCGGCGTGGGCGACGCCGATCTCGATCCGGCCGTTGGCGGACTTGGCGGTGACGCTGCCGTGTGCGACGCCCACGGAGGTGTCGCCATTGGCCGCGTTGGTCTTCAGCTGCCCGGTGACCTCGCCGATCCCGGTCGCGCCGTTGCCGTTCTTGACGGTCGCCGCACCGGTGACCTCGCCGATGTCGATCCGGCCCGCGCCGATCGCCTCGACGTCGCCGGTCGAGCGGGTCAGGCGGATGTCGCCGTGGTCGGTCCTGAGGTCGGCGCCCGCCGCCTCTTCCACCTGGAGGTCGCCGAGCGAGGTCTTGAGCGTGACCTCCCCGAGAGGGCCCTCGCAGAGGAAGTTGCCCATGGCCGAGGTGCCCCGGACATCCGATCCCGCGGGCAGTTCGACGCTCACCTCGATGGCGCCCGGCTTGCCGAACAGGGACCGCTTCTTGGGGGTCCTGACCGTGAGCCGACCGCCCGAGCAGGTGACCTGGGTCTGCTGTACGGCGCGTACGTCGTTGTCGTCGGAACCGTTGCGCGGCAGCACCTCCACGACCGTGTCGGTGCGCTTGCCCGCGGTGATGCGGGCGGTGCCGGCCTCCAGCTCGAAGGTGGCGGAGATCGGTTCGGGGGTGTCGAAAGAAGGCATGGCTGTCCCGTTCTCTTGGCTCGGGTGGGTGATCCCGCTGGTGAGGCGGGTGATGAATGACGTCGGCCGGATCGGGGATCCGCCGGTGAAAGAGGTGGGGTCCGGGCAGGTTCCGCTACGGCCGCGTGCTAGCGGACCCAGCCGGTGAAGCCCCGGCCGCCCGAGTCCTTGCCGCGGCCGGGCGGGCTCACACGCTCCCCGCCGTCGAGGGCGTTGGACACGGCCCGTACCAGCCAGGCGTTGACCGACAGGCCCTCCGCCGCCGCGGTGTTCTCGGCGCGGCCCTTGAGGTGTGCGGGGAGGCGGAAGTTGATCCGCGCCATCGCGCCGTCGTCGCTGTCCACGGGCGGCGGTGGCGGCGCGGCCGCGGCGGCGGGAGCCGCGTACGGGGCCGGTGTCTCCTGGAACGGTTCGGGTGCGGGCGCGGGCGTCACCACGAACTCGGGGTCGAGCCCGCGCAGCCGTACGTCGACCGAACCGGGCGCGAGCTCCCGGGTGACCTCGCCCATGGCGGCGGACAGTGCGTTGAGCAGGGTGAGCCGGGTGGCGGACTCCAGGGGGGCGGTGAGCCGCTCGGCCAGGGCGCGGGCTTCTTCACCGCCGGCGTCCGCCGCGACGGCGAGTTCGTGTCGGAGGTTGTCGACGTAGGGCGTGAGGTCCATGACGCCATGATGGCACATGAATGGCGCCATGGCGAGCCATTCTGGCTCCGCTTTGGCGCATGCGCCTCTGACCTGGGGATTCTTGGATGTGGTGGCGCGGCCTGGCGCCGTACGGGCGCGGGTTTGGCTCGCGGTGGCGTCATGTCGATGCCACGATGGCGCCAGGTGGTGCCAGGTGGCGCAGATGTGGTGTCCGGCCGTTCGGTCTCGCTGCGGCGTGCGGCGTGCGGCGTGCGGCGTGCGGCGTGCGGCGTGCGGCGTGCGGTGACGGCGGCGGTCTCCGTCGGCGCGGTGGGATACGGAGCCCGGAACACCGGGTTCTGCCCCGTATCGTTCTGCCCCGTATCGTTCCGCGCCGGATCGTTCCGCCCCGGATCGTTCCACGTCCGATCGATTCGGATCGATCGGGCGTCAGGTGATTCCGCGTCAGATCGCCCGAGGGCCGTACAGCCGATCCGCGCGCGGCATGCCGTCCCCGCGCCTCGCGCCACCGCACCCCGGCGTACACGGCGGGCAGCAGTGCGGTCCAGACGGCCACCAGGACGAGCCACCCCCGGTTCTCATGGCCCCGGCCCGACGAGGCGAAGGCGCCCGCGATGCCTGCCGGAATCACGGCGAGCGCCGCCCACGGCGCGTACGTACCGAAGAACCGGATGCCGCGCGGCAGTCCGTGCGCGGCGACTTCCCGGGCGCGGGCGAGCAGGAAGCCCCCCAGGAAGAGGAGGTAGCAGCCGAACACCAGGCAGGCCACGGCCAGTCCCGCCTGCCACTCGGGATCGCTCTCGGGGCTGTCGGTGGAGTGCTGTCTCACGCCGTCGTGTTCGAGGGCGGTGGCATGGTCGCGCCACAGGGTGACGGTGACCTCGTCCCCCGCCCTCAGCCGCTTGAACAGCGGCTCGTCCGACCCCATCTCCATCACCCACGGGACGTCCGGCGGGCCGTCGAGCCCCACCTCGTGCCTCGGGCTCCTGCCGCCGGTGCGTTCCGTGCTCCGGACCGTGGCGGTGTACGTCCGGAGGCAGCCGGTCCGCGCCGCCCGGTCCGTGCACGGTGCGGCCACGCGGAATTCCCGGACCGTGGCGATGCTCTCCGGCACGGACGCCGCGAAGCCACCTCCCGCGACCAGCAGGACCAGGGCACCGAGCAGGGCTCCGGCCCCCCACACCCGGCGCCACCGCGCCCGGCGCCGGGGGGAGGCGTCCCCGACCGGCCGCCGCCGCGGGTGCCGTCCCGGGGCGAACGCCGAACGTATCCCCTTCTGGCGCCGAGGTGGTGGTATCGCGGATTTCATCCCGCAAGACCATGTCCGGTCCGCAGATGTACCCGGGCGTACGTTTCGGAACCTCGTCGGCCACGAACCGCCGATGAGGCCCCGCCGCCGCACTTCGGTCCACGGGCGTCTGGGCGGTGGTCGGCGCAACCGGCCCGGCCCGACGCGCCGTTCAGCGCCGTTCAGCGCCGACGGGCGCCGTCCGGCGCCGTCCGGAAAGGAGCCCGGAAAGGAGCCCGGAAAGGAGCCTCGGCCTCGGGCCCGGGAAGGAGCCCGGGAGGGGCCCCGTCGCCGGCCTCAGTCCGTGCCGACCCCCCGCTCCAGGGCGTCGAAGAGCCGATCGGCGAGCGCGCGCAGGTCGGCGTGGACGGCCTCCGCCGTCTCCCCCGTGGAGGTGCGCCGTGCCGCCTCCCGGAAGAGGATGTCGCGGATGGTCTGTACCGTCGCCGCCGTGTAGCGCGCCTCCGGGTCGTGCGGCGGACGGCCCGCGGCCAGGGCCAGGGTCTCGGCCAGCGCGGCGGCCGCCTCCTCGTTCATCTCGCGCCAGCGGGAGCTCAGTGCCGGGCTGTCCAGCACCACGCGCAGGAAGTGGCCCATGCCGTCGACCAGGCCGCTCAGCGGATGCCGTTCGTCGATCAGCCGCAGGATCGTGCGGCGCAGGGCGGCCAGCGGCGACTCGCCCCGTTCGCGGTCGCGGACCGCCGTGGTGAGCAGCTCGGTGATCTCCGGGCCCCGGTCCAGGAAGAGGTCCTCCTTGCGCGGGAAGTGGTTGAAGACCGTCATCGTCGACACATCGGCGGTTTCGGCGATCTCGGCCACCGTGACGCCCTCGAAGCCGCGTTCCAGGAAGAGCCTCGTCGCGACGCCCGAGATGTGGTTCCGCAGCTCCCGCTTCTTGCGTTCCCGTCGTCCCGGTGGAGGTGTTTCGGTCTGTCCGTCTGCCATGCGCCCACAGTACGAGAAAAGTGGATTCCACTCAAAGGTTGTAGTCGCTAAAAGTTTTGTCGCATACTCCTTCCCATGACAACTCATCGCACCTGCAAGGAATTCGACGCCGACGTACTGATCGCGGGGGCGGGCCCGACGGGCCTGATGCTCGCCCATGAGCTGAGCATCGCCGGGGTCTCCTGCGTGGTCCTGGAGCGCAATACGGAGATCGACCGGACGGTCAAGGCCGGGGCGATCGGACCGCTCGCCACGGAGGCGCTGTGCCGCAGGGGGCTGGGGCCCGCCCTGGAGGCGGCCTCGCTGCAAGCCGTGGCCCAGGTGCTCGGCAACTTCCGTGCCAAGATGCCCGAGATCGACGCGAGGATGCGGGCCTTGGAGGAGACCGGGGCCTCGCCCGTCGAGGTCGCCGCGGTGATGAACAAGGAGGCGCCCTTCGGCGGGAAGGGGCACTTCGCCGGCATCTGGCGCATCGACGCGTCCAAGCGCGAGGAGAGCAAGCGGGCCACCACGCTGATCGGGCAGCAGGCGCTGGAAGTCCTCCTGGGGGAGGCGCTGGAAGGCGCCCCGGAGGTCCGGATCGCCCGCGGCCTCACCGTCACCGGGCTCGCCCAGGACGCCGAGGGCGTCGACGTGGAGACCGACGGGGCCGGAGGGCCGGGGACCCTGCGGGGGCGCTGGCTGGTGGGCTGCGACGGCGGCCGCAGCCTGGTGCGCAAGCTCGGCGGCTTCGAGTTCCCCGGCACCGATCCGACCATGACGGGGCATCAGGTGGTCGCCGAGTACGCCGACCCCGATGTGCTGCTCCCGCACGGCTGGCGCCGCACCGAGAACGGCATGATGGCCTACGGGCCGACACCCGGCCGGCTCTTCCTGGCACGGTTCGACGGGCCGCCCGCCGACCGCGACGCACCGGTCACCCTCGACGAGGTCCAGGCGGCCGCGCGCCATGTCTCGGGCACGGACGTCGTGGTCACGGCGGTGAGCTCGGCGACGCGTTTCACCGACCACGCCCGCCAGGCGACCGCATACCGCAGCGGCCGCGTGCTGTTGGCGGGGGACGCGGCACATGTGCACTCGCCGTTCGGCGGGCAGGGTCTCAACCTCGGGCTGATGGACGCGGTCAACCTGGGCTGGAAGCTGGCGGCCACCGTCGTCGGCCGCGCCCCCGAGGGGCTGCTCGACACGTACACCTCCGAGCGCCACCCGGTCGGTGCCCGGGTCCTGGCCAACACCCGTGCCCAGGTGGCCCTGATGCGGCCGGGCCCGCATGTGGGCGCCCTGCGCGATCTGGTGGGCGAACTGCTGGACGAGGTGGACGGGGCCAACGCGTTCTTCGGGCGGATGCTGGGCGGTCTCGACGTCCGGCACGAGATGCCGTACGCGACCGGTGTTCCCGAGGAGGCGATGCCGTTGCTGGGGTGTCCGGTCCCGGATCTCCGGCTCGCCGACGGCTCCTCGCTGTCGGAGCGGGCGGCGGGCGGCCGGGGGATTCTCGTCGCGCCCGGTGCCGGACCGGCCGCCGCCTGGGCGGACCGGGTCGACCTGGTGACGGCCGGCCCGGCGGAGCAGGAGGCGCACCGTGGCGTCGCCGCGCTGCTGGTACGCCCGGACGGCATCGTCGCCTGGTCCGCCCCGGCGGCCGCCGAACCGGACCACACGCTGCTGGAGAAGGCGCTGACCACCTGGTTCGGCGCGGGCCGCTGACCGGTTCCGGCCGCGCCCCGCTCGCCGTGAGCCGTACGCGCGTACCGGCGCGGTGGCGGCCGGGCGGGCCACCACCGGCCGCGCGGATCCAGGTACGGGAGGCGGGGCTTCGGCCACCGCACCACCCCCGGCGCCGTGCCGGGCGGACCCTGCGGCCTCCCGGCCGGCCGCGCGGGTGGCGTTCTGTCAGGAGCCCCGCCGCCCCGGCACCCCCTCAGGGGCGTACCGGGGCGCGGGAGGGCGTCAGGACGCCCCGCGCTCGACCGGGCCGATGAGGGTGCCGGCGGCGACGGTCAGCTTGCCGTCGGCGAAGGAGGTGCCGGGGATCTCGCCGCCCGGGGCCCGCAGGGTGAACGACGCCTCCTGCGCGGCGATGCCGTGTGCGTTGTTGGGAACCTGGATGTCGAAGTGGACCGGATGCCCCGGACCGAAGGTCACCACGGTGGTCTGGTCGCCGTAGTGGCCGGGGACGACCCCGACGTCCGAGCCGTGGTTCGAGAACCGCACGTCGGTGGGCGAACCGGCCAGCTTGCACGAGGAGTACCCGCGCGGCGCCGTCAGCGTCACGCGGAAGTGGCTGTGCCCGCTGCTGGCGGGCCCCTGGGTGATCTTCGCGAGGTGGTTGGCGGGCCGGCAGGCCGAGGGGGCGGAGCCGTCGGCCGCCGCGGGCGACGCCTGCGCGGCGGCCGCACCGGCGGCCCCCGTGATCAGCGCGGTGGCGGCGACGGCGACGGCGAGCTTTCGGGTCATGCGCATCCTGAACACTCCTTGGTCTTGCTCGATGGTTCCGTGGGGGGCTCTCCGTCGCTGCGGCGGCGCCCCCGGAGGCCCGCCGCCGCAGCGAGGCACATCAGAGGACCGTGACGTGGAAGACCGGCGAGGCCGTGGTGCCGCTGACCATGCGCAGGTCGTTCTTGCCCTTCAGCCCGAGCTTGACGCCGAGCGAGTAGGAGCCGTCCCGCAGCGTGTTCGTGGACGCGGGCAGGCTGACCCACTTGCCCTGCTGCTTCTGCTGGAGGGTCACCTTGCTGCCCGCCGCGAGACCGGTGGTCCGGCCCGTGACGCGGAAGAGCTGCCAGGCCTTGACGGAGGAGACCGACGCCTTGGCCGTGATGCTCGCCTTGGCGGGTACGGCCTGCGGTGCGACGGCCGGGGACGCGGTGTGCGCGGCCGGGGTGGCCGCCATCGCCGTGCCCGTGAGAGCGAGGGAGGCCGCGCCGAGGACACCGACGACGGTCATGCGCAGGGAGCGCCGATTCGAGATCATCACAGATCTGCCCCTTTCGATCGTGAGAACAACCTTTCGCACCAAAGGACGCCTACATGTCGATTGGTGCACTCACTGAGAACGACGACACAACGGACGACGCCGTTCATCGGGGCTTTGTCACTGTCTTGCAACAGCCGTGCGGGGCGGGGGAGATGGGGCCCGAACGGCTGTGCGGCGCATCGGTCGCGGATCCTCGGACGCCGCAGGGCGGGGCCCGGTCACCCGGGGACTTCGGTGCGCTCCCACCATTCGTAGACGGGCAGCTTCCCCTCGGCCGTTTCCTGGTGGCGTGCCGTGGCCCTGAAGTGTTCGTACCCGCCACGGAACGGGACCTTGATGTCGGACCCGGGTGCGTCGAGCGGGACGATCCGGTCGGGGAGGTCGTCGGGGCCGCCTTCGAGGACTGCTCTGGATGCGTCGGTCATGGCGAGAGTTTCTCCGGGGGGGGGGGGGGGGGGCGGCGCCCGGGGGGGTGCGGGCGCCGGGGGGGGGGGCGGGGGGGGGCCGCGGGGGGCGCCGCCGCCGCGACGGAGAGCCCCCCACGGAACCATCGAGCAAGACCAAGGAGTGTTCAGGATG
>NZ_JBHVJA010000013.1:0-165522 GCF_042799335.1 Streptomyces sp. NPDC057697 | reverse complement strand
GGTGGGGGGTGGGGGGGGGGGTGGGGGGGGGGGGCGGGGCGGTGGTGGGTGGGCTGGCGGCGGGGGCGGCGGGGCCGGGCGGCGGGGGCGGCCGCGGCGGGCCCCCCCCCCCGGCCCGGCTCCTTCATGACGCGCCGAAGCGTCCACCACCGCCCGTCCCGCCCCACTCAGACGGCGTGCATGGTAACTTTCCAACAAGTTGAACAGTATTCATCAGGGGGCGGACGGGTGCTACAGATCCAGATCGGCCCCGAGCGCGCGGCACACCCGGACGACCGTCTGATGCGGACCACCCTGGGCTGGCGCCGGGGCATGAGCGAGGACGAGGCGTGGGAGGCCGGACGGGGCATCTGGAAGTTCAACGCCGACCGGGCCCTGTCGCAGGACGAGGTGCAGATCATCAACACCGAAGGCACGGTCCTCGCGGTCGCGAGGATCATCGGGATCTCCAAGCACGGTGACCGTTACGCCCTCGAAGGCGAACTCCTCCGTGCCGACCCGCGCGTCGGCCGCCCGACCAGCAGCCCGCATCTGTCCCGCAACCCCGTCTCGTACATCTGACGGCCCCCATGGCACCTCATGACACCGCCATCGCCGCGAAGGGAGCGCTCCGATGAGTGACTTCGACGCCATCGACGCACTGCTCGCGGCCGTCGGCCCGCAGGCCGAGCTTCCGCCGCCGGACGTCCGCCGGGAGCTGAGGGAGCGGGCCAGGCTCTCCAAGGCCCAGGTGGCCCGCACGCTCGGCGTGAGCCCCGGCACGGTCGGCGGATGGGAGAACGGCCGCGACCCGGCGGACGAGATCCGTACCAAGTACGCGTATCTGCTGGAGGGACTCGCCGCCAAGTTCGGCAGCGGGGCGGAACAGGACGCGGCGCCCGAGGAGCCCGTCGAATCGACGGCGCCCGAGGAACCGGCGGAGCCCGCCGGGGCCGACGACTCCACACCGCCGCCGGTGTCCGGGGCGTACGACACCGGGGACGACGTGGAGTCCCTCACCACCCCCGAGCCGTGCGTGTTGTGCGGATCACCGGCCGAGCACCGGGTGGCGGGCTTCGCCCAGCACCTGGACCCGGCCGACTGCCGACCCGCTCCCGCTGCCGCCGCCGACCCTGTCGGGACCGACACCGGCACGCGGCCCGCCCACCCGACCGGGCCCGGCACCCCACGGCCCGCCCGGAGCCCGGCCAAGCGCGCGTTCCAGGAGCGGTCCGGTCCGGGCGACCTGATCGGGCGGACGGTCCGGGCGGCGCTCGCCGAGCACCGGGGCGATGTCGACGCGGCCCTCGCGGCGCTGCTGAAGCGGGCGATCCCGGACGCGATGCGGCTGCTGGACGAGACCCGCAAGGGAGCGCGGTACGACATCGTCGCGCACCCGTGGATCCCGGACATCCTGCGCAAGCAGACCGCCAAGGGCGCGGACCGGATCTGGGAGGCACGCCCGAAGTGGACCCGCCACGAACTGCCGCCGGGCCGCCACGAGGTGACCGCGCTCGACATCAACGGCGCCTACCTCTCCGCCCTGAAGACCCACCTCCCGCTCGGCCAGCTGGAACACACCACCGGCTTCGCCCACGACCGCCGCCGCGCCGGTGTCCACCTGATCACCCCGCCCGCGTGGGAACACGAGGCGGTGCTGCCCAATCCGATCGGCAACCGCGACGAGCCCGGCCCGCTCTGGGTCACCGAACCGACGCTGCGCCTCCTGCTGCGCCTCTCCGGCCCGAAGCACGCCCTGTGCGCACCGCCGGAGATCCACGAGTCCTTCACGTCTGGTGCGACGGAGAACCTGCTGGAGAAGTTCCGGGTCGCACTCAAGGACGCCCGGGACACGGCCATCGCCGAGGACGACGAGGTGACGCTGGAGTACGTGAAGGCGATGTACTCGAAGTTCGTCTCCACGATGGGGGAGTCCAACTACAACCGGGAGCTCTACCGCCCGGACTGGATGCACATCATCCGCAGCCAGGCGTTCGCCAACCTCTGGATGAAAGCGCTCAAGGCCCACGACGAGGGCCTGACCGTCGTACGCGCTATGGGCACCGACGAGCTGCACGTCATCGGCGACTGGCACCGCGTCTTCCCCGAGGGCCGGGGCGTGACCGAGGTCAAGACGAAGGACACCTACACTGCGGGCAGCGACGACACCGAGGACCTGGCGGGGGAGGACGAGTAGATGCCCGAGAGGACCATCGACTTCGGGAAGTTCGGCGCCCGGGGCATCAAGGGCAGCGACGCCGTCGCCCGCAAGCTCGACGAGCTGTCGGGCGGCATCGTCACCCCGGTGACCGTACGGCGTGGCCTGATGGCACGCCTGCACTACCTGACCAGGACGGAACACAGCCGCAGGGCGGCCAGGGACGCCGGGCTGACCGTGACCGACCGCACGCTGAAGGCGTGGCTGGAGGAGAAGCGCCGGCCGTCCCACGCCAACCTGGCCCGCATCGACGCCGCCTACCGCCAGGTGCGCCGCCACAACGTCGCCCGCCATCTGCTGCGCCGCCTGAACGCGGGCGGGGGCACCCGCGTCGAGATCCATCCGCTGAACCAGTCGCAGGTGCCGCGCCCGCTCCAGCGGATGGTGGAGTACCGCACGATGAACGTCCGCCGCTGGGACCGCATCGTCGAGGCCTGGGAGACCGGCGACCAGCAGGGCCTGGACGACTCCTGGGAGGACGTCATCGTCGACCTCGGCTCGCAGTGGGGCCAGTACGAGTACGTCACCAACATCGGCTTCGCCGCGTAGCACGACCGCCCGGCCACCGAGGAGGGAGCAGGCCGGGGCGATCGCGTCCGGCCGGGTCAGCCCACCGGGACCAGCGTGAGGTAGGCCATGCCGAGCACTCCGCGGTAGCCCCGCAGCCAGCTCGACCGGTGCCGGTCGACGCGCTCGCGCGTCTCCCGCGCCAGCGGGTGGTCCGGATGGGCGGCCAGCCACTCCTCCGCGTCCGCCTGATAGCCGGACTCGAAGTCCTCCCACTCGTCGCCGTCGGCCGTCTCGATCCGGAGCGGACGGAACCCGGCCGAGATCGCGACGTCCACGAGTCCGGCCAGGTCATGGAACTCGTCGGCACGCGCATCCGGCCACATCGCGGCCAGTTCGGCGGAGGTGGGGGAGCGCTGCCAGAAGCCCTCGGCGAGCAGGACCCGCCCTCCGGGCGCGACCATCCCGCGCAGCGCGCGCAGGGCGGCGGCACTGTGCTCGGGCGGCTCCGCGTCGCTGAGGGCGTGACTGGCCCCGAGACACAGGACGAGGTCGGCGCTTCGGTGCGACGCCTCCTGTGCGGACCCCTCGACGAACTCCACGCGCCCGGTCAGCCCACGGGCCTCGGCATTCGCGCGCCCCCGGGCGAGGTCCTCGGCGTTGAGATCGATCCCCGTGCCGGTCGCCCCCGGCACCGCGTCGAGGACCCGGAGCATCAGCTCGCCCCAGCCGCAGCCGATGTCCAGGACCCGCGCCGGGGCGGCCCGGCGGAGCCGGTCGACGATGCGGGTGGCCCGAGCCTCGGAAAGGGGGCCGTGGAAGGTGAGCCCGGTCAGACGCGGCGGAAGATCGGCTTCGGTCATGCGGCGCACGCTAACGCGAGGGCCCCGCCATGGAAACCGGGTTTCGCTCCGGCCGCGCACCGCACCGCCCCATGCGCCCCGTACGGCTCTGCGCGTACGGCTCTGCGCCCGCGCCTCTTCGCGTACGCCCCGGCCGTTGTCCGGCGTGCGTGCCTTCGGAGCACGACCCGAGGCCGCGAACGGCCCATGAGGAGCCAGGACATGCCCGGTCGCCCGCGCACGCGTCGACACCGCAGGCCGAAACGGCGTACCCCGCACCGCTCATGACATCGCAGCGCCCCGGCACGGGGGAGTGACCGGGGCGCTGCTGTCCGTGTGCCGACGCTGCTGCGCGTGCGGGGCCCGGGGCCATTTCGTACGACGCGGTCGGCTCGACCACGTTGCCGGGTACGGCAGTTGGTCTGCCCGCAAGCTTCGGCCCCGCCACTGTCGTTCCACTGACGTCCGGCTGACGTACCGCTGACGTGCGCTCGTCAGCCCCGGCCGGCGGTGGGCCCCGGGCCGCGGCTCACCCCGCCGCCGGGCGCAGCTCGCGGATGATGCGGGTCAGGTCGGCCGGGGCGGCCGCGAGGCGGACCGGGCTGCCCGCGTCGTCGAGTTCGGCGATGTGCCAGCCGCCGGGGACGGCCTCGCCGTCGCTGCCCCGGACCCGCCGTACGCCCGTGACGGTCAGCCGCTCCACCGGGATCGGTCTCGCCGCGTATCGGCCGGGGCCGGAGTGCGGAGTCACCGCGGGCGGGCCGTCGCCGAGGACGATGTGGGTGCCGAAGAAGTGCGGGTTGTAGTCGGTCTGTTCCAGGAAACGGGCGGCCACGAACACCTCTTCTGCCGCCTCCGTCTCCCCCCGCCGCCCGGCGGACTCCGCCACCGCCCGGGGCGTACGCACCCGGGTGGCCCGCCAGGCCAGGGCGAACAGCCCCAGCGTGGCCACCGTGCCCGCGGCCGCCCAGGCGACCGTTGCCGGAGAGGTGAACGGGTCCGTGGGGTGGCGGTAGCAGAACGGCAGCAGCCACAGGGCCGTACCGACGAGCGCGCCCGCGAACGGAAGCGCCGACGGGAGCACCTCGTCGTCGGGCAGCCGACGCCCGCGCAGACGCAGCAGCACCCGGGCGCCGGGGTAGCCCGCGACCAGGGCCAGAGCGGCCGCGAGAACGGCCATCTCCCCGGCGGCGGAGACATGCTCACGCCACACGTGGTGCGCCCCGGCGACCTTCATCACCCGGCCCCGCCAGAACGTCACCTCGACCCTGTCGCCCGGCCCGAACTCTTGCGCACCCTCGCGCGAGACCGCGAGCCGCTCCAGCGGCCGGCCCTCGGCGAAGTACAGCCAACTGGACTGCTTGGGCCTGCGGACCTCGGCCTTCGCGATCACGGCGGGCACGGTGGTCAGACAGTCCTGGCGCTCCGTGGCACCCCTGCCGGACGCCGCGCCTGCCCCGGCTCCCGCGTCCGCCCCGGCCGCCGCGCACGGAACGGCCGACCGCCATGCCCGCGCGTACGCGGTGGAGCCCGGCACGGCCCACGCGGCAGCCCCCGAGGCCGCCAGCAACAGCGCGCACACGACCAACGTCCCGGTCACGGGGCGTCCGGCGGTGCGGTGCGAGATGACGGGGACGCGGTCCGAATCCGGGTTCCCGTGGCGGACGTGCAGCGCGCGGAGCGCCGCCAGCTCCGCCTCGAACTCCGCACCGTCCTCCGGCGTCCAACTGCGCGGCAGGGGCAGGGGCCGCCTACGTCCGTCGCGGAGCACCAGGGCGACCCGCCGGACCTCCGGTATCCGGTGGGTGTCCTCGTACTTCAGGAGGATCCGCAGCCCGGAAACATCGCTCCAGGGAACACTCAGGCGACGCAGCGGCGTGCGGCTGCGCACGCCGTACGCGTCGGCGCTCACCCGGGTGGTGACCACGCCGAGCGCCAGGACGCCCAGCAGGGCGAGCAGTACGCCGACGCCCAGCCACACGTCCAGGAACGTGCCCCGGTACGCCCCGCGCACCACGGCCAGCAACGCCCCGGCACCACCGAGCCCGGCCATGAACCACCAGGCACCTCTTCTACGGGGGCGGAAGATCACTTCCCGGACATCGCTCATGCCGGAATCCTGTCACCAGGCGGCCGCGCCTTCTTGTGCGCTCTCCGGCAACGCTGCCGGCCGCCACACTGCCGACCTCGCGCCGGTTCCCCGCCCAGTGCGTTTCGGGCACGACGTCCAGCTGATCCGGTGCCGGGGCCCGGGGCGGACCGGGGAGGGGTTCACAGGCCCGTGGTCTTCCGGTCGGCGGTCTCCCGGCCCTCGACGATGGGTGTCAGACCGTCCAGGAGCGCCGTGAGACCGAACTCGAACAGGGCGTCGAGACGCAGGTCGTAGCCGTCGCCGAGGGCTCCGACGATGCGGGTGAAGGCGGGAAAGCGGCCGGACTCCACCAGCTGCCGGAGGGCGGGGGCCCGGCTGTCGATCCACTCCTCGTCCGACTGGCCCGTGGCCGCCTCGGCCTGTGCCTCCCGCTCCAGGTGCACCGCCAGGCCGTGGGAGTGGCTGTAGATCAGTATGTGGATGTCGAACAGCCTGATGGGGTCGAGGCCATGGCCTTCGAGGGCGCTCAGTACCCATTCGCCGTGGACCATGAGGTTCGGCAGCGGCAACGGGCGTGAGATGGGACCGAGTTGGGCCAGCCACGGGTGCTTGCAGTACAGGGACCAGAGGGTCCGGGCCCCCAGCTCGACCCGGGGTCGCCAGCCCTCGGGCGCGTCGGCGGGATAGGACTCCTCGCCGTACGCCGCGTCGGCCATGAGCAGGACGAGGTCGTCCTTGCCGGTGACGTACCGGTAGAGCGACATGGCGGCCACTCCGAGACGGGCCGCGACGCCGCGCATGGAGAGGGCCGACAGCCCTTCGGAGTCCGCGATGTCCATGCCCGCGCGGACGATCCGTTCGAGGGTCAACTCCTGATCCTGCCCCGCCTCCTGCCCCTGCCCCGGTCCCTGCTCGGGGGAGGGAGGGGCCGGGGGCGCGGCGGCCTGCCGAGGGGTTCTGGCGACGACCGTTCCGGCCCGGGGCCGGGTCTCGACGAGCCCCTCCAGGCGCAGCGTGGTCAGGGCCTTGGTGGCGGTGGCGAGCGCGACGCCCCACTCCCGGGCGATCTGACGGGTCGAGGGAACCCGGTCCCCGGCCACGAGCCGGCCATCGGCGATGCGGCGGCGGATCGCGGCGGCGATGCGCAGATAGGGCGGCTCGGCGGATGCGGCTGTGGGCTTCGTCACGTCCTGCGGCCTTTCTGTTCTGTACTAGTGCGGAGAGGAGCGGCGGGAATGCCGTCGGGAGCCCAACTGCCCTAGTACAGGTGGTGTGTTCGGTCGGTTGAAGGGGGTGCGCGTACGTCGTACGTTCAGTTCGGTACAGCCTATCGAAGGAGTTCCCATGCAGACCGTTCTCATCTCCGGCGGCGGAATCGCCGGGACCGTGCTCGCCCACTGGCTGCACCACCACGGCTTCGCGCCCACCGTCGTCGAACGCGCCCCGGGTCCGCGCCCCGGAGGGCAGGCCGTGGACATACGCGGCGTCGCTCTCGATGTCATCGGGCGGATGGGCCTGATGGAACAGGCGCGGGAGGTGCGTACCCGGATGCGCGGCATGTCGGTCCTCGACCCCGAGGGGCACGAGATCGACCGCTCCACCGAGTCGGTCCTCAGCAGCGGCCGGCTCGACAGCGACGACATCGAACTGCTCCGCGAAGACCTGGTGCGGATGGTGCATGAGCACACGCGCGAGGATGCCGAGTACCTCTTCGGCGACAGCATCACCGCGCTCCAGGAGGACGGTGACGGTGTGCGTGCCGACTTCGTCCACGGGGCGTCCCGCACCTTCGACCTGGTGATCGGCGCCGACGGGCTGCACTCGGCCGTACGGCGTCTGGTGTTCGGCCCCGAGGAGCGTTACGCCCGTCACCTGGGCAGCTACCTCTCGGTGTTCAGCGCGGACAACTTCCTGGGGCTCGACGACTGGCAGGTGTGGCTGCGGGACGGCGAGGCGGGCTTCGGCATCATGTCCGTACGCGACAGCACGGAGCTCAGGATCGCCTTCGGTTTCGAGTCCGGTCCGCTCCCCAGCGAACTGCGCGACCAAGCCACCCTGCGGCAGCTCGTCGTCGGCAAGCTGGCATCCCTGCGCTGGGAGGGGGCCCGTCTGGCCGAGGCAGCCGCGAAGGCGCCCGACTTCTACTGCGACGCCATGGCCCAGATCCGGATGGACCGCTGGTCCCACGGCAGGGTGGCCCTGGTCGGGGACGCCGGCTACTGCCCCTCCCCGCTCACCGGGCAGGGCACCAGCCTGGCGCTCGTCGGCGCCCATGTGCTGGCCGACTGCCTCGCCCGGACGCCCGGCGACCACCGCGCCGCGT
The DNA here is from genome assembly GCF_042799335.1 of Streptomyces sp. NPDC057697. Taxonomy (NCBI): domain Bacteria; kingdom Bacillati; phylum Actinomycetota; class Actinomycetes; order Kitasatosporales; family Streptomycetaceae; genus Streptomyces; species Streptomyces sp. NPDC057697. The sequence goes on along the minus strand of NZ_JBHVJA010000013.1, from coordinate 157,561 downwards.
TCTCCCGTTACGAACGCCGGATGCGCCCCTTCGTCACGCTCAACCAGGGCCTGGTCGACGACAACCCCGGGGGGCCCGCCGGCGAGGCGTCGATGGCCCGCGCCAAGAACGCGCTTTCACTGGACGACTGATCCGTGGGGCCCCGCGTGCGGGGCGGAAAGGCGGGGCGGGTAGGCGGGGCGGGTAGGCGGGGCGAACCGCTCGTCGGGTCCTCGCCGTTGGGAGCGGAGCGACGGCGCCCGGGGTGCGCCACGCGCCTCAGCCCGTACGGGGCGGGGCGCTCCGGTTCCTCCGGCCCGATCCGGACGGAAGGCCCTGGGCTCCGGAGCCGGACCGGAAGCGGAGCCGGTACTCGGTGGGTGTGGTGTCGAGCTGTCGGCGGAACGCCCGCACGAGGGTGTCGGTCGTGCCGAACCCGCAGGCGGACGCGATGCGTTCGAGCGTGGCATCGGTGGATTCCAGCTGGCCGCGGGCCCTTTCGACGCGGACCGACTCGACGTAGGCACTGGGGGTCATGCCCAGTTCGGCCTTGAAGATCCGGGTGAGCTGCCGCTCGCCGACGTGCGCGTACGCGGCGAGGTCCGCGACGGTGAGCCGTTCGCCGATGGCGTCCATGATGTGGTGGCGCAGGTCCTCGATGCGCCGTGTCGTGGAGACGGGTTCCAGCGGCACGCTGAACTGGCTCTGTCCGCTCGGCCGCTTCAGGTACATCACGAGCTGCCGGGCGACGCGCAGCGCGACGGTCTCGCCGAAGTCGTCCGCGACGAGGGCGAGCGACAGATCGAGACAGGCACTGATCCCCGCGCCGGTCCACACATCGCCCTCGCGGATGAAGATCGGGTCGGCGTCGACCTCGACGGCGGGGTGGTCGGCGGCGAGCTGCTGCGCCGTCGACCAGTGGGTGGTGGCGCGCCTGCCGTCCAGCAGCCCGGCGGCGGCGAGGATGTGTGCCCCGACGCAGACGGAGGTGACCCTGCGGGTCCTGGCCGCGAGCGTCCTCACCCGGCCGACCACGGCGGGGTCGGTGAGGGCATGGACGCGGCGGTCGCCGTCGACCTCGACCGAGCCGGGCACCAGCAGGGTGTCGATGCTCCGCGTGGACACGTCGTCGAAGGTGGCGTCGGGGAGGATGCGCACACCGGCGGAGGTGGTGACGGGGTCCATGGTCTCGGCGGCGAGGACGACGGTGTAGCCGTCCGCGTCGTCCGTCTCGCGTCGCAGGAGCGCGAAGACCTCCGGCGGTCCGGTGACATCGAGCAGGTCGACGCCGTCGAAGAGGACGATGACGACGAGCCGTTCGACGCTGCTCATGGGTGGTCTCCGTCCGGTCGGCAACGGTGGGGCGATGTCGGTATCTGCATGTTAGACGGCATTGCCGACATGCTCGGCCGACCGTAGCGTTCATGGCGTCCGGCGCCCGGCATCCGGCGCCCGTCATCCACTCCAGCACCACACCTGAGGCGGTACTCCCATGGCCACGACCACCCTGCGCGCGCTCAACGGATTCGACGAGACGCCCGCGTCGCTCGCCGATTCGACCCTGATCCTGGTCGACTACCAGAACACCTACGTCGGCGGCGTGATGGAACTGGAGGGCTGGCAGGCCGCGCTGGACTCCGCCGCCGCACTGCTGGGCAGGGCCCGGGAGGCGGGCACGAAGGTCATCCATGTCGTCAACGACGGCGGCGAAGGCACCCCGTACGACATCCGGGCGGAGATCGGCCGGATCCACCCGAGCGTGGCGCCGGCCGAGGGCGAGCCCGTCGTCGTCAAGAAGGCCCCGAACGCGTTCGTCGACACCGACCTGGGCGAGCACGTCGATGCCGCCGGGAACGAGAACGTCATCGTCGCGGGGTTCATGACGCACATGTGCGTGGCGTTCACCGCGCAGGGCGCGTTCCTGCGCGGCAACCGTCCCACGGTGGTCGCCGACGCCTGCGCGACGCGTCCCCTGCGGTCGCTGGGCAGAGAACTGACGGCCGACCAGATCCACCGCAGCGCGCTCGCCACCATCACCGACCTGTACGGGGTGGTCGTCGAGTCGGGGAAGTCCCTGGTCTGAGGAGCGCTCCGCCCCGGGCGGTGCGGGCCCAGGAGCCGTAGGCGGTGATCGCGGACCGGACGAACGAGCGGATCAGCAGATTCCTGTCGCCCTTCTCCACGCCGCGACCACCCGGCTCGGCTCCATGCCGATCAGCGGGACCACGGTGAGCCCCGCCACCGGCTCGTGTTCCAGGAGGGTCATGCCGGCCGTGCCGTTCCAGAGAACGGCCTGCCGGCACTCCTGGACGGCACGCACCACCGGCCCTCACGGGGCTCGCCGCCGCTAGGCCCTGTCTTCAACCTGCGGTCGTCTTGGCCGGAGGCCGGGCCGTGCGACGCCCGGCAGACGGCAGTTTGAGTTCACACGGGTTCCTTCGTGCCGTGCCTGGTCCACAGGACGACTACGAATCCGCCGGCCGAACCCGGCTCGATCACGAGATCTGCCGTGACGAGTTCGCTCCGCGACTCGTCAAGGACTGGATGACCGAACGTCACCGCAGGTGGCCGCTGAGCACCAACCCCTACCTGATCGTCAGTCCTCGCACCGCACTGCACTGCACCGCACACCGACCGCCCGTCGCCTGGTGCGCTGTTCATGAACTTCGCCAGCGCGCCGGGCTCCGCCCTCGCAGTGCCGTCGAGCACGAGCTCAATCGGAGGACGTGACCGGGGGCCGCAGGCCGAGCCACTGCTCGGCGTCCCAGGCCTCGAACCGCTCGACCTCGGTGAACCCCAGCTTCGCCGCGAGGCGCATCGAGCCGACGTTGGCGCTCTGGGTGGTGAGAACCACCGGCTCGCCGGGAAGGACGCCGTCGAACCAGCCGAGTGCCGCCGCGCACGCCTCGGCGGCATACCCGAATCCCCACGCCCGTGGCAGGAACAGATAGCCGAGATCGGCCTTCCCCTCGGCAGCCGGGCGACAGTGCCCTGTTGCTCTCCTGAGCAGGATCTGGCCGATCATCGACCCGTCGAGATCAACGACGAAACTCCCGGGCCACCGCTCGGGAACCTCGGGTATCTCACGTTCGAGCTCGTCACGAGGGCGGGGGCCGCCGAGGTAGGTGTGCACCTCTGGCGACGCCAGCAGCTCGATGAACGCCGGACGGTCACGGGGCTCGGGCTCACGGAGCACGAGCCTCCCGGTCTTGATCGGGGCAGGTGGCCAGACGACGGATCCGAGATCAATCATGCCGGCCACCCAATCAGCAGGCTCGGCAGCGATCAAGAGCGTCACCGACTCGCCGATCCCACCCGCCCAAACACACCGACCAGCAGCGGGTTCGGCCTCAGGCAGCTTTCAGATTCTGCGAACCCGCTGGTTTTCCAGTACGACTGCCGGAGGGCGTCGGCCGGCCGGGACGCGTCGGGGTCGGTGCCGTCGCCCGGGAACCCGACGGTGAGGGTCGCGGCCCCGGCCGTCGCGGCCACGCGTACGCGTACCCGGTCGGCCCGGTCGAGCAGGGCGCGCGCCTCGTCGAGCAGCACCGCCCCCGCCGCCGTCAGCGCGACACCGGCGGGCGACCGGTCGAACAGCGCGGCACCGAGCTCGGTCTCCAGCCGCTCGATCGCCCGGCTCAGCGGCTGCCGGCTCATCACAGCCGGGCGGCGGCCCGGCCGAAGTGGAGCTCCTCGGCGACCGCGACGAAGTAGCACAGGGTGCGTAGCTCCATGCTGCGACGATATCCGTACGGTATCGGCAGCACGGAACGGGTCTTGGACTTCGGGCTGCCCAGGCAGTGGAATCGACGCATGACCGACGAATCGACGACCGGTGAATCCAGGACCGGCGAAACCAGCACCAGCGGACCGGAGGCCGGAGCGCCCGGTACCGGTACCGGAGGACCCCCGACCCGTGAGCCGGTGAACGGCCCCGCCGTATCGGTGGTCGGTCCGGGCGACGGCGAGATCATCCTTCTGGGCACCACACGCATGCGTGTCCTGGAGGACGGCAGCAACACCGGGCACCGGCTCGGCCTCGCGGAGTCCGTACTCGCGCCGCACACGCCCGGACCGCCCCAGCACCGCCACGCCCAGCACGACGAGGGCTTCTACGTCATCTCCGGGACGGTGCGGTTCACGGTCGGCGACAAGGACTACGACGCGACCGCGGGCACGCTCGTGATGGTTCCTCCCGGAGCCCCGCACACCTTCGCCAACACGACCGACCGGCCGGCCGTCATGCTGAGCACCTTCACGCCCGATCTGTACGTGCAGTACTTCCGCGACCTGGAGGAGATGTTCGCCGGTGGCCGGGCGCCGACCCCCGGGGAGAGCATCGAGGTGATGAGCCGATACGCCACCGAGCCCGCCACCGACTTCGCCCCGGAACGGGACTGACGACGCCGCCCGGCCGCCCCGGCGCCACGAAGGACCGTCCGCCCTCCCGGTGGGAGTGCGGACGGCCCGGTCCCCCGTGCGAACTCGTGAGGGAGCCCATGCGTCATCGGACCGCGGCCGTGTGCGTCGCGTGCAGCCCTTCTCGACGATGCGCGCACCCCCGCCACCTCCCCCGCGACTACCGGGCCGACGCCCTGAAACGCGTCGACAGACCCCGGGGCGCGGTGGCCGGATGACCGTACGGTGATCCGGACGGAGCGGAGCGGCGGCTCCGTCCGGCCTGCGGCCGGGACATCGGGGGCCTGGCCGTACGGGTGGGTGGGGCCAGACCCACTCCGGCGCCGATCCGTCCGGGACGGGGTCCCGGCTGGTGCAGAGTGAGCGGAACGGGCCGGATCGGCGCGCGTGGTGCGGGGTCGCACGCGCCGCGGCCGAGGCCATGAAGCGGGGAGGAACGATCATGCGACAGCTGGTGTCGTGGGTGGCGGGCGCCTGCGTGGGATTCGTACGGGCCTGTGCCGTGGTGGTCGTCACCATGCTGGTCCCGGCCGTGTGGGCCGCCGCGGTGGCGCTCGGGATCCGGTGGGGTGCGGCCAACCCGTGGTCCTGGGTGGCGCCGTTCGTGCTGGTGTGCCTGGGCACGCTCGGCCTGTCCCGGCCGGTCTGCCGGGCGGTCCGCTTCCTCGTCGCGCGATGGACCGCCACCGTCGTCCCCGCCGGATACCGGGTGGCCGGTCCGGTGACCCGGATGTCCACCGGGTACTGGTGGAACGGCTTCGGCTACGAACGCACCCGCCGCGACGCGCTCATGGACCAGAGATGGCGGATCCGGTGGACGGACCCCGCCAACTGGCGCGATCTGAGGTTCACGGTCATCGTCCCGTTCACCGCGGGCCTGGTCGCGTCCCTGCCGCCGGCCGGCCTGGCCGTGGCCGCCCTCGGACTCGGCGGGCCGGGGCCCGCCGCACGCGCCGCCGGGGCGCTCGGCCTGGCCGTGGCCGTGGGCGGAGCCCCGTACGCCTGGCGGGCCGTCGAGCCGGTGGCCGTCCGCTTCCTGCGTGCGTCGCCCGCGATGGCGCTGGCGGAGCGGGTGGCGGAGCTGACGGCGCAGCGCGCGGACACGACGATCGCGCAGGCCGCCGAGATCCGCCGGATCGAGCGGGACCTCCACGATGGGGCACAGGCCCGCCTGGTCGTGCTCGGCCTCTCCCTGGCGACGGCGGAGAAGCTGATGGAGACCGACCCCGAGCGGGCCAAGGCGCTGATGCGGGAGGCACGGGCCGGTGCCGCCACCTCGCTGGCCGAACTCCGCGACCTGGTCCGGGGAATCAACCCCCCGGTCCTGAACGACCGGGGGCTCGTCGAAGCCGTTCGCGCCTTCGCCCTGGACAGCCCGCTCGAAGCGGCCGTCACCGCCGAACCCCAGCCACGCCTGGACCCGCCGCTCGAATCCGCCGTCTACTTCGGGATCGTCGAGCTGATGACCAACGCGGTCAAGCACGCCGGCGCGACCCGGGCGCGGATCACCCTGACCCGGGACGGCACCGGCCTCGTGGCCGACGTCGAGGACGACGGCCGGGGCGGGGCCGGGATCGGCGCCGACGGCGGACTCGCGGGGCTGCGCCGCCGCCTCGCGGCCTTCGACGGCACCCTGGAGATCACCAGCCCTGTGGGCGGCCCGACCCGCGCGAGGATAGTGGTGCCATGCGAATCGTTGTAGCCGAAGACCTCTACCTCCTGCGCGACGGGATGGTCCGCCTCATCGAGGCGTACGGACACCAGGTGGTGGCCACGGCGACCACCGGGCCCGAGACGCTCGCCGCCCTGCTGGAGTGGCGGCCGGACGCGGCCGTCGTCGACGTCCGTATGCCACCGACCCAGTCGGACGAGGGGCTGCGGGCGGCCCTGGCCGCCCGCGCCGAACTCCCCGGACTGCCGGTCCTGATCCTCTCCCAGTACGTCGAACAGCTCTACGCCCGCGAACTGCTGGCGGACGGCTCCGGTGGCATCGGCTACTTCCTCAAGGAGAGCGTCTTCGACGCCGACCAGTTCATCGACGCCCTGGAACGCGTCGCGGGCGGCGGGACCGCCATGGACCCGGCCGTCATCGCCGGACTGCTGTCCAGCGGCACCTCGAACCGGCGGCTGGAAAAGCTCACCGCACGCGAACACTCGGTGCTCGGCCTCATGGCCGAGGGAATGTCCAACCAGGCCATCGGGCGGCGGCTCTTCCTCAGCGAGAGCGCCATCAGCAAGTACACCACCTCGATGTTCGGCAAACTGGGCATCACCGATGACGACGACAACAACCGCCGCGTACTCGCCGTCCTCACCTATCTGAACCGGCCCTGAACCTGCTGGAACCGGCCCTGGAAACAGCCTTGCTGACGGTGCGTCATGCGAGGTGTGCCCGGTGCTCCCACCGCCGGTGACCGTCGCGCGGCGCCGGCCGCGCCGCCACCGGGGCCGGGCGGCTCCCGACGGTTGCCCTGTGACAGGAGCTTCACGGCCGTGTCCCGACTGTGTGCCATCCGGCGTTCGGCCGAAAACCGATGGCTAGCCTGACGGCGCTCAAGGTGTCCCTGGGGGACGTCGCAACAGTCGGACGGAAGAGGGAACGAACATGGGCGGTCGTGACGCGCACATGGTCTCGCGCAGGCGGATACTCAGGCTGGCCACGGCCGGACTGGGGGTCGCCGTGGTCGGGGCCGGGGCCGTGGGATGCGGCCCCGGGGAGGACCCGGCCGCGCCCGGCGGCAACGCGAAGCCCGGCGGGAACGGGAAGGGCGGCGGTTTCACCACCCCGCCGCCGGGCACCGCGCCCGAGCCGCTGTGGCAGGCGGACGCCGCGAACACCGGTCTGGCCGGCATCGACGCGCTCGCGGTGATCGGGGGAGTGGCCCTGGTCTCGGGCGACCCGCTGGTGGGACGCGACATGGCCACCGGCAAGGAGAAGTGGTCGCGACGCGGCGTCACCACCCCGGGCGCCAAGCTCATCGTCGGCGGCGGCACGCTCTATCTCGCCAGTGCCGAGTACGACGGTGACGTGGTGGGTCTGGATCCGGCCACTGGCAAGGAGACCTGGCGCAGCCGGCTGGGCAAGAAGTTCGAGCAGCCGCGCCCGATCGCGGCCGACGACCGCCATGTGTACGTCGTCGCGGGCATCCTGGAGAAGGACTTCACGACCCCGAACAATGTGATCGCCGCCATCGACACCACCTCCGGCAGGATCGTCTGGCGGGAACAACGCGACGCGGGCACCGAGGAGTTCGGCATCACCGCCGCGGCGGTCGGCGGACGCCTGGTCTACACGGACTACCGGGAGAACGTGACCTGCCGCGACACGGCGACCGGCCGACAGGTGTGGACGAAGAAGATCAGCCGGTCCAACGACCGGCGCTTCGCCGTCCACGAGGGCCTGGTGATCGTGGCGGACGGACGGCGGCTGCGCGCGTTCGACCTGGCCGGGGGCAAGGACCGCTGGTCGCTCAGGACGGAGGAGTTCAGCTCGTTCAACGACCCGCAGGTCCTGGACGGGGTGCTCTACGCCTCCGACAGCGTGCGCGGCATGTGGGCCGTGGACCCCCGTACGGGCAAGCGGATCTGGCACAACGAGGAACTGCTGGACTCGGCGACGCAGGCATGGCAGTTCGCCAAGGTGAACGGCACCGTGTACGGCGCGACCGAGTTCGACGAGGACGGCGGCGTACACGCCTTCGACGCGGCGACCGGGAAGCTGCGCTGGACCTACAACGACAAGAGCGGCGACATCCAGCAGTGGTACGTGGTGGCGGCGGCCGACCGGCTGGCCGTGATGCACGGGAAGCGGCTCTACGCGCTGCCCGCCGTGTGATCCGGACACCCGGCCGTACGGACGGTACTCGTACGGCTGCCCCTCACCGTCCCGCGCGGGACGGTGAGGGGCAGCCGGGGCTTCCTACTTCCGGCCGGACGGCGTCCGGCAGGTCAGGTCCTCGGCCGGGAGCCTGCCCGTGGTCAGATACGCCGTGGCGCTCTTGTCCGCACAGGATCCGTCGAGGCCGTAGACACCGTGCCCCTCGCCCCCGGCGACGGTGACCATCCGGGAGCCGTGCAGCGCCCGGTGCATGCCCCGCGCGCCGGTCAGGGGCGTCTGGGGGTCCCACTGGTTCTGGAGGATCAGCACGTCGGCCTTGTTGTTCACCGTCGTCGTGGGCTCGCTGCCCTGCTTCCAGAAGGCACACGGCTTGATGGTGGACGCGAAATCGCCGTACAGCGGATAGCGGGCCTTGTCGCGGATCGCGTCGCGGCGGTACTGCTCGGGGTCCCGTGGCCAGGTACGGGAGTCGGCGCACAGGACGGCCCAGGCGCTCGCGGCGTTGTTGTCCGGCGGGACGTCATGGGCGGACGCCGACGCGCCGGGATCCGGGGCCGCCTCGGTCGTGACGGCCGGGGCCGGCTTCCCGCCCTCGGCCGCCTTCTTCAGCTCGGCGACCCGTTCGGCGGCGCTCCGGGCGTGCGGGAACATGCCGCGCAGCTCGGAGCGGATGCCGGCACCGCTCAGGCTGCTCCCGCCGGAGTCGACGGGATCGCGGTCGGCTCGGGCGACCAGCTTCCAGAAGGTCTCGCGGACCTCGGCCGGGGTGGCGCCCAGGTGGTACGTCGTGTGGCGTCGGGCGGTCCATTCGGTCCAGCGTGTGAAGGTGTGCTCGGCCCCCTCCGCCATCCCCTGGAACATGCCCCGCCAGACCCACGCGGGGTCGGTCGCGCTGTCCAGCACGAACCGGTCGGCCCGCCGGGGGAACATCTGGGTGTAGACGGCGCCGAGGTAGGTGCCGTAGGAGTACCCCAGGTACGAGATCTTCCGCTCGCCCAGCACGGCACGGATGACGTCCATGTCGCGGGCGGTGTTGCGGGTGGTGAGATGCCGCAGCGTGTCACCCATCGTGGCCCGGCACTTGTCGGCCACCGTACGTGCCCACGCCACGTCCTTCGCGAAGGTCGCGGCCTTGTACGGGCGTTCGTCGTTCTGCTCGTCGTCGGTCAGACCGCAGCCGGCGGGAGAGCTCTGCCCGATGCCCCTCGGGTCGAACCCGATGAGGTCGTAGCGTCCCTTCACTTCCCGGGGAAGGGACAGATTCGGGTCCACGGGCAGGCCCAGGCCCGGCCCGCCGGGGCCGCCGGGGTTGAGCAGCAGCACCCCGCGCCGCTTCTCCGGGCTGCTCGCCCTCAGCCGGGACACCGCGATGTCGATCTTCCTGCCACCGGGATCGCTGTAGTCCAGCGGCACCTTGAGCGTCGCGCACTGGAAGCCGGCCGGGCTCTCGGCGTCGCAGCGCTGCCATCGGAGGCTCTGCTGGGTGTACTGCCGCAGCGGGTCCCCGGCCCCGGGGGCCGGGGACGCGGAGAAGGCCGGCACGGGTGTGAGCGCCGACAGGAGAGTCACCGCGGTACCGGTGGTCAGAAGGGTCGCTATGGATCTTTTTCGCACGGTGTCGCCCGTTCTTGCTGGAGAGAGGTGTTCGGTTCGTCTGCCCTTGCGCGCACGGGAGTCCGGCGGCCCGGCCGCCCGGACGCCCCGCGCCCGACGGCACCGCCGGGGCGCCGGGACCGGTCAGTCCCCGGTGAGCTGCTCGTGGACGCACTGCCGGTACTGCTGGAAGCTGTCGGGCCGGTAGCACTTCTGCGTGTTGTCGGCGTACCAGGCCAGGAGTACGGCGACCAGGACGGACACGACGATCGCGAGGAACGACGCCAGCACGCCGGTGACGGACATGCCCCGGCCGGTGCCGGTGCGCCTGGCCTTGACCAGGGCGACGACGCCCAGGACCAGGCCGATGACGCCGAGCGGGCCACCGACGAAGAAGATCGAGGTGACCAGGCTGATGATGCCGAGCACCATGGCGGCCACGGCCGTACCGTTCTTGCCGGTACCTGCACCACCGGCCGGAGGCCGCGTCCCGGGGCCCTGCGGATACGGGGTGCCGGCGGCCGCCCCGGAGGCTCCGGCCGATGCCGTCCCCGGCAGCGGCGGCGCCGTCCCGTTCGACGCGGCCCCGGCCGGTGTGGCCGTGCGGTGCGGCGGGGTCCCCGTTCCTTGCGTGTTCATCATCAGTCCTTCCGTGAGCTGGGCAGGACACGATCTTGGTGCGAGGGACACCCGCGGCACATCGCGGGAAGGCGGGAAATCGGCCTCCCCCGATCGAGGGAGGCCGCGGGGGGACCATCCGGTCATACTGGCCGCATCATGTTCAGGGGAATCCGGCCGCTGCTGCGCGGCTCCACGTATGCGGGCGCGCTCTTCGCCCATGGCGGTGCCTTCGCGAGCATCCCACTGCTGGTCCTGGCCCTGCTGCCGGTGCTGGAATGGCGGTCCGCCCCCTACGGCGTGCGGGCCGCCCTGGTCCTGGTGGTCTGGGCGGCGCTGATCGGCGCGGTCGGGCTGGCCCGCCCCACGCGACGGGTGCTGATCGTGTGTGCCCGGAGGCTGCTGCATGTGCCCCTGCCGGATCCGGTCGCCGTGCGCCGGTCCCCGAGCCGGTCCGGTGCGGGAACGGCTCCCCCCGGGGCGGCCCCCGCCTCACCCGCCCCCGCCGCGCCGTCCGGCGCCGACCGCGGGCGGACCGCGGTCTGGCTGCTGCTCCATGTGGCCCTGGGATGGGCGGGCGGTCTGGCGAGCGGTGTGCTCCTCCTCGCGGGCCTGACCCTGCCGGGAAACTGGCTCGGGGCCGAGGCGGGGGTGAGCCTGTTCGGCTGGACGCTGCGGGCGAGGGGCGGCTGGGGCAGCTGGGCGGCGGCCCTCGGCTGCCTGCTGCTGGCGGCGGTCGTGTGCGTGGCGGTGACGGGCGCCCTGCGGTGGCTGGCGCCGAGGCTGCTGGGGCCGTCGTCGGCCGAGCGGCTCGCGCTTGCGGCGGAACGGGAGCTGCTGCTGGCGGAGCGCAACCGGCTGGCCCACGAGTTGCACGACTCGATCGGGCACACGCTGACGGCGGCCACGATCCAGGCGGCGGTGGCGGGCGAGGTGCTCTCTGCGGACCCGGTGGCCGCGCGGGCCGCCCTGCGTAGCATCGAGGAGTCGGCACGGGCCGCGCTGGAGGACCTGGACTACGTGCTGGGCGTGCTGCGCGAGGAGAAGTCGGGGACGGCGCCGACCCGTACCCTGGCCGACCTGCCCGAGCTGCTGGACCGGCTGCGGCACGCGGGGGCGGAGGTGGTGCCCGAGCTGACCGGCGAGCCCGCGCAGGTGCAGGGGACGCTGTCCCGGGCCGCGTACCGGATCCTCCAGGAGGGGCTGACCAACGCGCTGCGGCACGGGGCGGGTGGCCCGATCGAGGTCCGGGTGGCCGCCGCGCCGGACGGACTGGAGCTGGGCGTGGTCAACCGCACCGGGGCGGGCACGGGCCGGAGCCCGGGTGCCTTCCCGACGTCCGGGCACGGTCTGCCCGGACTGGCCGAGCGCGTACGGCTGCTGCACGGCGAGTTCGAGGCCGGGCCGGACGGGCCCTACCACTGGCGGCTGACGGTGCGGCTCCCCGTACGGTTGCCCGCATGACCGGTCCCGCCACCACCCCGAGCGCCGCCACCGCCCCCGGCCCCACCGCCGCCCCCGTCACCCTGCTGATCGCGGACGACGACGAGGTGACCCGCAGCGGTCTGCGCACCCTGCTCACGGCGCAGCCGGGGATCACGGTGATCGGGGAGGCCGCCGACGGCGTCGAGGCGGTCGAGCGGGCACGGGACCTGCGGCCGGACGTGGTGCTGATGGATGTGCGGATGCCGCGCCGCAACGGGATCGAGGCCACCCGGCAGCTGCTGGCCGAGTCGGCCGCGCCGCCGAAGGTCGTGGTCATCACCACCTTCGAGAACGACGGCTATGTCACCGCCGCGCTCAGCGCCGGGGCCAGTGGGTTCGTCCTCAAGCGGCGCCCGGTCCGGGAGATCGCGGAGGCGGTGCGCGTGGTGGCGGCGGGAGAGGCGGTCCTCTTCCCGGCGGCCCTGCGCCGGATGGTCGCCGCCCGCCCGCTGGGCTCCGCGGAGGCACTGCCGAAGGCGGCGCTGACGGGACGGGAGGAGGAGGTGCTGCGCTCGATGGCCACCGGCCTGTCCAACCCGGAGATCGCAGAATCCCTCACGGTGAGCCTGGAGACGGTGAAGACCCACGTCGGGAACGTACTGACCAAGCTCGGCGCACAGAACCGGACCCATGCGGTGGTCATCGCGTACGAGTCCGGTCTGGTGGTGCCGGGCTTCGCCGGCTGACCCGCCCGGCCGCGGCCGGGGCGGCCCGTGCCGCACGGCGCCGGGCCGTACGGCCGCGCTCCTACTTCTCGCCGTCTACTTCTCGCCGTCTACTTTTCGTCGTCCCAGGCCATCGAGCTCATCCGCCAGCCGGCCGGCGTCCGCAGGAACTGGGTGGTCTTGCGGCCCGCGCCCTCGAACCACGTGCCGTCGAGGTAACCGGACTTCCGGTACTCGCTGAACCGGTGTGCGACGGACCCGAAGATCTCCGTCCGCTCGGCGACCTCCCACTCGGAGAACTCCGTCACCGTCCCGTCGGTGAGCACCTTCTCCCGGGGCTCGATGAACGAGTCGAGATCGTGGATCACGGGCTCGTCCCCGACGTTCGAGACGATCGTCCCCTGCGGAATGAACACCTCACGGACGACCTGGAGGTTCGGCCGGCCGCCGCCGAGGGTGGCGAACGCGCCGAGGAAGGCGTGCATCAGCCGGTCGAGCTCGGCCTTGACGTCGGATACGGACTCCTCCCGCCCTGTCCTCTCGCCCCCGGGCGGCCATTCCCCGGCGAGGACCGACCAGACCTCGCTGTCGTGCCGCACCCCCTGGTGCGGGAAGCGCTGCCGCAGTACGCCGTCGAGGGTCATCCCGAGCCGTCGCGCGACGTCGCCGCTGCGGGTGTTGCCCGGCGACGCCCACCACTCGACCCGGCTCATCCCACGCTCCGCGAAGGCCCAGTCGATCAGCGCCCGGCAGGCCCGTGTCACCAGCCCCCTGCCCTGCCCGGCCTCCTCCAGCCAGCAGCCGATCTCGCACACACCGGAGGCGCGGTCGAAGCGGGTGAACATGACGCCACCGACCAGCGTGCCGTCCAGCCAGATCCCGAGGATCCGGCCGGAGTCCTCGGCCTGCTTGTCGGCGTAACGCCGGAGTACGGCCGTGGCGGAGGCGAGGTCGGTGCTGAGGGACGCCCACGGTATCCACGGATCCACGGAGGGCCGCGCGCGCTCGATGTGAGCGAGGAACTCCTGGGCGTGCCAGGGCTCCAGAGGACGGAGCCGAGCAGTGTGACCCAGCGGCAGTGCGAACATGGATACCTCGTCCCGGGGTGCGTGCAGGGTGTTCGGTACGTACGTAGGCCAGCAGCATGCCGCCCGCACCCGGAGACCGTGAAGACCGGGGTGCGTTACGGGAGGCGCCCCCGCCGCCGCACGCCGCGTCCGCCTCGCTCCCCCCCCCGAAAGCCGGGTTCGGTTCATCCCCGACGGGCCCGCTTCACCTCGCGACCGATGGCCCAGGCGTCGGCGACCGGCCCGAGATGGCCGAGCTTGTCGGGGTTGAGCACCCCGCGGACGGTCTGAATCCTCCCGTCGAGCACATCGAGGACCAGGGCGTGCAGGACCCTGCCTTCCTGGTCGTGGAAGACCGCGCCCGGCTGGCCGTTGACCTCGCACGGTTCGTACGTCACACCGATCCGGAGCAGCTGGGGGAAGGCCGCGCCCAGCAACCGGGCCACGTTCTCCGCGCCCACGACGGTCCTGGCGAGCTGCGGGGCCTTGCCGCCGCCGTCCCCGACCAGCTGCACATCGGCGGCCAGCAGGTCCCGCAACCCGTCCGTGTCCCCGTTCGCCAGCGCGTCGAAGAACCGCGTCGACAGCTCCCGCCGCTCCCGGGAGTCCGCCGCGAACCGCGGCCGCCCGGCCTCCATGTGCCGCCGCGCCCGTACCAGCAACTGCCGGCACGCCGCCTCCGAACGCCCCACCGCCGAGGCGATCTCGTCGAACCCGAAGGCGAACACCTCGCGCAGCAGGAAGACCGCCCGCTCCAGCGGGCTGAGCCGCTCCATCAGCAGCAGCGCCGCCATCGACACCGAGTCGGCCAGCTCCGCCGACCGCGCGGGATCCTGATACGGGTCGTTCAGCAGCGGCTCGGGGAACCACGGCCCGACGTACGCCTCCCGCCGCACCCGCGCCGAGCGCAGCACATCGACCGAGATCCGGGTCACCGCCGTCGACAGAAATGCCTTGGTCGACGTGGGCCGGGTCGCCGAGGCGTCGAAGCGCAGCCAGGTCTCCTGCACCGCGTCCTCGGCCTCGCTCACACTGCCCAGAATCCGGTAGGCGATCGAGAACAGCAGTGGCCGCAGTTCCTCGAAGTCCTCGACCTTGCTCACACCGAATCAGCTCCCCTGGTGTCTTCCCGCCAGCGCCTTCCCGCCCGGCCGTACGCATGGTGACAGGCGGCTTCTTCCGGCCGTTCCCGGAAACCGGCCGGACCACCGGCGGGCCGGGACGATTCTCCCGGACCCGGCCGGCGGCTCATCGGCCGGTGCCGTTCAGTGGAACTGACCGGGCTCGTAACCACCGGCCGGCTGCTGGGCGATGACGTTCAGCCGGTTCGCCGTGTTCATGAAGGAGACCAGGACCACCAGGGCGTTGAGCTGCTCCTCGTCGTAGTGCTTGGCGGCAGCGGCCCATGCCTCGTCGGTGACCCCACCGGCCCCGTCCGCGATCCGGGTCCCCTGCTCCGCCAGCTCCAGCGCGGCACGCTCCGCCTCGGTGAAGACCGTGGCCTCGCGCCAGGCCGCCACCAGGTGCAGCCGCACCGAGGTCTCTCCGGCGGCCGCGGCGTCCTTGGTGTGCATGTCGATGCAGAAGGCGCAGCCGTTGATCTGGCTCACCCGCAGCGCCACCAGCTCCTGGGTCGCGGCGGGCAGCGTCGATTCCTTGATCACCTTGCCCGCCGACATGAGGTGCTTGAAGGCCCTGCCCGCGGTCGGGCTGGCGAAGTAGTTCAGTCGCGCGTCCATGGTGTGCTCCTCCGTGGTCGTCAATCGCTACACCCTTGGGACGAGACAGCCCGGCCCCCTGTGACATGGACGGGCGCCTGATCTGCCGCCGACACCTCCTTCGCCCCTTCGGCCTCTTCGCACCGTGGCGCCACCGGGACCGGCCGCCCCGGCCGCCCCGGCCGGGTCAGTGCTTGCCCAGCTTCGCGGCCACGGCGGCGCGCCGGGCGAACGTCTCGTCCTGGGCCCCGGCCATCTCGCGCAGGGCCGCCTTCCGTTCGCGCCGGGCGAGCCGGTCCAGATAGAGGTGGCCGTCGAGGTGGTCCGTCTCGTGCTGCAGGCACCGGGCGAAGTAGCCCCGGCCCTCGATCACCAGTGGTGCGCCGTCCTTGTCACGGCCCCGTACGACGGCACGGTCGAGGCGGGGCACCACGCGGTACGGGCCGGGAACGGACAGGCACCCCTCGGACTCCTCGGCCAGGCTGCGGTGTTCGGCGGGCACCTCGTCCAGGACGGGATTGGCGATGTGCCCGACATGGCGCACCCCCCATTCGTCCGTGATGTCCCACACGAACAGCCGCAGATCCACGTCCACCTGATTGGCGGCGAGCCCCGCCCCCTCCGCCACCTGGTTCGTGGCGAACATGTCGTCGATCAGCCGTGAGAGTTCCGGTGTGCCGAACCGGGTGACGTCCTGGCACCGGCGGTGCAGGATCTCCTCGCCGACGACGGTGATGCGGCGCACCGCACCCCGTTCCACCTCCGGTGCGAGCCGGGGGAAGGAGTCGACGGGCACGCCCTGCACGCGTACCCGGCGGTCGTCCGAGGTGTCGTCGGACCGAACAGCCATGGATCATCAACGCCTTCCGTACGTGCCCGAACCGGCCGGGGCCGAACCCCGGTCGGCGGCAACCCAGTTGACCGAATGCTTTGCAAAGTAGCATCCTTTGCAAAGTGAGTGATGACAACCGTCGAACAGCATCCGAGGGACCGCCGTCGCGGCGTGCCCGGCAGTCCCTCCCGGACCATCCCGTACGTGTCGCCCTGCTGGACCTGCTCGCCGAGGTCGGCACCGTCACGTCCACGCAGGCGGCGGCCCGTCTCGGCCACAGCTCCGGCCTCTGCTCGTTCCATCTGCGCCAGCTCGCCCGGCACGGCCTCATCGAAGAGGCGCCGCACGAGGGCGGGCGGGCCCGGCCGTGGCGGCTCCGCTGGGACTCCCCCCACCGGCCCGGCGAGGAGGCGGCGGAAGAGTTCGACGTGCTCGCCCGTGGGCTGGAGGACGAGAGCTACCGGCACTGGCTGGACCACCGGGACCAGGCACCGGCCGAGTGGCGGCACGACGAGTCCTTCTCCGCCGTCGTCCACCTCACGGCGGCGGAGACGGCCGAGCTCGCCGCCTCCATCCGCCGCCTGCTGGCGGGGTACCGCGAACGGGACCGGGACCCGGCCGCACGACCGGCGGGAGCCGTCGCCGTGGCCGCGGTCACCAGGCTGTTCCCCCTGCCGGCCGAGAACCCCGGACCGCCGCCGCTGCCCGCCCCGCGCCGGGGCGTCGGCGGGTCGACCGATTGAGGCCGCCGGTGGAGCCGGTGGCCGGCGGGGGTTTCGTCGGGCCTCGGCTCCGGCCCCGGCCCCGACCGGGGCGGAGGCCGGGAATGTGTCCATCGAGCGGGATTCAGCGAGGTGCGGGGCGCGAAACCGTGCCTAGCATGATCTTTATGGACATCACCATTCACACGAGCTTCCTCCCGCACGACGACCCGGAGGAGTCCCTGGTCTTCTACCGCGACGTCCTCGGCTTCGAGGTCCGCAGCGACGTCGGGCAGGGCAAGATGCGCTGGATCACGGTCGGCCCGGTGGGCCAGCCCAGCACGTCCATCCTGCTGGCGCCGCCGGTCTCCGACCCCGGGGTCACCGAGGACGAGCGCCGCACCATCGCCGAGATGATGGCCAAGGGCACCTACGGCTGGATCCTGCTGGCCACCCGGGATCTCGACGACACCTTCGGCCAGGTGCAGTCCGGGGGCGCCGAGGTCGTCCAGGAGCCGACCGAGCAGCCGTACGGCATCCGCGACTGCGCCTTCCGCGACCCTGCGGGCAACCTGGTCCGCATCCAGGAACTGCGCTGAGCCGTCCGGCCGCGGCCGGTGCCCGCGGCCCCGGCGGACCACCGGGTGCGGCGGAGCGGGCGACAGGACTCGTCAGGAATCGAGAAGCACCGGCCGCCGAGCCGCACCTAGCGTGACGGACATGGCATCCATCGAAAGCGTCACCCTCGAAGTCGCGGACCCCACGGCCGCCCGACAGTTCTGCACCACCGCCTTCGGCCTGGACACCCAGGTGCGACTGCGGGCCTCGGACGCGCCCACGACCGGCTTCCGCGGGTTCACGCTCGCACTCACGGTGTCCCAGCCGGGCACCGTCGACACCCTCATCGGCGCCGCCCTCGACGCGGGCGCGACCTCGCTGAAGCCCGCCGCGAAGTCCTTCTGGGGCTACGGCGGCGTCGTACGGGCCCCGGACGGGACGATCTGGAAGGTCGCGACCTCCGCGAAGAAGGACACCGGCCCCGCGACCCGACGGATCGACGAGATCGTGCTCCTGCTGGGAGTCGCGGACGTGGTCGCGAGCAAGCGGTTCTACGTCGACCAGGGGCTTGCCGTGGCGAAGAGCTTCAGCCGGGTGTACGTCGAGTTCGCCGCCGGGGCGAGCCCCGTCAAGCTGGCGCTCTACAGGCGCCGTGCCCTTGCCAAGGACGTCGGTGTCCCGCCCGAGGGCACCGGATCGCACGGGCTCGTGATCGGCGGCGACGCCGGGCCCTTCACCGACCCGGACGGGTACGCCTGGGAGGCCGCGTCGCCCGCGCTCGCACCGTGACACGCGCACGCACCGGCGGACCGGCTGCGGCCCGCGAGGGGGGCGGGCCGTGGTGCCTCAGGAGTGGCTGCGGGACAGCTCCGGTCCGTGCGGCGAGGTCCGGCCCTGCCGGGGGAGCAGGGCCGGGGTGGCGAGGATGAGCAGCCCCGCGGCCATGAGGGCGGTACGTGGGCCGGTGGCATCGGCGAGCAGCCCGCCCAGCGCGGTGAGGACGGCGATGGACACCTGCTGCCCGATCGACCAGGCCGACAGGGTGCGGGTGACGAGATGCCTGGGAGTGTGTTCGAGCCGGTAGGTGGCGAGCACCGGTCCGTACAGGCTCATGTTGATGATGATTGCCAGCTCGACGGCCATCACGGTGGCGAGACCGACGACGCCGGGACGGACGAGGACCAGGCCGATCAGCCAGACGGCACGCAGGGTGCCGACGGTCCGGAAGACCCGGTCCCGGCCGAAGCGGGCCACGACCCGGCGGGCCAGCCGGGAGCCGATGAGCCCGCCGAGGCAGGGGGCGGCGAAGGCGAGGGCGTACTGCCAGGGCGGGAACCCGAGCTGACGAAGCAGGAGCACGGCCAGCAGTGGCTCGGTGGCCATGATCAGACCGCCGACGAGTATGTGGTTGAGGTAGAGCGGCCGCAGACCGGGGTGACCCATGATGTGTCGCCAGCCGTCGAGCAGTGCGCCGTTGGTCCGGGCCGGGTTCCCGTCGCTCGTCCGCGGTGCTTCTTCCTGGCCGCGGATCGCGGTGATGCCCAAGGCGGAGAGCAGATAGCTGAGCGCGTCGGCCACCACCGTGACGACCGGCCCGAACAGACCGATCGCCGCCCCGCCCAGCGGTGGCCCCACCGCGATGGAGCTCCAGTTCGTGGACTCGAACCGCGCGTTGGCGACGAGCAGGTCATCCGGTCGGACGAGGGCCTTGAGGTAGGCGCCGCCGGCCGCGTTGAAGGCGATCTTGGCTGCGGCGACCACGGCCGAGACCACGAGCAGCTGGACGAAACCGAGCCACCCGAAGGCGTAGGCGACGGGGATCGTCACCATGGCCGCGAACCGGACCAGGTCCATCATGATCATGACCGGGCGCTTGCGCCGGAACTCCACCCACGGCGCGAGCCGCAGCGCGATCAGCGCACCCACCGCGGGCCCCACCGCCGACAGCGCGGACACCTCGGCGGGCCCGGCGTGCAACACCGTCACGGCGATCAGCGGCAGAGCCCCGAACCCCAGCCCGGACCCGTACGCGCTCACCGCGTACGACGCCCACAGCCAGCCGAACCGCCGTCCCAGCCGTCTCCTGCCCATCGTGCTCAACGCGCTCCCCTCGACCCTCGACGTCCCGCCCGAACGAACCGACGCCGAGCGATGAGAGACAAGCGGGAAGGACAACAGCAGGTCAAACAACTGACCTGCCGACGATCCACAACCATCGGTTGTTCACCGAGGTGGGTCGGGGTGGATCCGGAATCGTGTGGAGCCCTGGTGCGGGGCGAGGGCGATACGTGTTCGCCGTCAGCCGATCCGGTCGCGAACGCCCGCGGTGCGGGGACAGGATGCCCCCATGGAGCCGATGCGACCGATCTACGTCCTTGTGCACAGCCCGTCGGTGGGTCCCGCCACCTGGCACCCGGTGGCGGACCACCTGAGTGCCGCCGGACACCAGGTGCGCGTACCGTCGTTGTCGGGCGTGGGCGACGGCGAACCACCGTTCTGGCCCCGGGCCGCCGAAGCCGTCCGGGACGGCCTCGCGGACGTCCCGGTGGAGCGGCCGCTCGTCCTGGTGGCACACAGCAACGCGGGTCTTTTCCTGCCGTCGATCAGGGCAGGGCTCGATCACCCGGTGACCGGCTCGGTCTTCGTCGACGCACCCCTGCCGGCCCACACCGGAGCGACCCCCGTCGCCACCCCCGAATTCCTGGAGTTCCTCCGCCCCTTGGCCGAGCACGGCAGACTGCCGCGCTGGACCGACTGGTGGGACGAGGCCGACATCGCGCCCATGTTCTCCGATCCGGTGATGCGTGAGCGGGTCATCGCCGAGCAGCCCAGGCTGCCGCTGTCCTACTACGAACAGCGGATCCCCGTCCCGGACGGCTGGGACGACCACCCCTGCTCCTACCTGCTGTTCGGCGCCCCCTACGACGACATGGCCGCCGACGCGCGCGCACGTGGATGGCGGACCGCCCATCTGCCCGGCGAGCACCTGCACCAGATCGTCGACCCCGTCGGCGCCGCCCGGCAGATCCTCGAACTCGCCACCGGCGGAGCCTGACGGTCACGACGACCCCGCGCCCGCGCCATGGCCGGGCCCGTCACCTCGTACGGGCCCGGCCGAACTCCGCCAGGACGTGGAAGGCGGCCTTGGGCTCCCAGCCCAGCTCCGCGTACGGGCCTTCGGCCAAGCCGTGCGGCAGGACCCGGACCACGCCGAAGGAGGCGGTGTCGAAGTCGTGCTCCGGGTCGTGCCGGGCCGTGGTCGCCAGGTCCCGGCGGGAGAAGGTGTAGACGAACGCGGCGTCGACGCCCGCCGCGTCGTAGAGGCCGAGCATCTCCCGTATGCAGGAGGCCTGTTCCTGCTCGTCGCGCACCGTTCCGGCGGCCAGCCGCACCGGCCGCGCGTCCTCGCCCCACTCGACGACCGAGTCCCCGCGCCCGCCCAGAGCGGCGGCGCCGCGGAAGGACCCGCAGCCGAACTCGGTGACCCCGAACGGCTTGCCCGACGCCACCTGCGCGCGCAGCGCCCGCGGGAACGCGTCCGCGTTGGTCGCGTCGCGATAGCCCGCGTCGGTGGCGACGATGTCGAACGGTGTCCAGTCCACCCCCTCGAAGGCGACCGACGCATAGCCGACCGGGCCGCCGAAGCGGGCGCGGACCTCGGTGAGGACCCGGGCGAGGAACGTGTTGACCGCGAGGTGCAGCCGGGGCAGCAGGGCGCGGAACGCGGCGGGGTCGGCCAGATTCGCCGACCGCTCCCGGAACGTGCCGCCCGGCAGGAACCCCTCGGTGAACAGGGTGATCTCGGACCCGGTGAGGAACACGACACGCGCGCCGTCACGGCGCAGGCGCTCGGCGCGTTCGGCCGCGTCGGTGAGGAACGCCAGAAGTCCGTCCTGGGTCAGGCCGTTGGTGAACGGGCAGTACCAGACCTCCAGACCCGCGTCGGCGGCGGCGCGCGCCGCGATCTCCAGACGGTCGGGGCGGCCGCCGGTGATGCGGACCGCGTCGCAGCGCAGCTCCGTACGGATCACCCGCATCTCGCGCTGGACAATGTCCGGGAGGAACGGCTCATGGGTGGTGGTCCCGCCGGAGGTGAAACCGGTGTCGTAGTTGATACCGAAGGCGCGCATCGCTGCTCCGAATTCTTCCGTGCTCCGATTCTTCCGTTCCATGAACGAATTTAGGGTACGGAGCGTACCTTACGAGTGAGGGGAGAGCCGCGATGGCACCCGACCAGCAGCGCGGCGCCGCGACCCGGCGCCGGGGCGCGGCGCTGGAGGACGCGATCCTGCGGGCGGCAGCCGAGGAGCTGCGGACCGCCGGATACGCGAGCATGACGATGGACCGTGTCGCCCGGCGCGCGGGCACCAACAAGAACGCGATCTACCGGCGCTGGCCCGCCCGCGCGGCGCTGGGGGTCGCCGCCTACTGCCGCTTGGCCGACGCGGAGTTGCGGGTCCCGGACACGGGGACGCTGCGCGGCGACGCGCTGGCCCTGCTGCGCGCGGCGAACGCGTCGTGGTCGTCGCCGCAGGGGGCCGTGCTGCGCGATCTGCTCGCGGCGGCGTGGACACGGCCTGGCGGACACTGCTCGAACGCGCCGTGGCCCGGGGCGAGGCGGCGGCCGGTGCGGTGCATCCGCGCGTGGCGTCGGTGCCGATGACGCTGCTGCGTGGCGAATACGCCCTGCGCGGTCTGCCCGAGGTGCCCGACGAGGTGCTGACGGAGATCGTGGACGAGGTCTTCCTGCCCCTGGTACGCGGCCGCGCGACCGACGCCTGACCGGCGCCGGGGAGTCCGGGCACGGAGGCGTCGGCGGCCGGAGGCATCGGCGGCCGGGGGCGCAGGGACACCGGCGATCGGCACGCGGCGCGCGGCGCGCCGGCAGTCGACGCGGAGGCGTCGGGGGGCGGCATCGGGGCGCCGGCACATCGGCACCGGGGTCTCGACGGTGGGCGCCGGGGCCCGGCAGTTGCCGCGGCCCCTCGGGTCCGGCGTCACCGGCTCCCGACGGCCGGACGGCGCGATGACGGAACGGCAGGCCGTTTCGCCGGGCGCCGGGAGCCGGTCACTCGGTGGGGACCTTGTGGACGACGGTGTCGTCGGGGTCCAGCAGCCGTCCGTCCGCCGACCGGACCTCCAGCGCGCGAAGGGGCTCCCCCCGCCTGCGGTCGACCAGTTGTGAGTGCGGTTCGCCGGGGGCGAAGAAGTTCGCCTCGCCCCACTGCCGCAGCGCCACGACGACGGGGAAGAGCGCCCGCCCCTTCGCGGTCAGTGCGTACTCGCGGTAGGCGCTGCCGTCCGAGGCGGGAACGGATTCGAGGACGCCGCCGGCGACCAGGGTGCGCAGCCGCGCGGTGAGGATGTTCTTCGCCACGCCGAGACTGCGCTGGAACTCCCCGAAGCGGCGGCTGCCGTCGAAGGCGTCCCGCACGATCAGCAGGGACCACCAGTCGCCGATCGCGTCCACCGACCGTGCGACGGGACAGTCGCTGTCGTCGAACCGCGTCCTTGTCACCATGCCGTCCTCCGCCTCCGTCCCCGCCCCACATCTGGTTGCAACATGCTACCAGAAGGGGCTACCGTGCCGTGCTGGTAGCAATATGAAACCAGATGTGAGGGGTGCTGCATGTCCGGCAACTGTGAGGCCACGACACCACGGGTCGCGACCCGGAGCGGCGGCGGCTCCGCCTTCGTCCTGACCCGAGGCATCGTCATGCTGTTCGCCGTCGCCTGCGGAACGGCGGTGGCCAACGTCTACTTCGCCCAGCCGCTCCTGGCGACCGTGGGCCACGACCTCGACATGAGCCCGGCACTCGTCGGCAGCGTCGTCACCTTCACCCACATCGGATACGGACTGGGGCTCTTCTTCCTCGTACCGCTGGGCGACATGGTCGACCGCAGACGGCTCGTCGTGGCCCAACTGCTGCTCCTGGTGGCGGCGCTGACCGTGGTCGCGGTCGCCCACGACGCGGCGTTCCTGCTCATGGGCATGGCCGTGACGGGGCTGCTCGCGGTCGTCACACAGACGCTGGTGGCCTTCGCGGCATCGCTCGCGCCGCCCGCCGGACGCGGACGCGTCGTCGGCCTGGTGACCAGCGGCGTGGTCATCGGAATCCTGCTCGCCCGCACCGCGTCCGGTCTCATGGCCGACCTCGCGGGCTGGCGCTCCGTCTACCTCGCCTCGGCGGCGCTCACCGCTCTGCTCGCCCTGGTCCTGCACCGGGTGCTGCCGCCCCGCGGCGCGGTACCGCCCGCCACCCTGCGCTACGGACAGCTCCTGCGCTCCACGGTCACGCTGTTCGCACGGGAGAGGCTGCTGAGGCACCGGGCGCTGCTCGGCCTGCTGATCTTCGCCGCGTTCAGCACGCTGTGGAGCAGCATCGCGTTGCCGCTCAGCGAGGCACCGTACTCCCCTCTCCCACACCGCGATCGGGGCGTTGGGGCTGATCGGCGCCGCGGGCGCCCTGGCCGCGACGGTGGCGGGCCGCCTGAACGACCGCGGACTCTCCCGGTGGACCACCGGCACCGCCCTGGTGCTGCTCGCCCTCTCGTGGCTGCCCCTGGCCTTCACCCGCAGTTCGCTCTGGGCCCTGGTCGCCGGGGTGGTCCTCCTCGACCTCGCCGTGCAGGCGGTGCACGTCACCAACCAGACCCTGATCCACGCGCGGCACCCGGACGCGGGCAGCCGGCTGATCGGCGGGTACATGGTCTTCTACTCGATCGGCAGCGCCACCGGCGCCCTCGCCGCGACCTCCCTCTACGCGGCCTTCGGCTGGGGCGCTGTCTGCGTGCTGGGCGCCGCGATCAGCTGCCTCGCGCTGGCGCTGTGGGCACTGACGCAGACACGTAACGCCCGGGACCTCTAAGCCCGGTCTTCGAACTGCCGTCTGCCGTGCGGCGACAGGACCTAGGTGTGTTGTTCGGGCCGGACGGCTCCGGCCAACCGCCCCGGTCAACCGGCCCGACCCGCGCCGCGGTTCGTGCCAGGATGCTCGGCATGTCTGATCGTGCGTTGAGTTTCGGAGCGATGGCAGAGGCGTACGAACGGTTCCGGCCGGGGTACCCCGGGGAGCTCTTCGACCTGGTGGCGGCGTACGCGGGCCGGCCGCTCCGGACCGCCCTGGAGATCGGCGCCGGGACGGGCAAGGCGACCCGCCTGTTCGCTGGACGAGGGGTCGCGGTCACCGCGACCGAGCCCGACGGGGCCATGCTCGCCGAGCTGCGCGAGCACGTACCGGAGAGCGTCAGAACCGTGCGGGCCGCCTTCGAGGAGCTGCGGCCGGGTGAGCGGTACGGGCTGGTCTACGCGGCGGCGGCGCTGCACTGGACGGCCCCGGAGGACCGGTGGCCACGCATGGCCGCGCTGCTGGAGCCGGGCGGTGTGTTCGCCTCGATGGGCGGGCCGGTCCGGTTGGCCGACCCGGCGGTGGAGGAAGCGGTGCGCGCGGCGCGGGCGCCGTTCCTGGAGAGCGACGACGTGCCGTCCCCGGACGGGACACCGCCGGGACACGACATGCAGTGGCCGGGTACGGAGCTGCGGCGGTCCGAGTGGTTCACCGACGTACGACAGACCGTGATCGAACAGCGCCTGACGATGAGTGCCTCCGACTACCTCGGTCATCTCTCGACCGTCTCGGCCTATCTCGTACGGCCCGCCCGGGAGCAGGAGCAGATCTTCGGGGCGATCGGGCGGGCGCTGCCCGGGACGGTCGTGATCGCCGCCGACATCACCGTCCATCTCGCGCGGCGGCGCCAAGAGCGGTAACACCCGCCAACCACCCGCCCGCCGCCCGCCCGCCGACCGTCGACCAGCCGTCCGCCGGACCGGACGTGCCGGTGGTTGACGGGCCCGTGATGGGATGGCGGCGTGAGCCGAGCCGCCGAAGAGACCAACCGCCGGATGCTCCGGGCCAGGGACGCGATGGACCGCGACTACGCGCAGTCGTTGGACGTCCCGTCCCTGGCCCGCATCGCGCATGTGTCGGAGGCACACTTCTCGCGTACCTTCCGGGCCGTGTTCGGTGAGACACCGCACCGCTACCTGCAACGCCGCCGCGTGGAGCGGGCGATGTTCCTGCTGCGGGAGACCGACCACAGCGTGACGGACATCTGCTACGAGGTCGGCTTCGGCAGTCCGGGCACCTTCAGCCGCACCTTCCACGACATCGTCGGCCGTTCGCCACGCACCTACCGCAAGGAATCGACGGCCGTGGGCGTTCCGACCTGCTTCACGATGGCGTGGACGCGACCGAGCTCCTGACCACCGCCCACCGTGTCGCACCGCACGCCGCACGCCGCACGCCGCGTGCCACCGGTCGGCGATCGGCGGTCGGCGGTCGAGCAGTTTTGGATAAGTTCTGGTCCGCGCTGCTCGGTAGCGTGAGGGACATGTTCAACGCCATCACACAGTCACAGATCTACGTCCTCGACCAGGACGCGGCCCTCGACTTCTACGTCGGCAAGCTCGGCCTGGAGGTCAGCGCCGATGTGCCCCTGGGGTTCATGCGCTGGCTGACCGTCAGCGTCCCGGGCCACCCCGAGCGGCAGATCCTTCTGGAGGAGCCGGGCTCCCCGGCGATGTCGGAGGAGACGGCGGAGCAGGTGCGCGAGCTGGTGACCAAGGGAGCGATGGGCGGCTGGCTCATCTTCACCACGGACGACTGCCGCAAGACCTACGAGACGCTGCTGGCACGGGGCGTGGAGTTCACCGAGGGACCCACCGAGCGCCCGTACGGGATCGACTGCGGCCTGCGCGACCCGTTCGGCAACCGCATCCGCTTCACCCAGCCGAAGGACTGACCCCGCCCGGCACACCACCACCGTCCCGGCCCCCCCACCTCCCCGCAACCATGCGCACCGGGGGAGTCGAGGGGCCGGACCGCTTCAGTCCAGGCAGAATTCATTGCGCGGCACCCGTGGCGGATGGCGGACGCCGGACACCCGTCGCGTGACTTCATCATGCGCGGAGAGCTGGACCCCGCAGCGGAAGCGCTCGCAGGTGAAGTCACGGAGCTGGAATCCGAAGCGCGCGGAGACTCCCCGACCCCGGGCGCGAGGGTACGTCCGGTCGAGCCCGTGCGCGAATTGCTGAGGTTGAACTCGTAATGTCGCATGGTTACGCAGGTGGGGAGGAAGGTCAGTCCGGTCTCTGCGAGGCAGCCGTCTATGAGGTCGCTGCGGTACTGGATGTGCCGTAGGTCGCGGCGGATGCGCTGGACGAGGTGTTCAGGGGTAATGAAGGCGACGTCGGAGAGCCGGCCGCGCCGCAGGAGGGACCGGATCCCTTCGACGGGGTTGAGGCCGGGTGCGTATCCCCAGGGAAGTGCCGGGCCCTTTTTCGTTTAACCGACTATCGCAGCCGGCTGTCAGTCAGCAGGGCATGAGTCGCGGCGGGGTCACTAGCCGCGCCTGCTCAAAAAGGTCTCGTACAGTGTGGTTTTTGAGGTATGGCCTAATTCGGCTGTGCATGGTCTTGATGCGGTCGTCCGCCCGGCCCGATTGGAGACTCGGGTAGTCATCCAATGCGAGCATCCATGTCGCGCACGCTGCCTCAAGGTGGCCTAGGTCGAGCTGCCTTTCAGCGAGGGTGCAGCGGTGCCGGACGCGGGCGCGCCGATAGACACTCTGGCGGATCTTGTCTGACTGCTGCATTGCTGCGATTGATCCGGCGACGTCGCCCAACTCGAATCGCACTTGGCTGGTGTGGTAGAGCAGGGAGGAAGGGTCGTACGAGCCAAACGCCTTGGATCGCGACTCGGCCTTTTCCATGGCCACTTCGGCTTCCTTGAGGTACGCCTGCGCAGCGACTCGCGCCCCCGTTTGTGCTGCCGCATGAGCCTGCTGCCCGGCCAGGAAGGCGCGCATTCGAGGACCCGCTTTCGGGGAGGCAGCAGCAGCGGCATCCGCAAGTCGCATTGCCTCCGCACCATGCCCCAAGTCGACGGCTTGAACACTCATGCCACGCAGAGTCGTGCAGAACGTGAGGTGATCCTCGGAAGCCCCGGCAAGTTCAAGTGCCTTGAGGTAATATCGCTGCGCCAATCCATGCAGCCCCTCGTCCACAGCCATGTAGCCCGTGAGGTAGCAGAGATCCGAGACGGCGCCCATCATTGCCTTGCGCACGCTGTCAGGTGCGTCCGCGCGCAGGTACGGGGCTGCTGTGTTCACGAGGAAGGCGGCAGCCATGGGGCGCGCAGTCCGCCCACCGAACTGGTCGTCAAGGTCAGAGATCCGCTCGGTCATGGCTGCGACGGTTTGAACATCCGCCATTCCTATGCGCTGGACGTGGCTCTTCTGAACGGCTTCCATTCGACCGATAACATCGGGCCAGTTGGGAATTGTCAGCGCGACGGAGAAAAGGCCAACCCCAAGAACGCTCCGGCGGGATGGGTCCATGTCTTGCCTCCCCAGGTCTAACAACCCTTCCACCGTGCCGGGGTGGTCGGCTTGCTGATCTCCAGGCGCCGGGGGGAATCCTGCCTCGCTGGCCGTCACGGGGCGGCGCAACCTGCGGGCGAGTGCTTCCAGGATCAGTGGTCGAACGGTCTCTTTCGGCAGGTGGCCCTTTAGCCACTGGTGTACCGAGGGTTCCCGGTACCGCAGAGGTGTTCCGCGCTCTGTGCCTAAGCGGTTGACCTCCTGCGCGAACTGCCGCAGGGTCCATCGGCTCTCGTGGTACAGGCGTTCAAGCCCGCTGTACGGCTGCGGTGTCACTGGCCCCCAACTCCCGTGCCATGGACTCTTAAAACTCTTAAGTCCTGCCCTTTTCCCAACGGTACCGCTGTGCGTGGTCGAGCGGTTGTCTAGTGCGAGCACCACCACCGCGAGGGATGGCACCGCAAGGAGAGTCCGGGCATGGAGAAGCACGCGCAGACGGTCATGGGAAACCCCGTAAACCTCCCGCTGAGACTGGACGCCGCCCCACGGTCGGTACCGGGGTGCGCGCACTGCGACAAGGTCGCCATGGACCGCGACCACGCCAAGGCCAACGGTGACGGCAGCCGTGTGAGTGACTGCAACCTGCGGCTGAGTCGGCATCTCGCGGAAGCTCACCAGTGACCGCCGCTCCGGCGCGGCGTCAGGGGCGTCCCACATGGCCCATGCCGCCCCCACGGTCCGTGGGCCTAGATGTGGACCCGGACGGGCCGTACGCGGGCTCTCCGGTCGACTGGTGGTCGCAGTACGGCGGAGCGGTCAGCGGTTCCGGCGTGATCCACCTGCCTGGCCCGACACACCCGCCGAACCAGCGTCACAACGACTGCCCCAACTGCGTGCCGCTCAGGGAAGCCGAGTGGTACGTACGCCGGTGTGGACAGTCCGTGTTCGTCTTCGTCGTCGCCGCTCTGGCAACTGCGATTCCCACGCTGGCCGCTACTGGCCGCCTTTGAACTCCCGCCCCTGCCGAAAGCATCCGAATTCGTTCCCCCACGCGTTCGAAATCCCGGCAGGGGCGGGGCACCACAAACCAACGGTCGCAAGGAGATGCAATGAGGACTGTCGGAAACCGTCTCTTATTCGCATGGCTTGAGATCACCGGACTCTGCAACGAGTTCTGTGATCACTACTACGCGGACAGCGGGCCCAAGGGCACGCACGGCACCATGACCGTGCAGGACTGGTTGAACGTAATCGACCAGCTTGCCGACATGGGCACCTTGGACGTTCAGTTCATCGGGGGTGAGCCGACGCTCTACCCGAGCCTGCCCGCGCTGATCAAACACGCCCACGGGCGGGGCCTCGGGACCGAGGTGTTCTCGAACATGACCCGCATCCGTCCGCCACTGTGGGACACGTTCACGGAGTACGGCGTGAAGCTGGCTACGTCGTACTACTCGGACACCGCCGAGGAACACGACCAGGTGACGCAACTGCGCGGATCGCACAGGAAGACTCGCGCCAATGTCCAGAAGGCACTGGAACTCGGCATCCCGCTGCGCGGCGGAGTCGTCGCCGTACAGGCCGGCCAGCGCGTACAGGAAGCCGCACAAGACCTTACGGCGCTCGGCGTCGGCACAGTGGGCGGGGACCGGACGCGTGCATTCGGTCGTGCGAGCAACGGCGCAGCGCCGACCATCGCTGATCTGTGCGGGCACTGCGCCCACGAGAAATGTGCCATCGGTCCGACCGGCGACGTGTGGCCGTGCGTCCTCGGTCGATTCCTGACCATCGGCAATGTGCTGGAAAAGCCGATCTCCGATATCTGGGGCGGCGCGCAGATGACCGGCGTCACGGCCGAGATCGCAGCGGTTCACGGGGATGGTGTCCAGTCGTGCACTCCTCCGCAGTTCCTACCCATGTGCGGCCCCTGTGGCCCGTGCGTTCCTTCGGTCGGGCACTGCGACCCCAGGGAAGCGGGCACCGCCGCTACGATCGCCGCACCGGCATAGCCCGTTGGATGCAAGGGAGCACACAAATGGACGATCACGGGGACGACTTCGGCCCATGGGGGTGGGAGGAGGACGGCAACGCCGTCCAGCGGACCGAGGGTGAATGGCTCACCATCGCTCGATACGTCCGACACGCGGCCAACAAGCTCGGGCCGGAACTCCCGCTGTGTCTCCCCGGTGAACCGCAGGAATGCGGGCGGACCGCTCAACAGCATGTGATCGCTTGGGCCGCTCACCTCAAGGCGGTCTCCCATCACCTGATCGAACAGGCCACGCCCAGCGAGGCCAGGGGCGCACACGCCATCGGACCTATGTACCAGCGGCGTCTCGCCGATCTGCGCGCGTCCACTCCCGCCTCGCACTGACCGACCACACACCCGTACGGGCCCCGTCCGCGTGCCTCCCCCGTGGCGCACGGACGGGGCTACTGCGCGTCCTGGACGCTGCCACACGCGGACGCGACTACCCGTACAGCTAGCCGGGCGCCCCGTTCACGCCCGCCCCGCACAGAAAGCGAAACGCCGCGTTCGGTCAAGTGCCGGTCGGGGCTCTGTCGTTGGTACTGACCTGCGGATACTTTTGGAACTGGTAGTTGGATGTGTCGGGGTCGGTCATCACGATGAACCCGGCACTCAGCGGGGGAGCGGGCTCGTCGCGGCGCACCCGCTTCGCCCCCAGCGCGACCAGCCGGTCGCACTCGGCCTCCAGCGCCGCCATCCGCTCCTCGCCGTGCAGCCCGGGAGCGGCTCGGACATCGAGGTGGACGCGGTTCTTGGCGGCCTTGCCCTCCGGCACCTGCTGGAAGAAGACGCGCGGGCCCCGCCCCTCCGGGTCCTCGATGGCCGATCGCGAGTTGCGCTGCCCCTCCGGTACGCCGATCCGGGCGAGGAACCCGTCCCAGGCCACCAGCGGATCCGCGCCCTCGGGCAGCTCCACCCCGGGCGGGCCCGGGTGGAAGTAACGGAGTGCGTCGCACCAGAAGGACGACAGCGCACGCGGGTCGTGGGCGTCGAAGGTGACCTGGACGTGTCGGCTCATCGGGCGACCCCGTTCGCGGCGGGGCGGGTGTCACGGTGGAGGTCGCGCAGCAGGCAGACCTCCGACAGATGGTGGATCAGCTCGCGGTGGATGTGCAGCACAAGATCGGCCATCGACACCTCGGGGAAGGGCTCCTTCTCACCGACCGGGACCCGGAGTCCGGCCTCGCCGAGGCCGCTCACCCCTTCCAGCCAGACATCGAGCTGGGTCCTGAGCTGGTCGAGCGCAGTGGCCGCGCTTCCGGCGTACTCCCAGGTCTCGTACGACGCGGCCGGTGCGCCGAAGTGCGCCGCGTTGCGCGCGGCGAGCACACCGACGATGACATGACCGAGCCGCCAGGCGATCGTTGTGAACGGCGGGGGGACCGGCTGCGGAAAGGCGAAGTCGATCGTGAAGTCCCCGGTGCCGGCCTGCATGGGCGCCGCCGAGCTGCCGCGCGGCCGCACGCTCCAGGAGTCCGGCACCGGCGACCAGAAGTACTCGTCGTCGGTGAGGTCTTCGAGCCGGGCTCGGAGCTGGTGGTTCCAGTGGAACTCCCACTGCTCGCGCAGCGTTCGGTTCCAGTCGGGTTCGTCTGCGTTCATGGAGCCACCCTGACACCCGAGGCGGACAGGATCGGTCCGCCATCTCTGACAGGGTGGACGACATGGACACGGAGAACGGTGCGGAGCGGGGCACGACGGAGCGGGTACTCACCCTGCTCGGGCTGCTTCAGCAACGCCAGACCTGGACCGGTCCGGAGCTCGCCGCCCGGCTCGGGGTCACCTCGCGCACGGTACGGCGCGATGTCGAACGGCTGCGCACGCTCGGCTATCCGGTGCACGCCGGACAGGGCGTCGGCGGCGGCTACCGGCTCGGACCGGGGCAGGAGCTGCCGCCGCTGCTCCTCGACGACGAGGAGGCGATCGCCACCGCGGTCTCCCTGCTCGTCGGCGCGGGAGGCACGGGCGGCGGTGCGGTCGCCGGGGCCGGTGACGCCGCGCTGCGGGCGCTGACCAAGCTCGACCAAGTGCTGCCCGCCCGGCTGCGGCACGAGGTGCGCGCGCTCTCCGGATCGGTGGAGTCCTTCGGCGGGGGCCGTACGCCGGTCGTCCCCGAGGTGCTCATGACGCTGGCACGGGCCTGTCGCGACGAGGTCGAGGCCGGTTTCGACTACCCGTCGGGGAACGGGACACGACGGCGCCGGGTCGAGCCCTACCGCCTGGTCGCCTCGGACCGGCGCTGGTACCTCCTCGCCTACGACCTGGACCGTGACGACTGGCGCAGCTTCCGCGTCGACCGGATGACCGAGGTGGCCGCACGGACCTGGCGCTTCCGTCCACGCGAGGCGCCCGACGCGGCGACATACGTACAGGAGGGGGTGGCGAGCCGGGTCTATCCGCACCGGGCGCGCTTCCTCGTGCACGCGCCCGCCGACGAGGTGCGCGCGCAGATCCCGGGATCGGCGGCCGTCGTGAGCGAGCGTGGCGCCGGGCACTGCGAGGTGCTCAGCGGCGCCGCCGGTCTCGACTTCCTGATCATGCACGTACTCCTGCTGGGCCATGAATTCGAGGCGCTCGACCCTCCCGAACTCGGCCCGCGCTGCCGCGCACTGGCACGCAGGCTGCTGGCGGCCGGAGCCGCTCTCCCGCCGCTGCCGGACGAGCCGGAGCCGGAGCCATGAGCCGCGCCCCCGCTCCGGTACGTCAGTCGCCGGGCAGGGCGCGGCCGAGGAGGGGGAACAGCCGGTCCCAGTGGCGTTGCAGCGCGGAGGGGTCGAAGGCATCGGTGTCGGCCATGGTGTAGCCGTGCACGGTGCCGGCGTAGACCTCGGTGGTGTGGCCGACGCCCGTGGCGTCCAGGGCCCGGTCGAGCTCGCCGATGACCTCGGGCGTCATGTCGTTCTCGGCGGGGGCGAGGTAGACCTCGGCGGTGAGCCCGGAGAGGTGCAGGTGCGGGCTGTCGGGCGCGTCGGTGACCAGACGGCCGGGGTGGAATCCGGCGACGGCGGCCACCCTGCCGGGGTGGGCCGCCGCGGTGCGCATGGCCAGGACGGCGCCCATGCAGTAGCCGACCGTGGCGATCGGTCCGGCGTCGACCTCGGGCTGGGCGGTGAGGAACGCGACATAGGCGTCGGCGTCGCGCAGGGCGCGTTCGCTGGTGTGCGCCTCGATCAGGGGCATCAACTGGGCGAAGAGCGCGGGCCGGTCCTCCTGCCCGATGTGCTCGGGAAGGGCGACCACGGGGGCGGGGCCGTGCCGGTAGAAGACGTTGGGAACGAGTACGTAGTAACCGTGCCCGGCCAGTTCGAGGGCCATCGCCTCCAGTACCGACCGCAGTCCGAAGGCGTCCATGTACAGCAGCACCCCCGGGTGCCGCTCGCCGTCGTCGGGGAAGGCGGCGAACGCGTCGGCCCGGCCGTCCGCCGTGGGAATCTGCACTGTCTTGACGGGCAAGATCGTCCTTCCTCGGGTTGGTGCCGGCGCTCAGCCGCGACCGGGGAGCGGAGCCAACGCTACACATCCCGCCGCGCCCCGGGACGTTTCCGCCACTCTGCACCGGGCCGCGACCGCGACCGCTCGGGTCCGGCCCCGGACGGCCGCGACGGAATACGGGTGCGTCGGCCGAGCGACCCGGGAGACACTGCGCGGATGAGCTCCGAAGCCGCGACCCACCGGACACCGAGGGAATGGGCCCTTCGTCATGTCGCGGCACTGGCGTCGGGCCCTCCGCTGGATCCCGCGCTGCGCGTGACCCTCAACTTCCACCCCGACCGCCTGCTCCACGGCAGACCGATCCTGGCCGCCCTGGCGGAGGACGGCCAGTACCTCTCGCAGTTCGTCACGGGTACCAGGCCCTGTCTTCACACTGCCGTCTGCCGTGCGACGCCCGGCACGCACGCTCGCCGTGTTGTCGGGATCACCCCGATACATCCAGTATCGGGGTGACCCTCCGCCTTGCGATCGCACGCACCGGACGCCGCACGGCCCGGCCTCCGGCCGGACGACCGCAGTGTGAAGACAGGGCCTGGCA
The DNA here is from genome assembly GCF_042799335.1 of Streptomyces sp. NPDC057697. Lineage (NCBI taxonomy): Bacteria > Bacillati > Actinomycetota > Actinomycetes > Kitasatosporales > Streptomycetaceae > Streptomyces > Streptomyces sp. NPDC057697. Next base: position 123,649 of record NZ_JBHVJA010000013.1, on the reverse strand, counting down.
ACGGCGGGCTGACCGCGCACCCCGGCGGAGACCGTTGGCGCTGGGAGAGTCGCATCTTCGACGGGGCGTACGACGGAGCGCCCGCTCATGAGCGGCCCGTCTACGGGGCGTTGAACTTCCGCCGCAAACCGGTCGGCGGGGCGCCGCGTTTCGGCTCCGCCCACTTCCGGCTGACCGCCCGGACCGCCGCGCGGACCACGTACTGCTACCCGGACAGCTTCTTCGAGCCCTCGGAGTTCGGGGTCGCCGCGCGCATGGGGCTCATGGCGTCCGCACTGGCCGACACCAGGGACGACCTCGACGACTACATCGAGGCCCAGGTGCACGGCCCGGTCCGGCCGGACCGCGACGTGGAGGCACTGGTTCTGGACCCCTGCTACCGGGGCACCGCCGTCGAGACCGCGGCCGCGCGCCTGGGCTGCCCCGTGGAGTGGCACCCCGGTTTCCGGCTCGGGATCGAGGAACTCCGCCGTCACCCCGGCTACCGGGGCCAGGAGTACGTGGACCTGGGCGCGGAGATCGCCGTGGGCGGCGTACTCGACCCCCGCGTGGTCGGAGACGCGGTACGAGCCGGTCGCCACGACCCCGGGGCGGTCAAGAAGGTGTGGCACTGCCTGGCGCGCTTCGGGGCACCCGAGAGGGCCGACGCGGCGCCGTGCGACCAGGGTGCCCTTCCGGGGTCGGCGGACCGCTGACCTGGTGGCGCCGCCGGACGCCCGCGTCCGTGGGCCGCTTCATCGGCCCCCGGCCCTCGGCCCCCGGCCCCGGCCCTCGGCCCCCGGCCCCGGCCCCGGCCCCCGGCCCCCGGCCCCCGGCCCCCGGCCCCCGGCCCCCGGCCCCCGGCCCCCGGCCCCCGGCCCTGAGCCCACCGGCCCGAGCCCCCCGGTCCCGAACCCACCGGCCCCAGCCCCGATCCGCAGGCGGGTCCGGCCGCCGTCACCGGGTGAGGACGAGACTGACGTTGTGCCCGCCGAACCCGAACGAGTTGGCCAGCGCGGCGGTCCACCGGCCGGTGCGCGGCTCGCTGCGTACCACGTCCAGTTCCACGCGCGGGTCGAGTTCGTCGAGGTTACGGGTGGCGGGCACCGTGCCGTCCCTGAGGGCGAGCAGGGCGGCCAGGGCGCCGACCGTTCCGGACGCGCCCAGCATGTGACCGGTCATCGACTTCGTCGCCGTCACCACCGCGTGGCCGCCGACCACCCGGCCGATCGCCTCGGCCTCCGCCAGGTCGCCGGACTCCGTCGAGGTGGCGTGGGCGTGCACGACACCGATGTCCGCGGCGGCCGCGCCCGCGTCGCGCAGCGCCAGTTCCATGGCGAAGACCTGGCCTTCCGCGTCGGAGGCCGTGATGTGATTCGCGCTCGAACCCACCGCGCTCCCGGCCAGGGCGCCGTGGACACGCGCTCCGCGTGCGCGGGCGAACTCGGGGCGTTCGAGCACCATCATCCCCACGCCCTCGCCCATGACGAACCCGGACCGCCGGACGTCGAACGGGCGGGACACGGTCTCCGGGTCCACGGACTGCGTCGACAGGGCCTTCATCTGCGCGAACGCCGCGATGGTGAAGGGGTGCAGGCATGCTTCCACGCCGCCGGCGACGACCACGTCCGCCCGTCCATGGCGGATCAGGTCCTGCCCCAGGGCGAGGGCTTCCGCCCCGGACGCGCAGGCGCTCACCACCGTCCTGGCGCCTCCCTTCGCGCCCAGGTCCATGCTGACCCGGGCGGCGGGGCCGTTGGGCATCAGCATGGGGACGGTGAACGGTGACAGCCGCCGGATTCCGTCACGTTCGAAGATGTCGTCCTGCCCCAGCGTGGTGAGGACACCACCGGTCCCGGTGCCGATGACGACGGCGAGCCGTTCCGGTTCGACCTCCGGGGCACCGGCGTCCTGCCAGGCCTCGCGCGCCCCGAGGACGGCGATCTGCTCGCCGCGGTCCAGCCGCCTGGCCTCGGTCCTCGGAAGCAGGGAAGCGGGATCGACCGTGAGCCCGGCCGCGACGTGCACGGGCAGGTCCTCGGCCCACTCCTCCTCCAGGAGGCGCACCCCCGACCTGCCGTCCAGCAGCCCCGCCCACGACGACGGCGCATCGGCTCCCAACGGAGTCATCGCACCGATGCCCGTCACCAGCACCTGACCAATACGGGTCACAGCAACCTCCCTGAATTATATGGAACCTACATGGCGCCTGACTGGCCATGATGGAGATCATTCCAGTGTTGGCAGGGGAAAACAGGGGATCGGGTGACCGATTCGCGGGTGGGGAATTGTGAAGTCCCAACAATTGGACGGCTCCCTTGTCCGGTCCTGCCGGGCGCGTGCGCAACCCGCCCCGGGCGTCGGATCAGGTGACGGGAGGCGGGTTCAGGCTGCGGGAGGCGGGTTCAGGCTGCGGGAGGCGGGAGGCGGGAGGCGGGAGGCGGGAGGCGGGAGGCGGGAGGCGGGAGGCGGGAGGCGGGGGCAGGCGGCGGGGCGCCGGATCAGGTGACGGGTCGTCGGGTCAGGTGACGGGCGGCCGTTCGCCGTGCCAGGAGCGCCAGAGCGCGGCATACGCCCCACCGGCCGCCACGAGGTCGTCGTGCGTGCCCAGTTCGGTGATCCGGCCGTCCTCCATCACCACCACCCGGTCGGCGTCGTGAGCCGTATGCAGCCGGTGCGCGACCGCGACGACGGTCCGGCCCTCCAGGACGGCGGCCAGCGCCCGCTCCGTGTGCCGGGCGGTCCTCGGATCGAGGAGCGCGGTGGCCTCGTCGAGTATCAGCGTGTGCGGGTCGGCGAGCACGACGCGCGCCAGGGCGAGCTGCTGCGCGCGGGCCCCGTCCGGCCGGTGCGCCCCGTGGCCCAGATCGGTGTCCAGGCCGTCCGGCAGCTCGTCGGCCCAGTCGGCACCCACCGCCGCGAGCGCCGCGCGCAGTTCGGTGTCGGTGGCGTCGGCCGAGGCGATCCTCAGATTGTCCCGGACCGTGCCGAGGAAGACGTGGTGCTCCTGGGTGACGAGGACGACGTGCCGGCGCAGCCGGTCGGGGTCCAGGCCGGCGACCGGGACCCGCCCGACCGTCACCGAGCCGGTTCGCGGCGCGTCCATTCCGGCCAGCAGTCTGCCCAGGGTCGTCTTGCCCGCGCCGGACGGACCGACGATCACCAGCCGTTCGCCGGGCAGGACCGTCAGGTCGACACCGTGCAGTACGTCGCTCCCGGCGTCGTAGGCATAGCGCGCACCGACCACGTCGATCCGGTCGTCGGCCGGTACGGGGGCGGCGGCCGGCGCTGCTTGGGGAGCCAGGGCGAGGCCCTCCACCCTGGCGAAGGAGGCGCTGCTGCTCTGGAGTTGTTCCAGCCGCTGGAGGATGGCGTCCAGGGGCTGGGAGAGCTGCCGCAGATACAGGGCCGAGGCGACGACCGCGCCGAGGCTCACCGAGCCGTGGGCGTGCAGTACGCCGCCGACCAGCAGGACACCGGCCACGGGAACGACGTAGGAGATGTCCACGGCCGGGAAGAGCACACTGCGGAGGAACAGCGTCCGGGTCCGGGTCTCCTGGCACCGCTCGATCGCCTCCTGGCAGGCCGCGATGCGCAGCTGCTGAAGTCCGAGGGCTTCGACGGTCCGGGCACCGGCGGCGGTGGCCGCGAGCTGCTCCGCGAGGGCCGAGTTGGCGGCGCCCTCGGCCAGGTACGCGGTGAGCGCCCGGCGCAGATACCAGCGGGCGGCGAACCAGATCCCGAGCAGGCCCAGCACCCCGCACGCACCGAGCAGCGGATCGAGTGCGAAGACCGCGCCGAGGACGAACAGCGCCTGGACCGCGGAGATCAGCACCTCGGGCCCGGCGTCCCGCAAAGTCGTGCCGACCGCGGCGACATCGGTGGTGCCGCGGGTCATCAGGTCTCCCGTACCGGCCCGCTCGACCACGGCGGTGGGCAGCGCCAGCGCCCGGTCGGTGAACTGCTCACGGATACGGGCCAGGGTGCGTTCGCCGAAGCGGTGTCCGACGTAACCGGCGCAACGGACCAGGAGGAGCTGGGCCAGGGCGAAGGCGAGGATGGCGAGCGCGAGGCGGTCCACCGCGGCCGCCCCGCCACCGGCCCCGACCTCGTCGACGATGCGGCCGAGCAGCCACGGGCCGACGAGCCCGGCACCCGCGGCCAGCGCGTTGAGAGCGATCACGGCGGCGAAGGCGCGGGCGTCCGCACGGATCAGCCGGAGTGCCGCCCGGCGGATCCGGGAGGGTTCGGCAACGGGCAGGGTCCGGGCCGCCGACCGGGAACCGGCGGTCATCGCACGGTCTCCTGGCACGGCGGGACGGTCCCTTCGTCCGGACACACGCGGCCCTCGGCGGCGGTGTCGCGGTCTTCGTCGGTCGTGTCGGGTGACCTGCCGGCGGCGTCGCGGTCTTCGTCGGTCGTGTGGGGGGTCGTGTTGGTGGTGCCGTGGTTTTCGTCGGTCGTGTGGGGGGTCGTGTCGGCGGTGCCGTGGTTTCCGTCGGTCGTGTGGGGTGACTCGTCGGCGGCGTCGCGGTCTTCGTCGGCGGCGCCGGGTCTCTCGTCTCTCGTGCAGGTTTCCTCTTCGGCCGTGCCGGGTTCCCCGTGGGGCGCGCCGGGTTTCCCGTCCGTCGCGCCGTGTACTCCGTCCGTCGTACCAGCCTCCCCGTCCGTCGTACCGGCCTCCCCGTCCGTCGTACCGGCCTCCCCGTCCGTCGTACCGGCCTCCCCGTCCGTCGTACCGGCCTCCCCGTCCGTCGTGCCGCGGGACACCAGGAGGCGGTAGCCCGGCTGGCGGTCCAGGAGTTCACGGTGGCTGCCGACGGCCGCCACGGACCCGTCGACCAGGTAGTACACGGTGTCCGCCCGGCCCAGCACCAGCGGTGACGTGCTGGTGACCACCGTGGTGCGGCCGGTCCGTGCGGCGCGCAGCCGGGCCGAGACGGCCGCCTCGGTGTGGGCGTCGACCGCCGAGGTGGGCTCGACCGCGAGGAGCACCTCGGGATCGGCGAGCAGCGCCCTGGCCAGCCGGAGGCGCTGGCGCTGGCCCCCGGAGAGATTGCGGCCCTGCGCGTCGACGGGCGAGTCGAGTCCGTCCGGCAGACCGCGCACGACGTCCTGCGCCGCGGCCGCGTACAGGGCCCGGCCGATGGCCTCCTCGTCCCGGTCGCGGGCGCCGCGGATCACCTCGCGCAGCGGACCGGCGAAGAGGTCGGCCTCGTTGTCCGCGACGAGGATCCTCCGGCGGATCTGCGTCAGGTCGATCTCGTCGAGGCGTACCCCGCCCCAGGTCGCCGCCGACCCGGTGAACCGGCCGAGACGGTCGACCACCGCCGCGGACTCCGACGGCCGGGCGCTGACCAGCGCGGTCAGCCTTCCGGGCACCACCTCGACGCCGGACTCCGGATCGTGGAGCGTGGACGGCGCCCCGGGGCCGTCCGATGTCGCGTTCCGGTCGGCGGAATCCGGCTCCAGGGCCAGGAAACGTATGACCCGGCGGGTGGCGACCAGGGCGCGGCTCACGTCGTAGCCGCCCTCGATGAAGAACGAGACCGGCACCACGAGCACCGCCGCGTACCCGTAGACCGCGATCAACTCACCCGTACTGATGGTCCCTTGGGCGGCCATCCGGGCCGCGAGCCAGGTCACGGCCCCGAGGAAGAGCGTGGGCAGGCCGACGCCGAGCGCCTGGATCCAGCTGGTCACCGCGCCGACCCGGTACCCCTCCGCCTGCAACGTCCGCGAGCCGTTCCGGTACGCCTCGGCGTAGGCGCCCTTGCCGCCGATGCCGTTGAGGACGCGCAGGCCCCCGACCATGTCCTCGAACCGGGCGGCAAGCCTGCCCTGCTGCTCCCGGTACGCCGACTCGACGCCCTGCAACCGTCCCAGCAGCGGACCGACCAGCACCACGAGCAGCGGCACTCCGAGCAGTACCACCGCGGCGAGCAGCGGAGAAACGCTCAGCAGCAGCACGGCCACCACGGCGCAGGAGAGGACCGCCCCGACACCGGGGCCCGTGATGGTGAGCGCGCCGGCGATCACGGCGACGTCGCCGAACCCGATCGTGACGACCTCCCCGGCGGTGACCCGGCGCGGCAGCGCCCCGCCCAGCCGGGTCGCCTGCGCGACCACGACCCGTACGGAACGGAAGGCGGCGTCCTGCCTCACCCTGGTCATCGTGCGGTGCCGCATGATGACCAGCCACGCGTTGAGCACCCCCACACCCAGCAACGCCGCGACCCAGCCGGTCAGCGCCGACCACCGCCCCGGTTCCAGCCCGTCGTCGATGGCGCGGGACAGCAGGTACGGCGGCAGTGTCAGGCCGACCATCCAGGCGCTGCCGAGCAGCGATCCGGCGGCGATCCGGCGCCGTTGGCTGGTGATCAGCCACCACAAGTACCGCGGGGCGCTGCGGATGTCCGGAGTGCCCGGGTCGTTCTGCGGATCCGTCATCCGCCACGGGTCGGTGATCGCGGACCGATTCATTCGAACATTGTTTCAGAAGGCGCCCGTTGGGTCCGTGCGGAGGCGTGGTCAGTGTGCTTCCGTGAGCGCCTGCTCGTAGGCTGCCCGGAGCAGTTCGGAGGCCCGGGGGCGGTCGGGGTCCGGGCGGGGAATCCCCAGGTGAGCCTCGCGGAGTTCGTCCATGAGGTCCTCCCGGAGACGTGGGCCGCCGTCCTCCAGGAGGCGGGCGCGGACGCTGAGTTCGGGTGTGGTCGGGCGGTGCCGCAGGCCCCAGGAGCCGAGCGCGACCATCAAGGGGACCGTCTGGATGCCCGCTTCTGTGAGGCTGTAGGTCGCCCGTTGTCCTCGTCCGGCCTGCTCCTGCGTGAGGAGACCGGCGGCGACGAGGGCCTTGAGGCGGCTGCTGAGGATGTTCGACGCGATCCCCTCCTCGGAGTGGCTGAGCAACTCGCGGAAGTGTCGGCGCCCGCCGAACACCATGTCGCGCAGGACGATCAGGCTCCACTGGTCCCCGAGTGCCTCCACCGCCGCGTTGATCGCACACCCGGACCGCGGTTCGTCTCGCATGTCCACCTCCAGTGATTGCATTTTGCCATCACCGAGCTTAGGGTCACTCACGGCTAGTGATTGCAATGCGCAACCACATCGCAACGAGGACAGGAGCCGTGCAATGTCCCGCGTGAGGGTCCACAACTTCTCCGTATCCCTGGACGGATTCGCCACTGGTGAAGGTCAGAGTCTCGACAGCCCGTTCGGCCACGCCGGAACGCGGCTCCACGAGTGGTTCTTCCCGACCAGGACCTTCCAGCAGATGCTGGGCAAGCAGGACGGGAGTGTTGGGGTCGACGACGCCATCGCCGGCACCTGGGACGTCGGCATCGGAGCGGAGATCATGGGCCGCAACAAGTTCGGCCCCCAGCGTGGACCGTGGGAGAACGAGGACTGGAACGGCTGGTGGGGGGCCAACCCGCCTTTCCACACACCGGTGTTCGTGCTGACCCACCACCCCCGCCCCTCGGTGGAGATGGAGGGCGGCACCACGTTCCACTTCATCGACGCCACGCCGCAGGAGGCACTCCGCCAGGCGCGCGAGGCCGCGGGCGATCTGGACGTGAGAATCGGTGGCGGGCCGACCACGATCCGCGAGTTCCTCGCCGCAGACCTCGTCGACCATCTGCACATCGTCGTCGTCCCGATCGTCCTGGGCCGTGGTGAGCGGCTGTGGGACGGTCTCGAAGAAATCGAGAAGCGTTTCCGGACCGAGTTCGTCACGACCTCCAGCGGTGTCACGCACATGACCTTCACCCGGGCGTAGCGACCGCCCGTACGGACGCCGTCGCCCGCGCGGACGTCATCGGCGTTGTGATCCGCCGTCATCGCCATCCGCGAATATCGGGTATTTGGCGATATCGTCGCAAAAGATGCGTGCGGATCGGCTGAAAACAGGAGGAGCGTGCGGTGTCCGAGGTGTATGTGGAGAGCGAGTTCGCTCCGTTGCGGACCGTGGTGCTGGCCCGGAGCGAGGTGTCCATTCCCGCCTCGGCCATCTCGTCGGACGACCTGCGCTTCCTCCCTGCGGAGAGCCGTAAGGAAATCGCCGTCGGCGGCGACATGAAGGACTTCGCCCCGGAACGGCAGGCCCGCTGGGAGGGCGAGCGGGAAGCATTCCGCGCGGTTCTGGAGCGCCATGGGATCCAGGTCCACAGACCTCGGCCGCTCACCCCGGCGGAGAAGGCGGCCGCCGGCGACGGCTACGCCAACTTCTTCGCCCGGGATCCGTTCTTCACTGTCGGGAACCAGGTCGTCGAGGCGTCCATGCGCCTCCTGCACCGCCGCAGGGAGGTGCTGCCGCTGCGGGAGGTGATGCGTGATCACGTGTATCCGAGCGACTGCGCGTACGTCGCGGTGCCCATGCCGGAGGTCGCCGCCCCGGACGACCCCACCCTCGGCCCCGGCCCTTTCCTCGAAGGCGGCGACGTCCTGGTACTCGGCACGAAGGTCTTCGTGGGGACCTCGGGCCTGGCCTCGAACGCACTGGGAATCCAGTGGCTGGCCAAGTTCTTGGCGCCGTACGGCTACACGGTCGAAAAGGTGCGCCTGCACCAGCGCATTCTGCATCTGGACTGCGCGCTGGGGTTCATCAGGGAGGGGCTTCTGGTCGCCTGCGAAGAGGCATTGCTCGACGGAATTCCCGACTCGCTCAAGGAGTGGGAGAGAATCACCGTCGACCTCGATCAGGCCACTTCGCTCGCCACCAATGGCCTCCCTCTCGGCCCGGACGTGTACGTGACGGATCCCGAGTTCTCGTTCCTGGGCCAGAAGATCGAAGAATTCGGTGTCCGCGTCGAATACGTGGACTTCTCCATCACCCGTTCCCTGGGGGGTTCGTTCCGGTGCAGCACACAACCGCTGCTGAGGAAATTCTGAGGCCGGTGACGCGCGGTCGGTGACGTGTGGCTGGCGGCGCGTGGCGGGTGGCGGTCGGTCGGGCGGTCGGTGGCGCGTGGCGGGTGGCGGTCGGTCGGGCGGTCGGTGGCGCGTGGCCGGTGGCGTGCGGTCGGCTCCGCTCCGCCATCGGCCCGCCACCGGCCCGCCATGTCAATCGGTGTCGGCCGGGGACGGCCCGGGACGCTCGGCCATGACGACCAGGCCCGGCCCGCTGTACTCCGTCGGAGGAAGACGGAGTTCGGCCACCGGGCGCAGCCCGGCCCGCTCGATCAGGTCCACGAGTTGTTCCGGCCGCCATTTGTGTGTCGTCCAGCGCACGGGTACACCGCCGTAGGCCTCGGTGCGCAGCTGGTCCTCGTCGCCGGCGTGCGTCGCGGTGATGAAGTGCCCGCCCGGTTTCAGGGCACGCGCGAACTGGGCGATGACCTGGGGGAGGACATCACGGGGGAGGTTGAACAGCGACCACCATCCGAGCACGCCGCCGAGGGAGGCTTCGGCGAGGTCGAGGTCGGTGGCGGAGGAGACGCTGAACCGGCACTCCGGATGGAGACGGCGCGCGTTCTCGATCATGCGGGGGGAGAGGTCGACCCCGGAGACGTCGAGTCCGCGTTCGGCGAGGTAGGCGGTCACCGTGCCGGGGCCGCAGCCGACGTCGAGGACGGGGCCGAGTCCCTTCACGGTGTCGGCGAAGGCATCGATCGACGCCTTGAGCCACGGATGGTGGCGGATGTCGCCGATTCCCGTCGTCACGACCATGTGGGCGTAGTTGTCGGCCACGCGGTCGTAGGACTCGCGGACCGTGTCGAGATCGGCTGGGCGTTCAATGGGGCGTGCGGGCATCGGCCCATGGTACGGAGTGCGCGACGGCCGGACCATCGGCACGGCGGTCGCCGAAGGACTTCGACGTCCGGGACAACGCCGTTGGCCCGGAAGGTCGTTGATGATGTCCGAATGACCCAGTGCATCGGTGCCGCGATCTCGGCCCTCGGCGTTCTCCTCGGCATGCTGCTGCTCGCCCTGGCCGTACGTGAGTACCGCTCCGGGGCGTCGGCCCTCTGGATGGTGGCCGCCGCCGTGCTCCTCCTCATCACCGTGCACACGCTCGTACGGGATGTGCGGCGCCTCCGTACGGGCCCGACCGCCTGACGGACTCGCGAGGTGTCGGCCGGGCTCCGGGCCAGGCCGCGTCCTTCACGCGGGGCGTGGTCGTACCGGGGGCAGGGAGGGGTGACCGGCACGAGGGGCCGACGAGGGCGATCGAGAGGAGGCCGGCCGGGGTGATCGAGAGGGGCCCGGCCGGGGCGATCGAGGTACGCGGGCCGGTGATGCCGACGAGCACCCCCACAGCCCGGTCACGGCCACGACCGTCGCCCCAGCCGCCCCCCCCGCTCACCCTGTTCAGCGCACCCCTTGCTGTCCCAGCCGAACAAACCGACGTTGACCGGTCGGGGCCTGGCGGATGGTGTAGGAGCAGGTCGAACACCCCGTCCATCAGCAAGCCACAACCAACGGTTGTGCACTAGGGTGAGTCGCCATGGACCTCGACACCGTCCGGACCTTTGTCGCCGCTGCCGAAGCGGGGCAGTTCCAGGAGGCCGCCGCCGAGCTGGCGATCACCCAGCAGGCCGTCTCCAAGCGCATCGCCACGCTGGAGCGCAACCTCGGCGTGCGGCTGTTCGTCCGTACCGCGCGCGGCGCCGAGCTCACCATCGACGGACAGGCTTTCCTGTCCCACGCGCGCGAGCTGCTACGCGTCGCCGAGCGGGCGGTCGCGTCCGTGCACACCGGTCGCCGCCCGCTCCGCGTCGATGTGATCGCCTCGCGTGTCGCGGCCTCGGGCCTGATGCGCGGCTTCCACCGCGCGCACCCCGACGTCGAGCTCGATGTGTTGATGCTGTTCGACATCGAGGCGGCCGTCACCGCCATCCGGTCCGGCGCGATCGACGCGTCCTTCCGCGCCGTCTCCGTACCCGGCCATCCTCTGCCCGAGGACATCGAGTCCGTCCGGGTGCTGGACGAGCCGCTTGAGCTCCTGACCGGCCCCGCCCATGCGCTGGCGGGCGCCCGGTCGGTGACGCTCGCTCAGCTCGCGGGGCACCGGATCTGGATGCCCGGCCTCGTCCCCGGCACCGAGTGGACCGCCTACTACGACGACCTCGGCGCCGCGTTCGGCCTCACCATCGAGGCGACCGGCCCCAATTTCGGCTCGGACGCGCTCCTCGACACCATCGCCGACACCCCGGCCCTGGCCACCTTCATGGGGGAGCAGACCCGTCTCGTCTGGCCCGCGGGCCATGGTCTTCGGCGCATCCCGGTGATCGACCCGACGCCCGTCTATCCGCACTCACTGATCTGGCGCCGCGACAGCCCGCACCCGGCACTCGCCACACTCCGCGACCACCTCGGCTCCGCCCAGCCCGGCCGCCCCGACAGCGAGACCTGGAAACCCGCCTGGGCACGGCGCTGAGCAGCACCGCGCCACCCGTCGGCAGCCCGGCATCGCACCACCCGTCGGCAGCATGGCACCGCACCATCCGTCGGCCGGATTGGGTGAAGCCGGAGTCGCGGAAGCCGGATTGGGTGAAGCCGGATTCGGTGAAACCTATGCGGCCGGGGCCGGCCGGGACGGGTCAGCCCGCGTCCGCCGCGAACGTCACCTCTGCCGTATCGACGACCTTCGCACGGCGGCCCGGAGCGCTCTGCCACCGCCAGTAGAGGTTGGTGTGCGCGACCACCTGCTGCGGGGCCGGCGCGCCGTACTCGCTGAGGTCCTGTGTCGTATGCGCGTCACCGACCAGCGTCACGTCGTATCCGCGGACGAAGGCCCCGTGAAGAGTGGAGCGGATACAGGCGTCGCTCTGGGCGCCCGCCACGACGAGCAGGCCCGCCCCACGCTCGGCGAGCAGCTCCTCCAACTCGGTGGCCTCGAACGAGTCGCCGTAGAGCTTGTGGACGAGGGGTTCGGTGTCCTGGCGGACCAATTCCTTCACGTACTGCCAGGGCTCGCTGTCCCGCGCGAGGTCGTCGTCGGAATGCTGCACCCAGATCACGGGCACGTTCTCGGCACGCGCCTTGCCCACCAGGGTGTCGATGTTCGCGATCACGCCGTCCCGGTCGTGGGCCCCCTCCACCACCCCGTTCTGGACATCGATGACGAGCAGCGCGGTGTTCGGTCGTTCGAGCAGGGTCGTCAAGGGAATCTCCTGACCATCGCCATGGAACCTGTGTCGCCCACACTAGGCCGGGCCACTGACAACGGCCCCGCCCGCAGCAACCAGCGGGCTCGGGCGGACCGGGACCTGGACCGGCGCCGGGACCGGGACCTGGCATCATCGGCCCGACATGTCCCGTCGTCGGCCCGCCACGGCCCGGCCGCGCCCGTGCCGCCCGGAGCGTCGGCTCACCGTGCGCGTCAGGAAGGGAAGGCCACTTCCCAGGCCGCCTCGATCATCCGGAAGATCTCGTCCACCGCGGCCTCCGGATCGGCCGCCTCACGGGCCAGCGCGTAGGCGTCGACCGCGAACCTCGCGATGGTCCGGCAGGACGTCGCGGTCGGTGGCAGTCCGCGATCGGCTGCGACGGCCGTGGCGAGCGAGTCGGCATGACGCAGCCTCATCGACTCCTCGTACTGCCGCAGGGCGGGCGACTCGTCGATCATCCGCCAGATCGGCGCGGCGTCGTCCGAGGCGCAATGCCGCACCAGGGCCTGGACCTCGCGGCGCAGCGCGGGGATCAGCGGCTCCTGCGGCGCCCGGTCGGTGACCGCCCCTGCAAGCCGGTGCTCGAAGTTCTCGTCCTGCTCGAAGACCAGGGCTTCCTTCGAGGCGAAGTGGGCGAAGAGCGTGGTGACGGCCACATCGGCCTCGGCGGCCACGTCACGGATGCCCACCGCGTCGTAACCGCGCTCAAGGAAGAGCCGCAGAGCGGTGTCAGCGATCTTCTGGCGGGTCGCGGCCTTCTTGCGTTCACGGCGTCCGGGAGGCACGGTCATGACCTGATGCTACCAGCTACAAAACTGAAACTGTTTTTAAACGCTAACCGTTAGTGTTACGGTCGGTCGCATGAAGAGCATGAAGAGAGTGAGCTTCGCCGAGTTCGGCGGTCCGGAAGTGCTGCGCGTCATGGACGCCGAGGAGCCCCACGCGGGGCCTGGTCGCATACGCATCGCCGTGCGGGCGGCGGGTGTGAACCCCGTCGACTGGAGGATTCGTGAGGGCCAGGTCTTGAAGGCCCATCCGATCGAGCTGCCCGCCGGGGTCGGGCTGGACGCCTCCGGGGTGGTGGACGAGGTCGGCGAGGGCGTCGAGGGGATCGAGGTCGGTGACCATGTGTTCGGTGAAGGGGCCGCCACCTACGCCGAGTTCGCCGTGTTGTCGGCCTGGGCCCGGATGCCCGTGGGCCTGACGTTCGAAGAGGCGGCCGGATACCCCTCCGTGGTGGAGACCGCGCTGCGCGTCATCCGCGAGGTCGGTGTGCGGTCCGGGCAGACGTTGCTGGTCAGCGGCGCGTCCGGGGGAGTCGGATCGGCGGTGCTCCAGATCGCGCGCGACCGCGGCATCGCGGTGATCGGCACGGCCGGGGCCGCGAACCAGGAGTACCTGCGCGGCCTGGGTGCCGTCGCCACCACGTACGGGGAGGGCTGGGCCGAGCGGGTGCGGCGGCTCGGCCCCGTCGACGCGGCCCTCGATCTGGCCGGTGCGGGCGTGATCCGCGAGCTCGTGGAACTGACCGGGGACCCACGGAAGGTGATCTCCATCGCCGATCTCGGCGCGCCGGAGTTCGGTGTCCGGTTCTCCGGTACGGCAGGGAGTGTGCCGGAGGCGCTGGCCGAAGCCGTGAGCCTCATCTCGCGGGGGAAGCTCCACATCCCGGTCGAGAAGTCGTACCCGCTCGCGGAGGCCGCGGCGGCGCACATCGACAGTCAGGCGGGCCACACGCGGGGGCGTCGGGTGCTGGTCGTCTGAACCGTTTCGTCCGAGCAGTTTCGTCCGAGCAGTTTCGCCTGAGCCGTTCCGGTGTGCCGTGGTACCGGCGCTCCGCCGGGGCGTACCGGGAACGCCCGACCTGGTACGCCCCGCACGGCGTCGGTAGTACGCGGGCCTCTCCTGCGGACACGTACCGCGGGCAGGCGAAGCTCGGCGCGGCCGAGGCGTAACGGCCTTCTCGGGGGATCAACCGCCCCGGGGGACGGGCGCGTACTGGCGGCCACGCGTGCGCGGGAGCGCAGGTACGCACACGCACGCACACGCACGTACACGCACGTACACGCACGTACACGCACGTACACGCACGCACACGCACACGCACGTACGCATACATACGTACGCACATGTACGCACCGGCACAGCCCGCCGCTCCCCGGCCTCCGGCCAGAGGTTCTGCGTGACGCGGGAAGGGGCTACGTCCCGCCGGTACGGGAGGTGCGGCGGTCCTCGGCGTCGAACGCGGCCAGGGAGCGCACCCCGGGCCGGAGGGCCTGGCCCAGAGCGCGCAGCAGCGCCTCTTCCAATCCCCCCACGGCTTCGGAGAGTTCCTCGGCCACGTCGAGCGTGATCTCCTCCACGACGGCGTCCACCGGGGCCCGGGGCCCGAGCTTGCTCACCGCGGCGGCCGCTCGGGCCGGGGTGAGCAGCGACGATGCCTGGACCAGCAGCCAGGCAGGGACACCCGCCGCACCCTCGGGCGGTGCCAGATAGGGGCGTGCGCCGTCGAAGCGCTCGTCCTCGGCGAAGGCCTTCTGCTTCACCTTCACCACCGGGCGTGCGCCGGCACCGGCCGGACCCGACTCCTGCCATGCGCCGGCCGGCTTGAGAACGTAGCCCTCGGCGAGGTTGTCCGCCAGCTCGGGAAGCCCGAAGAGGGCCGGGACCTGCGTGGGGAAGGCGCAGGGCAACTCCTGGAGCCGGTTCAGCGCGCCGTGCCCGACGACGGGTACGCAGACGAGCCCGGCGGCAGTCGCGGCCTCGCGCAGAACGCGGTCGGAGACCCACCACCGGCCCCCGTCCTTCTCGACCGAGGCGTCGAACGGCAGCCAGTGCAGGGCGGGCGCGTACCACACGCCGGTCTGCACCGGATCGGTTCCGGCAAGGGCGGGGACGTCCGGGTGCGGGTAACGGCCTCCGGCCAGCTCGCCGTAGACCGTCACCACGGCGGATTCGCCCCACGCGCCACGCAGGGCCGAGGCGAGACGCGCCGCCGCGACCGACAGCGCAGGCCAGATCCTGCTCACCCCGAAGAAGCCGTCCAACGCATCGTCACCCAGCAGCTCGCGCCGCTTGCCCGGATGGACCCCGGTACCGTCGCAGACCACCGCGAAATGCGCCCCGTGCACCTTCTCCGCGGCGACCCACTCCCTGGCCCCGGCCATGCCGAGCCGCTGCTTCGCGGAGACCTTCGGATACGGCCGTAGTGCGGAACCGGCGGGCACAGTGTTGGACACACGGGAATTGTCGCTGTGTGCCCGTACCCGGGCAACAGAGATTCACGGCCGGAGCCGTGGTGGCTGCTGCTACCGGGCACGCGGTACGTGGAACGTGGTACATGGCATACCGCACGAGGTACGCGGTACGGGGCATACCGCACGCCGTACGCGGCAGGTGGCACGCGTGACGTCCGGCGCTCCCCGCTCCCCGCTCCCTGCTCCTCGCTCCCCGCTCCTCGTCCGGTGCGTCTTCACGATGTGGAGATTGTCACCGTGCCGTCACAGCCCGAAGTTGATGAAACCCCCGCCTCCTGTCCGGTATCTCCCTTGGTGCCAGTCAACTTCCGGAACAGAGGATGTTCATGAGCTACCGTCAGATCACCGCCGCCGCTGCCGTCCTCGCCTCCACCGCCGCGCTCCTCGTGGCCGCGGCAGGGTCGTCCGGTGCCAGCCCGAACGACGCGGGCGTGCGGGCCGGGGCCGCGGGGACCACGGCCTGGCAGCCGTGCTACCTGCCCACCGGGTACAAGCACTTCTTCGAGCTGAAGTCCGCCAAGAACGTCCAGGGCAAGACGGTCGTGCGCGTCACCCCCGAGACGTGCAGTGTGAACACGGAGAACGACGAGGACGTCTCCTACACCCCGCTGGGAGCGGCCCGGTCGTTGACCATCGCCCCGGGCGCCTCCGTCGAGGTCTTCAGCGACATCAACAGCACGACGATGGAGTCGGTCGCCCCGGCGTGGCTGGTGAGCCACAAGCTCACCAACAGCCCGCACTTCTACTACCGCGTGAACGGCCGGAACCAGATCACCGCCATGCAGGAGATCTACCACCCCTAGAACCCCTCGGGGACCGGTGCACCGGCAGGTGGACGACGGCGCCCCGGCAGGTGGATGACGGTGCCCGGCCGTGGGGCGGCCGGGCACCGTCCGCGTCGGTGACAGCGGAAGCAGCCATGACGTGCGTGGCATGATCGGCGCCATGGAGCACTTCATACGTCCCCACGGCTCACCGCCCGTCAACGGCTACAGCCATGCCGTCGCCTTCACCGGTTCGATGGTCGCCGTCTCCGGTCAGGTCCCGGTCGACGGCGACGGCAATGTGATCGGTGAGGGAGACGCCGAGGCCCAGGTCCGGCAGGTCTACGCGAATCTGGCCAACGCGCTGGAGGCGGCGGGCTCCGGCCTGGAACACGTGGTCAAACTGACGGTCTACCTGACCGATCTGGACGACCTGGCCGCGTTCCGCGCGGTACGGGACGAACACCAGGATGCGGAACACCCGCCCGCCTGCTCCCTGGTGAGGGTCGCCGGCCTGGTCCACCCGGACTTCCGGGTCGAGATCGACGCCTTGGCCGTGGCGCCGACCGCCGGATAACGAGCCTCCGCAGCGCGGCGCTACGCCTCGTACACCCGGGTCAGCAGCTCCATCAGCTGCCGGCCCTCCGCCGCGCTGAGCGGTGCCAGCAGCTCGGCATTGGCGTGCTCCACCAGCTTCGCGCACCGTTCCAGCGTCTGCGCGCCCGCCGCCGTCACCGTCACCGCGTTCTTGCGGCGGTCGCGCGGGTCGGGTTCCCGCACCGCCAGCCCGGCCTCCTCCAGATGATTGAGCAGAAGGACCATGTCCTTCGCGTCGAAGCCCAGTCGGCGCACGAGATCCGCCTGCGCGACCGGCCCGTACTCGGACACCGCCGCGAGCACGGCGTGATGCGGAAGCTTCAGCCCCTCCCCGGCGATCGCCTCGGCGACCAGCCCCCGCCCACGCGCCGCCACCCGACCGGCCAGCCAGCTCGGCAGGGACTGGATGTGCGCCAGGGCGTGCGGGCGTTCCGAGGGAGTCATGGAAACAGGCTATCCCGAAATCGTTGGACTTCCCCATGACTTCTCCCTACGCTGCAACTCGTTGGTAATCCCAATGAATCCGCGTTCGTGTCACACCTGGAGGTGTCCATGCGGCGTGTCCGCTACGAGGTCAACGGTGGTCCCGAGGTGCTCTTCACCGAGGAGGCCCCCGTTCCGGAGCCCGGTCCGGATGAGCTGCTCGTTCGCGCCGAAGCGATCGGAGTCACGCTCCCCGCCGTACGGAAGGTGCGCGAGGGCGTCGAGCCGGTCCCTCTCGGCGGCGAGGTGGCGGGCACCGTGGCCGCAGTGGGGGAAGGCGTCACCGGTTTCGCGGTGGGCGACCGGGTCACCGGACTCTGCTTCTCCCACGCCTACGCCGAACTGGCCCTCATCCACCACGCGATGGCTTCCCGCATCCCCGACCGGGCGACGGCCGTCGATGCCGTGGCCCTGGTCCGCAGCGGTCTGGTGGCGCGCGGCGCCCATGAGGCCGCCCGCCCGCGCCCCGGCGAAGCCGTCCTGGTCACCGCGGCGGCCAGTGCGGTCGGCAGCCTCGCTGTGCAGTACGCGAAAGCGGGCGGGGCCTCGCGCGTGGTCGCGGCCGTCAGTACGGCGGACAAGGCGGACTTCGTCCGGGCCCTCGGAGCGGACGAGGTCGTGCTCTATACGGACGAGACCTGGGGCGATCCGGTCGACATCGTCATCGACGGGGTCGGCGGAACACTTCTCGACCCCGCGGTACGCGCCCTGGCCACCGGCGGCCGCCTGGTCGCCTTCAGCTCGGGCGGCGGCACGATCGACGCGTACCAACTGCTGGTCCGCGGCGCTTCGGTCATCGGCTTCCAGATGGCGGCCATCGCCCGGGGCGAGCCCGAGGTGTACGCCCGCCGGCTCGACGAGGTGTGGGAACTCCACCGCGCCAACACGCTGCGTCCCCGCGTATCCGCCGAGATCCCGCTCACCGAGGCGGCGCGCGCCCACGAGATCATCGAGTCCCGTCGCAACCTCGGCAAGGTGGTCCTTGTCCCGGAGACCCGGCAGGCTGGGCGGGCGAGGTAGGCCGAGCGGTCCGGGCGGCTCAGGTGAGCAGGCGGGCAGGGCGGGGCCGGCGGACAGGCGGTGCGAGCAGTCCGGCCGCTTCGGCCGTCCCGACCGGTCCGGTCAGTGTTCCTTGGGGAAGGCGGCGCGCAGTGCGGAGCCCCGGGTGATGAAGGCGACGCAGACGAGGGGCACCATACAGACGGTCTGCATCGCGGCGTACCACGGCGGGCAGACGCCGGGGATCAGATCGACGCCGATGATCGCGATCGGCATGATCACGGCGAGGGTCCCGACGCGCTCGAAGGCCCTGCGGGACCCCTGGGAAGCGGCAGCGGCCATCCGGTGGATTAGTACGGCGACCACCGGCAGCAGCGCTGCCCGGACCCACATGAACGTGTTCACCGAGTGACCGCTGCTCGCCACCACGACGACCGCCAGAAGGGCGACGACGCAGAGCGCGCCGTACACCTTGACGCTGGTCATCGTCATGCCGAAGGCGCGCAGGGCGTCGGGGGACCGGTGGGTGAGGTGGGTGTGGGGGAGCGTTGCTTCGGTGGCGGGGTGCGTGTTGGGTTCCATGGCTACGACGCTACGAAGTGCCCGGCCGCCCCGGTATGGGTCTGGACGCACAGCGGGGTGGGTCTGGCCCCACTCTCGACCTCCACCTCCACCTGCACCTGCACCTCCACTTCACCTTCACCTTCACCTCCACCTCCGGCCGAAGCGCCGGCCGGGCCCGAGCGCCCCTCGTTCCGCTTCTTTCCGGCCTACGGTTCTTCTTTCCGGCCTCCGGTTCCCGTTCGCCGACGGATGGCGCGCGCCCGGTGCCACGATGAGCGGTCGACGTCGACCTCTTCGAGGGGGAGTTCAGTTGCCGTGGAACGGGCCGTACGCGCGGGTGGGTGGAACGCGGACCGGAGGGAGCGCGGACCACGGGCGAAGTCCTTGCCCACGGGTCTGCGGTGCGGACGGAGAGACGGCCGTCGTCCCGGTGACCGGGACCGCCGCCGACGGCACGGACCGTACGGATTCGGTGGTTCCCCGTCCCGTCCGCCGCTTCGCCTCGTCCAGGGGCGGGAGATGACGGCGCGGCGCCCGTCGGCGCGACCCCGCAGGCCGCGTACCCGCAAGCGTCGGCCACGGCAGAGCGACCAGCTGTTCGGTCTGGCGATCGGCGGTCTCGTGGTGTTCGCGCTGCTGTCGGCACTGGTGTCCTGGCTGTCGGCGAACCCATGGGTCCTCGCCCTGCTGGGGGCCGTCGTGGTCGTGGCCGTGGCGTGCTGGGCGCACCACCACCGGCAGCGGCTCCGGCGGGAGCGGACCCGGCGGCAGGGCCTGCGCTACGTACTTCCACAGCTGGACGCCCTGCACCACCGGGACTTCGAGTACGCGGTGCGCGACCTGATGCGACGCGATGGGTGTACCGATGCCCGGCAGATCGGCGGGGCCGGGGACAACGGCGCGGATGTGCTGGCCACCGATCCGATGGGGCGGACCTGGGTCATTCAGTGCAAGCACCGCAGGGCCGGTGACCAGGGCTCGGCGGTCGGCACCCCGGACCTCCAGCGGGTCAACGGCTGCGCCCGGCAGCTCTACGGCGCCGATGTCGTCCTGGTCGTCACGAACGGCCGCTTCTCCACGCGCTGTCCGCCCCTCGCCGAGCAACTGCGCATGCACCTGGC
Source organism: Streptomyces sp. NPDC057697 (assembly GCF_042799335.1). Taxonomy (NCBI): domain Bacteria; kingdom Bacillati; phylum Actinomycetota; class Actinomycetes; order Kitasatosporales; family Streptomycetaceae; genus Streptomyces; species Streptomyces sp. NPDC057697. The sequence continues at coordinate 103,775 of NZ_JBHVJA010000013.1, read as the reverse complement.
CGACCGGCGCACCCTTGCCGCCTGGGCCGGAGGCGAGCAGCCGTTGTGGGAGCTGCTGCCGAAGGTCCCCGCACCCCGCAAGGGCCGGTAGGGCCTGTTTTCGAAGTGCCGTCTGCCATGCGATGACAGGCCCCGGCCCCGGACCGGTACGCGTCACGCGCCGGGGCACCACGCCAGGCGCTTCCCATCCCGTCCCCGCGGTCATCTGCCGACGAACGCCGCCTTGCCCGCCCTCGGGTCGGCCCGCCCGAGGCGACGGACGGACGCGGGGTGCCGCCGCAGGGCTGGGAAGGGGCGTCGGCCGATCTTGGACTGTGGAAGGACGCCGTCCATGGCTTGCATCCGAAGGGGCCGTGCCGCGTAGAACACCAGCTTCGCTTCGGTCTCGGGGACGCGGCTGGGGAAGGCCCTGGGTGCGGCATCGCGATGTCCCGGGGCTGTCGGGGGCGGCGAATGCCGCCGTTCGTGTCGCTGACGCTGCTGACGGCGGGTCAGCGGGCGGACCGCACAGTTCGAGCCCGCCATGGAGGGCTTCCGCTTTCCTGCGGCGGCGGGAAAATCTCCGCTTTCCGGCTCTGCCGGGTGGGTCTCCCTCCCCTCCCCGTTACTCTCCGGCCCAGACGGTTGTCCGTCCATCGGGCTGGACATGGACGGTGGGCGACATTTCGCGGTAGTCCCATGCCGCCTGCTGGGGCGGGCCGACCCAGGCCACCGCCTGGAACGCCGAGGTGGGCTGCTTGTGTACGACGCAGCTGCCCGGAGGGCTCATCACGCTCGTGCCGGGCTTCACCGTCAGTTCCACGCCCGTTCCCCACCGCCCGGGGCAGGGATGGTGAACGGCTGCGCGGACGTAGCCCAGTCTCGCTCTGACCCGTACCGGATCGGGTCCGCCGTTGGTCAAGCGCACCACGAAGGTCAGCTCGGCCGCATCGACCGTGGTGCACGGCGTCCACGACACGCCATCGTGAAAGCGGGGCCGCGCGCAGCGGTAGTCGCCGTGGAGGCCCGCGTTCGCTGCCGACGCCGATGGAAGCCGGCCCGCTTCACCGGTGGGCGACGCGGGCGCGCCGGATGTGCCGGGTGCGACGGCCGCGCCGGGGTGCGCGGCGTCCGTGGTCGCGGACTCGGGCGCCATGGACCGGCCGACGAGCACGGCACCCGCCACCACGGCGATCCCCGCGAGGGCCCACCCCGCCTTCTTTCCGTTCGGCCGCAGCCGTGTCCGGGTGCCGGGCGCGGCCGGTGGCGCCCCGGCCTGAACGGTCGGCGCCCGTTCGTCCGTCGGCTCGTCCGATGCCTTGCCCGTTCCTCCGCCCGTTCCTCCGCCGGTCCCTCCGCCGTTTTCTTCACCGGCTCTCTCGACGGTTCCCTCGCCCTCCGGACTACGGGGTTCCGCCTCCGGACTACGGGGCTCCGCTTGCTTCCGGCCCGGCTCCTCGCACTCCTGGCCGGATCCCTGGCTCTCCCGGCCGGGCGATGAGGACGGGCCGTCCGGTGCGAGCTCCGCTCTCACGTCCTGCCACCGCGACGCCCACGTACCGACGTCCGCCTCGATCTGCTCCCCGCTCGTTTTCGCGTAGGACAGGCAGGCCCTGACGAACGCGGACGTCACGTCCCACGACGGCAGCTCGTGACCGCGGGCGGCACTGGAGAGCGTCGTGTCGGAATAGGGCGTCCGGATCTTCCGGGTCCAGGAGGCGAGTTCCCGGTAGGTGGGCGATCCGCAGGTCTGCCTGAGGTCGCGCAGCCGCTGGGCGAAGCGCGCCTGCGGGCCGAGCGTCGGATCGATGGAGCTTTCCTGCCGCCCCTGTCGACCACTCATATGGGCTCCTCCGTGGCGTCTTTGATGACCGGTTGATGACCGGGAAGCCAGAGTGTGGCGGGTCATCAAGCCCCTTGCCAATCTGCGGTCAACGGACCTTCCAGCAGGTCACCGACCGGGTGACCCGAAGGACCGATCACAGAGGGGACACCCGATGACGAAACTTCACGAAAATCTCAAGCGGGCCGCCGTGGCGAGCTCCGCCTCGGTGGCGCTGCTCGCGGGCGGCTTCGTAGCCGGCCCCGTGCCCGCCGAGGCCGCCACGCTCGGCCGGGTCTGCATGGTGAACGCCCCCGACGGGGTGATGGAGAACATGAACATCGGGCACGCGGCCTTCATCGTGAAGGACCGCGCCCGGAGCGACCACTGGATCTACGGGTCCTTCGGCAGCACGGTCAACGGGCCGAAGACCGGATGGATCCGCGGCGGCACATGGAAGCAGGCCCGCGCCACGTTCACCAAGGTCAACTTCCCCGGTACCAAGAAGCAGTACTACACCCGCTACCGCTGCATCAACACCGCGGACGGCGACCTGAAGACCGCGCAGTCCTGGTACACCGCGGTCCGCAACCGCGGATACAAGGGCGGCACGAACAACTGCCTGCACATGTCCATGGCGGTCTTCAAGGGCTACAGCAGGATCCTCCGCAACGACAAGCGCCTCCCCAGCGCGACCGGGAAGTTCCCGAACACCTACTACGAGAAGATCCTCCAGAACGGGCACTGGGAGGTGTCGCACAAGCTCGACCGGTAGCAGTCCTGCGGGCGCCACGGGGGCCGGTCCTGCGGGACCGGCCCCCGCGGTCGCCGCAACAGCGACCACACCACACCACCATTCGTCTGCCGTCTGCCGTCTGCCGTCTGCCGAGGGCAATGGGGGCGGCAGCGCGATGTCCCATCAGAGGTGACGTGCGTCACACGCCTCTGGCTCGGTCGGCCATCCATGTGTTTCTCTGCAGATGTGCAGATGTCCAACATTTGGAGGGCTTGATGGAGGGGTTGCAGCAGCCGCGCCGCGCGACGACGCTGTCGGCGCAGGTCGCCGACCAGTTGCGGGAGCAGCTGACGTCCGGGCGATGGCCGGTGGGCACGCGTATCCCGGGTGAGCAGGAGCTGGCCGAGATGCTCCAAGTCAGCCGGAACACCGTGCGCGAAGCGCTGCGGGCGCTGATCCACCTCGGTCTACTGGAGGCGCGCGTCGGCGACGGCACATATGTACGGGTGACCAGCGAGCTCGAAGCAGTCCTGCTGCGGCGCACGGCCACCACGCGGCCGACGGACGTCCTGGAGCTGCGGGCGGTGCTTGAGGAATACGCTGCCGGTCTGGCCGCCGAGCGACGCTCCGAGGCGGATACCGCCCGCCTCCGGGAGCTCCTGGTGGCGGCTCGCGAGAGCAACCGCTCCGGGTCCATGGCCCAGGTCGCGGCCGCCGACGGGGCCTTTCACCTCGCGGTCGTGAAGGCGGGCGGCAACGAACTGCTCATGGAACTCTACGAACACCTGGGCAGCGCCGTGTCCGCCCTGCTGGCCGCGCTGCCCTGGGACGATGACGTCGCCGCCGAGCACGACCACTGGCATACCGCGCTTGTCGACGCGATCGGTGCCGGCGACGCGGTCGCTGCCCGGTACGCGGCGTCCACGCTGGTGCGGGCGACCAGCCGGCTGAGCGTGGAGGTCGTCGCCGAGCAGACCGGTGCCGGTGCCGCTGGGACCGGTCGTCATGCGGGTGAATGACGCGCCCGACCTGCCGGACGGGGGGAGGGCCGCAGCGCCGACCGGGCCGCCCATGGTGTGGCTGCTGATCGGCGTCGTCCTCGTCGCGGCGAATCTGCGTGCCGCCTTGACCGGGGTGGGCCCGCTGCTTCCCGGCATCGAGGCATCGACCGGACTGTCCGGCACATGGACAGGACTGCTCGGGACCCTGCCACTGCTCACGTTCGCCGCCACGTCGCCGCTGGTCGGCCGGACCGCGCACCGCTACGGCGCGTCGCACGCCCTGGTCGCCTCGCTGGCCGTGCTGGTGGCCGGGCTGCTCATACGCTCCGTGCCGGGCGTGCCCTTCGTGTTCGTCGGAACGGTGGTGATCGCGGCCGCGATCGCCTTCGGCAACGTGCTGCTGCCTTCCGTCATCAGGAGCACCGTGCCCGAAGAGCGCATCGGGCAGGTGACCGGCCTCTACGTCACCGCGATGGGTCTGCTGGCCGCCATCTCGTCCGGGGTCTCGGTGCCCATGGCCGACCACCTGCCGGGCGGCTGGCACACCGCGCTGGGGGTCTGGGCCGCATTGGCCGTGCTGGCCCTCGGGTTCTGGGTACCGCTCTGGAGGCGTACCGGCACCGCGGCGGCAACCCCCGCCGGGCGGGAGCGCATCCCCTGGCGTTCCCCCCTGGCCTGGCAGGTCAGCGTGTTCATGGGGCTGCAATCCCTCGGCTTCTACACCACGATCGCCTGGCTGCCGAGCATCGTGCACGACCACGGAGTGGGAGAGGCCGCCGCCGGCTGGCAGTTGTTCCTATACCAGATCGTCGGACTGGTGGCCAGCAGCGCACTTCCCCTGCTCGCCCGCCGGTGGAGGGATCAACGGCTCCTGGCGGCAGCCGCCTCGGCGATCGTCGCGCTGGGTTTCGCGCTGCTGGCCGTGGCCCCCCAACTGGCCATCGTGTCCAGCGTCCTCACGGGTCTGGGCGGTGGAGCGTGTCTGGTCCTCGCCCTGGCTTTTCAGAGCCAGCGAGCGGCGGACGCCTCGCAGGCGGCGGCGCTGGCCTCGATGGCCCAGTCCGTCGGCTACCTCGTGGCCGCCGTCGGACCGCTCCTCCTCGGCGCACTGCACGAACTCACCGACGGATGGACGCTCCCCCTGACGCTGCTCGTCGCGCTGACGCTCGCCCAGGCCATCGTCGGCGTCGGCGCCGGCCGCGACCTGCGCCTCGAATCCACTTCCCGTCCTACCCCAACCGAACGGATCGGAGACTCACTGTCATGACCATGACCGCACCCTTCAGTTACCTGGACACCCCGACGGCCGCGCCGCTGTCGATCACCGAGCTGATGCCCGGCGTCTACAACCTCCTGGAATACGCGGCGGTCACGGCGGGCGAGCAGGTGCTGGTCCTCGCCGAGCACGGCACCGATCCGGTGGTCATCCAGGCCATCACGGCGGCGGCCGCCTACCGCAACGCCGAGGTGCACGTGCTGTCCATACCGCCGATCAGCGCGGGCGGATGGGACCGCTCGACGCCCTCACCGCTGCCGTCCGCCGCTCATGCCGCCGCCGACGTCGTGATCTCGCTGACCTGGTGGGGGGAAGTGCACACCACCCGCCTGTTCTTCGACGAGATCGCAAAACAGCGCGCCCGGTTCGTCTCCCTGCACCAGACGGCCACGGCGTCGGCCCTGTCGACCGGTGCCCGGTTCCCGCTCGAACTGTACTTCGCGCTGGAGACCAAGGCGTACGCCCGGATCGGCGCGGCACAGGAGATCAGGGTCACGACCGCGCTGGGCACCGATGTGACCTTCCGCGCCTTCACCACCCCGGGCCACCCGAGCGCCCCCCTCAGCCCCGGCATGTGGCGGCCCTTCCCCTACGGAGGCGCCAACTTCTACCCCGACCAGACGGACGGCGTGGTCGTCGTCGAGGAATCCACCGTCACCGGCGTCCCCGCCGAGCGGACCACCCTGGAGCTGGAGAACAACCGCGTCACCGCCATCCACGGCGGCGCGGCGGCAGCCGAGCTTCAGCGCTACGCCCCGGACGGCTACTACATGCGCCACGCGCTCATCGGCATCAACCCCAAGGTCCGCTCGGCGGGCGGCACGCAGTTCGAACGCGAGAAGCACGCCGGCGCCTTCTACTTCGGCCTCGACGGCCTGACCCCGCAAGGAGCGGTCGACCGTACGGGCCCCGGCCACGCACACTGCGACTGCCAGTTCGACCAGCCCACCATCACGCTCGACGGCCGGCCCTTCGTCGACAACGGCCGTCTCCTCCTCCTCGACGATGCCGAAATCCGCGAGCTGGCTGGGAAGTTCGGACCGGTCGACATCCTCCTCGACCCCAATCCCCGCCTGGTCCTGCCTCCTCGCTACAGCCGCTGACCCACTGCGGGCAGCCCGGACGGACGACCCGTCGGGGCTGCCCGCCCTGCGTTCGTGCGCCGTCCCGGGCACTTGCCCGCAGCGCCGCGGGTGCCCTGGTGCAACCACCCGCCGGCGCATGGCTGTTTCCTCTCGCCCTTCGGCATCCGTGCCCCGGGCTCAAGATCCTTCTGGGTAGACCTACGCCGCCGTACACCGCGCACCCTCCAGCAACCCGGACTCGGCGCACACCCCCACTCGAACGAATGAAAGCCGTGTGACGGGGCTGACGTCCGGTCCGGACGGCCTGGGGTGCTGCCGGACGGCGCGCAACAATTCCGTTGCCCAGCCGACCGGCCAGGCTCCTTGATGGGGACCGTGAGTACCTCCGTATCCTCACCGCCTGCCACCGGCACGGGGCAACCGCCCCTGGTATGCCCGGCTTCGGACCAGTGCTTCGATGCGAGCGTCAACCCGTACGCGTGGGCGACGGCGCGCCGTCCGCCCGCGCCGACACCGTCGCGGCGGTGGTCACCGCGACGGTCGCCCCCTCGGCGGTCGCCACCGCGCCGCACCCGGTGATGGGGCGGCCACTCCGGCGATGCCCCGGTTCCGGCAGTTCGTGGGCCCGGCATCCCTCGGCCCGGCACTCCTCGGCCGGCATCCCTCGGGCCGGAATCTCCTGGGCCGCACCCCCCGGGGGAAGCGGCCGAGCGGGTGACCATCCATCGAACGAGGGCGTTTGAAACGCCTCGCGCCGCAGGCTCGGCAGGAACCACAGTATTCGCACAAGTATCCAGGATTCCCCTCGCCGTCACCCGTTACGGCGAGCCCTGGGCCCCGTTTTTAGTGCACCAGTGCCACACCGACGCCCAGATGGAGGAAGCCGTGCACCCCTGCCCCACTCTCACCAGCCGACCTCCCGGAATCGAACAGTCCGGCTCGGCCACGCCCGACGCCGACAGCAGCCGTACCTCGACAGGACCGGATACGAGGTGGGAAGCATGAGCGAGCCCGATCCGTCAGCCCGTCGGAAGGTGCCGGGCCCGCGTACCGCCTCGTCCCGGCCCGCCGCAGCCACCACGCCGGGCCGCTCGGAAGGCGTGGCGGACGACACCGCATCCCGAGCGACCGGACACGCCACTGAAACCACCGAACCCGTTGAAACCACCGACCCTGCTGAAACCACCGACGCCTCCGCCCCGTACCTGCGGTACGTCGACGTGACCGGGAGCCGTGAAGCGGCCGGGCGTTCCATCAGGATGCGCGACATGGCCCGGCGCCTGCCCCAGCTGGTGCGCCGCTCCCTGGCTCTCGCCTGGCAGGTGGACCGGCGCGCGACCATCGGCCTCCTGCTGTGCCAGGCCGTCGCCGGAGTGATGCAGGCCCTGGGCCTCGTCGCCATCGCCGGCACCCTGACGGCCCTGCTGAGCAGCGGAGACGTCTACCACCGGCTGTTGGAGGCATGGCCGTCCGTGGCCCTGCTGGCGGGTGCCTCCGGTGTGCGTGCGCTCCTGGGGATCACGGTCAGCTGGCTGTCCTCCAGGCTGGGTCCGCTGATGTCCCGCGAGGCCGAGCAGATGCTCCTGACCGGCTGCGCCGGGGTGGAGCTCTGCGCCTACGACGAGCCCGACTTCAACCGCGACCGGGAGGCCGCCGACCGCGGGGCGCAGGTCACCGGGGACCTGATCGACGAGGGCCAGGACCTCATCGCCTCAAGCGCCAGCTTCCTCGCCGGGGCAGTCGTGCTGGCCGGTGTGCACGTCGTCCTCCTCCCACTCCTGGTGGCGGCCAGCCTGCCGCAGGCCCTGGCCCAGGTCAGCGCCGCCCGGGTGCGGTACCTGGCGAACCTGCGCAGCAATGGTGACAACCGGATGCTGTCGGTGCTGCGTTGGCACATCTTCACGCGGGAGGCGGCCGACCAGATCCGCGCCGGAACCATGGCCGCGTTCCTGTCCGGCCGGTACCGGCAGACGGTCGCCCGGATCAATCGCGAGGACCGGGCCGCGGCGGACACCGGTGCCCGTATGTCCTTGGTCGGCGCGCTGTGCGGAGGCGTGGGGTCCGCGGTGGTGTGGTCCGCGGTCGTGTGGCTGCTGGCCAACGGCCGTATCAGTGTCGGGCACGCGGGGACGGCCGTCTTCGCACTTCAGACGGTGGGGCAGTCGGTCCGGGGGCTGGTGGCCGTCGGCGCACGCGCCGTGCGCACGGGTCTCTACATGGACGACTGGAGCGGCTTTCTGGACAAGGCCGGAGGGTTCCGGATGCGGCGGGGTCCCTACCGTCCGGAGGCGCCGGAGAAGATCGAGGTCACATCGGTCACCCACCGCTACGCGGGCAAGGACCGCGACGCGCTGTCCGAGGTGTCGCTCACCTTGCGCCGGGGCGAGGTCACCGCCCTGGTCGGCTTCAACGGCTCGGGAAAGTCCACGCTGTCGAAGCTGGTCAGCGGTCTGTACCTGCCCACCGACGGACAGGTGTTGTGGGACGGTGTGTCCACCGGCGACGCCGACCCGCAGGCGCTCTGGCGGCAGGTGGCCCTGGTGCCGCAGGACTACGCCCACTGGCCACTGACCGTGCGCGAGAACGTGACCCTGGGGCAGCCCACGGAACGCGGCGACACCGCAGTGCGCGAGGCGTGCGAGGCGGCCGGCGCCGACGAGGTCGTCGACAAGCTCGGCGCCGGCCTGGACACGCTCCTCGCGCGCGAATGGCTCAACGGGGAGGAGCTGAGCGGCGGTCAGTGGCAGCGCATCGCGCTGGCAAGGGCGTTCTTCCGCGAGGCAGGGCTGCTGGTTCTCGACGAGCCGACCGCGAATCTCGATCCCCGCGCGGAGTACCGGATCTTCCAGCGGCTGCGGGACCTGGCCCGGGACCGGGTGGTGCTGCTGGTGACCCATCGCATCACCAACGTTGCCGTGGCCGACCGGATCGTCGTCCTCGACGAAGGCAGGATCGTTCAGGAGGGCACGTACCAGGATCTCGCCCAACAGCCCGGACTGTTCGCGCAGTTGCTGTCCTACCAGGTCACGTCCGAGCGCGATGAGGAGAAGGACGGGACGCCGGCGTGAGTCACGCCGCCGCCCGGACCCGTGCCCGCGCGCGGTTCCGGGCGGCGGCATCGCCGGTCGGCCTCGACGGCGAACCGCTGTGGCGCCCGATGAAACCGATGCTCCCAGGGGCGCGGCCTCACCACCGGGCTGCCCGCCGCGGTCGGGGGCTGCCGGTTTCCGCAGCCACCTGTACGGATCTCCCCGCGCGGCGGCACCTCTGTCCGAGTGCGACGGGACGTGCAACGACAGGACACGCGCCGATGAGACATGTTCCGAGGAAGCAGGTACCGATGAGGCATGTACCAGCGAGGCGTGCATCAGCGGGACGTGCGCCGACGTGACGTGCACCAGCGGGACGTGCGCCGAGGAGAGGGCTATGTGCCGTCGTTGTCGTCGCGCAGGGAATGAATCATGCTCCGCAGGATCCGGAACGCGCCCGACTGCTCGGTCTCGGTCATGCCGGACAACATTCTGACCTCGACGGACCGGACCGCTACGGTCGCCTGCTCCAGGCTCTGTCGGCCGCGGGGCGTGAGCCGCGCGGGAAGCACCTTCCCGACGGGCGCCGCCGCGGGCCTGGTCACGTAACCGTCTCGCTCCAGGGCCTGGAGCAGCACGTTCATCGACTGCCGTGTCACGAACGCGCCACGCGCGAGCTCGGAGTTCGACAGACCCGGCCGCTGGGCGAGCAGTTCGAGGCAGGAGTAGTGCGTCACGCTCATCCCGAGGGGCCGCAGCACCTCCTCCATGGCTACGCGCAGCGCGCTCGAAGCCTCTTTCAGCAGGTAGCCCAGCGATTTGTCCAGGTCGACACCGGCATTGTTTTGACTCATGTCAGGATTCTGACATACGTTGGTTCGTGTCAGGAATCTGACACGAAGAGAAGGAGCATCATCATGCCCGCCACCGGTCCCGACTTCATCTCCCTCCAGGCGCGCGACCTCGACGCTTCGCAGGCGTTCTACGAGCAGTACCTCGGTCTTGTCCGCTCGCCCGCCGGACCCCCGCACGCTGTCGTCTTCGAGACGAAGCCGATCGCGTTCGCGCTCCGCGAGATCGTTCCCGGCACCGACCTCGCGTCCGTCGCTCAGCCCGGCATCGGTGCCGCGATCTGGCTCCACGCGACCGAGGTCCAGGCCATCCACGACGCTCTCGTCGCGGACGGTCACGCCATCGTCTCCGCGCCGATCGACGGCCCGTTCGGCCGGACCTTCACCTTCGCCGACCCCGACGGCTACCACGTCACTCTCCACGACCGCGCCTGATACGTCAGGTGCCGCCGCCACCGTCCGTCCGTCGGTCCGCCCGGTGGGGTGGATCCGCGACCGCGCCGCACGGGCGCGAGCGACCGGAAGGGGCACCGCAGGTGGGCGGGTGCGTGGCGGGGGCCGAAGCCCCGGCCGCGCACCCGCCCACCTGGCGTGTCAGACGATGGCGAGCCGGTCCACCAGCAGCTCCACCCTGGGTCCGGTGACCTCCGGCGGCAGCCGTCCCGCCCGGGTCAGGGTCGCGAGGCCGTGCAGGGCGGCCCAGAACACCTCGGTGAACAGCGCCGGGTGGACGCCGTCCCCGGCGACCTCGCCGAGGGTCTCCAGCAGCGCGGCGAAGCCGTCCTTCAGCGGCTCCGGGGTGTCCTCGTCCGCGAACGCCAGGCCGCCGTCGAGCTGGAACATGGCGTCGTAGACCGCCGGGTTGCGCGCGGCGAAGTCCAGGTACGAGCGGGCGAGTGCGGTGACCTGGGCGCGCGGGCCCTCCGCGGTGGAGGTCGCCGCCCGCAGTGCCGAGGCCATCTCGGCGGCGCCTTCGAGGGCGACGGCGCCGATGATCTCGCGCTTGCCGCGGAAGTGGCTGTAGAGGACGGGCTGGCTGTACTCGATGCGCTCGGCGAGCCGACGGGTGGTGACCGCGTCCCAGCCCTGCTGCTCGGCGAGTTCGCGGGCCGTCGCCACGATGAGGCGCTCGCGGCCGGCCCGTTCGCGTTCCTTGCGTTCTTGTACCGACATGCCTCGATCCTAGCATCGCTAGACAATCGAGCGGCAGTAGTACTAGCGTTGCACCATCAGCTAGCAACGCTAGATCCCAGGAGGATTCGTCATGCTCAGCGCACTTGAGGTGTTCACCACCGTGGTCGTCGGCGTGATGGTGGGGGTGGAGTTCTCCGTCGCCTTCGTCATGAACCCGATCTTCAGCGCACTCCCCAGCGACTGCGGCCAACTCGCCCGCTCCCACGGGGGCCGGATGCTCGGCGCCGTGATGCCGTTCTGGTACATCACCTCGCTCGTCCTCGTCGTGGTCTGGGCCATCGCGCAGTGGCACCACGGCGCCGCCCTCGTGGTCACCGCCGGCGCGCTGCTGGCCCTCAGCGTCCTCATTTCGGTCCTGCTGCTCGTCCCGATCAACAACCGGAGCAAGGCGTGGACCCCTGAGAACCGGCCCGCCGACTGGCAGCAGCAGATGGACCGCTGGGACCGCCTCCACTACGTCCGCGTGGCCGTCATCATCGCCGCCTTCGCGCTGCTGGCCGCCGCACTCGTCTGACGCCACGGGCCGACGCCGCCCATGCGGCGGCCAGGTTCCCTCCCGGGCGGCAGCCGGCCATCGAACTCCGGACATCCGGGAAGGCCGCTGCCGCTCGCTCTCGTACGAAGGGGCGGGCGGTTGCCACCGCCACGAGCAGCCCGGTGACGAAGCCGCTCGGCCCGTCGCACTGCCGGACGGCGTTCGGACCGGCATGCACAGCGGCGTTCGGACCAGCATGCACATCGGCGTTCGGACCGGCATCCAGGAAGGGATTCACCCCGCACGGGTCACCACAGAGGGGCCCTGGTGCTGGAATGGCTCCATGTCCGACACCCCGTCCCGCACCGGTTCGCGTACGACCCACGACACCGACCTGATCATCGTCGGCGGCGGACCGGCAGGCTGCGCTGCCGCCCGCATGGCCGCGGGCGTCGGCATGCGTTCGGTCCTGGTCGAACCGGACGCGCTGTGCCGCAATCTGTACCGCATCCCGGCCCTGAACAACGTCCTCGGCGGCCACACCACCGGCCCAGGTCTCGCCGACTCCATCACCGCGGAGCTGAACGGTACGGAGCTGTGCCGCCTGGAGCTCGGCCGCCGCGCCGTCGCACTCCGCGCCGACGACGACCACGCCGCCGTCACCCTGGACACCGGTACGCGCCTGACCGCTCCGTACGCCGTCGTCGCTACCGGCGTCGGCCCTCTCCAGCCCCGGGACGCCCCCTGGATCACCGCTCCCGGCAGCCCCGTCCTTCCCCCGCTCTGGCAGGCGGAAGCGGCCGACGCGGAAGGCCGCACCCTGCTGGTCCTCGGCGGCGACCGCCCGATCGGCACCTTCCTGCGCGCCCACCCGGCCACCGAGACCCGCCTGCTCGTCGCTCATCCCGAGGCCGACGCGTACAAGACCGAGGAGGTCCGCGACGACCCGCGCGTCACGCTCCTGCCCGTCGAGCACCTGACCCTGCACCCGCCCGGACGGACCACGGTGGCGGCAGAGACGCTGGGCCGGGACGGCGGGCGGCGTACGGTCACGGCCGACGCCGTCTACGTCAGCCTCGGAAGCGCGCCCACGGCCCCGCCCGGTGACCTCGACCGGGACGGGGACGGCTACTGCCCGCCGGGCCGCCAGCACCCCCGCGTCATAGTGGCCGGGGACCTGCGCTCAGCCCGCTTCCAGCGGATCATGACCGCCCTGGGCTCCGGCAGCGAGGCCGCGCTGCACGCCTACTACGCCCTGCGGGAGCGGCCGGGCCGTTGACGTCTGCGGGGCCCGTACGGGCCGCCTCCGTCCGCTGGTGCGAAGTCGGCCCGTACGGCTGTCGAAGGAACGGTGACGGCCGGAGCCGCGTTGTACCGACGGGCGGCCGCGACCGCGGTTTCCGGGGGTGGCAGGGGGAGAGACGGTGCACACCACAAGCACGGTGCCGGACAACCCGGCGCAGCGGCGCGTCGAGGAAGTCCTGGCGGAGGTGACGGCGTCGGGTGCGGAGGCCGGGGTGCAGGTGGCGGCCTGGCACGACGGCGAGTTGGTGGTCGACGCCTGGGCGGGAACGGCCGACGCCGCCGAGGAGCGGTCGATGGGCCCGGACACCCTGGTGCCGGCCTGGTCGACGGGCAAGGGGGTGGCGGCGGCCCTGGTCGCGGTGCTGGTGGACCAAGGAGTGCTGGCGTACGACGCGCCGGTGGCGCGGTACTGGCCGCGATTCGGCACGGCCGGGAAGGAGCGGATCACCCTGGGGCAGGTGCTCGGTCATATGGCCGGATTGGCCCGGCTCCCGGCGGACACCACCCCCGAGCGGCTGCTCGACCTTCCGGCCCTGGCCGACTGGATCGCGGGTCAACGGCCGCAGTGGGAGCCCGGCAGCGCGTTCGGGTATCACGCCTGGACCTACGGTGTGCTGCTGGCCGAGATCCTGCGCCGCGCCACCGGCCGGACCTGTGACCAGCTGCTGCGCGAGGAGCTGGCCGGTCCGCTCGGGATCGGTGACGAGCTGCTCTTCCATGTCCCCGAGCACCTGGCGTCGCGGGTGGCCACCTGTGACGACGGCGGCTGGGCGGCACGGCTGGAGCGGCTGCCGCCCGGGGCGCCGTTCTTCGACTGCGTTCCCCACGCGGTGCTGCCGGTGGCGGAGTTGGGAAACCGCGACGACTTCCGGCGTACGGCGCTTCCCGCCAACGGGATCATGACCGCGCGCGGGGCCGCCCGTCTGTACGCGGCGCTGGCCTGCGGCGGTGAGCTGGAGGGGGTGCGGCTGCTGTCGGCGGCGACCCTGAAGGAGGCGACCACGGGGTGGGTGAGCGGGGTGGACAGGATGATGGGCACCACCTGCACGATGGGCGGCGGCTTCGTGATCGGGGACAGCGGGCCGAAGCGGTTGCGCCCGGCGGGCGGCTTCGGCCACAGCGGGTCGGGCGGCAGCACGGCCTTCGCCGACCCGGCGCACCGGTTCTCCTTCGCCCTGGTCAAGAACCGGATGACCGTACCCGGCCTGGACGTGCGGCTGGCGGCCGAGATCCGTACGGCCCTCGGCATCGCGAGCGGCTGAGCACCTGCGGACGGGCAGGGCGCGGGGGAGGGGAGGGTGCTGACGACCAGTCAAGAGACGTCTGAAACAGGGGACATGCGGCGCGGGACGTGTGCGCTGCGGCGGTGTTGCCGTGAGCGGGGAGCTGCTCCGACAATGAGGGCTTATGGACATCAGCCGCTTGAGTGCGCACGCTCAGGACGATCTGCGTCGGAGGAGCCTGTTCCTCAGGTCGGGCGACACTCCGAAATCCGTGGAGATCCGCGTCGACGACGGAAGCCGCGACGGGTTCGTCATCGGCTGGGTGCGGCAGGAACCCCATGCCTTCCGTCCACGGAGCCTCGCGTGGCAGGCGTACGCGAGGCATGCCATGAACGATCCCGACTACTGGCGCCGTCGCGTCGAGGGCCGGTACGCGGAGTACGGGGGAGGGGGCGAGGAAAGCGTCGAGAGCGCCATCCGCGAAGTGCTTTACGCCGCTTCCTACGGGGATGTGCTGGCCGCGCGCGAAAGGGAAACCGGCGGAAACGGAACCTATGTCGGCACGATCGACGAACGCCAGGCCCAATGGCTGGGCTCTCTCGACGAGCCGAAGGGCATGACTCACCTCGGCGGAGGAAGGATCCGGTTCACCGGAACCGCCGCCGCGTATTTCCGTGGAGGCCCTCAGTCCGGCCCCTACATCGACGCCACCCACCTGCTTCACCTCGACCCGCTGGACGAGCCGTATCAGCTCACCCGCGAACGGTGAGGGGAGCGCGGACCGGCCCCCGGCCCCGGCTCCGGCCTGTGAGCCGACCCGCCCGGGTCGGTCCTCGGGATCCGGGGATCTGCCCTCCGCCCGCGGATCAGGACTGTTTCTGCGGCGGATGGGTGTCGTCGTAGCGGCGCCGGTTCTCCCCGATCTCCGCCCGGTGGACGGTGGCCCAGTTGCCCAGGGCGGTGGCGGCGTCCAGCAGCGTCGAGCCCAGCTCGGTCAGGGTGTACTCCACGCGGGGCGGAACGCTGGCATAGACGGTGCGGGTCAGCAGCCCGTCCCGTTCGAGCTGTCGCAGCGTCAGTGTGAGCATCCGCTGGGAGATGCCGGTCACGGCACGGTGGAGTTCGCCGAAGCGCAGCGTGCCGTCCCGGAGCTGCCCGACGACCAGAATGCTCCACTTGTCGCCGATCACCCCGAGAATCTGCAACACCTGCCGGCACACGTCGTCATCGGGCTCGTCGCCCGCGCGCTCCTCGATGCCGGCTGTCAGCGGGCTGTCAGGGATGGGGGACAACGGTTACCTCCGTGTCGGTGACCGACAGCAATGTGCCGTCTTGTTCCTCTCATCGTAGTGACGAAGCATGTGGCTACGTACAGAAGATAAGTAACGGAGTCCGTAAGGGTGTTGGGCCCGGACTCCGTTCGGAGAGGAACGTCGATGGCGAAGACACTGGTTGTGGTCGGTGCGGGTCCGGGGCTCGGGATGGGGGTGGCCCGTGCGTTCGGCCGCCATGGGTTCAGGGTCGGACTGATCGCGCGTACCCAGGAGAAACTGGAGCTCCTGGTGGCGGAGTTGGCGCAGCTGGGCGTCACCGCCGCCGCCTTTCCCGCCGATGTCCGCGACCCCGGGTCCCTCACCGCCGCTCTCGCCGCGGCGGAGGGCGTGCTGGGGCCGATCGACGTCCTGGAGTTCGGTCCCAGCCCGACCGGGCCGATCACGCACGCCGCCGCGACCACGGTCGACTCGGCCACCGCGCAGTTCGAGCTGCACATACGGGGAGCGGTGGCGGCGGTGCGGTACGTACTGCCGGAGATGCGGGCCCGGGGCAACGGCACACTGCTGCTGACCACCGGCGTCTCCTCGGTGATCCCGGCCCCGTTCCTCGCCAACGTCGGCCTGGCCATGGCCGGTCTGCGGAACTGGGCACACGCCCTGCACACCGAACTCGGGCCGGAAGGGATCTACGTCGGCACGGTGACCATCGCCTCCGGCATCGTCCCCGGTGACGCCGAGACCGATCCGGACGTCATCGGGGACCGGTACTACACGCTGTACGGGCAGCGGGACCGTGCCGAGGAGGTCGTCGGAGACCCCGGCGCCTTCCGGGCCCTTGTCGACGAGCGGAGCGGTGTGGTGCCGCGGGCTCATGTCCGGGGGGGCTGAGTGCCCCCCCGGGGGCGGGGGCTTCGGGCGAAAGAGGGGCGGAACCTTCTGCGACGGACGAGGCGCCTGCCATGATCGTCACCATGGGGACACACATCGCACCGGCCACGGTGGCCGACTTCCACCAGGTCCTGACCGATCACCCCCGATACTGGGGCGAACGCGACCTTCGGTCGCTGCACCTCCTGGCACTGGTCCAGGAGTTCGGCTCCACCTGCTTGGCAGCCCGGGGCGAGGACGGAATCCGCGGGTACGTCTTCGGGTTCGTCACCCCGGACGGCACCGGCTATGTGCATCTGATCGCCACCCGGGACGACGCCCGTGGCACCGGCCTCGGACGTCGTCTGTACGCGGCGTTCGCCGAAGCGGCGGCGCGACAGGGCGCACGGCGGCTGAAGGCGGTCACATCGGTGGGGAACACCGGCTCGATCGCCTTCCACCGCAGCCTCGGCTTCGCCACCGAGATCGTCGACGACTACAACGGCCCCGGCCGGACCATGGCCGTCTTCCATCGGGATGTGCCATCAGCGGTCTGACGACGGACGCGGTGAGCGGGTGAGCGGGTGAGCCGGTGAGTGGGGTGGGCGGGTTGGGCGCGGGGGCGTGTGGTGGACGGTGCGTCCACACGCCTCCGCGCCTCTGCCGGGACGGGACCTCCTCAGAACCTGCTGTCGAGCCACTCGTGGACGGCGAGCGCGGTGGTACGGGCGTGCTCCTCCAGCATGGTGAAGTGGTCCCCGGGCACCGTGATCCCGGTGTGCGGCAGGCTCCAGTCCGGGGCGGGAGCGGCGCCGGGCAGCGGATCCCTGGCTCGTACGTACAGCGTGGGACAGGCGAGCGGAGTGGGCTTCCAGTCGCGGAAGAGATCGAAATACCCGGCCATGGCGGTGAGTCGGCCGGGGCTGGTGGAGGCGAACTCCGCCGCGCGGCGCAGCATGTCCGCCGTCATCGTGGAGAGGTCCTCCCCCCGGTCACCGTGCCCGGGAGGATAGGTGTCCACCAGGACGACGGCCAACGGGGCGGCGCCCTCGGACTCCAGCCGCTCGGCCACGGCATGGGCCACCCAGCCACCGGCCGACCGCCCCAGCAGGACCAGCGGGCCTTCGGCCGCGGCTGAACGGACGGCAGCGGCCTGGGCGGTGACGAGAGCGTCCAGTGTGGCGGGCAGCGCCTCCCGTGGCTCGAACCCCGGGTGCCGCAGCGCGGAAACCGGCCGGAGCCCTCGCAGCCCGGCACCGAAACGCGCGTACTCCTGCGGTCCGGACAGGGCGCTGAGCGCGGGGGAGCAGACCACCCGGGCCCCCGTGCCACCCGCCGTGAGCACGACCGGTTCGTGTGCCGTGCCGGTCGCCCCGGTTCCGTCGAAGACCGGGCGGAGGCGTGCGGCGAGGGTGAGGAGCACCATCCCGTCCCAACTCCGCCCCCGCGCGCACGCGGTACGGAACAGCGCGCCCAGGGAGTCCGGGGACTCCTCGGGCTGCGGCGCTCCGGCGGCCCGCACCCGGGCGTCCGGCGAAGCGCCCGCCCCCGCACCGCTCTCCGGGCCGTCACCCGGTGTGTCCTTCGCACCGGCCCCCGGTCCGGCCCCCGGTCCGTCCTCCGCCGGTCGGGCCGGGAAGGACGGGGCGCCGTCGGTCCCGGACGGCGTCCGGACGGCGGGCGCGGTGCCCGTGCCGGGTGCCTCGGTGGCGTACCACCGCGTCAGTTCGGTGGCCAGCGCGCGCGGCGTCGGGAAGTCGAACAGCAGCGTGGACGGCAGTGCGAGTCCTGTCCGCGCCGCGAGTTCGTTGCGCAGATCGACCGCGGCCAGGGAATCCAGCCCCAGATCCGCCAACAGGGCGTCCTCGTCGATCTCGCCCGCCCCTTCCTGATGGCCCAGGACGTGCGCCGCCAGCGTACGGACCTCGGCGAGCAGCACCCCGTGCAGTTCGTCGGGGGAGGCCATCGCCGACAGCCGGCCGAGTCCGTTCCCGCTCCTGTCGGCCGGGTCGCTCCCGTCGTTCCCGCCACTCGCGTCGCTCTCGGGGCTCCCGCCGCTCCCGCCGCTTCTGTCGCTCCTGTCGTTCCTGCGGGCAGCAGGGGCGCGCAGCGGGTCCGTCGCCGTGCCGCCGCCGTGGAGAGCGGCCGGGAGGAGGCGGGCCGCCACCACCACGGGCTCGTCACCGGCCACGGCCGCGTCGAAGAGCGCCAGGCCCTCCTCCGGCCCGAGGGGGGCGAACCCGGAGCGGGCCATCCGCTGCCGGTCCGCGTCGCCGAGGTGCGCCATCATGCCGGCGCTCTGCTGCCAGGGGCCCCAGGCGATCGACGTAGCGGGCAGTCCGAGCCGGCCGCGGTGCCGCGCCAGGGCGTCCAGCGCGGAGTTGGCCGCGGCGTAGTTGGCCTGGCCCCCGGAGCCGAAGGTTCCCGCGATCGAGGAGAACAGCGCGAACACGGCCAGGTCATGACTTCGGGTCAGTTCGTGCAGCGCGAGCGCGGCGTCCACCTTGGGGCGCAGCACGCGCTTCAGCCGCTCGGTGGTCAGCGCGGCGACGACGCCGTCGTCCAGGACCCCCGCGGTGTGCACGACGCCGGTCAGCGGGTGGGCCGCCGGTACCGTGTCGAGCAGGGCGGCGAGCGCGGCCCGGTCCGCGACGTCACAGGCGTGAACGGCCACTTCGGCGCCCGCCCCGCCCAGCTCCGCGACGAGTTCCCGCGCCCCCGGGGCGTCCGGCCCGCGACGGCCGACGAGCAGCAGACGCCGGACGCCGTGAACGGCGACCAGATGCCGCGCCACCAGCATGCCCAGCGAACCGGTGCCGCCGGTGACCAGGACGGTGCCCTCCGGGCCGAGCGTCCGTGCCTTCCGCGCCGCCCGCGGCTTCGATGCCACCTCTGTCACGGGCACCAGCTCCGGCACGTGCACCGTCCCCCGGTGCACGGCCGCCTCCGGCGGCGGGGCCGCCAGCAGGGCGGGCAGGGCGCTCCACGAGTCGGGGCGCCCGTCCACGTCGACCAGGGCGAAACGGCCCGGGTTCTCCCGCACGGCCGAGCGGACCAGTCCCCACACCGGAGCGTGCGACGGCAGGGGCGCCGTCGCATCGGACCGGCCCCCGGTCCCGCGGCCGGTGCCGTCCGCGGGGAATCTGTCCTCGTCCGGAGCCACGACGCCGGAGGTCACCAGGACGAGACGGGAGCGGGACAGACGCGGCTCGGCGAGCCACTCCTGTACGAGCCCCAGCGCCCGGTCCGCCGCCCGCAGCAGACCGGCGGCCCGGTCCGGCCCCTCGTCGGCCGTGTCCGGCGGGCAGGGTGCCACGACGACGGCCGGTGCCGCGTCGCACGCCGCCGGTGCCGCGTACACCGGTACGCCGGACCCCGGCGGCGCGAGCGCGTCCACCAGCGGGGTGCCCGCCGCGCCCAGAACCGCCCAGCGGGGCGGCGCCACGGGCGCGGGCGGCTCGGCCGCCGGCACCCAGCGCAGCCGGTGGAGAGCGCCGGTGGCCGGGGCCGCCGCCGCTCCGGCAGGCGGGAGCCGCCGGAGTGCCAGCGAACGGACCGTCGCCACCGGTGAGCCCGACTCGTCGGTCAGTTCGACCTCGGCCCGCCCGTCCGGACCCGGGGCCACCCGCACCCGCAGCTGCCGTACCCCGGCGGTGTGCACGCGCACCCCGCTGAAGGCGAACGGCAGACGGAGCCCCTCGCCCGCCGGACCGGCGGCCCCGGAACCGTTCGCGACGAGGCTGTCCAGGGCCACGGCGTGCAGCGCCGCGTCGAGCAGCGCGGGATGCAGGACGAACCCCGGGCCGTCCGCCGCCCGGTGCGCGGGCCGGGCCGCCACGGGCAGCTCGACGTCCGCGTACAGCTCCGCCCCGAGCCGCCAGGCGGCGCGCATGCCCCGGAAGGCGGGGCCGTAACGCAGCCCGTCGACGGCCAGCCGCTCGTACGGACCGGCCCCGCCGCCTGCGGCGTGCAGAAGGGGCACCGCCGCCTCCGGGGGCCAGGACGCGTCCGGCCGGGGCGCGCCGCCGGACGCGTCGGCGCCGGACGGAGCCGGTGCGAGCGTGCCGGTGGCGTTCCTGATCCAGGGTTCGTCGCCCGCCGGGGTGTGCGGCCGGGAGTGGAAGAGCACCGTCCGCCGTCCCGTGCCATCCGCCCCCGCCACCCTCACCTGGAGGGCGACGGCACCCTCCGGGGGCAGGGCGAGCGGCGCGGTCAGGACGAGCTCGTCCAGGACGTCCGCGCCCGTCGACGCGCCCGCGTGGAGGGCCATCTCGACGAAGGCGGTGGCCGGCAGCAGGATCTCCCCGGCCACCACGTGGTCGGCGAGCCACGGCTGGTCCCGCACCGACAGCACCCCGCTCAGCAGCAGCCCGTCGTCGTCGGCCGTGCGGGTGCCCGACCGGAGGAACGGATGCGGGTGCCCGGCCTCCGGGGAGGGGCGAGGACGCTCCGGTACGGCCTCCAGCCAGTACCGGCGGCGCTGGAAGGCGTACGTGGGCAGGGCCACGCGCCGCCCGTCGCCCCCCGCGAGGACCGACGGCCAGTCGACGGGTACGCCCCGGGCGTGCAGCGCGGCCACCGTGTCGAGCAGGGCATCCGCCTCCGGCCGCTTCCCGCGCAGGGTCGGCAGGACCAGCGGCAACGGGCCCCGCCCGCCGCCCGCTTCATCCGGATCCGGGGCCGCCGGTGCCGCCCCGGACACGGCGAGGCAGTCACGCACCAGGCCGGTGAGCACCCCCTCCGGGCCCAGCTCGACGTAGTGGGCCACGTCCTGCCCGGCGGCCAGATGCGCCACCGAGTCGGCGAAGAGGACCGGACGGCGGACATGGTCCACCCAGAACTCCGGCGCGCACACCTCCTCGGCGGTGGCCGCCCGGCCCCGCACCGCGCTGACCAGCGGCAGCCGGGGCGCGGCGAAGGACAGACCCCGGACCACCTCCCCGAACTCGGCCAGCACGGGCTCCATCCGGGCCGAGTGGAAGGCGTGGCCGACCCGCAGCGGTTTCACCGCACGGCCCCGCTCCCGGAAGTACGCGCACACCTCCCGTACCGCCGACGCGTCGCCAGAGACCACCACCGAGGCGGGCCCGTTGACCGCGGCGATCTCCACCGCGCCCCCGGCCCCGGCGAGCCGGGCGGCCACCTCGTCCGCACCGGCCGCCACCGCCGCCATCGCACCGCCCGGCGGCAGCGCGTCCATCAGCCGGCCCCGGGCCGCCACCAGCGTGCACGCGTCCGCGAGGGACAGCACCCCGGCGACGTGCGCCGCCACGACCTCGCCCACCGAATGCCCGGCCACCGCGCCGGGGCGCACCCCCCACGCCTCGAACTGCCGGAACAGCGCCGTCTCCAGGGCGAAGAGCGCCGGCTGTGCGAACCGGGTGGTGTCCAGCAGCGCGCCCCGCTCCGTACCGGGCCCGGCGAACACGACGTCCCGCAACGGCACCGGAAGCAGCGGGTCGAGCAGGTCACAGCACTCGTCCAGCGAACGGGCGAAGGCCGGATGCAGCTCCCGCGACGCGTACAACTCGCCGCCCATGCCCGCACGCTGGCTGCCCTGACCTGTGAACAGGAAGGCGGTCGCGCCCGGTTGGCGGGACGTGCCCAGGTGCACCCCGGACCGGTCGTCGCCCTCCGCCACGGCCCGCAGGGAGTCCAGCAGCCCGGCACGGTCCCGGGCGACCACCACGGCCCGGTGCTCCAGGGCCGCACGTGTGGTGGCGAGCGAGTACCCGATGTCCGCCAGGGACACGTCGGGAGCGGCGGCCACATGGTCGTACAGCCGTCGCGCCTGGGCCCGGAGCCCCGGCACGCTCCTCCCCGACACCGGGAAGGCCACCGCGGCCCGCCCGGGACCCTGCGCACGCCCCGGCGCCGCCCCGGGCCCGCCCCGGTCACCGGCCGCCCCGCCGCCCGGGGCCTCTTCGAGCACCACATGGGCGTTGGTGCCACTGATCCCGAACGACGACACCCCGGCCCGGCGCGGACGGTCCGTCGCGGGCCACTCCACCGCCCGGGTCAGCAGCGCGATCCGCCCCGACGACCAGTCGACCCGGGGCGACGGCTCGTCGGCGTGCAACGTACGCGGCAGCAGCCCGTGCCGCATCGCCTGCACCATCTTGATCAGACCGGCCACCCCGGCGGCTGCCTGGGTGTGACCGATGTTCGACTTCACCGAGCCCAGCCGGAGAGGAACCGGCCGGTCCCGCGCCCCGTACGTCGCGAAGAAGGCCTCCGCCTCGATGACGTCCCCCAGCCGGGTGCCGGTGCCGTGCGCCTCCACCGCGTCGATGTCCGCGGGACGCAGACCCGCGTCCGCGAGCGCCTGCCGGATCACCCGCTGCTGCGCCGGTCCGTGCGGTGCGGTCAGCCCGTTGCTCGCCCCGTCCTGGTTGATCGCCGAGCCGCGCACCACGGCCAGGACCGGAAGCCCGGCGCGGCGCGCCTCGGACAACCGGCTCAGCAGCAGCATCCCGGCGCCCTCGGCCCACCCCGTGCCGTCGGCGGACGCGCCGAACGCCTTGCAGCGGCCGTCCGGCGACAGCGCCCGCTGCCGGCTGAACTCCACGAACGACGAGGGCCCCGACATCACCGTGGCACCACCGGCCAGCGCGAAGGCGCACTCGCCCCGGCGCAGCGCCTGGGCGGCCAGGTGCAGGGCCACCAAGGACGAGGAACAGGCCGTGTCCACGGTGATGGCCGGGCCTTCGAGACCGAAGGCGTACGCGATGCGGCCGGAGGCGACGCTTCCGGCGTTGCCGAGGCCGAGGTACCCCTCGACCTGCTCGGGCGTCCTCGTCAGGCCGCGCGCGTAGTCGCTGTACATCAGCCCGACGTACACCCCGGTCGCCGAACCGCGCAGCGTGCCGGGGACGAGACCGGCGTACTCGAAGGCCTCCCACGCCACTTCGAGCAGCAGCCGGTGCTGCGGGTCCATGGCCAGCGCCTCGCGGGGCGAGATGCCGAAGAAGCCGGGGTCGAAGCGGTCCACACCGGAGAGGAAGCCCCCCTCGCGCACATAGGTCCGGCCCGGCCGCCCGGGGTCCGGGTCGTACAGGGCCCCGACGTCCCAGCCCCGGTCGGTGGGGAAGGGCCCGATGGCGTCCTTCCCGTCGGCCACCAGCCGCCACAGCTCCTCGGGAGAGGTCACCCCTCCGGGATAGCGGCAGCCCATCCCCACGATCACCACGGGGTCGTCGTCCGACCGGACCGCGCCCCGGTCCACGGGCGCGGCCCCGGCCGGTGCGGTGGCGTGGCGTTCCCCGAGGTGCGCGGCGAGCGCCGCGGCGGTGGGGAAGTCGAAGGCGACGGCCTCGGAGAGCGGCAGGCCGGTCGCCGCCGACAGCCGCTCCCGCAGCACGGTCGCCGTCAGGGAGTCCATCCCCAGGTCCCGCAGCGCCGTGTCCGGCTCCACCGACCGGGCCGTACGGCCGAGCACGGCCGCCACCTCGTCCCGCACCAGGGCCAGCAGGTCCTCCGACGGCTTCCCGCCGGCCTCCGCACCCAGCGCCCGAGCGGGCAGTTTGGCCAGATCCCGGCGCACGGTCTTCCCGGAGGCCGTACGGGGAAGCTCCGCCACCTCGAACAGTTCGGCGGGCACCTTGAAACCGGACAGTTCCGCGCGGCAGGCGGCGAGGACGCGCCCCCGGTCCAGCACCCCGCCGGGCTCGGCGACGAGATAGCCGACCGGCACCTCGCCGAAGACGGGGTGCGGGCGTCCGGCCACGGCGGCGTCCGCCACCCAGGGCAGCCGCCGCAGCACCGCCTCCACCTCGGAGGGATGGATGTTCACCCCGCCCCGGATGATCAGATCGCTCGCCCGGCCGGTGATCGCCAGCCCGCCGGAGGCGTCGATGACGGCCAGATCGCCCGTGCGGAACCAGCCCTCGCGCAGCACCGCCGCAGTGGCTTCCGGCCTGCCGTGGTACCCGGCCATCACCCCGGGCCCGCTGACCCACAGCTCGCCCTCGCCCGCGTCCCGGCCGTCGGTGCCCCCGCCGACCCGGACCCGGACGCCGGGCAGCACCCGGCCGCACCCTCCGGACGGCGTCGCCGCGCCCGGCTCCGGCATGGTGACCGGGCCCGCCTCCGTGCTGCCGTAGTGCTCCAGGTACGGCACACCGCAGACCGCCTCGAAGGACTCGCCGAACCCGGGCCCCGCCGCGGCGCCACCGCTGACACAGCACCGCAGCTCCGGGCCGCCGAGACCACCGCCGCCCTCCTCGCCCCGGACCGCGTCGAGCAGCGCCGAGTACGTGGTCGGAACCCCGCCGAGCAGGGTGAACGAGGCGCCCTCCCGGCGCAGTTCGCCCAGCACCCCCGCCACCGAGAACCGGGGCAGCAGCACCGCTCCCGCCCCCGCGGCGATCACCCCGAGGAAGCACACGATCTGGCTCATCGCGTGATGGAGGGGCAGCGGCCACAGCACACGGTCCCGTCCGGACAGGCCGAGGACACCGACCAGGCCCGCCGCGACCGGCGCCAGGCGGTTGCGCTGGGTGGACAGGACACCCTTGGGCACGCCGGAGGAACCCGAGGTGTAGAGCAGCCAGGCCACTTCGTCCAGGGCGAGATCGTCGCGGGCGGGCGTCCGGGGCTCCGTACCCGCCAACTCCTCGAACCTCAGCACGCCGTCCGCCGCCGGGGCCCGCTCACCGGTGTCCTCCTCGGCGCCGCCCTCGGCCACCACCAGGACCGTCCCGGGCCGGGACAGCAACGTCCGACGACGCGTCAGGCAGGCGTCGTCGGTGAGGAGCACCCGCGCCCCGCTGTCGTCGAGCAGGCGCGCCAGCTCCTCCTCCGAGCTCCCGGGGTCCAGCAGCACGCCCACACCGCTCGCCCGGGTGACGGCGAGCAGGCTCTCGACGGCCTCGACGCGGTTGCCGAGCAGTACGGCCACCCGGTCACCGCGCTCCACGCCGAGTCCGGCCAGGTGACCGGCCAGCCGCGCGGTCCTCCGCTCCAGCTCCCGGTACGTCACCCGCCTGAGCCGGTCCTCGAAGGAGACCCGGTCCCCGTGGCGCCGGGCGTGGTGCCCGAGCAGCTCCGGCAGCGGTTTGACGATGTCGGCGTGGCTGTCCACCACATGACCTCCTTGAGACGACCCGCCGTTGAGGACGGCGGCGTGCCGCACCAGGTTCCCTCCTGGCGGCCGGTCACCCCCGGCGGGGGTACGGGATGCCGATCGGTGAATCCCGTGGTCATGCGCCGTGTGCACGGATCGGCGGCACCGGGAACCCGCTGCCGTGGAGGACAGCCGGGGCGGCCCGCCGGGGCAGCCCGTACGCGGCCGGGGCGGCCCGGCACCGCGGCGGAAAAAGGGGTGCGCCGGGCGGGAGGGAGTAGGCAGGATGCCCGGCGTGACCGAGCAACCGAGCAACGCCGTCCCGCCCCGCGCCGTCCTCGATGCCTTCGGTGTGCGGGGCACCCCTGTCCCCCTGTCCGGCGGGCAGGGACGAAGCGTTCTCGTCGGCGGGGCTGTCTTCAAGCCCGCCGACGCCACTGCGGGAGACGGGGCCGGGGGCGGGACCGAGGCCGAGTGGGCCGCCTCCCTCTTCGAGCGACTGGCGCCGGGCCGTGGCTTCCGCGTCCCGCTGCCGCTGCGGGCCGCCGACGGCCGGAGTCTCGTGGATGGCTGGACGGCCGCCGAGTTCCTGACCGGTGAGCCCGGTCCGAGCAGGCACTGGACCGGTGTGCTCGACGCGGGCCGCGCCTTCCACGCCGCACTGCGGCACCACCCCCGGCCCGACTTCCTCGAACGGCGCACCCATCCCTGGGCGGTGGGCGACCGGGTCGCGTGGGGCGAACAGGACATCGAGGTGGTCGACGACCTCGCCGCCCCGTTCGCGGCGCTGCTGGCACTGAGGCGCCCCGTGGAACAGAGCGCGGCTCAGCTCATCCACGGCGACCTCACCGGCAATGTGCTCTTCGCCCCGGACGAGGCGCCCGCGGTGATCGACTTCTCGCCGTACTGGCGGCCCCCGGTGTTCGCCGAGGCCGTCGTGGTCGCCGATGGACTGCTGTGGTACGACCTTCCGCCCGGCCTGCTGACGCGGGGCAGCGATCATCCCGACTGGCAGCAGATGCTGATCCGGGCGCTGATCTTCAGACTCGTCGCGCAGAGCGGCATCACGGGGCCCGCGGGGCGGACGGGGCCCGGTGAGCGGGACCGGTACGCACGGGCGACCGATGCGGTGGTGAGAAGCGTGACGGCGCGTCACTGATGGTCCCGGTCCGGTCGCCGGCCGCCCCGCGACGGCCCGAACGGAGAGCGTCAACTCCCTGCCGATATAGGGTGGTTGGCCCGGTGTGTCACCCGATCGTGAGGCACCGCGCAACCATTTGAAGGCACCGGCCGGCCGGGGCTAGGTTGGACCGATCGGCATGCGCGCCCCCTGGAAAGGGACATGAATCGGTATGACCGTCGCCTCACGAGCCCCGGCCCCCGCCGCGCCCCGGTTACCGGCCCCCGTCCCGGCCCGGGGCTGTGCCGCCCGGCTGGTGGGACGGGCCCCGGCCGGCGTGCGGCCGTATCTGGAGCTGCTGCGGCTGGACCGGCCGGTGGGGGCCTGGCTGCTGGTGGTGCCCGGGTGGATAGCCCTGGCGGCGATCGCCGGGCCCCGGGACGGGGGCCTGCTCGGACTGCTGCTCCTGGTGTACGGGGTGCTGTCGCGAGGGGCCGCCTGCGGGCTCAACGACGTGCTGGACGCGGGGTTCGACGCCCAGGTGCCGCGCACGGCGGGGCGGCCCGTCGCCTCCGGCCGACTGGCGGCCCGGCGGGCCCTGGTGCTGTGTGTCGCGGTGGGGGCCATCGCTCCGCTGGTGATGGGGTTCTGGGGTGTTCGGGCCGTGCTGTGGGCGGCGGCCGGTGCGCCCCTCGCGGCGGTGTATCCGTACATGAAGCGGATCACCCACTGGCCGCACGTGTGGCTGGGGATCACCATGAACTGGTCCGTGCCGCTGGTGTACGGCCTGCTCACCGGAGGGCTCGGGCTCGGCGGCGGGGTGCTGTACGGGGCGCTGATCTGCTGGGCCGTGGGGACGGACGTGATATACGCCTGCCAGGACCGGGAGGCCGATGTGCGGGCCGGGGTGCGGTCCGCCGCCGTGCTGCTGGGGCGGCACAGCCGGGTGCTGGTGGGCGGTGTGTACGCGGGGTGTGTGGTGCTGCTCGTCTGGTTCGGGGCGCTGGCCGGGCTCGGACCGCTGTACTGGCCCGGACTGTGCGTGGTCGCGGGGCAGTTGGGCTGGCAGGTGTGGCGGGCCGACCCCATGGACGTCGGCGCCTGCGGGCGGGCGTTCGGCACCAACCCCCTGTGCGGACTGCTCATCCTCGTGGCCGTGCTCGCCGGGCGGGTCGGTACCCTCGGCTGAGAGACACGGATCCTGGAGGCGCTGGTGGGACTGCGGGAACGCATCGCGGCGGAACTCACGGCGACCATGCACGGCGGGGACCTCGGTCTGGAGCGGTACGCGGGGCCGCCCGGTGACCCCGGGCTGTTCGGGATCGCGCCCGGGGATCCGGTGTGGCGGGTGCACGGACATGCCACCGGGATGCTCACCGGCGGGTTCGCCGCGCTCATGCTCCAGTCGTTGCATCCGCTGGCCATGGCCGGGGTCGACCAGCACTCCGACTTCCGCGCCGATCCGGTCGGGCGGCTCAACGGAACCGTACGGTTCATCACCACGACCACCTTCGGCTCCTCGGACGCCGCCCGCGAGGTGATCGACCTCGTCCGGCGGATCCACACCCGCGTCCACGGCACCGCCCCCGACGGCCGGCCGTACCGCGCGGACGACCCCGACCTGCTCACCTGGGTGCACACCGCCGAGGTGCGCAGTTTCCTCGCCGGTCACCAGACCTACGCACCCGGGCCGCACCGGCTGACACCCGCCGAGTGCGACTCCTACTACCACCGGGCCGCTCCCATGGCCGAGGCGCTGGGCGCCCGTGACGTACCGCGCACCTCCCTCGAAGCCGAGCGCTATCTGACCCGCCTGCGCCCCCGACTCCACGCCACCCCGGCCGCGTTGGACTCGGTGCTGTTCCTCCGCCGCTTCGGACGCACACGACGGGAACGGCTGGTCGTGCGCCTGCTCATGAACGCCTCGATCGGGCTGCTCCCCGACTGGGCCCGTACCGAACTGGGCATCCACCGCCCGGCCCCCGTCCGCGCGTGCTGGGACCGGCCCCTGGCGACGGCCGTCGGACACGTCATCCAGTGGGGGCTCGGGCCCTCGCAGATCCAGGCTGCCGCGCGGGAGCGGCTGGCGGGGGCGGGACAGGGGTGACGCCGGGGTCCGTTCAGACGGTCCCGGTGGCGAAGGCACCGCCGTCGCCGAACGCGAGCCGCGCGAAGTTCTCGCCGATACGGCGGTGGGCCGCCGGGTCGGGGTGGATCGCGTCGGGCAGCGGGAATTCCGCGTAGTCCTTCTCGCCGTACAGCTCACGGCCGTCGAGGTAGTACAGCTCCGGGTCGTCGGCCGCCCGCTGTTCGACGATCCGGGCGAGTTCGTCACGGATGACGTTGAGCGTCAGGCGCCCGGTGGCGCGGTCGGCCGGATCGCCCGTGGCCTTGAACCGCAGGGTCCCGCCGACGAAGTCGGGCATGAGGGGGCCGGGGGTGTCCTCCTGGACCGGGCACAGGATGGGCGACACGACCAGCAGCGGTGTGGCCGGGTGACCCTCGCGGATGGTGTCGAGGAATCCGTGCACCGCGGGGCCGAAGGCCCGTAGACGCATCACGTCACCGTTGACGACGTTGATGCCGATCTTCAGGCTGATCAGGTCCGCAGGGGCGTCCCGCATCGCGCGTGCGGTGAACGGGTCGAGCAGCGCGCTGCCGCCGAACCCCAGGTTCACCAGCTCGGCTCCGCCCAGTGAGGCCGCCAGGGCGGGCCAGATGCCGGTCGGACGGGTGGCGTTCGAACCGTGGCTGATGGAGCTGCCGTGGTGCAGCCACACCCTGCGCCCGCGGTCCGGCATCGGCTCGACGGGGGCGTCGGTGCGCAGCGCGACCAGCTCGGTGATCTCCGTGTGCGGAAGCCAGATCTCGATGTCCTTGTCGCGCTCGGGCAGACCGGTGAACCGGGCGGTGCCGACGGGCCCCTCGGTCAGCTCGGACGACTGGGTGACCATGTCGGTGATCGTGCGTACGTTTCCGCCGGCCACCGTGGCCTGGGCGGTGGGGGTGCCGTCCACCGACAGGTCGTACACACCGTCGGGCAGCGCGGGAAACCCCTGGTAGGCCCGCTTGGTGGGCAGTGTGTCCAGCTCGATGTCCGTGGCCCGGGTGCGGAAGGCCAGCCGTACGCCGGAGGGCTGGGCCTCGGCCATGGCCAGCTGGTCGTCGGGGATCTGCCGACGGGCCCGAGCGGGCAGCCGGTGCGGCAGCAGACCGTGTGCCGTCGTCTCCACATCGAGGTGGCCGCGGAGGAGGTCCGCGGTGACGGGTGTGGTGATCCAGTCGTGCTCAGCGTTCATCGTTCATCGCCCCAGCCATGTGCAAGATTTTTGTCATCGTTCGTCATGATTCAGCAGCAGGTGTTCCCGTGCCCGGCCGTCTGTCCGTGTTCCTGTGCCCGGCCGTCCGCCTGTGCTTCTGTGCCCGGCCGTTTGTCCGTGCTTCTGTGCCCGGCTGTCTGTCCGTGCTTCTGTGCCCGGCTGTCGCTGTTCCTGCGCCCGGCCTTCCCCGTGTCGTTGATCGCTGCTCCGGGCGGCCGACGCGAGCGAACGCGCCTCCGGCGGTGCGGTCCTCGGCCGGTCAGCGTGCGGCGCGGGCCCGCAGCAGGGCGTCGAGAGAGTCCACGACCCAGGCCCAGGACTCGTCCGCTCCGGGGGCACTGTGCTCGAAGCCTCCGGCCAGCTCCAGGCTGACGTAGCCGTGGAACATGCCGCCCAGCATCCGGACCGCGTGTGTCTGGTCCGGTTCCGGCAGGTCGTAGCCGCGCAGGAGCGCCCGGATCATCTGCGCATGCCGTACCCCGGCACTGGCGGCCGCCGTCTCGGGATCGAGCCGGAGCCGCGCGGCGTCGTAGCGGCCGGGGTGCTCGCGGGCGTAGTCGCGATAGGCGGCCGCGCAGGCGGCGAGGGCGTCCTTGCCCGCACGTCCGGCCAGGGCGTCGGCGACCCGGTCGGCGAGCTCCTCCAGCGCGAACAGCGCGATCCTCGTCTTGAGGTCTTGGGAGTTCTTCAGGTGCGAATACAGACTCGCGACCTTGACGTCGAACCGCCGGGCGAGCGCCGAGACCGTCACCTGGTCGAACCCGACCTCGTCGGCCAGCTCCGCCCCGGCCAGGGTCAG
Organism: Streptomyces sp. NPDC057697; assembly: GCF_042799335.1. Taxonomy (NCBI): domain Bacteria; kingdom Bacillati; phylum Actinomycetota; class Actinomycetes; order Kitasatosporales; family Streptomycetaceae; genus Streptomyces; species Streptomyces sp. NPDC057697. Next base: position 73,355 of record NZ_JBHVJA010000013.1, on the reverse strand, counting down.
ACGCTCCGGGGTCAGTCCTGCTCTGACCATAACCTTCCTCCGATCTGGCGATAACCATTATGTGTTTGCCTAAAGCTTTTAGGCAAACTGGCCCGTCTCCAGGGGGCTCAGAGGTAGGCGTCCTCGATGGCCACCCGTCGCACGGTGCGCAGTGTCGACCGGAGGCTGTCCGGATCGGTCGAGCCCAGGGCGAGGCGGATCGCTTGCGGCGTGTGCACCGAGGTGGTGAACGGCTCGGCCGTGGACACCGAGATGTGCTGACGCGCGAGGCTGGCGGTCAGACGATCGGCGCGTGCGTCGTCGGGCAGCGGCAGCCATGCGAAATAGGACGCGGGGTGGCTGATGAGGGGGAGACCTGCCAGCTCTTGCCGGGCCAGCCTTTGGCGGGCCTTGGCGTCCTCCCGTTTCCGTGCCTCCAGGCGGTCCACCGTGCCGTCGTCGAGCCAGCGGCAGGTGATTGCCACGGTGAGGGCCGGGGTGTTCCAGGTGGTTGCCCGGATCGCGCGTTCGAGCGACGGCACCGTAGCGGCCGGGGCCACGACGAAGCCGACCCGGAGGCCGGTGGCGACGCTCTTGGACAGTCCCGAGACATGGACGGTGACGTCCGGCGCGGTGGTGACCAGAGGCGGTGGCGGATCCTCCACCAGGTAGGCGTAGGAGGCGTCCTCGATGAGGAGCGGACCGTACCGTCGAGCGATCCCGACGAGGCGGTTCCGGTCGGGTGCCGACATGACCCAGCCCAGAGGGTTGTGCAGGGTGGGCATGGTGTAGATCGCCCGCACGGGGCGGGTCGCGCACAGCTTCTCCAGGACATCGAGATCCGGTCCGTCGGTGGTGACGGGTATCGGCTCCAGGTCGAGGTGGAAGGCGTGCGCGAGCACCTTGAAACCCGAGTAGGTCAGCGCGTCGACCGCGACGACGTCGCCGGGCTTGAGCGCGGCCATGACCGTGACGGCCAGGCCGTGCTGCGCACCGTTGGTGATGAGGATCCGGTCCGCGTCGGCGGTGATTCCCCGACGCCCCAGGTGCCGCGCGATCGAGGCCCTGTCCTGGGGGCGCCCCTGGTGCGGCTGGTAGCGCAGCAGCGAGTCGAGATCACCGGAAGTGGCCACCTCGCGCAGTGCCTGCCGGAGGAGATCGGCTTGTCCGGGGAGCGACGGATAGTTGAAGTTGAGGTCGACCGCATCCGTGGCGACGGCCTGTTGGTCGATGCCGTGACCGGCGGGCACCGCGATGTCGCGCACGAACGTGCCACGGCCCTGTTCCCGGCTCACCAGGCCCATCGTCTCCAACTCGGCGTACACCCGGGTCGCGGTCACCACGGCGATGCCTTCACGGGTGGCGAGCCCGCGGTGTGTCGGCAGCCGCACGCCCGGGGCGAGCCGCCCGGTCCGGATGTCCCGTGCGAACGCGTCGACCAGCGCTTTGTACCGCGAAGTTGCCATGTGCCGGATTGTATGCATGACAATTTCTCGACTGTCCTGGTCGTGGGTCTCTACGGTCGAGACCCACCTGCCGGGAAGGACAGCCGCCATGCACATCGCCATCCTCACCTTCGAGGGCTACAACGAACTCGACTCCCTGATCGCGCTCGGTGTGCTCAACCGCGTCAAGTCCGACGACTGGCGCGTCACCATCGCCACCCCGAGCCCCACGGTGACGTCGATGAACGGCGTGGTCATCGAGCAGATGTCCACGCTTGAGGAGGCGTGCGCCGCTGACGCCGTCGTCGTCGGCAGTGGCATCGCCACCCGCGAGGTCGTCGAAGACCCGGCGATCATGAGCGTCCTGCGCCGCCTGGACCCCTCGCGCCAACTCATCGCGGCACAGTGCTCCGGCGCGCTCGTGCTGGCCAGGCTGGGCCTGCTCGACGACATCCCCGCCTGCACCGACCTGACCACCAAGCCCTGGGTGGTCGCCGCCGGTGTCGAGATACTCGACCAGCCCTTCTACGCCAAGGACAACATCGCGACCGCGGGCGGCTGTCTGGCCTCGCACTACCTCGCCGCCTGGATCATCGCCCGCCTGAAGGGCAACGACGTCGCCGAAGGCGCGCTGCACTATGTCGCCCCGGTCGGCGAGAAGGAGGAGTACATCGAGCGCGCCTGGCGCAACATCACCCCCTACCTGCCCGCCGCCGCACCGGCGCTCGTCTGAACGACACGCCGCAGACGACCCGACCGGACAACCACCCCGACCGCCCCGACAGCCCCAACGGCCGCAATGGCCGCAATGGCCTCCGGCGCTGCCCAGCAGCCCCGACAGTTCCCAGGAGCCGCCCGGTAGCCCTGGCGCCGTTCGGTAGCCCCGGTGCCGTTCGGTAGCCCTGGCAGCCCCGACGCTGCCGGGCAGCCCCCATCGTTCCCAGGTGCCGTCCGGTAGCCCGGCGCCGCCCGGCAGCCCTCGTAGGCCCCCTCCTGTACCGTCCGGCAGCCCCGGCAGCCCCGGCAGCCCCGGAACCCTCCGGTAGTCCCGGCAGCTCCCGCAACCATGGCGCCCCCGGCGCCGTCCGGCACCCCCGGGCAGCCGGGCGGCGCGCCGGGCCGGTCGCTCGCGATCCGCCCTCTCGCGCCCGTCTCTCTCGCGCTCCGCCCCCCGCGACCCCCCCCCGCGACCCGCCCCCCCACGACCGCCCCCTCGGGCGCCACCGCCTTCGACCTTCGATGCGATTGCTGTGCCCCGGAACCGGCCCGGTGGCTGAGCCTTCGTCGACGTGTCCCCTTGTTGTCCGCCCCGGCGCGGGCGGAGAACAAGGGCTGAGGGGTCTCCGGTACCCACCCGCTGTTCACGGGGTCGGGTGCCCGCGCCGTGAACAGCTCCACGGGCGATCACCCCACCTGACGTGACCTCAGCCCGCCAGGTCCGCCGCGAGGTCGTCGCGCCAGCGTATGGACCGGCGTTGGTTCAAGACCGTTGCCGCCGCGATCGGCAGGGGCGAGAGCAGGAACTCGCGCAGTGCCCCGGCCGCCGAGTCCCGCACGCCCCACGTGATGGCGTCGGCCGCCGGGAGGGGCGAAGGGGCGGATTGGTGCCGCGCCGCTTCCTTCAGGCCCCGCGCCGCACGGGCCTCCGCCGCGAGGGTCCGCAGCCGCAGGTCGAGCGCCCCGTCGGCGGCGAGATCCACCGGCTCGTCCCGGCGGATCCGCTCCAACGCCTGCGCGATCTCCGGGTAGGTGTCGATGCCCGTCTCGGACGCCAGCCGGGCCAGCTGCGCCGCCATCGCGGAACGGAACCGCTCCGGCGGCGTCCGGTCGACGAGCCCGCCGAGGTCGAAATCACGTACCGAGGAGACCGGGTACCGTGCAGGCACGTCATCGAGGACAGGCAGCAGCAGCGCGCTCTCCAGCGGCGCGTCGCCGTCGTCCTGCGGATCCCAGGTGATGCCGTACTCCGTCGCCAGACCGGCCAGCAGCTGGGCGTACGCGGCCGTCGACCCGGGCCAGGGGTCGACGCCCAGCCGCTGCCACTGCTGCCCGGCCGGTCCGGTCCAGTAGTCCTCGCGGGGCGAATCGACCCCGCGCGCCGCCTCGGGGCGCTCCACGCCGTCCTCGATGAGGGTGACGTGCACCTCCGGCCCCTGTTTCGTCAGCCGCACGACCCGGGCCCCGCGGGACAGCCTGCGCAGCACCTCCGGACGGTGGAACTGAGCGTCACCGCCCTCCTGGGTGGCGTACGACCAACCGTCACCGCACTGGCCGACCCGGACCATGGGACGGTGCGCCGCCCAGGGCGCGGTGGCCGACAGCCTCGCCTGCTCCCGGCTGCGCGGCCCGGCGGTCGCGGGCACGTGACCCAGCCTGACCCACAGCTCCTCGGGCGGTATGCCCGCCACGAACACGACGTCCGGTTGTACGGGTGCTGCTGCTGCCCGCTCGGCCGATGTTCCGAAGGAGATGACGGCGTACGACCCGTCGGACTCCGGGACGGGCGGGGCCGGTTCGGCCGCATCGGCCGCAGCCGGGAGCAGCGGCTCGGCGGCCTCGGCGGCGAGGCCGAGCGGGGAGAGCGGATCGGGGAGGGGCGGCCTGTCGTCGTCCCAGATCAACCGGCCCTCGAAGCCGAGCGGCGTACGCCCGTTGAAGGGAGTGCCGTTGTCCAGCGCAGCGGCGAAGTCGGCGAGGACGTGCCGCAGGCCCGGCCAAGGGGTGAAGGACGGCATGTCCTCGTCGAAGTACTTGCCTACGCGCCCGTGGTGCGGGCCGGGGCGGGAGACCAGGAAGAGCCCGTCGGAGGACTGCCAGCCGATGCCCAGGGTGACCAGCAGCCGTCCGTGCGGCCAGTACGCGTGCTCGTCGCTCTCCTCCTCGTCGAGATCGTCCTCGTCGAGGTCGGCGCCGACGGTCCGCAGGAACTCGGTGCTGCTGACGATGTCGTCGACGCCGGACAACGGTCCGTAGTAGCCCAGCGTCGGCGCCCCGTCCTGAAGTTGCACGCCGTCGTGACGCAGCAGCGACTCCTTCAGGTCGGGAGGGAACGTCACCCCGAGACGGAGCTCGGCCGCCGCGATGTCCTCGGGGAGGGCCGGCGGCCGGAGCAGCCCGTGGCTGACAGGTGCGTGTTCGGCGAGCCAGGTCTCGATGCGGGCCCAGGACTGTTCGACGGTGAGCGTGGTCATATCGGCACTCTAGGAGCAGCCACTGACAGTCCCGCGAGGCGGACCGGTACCGGAGCAGGCGACCACCGATGCGTTGCCCCCTGCTCGGCCACCGCCGCCCCGACCCCGTGCATGCCCGCGCGGGACGGAACGGGACGCAACGCCGCGCGGCCCCCTGCCACACACCCGCCTCGGCTCCTTGTTCGGCCGACGCCGTACGGCGAGGCGCGTAAGGTGCCCCAGTCATCGAGACGGAAGGCGGGGTGCGGGCCACATGGCACCGAAGAGAGCGACGCGAGAACAGCTGGAGCGTGCGGCGCGGGCCGCGCTGGGCGGCGGGCGACGGCTGGAGACGGTCGAGCGACTCGCGGGCGGCACCAGGAAGGGCGTCTACCGGCTGACGATGGACGATTCCACGACGGCGATCGCCTATCTGTGGGAGGAGTCCGAGAGCTACTGGCCGACCGCCGATCACGACGGCGACCTCGCCGACCCCTTCTCGCCCGGCGTCGGGCTCGACCTGTTCGAGGCCGCACACGCGCGGCTGGCGGCGCTGGGCCTCCGGGTCCTCGACATCCACCTGGTCGACCGCGACCGTACCCACTACCCGGCCGACCTCGCGATCGTCGAGGACGTGCCCGGCGAGGCCCTGATGGAGCTGCGCAACCGCGACCCGCGCGCCGCGGAGCCGACCATGAAGCTCCTCGCCGAGAGCCTGACGACGATGCGCGCACACCGTGCGCCGTCGTTCGGCAAGGTGAGCCTGATCGACGGGGGCGGCACGTCGAACGCCGCCTCGTGCGAGCAGGCGGCCCTGGCCTTCGCGCTGCGCTGCCTCGCCGAAGCGACCGGGCGCGACCACAGGATCGCCGAGGCCCGCGACCAGTTGGAGGAGCGGCTGCGTCGACTGACCGGGGCGGTGCGGCCGCGCGCCGAGTACTCCGTCGTCCACGGCGAGCTGGGCCTGGACCACGTCATGGTCGACCGGGACGGCAGACCCGTGCTGATCGACATCGAGGACCTGATGTACTTCGACGTCGAGTGGGAGCACGTGTTCCTGCGCCTGCGCCACAGCGACGACCAGTACCGGCAGCTGGCGGCGGACGGCCTGGACGAGAACCGCCTCACGCTCTACAAACTCACCCAGCACCTGTCGCTGACGGCCGGCCCGCTGCGCCTGCTCGACGGGGACTTCCCCGACCGGGAGTTCCTGAAGGGGATTGCCGAGCACCATCTGAACGAGGCGCTGGCGATGGCCCCGGGAAGTTGAAGGCGCGACCTGCGTGTGCGGGTCGCAGGGGCCTGCGGCTCCCTGGCGTCCTCAACTCGGCTCCACCGCACCGCTGTTATGCCATTGCGCGGTGATCCGTTCCACCGTTCCACCGCTATGTCGTTATGCCGCTGCATTGCTATGCGGCTACGTTGCCATGCCGCCACATCGTTACGTCGCCGAAGGGGGCGCACCTCCACATCCGCCTCGGGTGGTGTGCCGGGCTCGCGGCAATCCGTTCGCGCCACGTCTCCCCGGCTGCGTAGGGTCTTCGGATGACGAGGACCACACCGGCCAGACCGGTGTCCGTGGAGGCCGTGTTCCCGGAGCTGGCGCCCTACCGGGGCCGGACGACCCGGTTGCACCCCCGGCCTGGGCGGCCCGGCATCCACGACAGCCACGTCGGCGGGCCGATGCTGTGGCCGGACGGCGAACCATGGCCGGTCTGCTACGAACCGCACCGGCCCGAGACCGAGGGGTACACGCGGGCCGAGATCCTCCGCGCCCGGACCGCAGGCACATGGCCGCAGAGCCGACCGTGGCCCGGCACCGTAACGCCCGGCACGCCCGGCACGGGAACGCCCGGTACCGGAACGCCCGTAACTCCCGGCACCATGGCGCCCGGCGAGGACGGACCGGTGCCCTTCGCGGGGCTCGCCCAGTTCTTCCGGCGCGACATCCCCGGCCTCGCGTCCGGGCCCGAGGGCGCGGACCTGGTGCAGCTCTTCCGCTGCCCACTCACCCATGGCCCGCACCTGGAACGCCGGTACCACCTGCGGTGGCGACGGACGCGGGAGACCGAGCAGGCGGAACGCTTCCTCGCCACTCCTCCCGAAGTGCCCCTGTTCCGATGGGAGCACGAACTTCCCGAGCCGTGTGTCCTGCACCCGGAAGAGGTGGACACGTATCCCTGGGCGGAGGGCGACACACTGCCTGCCGCGCTGATCGCACGCATCGACGCGTGGGACGACGCCCAGGCGTCCGAACAGGGCCCCGACGCCCCCGACTACCAGTCCGACCTGTCGATCCCGCCCGGCTGGCGGGTCGGCGGCTTTCCGAGCTGGGCCTCGACGGGCCCGATGGCCCTCGGCTGCGCGTCCTGCGCGACCCCGTTGCGACTGCTGCTGACGGCCGGGGGAGAAGAGATGGACGCGGGCTCGCACAGCTGGGTGCCGTTGGAGGACCGCGACCCGTCCCTGCGGGGGAAGGCATCGATCCGGGGTGGTCCCTCCGTCGCCCGGCCCACGCGGCTCCGCTTCGGCCGGGACCGGGACCTGCACGTCTTCACCTGCCCGGCCGACCCCGGACACCCGCCCCGGTGGGTGCTTGCCTGATACGCCGTCATGGGTCGTGCCCAGCCACGCGCACCGCAACGGCCCCGGACCGCTCGCCTTCCCATCCGCTCACCCTCCCATCCCCTCACCCACTCACCGGGGATGTAGCGTGTGCCGATGTGCCTTTTCCCGATGAGCGCAGCCAGGTTGCCGTAGTCGAGTACCGTCCTCAGTGGCCGGCGGAGTTCGCACTGCTCGCCGGGAGGTTGCGCGATGCGCTGGGTGATCCCGTCTGCGGGGTCGATCATGTGGGATCCACCTCGGTGCCGGGCCTGGCAGCCAAGGACTGCATCGACGTACAGGTACGGATGAGGTCGATCGACGAGGCGCGGGATGTGCCGCTGCTCGCGGCGATCGGATTCCGGTGCCGCCCCGAGCCGTGGAACCGCGTCGAGGTCTCCGGCGGCCGGGAGTGCCGCAAACTCGTCTTCGCGCCCCCGGTCGGCGCCCGCTCCTGCAACGTCCACCTGCGGGAGCACACCGGGTCCAACGCCCGCTTCGCGCTGCTGTTCCGCGACTACCTGCGCGCGGACGAAACCGCCCGCCGGGCCTGGGGAGCGTTCAAGCAACGGCTGGCCCTGAGCGTGCCGGACCTGGCGGACTACGGCCGGATCAAGGCCCCCGCCACGGAGGTGCTGATGGGAGCGGCCGAACGATGGGCCGCCGAGACCGGCTGGAGCGTCCCGCGAGCAGACGGGTGCGAGCCGGGGTCGGAAGCGAGGATCGGCCACCGTCCGGGCCGGTCGACGCACCGGTGACTCGCGCTCCACCCCACCTGCGCGCCCGGCGCCGATGGGGAGCGGGCGCCCTGCCGCGACCGGACCATCGGCGGCCGCCCGTCAGTCCGCCCTCTCGATCGCCTGTCTGGCTGCGGCCGTGAAGGCGGTACGTCTGAGCAAGCGCATCGTGAAATCGGGGCGCTGCTCGGGATCGCACAGTTCCACGGCCTTCCGGCTGTCGCCGATGTTGTCCCCCAGCACCCTGAGGATGACCTCGAACTCTTCATTCGCGCGGAAGTAGAGCTCTGCCGCCTCGATGTCGATGGACGGCGGACCGTGCAGGCTGGCAACGTGCAGGGCCTGGTCGAGTCGCTTGAGAGCGGAGAGACCTTCGTCGACCTCCTGCCCCATGGGGTCGCCCCCGTTCTGCGGCGGTACGAGCCTCCACATCGCGTCGATCGCGAACCATGTCTCCGTCGACGCGGAGAGCAAGCCGGCATAGGCCGCGCGACGTGCCTCCTCACGAGCACGGAGTCGTTCGACCGCAGCCTGCCGACGCTGCAACCGGAGGGTGAAGGCCCCGGTCAAGCCGGCCGCGAAGAGTGTGGAGAGCGCGGTGATCAAGGCGACTGCCACGGTGTCCTTCATAGCGTCAGTTTCCCTTATATGAAGGCGACTTGGCGCTCGCGCAGAACTCTGCGCCACGGCCGTCCCGGATGCCGGAGCCCGGCGGCGCGGCCAGGACCCGGCCGGACGGTCCTTCTCGTGCGTCGGCACGGCGCGACGGCTCGGGCGACCTCGCAGGCCAAGGTGGTCGCTGCGGGCGACATCACCGGCGTCCGTCTCAGCAGCCGCACTCCGGGGGAGCTCCGCCGCGCCGATGAGCGGGCCCGTCCACCGGTCGCCGGGAAAACTCCTTGCGAGTGACCCGCGTCGAATGTCTGAATGATCGGCCACCGGTCAGAGAGGGAACATGAAGACATCGCTGCCCACCCCCTCGTTGCACACCGCTCGCCTCCGACTGCGCGCTTTCGAAGACACGGACGCGGACGACCTCTTCGCACTGCACAGCAGCGCCTACGTGCTGCGCTACTGGGACTCGCCACCGTGGAGCGAACGCGGGCGCGCCGAGAAGTTCATCGCGGGTTGCCGACGGCTGGAAGAGGAGGGCAGCGGCGCGCGGCTGGCCGTAGAGCGCGTCTCCGACGGGGCGTTCATCGGCTGGTGCAGCCTGAGCGGCTGGAATCCGGACTACCGCAGCGCGTCACTCGGCTACTGCTACAACGACGCGGCATGGGGCCACGGCTACGCGACCGAGGCCGGGCGCGCCCTGCTGAGGTGGGCGTTCGACACGCTGGACCTGAACCGCGTCCAGGCCGAGGCCGATACACGCAATGCGGCATCCGCCCGCGTGCTGGAGAAGCTCGGCTTCGTCCGTGAAGGAACGTTGCGGGAAGACTGCGTTGTCGACGGCGAGGTCTCCGACTCGTGGGTGTACGGGCTGATCAGGCGGGAGTGGCAGCCATCGCCCGAGCAGGTCCGCGCCCCCTGAACACTGCAAACACTCCGAGCACTCCGAACACTCCGAGCACTGAGAACACTCCGACGCCTCTTCCGGGCAAACCGCCGCCACCGCCCGGACCACTGCGTGGTGCGGCCCGGCCGACCAGCGGAGGGAGTACGACGGACACGGCACGGGCCACCGCTCCTGACGACGGGCCGCCCCGGCAGGCGCGCCCCTCGGGCTGGGCCGGCCAGGGCGTGTATCGAAGACACCGCCGGACACCGCCGGACACCGCCGGACACCACCGGGCCCGCCCTCCGGGCGGACGACGCCCCTTTCGACATACGGCCTAGGGTCTGTCCAGCGGATCACGTGACTTCTCGCGCTCCGGCGCGTTGGCATGTTCATGGGGCGGGGAGATCTCACGAACGAGGAATGGGCCCGACTGAAGCCGCATATGCCCAAGTCCGGTCAGCGCGGTGGGCGTTGGGTCAGCCACCGCAGGATCATCAACGGGATTCTCTATCGGAACCGGACTGGGGTGCCGTGGCGGGATCTGCCTGCGCGGTTCGGCAAGTGGAAGACCGTGTACGAGAGGCACAGACGCTGGTCGGCGGACGGCACGTGGGACAAGACCTATGCGGCCGTCCTGGCTGACGCGGATGCCCAGGGCCGCATTGACTGGTCCGTGGTGAGCGTGGGCTCAACCACCTGCCGGGCCCAGCAGCACGCCGCCGGAGCGCGCAGGAAACCACCGCGGGTGCCGGGAAAAGACGCACGCCTCGGCAGCACCGCCCCGACGAGGGACTCGGACGCTCCCGGGGCGGCCTCACCTGCAAGATCCACCTCGCCGGAGAAGGTGGACGCCGCCCCCTGGCCTTGCTGATCACCCCGGGCCAGTGGGGCGACGCCCCGCAGCTCATCCCCATCATGGAACGCCTCCGTGTCGGCCGGATCGGTGGCGGGCGCCCCCGCACCCGACCGGACCACCTCGGCGGCGATAAGGCCTATTCCTCCCGGCGTAACCGCCGCTACCTGCGCAGACGGCGGATCAAGCACACCATCCCCGAGCCGAAGAACCAGCGGGCCAACCGCCAACGCCGCGGCAGCAAGGGCGGACGGCCCGTCGGCTTCGACAAAACAATCTACAAGCGCAGAAACGAAGTCGAGCGCACGGTCAACGCCCTCAAGAGCTGCCGGGCCGTGGCCACGAGATTCGACAAGCGTGTCTACGTATTCCAGGGCACCGTGACCGTCGCAGCGATCCGGCTCTGGCTCCGGGGGTAGATCCATTATCCCGATGCGGCGAGGCGTCTGTCACCGTCCTCCGGAATGATCTTTACGTCCAATTTGCACCTCTAGGCTTACGGGCGGACCCAAAGCATTGATCTGACCTGGGAGTTGAGAGTGGCGCACGACGTTGCCGCGCTGGCGGTGGAACTCACGGACATGGCTGCGGCCGATCACAAGTCCGCTGTCCGCGCGAACAGCGATGATCCCGCCGAGCAGCTGGCGTGGCGGCGGCTGACCGCTCGGCACGGTGACCGGCTGGGCGAGATCATGGAGGAGTACGGCTGGCCGACGGCAGAACTGGTCGGCGAGGAGGCCGCACGCGCGGCATGGCTGATCGCTCAGCACGCCGACCGGCAGCTCGACGTTCAGCGTCGCGCCCTCCAGCTGATGCGGCAGGCGGTGTCGGCCGGGTCGGCCAGCCCACGCGAGCTGGCCTTTCTGCACGACCGTATGCTGGTCAATGAGGGCCGCGAGCAGGTCTACGGCACTCAGATCGCCGGCGTGAAGGACGGATCACCGGTTCCGTGGCCCTGTGAAGAACCCGAGCGCATGGACGAACTCCGTGCGGAAGTCGGCATCGAACCCTTCGACGAGTACGTCGCCAAGTTCTCCATGGCGTGACGCCCGTTTCCCGTCGCGTCCGGTGGATCACTGCCCGGGCTCACCTGCCGCAGGCAATGATCCGCCGGACAGGCCCTACGCTGCTCGCCATGAACCCCGTCACGACCAGCGGTGCGGCCGCCGACCCCGTCATCCTCCGCGCCGAGGAGCTGATCTCCGACCCGGGGCTGGAAGCCCGGTTCGCGGAGCCGGTCCACCAGATCCTTTCGCACCTGGTCGGCGGAGGTGCCGCACTGGGCTGGGTCGAACCGCCCTCGCGGGACGATGTGGCGGAGCTTCTCGACCATGTCTTCTCCGCCGTGCGCGCCGGGGACGGGGCCCTGCGCGCCGCCTACCTCGGCCATCGGCTCGTCGGGGTGGGGTACTGGCTCCGCTACGCCCGGCCGACCCACCGGCCGCACGCCGATCTGGAGAAGCTCGCGGTGGATGCCGCCGCCCATGGCCGTGGCATCGGCCGGGCGCTCACCACTGCCCTGATCGCCGACGCCCGGGAAGCGGGGATCGAGGTCCTCACTCTGGACGCCCGTGGCGACAACACCAACGCCCTGCGCCTCTACCGGTCTCTGGGGTTCGCCGAGTACGGCCGCCTGCCCGACTTCGTCGCCGTCGGCGAACGCCGCTACGACAAGGTGTTCTGCATGCTGGATCTCCGGCGATCGGACGGACCGCCGCCCCGCCCGCATGCGCTATAGTTGATCTTGGCAGTCGGCCGGAACCACCGGTAACTGACCATGCGTTGGTGGTCCAAGGAAAGACGCCCCACTTCCCGTGGGGAAATGCAGGTGCAAGGCCTGCCCAGCGCTCGTTCGCGAAGCCCTTCCCCCACGGGGGAAGGGCTTCGTCGTGTTGTGTCGACACGGCACGTTCCACTGGCGCGGGCGTGGGCGCGGCGCGGCAGACGGACCGCGTCCCCCGGGGCCTGCCGCCACCCTCCCCGCCGCCGCGCCCGCTCATGGTGCGGCACGTCGGTGCCACGGCCGACAGAGATGCGCCCGCTCACTGCTGGGCCGCGACCTCGCCCAAACCCTTCGGCGCCGCCCGCACCTGTCGGCGTGAAGTCCCGGGAACGCCGGTGCCGTTCCGCGTACGGCGCGCCGCCGCGCGCCCTGTACGCGCCCGCCCTGCACGCGCCCTCAGTTGCGTCCGCCGCGCTGCCAGCGCCGGACCGTGAGGGGCGCGGGTCCACCCGCGAGCCGGTCCGCCCACGACTGGACCAGGCTCCGCGCCTCGTCCGGGAGCGCCCGTACGGCGGCGACCACGCCCGTCGTGGTGGCCTGGTCGTCGTCGACCAGGACCGCCGCGAAGTCCAGCCGGTCGTCCGGCTCCGCCCCCAGCAGCCGTGGTTCGACCTCGCCCGGGGTACGGGCCCGCGGCGACCACTGGGCGGTGACGAGCGTGTACGGAACCTCCGCAGCCGGCTCGCGGCGGAGCAGTACGACCGCCGGGACGGCCGTGAACTCCTGGTAGAGACCGGCCTTCCAGTACGGCTCCTCCGTCGCGAACCGCTCGGCGGCGGCACGGTCGGCGAGGTCCACGACGTGGACGCTTCCCGTGTGCTCCTCTCCGTCCTCGGAGAGAGTGGGGCCACGGAGTATCATCCGGCCGTCGAACCGGTCCATGTAGGACCAGTGCGCCTCGGCGAACCGGAACAACTGGTCAGCCACTCCCGGCTTGTCTTGCGCATGAACGTAGAACAACATGCCGCGACCGTACCGGAGGGTTCGAGCCACACCCCGCGAGGAGGGCCGCAGCCCCGAGGCGGCCGCCTCCCCCCACGCCCCCGCTCCCGGCCGAACCGGCCACCGATTCATGGAGGAACCGCTCCCAGTCCTCGTCGGACACCGACGACCCGTCCCGCCCCCCAGCCCCACCCACGCCGTGCTCCCGTTCTCGCTCGATCGCTCGATCACTTCGGTGCCCGACTGCTGGCTGCCCGGCGCCCCCTCGCGCGCCCGCCTGAACAGCCGTCTCCGCACCGGTCCAACGGGAGCCGCCCGTACGATCGCACGACCGACCGGTCGGCCTGCCGGGCGCGGTGGGAGCGGAGGGCGGCGGCGCCGCACCGGCCTCCGGTACGGGCATGGCAGGTGGAACGCGCTCGCGTCGGCACGGACCCGGGCCCGCTACGCGTCGGCGGGCGGGTGCGGTCCGGGCCCGCTGGTGAACAGCCGGTCGAGGTGCTGGTCGACGGCGGCAAGGGCCTCCTGAGGTCCGATCACGCCCAGTTCGATGAGCGGGGTCAAGCCGGTGAGCGTCAGAAGCAGATTGGTCTCCGTCGCCGGATCGCGGTCCGAGCCGATGAGGCCGTCCGCCATCGCCTGGCGGACGAGTTGCTCGACGAGGCGGCGACCATGGGCCAGACCCTCGCGTGCGCGCGTGTGGATGGTGGCGTCGTGCAGCGCCTCCAGGACGTAGGCGGTGCTCATCCGGCTGGTCGCGCGTGCGTCGGGATGCAGCGGAAGCATCTCCGCGAGCATCACGCGGAGCACGTCACGGGGGTGCGGCGGGCTGCCGAGTTCCGCGATGCCCTCGGCGACGCGCAGCGCCGTCTGTTCGGACGCGAAGTCCATGGCGAAGACCAGCATCTCTTCCCGGGTCGCGAAGTAGTGCTGCACCGCGCCGTGGGAGATGCCCGCCTCCTGGGCCACCTCCCGGACGCTCGCATGCGCGATGCCGCGTTGTTCCACCACGCGCCACAGGGCTCGGGCGATCGTCTCGCGGCGTTCCCGGTGGTCCACCTGCTTGGGCATCGCTGTCCGCCTCCTTTTCCATACGGTTGACATATTACACCTGACAGGTAAAGGCTGGAGCTCCGTTCGCGGAAAGGATGCGACATGTCCGAACAGCCACGAGTACGTACGGCGGAGGGCCTGGTCGAAGGGTGCCGACGGGGTGAGCACGCGGTGTTCCGCGGCATCCCGTACGCCCGGCCGCCGGTCGGGCCGCTGCGCTTCCGGGCGCCCGCACCGGTCGAGGGGTGGAGCGGGGTGCGGCGGGCGACCGAGTTCGGCCCCGTGGCCCCGCAGTCGGGGCCCACGGCCGAGAGCTCGGCCGGGAACGACTGGCTCACTCTCGATGTCAGCACCCCCGCCGCGGCCCCGGGAGCGGCCGGGCTGCCCGTGCTGGTGTGGATTCACGGGGGTGCCTACATCGCGGGCTCCTCCAGCGACCCGATGTACGACCCGGCCGCCCTGACCGGTGCGGGCCTGGTCGTGGTGAGCATCAACTACCGGGTGGCGGCCGAGGGTTTCCTCCTGATCGAGGGCGCCCCGGCCAACCGCGGCTTCCTCGACCAGATCGCGGCCTTGGAATGGGTGCGGCGCAACATCGCCGCTTTCGGTGGGGACCCCGAGCGGGTCACGGTGGCGGGGCAGTCCGCCGGGGCGGGATCGATCGCGGCCCTGCTGACGATGGAGCGGGCGCGCGGGCTGTTCCGCAGGGCCATCGCGCACTCGGTGCCGGGAACGCTGTGCACCCGCGCCCTGGCGGAGGAGGTCGCCGCCGAACTCGCGGGCCGGGTCGGTGCGACGCCTGACGCCGAAGCCCTGTCCGGCATCGACCCCTTGCGCCTGGCCGACGAGCTCACCGCCCTCGGCGCCGGCCTCTCCGGCCGACGCGGGGGATGGGGCCGGCTCTCGCGGACGGGTGTCGCCGTCTGCCCGGTCCTCGACGGTGCGGTGTTCACCGAAACCCCCTGGAAGGCGCTGGGCGAGGGCCGTGCCGAGGGGATCGAGCTCCTCGTCGGCCACACCCGCGATGAATTCCGGCTGTTCAGCGTCATGATGGGGCGGCGGGGCACCTTCACCGAGGAGGAGGCCCGTACGGCCCTGGACCTGTTCGCCCCTACGCCGGACGGCGCCCACGCCTACCGTGCCGCCCACCCGGGGGCCACCGCTGAGGAACTGCTTGAACTGGTGTACTCCGACGCCCTCTTCCGGATGCCCTCGCTGCGGCTGGCCCAGGCGAACCAAGCGGCTGGAGGCAGCTCGTATCTCTTCGAACTGCGACTGCCCGCCTCGGCGTCCGGCGGGATTCTGGGCGCCTGCCACAGTCTCGATGTGCCCCTGGCCTTCGGCACGTTGGACAGTCCCGTCGGCCGGAACCTGTTCGGTGACCGCCCGACGCCCGAGGTCTCGGCGGTCTCCAGGGAACTGCGGCAGAGCTGGGTCCGTTTCGCCACGACCGGCGACCCCGGATGGCCCGCCCACCGGCCCGAGCACCGGCTGACCCGTGTCCTGGACGTCGAGTCGACGACCTCGCCCTACCCGGAAGAGGCCTCTCGCCGGATCTGGGAGCGGCACGAACCGACCCCCTTCGACCTCATGGAACCGGGCCGCGTCGTGGCGGAGGCCAAGGGCTGACGGTCGGCCGGACGCCGCTACGGGCGCGCCTCTGAAGGCCGCACCCGGGTACGGATCGACGTACTCGGGTTCAGCCGTTCAGCCTTTGGGGCGTTCAGCCGTTCGGGTATTCGGCTGTCGGACATTCAGCCTTTCAGCCTTTCGGACGTCCAGGCGTCCAGGCGTCCAGGCGTCCACGCGGTCAGGCCTTCCGGCGGAAGGCGTCGACGTTCTCCGAGGCCCACTGCTGAAACGGCCGGGCCGGTGCTCCGGTGATCCGTGAAACGGTGTCACGCACCCTCAGCAACTCGTCGTTCACGTCTCCGCCGGTGACGTCGAGCACCGCGTCGGCGGCCTCCGCCTGCGCGTGGGCCTCCCGGCGGCTGATCCCGGCGAACGGAACCTCCCGGCCCAGCGCCGCCGCGATGGCCGCGACCTGCTGGCGGGCGGTCACCGGCTCCGGGCCGGTCAAGGCGTACGTGTGTCCCTGGTGGCCGGGCTCGGTCAGCGCCACCCGTGCCACCGCCGCGATGTCCGCGGGATGGATGGTCGGCAGCGCGGTGTCCGGGTACGGCGCGCGGACGGTCTCGTGGGCACGGACGGCAGCCGCCCACATCAGGGCGTTCGAGGCGAACTGGGTCGGCCGCAAGATCGTCCAGGCCATGCCGCTCGCCTTGAGCAGCTGCTCGACCGCCAGGTTCTCGGCCGCCGGGCCGAGGTGCGGGTGGGTCCGGACGGTGATGGACGACACCAGTACGACGTGCTCCACCCCCGCCTGCCGGGCGAGGTCGAGGACATCGGCGTCCGGACCCAGACGCGACACGAGAAACAGCGAGCGCACCCCGGCCAGCGCGGGTCCCAACGACGCCGGCCGCGTGAAGTCGCCCTCCACGGCCTCGACCCCTTCGGGGAAACCGGCCCGTGCGGCATCGCGGGTGAGCCCTCGTACCGGGCCGACACCGCGGGCGAGCAGTTCTTCCAGCAGAGCGCTGCCTATGTTTCCGGTGGCTCCGGTCACCAGGATCATGAGCGTGTCCCCCTTCTTCGGATGAGCAACCGGACGACACGCTAGAACCTCGATCATGCTTGAGGTCAAGGCGCCCGGCCGGACGGCGTCGGACGGTGCCGGACAGCGTCGGGCGGCATCGGACGGCGCCTGATGGCGTCGAAGGGTGACGTCGGCGCCTGATGGCGTCGAAGGGGAAGACCGAGCGGCAGCCCTGCGGGCGGGCCGGATGCGAGCCGCTCCGATCGAAGAACGGCCCGGCTCCGAGGGCGGCCCGTCGCCCCTTCGGCGACCCGTCTACCGTTGAGCCGTGACATGGGACGAAGCCGAGTACCTTGACTGCCTGCACTCCGAGCGGCATGGCTACGCCTGGGTCATGCGGCAGCACGGCGGGCTGACGCCCGAGGAGGCCAGGGAAGCCGCGCTGGAGCGCTACCCGTACCAACCGGCCGAGGCGCCGTACCGCGGGCTGATCTTTCACGACGAGGCATGGCACTGGGCGATGCGGGCGATCCATGGGGACCGGTACGCGGCGGACCACCCCGAGCTGGTTCATCCCTCGCCCGACTACCAAGCCCTTGAGTGGCCGGTCGACGAGCACGGCCGCACACCGAGGTGACTCCGCGACCGCTCCCCGGGATCCGCGCCGGAACCGATGGGATTGCCGCGCCGCCCGGACGTCGCGTTCGAGGCCGTGGGCGACGATGATCCGGACTGCCGACTGGCGGCTTGAGCCCAGCCGGCGACGTCTTTGACGCCGACCTGGTCGTAGCCGCGCTCAAGGAAGAGCTCAAGTGCGGCGTCGGCCGGAGACCGGCGGGTCTGGGCCTTCTTGCGCTCACGGCGCCCGGTGCGGTTGTTCGACGACTGGGACGAGAGCCTGCGCTCGGCCGCAGGGCCGTGCGCAGTCGCCGAGTGCCGGCTTGCGGGAGCGGAAGCGCTCCTGGAACGCGCCTGATGGCGGAGTCGGGCAGAGGAACTCTCGAAATGCCCTCTTGGAATGCCCTCTTGGAATGCCCGGACCGCCGACCTCTTCGACAGCGGTGTCCGGCACTGGCAGGCTGACCCCATGCGGATACCCAGACAGGCAGCCAGAGTCGCGGTCCTGGACCCGGAGGGGTCGATCTTTCTGTTCCGGTATGACAACGAGGAAGTCGGTGTCCACTGGGCGATGCCCGGCGGCGGGATGGATCCGGGCGAGACGCCGGGACAAGCAGCCGAGCGTGAGCTGTGCGAAGAGACCGGATGGACCGATATCGAGCTCGACGGCACCCTGCTGTGTCTTTGGGAGCACGACTTCACCCGGGCGGGTGTCCCTGTCCGCCAGCACGAACACATCTTTCTGGCGTACGGCCCCCGCCGAGATCCGGTCGGCGATCTCGCCGCCTCGCATGCCGCGGACAAGATCCTCCGGTGGCGCTGGTGGTCGCCGGAGGACCTGTCCGGTGGCACCGAGCCGCTGTGGCCGCCACAGCTGCCCGAACTGCTCGCCGACGTACGGAAAAACGGTGCACCGGCGACGCCGGTGGACCTGGGCTTCGTCCGCAGCGGAACGGACCGCACGGGCTGACCGAGCGCGTCCTCAGGAGACCTGTCGACCGCCGACTTCGGCGGTGTGGCCGCGCCGGTCCTCGGCTGCGGCCCGCCGCCGCATGACGGCAGCACCGATGTGGATGCCGGGAATGCGGGCGAACGAGCAGGGCTGACGGGCGCGCGTCTCACAGACCAGGATGCACCGGGTCGCCGGGGACGCCCTCGGTGATCAGGGGGGCAGGGGAGTCGCGAGAGCGCGGGGTGAGAACAGGTCGGGACCGCTGTAGTCGCCGATGTCCTGTGACCGCCACCAGCGGAGACCTCTGATGTTCGCGGCGGCGAGCTGATCACCCGTCATGGCGCCGCGTGGGTGGAACGACGCGGCGCGGACAAGGAAGTAGTCGTCGACCACGCCGTCGTAACTCTCCGCATGCCCGGGAGCGACGACTTCTTGGTGCCACACATGGGGCGGGCCGGTGCCGATGGCCAGGCCCACCTCTTCGTGCAGCTTCCGGCGTAGGGCTGCGAGCGGGGTTTCCCCGACGACTCGCACCCGGCCAACGACGAATCCCGGACCCGGACCCGGGCCACCAGGGGGTGTCCGACACGTGAGCGCCGGACACCGCGACGCCGCGGGCATGTGCCGGACACCCCCTGGGAAGTGTTCCGGGCCCCGGGGTCAGCGACCGGGCCGGGCACCCACCCCGAGGAAGCGCAGCACGGCCAGCACCCGGCGGTGGTCGGCGTCGTCCCTGGAGAGATCGAGTTTGGCGAGAATGCTGTTGATGTGCTTGGCGACCGCGCTCTCGCCGACCACGAGTCGGGCGGCGATGCCCGCGTTGGAGCGGCCCTCGGCCATCAGGGCGAGTACCTCCCGCTCACGGGCCGTCAGCCGGTCCAGGGGGTCGCTGGACCGGCGCACGAGCAGTTGGGCGACGACCTGCGGGTCCAGTGCGGTTCCGCCGTCCGCCACCCGCCGCAGCGCGTCGACGAACTCCTCCACGTCGGCGACACGTTGCTTCAGCAGATATCCCACACCGCTGGTGTTGGCCGCGAGCAGATCGGCCGCGTAGCGCTCTTCGACGTACTGGGAGAGCAGCAGCAGGGCGGTCGACGGCCGGCTGCGGCGGATCGACAGGGCCGCGCGCACTCCCTCGTCGGTGAAGCCGGGGGGCATACGGACGTCCACCAAGGCCAGGTCGGGCCGGTGCTCCTCGACGGCGGTCAGCAGCCCCTCCGCGTCGCCCACCTCCGCGGCCACCTCGAAACCGGCCATTTCCACGACCCTGACCAGCCCCATCCGCAGCAGCACGGAGTCCTCGGCGATCACCGCGCACCGTCTGCCGGTCCCGTCCCGTCCCGGACCGGTGGTGTCACTGCTCAGCTCTGGCACGGCAACTCCACACTCACCATGGTCGGTCCCCCCACGGGGCTGCTCATCCGGAACGTTCCGTCGACCGACCGTACGCGCTGGGCGAGCCCCGTGAGGCCGCTCCCCCCGAGGGGGTCGGCTCCGCCCAGGCCGTCGTCCACGATCACCACGCGCAGTATTCCGCCCAGCAGGGTGACCGTCACATCCGCCCGGGTCGCCTCCCGCGCGTGCTTGGCGACGTTCGCCAGCGCCTCGGACACCACGAAGTAGGCGACCGCCTCCACCGCCGGTGCCGGTCGTCGCGGCAGGTCCGCCCTCAGCCGTACGGGGAGCGGGGCGCGGGCCGCGAGTCCCGAAAGGGCGGCGTCCAGACCGAGTTCGTCCAGCACCGCGGGGTGCAGGCCGCGTACCAGATCGTTCAGCTCCTCGATGGCCTCCATCGCCTCCCGGTGCGCCGCGTCCATCACCTCGCGCGCCTCCGGCGGCAGATCCACCAGCGTGGCCCTGGCCAGGCCCAGGTTCAGCGCCAGCGACACCAACCGCTGCTGCGCGCCGTCGTGGAGATCCCGTTCGATGCGCCGCCGCTCCGCGTCCGCCGCGTCGACCGCGCCGGCCCGGCTCTCGGTGAGGTCCTGGACGCGTCGCGCCAGATCCTCCTTCCCGCCGGGACCGAGCAGGGCGGGCCCCACCCGGCTCTCCAGGCGTACGAGGGCGGCGGCCGCACCCGGTACGGCGAGCAGCACGAGCAGCCCCGCCAGGGAGACGTACACCGCCCGGGTCGAGTAGCCGAGGTGCTCGATCCGCCACTGCCAGGGCAGCGCGTACACCCACACGGTGGCCAGCGACGCGACCACACCGGTCAGCAACAGCCCGACCACGATCCCCTCAAGTGTGCCGAGCACCACCCCGGCCAGGCAGTGGTAGCCGATCCGTCGCCACGGCCGGTGCCGTCCCGAACGGCGGATGCCGATGCCGAGCAGCGTCCGGAAGCGCCAGTACTGGGTGGCCGTCAGCCCCGGCACGCAGAACGCAGCCAGCACCAGCACGATCGCCAGGGCCACCGGCGCGTTGCCGTCCCTGCCCTCGACCGTCTTCCACGCGAGGCCGAAGGCGATGAACAGTACGACCCCCATGGCGAGATGGAGCGGCACCCCCAGCGCGAGGAAGGAGACGTCTCGGACCAGGCGGGTGAGCGTTCGCCATGTCCGGGGCGGGATCTTCATCGTCCCACCGTAGGCACCCGCCCCGGGGCGCGCCATGAAACTGCTGTCCGTCCCTGGGGTGCAACTGGTGCCACCTCAGGAGGGAAAGCGGTGTTACTGACTCCGGCCGGTCGACATCGGAGGGTTGGTCGTGAGCCCGGAACCGGGCACACGACACCCGAAGGGAAACGCAGTGACCCTTGCCGCTTTCGGCCCACGCCTTCCCGGAGGCGGTTGCCGTACCGCCGACGCCGCCCGGGGCGCCGCCGCCCCTCCCGGCCGTGCCCGCCGCCGAAACGGCCTCGTGCTCACGGGCGCGGGCCTCGCCCTGCTGCCCTGGCTCGGCTACCTCGCCGGCTCCCTGCCGCCCGCCGAGTCCGCGGCCTGGGTCGCCCTCGACGCCCTGGAGGCCCTCGCGCTGCTGACCGCCGGTCACCGCCTGCTGCGGGCGGACGACCGTCACCGTGCGCCCGCCGCCGCGGCGGCGGTGCTCCTTCTGGCCGACACCTGCGTCGATCTCGCCACCGCCGCCCCCGGGGCGGAGCTGGCGGTCGCCGTCGCCATGGCCGTGGCCGCGGAACTCCCCCTCGCGGCCCTGTGCGCGGCGATCGCGCTACGCGGACACCCGTGCGCCGCCGGTCCGGACGGCTCGCACACGAAGGCTCCGGCGGACAGTCAGTGACGAGCCGCCCTCGCGGTCCCGCGCCCGCGCCGCCGGACTCCGCGCCACCTGAACGAACCTGGATACCCGCTGCGGGAGAGGGCCGGCCAGGACGTCGCCCCGCGGCCCGGACGCCATCCTCTCCCCGGACCTCGTCCAGCGTGCCTTCACCGCGCCCGGACCCGAACGGCTGTGGGCCACCGACCTCACGACGGTCCCCACCGACGAGGAACCGCTGTTGCTCTCCGCGATCCGCGACGCGAACTCCCGCCGCGTGGTGGCCGGGAGACCTCCGCCCGCGCCGCCACCGGCCTCGTCCTGCCCTCGCTGGAATACGCCCTCGCCTCTCTCTCCCTCCCCCCCCCCCCGCGGTTCCGGCAAGGCCGGCACCAGGGCCCCCGCACGGTCTCGTGGCCGGGGCCGAGCCCAAACCCCTCGCCACATGTCGACGACGGTCTGAACACCCCTGGCCGTATGTGACCGCCGAAGGCCCTGATCGCACTGCCCCTGCGGCCAAAACTGGCCGTTTCACGGACGGGCAACAACTCGTACACGTATCGGCGCCACACTGATGAACCATGCCCCCCTCACGCATCACAGCCAACAGCATCAGCCGCCGGCGTCTGCTGGCCGCCTCGGGCGCACTCGTCCTGACCGCCGCCTGCGGCTCCAACACCGGCCGGGCCGGCGGGACGGGCGATCGCCCCGCTCTCGACCAGTGGTACCACCAGTACGGCGAGGCCGGGACCGAACAGGCGGTGAAACGGTACGCGGCCGCGTACCGCAAGGCGGAGGTCACGATCGAATGGCGGCCCGGCAACTACGACCAGCAGACCGCCGCGGCGCTGCTGACCAAGAACGCGCCGGACGTCTTCGAGGGCAGTCCGACCCTGGACCAGATCCGGGGCGGACAGGTCGCCGATCTCACCGGCCTGCTGGACGGCGTACGTGAGGACTTCAACCCCGCGGTCCTCACGCCCAAGACGTACGAGGGCAAGGTCTACGGGATCCCCCAGGCCATCGACATGCAGATGCTCTACTACCGGAAGAGTCTGCTGGCCGCAGCCGGTGTCCGGCCGCCGCGGACCCTGGACGAACTGATCGACGCCGCGAAGGCCCTGACGACCAAGGAGGTCAAGGGCCTCTTCCTCGGCAACGACGGGGGAGCCGGTGTGCTCGGCGCCACCCCGCTGCGCGCCGCGGGCCTGGAACTGGTCACCTCCGGCGGAGCGGTGGGATTCGACGACCCGCAGGCCGCCCGGACGCTCGGCAAACTGCACCGGCTCCGCAAGGACGGTTCCCTGCTGCTCGGCGCCCCCACCGACTGGTCCGACCCGTCCGCCTTCCTCCAGGGCCTGACCGCCATGCAGTGGACGGGGCTGTGGGCCCTCCCGCAGATCGAGAAGGCGCTGGGCGACGACTTCGGCGTCCTGCCCTTCCCCCGCGACGGGGCGCACGGCAGGCCGTCGGTACCGGTCGGTGCCTACGGCGCGGCCGTCAGCGCGCACAGCGGGCACGTCGACGCGGCGAAGGCCTATGTGAAGTGGCTGTGGGTGGAACGGACCGACTACCAGGAAGACTTCGCGCTGTCCTACGGTTTCCACATCCCCGCCCGGATCTCGCTGGCGAAGAAGGCGGCCGGACTCGCCAAGGGCGCGGCGGCCGAAGCGGTCCACTTCACCACCGACCACGGCTCCGCGCAGCCCCTGCTGTGGACCGACCGGAGCCAGACCGCCTACCAGGACGCCCTGAGCCGGATCATCACCGAAGGCGCCGACCCGGAGGCCCAGATCAGGGCGGTCGTCGCGACGGCGAACGCCGAGCTGAAGCGGGTGCGGTCATAGCCCCCCGGACGGCTGCGGGGGCCAGAGAACCACTGGGACGGCGACTGCTGGGCCCCCAGAACCGCTACCTGTGGTTCTGGGTCTTCGTCGGCCCCTTCGCCGCCGGGCTCGCCCTCTTCACCTATGTACCGCTGCTGTGGAGCGTGTGGCTCAGCTTCTTCGACGCGCACAACACGGTGACCCCGACCGACTTCGTGGGCCTGGACAACTACACCGCGATCCTCGGCGACCCGGCCTTCACCTCCAGTCTCGTCACCTTCGTCGTCTTCTCCCTCTTCATCGTTCCGGCGACCTACGGACTCTCGCTCGCCCTCGCCCTGATGGTCGCCCGGCTGCGCTTAGCCCAGGCGTTCTTCCGTTCGGTCTTCTTCCTGCCGACCGCCTGCTCGTACGTCGTCGCCGCGATGATCTGGAAGCTGTCCATCTTCAACGGGGTGCGGTTCGGGCTGGCGAACACGGTGCTGGGCTGGTTCGGCGGCTCGGACGTCGCCTGGCTGTCGACCACCAGCCCGCCCTGGTACTGGCTGGTCATCGTGACCGTGCGGCTGTGGCTCCAGTCAGGCTTCTACATGGTGATCCTGCTGGCCGGACTCCAGCGGATCCCGCGCACCCTCTACGAGGCGGCGGCCGTCGACGGCGCCCGCCCCGGCTGGCAGGTCTTCAGGTACATCACGTTCCCGCAGCTGCGGGCGACCTCCGTCGCCGTGATCCTGCTCCTGGTGATCAACGCCTTCCAGGCCTTCGACGAGTTCTACAACCTGCTGTCGACGGCACGCGGCTACCCGCCCTACGCCAGGCCGCCCCTGGTGTACCTGTACTACCTGGCGCTGGGACAGGGCCAGGACCTGGGCCTCGGCAGCGCGGGGGCGGTCATCCTCGCACTGATCATCGCGGTCGTGGCGGTGGTACAGGCACGCTGGTTCGGCCTCGGACGCCAGGAGGACTGACGTATGCGACAGCACTCGACGGACCGGCCGACGGGCCTCTTGACGGCCCCCGCCCTCCGGCGGCTCGCGCGCGGACTGCGGCTCGTGCTGCTCATCGCGCTCGCCGCGCTCTTCCTCGTCCCGTTCTACCTGCTGGTGCGCAACGGTCTGGCCGCCGAGGCGGACATCACCGGGGCGGACTGGACGTTCTTCCCGCACAGCCTCCACTGGGGCAACCTGCGGGAACTGTTCGACGACAGCAGCGTCCCCATGCTGCACGCCCTGTGGAACTCGGCCGTGATCGCCGTCCTCACGACCGTCGGCACCCTGCTGCTCGCCTCGACGGCCGGATACGGGCTGGCCCGCATCGAGTACCCGTACGCGAACCAGGTCTTCTACGCGTTCCTGGTCACCCTGATGATCCCGGCCGCCGTCACGTTCGTCCCGAGCTTCGTCCTCGTGTCGTCGCTCGGCTGGATCTCCACCCTGCGCGGACTGATCGTCCCCACCCTCTTCAGCGCGTTCGCGGCCTTCCTCTTCCGGCAGTACTTCCTCGGCTTCCCCCGGGAGCTGGAGGACGCGGCCAGGGTGGACGGGCTCGGCCACTGGCGTACGTACTGGCGGATCGTCGTCCCCAACACACGGCCGGTCTTCGCCGCCGTGGGGGCGATCGTCTTCATCGGCTCGTGGAACTCGTTCCTCTGGCCACTGGTGATCGGCCAGCAGCGCGACTCCTGGACCGTGCAGGTCGCCCTCGCGACCTTCACCACGGCGCAGACGGTCAACCTGCACGAGCTGTTCATCGCGGCGGCCGTCTCGATCCTGCCCCTGCTGGTGGTCTTCCTGGTGCTCCAGCGCCACATCGTCGCGGGCGCGGAACGCTCCGGCATCGACGAATGACCAAGCGCCCGGGGCGCCGGCGCGGACCACCGCCCGCCCCGGGGTCAGCGGTCGACGACGTCCTCGCGGAGGCCGTCGCAGAACTCCCACCACGAGAGCGGCAGCCAGTCACCGTCGACGAAGGCATCGACAGTCGCGCCGCGACCGCGGACAGTCACCGCCGTTCCGGGCGGGTACGTGGTGCCGGACAGGCCGGGCACGGGGACGAGCAGGGTCCCGAGGCGTTGCGCAGCCACGCAGAGCCCTCCCTTTCCGATTTCGGTGCAATATCAGGGCAGTGGATATTCATCTATTCATTGCGATATTACCGGGTTGTCCATCTGCTCAAGCCGGAGAATCATGAGAGATGAGTCACGCGAAATACGGCAGTCGGGGGCGGGTGAAAAAGCGAACATCACCGAGCGGAGGTGGCAGCCATGAAGGCCGTCGTATACAAGGAACCGTTCACCGTGGCGGTCGAAGACGTCGAGAAGCCCACGATCCAGCACCCGAACGACGTGATCGTGAAGGTCACGTCCACCGCGATATGCGGATCGGACCTGCACATGTACGAGGGCCGTACCGCGGCCGAACCGGGCATCGTCTTCGGCCACGAGAACATGGGCATCATCGAGGAAACCGGTCCGGGCGTCACTTCGCTGAAGGCGGGCGACCGCGTGGTCATGCCCTTCAACGTCGCCTGCGGATTCTGCACCAATTGCGTCGAGGGATTCACCGCATTCTGTCAGACCGTCAACCCCGGCTTTGCGGGAGGCGCCTACGGATATGTCGCCATGGGGCCCTGGCCGGGCGGTCAGGCGGAATACCTGCGCGTTCCGTACGCCGACTTCAACTGCCTGAAGCTGCCTCCAGGAAAAGAGCACGAGACCGACTTCATGCTGCTCGCCGACATCTTCCCCACCGGCTACCACGGCTGTGAACTCGCCGGGGTCCGCCCGGGGGAGAGCGTCGCCGTGTACGGCGGCGGGCCGGTCGGGCTCATGGCCGCCTACTCGGCCCTGCTGCGCGGCGCGAAGAAGGTCTTCGTCGTGGACCGGGTGGCCGAGCGGCTGGAAAAGGCCCGCGAGATCGGTGCGGTTCCGGTCAACTTCGCCGAGGGCGACCCCGTGGAGCAGATCAAGGACCAGACCGAAGGCATCGGCACGGACAAGGGCATCGACGCCGTCGGCTACCAGGCGGCGGCGCGCGGCACCGGCCACGAGGAACCGGCGACGGTCCTGAACTCGCTCGTCGGTACGGTCCGGGCCACCGGGGCGCTCGGCGTGCCGGGCCTCTACGTACCGTCCGACCCCGGCGGCCCCGACGAACAGGCCAAGCACGGCATGCTGCTCGTCTCGATCGGCAAGCTCTTCGAGAAGGGCCTGCGCATGGGCACGGGGCAGTGCAACGTGAAGCGCTACAACCGGTATCTGCGCGACATGATCATCGAGGGCCGCGCGCAGCCGAGCTTCGTCGTCTCGCACGAACTGCCCCTGGACCAGGCGCCCTCGGCGTACGACAAGTTCGACAAGCGGATCGAGGGCTACACGAAGGTCGTGCTGCACCCGTAGCGGCAGGCCCGGCAGCGGCCGGTGGTCGCGGCCGCCGTGCGCGGGGCGGCGGCCGCCGGACGCCCGGGACGGTCCACGAGCCCGTGCGTGTCCAGGAGCGTCGGCGTCCGTGCTCTTCCGGGAAGCCCGTCGTCACGGCGGCCCCGTTTGGTAATCTGCGGCAATGGACGAGGTGTTGGACAAAGGGCCGTTCTTCCACGGTACGAAGGCCGAACTACAGGTCGGTGATCACCTCACCGCCGGTTTCCGTTCCAATTACCGGCCCGACATCGTGATGAACCACATCTACTTCACCGCCCTGCGCGACGGCGCGGGACTCGCGGCCGAACTCGCCGCCGGTGACGGGACACCGCGCGTGTACGCCGTCGAACCGACCGGCGAGTTCGAGAACGATCCGAACGTCACCGACAAGAAGTTTCCCGGCAATCCCACCCGCTCCTATCGCAGCAGGGAACCGCTCCGGATCGTTCGCGAGGTCACCGACTGGACGCGGCAGACCCCCGAAGCCCTCCAGATGTGGCGGGACCGGCTGGCCGCGACCCTTCAGGACGAGCGCGCCGAGATCATCAACTGAGCCCTTGAAGCGAAGAACGGAGCCGTTCGGCACCGGCTGGCGCTGAGGGCGGCGTTCCGGAGGTCAGGACGGGAGCCGGCGTCGGCGAAGGCGCAGCAGCACCCCGCCCACCGCCAGCGTCGCCACGGCGCCCGACACGGCCCCGATGGCCAGTCCGCCGCCGAACCCGGGCCCCTCGTCCGGCGCCACGCCCTCGTCCCGCTTCGCTACCGTCACTTTCGAGTGCAGGACGATCGCGGGATAGTCGCACACGTAGTCGCGGTCCTTTTCCGTCACGCAGTCGGCATTCGTGTGTCGGAGCGTGAAGGTCACCGGATACGTTCCGGGCTTCGCCGTCTTCTTGATCCGGCCCGCACCCACCCAGGCGCTCCCGGTGTCACCGAGCGCCGTGCCGTCGGTCAGCGCGGGACTCGACACCTCGACCGACGTCGGGTGCGGGTTGCCGGGGCGTTCCTTGACCGTGAGGTCCACCACCTCGCCGGATGCCGCGGGCCCACCGACGGAGTCGTACCCCTTTTCGGGAAAGGGGAGTTGATCGGCACGGGCCGCCCCGGCCGGTCCGAGCGACAACAACGGCAGGGCAATCGCGGCCAGTCCGCAACGGACGACGGACGAACGTGTGAAGTTGATCATATGCGTTTCCCCGTACCGGTAGTGGTTCTACGATCTTGACTGACCTTGACGCAGTCACGCCAGAAGGCTTGGTGTGCGTCGCTTTTCAGGTGGGGGAAATCCATGAGATTACGCAGAGCGCTGGGTACCGCGGCGGGGGCCGCGGCACTCATTCTACTGCCGGGCCTTCCGGCCATCGCCGACCAGGGCGAACCGACTCCTTCGGGGAACGTCACCCCGAGCATCCCGGCGGAGCGGCTGCCCGCTTCGCCGTCCGGCGTTCCGGAGCAGCCTTCCGTTCCGTCGGCCTCCGTCCGGCCGAAGGCGTCCTCCGTCTCGCCGACCCCTGCGCCGTCCGAGACGTCCTCCGAGCCGTCGCCCTCCGTTCCGGCGGAGGAGTCTCCCGTTCCGTCGACCCCCGTCCCGGCGGGCGGGGACGACGACGCGCGCGGGTTCACGCCCGCCGACGCCGACGACTACTGGACTCCGGAGCGCATGCGGGCCGCGAAGCCCGTCAAGGAGCAGGAGGCCAAGCACTTCCCCGTTCCGGCCAGGACGGAACGCGCCGCCAGCCGGCCGTTCGAAGGGCTGCCCGTCGTCGGCACCTTCTTCTGGAACGACGGCACCGAGACCGGCCGCTTCTGCGGCGGCACCGTCGTCAAGAGCCCCGGCAAGAACATCGTGATGAGCGCCGGTCACTGCTTCGACGACCAGGACGCGCGCAAGAACCTCGCGTTCGTCCCGCAGTACGACGACGGGAAGAAACCGCACGGCTCCTTCACGGTCAGGCCGGGGCGCATCTACGTCGACAAGCGGTACCTGGCCAAGGGCCCGGACGCCGCGGCCGACCTCGACTTCAACTTCCTGCAGCTCGAACCGCGCGGCGGCAAGAACGTGGAGGACGTCGTCGGCGGCGCCGAGCTGATGATCAACGCCGGGTACGACCACGACCCCGTCCGGCTCATCGGTTACCCGGCCAACCAGAAGCGCCCGCTGGACTGCACCGACAAGACGGTCCGGTACGACAGCACCGATCCCAAGATCCCGGGCAGCTTCCTGCGCATCGCCTGCGACAAGTACTCGGGCGGTGCCTCCGGCGGCCCGTTCCTCGTCGAGCGGGGCAGCGGCTGGGGCATCATCGGCGTCATCGGCGGCTGGAAGACGGGCGGCGACAAGGACGACATCTCCTACAGCTCCTACCTCGACGGCGACGCCAAGGCGCTGTACGACGACGCCGTCAACAACCGCCAGCCGGCGGGCCGCGGCGTCCTGGGCAAGGCCGAGACCTGGCAGCACGCCGACGTCATGGTGGGCGGCTACTTCACCGACGGCAACCCGGGATCCTGGGACTACTCCGATCTGATCGTGCGCTGGTCCGACGGCGAACTGACCCTGTACCGCGGCGCCGGGGAGGACGCCGACAACTTCGACAAGGAGATCCGTCTCGCCGCGCCCAACGACACCTGGAAGCACGCCGCGACCATGGCCGCAGGCGACTTCACCGGAGCCGACCGCGACGACCTCATCGTCCGGTGGACGGACGGCGAACTGACCCTCTATCCCGATGTCGACGAGAAGGGGCTCCACGAGGAGATACAGCTACAGAAGCCCAACGACCTCTGGAAGCACGCCACTTCCCTCACCGGGGGCCGCTACACGACCACCAACAAGTGGGCCGACGACCTCCTGGTCCGCTGGAGCGACGGCGAAGTCACCCTGTACACGGACGTCAACCGCGACGGCTTCCACGGCGAGAAGAAGCTCGCCGCGCCCAACGGCACCTGGACGCACGCCTCGACCATCACGTCGGGCGACTTCACCGGCAACGACCAGCACGACCTCATCGTGCGCTGGACGGACGGCGAACTGACCCTCTACAAGGACATCGACCAGAACGGTTTCCACGGCGAGACCCAGGTCAAGAAGCCCAACCGGCTCTGGACGCACGCCACCGTCCTGGGAGCCGGTGACTACACGGAGAACCGCCACCCGGACGACTTCCTGGTGCGGTGGTCCGACGGCGAGGTGTCCATGTACCCGGACGCCGACGAGAGCGGGCTGAGCCGCGAGATCACGCTGGTGTACCCGCCCGCGTAGGTCCTCCTGCCGATGGGAGAAGGGCCTTCCCCTCCGGGGAGGCCCTGCTCCGCGTTCGCCCTCCTCACACCCGGGAGGGCTTCTTCCTGCCGAAGAGCCAGGCGTCGAAGAGCGCGCTCAGGTCCTTCCCGGACCTGCTCTCGCACAGGGCGATGAACTCGCCGGTGTCGGCATTGCCGTGCCGGTGCTGCCGGGCCCAGAGCCGGAGGATGTCGAAGAAAACCGCGTCACCCACGGCCCTGCGCACCTGGTGCACGACCATGGCCCCGCGCCCGTAGACCGGCGGGTCGGAGACGCGCCCCGCGCTCGGCGGATCCGCGGGCGGAAACGCCCAGATGCCCTCGCTCTCGGAGTCCGTGCCGTCGTAGAAGTCCCCGAAGATCTCCGTGCTGCTCCTGCCGCCCCGCTCCTCCTCCCAGAGCCACTCCGCGTAGGTGGCCAGGCCCTCGCTGAGCCACATGTCCTTCCAGGTGCGCGGGGTCACGGAGTTGCCGAACCACTGGTGGGCCAGTTCGTGCACGAGCAGGGTCTCGTCGGGGGCCGCGCCGAAGTAGGGCCTGGTCTGGGTCTCCAGCGCGTAGTCGAGTCCGGGCAGGTGGTCGACGACGGCACCGGCCGAGGAGAAGGGGTAGGGACCGAAGTGTCGGCCGGCCCAGCCGATGATCTCGGGCACCAGGTCCGCGACATCGGCGGAACCCTCGGCCTCGTCGGGGTCGATGGCGATGTGGACGGGCACGCCGTCGTCCGTCCTGCCCCGGTGGATCTCGAAGTAGCCGACGGAAACATGTGCGAGATAGCCGGCCATGGGTTCCTCGACGCGCCAATGCCGGGTCACCGTCCGGCCGCTGTCCTTCTCCGCGACCAGCCTGCCGTTGCTGATCACGTCGTAGGGGTCGCCGTCCTCGTCCTTGGGCACGGTGACGGTGATGTCGTAGGTGGCCTTGTCCGACGGGTGGTGGTTGCCCGGGAACCAGGTCATGGAGCCGGACGGCTGACCCAGGGCCGTCGCCCCGTCGTCGGTCTCCAGCCAGCCCTCCAGGCTGCCGTCGTCGCCCTTGAGCGTGCGCGGTGTGCCGTCGTAGCCGACCACCGTCCTGAAGACCTCGCGGTCCTTCACCGTCTTCGCCGGTGTCACGACCAGTTCGTCCTCCGAGCGGGCGACTTCGGCCTCGGCGCCCTGCACGGTGACGGTGCGTACATGCAGCCCCGACAGGTCGAGGTCGAAGCGGCTGAGATCCTGGGTGGCCCGCGCCGTGATGACCGCCGTGCCCTTCAGATGGTTGGTCTCGGGTACGTAATCCAGCGTCAGCCCGTAGTGCACCACGTCGTAGCCGCCGTTGCCGAGTGCCGGAAACAGCCGGTCCCCCACTCCGGCCGCACCGGGCGTGCCGGCCGCGACGTCACCGTTTCCCGGCGCCGAGCCGGTGCAGGACGTCGTCACGGCCAGGAGGAGTGCCGTGGCCGGAGCCCAGCCGGACAGACGGCCCAGGACCGCGGGCCGGGACCGGCGGTTCCCCACCGTATGCGGTGTCATTTCGTGTCTCCTGTCGATCGCGGGGCGCGAGACGTCAGAAAGCCGGAGCCGTCCGTTGGTTGCTTCGGCACGGGAGAAAGTCCGAAGACCATTCTTCCGGGGCGCTCACGGGCACGGCCGTTCCCACCGCGACGGTCCCCGCCGTCACGGACGACGTCCCTGCCGCAGGGGCCCGGCCGGGTCGCGGAACCCGTACTTCCGGGCCTCCGCGATGGGTAGGATCTCGCCGCACGCGGGGCGGGCGGTCGCCGCGCCCCGCACGGCGCGGGCCCCGACACCGGGCCGCGCACGGCACAGGCCGAAACACCGGGGGTACACGGCATGAGCACGAGCGGCAATGGTCACTGGGGTCCGTCGGGCGCCCCCGGCCCCGGACCGGGCGGGCCACCGGGCCCGGGGCCCTACCCGGGGCCGGGCCCGCAGCCCTACCCCGGGGCGGGACCCCTCCCGTACCCCGGCGGTCCCGGCGCGGGGCCCTACCCGCCGCAGGGGCACCCGGGACATCCGCCGGGCTGGGGCCCGTACCCGCCACAGCCGCACGGCGGCGGTCCGCGGCCGCCGTTCCCGCCCCCGCCCCGGCCACCGCTGACGCGCGGCCGACGCATCCTGAAGTGCGTCTACAACCCGTTCTACGCCGCCCAGCGGGCCTTCCGCCCCTCGCGCCCGGACATGGTCGAGGACCTGACGGTCCGCAGGATCCAGATGTGGCGGACCGGGCTCGGCATCGCCGCCTGGCTCGTGCTGGTCATGTCGTACAAGCCGGTCGACACCGCCGAGGGCGTCGGGAGCGTCGCGGACGACAAGTTCGACCAGAGCTGGATCAGCACCCTCGTCCTCGTGTGCGCCTTCCCGTTCGTGATCGCCCTGTTCGTGTTCGCCGCACAGGGCGCGCTGCGCGGGCTCTACCTGCGCCGGTCCCTGAAGTCCTTCGGGGCGGTGGCGGCCCTGATGGGCTCCATGGCCACGTTCCCCCTCGCCGTGGCGCCCGACCCGCAGACCACCGGCTTCCGCGACGCCATCGGAACCCCGGGAATGGTCGTCCTCATCACCCTCTGCGCCTGGTCACTGGGCTTCGCCCTGTACGGGATCGCGCTCTGCCTCATGCACGTGTTCCGCACCGCCGACATCCACGAGGTGCTGCCGCCGCTCCTCGCCACCTTGCTGGTGTGGGTGATGGCCGCGCTCGACGTGATCAACAACCAGAACGCGGAGGTACCCGCCGTCGCCCGGATCGTGTTCCTGCTGGGTGCTCCGGTGTCGGTGACCGCGCTGTCGTGCTGGGAACTGCACCGGCTGCGTAAGCACCACGGCCTGACCGTACGACGGGCCCTCGGCCGCTGAAGGACCTCCCGTGAGCGCGCCGGTCCTGCCGTGAGGCGCCGCCCGCCCCCGCCGAACCGGCGTCGCCCTCCGCCGGGCACCGCACGGCAGGCGGCAGTTCGAAGACAGGTCCGAGGGCACCATGCGCCGACCCGCTCTGTCAGTGGCCCTCGTTAGTCTCCCCTCATATCGCAGTTCAGGGGCTTCGCGGTCCCTGGTTCGCGCTGCGCTGACATCTGATGGACAGGCGGAGGGGCACGGCTGATGGCGTGGCTGACAGCGGGTGAGGGGTATGAGATCACCCTTGAGGACGGACGTGTGGTGGCACGGCGCGCCGGGGGGAGGCAGCTGAAGACGCTGCCGAAGGCCCTGCGCGACAGTCCCGAGGTCGACCGGCTGAAACAGCTGGCCGAGTGGCTGGACCGGCACGCGGTCTCGTGCGTGGCCCAGGTGGATGCCTGGATGGTGTCGTCGCTGCCGGTTCCGACCGAGCTGATCGCCCGGGTGTGGCCGGACGAGGCGTGGCAGGCGGCGCTGCGCGACATGGCCGTCGTGGGCGACGATCCGGACGAGGTCGGCTTCCTGCGCGACGTCACCGGCGACGGGGAGCTCAAGGTGGTCGACCTCGACGGCGAGACCGTGCGGCTCTCGCCGCGCACGGTGACGCTTCCCCACCCCGTGCTCCTGCCGGACCTGGACGACGTACGGGACTTCGCGGCCGACCTCGGCATCGCCCAGAAGGTCGAGCAGATCCACCGCGCGACCTGGGCCAGGCCGGACGGCCCGGACGCCGGCAGCCCGGAGACGGCCACGGAGGTGCGCGACTACGCGGGCGGGAAGTTCGCCTCGCGGTTCGGTCTCGCGGCGCGCGCCACGGGCCTCGGCTACCGGGTCTCCGGCGGCTACGCCACGTGCAAGGTGCGCGACGGGGGCCGCAGCACGGTGGCGTCGGTGTGGATCGGCGAGCCGTACTGGGACGGGGAGTCCGAGACCGGCGGGCTGAGCTGGCAGGACGAGGACGGCCGCGCGGTGCGGCTGACGGAGGTCGGGCCGGTGGCCTGGTCCGAGGGGATGCGCATGGCCGCTGCGCTGTACGCCGGCCGCACGATCGAAAAGGGTGGGGACGCGTGAGCGGGACGGTCGGGAACGACAGCAACAAGGACAACGAGGAACTGCTCGCGGCAGGCGCGGTCCTTCCGGCCGACGTGCCGGACGCGGGCCCCTCGGCGGTCGAGCTGACCGCGCGGGCCTATCGCCACCCGGTGCTCGGCGAGGGCCGGGCCGTCGTGCGGCTGGCCGCGGCCGAACTGGGCCCCGCCGAGGACCTCGCCGCCGGCTTCCTCGGACTGGAGCCCGAGGGCGAGCCCGCCGTGGTCGGTCTCGGCCGGCGCCAGGAGCTCGGCTTCCCCGAGTGGGTGCTGGTGCACCACCCCGAGGACGGGCACCACGCCCTTGCGGTCGTGCCGGAGCTGGACCGGCTGGCCCGGCAGGCCAAGACCAAGCCCAAGGCCGCCCTGGACGCCTGCCACGAGCTGGCCGGACGGCTCGCCTCCGCCGTCCCGCACTTCCTGCCCGTCTTCTACGAGCAGGCCGCGCGGATCTTCCTCGGTGTCGAGAACAGCACATACGCCGGACAGCTGTTCGGCCGTGCCCGCGCGAGTGAGGCGCAGCACGGGCTGACGGTCGACCAGGACCGGCTCGACGCCCTGTTCCTGGAGTTCGCCCTGGCCGGCGCGCTGCCGGTGAAGGTCCTGACCGGTTACGGCAAGGACCTGTCGGCCCGGCTCGCGCCCGCCGAGGCGTACGAGCGGTTCCGGCGGCTGTGCGTGCGCCGGACCGCCGGCGGTCTCGCGCCGTCCGCCCAGGCCGCGGTGGAGCTGAGGCGGCTCGCCCGCGCCGCGGCCCTGTCCGGCGCCGAGGCGGAGCAGGACTACCTCGCCGAACTCCTCCCGCTCCCCGCCACCTTGCGCGCCGCCGTCGGCTGGTGGAAGTCGCACCGCGCCGCGCTGATCGCGCTGGCCCGGCGCGTTCCGTCCGTGCGGGGCACGCTGCTGTCGATGATTCCGCCCGGGGACAGCGGGGAGATGACCGAGCTGTGGCTCGGCGTCCTGGCGGATTCGGGGGCCGACGCCGGTCTCGCGGACGCCGGCCTGCCGCAGGAGGAGCAGTGCCCGGACGGCGCGGCGGGCTGGCTGGAGCGCTTCCACGGCGCCCGGCACCGCGGCTGGGGACCGCGCCCGACACCGCCCGCCCTGCTGGAACTGGTCGAGCGGGCGGCCCCCCGGCTGCGCGCCGATCTGGCGGCGCGGCCCGAGGGCGAGCGGTTCCTGAGGATCGGTGTCGAGGACGTGAACCTGCTGGACCTCCTGCTCTCGCTGGAGATCGCGGTCGCCGACCCCGAGGAGAAGCCCGCCCGCCACCGCACCGACGCCCTGGGCCTGTCGGACTGGGCGTGCGGCGAGGAGCCGAGGGACCTGGTCGCGCTGGCGGCCGACCCGCGCTTCCGTCCCGCCTTCCAGCGCGAGGCCAACGGCTACAGCAACGCGTCCTCCGGCGCGGACGTGATGCGACGGCTGGCCGCCTCGCCCGGCGGACGCCCGATGCTCACCGAATGGATGCGCGAGGTGGCCGCCTCGTCGGTGGCGGCCGGTCTGCCCGGACTGCCGAAGGCGATCGAGCGGCTTTCCTGGCTGCCCTCCGAGGCGCTCGCGCTCGCGCCGCAGGAGGTCGCGACCGCTGCCGCCGCCGACCTCGGCGAGGCCGTGGCGCGCACGCTGCGGGGCGGGCTCCTGGAGGAGCTGCGCTGGCCGGCGTGGGAGGAGGCGCTGACGGAGCTGGCGCCGGGACCCCACAGCACCGACGGACTGACGGTCGCCGAGGCCTGGCCGTATCTGATCGTGGCCAACGCGACGCAGGTACGCGTCATCGACGCCGACTCCACCGTTCTCGTGCACGATCTGCGCGTGCCCGGCACCTCCGTGTGGCGGAGGGGCTTCCACTACGTGGACGGTGCGCTGCTGGTGTTCTGGAGCACGTACGGCCGCGGTGAGCCGCAGGGCTACTGGCACACCGCACCCGACACGGTCTTCGCCCTCACCGGCACCAGCCCCTGGGCCATGCGTTCGGACCATCTCAGCCTGCAACTGCCCGGCGGCGGCCGCACCACCGGCAGCGGGGTCCTCCACAGCGGCGACACGAAGCTGCCCGCGGAGCGCGCCCTGTTGTCCGACGGCACGTCGTACTGGGTGTGGCAGAACAACGACGGGGCGGACGAGGGCGGCTGGCAGGAGTACGACCCCGTGGGCGGCGCGTACGGCCGGCGCTCGCAGCCCGGCTTCCTCACCGACGCGTCGGCGCGGCACGCCCCCGGGGCCGAGCTGGTGGCCGTCTCGTGCCGGCTGCTGCCCGCCCCGGAGGTGCGGGGTTCGGCCCAGGGGACGTCCCCGGACGGGCTCCTCGGCTGGCGGGTCGTGCGGCTGCCCGGCGGCGGCTACCACGGCGAGGACACCACCGGACGGTCCGTCACCCTTCCCAGGGGCGCCGGCAGGCCGGTCGCCGCGCTGACGTTCCCCGGCGACGACCGGCCCCGGGCGCTCACCCAGGAGTGGCGCGAGCTGTCGCTCAGCGACCCGGAGGGCACCGTCACGGCCTCGGTGCAGTTCGACCACCGCAGCGAGCTGCACGCGACCGCGGCTCATGCCCTCCCGCCGCTCCCGTACCTGCACATGCTGCGCGCCCGTGACCCGCGGGGGTCGGCGGCGCTGCGGGGCGCCGACGCCGAGTCGGCCGGGCTCCTGCTGAAGGCGGCCGCCCTCGTGGAGCGGGTGGCGGACCTGCCCGAGCTGGTGAGCACCGCGCTGCCGCAGGTCACGGCACCGGAGATGATCGCAGGCGTGGTGAAGGTACTGCGCTTCGCGGTACAGCAGCAGAAGGCGCTGGACGCGGTGGCCGCACGGCTCGACCTCACCGCCGAGCCCACGGACGCCCGGGTCCAGGGACCGAGCGACCACGTACTCGCCAAGGCGCTGGACGG
This sequence comes from Streptomyces sp. NPDC057697, assembly GCF_042799335.1. Classification (NCBI taxonomy): domain Bacteria; kingdom Bacillati; phylum Actinomycetota; class Actinomycetes; order Kitasatosporales; family Streptomycetaceae; genus Streptomyces; species Streptomyces sp. NPDC057697. The sequence continues at coordinate 36,516 of NZ_JBHVJA010000013.1, read as the reverse complement.
CATCGTCCACACCGGCTACTACCGCTACGGCGCGGACACCGACGTGACCCAGTGCTACCTGGAGGCCCTGGAGTCGGTGCGCACGGACACCGACGCCACGGCGCTGCCGGGCCTCCTGCACTTCGACCTGCCGTCGCTGCCCTACTCGGGACTGCCGTTCGTCTCGCTCCTGGACGAGCCGGCCGCGCTCGCCTACCGGGCCGTCGCACCCGGCAGCGACCCGGCGCACCGGGCGGCCCTGCTCGGCATACTCGGCCGGGTGGACGCGCTGGGGCTGGCCTCCGCGGCCGCCTCCGCCGCTCACTGGCGCCGCGTCCTGGTCCACCTGCCGACGCCCCACCTGCACACGCCGGACGGCCAGCGGCGCAGCGTCGCCCACCGCAGCGTGCTGCCCCTGGGCGGCGGAGCCGCGCTCGGCTTCACCGAGTACAACTCCGGCGTCGACGACGGCTGGGAGTTCGGCGCGCTGCTCCACGACCCGAGCGGTCGTTTCGAGGTGCCCGGCCCCTACACCCTCAAGAACGCCGCGCCGGTGGGCGACCGGGGGCGCGGCGCCGACTGGCTGACCGGCTTCCTCCGGGAGGCACGGTCCCATGAGGCGGCGCCCTTCCTGCCGGAGGCCGCCGACGAGTTCAGCCGACTCACCGGCGTGACCCGGGCGCTGGCCCGGATCGTCCTCGTGGGCATGCCCTACGTGGACAGCTGGGAGAGCAACTTCCTCCCCGCCGAGCTGCGCAAGGAGCTCGGCCTGAAGGTCGCCGAGGCGGGCCACGCCCGCGACGAACTGCGCGCCCTTCCGGTCGAGACACGCCGCGCGGTGCTCGCGGCCTTCCTGCCCGACGACCCGGCACGGCTGTGGAACGAGGGCCCGGACGTGGCATCGGCCGCCGCCGTGTGGAACGAGAAGGTCGGACGGCGCCGACAGGTGCCGGACTGGCTGGTCGCGGAGGCGGCGCGCGCCACGCCCAGCGGCTGGCCCGTGCACCGGGCGCTGCCGGCCCTGCTCGAACCGGCGTCGTCGCCGGAGCTCGCGCTCGACGTGCCGTGGCGCATCGAGGGCGATCACCCGGCGACGGCATCCCCCGCCGACGCGCCGTTCACCTCCGAGGTACTGGTCGGCTCGATGGCCCTGACGGCCTGGCTGGCCCACCGGCTGCCCGCAGGCGATCCGGTACGCGCGGCGCTGCCGAGTGCGCTGACCGCCGTGCGCCGGCGTCTCGCGGCACCCGAACTGCTGCTCTCCGTCGGGCACTACACCAGCCTCCCGGACTTCCGGAAGGTGGCCGGCGCCCCGACGGAGACCGCACCGGACCACGAGCGGTACGGCGCGGTGCTGATGGCCACCCAGGACGACCGGCCCCGGCCGGCCGTACGGCCCGTCCTGCTGGACTCCACCGGATCCGACCCGTACCTGGTGGCGCTGCGCGGCGCCGATCAGCAGCCGACCGATCCCGAGGCGGCCCTGCGGTGGGCGCACGACCCGGCGTTCGCACGGCTGCTGGCCGACCCGGGCGCGCCCGCGGCCGGCGCGGCGGACGACGAGGGCCTGTGGTGGCCGCAGGATCCGTCCCGTTCGGTGCCCGAGCGGGTGGCCGAAGTCGCCGAGGCGCGCGGTCTGACCGCCGACGCGGCGACGCTGTACCTGATGCTGCTGGCCATGCCCGACCCGACGGACCGCAACACCGCGCGGTGGACGGGGTGGAAGCCGGCCCGTCTCAGGAAGGCACGGGCCGAACTGACCGAGACCGACCTGGTGGTGTCGGCCGTACGGGCGCGGGCGGGACGCTCGATGTTCCTGCCGGGCGCCTGGGCGGAGCACTCGGCGCCGCTCCTGCCCGTGGAGCAGTGGAAGCTGCCGATGTACGGGGCGGCCCCGGGCAGCCGGCCGGCACTGGGTGTCCTGGTGCCGACCGAACCGGTCGCGGAGCTGTTCACCCGGGCCTGGCAGCGCGTCCTCGACGGCGACCTCCCGCGCTTCGAGGAACTGAAGGTGCGGCGGACCAAGCGCCGCCGCTGACACACCATCACCACCAGGCAGCCGACAGGCTCCCGTGCCGCCGCTGACCGGCCGCCCGACGTCAGCACGGCGCGGCGCGCCCGCCCCCGGGCGGCGCCGCGCCGCTCCCCCCGTACGCACACCGCCGAACCACGACGCGCCGAACCACGACGAAGGAAACCCGCATGACCGTCACCGAACAGACCGCACCAGTCCGGCAGGGCCAGCCGGCCGAGGAACGGTACGCCGCCGAACTCGCCTTCCTCGCCGCCCAGGACCTGGGCCCCCGGCCGCCCGGCTGGGCGCTCACCCCTCGCGCGGTGGTCACGTTCGTCTGCGGCAGCGACGGCGAGGAACTGGCCCTGCCCCGGCGCCGCGCCGGTCTGCCGTCGAAGCTGGCGATCACCCCGAAGTTCGTCGGCGAGCGCGCACTGGTCGAACGCTGCGTGGTCACCCTCGCCGGAGAGCGCGGGCTCCTGCTCACCGGTGAGCCCGGTACGGCCAAGTCGATGCTGTCGGAGCTGCTCGCGGCCGCCGTCAGCGGGACCAGCGCCCTGACGGTGCAGGGCACGGCGGGCACCACCGAGGACGCGTTCCGCTACGGCTGGAACTACGCCCTGCTGCTCGCCCAGGGCCCCACCCCGCAGGCCCTGGTGGACTCCCCGGTCCTCGCCGCCATGCGGACCGGACGGGTGGTGCGGGTCGAGGAGATCACCCGCTGTCTGCCCGAGGTCCAGGACGCCCTCGTCTCCATCCTGTCGGACCGCCGGATCAGCGTGCCCGAGCTGACCGCCACCGAGGACGCGGTCGTACGCGCCGCCCCCGGCTTCACCGTCATCGCCACCGCCAACCTCCGCGACCGGGGCGTCTCCGAGATGTCGGCGGCGCTGAAGCGCCGGTTCAACTTCGAGACCGTCGACCCGATCGCCGACGCCGACGCCGAGTCGGTCCTGATCCGCCGCCAGGCCGTCGCCGCCGTGCAACGGGCGGGCGCCGCCTTCGCCGTCGACGACGCCGTCCTCGACGCCCTCGTCACCGTCTTCCGCGATCTGCGCTCCGGCCGCTCCACCGAGGGCTGGGACGTGGAGCGGCCCGGCACGGTCATGTCCACCGCCGAGGCCGTCCAGGTGACGGCGTCCCTGGGGATCGCGGCCGCCTATCTGCCCGCCGAGGACGTCCTCGACCTGCTCCCGGGACATCTGCTCGGCGTGGTCCGCAAGGACGACCCCGCCGACCACGCACGGCTGCTGGGCTACTGGGACGGCCCGGTGCGCCGCCGCGCCGAGAGCGGCTCGGCGATGTGGCGCCGGCTCTGGGACCTGCGCGGGAGCCTGCGTTGACGAACGTCGATCCACGGGCGGCCGTGGACGCACTGGCCGCGTCGCGCGCGCCGTACCTGCTGGGAGTGCGCCACCACAGCCCCGCGCTGGCCGCGGTGATACCCGCCCTGCTCGAAGAAGCCGGGGCCGAGGTCGTCTGCGTCGAGCTGCCGACCGACTTCCAGCCCTGGCTGGAACACCTCGCGGACCCCGAAACCATCGCCCCCGTCGCCCTGGCCGGGGCGGGCGGGGGCGGAGGGGTCGCGTTCTATCCGTTCGCGGACTTCTCCCCGGAGCTCGCCGCGATCCGCTGGGCCGCGAGCCGTGGGCTGGAGGTCGTGTGCTGCGACCTTCCCCTCGGCGACCCGCGCTGGTCGGCGAGGGCCCTCGGGCCGGTGCGCGATCCGGACGGCAACGAGGCCGTGGACCCGCGGACCGGCGCGCCCACGGGTGCCGAGGGTGCCACGGATCCCGAGGGCGCGCCCGGCACCGGCCCCGCCGCCGTACCCGCTCCCGCTCCCGGCGACGGTACGGCGCGGGTACGGCGTTCCTACGCCGAGGCGCTCGCCGCCGCCGGAACCGGCCGGGACGGCGACGACCTGTGGGACCGCGCGGTGGAGGTGCTGGCTCCGGGGTGCGCCCCGGACGCGGTGCGCAGAGCCGCGCTGGGCGTGGGCTGGGCCCTGCGCACCGACGCCGCCGTACCCGCCGTCGACCTGGCGCGGGAGGAACGGATGCGGCAGGTGATCGCCGCCGCCTCGGCGGACGGCCGCCGGGTGGCAGCCGTGATCGGCGCCTTCCACGCACCCGCGCTCCTGACGTCGGGGGAGACGGGCGCCGGGGCCGGAACGGCGGGAGTCTCCGGCGCCACGCGGCGGACGACCGCCCCCTCCGAATCGGACGGGGACACGGGACCTGGCGCACGGGCGGCCGGTAGAGGCGGGGACGACAGGCAAGCCGGGGGCGGCCGGGGCGGCGAGGAAGGCGGTGTTGCGGGCTCCGGGGCGTGTGGGGCCGATGGGACCGGTGGGGACACGGCTGGAGCGCGGAAGGCCGACCGGGCCGAAGAACACGGTGCCGCGGTGACCGAGGACCCGGCTGTGACCCCGGCTGTGACCTCGGCTGTGACCTCGGCTGTGACCTCGGCCGTGACCTCGGCCGTAACCTCGGCTGTGACCCCGGCCGTGACCTCCCTCGTGCCGTACTCCTTCGACCTGCTCGACTCCCGGTCCGGCTACCCGGCCGGAATCCGCGACCCGTTGTGGCAGCAGGCGGTCCTCACCGCCGCCGGCGATCCGGAACGCATCCGGGACGCGGCGGCCGACGCGCTGACCGCCCTGTGCCGCGAGATGCGGCGCGGCGGCCACACCGCGGGGACCGGCGAGGCCGCCGAGACGCTGCGCCTGGCCTGCGACCTGGCGATTCTGCGCGGACTGCCCGCGCCCGGCCGCGGTGAGCTCCTGGAGGCCGTCACCACCGTCCTCGGCCAGGGCGAACACCTCGGCCGGGGCCGGGCCCTGGCCCGCGCGCTGGAAGCCGTGTTCGTCGGCACCGTACGCGGCCGGATCAGCCCGCACGCCCCCCGGTCCGGCCTCGGCCCCTCGGTCGAGGCAGAGCTCGCGGAACTGCGGCTGCCCCGGCCGGACGACCCCGACCGCCGCGAGCTGCGCCTGGACCCGCTGCGCTCGCCCCTGGACGGCCGCCGCGAAGTGCTGCTCCAGCGGCTGCTGGTGATCGGCGCCTCGTACGGCGAACCCCTGGACGTGGCGAGCACGGGCGACGGCACCGCGCTCGGCACCAAGTGGCGGCTGACCTGGACGCCGACCGTGCCCGCGCGCTTGGACCTCGCGGGCGCGCGCGGGGTGACCGCGGCCCAGGCGGCGGCGGGCACGCTTGCCGCGACCGCGCGCCAGGAGGCCGCAGAGGGCGGCCCCACCCCGGCCCAGATCCTCACCGGGCTGACCGCCGCCATGCGCTGCGGCCTGCCCGAACTGGTCGACGCACGCCTGCACGAGGCATCCGCCGTACTGCCCGACAGCGCCGATCTGCCCGCACTGCTCCAGGCCCTGGACCTGTTGGAGGGGCTGCGGCGCGGTCACTACCCCGGCACGACGCAGGACGCCCGCACGACGGCCGGCTCGCTCACGGAGGAACTCCTGGAGGCGGCGGTGCGTTCCCTCCCCGGCCTCGCCGGGAGCGACAGCGACGCCGACGCCGGGGCGCTGGTGGCGCTGGCGGACCGGGCGGCCGCCCGCCATCTGGGCCTGCGGCTGGACCGGGCACTCGCCGAACTGGCGGCCGAGGGCTCCCCGCTCATCCAGGGCGCGGCCCTGGCCGTACGCGTGCTGCTCGACCTGGACGACGCGGCCGCGCTGGGCGAGCGCACGGCCGGCTGGATCGACGGGGCCACGGCCCCGGACACCCGCCGGGCGCTGGCCAAGCGCCTTGCCGGGCTGCTCACGGCCGCCGGCCCCCTGCTCCAGGCGTCGCCGGACGCGCTCGCCGCGCTCATGGACCGGGTCGACGCCCTGGCCGACCAGGACTTCCTCGACCGGCTCCCGGCCCTGCGCGGCGGCTTCGACACGCTGGCCCCGGCCGCCCGGGACGGACTGCTCACCACCGTGACGGAGCGGCTCGGCGACCGGCTCGACCTGTCCCTCGACGCCCCGCCGGAGCTGCTCGCCCTGTGGGCGGCGGCCGACGCGGCCGGATCGGCGGCGCTGAAGGCCCTGGGCCTGCCCGGCGCGTACACCGAAGCCGAAACGGCCCCGGACCCGCGCCGGGATTCGGACCCGCGCCGGGATTCGGATCCGCGCCGGGATTCGGATCCGCGCCCGGATTCGGATCCGCGCCCGGACTCGGCCGACGGCCCCCGCTCCGCATCCCCGTCCGGAGCACACAGCGCCACCGCGGACGGTACGGATGCCGCGGACGGTACGGATACCGCGGACGGTACGGATGCCGCGGACGGTACGGATGCCGCGGACGTCGTACACGCCACGGACGACAAGGACCGGCGGATCGGCCGTGCCGACCGCTGGCGGCTGCTGCTCGGCCGCCACAAGGAACGGCTCACCGGCGACGCCCGCCGCTACGCCCACGCCTTGGACGAGCTCTACGGCCGCGGCCGCGGCGAGGGCACCCAGGACCTGGACGGCGGCGTTCCGGGGCAGGGCGGCGGTCAGGACCCGTCCTTCCCCACCGCACGGGAGTGGGCCCAGGAGCTGGAGGCCCTCTTCGGCACCGACGTACGCGAGGAGGTCCTCGCGGAGGCCGCCGACACGGGGCGCACCGACGTGCTGGCGCAGCTCGATCCGGCGTCGGTACGGCCCTCGGTGGAACTGCTCGGTTCGGTGCTGTCCCTGGCCGGAGGCATGCCCGAGGCCCAACTGGCCCGACTGCGTCCGCTGGTGAAGCGGCTCGTCGACGAGCTGTCCCGGGAGCTGGCCACCCGCCTGCGCCCGGCGCTGAACGGTCTGGCCACCCCGCGCCCGACCCGGCGGCCCGGCGGTCGCCTCGACCTCGCCCGTACGCTGCGGGCCAATCTCGTCCACACCCGGCGGACGGAGGACGGCGGGCTCGTGGTCGTACCGGAGCGTCCGCTGTTCAGCACACGGGCGAGCAAGGAGGCGGACTGGCGCCTCGTCCTCGTCGTCGACGTCTCCGGCTCGATGGAGGCGTCGGTGATCTGGTCGGCGCTGACGGCCGCGGTCCTCGGTGGGGTGCCGACCCTGTCCACGCACTTCCTGGCCTTCTCCACGCAGGTGATCGACCTGACCGACCGGGTCGAGGATCCGTTGTCGCTGCTGCTGGAGGTCCGGGTCGGCGGCGGTACTCACATCGCTGCCGGACTCGCGCACGCGCGCTCGCTGATCACCGTGCCGAGCCGCACGCTCGTCGTCGTGGTCAGCGACTTCGAGGAGGGCGCACCGCTCGGCGGACTGCTGGGCGAGGTGCGTGCCCTGGCATCCTCGGGCGCCCATCTGCTGGGCTGCGCGGCGCTCGACGACACCGGCACGCCGCGCTACTCGGTCTCCGTGGCACGCCAACTCGTCGCGGCCGGCATGCCGGTGGCCGCGCTCAGCCCGCTCGAACTCGCCCGCTGGGTGGGCGACCGCCTCCGTGGAGAACCCCGTTGAGCACCGAACTCCTGCCTCCCGTCGCCCCCGACGTCCTCGCCGATGCCGTGGAGCAGCTCAGCGCACGACTGCGCAAGAAACTCGACGCGGCGATCTCGGGCTGCGCCGACCGGGCCTCCGCCACGGCCGACGGGGCGGTCGAGGTCCGCTTCGGCGAGGACGCCGCGGTCACACTGCGTCCGGGCCCGTCCGGCACGGTCACGAACGCGGAACAGGCCGTGTGCAGCTGCCTGTTGGCCCCGCGCTGCCTGCACCGGGCCGCAGCCCTGGGCGCGGCACCCATCGCCGAGGGCGACGAAACGGACCGGGGCGACGAAACGGACCGGGGCGACGAAACGGTCCGTGACGACGACGCGGTCCGGGATGACGACGCGGGTACGGGCAAGGCCGCGGGTCCGGACACCGCCTCCGACACGGGTACGGGACGGAAGGAGCCGGCATCCATCGCCCCCACCGACGGCATCGCGGCCACGGCGGCCGCGCCCACCGTCCTCACCCCGGCACAGGTCCTTGCCGCCACGGCGCTGTGGGACGCCGCGGCCGAGGCCCTGTCCGCAGGTGTCACGGCGGGCGGCGCCGTGGTCCAGGCCGAGCTGCTCCGCGCCGCCCACACCGCACGGCTGGCCGGACTCCCGCGCGCCGAGGCGGCCGCGCTGCGCGTCGTACGGGGCCTGAGGGCCGCGCGGGAGCGGAGCGGGGGACAACGACTCGCCGACCTCACCGGAGCCTTTCGCGAACTGCTGGCCGACGCCGCGCTGCTCGCCTCCGGGGCGGCCGACACGGACGCGGCGGGCTCCGCGCGCCGGGTTTACGGACAGGGCGGCAGCCTGCGGGTGTACGGCCTGTGCCGGGAGCCGGTGCTGTCCGCGACGGGGTACGGCGGAGTGACCACCCACCTGGTCGGTTCGGACGGCGCCGGTTACACGGTGTCCGACGTCCGCCCCGGCGGCCTCGCCCGCGTGAAGGGCGCGGGGACCGCCTCCGTGGCGCTCGGCGGCGGCGTTCTCGACCACGCCGGGCTGGCGCGCGGGGGACTGCGGATCGTCGGCGCGACCGTCTCGGCAGACGGGCGGCTCGGCGCGGGGCGGGGGGTCGGCGCGACGCCCCTGCGCGGAGTGGACTGGTCCGAGGAACCCGCCGCCGCCCTCTTCACACGACCGGTGCGGGAGGCGATGGCCGCCTTACTGGCCGACAGCGCGCCCGGGACGGGCGGGCCCGGGGCGGGCGGTACGGCGCCGGGTCTGCTGGGCTGCGACGTCGAGGTGATCGGTGCGGCCGGCGACTCCGTCGTCGTACGCGTCACGGGCGAGGGACCGCTGCTGCGGCTCCGCCCCGCCCACCCCCATCCGGAGCTGCCGCACGCCGCCAACCTGCGCCGGATCGCCGAACACCCCGGGCTTGTCCTGCGGGTGCTCGGCCGTCCCGACCTGGACCGGGCGGCGACGCTCCGGGCGCTGGCGGTCGGGCCGGTGCCGGAGGCGCCCGCCACGCTGCGGCTGCCGGACGCGTGGAAGGGCCATGCCGACCTGGGCTACGACCGGCTCCAGGGCGAGCACTTCCCCCGCGAGACAGCGGGGTCCGGGGCCCGAGAGCCGGTCACCGCGGGTCCCGACCCGTTGGCGGAGGCGCCGCTGTGGCGGGTGCGGAGCCTGCTGGAGACGGGCGTCGCGGGCGGTCGCCGTGCCGTGGCCGAGGCGGGCCGAGGGACGGACGCGGCCTCGCTCTCCGCCCGCCTGGGCCGGGCGGGACTCGGCGCGGCCGCCCGGCTCGCGCAGTCCCTGACGACAGAGGCGGCCCGCCGCCCCCGCGACGCCTTCGGCCGCCTGACCGACCCCTCGGCCGCCGCCTACGCGACGGCCTGGCTCGCCTCGGCCGTGCATCTGGCGGCTGCGGAACGCTCGTTGGTGGCCGCGTCCTGGTCGTGACCCGCCTGGGCCCACCGGACCGCCGGTGGGCCCGCGCGGCCCGCTGGGCCCTTCCAGCGGTCCGCACCCGGGCATGGCAACCGGCCCGCGAACCCCTCCCCGATCCGCTCCCGCACCACCGCCCTGCCACACCACTGAACCACCGCCCTGCCACACCACTGAACCACCGCACTGCCGGGCCGCTGAACCGCCGCACCGCCGCACCGCCGCACCGCCGCACCGCCGGGCCACCGCATTGCCACACCGGCGCACCACCGGCCCGGCAGTCATGGCCGACCACTCCCCACCGCGTCCCGACCGCACGTATCCCCGCGCCCACAAAGAGCGGCAGCCACGATCTCCCCAGCGGCGCCGACGCGTTACCGGCCTGCCCGACCGGGCGAACCAGGTGCGCGGCGATGATTCTGAGGCCGTCCACAGGTCTACCTCTTGACGGGACCGATCGATCCATCAGGAGCACCCCATGGGCCTCATCCACATCACAGCGTTCGCGACCCTCGACCTCGTCGGGCAAGCACCCGGCGGCCCCGACGAAGACCCCATCGGGTTCCCGTTCGGCGGCTGGCGGGCACCCCTGCTGGACGAGGCCACCGGCGCCAGGGTCAGGGCCGCGTACGAAGGCACGGACGCCCTCCTGCTCGGGCGGCGGACGTACGATATCTTCGCCGCCTACTGGCCGCACCAGCAGGACGAGTTCGGCACGCTCTTCAACAGCATCCCGAAGTACGTGGCCTCCCGTGGCGAGCCCGACCTCTCGTGGGCCGGTTCCTCGCGGCTCGGCCCGGACCTGGCCGGTGCGGTGCGTGAGATCCGCGACCGGCACGAGCACGTGAAGGTCGTCGGGAGTCTGAACCTCGTGTAGACGCTCCTGCGCGAGAAGCTCTTCGACCGTCTGGACCTCTGGCTGCATCCCGTCGTGCTCGGTGTCGGGAAGAAGGTGTTCGACGGCGGCGCGGTGCCCACCGACGTCACCCTCCTGGAACCCCCTGTGGCCGGCCCGAAGGGCATCGTGCACCTGCGGTACGGGCTCGTCGCGGGGACACCCGCCACGGGCGCCATGGCCGCTCCCGGCCATGGCTCCGGGAGCGACGACTGAGGCGCGCATTCCGGTGCCGCCGGGACCGGCTGCCCCCTCACGAGGGCGGCCGCCCGGCCCGAGCGACCGATCCGAGCGACCGATCCGAGCGACCGATCCGAGCGAGCGATCCGAGCGAGCGGGCCGAGCGGCCGGGCCGCTCCGCATGGCCTGAGTGGTCAGACGCTCATGCCGTAGCCCAGTTCCTCGGCCGCGATGTGCCAGTAGGAGTTCTCGTCGGCAACGGCCTCGGCATCGACCGCGCCGAACCGTTCCAGCAACGCTTCGGTGAGCGCGTCGGCCGCCTGTTCGGCCAGGTCCACGGCCTCGTCGTCGTCGAGACCGTCGCCGGGCCCCTCGTAGTCGGCGGCCTCGGCAGCGGCCTCCTCGTAGGCGCGGTTGAAGGCGACGAAGGCGTCGATTCCGGAGTTCACCAGCTGGGGAGCACCGTCCTCGGCCAGATACCACAGCGAACCGTCGTCACGGCGCAGGGCGAGCGCGCTCAGCCCCGGATCGACCGCGACCAGGGCGTACCGCACACCACCGACCGTGCGTTCCGCGAAGGGAGAGTCCTGCCACTTGCCCGGGTACGGGAAGCGAGCACATCCGGCCAGGAGCGAGGCGGCCTCGGCATCGTTCATGTCGTGAACATAGCCACCTCGTCGGCGCGTCATCAAGCCGGTGAACCCACGCGGCCCCAGCACGGCCCGGTTGCGGCCCGTGCCCGAGGGCCCGCAGCCTGTCAGACCCCGCACCTAGGCTGTCCGCAGGGATTCGAGCAAGGAGCAGGGCAGTGCGGATAGAGCGTCACCAGGTGGGCGGGGCCGTCGTGTCGGCGGCGCGCGAGGACTTCACCAACCGGATCGGGGGCCAGGTGCGGTCCATGTCGCGGGCCGACCGGATGACCACCTGCGAATGGCAGATGATCGCCGACGAGTTCCTCGACTACCTGGGCGCCCTCTCCGTCGAGACACCCGACCTCGGCACCCCGGAGGCCAAGGCCGTCCTGAAGGACGCCTCCGAAGCCGCTGCGGGCGCTGTCGCCTACGCCGCGTACCACCCGCACTGCGGCTTCCAGATCTTTCTGGAGTACGTGAACTTCGGCATGAGCTACGACCCGGGCGAGGACGCTCCCGCAGAGAGCGTCACACCGGGGCAGTGGACCGCTGCGCTGTGCCTGTCCGTCCTCCGGGACACAGCGCAGCACCACGGCGAGGCCTTCCACTTCGCCCGCCGGAAGTTCGCCGCACAGGCGCAGGGGACGCCCATCGGCGAGCTCGCCACAGGACTGATGGCCGTGGTCCTGGACGACACCGGCAACGACGAGGAGTACCCGCCGAGCGCGCAGGCCAGGCTTGCCGCCGTCGACGCGGCCCTGGAGCGCGTCCGCACCCGCGCCGCGGGGACCGGCGAGCCCCTGCTGAACCGGATGGACAGTGCGGCGCTGCGGACGCTGCGCGCGCTGGCCGCCGAGGACCAGGAATCCTTCGACGCCGCGCTGGGCGACCTCCTGACCAGGTACGCCACCCTGCACGGCCCCTCGGCCTCCCCGAGCACGCTCCTGCCGCTCGTGCCCCTCGCCCTCGCCGCGCTCGCCTACCGGACCCTGGGCTGGCGTCCGGCCGTCCGTACCGACTACCTGCCGCACGCGCTGATCACCGGCTTCGAGACGCCGGGCCCACGGGTCGCGGCGTTCGGCCGGGACCGGCGGCCGGACGCGGTCGCCGCGCTCGCGGCGGGCCCGCTGGTGGTGGAGCGGCCGTCCTGCGGTCGGACGGTGACCCCGGAGATGGAGGCCACGTACGAGAGGCGCCTGCGGAGGGCGTTCGACGCCGTCGACGGAGCGCCCCTCGACGTCTGGCGGCTCGGCAGCGTCCTGAGCGATCAGGAGCGTCTCTTCAAGTGGCGCGCGGAGGGATCCGGCCACATGACGGACGCCCAGCGCGCGAACCTGGAACTCGCCTCGCGGGCCGGGGCCGCCCAGTTCCGCATCGCCCTCGCGGAGCCGGGAACGGAGGTCGAGGTGACCATCGACGGCCGCGCACTGCGCTACCCGGCCGAGCGCGTCGAGAAGACGGGCGCCGGCACCTGGCAGACGGCCATCGCCTTCGCCCTGATCACCGGCGTACGCGAGAACCTGGCCCCGCTGGTCCTCGCCGGTCCTGCCTTCGCGGGCCCGGACGAGTCCGCCTCCGCCGCGTACCGGGAGGCCCTCCACACCTACCTCAAGGGCGCCGCCGATCCCGAACCGGCCGTGCGGCGGGCCGTGCGACAGGAGGAGAAGGCCAAGGAATGGGGCTTCGTGATGCCGCCGGCCGTGCTGTTGTCGCAGCTCGTGGAGGGTGACGAGGAGAGCTTCGATCTGGCCCTGGCCGACGCGCTCGAAGCACACCGCGACTACTACCAGGTAGCCGACCGCTCCGACGATCCGGACGCCTCCATCAACCTCGACATCCTCGCCCTGGCCTGCCACGCGCGCCGTCGCGGCTGGGCCGTCCGCGTCGAGTCCCCCTACCTTCCGCAGGAGCTCCTCCGGGCCGCGGAGCAGCAGCGCACCCCCGGACACCGGGCCGAGGAGCCGGAGCACCAGCCCGGGGGATGAGGCACGGCGCGGAGAGACGAGGCGCGGCGAGGGTGATGAAGCGCGCGAGGGAGGGGATGAGGCGCGGCGGGCCCGCGTCCGAGCCGCCGCCCGAGACCGGATCACGGAGATCGGCGGCCCCGTCCGCGTGTCGTACCCGAAAGAGCTCAGATCTGAGAAGTACGGGCGATGCATGCCGTGTCCGTCCTTGGGAGTGGGCCTTTTCTGGTGAACTCGTCCCACACGCCGCCGACGGACCGTTCGCGGGTCCTCGGTCGCTTCGGCCCCGGTCGCTCCGGCTCCTCGATCGCTCCGGCTCCTCGGTGACGGTGTCACAGCGGCACTAGGGAAGGAGCCTGATGAAGAAGGAGCCCCAACAACCAGGAGCGTTGGACCGGCAATCCACACTGGAGGCAGCGGCCCGACTGCGTCTGCTCGCGGAGGCAAGCGCGGCACTGGCCTCGGGCCTGGACGCCGAGGAGTCACTGCGCCGACTCGCCCGTCTGGTCGTCCCGCACCTGGCCGACGCCTGTGTCGTCGACGTGCTCGAAGGGGAGCAGCTGCGCCGTATGACGGTCACGGACCGGGATCCGGAACGGGTCCTGAGAGTGCTGCCGGGTGGGCTGCTGCCCGTGCCCGACGACTCGGCGGCGGCCCTGGCGAAGGTACTGCGCGGAGCGGGCAGCCTGGTGGTGACCGATTTCGGCGCCCCCGATCCGCACGACTCGTTGCTGGCCGCGCAGTGGGCCCTGTACCGCATGCTGGGTGCCGAGACCTCGTTGATCGTGCCCATGCGGGTGCGACGGCAGACCCTGGGCGCTCTCACCTTCGTCCGCCGGGCTCCGGCCGATCCGTTCGACGAACAGGAGCAGGCCATCGCCGCCGACCTCGGCCACCGTGCGGGGCTCGCGCTGGACAACGCACGTCTGTACGCACTCCAGCAGCACATCGCCGAGCAGTTGCAGCTTTCCCTCCTGCCGGATCTGAGCGGCCTCGCCCAGCTCCAGCTCGCTGCGCGCTATGTGGCCGCCCGCGAGCGGGCGGAAGTGGGCGGCGACTGGTACGACGCCTTTCCGCTCCCGGACGGCTCGGTGGTCCTCGCCATCGGGGACGTCATCGGCCACGACCTGGCGGCCGCCGTCCGCATGGGGCAGCTGCGCAACATGCTGCGTGCGCTTGCCTACGACAGCGGAGACGCCCCGGCCGGTGTGATGAGCCGCCTGGACAAGGTGATGCAGGGCCTGACCAACATCGAACTCGTCACAGCCGTCGTCGCCCGCATCGAGACGCCCACCACGGGACCGTGGCGGCTGCACTGGACCAACGCCGGCCACCTCCCGCCGCTGCTCGCCCAGCCCGACGGGCGCACCCTCTTCCTGGAGGGCGGGCACGCCCCCGTGCTGGGCGTCGACCCCGAACTCAGGCGTGAGACCGCGAACATCGCCCTGCCCGCCGACTCGACGCTGCTCTTCTACACGGACGGCCTCATCGAACGCCCCGGTGAGGACATCGGCCGCGGCCTCACACGGCTGCGCCAGCACGCGGCCGCGCTCGCCCGTGAACCCCTGTCCATCTTCTGCGACGAACTGCTCACCCGCATGGGCGATGACCAGCACGACGACATCGCGCTCCTCGCCCTGCGCACGCCCTGACCGACCGGGCGGATCACCCGATGGTGAGGAACCCGGTGATGAGGCACCCGGCGGTGCGGTCGACGGAGTCGGACCGGTACGTCACGGTCCGGCGCCGCCGAGGACCCGCCCGAGGAAACGCGAGAACGTGTCGGCGGACGTCGTCGTGCCGACGCTCTCCGGCCCGGGGCGCCAGAGGTTGCCGAGGTAGGGCGCGTACCGATGTGCGCTCTGGGCCGCCAGGCCGGGTAGGTGCCCGGCCAGCGGGGGACGCAGGTCCAGGTACGGCAGTTCGCGGAAGGGCACGAACTGCGGTTCCGTGTCCGGCTCACGGGCGCGGGGAGTCTGGCCGTGGGCCGATCCGGTCACGGTGAAGACGAGATCCACGGTCCGTGGTCCGCGGTGGGGTTCCATGGATTCGAGTACGAAGGCCACGCGCACGGGTTCTGCCGAGATTCCGGCCTCTTCGGCCAGCTCGCGGCGCGCGCAGGCGGCCATGCTCTCCCTCTCCTGCGGCGTACCGCCGGGAAGCACCCAGTAGTCCATCCCGGCGAAGGTGCGATGGAGCAGGAGCACTGTCTCCTCGCGGAACAGAGCGGTGGAACAACGGAGTTCGATACTTTCCGGCATGGCCATGGTGCGTCTCCCTTCGGTGGTGCGCGAGTGGGCCGCGGGACTTCATCGGTCGCCCGCCCTCATGTGCACGGTGACTCCGCGGTGCGGTCTCCCGGCCTCTCGCGCCAGGGCCCGAGCCGCCGCGCGCACGCTGCGGCAGGGGCCGATCTCATGGGCCGTGGCGGCGGGGACGGCGACCCAGCGGGCGCCCCGGCCGGCTGTGCGGCGGCGAACGCGCCCCAGGAGCCGGCCGTCGTAGGCGACGACCTGGATGACCGGGTGGCCCGGAATCAGGGGCGTACAGGTCAGTCCGGGGCGGGCGGCGAGTTCTGCCAGAGCCTGTTCCTCGTACCAGTGCCACTTGGCGTTGATGACGGTGCGTTCGGCCTCCCGGATCGCCTCGGCCGCCACGGTTTCCTCGAAGATCGGCATGATGTCCTCCGGTCGCGGCAGGCCACATCGGGCACGGGCGAGAGGTATGGGGCACGGGGGCATGGGGCACGGGGTGTGAGGCATGAAGGTGCGGGGCACGAGGCATGCGGCACAAGGCATGCGGGTCTTGCGCGTGGCGCGGACGTACGACGCCTCTGCCTCTGCCTCTGCCCCGGCCTCCGCCGTCCCGTCACGGAGGCAGAGGCACCGATGCGGCCCGGAACCATCCATCCCGGGAGAGGGGGCCGGAGACGTCTGCGGGGATCTCGTCCCGGCGCGGCGCGCGAGGGGATGCCTCGACCAGGGGCTCGGGATCCGGTCCCGGCGGATCGGCCATCCCTCATCCGTACGAAGCGCGCCGTGCCGCACGTACGAGACCAGGCCAGCCGCCACGGGCTGTGCAGGACCGCTTCCCGGCATGACACACCTCTGTCCTCGTATGCGCCCCGAGAGACGCACATCGGATACAGAGGCCATCAGCGGGGGAGTCCGCGGTTGTGGCGAGCCTCATCGCCGTATGAAATCAATCGTCCCGCGACCCCGCCTGATCAGCAAGACAGGGCCGGGCGGGTCGGTCGCGGCCCGGCCTCCGCCCGGACGGCACACGGCACATGGCACACAGGACACGGGGACACGGGGAAGCGGGCACACGGCTCATCCAGCGATCGGCTTCCGATAGCGGACGTACTCGTTCCGGCGGCGGCCCCGGCGACCTCGTCCGCCGTCTTGAGACCCTCCACGACCGAGCGGACATCGATCCGGTCCCGCTCCCCGCAGCCCAGCCGCACGGCCGCGGCCATGGCGTCGTGGTTCTCATGGCCGCGTTACGGCCGGAAGACACAGCCGAGCGGCCGTTCCAGCGGTGCGAGTCCGTTGCCGTTGCCCATGCTCACATCAAGGTCCCCGGTGCGTCGGATGCGCGGTGTCACCGATCGCGGTACTCCGCCGAGGTGCGGTGCCTCGGCGGAGCACGGGCAGTGGGCCCCTCCTGGCCGCACCCCCTCCTGGCCGCACCCCCGAGCAGCGCCTTCTACCGCGCGGAACCGCCCTCGTGGTGTCCGAGGCGGACGTACGCGGCCGGCGGCTGCGTATCCCTGGCACGGAGTGCGCCGGCCGAGCGGGACATCACGTTGACCTGTGTGTCGAACGACGTGGGCGGCCGCCACGCGGGCAACGCCCGCCGGACCGGCGTACGGCCGGCGGACCCGACCGCCGAGTGCGGCCCGACCGGCCTCACGTGCCCGGCCGCCCAAGGGGAGGCGCGAGCTCCGGGAAAGGGTGGCCTCAGGAGATGCAGAACCCGCTGCACGGTCCCAGCCACAGAGGGCCGCAGCCGTGATCGGTCCAGTTGCAATACCCTTGGTCGTAGCACACCGTGTCGCAGCTTCCGGACCCCGCGCACTGCGAATTGCAGTCGAGGACCTGGATGTTCTGATCGCCCCGGGGCGCCGCGCGGTGCGTGTCCGCCGGGCCGAGCATCATCAGAACCGCCCGCGCCTCGCTCTCGCCGAACGCCTCCGCGGTCGCCGCCTCCAGCTTCTCGACGGCTGCGCCCTGCTGACGACCCGCGATGATCTGCGGCGCCAGCCGCGTCGCGTCGTCCAGGGCGGCGGACTGCTCGGCCGACAGACCGGAATGCGTCTTCCGGTAGTGCGCGAAGTGTGCCACCCACAGATCGCTCCGGGCCGAAACGGACAGCGCGCCGTAGATCGCGCGCCGATACTCCGCGGGGTAGGAGACGAACTCGGAGTACTCGGAGGGCAGCCGGCCTCGGTTGGCCTTCACCCACCGCGACGCCTTACTGCCCTTGGCGCGGCTCACGGCCTGTGCGGGAGAGGCCGCCAGACCACCGGTGACCAGGAACGTTCCCAGGGCCAGCCCCGGTACGGCCTTGAGGACTCCTCGCCGGCTCGGAGGCCGCAGCACATCGAGGTCGCGGAGCGCACGCACCACCCGCAGTGAGTCCGACGGCCCCAGCAGCCGCGCCAGGCGGAGGGACAGTGCGGTTCCGGTCCAGGCCCGCACCTGCTCGCCGTCGACCGCCAGCAGAGTAGGGGCCCACTCGGCCCCTACTCCCAGGGCACGCTCGCGCAGCTCGCGAATACGGGGCTCCGTGAGGCCCGCGGTGGTCAATGTGCCGTCGACGGATAAGCGAACCCGATTCACGACTTCTTCACAGAATTGGCAATCGGCGTCGAATGCCAACACCCATTCGGTCACAAGCTTCACCCCATGTTTGTCTGACGACTCGTCTCATGGTGCTCGTCCGTTGCGAGTTTCAGGCCGTTCCGGAGCGCGCCGTTCGGGAACCGTCGCGTGCTTCGGCCGTACCCGAGGAGGAATTATTTACCGAGCCGTCCGGGAGCGTCAATCGGGCGTGGAAGCAAAGGATTTGATCGCGGGACGGAGCAATCGCGAGTGTACGTAATTGTGCGTACGGCAGACACCTTCTTCCTCTTTGGGTGTACGTGCCATCCTGCCGCTACAGGCCAGAAATCCGCAGATCGGATGAACAGGAGAAAGCGATGCTACGCAAAGCCGCCACCCTTGCCTCCGTTTGTGCACTGCTCATCGGCTTCGATGTCGCCGGTACGGCGTCGGCCGCCGCGCCCGACGGGGGCTCCCGGGCCACGGCCTTTGCGGCTCAGGCGCAGGAGGCGGGCCTCAGTCGCACGGACGCCGCCGCTCTTCAGCGCCGCGTGGACGGCTACCTGACCACCATGGGCGGGAAGCAGATCGCGGCCAACAAGATCGATCTCGGCGGCGGAAGCTCTGTCGTACTCACTCTGCCCGGGGAGAAACGCGCACGGGAACTCACCGGCTCGAAGAAGATCCTCGACAGCTGCAACAGCAAAACCTTCTGCGCCTTCCAGAACGCGCAATGGTGGGGCGACGAGATCCAGATGGTCGCCTGTAGCGACTACATGATCCCCTGGACCGCCGTCGGCTCCTGGATCAACAATCAGACGACGGGGACCGTCGCTCAGTTCAAGGACAACACCGCAACCGTCCGATGGGTCGATGGCGGGGCCTTCGCCCAGGACGACACGGCCGACTGGAGCTGGGTGCTTTATGTGAACAACTGCCGGTGAGCGATCGGCCGATCGCCCTCGGCGGTCAGGAAGGCGACCCGGAACGCCTGCCATTGCTGACACGAGGGAATGGGGGCCGCCTCCTGGTGTGACGGACTGGACCACCGGCGAGCGCGGTGCCCTTGGCACCGGAGCGCGCGGTCGGCTGCCGGACCGTCACGGACCACACGGCCCCGCAGCACGGTGCGGCGAAGGAACGGCACGGCCGGGACAGCGCGTCCTCATCGGTTCCTCCCTGGGGTCCTGGGGCCCTGGGGGCGACGGGCATCGCGACCGTCGACCCGCCCCTCGGGCAGGAGCATGACGAAGCGCCCCACGCCGGTGAGCTGCGCCGCGTCCGCGAAGGGCGGCCGAGCGCGGTGACCCGCCGCCCCCGGCCCGTGAGACGACGGGCTGCGGCAAGCACGCCCGGCCGTGACCAGCAGGACAACCACGCAGACTCGACACGTACAGTAATCGATCATGCACTCTCTGTTCAAGCAGATGTGCGAGAGTTGGCACCGAGGCTGCGCTGCCCCGGGCCGGAAGCGACGACCACTCCCCTCCGCCGCCGCCCGTCCGCAGCACCCGCCACACGCCGCCGCACCAGCCCGTATACGGGGATCCGGAATGCCGCCGCCCCCGCATCACAGGCCACCGCTCGCTCAGGAGAATCATGACCGACGACGAGGAATCCCTTCCCCTGCACCGGCTGACACTCGATGCTCCCGGGCCGCCCCGGCGCACGACCCTGCCCGACGGCAGCCCCGCCTGGCACTTCACCCGCTACGACGACATCCGCCAAGTACTGGCCGACGACCGGTTCGTCCGCGCCGTCCTGCCCGCCGCAGCCGCCTCGCCCCTCACCGACACCGCCGACGCCATGGCCAAACAGGACGGGTCCGCTCACGCGCGGCTGCGCCACACCGCCAAAGGGGTCTTCACCCCCCGTGCGATCGACCACCTCGCCCCGATGGTCGCCGAGATCGCCGACCGGCTGGTCGAAGACCTCGTCGGCCACGGCGCGCCCGCGGACCTCGTCGACCACTACACCCGGCCCCTCCCCATCGCCGTCATGAACGCGCTGCTGGGAATCCACGACCTCGACGACACCCGGCTGCTGCACTGGACCGAACGCGCCTTCCCCAACGCCTCGGTTCCGCAGAACGAAACGGCGCAGGCCGCCCAGGAGTTCACCGAGTTCGCCACCCGCCTCATGGCCGACCGCCGACACGCCCCCGGTCCCGATCTGATCAGCACCCTCGTGCAGGCCGCCGATCGCGAAGGAGGCATCCCCGAGCCCCAGCTCGTCAACCTCGTGACCTCCCTCGTCGTGGCGGGCTACGACACCACCATGACCATGCTGGGCAACAGCCTTCTCTATCTCCTGAACGAACGCCCGCAGGACTGGGCCCGCCTGGGCTCCGACGAAGCGGCCGCGGGCGCAGTGGCCGACCGCCTGACGCACCTGCTCCCGCTCAACGACCCCGACAAACGCACCAGCCCGCTCCGCGCCACCGAAGACCTGGAGATCGTCGGCACGGCCGTCCGAGCCGGAGACCTCGTCACCCTGGACCGCTGCGCGGCCGACCACGACCCCTCGGCGTTCCCCGGCGACCCCTTCGCCGACCTGTTCGCCCCGCTGGAGCACCCCACCCTCGCCTTCGGCGGCGGACACCACTACTGCCTCGGCGCCTCCCTGGCCCGCACGGAACTCCGCCTCGCCCTCCACCGGCTGGCCGCCCGCCTCCCCGACCTGCGCCTGACCGTCCCGGCCGACACCGTCGAATGGCGCAGGAGCGCCCTCACCAGGAGCCCTCTGCACCTTCCCGTGACCTGGTAGCCGCCTTCCCCGCCCGCCATCGGGGCGACACCATGGCCCCATGGATGCAAAGGACCCCAGTGAATTCGTCGTGCGTCGCGCCAGGGAGTCGGAGACGGACGAGCTGGTCGGCATCGACTCCGTTGCGGCCGAGGGCGACAGGGAGCGAGTCGAGAGTATCCGGCGGTGGTGCGGGCAGGGGCTGGCCGTCGTGGCGGAGGGGGCGTCCGGCCCGTGCGGCTACTGCGTAGTCGAGTACACCTTCTTCGAGCAGGGCTTCGTCCGTCCGCAACCGTGGGCCCGCCGAGTCCGTATCAGGCGGCAGGGCCGCGCAGTCGGCGCGCGCGCAGCACCAGGTCGTCGGTGTGGTGCGCGCCGGCACCCCCGTCCGGCGCCACCCGCGGCCGCTGCTCGTCCACCTCCACCACCCAGTCGTCGTCGAGCAGAGCGGTGACCATCGAGGGCCAGACGTAGTCGGCCGGGTCGAAGCCGCTGTCCTGTGCGGGCTGGGTGTCCATCCCCGCGTGGTGGACGAGCAGCAGTACGCCGCCGGGCGCGACGGCCGCCAGGAGCGCGCGCTCGGCGGCGGCGTCGGGGGTACGCAGCAGGGCCGGGTACTGCGCGGAGACCAGGTCGAAGGAGGCCGGCGGGAGCACCGCCTCCGTGAGTGCGGCGTGCACCCAGCGAATGGTCTGCCCGGCGTCCCGCGCGTGCCCGGCCGCCCGCTCCAGCGCGATGCCCGAGACCTCCAGCGCGGTCACGTCCCAGCCGTTGCGCGCGAGCCAGACGGCGTCCGCTCCCTCGCCACAGCCGACATCGAGCACCCGTCCAGGGGTGAGCCCGGCGGTTTCGGCCACGAGCGCACCATTGGGCTGGCCGCTCCACAGCTGTTGCCGGTCGGCGTACCGGCTGTCCCACTCCGCCCGCACCGCGGGATCTCCGACGTAGCCGTCGACGGACGAGGTGATGTCGGACATGGGTGCTCCTGCCACGATGTTGTCGGTCACGGGCCCACCGTCGCCCATCGCCTTCGAGCCACGCCACTCCTGTTGCCGGACCGGCAAAAACCCCACCGCCGGGCGCCAACGACTCTGTCGGACAGCACTGTCAGTGGTGCGCGGTAGCTTCGGGATTGTTCGAGATCACGGGTGAGAGGGGTGGATTCGTGGGCGTCAGGCATGCGTTGGGTGTCGTCCTGGTCGATGTCAACGATGAGGTGGTGACGGCCTGGCGGTCCGCGTTCGCGGACACGCCGGAGGTGGAGATCAGGCGGGGCTCCCTTCTCGACGTGGACGCCGACGCCTGGGTGTCCCCCACCAATGAGCGCGGCCGGATGGACGGCGGGGTCGACGCCGTCGTCAAGCGGTACCTCGGCGCGGGCATCCAGGTGCGGGTGCAGCGGGCGATCCGCGACCGGTTCGGCGGACGGCTGCCAGTGGGCAGCGCCGTGTGCGTCCCGTCCGGCGCGGCCATACCCCGGTACCTCATCTCGACCCCCACCATGCGCCAGTCGTCGCAGAACGTCAGCCACACGATGAACGTGGCCCTGGCCTGCGCGGCCGCCTTCCAGGCCGTGCACCTGCAGAACCGGGCGAAGCCGGGCAGCATCCGGTCGGTGGCCCTCGTCGGGATGGGCGCACAGACCGGGCAGGTGCCCGCGAAGGTGTGCGCCAACCTGATGTGGACCGGCTACACCCTCTTCCACGACCACGGCTTCACGGACTACGACGAGCTGCGGGCCGCCGTACTGGCACAGCTCGACGACATCGAGGGAGCGGGGTCCGTACGGCGGATCCGGATCAACGTGCCGCAGCGGCCTTCCTTTCGCCACTGACCCGAAGACCGCACAGGCCGGTGCCGCCCAGGGCGCGGACACCGGCGACGACCCTGCCACATCTGTTCAGCACACCGGGACGCCCGTGGAGGCGCCCGGTCCGAGCAACGGGAGTCCCACCCTCGTGAGTGAAGTCGACGCGACGGCCGCGGACGCCGCCGGTTCCCCCACCGGAGATCCGCTGGGCCTGGCCGGCCTGTTCACCGACGGCGGCGAACCCTGGCTGCCGCTGCTCGCACCGGTGATCGAGGCACAGCCGGGAGCCGCCGACTTCATCGGCCCGAAGCGCAGCCCGGAGGTCGTCCCGGTGCGCGAGCTGACGTTCCAGGCGCTGAAGCCGCATCCGCCGGAGAAGTGGAAGGTGGTCGTCTTCGGACAGAACCCCTACCCGCGGGCGGAGAGCGCGACCGGCATCGCGATGTTCGACAACACCTTCAACGACTGGAAGGACAGCCAGTTCGGCCGGGTCGTCAGCATCCGCTGCCTCATCAAGGCGGCCGCGATGTGGAAGTACGGCATCGTCAAGAAGACCCCGATAGCCGACATCCGCGCCCTCCTGAAGAAGGAGGACACGGTACAGCCGCCCGAGTGGTTCCAGGCGATGCTGACCCAGGGGGTGCTGCTGCTCAACGCTTCCCTGACGGCGAGCGCGGACGGCGCGATGGCCACCGACCGGCACACGTCGTTCTGGCGCCCCGTGGCCGAGCAGATCGTCGAGGAGATCCTCCGGGCGAAGCAGAACGCGACGGCGGAGGACGACCGCGGGGTGGTGTTCGCCTGGTGGGGCGCGCACGCCCGGAGCCTGAAGAGGGTCGTCCAGCGGCTGGAGAAGAAGTACCCGGAGGTGCAGGTCCGCCACCTGGACCATGCCAATCCGGCCGCACAGGGCGATCTGTTCTGCGAGGGCGACCACTTCGCCCAGGTGAACGACGCCCTGGCGGCGGTGGGGACCGAGCCGGTCGACTGGCTGCCGCAGAAGGGCTGGGACCAGGGCGCAGGCGGGACCGACGTGCCACAGGACAGCGGAGTCGCGCAACGCATGGGCGCGTTCATCGCATCCACGATGGAACTGCACCAGCTGTATCTGGAGCGGCTCACCAGCGTCAAGGACGAGGGCCTCGTCCTGCCACCCGTCACCGGGGTGTTCGACACCCCGCTGATGGACTTCCGCAAGGCCGTCGAGCCGGTCTCGCGGGTGCTCGCGCACCTGGAGCGGCACATCGACCTGGCGAGCCGGTTCGGGGAGACGAAGGCCGCAGAGGCGGCACCCGCGGGCACACCGTCCGCGAAGACCGTGGGCGCCCTGTCGGCCGACGCGATATCCGCCCTCTACCTGTACACGTGCGAGTCGGGCTTCTACCGCGAGATCAACGCCGTGCTGCGCTCGTCGGACCGCGATCGTGTGGTGCCGTACCTGCCGTACCTGCGGTTGCTGTTCTCGGCGATGGAGGCGCTGCCGACGCACGCACGGCCGCTGTGGCGCGGTGTGGCGCTGGACCTGCGGTCCCAGTACCAGCTGGGCCGGACGGTGACGTGGTGGGGCGTGTCGTCGTGCACGTCCGAGCTGGGTGTGGCCCGAGCGTTCCTCGGCGGACGTGGCCGGCGGACGCTGTTCGAGGTGACACCCGCGCGGGCGGTGGGAATCCGGCGGTTCTCCGCGTTCACGGGCGAGGAGGAGTACATCCTCGCGCCGGGAACACAGCTGGAGGTCACCGAGGTGAAGGCCGAGCGCGGCGGTCTCTGCACCGTGCGTCTGACCGAGCTGGAGGGGGCCGGCCTGGTGTCATGACGTCGCCGATGTTTCCCCGACCACCGGGACGAAGTGGCCGGGGGAGCGCAGGGCCCGCAGAGATGGAGCCCGCAGAGCCTCTGCGCCGTCCGGGAGAGCCGCCCGCATCCCCGGGAGAGCCCCCGCGGACGAGGCGTCCCGGAGGAAGGGACGACGGGCCCCGGCTCCGGGCAGTGCTGTCGCCGCCGGAGGGCAGTACGTCGGCCCCATGGGACCGACTCGATGGGGCCGGAGTCCCCTGAGCCGCAAGGGCTGTCCCGCCAGGAATCGCGGGACAGCCCGTAGGCGATCTTGGGCGGCGATCCGGACCGATCGCCGCCCTGCACCGCTGCCGCGGTCCGATGGGAGCCCCCCGCTTCCCTGACCGGAGCGGTGCTCGTTCGCTCTCCGCCCCAGAAAACTGTCGACCAGTCAGTTCGGCTTCACGGCGGCGATGTCCCGGCGGATCGTGCGGCCCCTACGCCTGTGACGGAATGAAGACGTCGCGGGGGACCGCCTGTGACTCGGTGCGAGATACAAATACTTCCGACCGACCGCAAGCACCGCGCAACTCCTGGGGGAACACCATGAAGTACACCCGCGTCACTGCCCTCGCCGCCCTCGGCGTCGCCGCCACCCTCTCGCTCACCGCCTGCGGGAACGACAGCTCCGGGAACGACAGCTCCGGGAAGGACACGACCTCCAAGGGCTCCACGTCCTCTTCGCCCTCGGAAGCCGGTTCGAAGCCGGAAGGGAACCCGGGCTCCGGCTCCAACGGCTCGGAGGCCGACAACGCGAAGTCGGGCTCCGGCGAGGACACCCGGGCGCAGGCAGCCTCGAACGGCACGTCGAAGACCGGCGGCAAGGTCACGTTCTGCAAGACGGCGGACCTGGCCATCGACGTCAGCGACGCCGCGCCGGACCAGAACGAGGGCCGGATCGACATCACCATGATCAACCGGGGTTCGACCACCTGCTCGGCGACGGGCTTCGCGGGTGTCGACATCAAGGACGCCGACAACACCTCGAATCCCATCGAGCGCGGCCACGCCCAGCCGCGCATCACCACCCTGAAGCCCGGCGACGCCGCGGTCTTCAACCTCGCCTACCACATCGACAACACCGGCAACAGCCTCACGTCCCCGACCAACATCCTGGTGACGCCCCCGAACGAGACCCACACCGTGAGCCTGAAGTGGCCCGAGGGCGCGGGCGACATCAAGGGCGCCTACACCGACGTCGAGGTCTACCCCACGCACACGACCGAGTAGGGGCGGCGTGGCCGACCTGACGGCATCCGGCTACCCGAGCGCCGCTTTCCTGCCCCCTCGGCCGCACGGTTCGTCTCCCTCTCCTCCTCAGCTCAGTTGCTCGGCCAGCCCGACGATGATGCCCTCCGGGCCGCGGACGTAGCAGAGCAGATAGCTGTCCTCGAACCGGGCGATCTCACCGACGAGTTCGGCGCCGTGCGGGCGCAGGCGGGCAACGGTGTCCTCGATGTCGTCGACAGCGAACATGACACGGTGCATGCCGAGAGTGTTGTGCGGCCGGTTGCGCGGCCCGGCGCTGATCACAGCAGGGCTGCGGTACTTCGCCAGTTCGAGCCGGCTGTGACCGTCCGGGGTCCGGACCATCGCGATGTCACAGCGGACGCCGTCGAGCCCGGTGCACTGGTCGGCGAAGAGCCCCTCGACCTCCGCCCTGCCCTCCAGCTCCATACCGAGTTCCACGAAGAACGCGATGGCGGCATCCATGTCCTCGACGACGATGCCGACGTTGTCCATCCGCTGAATCGCCATGCTGGTCTCTCCTTCTTCCTCGTGCGGCCGCTCGTGGCCGTCGATGTCCCTGGGACGGAGCCGGTGACACGTTCTCGACATCCGCAGACCACCGGATTCCGAATCGTCTCGGCAAGGCCAGAATCTTCCCCCACACCCACCGGTGCACCTACGCCCTACGACGTCCCGACGCCGCCTGTGTCGCGCCGACCATCCTCCGAGCGGTCAGGGACCGCCGTCGGCCCAGCACCACCCAGGCTGATGCAACCCCAGGAATCACATCGGACTCATGAGGACGGGAAACGACCTCCACGGCGGCTGCGCGGCCATGCACCCCTGCCCCCGGCCCCTCCATGGCCCGGGGCAAGATGCCGGCCATCGCAGTTCTCACCCGCGCACCGACCCCGGCGCGTCCAGGCGGTCGCGGAGGTGGGCGAGAGCCTGCTGCGGCCGGCCGCGCCGCACCAGACGTTCAGCGAGCGCGATGGCACCGTCCACCGTTCCGGAGCGCAGAAGCTCCTCGTCGGATCCGGGGAAATCGACCTGTCCGGGGAAATCGCCCTGCTCCGCCTCGGCGTCCACGGCAAGGCCGCTCGACCTCATGACCTCGGCCTTCATGAGCGCCTGTTCCCGGGGGTCGCCACCGTGGCGGGTGCAGTAGTCGTCGAGCCGGTCAAGGGCGTCCTCGGCCCGCCCGGCACCGACCAGCACGCGGCAGAGCAGGTGCATCAGCCACTCGCCGTCGCCGCCGGCCGTCTCCACGGCCGACCACAGCACCTCGACCGCCTCGTGGTGGCGGCCATGACGGGCGAGGAGTTCGGCGAGGCCGGAGGCCGCATGAGGGTCCCCGGCCCCGGCGGGCTGCCCGAGCAGGGCAACCGCTTCCGGGATCCGGCCCTGCTCCTCCAGCAGCTGGGCCAGCGCGGCCAGGGCGTACTCCCCGCCGTCGTCGGCCGGGAACGCGCGCAGCTCGGCCTCACGTCCGTGACGGCCCAGGAGACGGGCGAGTTGTTCGGCGTGGTCCGCGTACACGACACCGTCGACACGCACGTACCCGGCCAGCAGCCGGACCGCCTCGTCGATCCGGCCTCGAAGCTCCAGGAACCTCGCGTGCAGGGGGACCGTGTCCGCCGCGTCCGAGCTCCAGGGTCCGAACGGGTCCGTCGGGCCGGTACCGACAGCGGGAAGCAGCGCGGCGATTTCAGGGTCGCGACCGCGGCCCGCGGCGAGCTCCACCAGCTCCTCGGCGAGCATGAGGTCTGCGGCCCGCGGGCCGAGCAGGGCGATGACCTCGTCGAGGTGGTCCTGCCGAGCCAGCAGCCGGGCCAGGTCGCGCTGGGCGTACCGGTGCCCCGTCCCGGCTAGCGGCCGAAGCAGCGCGATGGCCTCGTCGTGCCGGTCCCACTCGGCGAGCAGCCCGGCGACGGTCTCGACGGCAGGCCACCAGCCGGTGGCCGCGAACGGCTGGAGCAACGCCAGAGCCGTGGCCCGTCCGTCCGGACCGGACCCGGCAGCGACCTCGGCGAGCCGACGGGCGCAGAACCAGTCACCGCGGGCAGCCGCCCGGCGCAGGATGTCATGGTGGCCATGCTCGTGAAGGAGCGCGGCCACGGTGGGCGGTATCCAGCCGTCGTACGTGCGATGGCGGTGCTCAAGGTCGACTCTGTCCATGATCGCGAACCCTAGCGGGAGCGAAAGGCACCAGAGGCAGACCATCCCGGGGCCCGGGAGCCCCGGCACACAGGCAGGCCCGGACCGATGGATCTACGGTCCAGGGCCTGCCGCCCGCGTGCCGACACGGGGCTCCCGCCGCCGTCCGGTCCGGCTCAGGGCGTTCCGGGAGCCCCGCCGCCCGCGTGTCGCTCTGGCAGTCGGCGGCGTCCCGGACGTTCGGTATGCCCCGACGACCAGCCGGTGGCCGTACGCGCCGTGCGATGTTGTGAACGGAGCCCGTGCCGCCGGGACGTCGGGTGTGTGCACCGGCTTCCCGGCGGCCGACCGCTGTCGGCTGCCGGGAGTTCGGCACCGGCACCTGATTTCGGGCGCCCTCGACCGCTGTCGCCCTCACCGATTGCTGAAGGTCACTTCCTTCCCCTTCTCGTCGTAGTCGTAGTTGCCGGTGAAGCCCCAGTTCTTCCAGCCGCCGTCGCCCTTGTTGGTGATGGTTCCGCCGTCGATGGCGAACACGTCGACACCGTCCACCACCGCGAGATGTTCGAGGCCGGACACCTTGGTGAACGAAAGGTCGTTGAACGACTTCGCCACGATGATGTTCTTGTCGGGGAAGCTGCGGCTGTACTCCTCGATCAGTGAGTGGGTCAGTTCGGCGTCGTCGCCCGGTACCTTGCCGGTGTAGTCGGTGCCGGGGTAGGGGCCGCCATCCTTGTATTTCGGCGTCTCGTCGTTGAAGTTCACCGTGCCCGATCCGACGGGGTAGGGGTCGGCGTCGAGATCGGCCGGGTCCGGGGTGTCGAAGCTGACTTCGGAGCCGTCGCGGTCGACGTTGCCGTACCAAGCCCAGTTGGTGTAGCCGCCGTCACCGTCGTTGCGGAACTTGCCCTTGTCGAAGACGTAGATGTCGAAGACGGCTCGGCCCGATTCGATGTCATCTCCCTCTTCGTCGTCGTGGTACTCGTTCGAGTTCAGCCGGTATCGGCCCTCGTGGACGAAGGAATCCGGCTTCTCGATCCAGTGCGACTTCTGTTCCGAGTGCATCGCGACGACGTTGTAGTCGGGATAACAACGGCGCATGTCGTTCACGAGCATCCGTACCGCCTGGGCCGACCCCTCGTTGTCCAGCGGACTGTAGGTGTCGTAGTACCGATTCCGGTCGGGCGGCTCCTGGCCCTCGACCTGGCAGCCCTCGTCGCCGGGCTTCCACCCTTCCTTCCGCTTGGGCTTCGACGGCTCCTTGAACGTGACGGTGCGGCGGTCCTCGCTGACGTCGTACACCCCACGGAACCCCCGGTTCTTCCAACCGAGATCGGCATCCTTCGCCCAGGTGAACTTGCCGGTCTTGAACGCGTAGACGCGGTACGTCGTGCCGCTGATCTGAACGGTCTCGACCATCGCCGTCCCGTCCATCTCCTGCAAATTGCCCTCGTGCGGCTGCGCGATGACGATGTTGTAGCTGGGCAGGCACCAGGCGAGGTCGGCCAGTGCCTGCTTGACCCGTTTCTCCTTGTTCTTCTCGTTGCTGATCTTTTCGATCACGAAGTTGACCAGCCAGGAATATCCCCAAGCCGCTATCTTCCCGGGAATGCTGTTGCCCGGAATGGATACCGACGACTGTGATTCCCGCGCCTCGAAGCACATGTCGGGAAGTGCGTTCACCGACTTTTCGGGGGAGGTTCGGGCCGACTTGACGACGGGCTCGTCGACTTCTTTGCGATGGAGAGCACCAGACTTGACGGGCTTTTTCGAATCGGCCCGCCGAGCGGTGTTGACATCGTTGTCATCCGGGCAGTCGCCACCGCCGCCCGTCACCACACCGAGGCGGCAGATCTGACGGTGGGCGAGCTCGGTGATATCGCCCCCGATGGTCGCGGCGGTGATCGCACCAACCACGACTGCCACGATCCCCAACAGGGCCAGATACTCGATTGCAGTCTGTCCGCCGCATGCGCGGAGGTCCATGCGCACTCGGTCGCTTCGTTTCATGTGTCACCTCGTCATGGTTCTCTCTTCACCGCGGCCGTCTGCCTGCTGGCGCTTGGACTGTACCTATGACAACGGGGCCCATGAGTAGGGCCCGGGGGCCCGTGACCGGGGCCCAAAATCAGACCCACCCGCAGAGATGCGATCCGCAACGGGCGGCGCGGCGACCCGGAAGGGAACTGACGGCCGTTCTTGAGCAGGACCGGGTAGCACACCTCGGTCGTACTACGTCGCGAAACTGCGGTACGTGGCAGGTGGTAGGCGGCAGGCAGGCAGGTGACCGGCGACTGGTCGGTTTGTCGATTCGCCACGTTGTCCGGGGGACCGGACGGCAGTTCGCCGACGAAGGTCTCGCGGGTGAGCGGTGCCCAGCCCCGGGGCAGTTCCGCGGGCCGGTCAGGACCTCGGGATCTTCCACAGGTGGACGACATCGTCGGAGCTCGCCGACGCGACGAGCGTGCCGTCGGGGCTGAACGCCGCGTGCAGGACGTTCCAGTGGTTGCCGGTCAGCCGGTACTTCAACTTGTTCTCGGCCGTGTCCCAGAGGTCGACATCAGTGCCGTTGTACACGGCGAGGGTGGAGTTGCGAGGGCCGTACTGCACGCTCTGGACTGGCACGACCATCGTCTCGTCGACGGTGCCCGTGGAGCGGCCGCCGGAGGCGTCCCACAGCTCGACCTTCCGGTCCTTGGCAGCGGTGGCGATGGTTTTGCCGTCGGCGCTGTACGAGAGGCCATAAGCCTCCTCGGCGCTGAAGAGCTCCTTGCGCGTCTTGCGCCGGGCCACGTCCCAGAGCTGCGCGACCCCCCGCGAGCCGGGGCTCCGGTCGCCGATGTAGCCCACCGTGGCCAGCGTCTTGCCGTCGCGGCTGAACGCCACCTGCTTGGCCTGCATGGTGTCGTCGAGAACGGCGATCCGCTTGCCCAGATTCGGGCCGGTCCTTGCGTTCCAGACACCGGCGCCGTCCAGGCCGGCCGTGGCCAGAAGCCTGCCATCGGGACTGAATGCCACGCTGTTGACGGTGTCCGAACCGTATTTGCTCGTGGTGATGGAGGCGACCTGCCGCCGCTGGGCCACGTTCCACAGCGCCACCATGCTGCTGCCCGTTCCGGCGGCGAGCAGACTCCCGTCGGGGCTGAAGGCGACCGCGGTCACCGACACCCTGGTGGCGCCGGGCGCCGGGCGCAGGGCCAGGGTCGCGCGGACCTTGCGGCGGGCCACGTCCCAGAGTCGTACCTTGCCGTCCTTGCTGCCCGTCGCGAGGGTTTTGCCATTGGGACTGAACACCAGACGGTACGGTCCCATGCCCCTGGGGTAGCCGCCGAGCGTGGCGGTCGGTGCCATCTCGGTGGGTGCGTCGTGGCCGGAGGAATTGCCGGGCAGCAGTACGGCGACGAGTACGGCTACCACGGCCAGCACCCCGACCCCGCCCACCAGCGCGCCGACGGACTTTGGCGGCGTGTCCGTGACAGGAACGGGCCGCGCGGGCCCGGGTACGCTCACCACGCCCGGCGCCGGCCTCTGCCCCTGCGGCGCCGCGGGCGCGGTGGCGGCGTCGTGCAAGGCGGCTGCGGGGTCGAGGACGGTTCGCTGCGAGGGCAGGGCAGGAGCCGGCGGACCGCCCTGGCCCGCACGGCACAGCCGGATGACCTCGCTCAGGTCAGGCCGGTTCTGCGGATCCTTCTCCAGACAGCGGGAGGCTATGGTCCGCACCGGCTCGGGGCAGCCGTCGAGTTCCGGGGCCTGCTCCAGGATGCGGTACAGCACGCTGTGCCCGGCGCCACCGAACGCCGGCCGTGCCGTCGCGGCGAACACGGCGATGGCGCCGAGGGCGAAGACGTCGACCGCCTCGGTGAGACTCTCGCCCCTGATGTACTCGGGCGCCATGTAACCGGGCGTCCCGGCCAGCATGCCCGTACTCGTCACCGACGTGACGTCCGCGGCTCGGGCGATCCCGAAGTCGATGACCTTGGGACCGTCGGCGGTGAGGAGGATATTGGAGGGTTTCAGATCGCGGTGGATCACGCCGACCGCGTGGATGGACTGCAACGCCTCGGCCACCTGGGCCGTCAACGCCACCACCGCGGCGACGGGCAGCGGCCCGTGCCCGGCCACCGCGTCGTGCAGGGCCGGACCGGGAACGTACGCCGTGGCCAGCCACGGCTCGTCGGCGCCCAGATCCGCGTCGACGACCGGCACGGTGTAGAGGCCCTGGACCCGCCGAGCGGCGGACACCTCCTGCTCGAACCGCTTACGGAACGCCGCGTCGGCCGCGTACTCGCGGTGCACGAGCTTGACCGCCACCGCGCTGCCGGCCGGGGTACGCGCCAGGTAGACCCGGCCCATGCCGCCCGCACCGAGCAGGCCCTCCAGCCGGTACGGACCCGCGGTGACCGGATCACCGGAACCCAACGGGCGGACAAGCGGTGCATCGGTCGGCCACCCCGGAACACCGGCCAGGTGGGGAACCGCGCGCGGGCCGTGATCCGGTTGGGACATGCCGACTGTCACCCCTGGCTGGTCGTGTCTGCCCCACGCGGGCAGCTGTTTCGTACGAGGAGACACCACAACTCGCCCCCACCGTACGGACTTGGCGCTCCGTCGAGGCCGCGCCGGTTCGAGCGTCAGCGTAGTGGAGCCCCGGCCGAGGCGTCTGTCCCGGCTCCGTTACAAGCAGGGCTGCCCTGCGGGAGCCGCATATCGCGTGTGTCCTGGTGTGCGGGTCCAGGAGGGTGTGAGGGCGTCGAGCCGTGCAGCGAGGTCGGAGTGGGCGGCGTTGAGGGGGCGGATGAGCTCTGCTGGGTCATCGTGGGCAAGGGCCGCGTGCAGCTGACTGAGCGGGAGGCAGGCCGCGGTGGGGAGCTCGGTGAGGGCGGTGATCTGGCCGGCGATGCCGCGCAGGGCCGCTGCGTTGCGGCGGGCCCAGGTGGCAGTGGTCCGTTCGATGGCGCGGCGTTCGCGGGTGGTCCGGACGCGTTGTTCGCCGGTTGTTCCTGCTGGGCCGGGGCGACCGCGCAGATCCCCGACACCCAGCCACTGACCGGCTGGGCCCTCGTCGAGGACCTCGCCGCCCGCGCCCACGCACCCCTGGCCACCACTCGATGGGCCACCGGCTCCGTCTTCTCCGCTGTCGACGCGTACGCAAGCCCTGAGCTGCTCACCCGCATCCTCCACCAACTCCCCGCCGGCCACGCCCTGCTGTTCGGCCGCGCCGAACTCACCCCGGCCGCGTAGAGCGACGGGTCATGCCGGCGGGCCTCTGGTTGCAGCAGGTCATGGCCCGCGCCCCGGGCCCTTGAGGGCCCCCGCGCGGCCCGCTCGGCAGGCCCGCTGAGTTCGGTGTCACAGCGCGGCCACCCCCACCGCGGCTGCGGTCGCCACGATCAGAACACCTACGACGTTGGCGGCCATGTCCCATCTCCAGGAACGGCGTTCGGCCTCGACGTCCAGGACAAAGTTCGCCGGGTCGTCGGGAGCGTAGTGGATCGTGACGTCCAGACCCCGCGATCCGGCGGGGTCTCGGAGCCCCGACTCGCAGTAGGCCGTGACGGCCCTGCCGTCGAGGGTGGTGAAAGTGAGGACCGGCACCAGGTGGGTGGAGGTGTAGCCGTCATCGGAGTCGATGGTGACGCTCTTGAGTACGGCGACGACACGGCCGGGTACGGCGGCCATGGCGGCCAGCACGTCGATTCGGCGGTTCCTGTCGCGGACGTTCCCGGGCAGGTGGTACACGCCGGAGAGGGCCCAGGGTCCGCAGAAGCCGAGCAGCGCCCACGGCCAGCCCCGGTCGATCGCGGCGACAACGACCAGGCCGGCGTAGACGAGGAAGAGCGCGAAAGTCGGCCAGCCGAGTCCGCGCCCGCCTTCTGAGAAGTCGTTGGCGAACCGGAAGGCGTGGGGTCTTCCACGCGGATAATGAACGCCGATCTCCCGGCCCGTCCAGGCCACGCTGATCCTCTCGCCGCATTCGCCGTCGTTGGTGACGGTGAACTCTTGCCCGGTGGCGGGGTCCTGGAAAGAGACGACCACAGCTATCCCGTTACTCGGGGAGCTTCCGTGCCGGGGCTCATCCACCCGCTCGATCCGCCCCTTCGTCCGGACCGTCCGCTGCGCCCGGGTCATCCCGGCCAGCGACCTCCCGTATCCGGCCAGCGCCACCGTGCCGAACACACCACACCACAGCACCAGATATCCGTGCCAGCCCATCCGTCTTTCCTCCTGCCACTTCGGGGGACGGCCGCCAGGCACGCGCGTCGCCGTCCGGAACAGTGCGGCCCCGGGGCCCCTCACTTTGCGGGCGTGCGCCGTACCACCCTGCCCTGCCCGTCCGCCTCCAGTGACGCCGTGCCCCCGGGCCCGGTCACAACGACCCTGATGACGAAGGCTCCGGTGAGACGGTCGGCGGTGATCTGCCAAGTCTTCGGAGAGTGGACGCCGAGGATGTTCGTGGCCTTCTCGACCAGGGCGGGGAAACGGTCGTAGGGCAGCGCACGCGGGGCGAACCCCGGACTCTCCGTGCCGACAGGCGAGAAGACGACCGACAGCAGGCGCTCCTGTACGACGATGGTGAGCGCCTGGTGTGTGTCCCCACCCTTGGTGAGCGAGTCGATGGCCCGCTCCAGCTCGCCCTTGTCGAGAAACGAATGGCCCAGGCCCAGGGCGACCATTCCGGACGCCGACGACACAACCGTGGTCGACGACGTGGAGGAGACGGACGGCCGCGCAGCCGAAGGCGACTTCGCGCCGGTGTCCCGGTCGAACAGGTCCACGCGGAAGAGTAGGACCACGGCGGCCGCGCCGAGCAGCAGGCCAAGAAGCCCGACGAAGCCGAAGGCACAGACCTCCGGGGGCGCGGCCATTCTGGCCGCCCCCGGCACCGAATCGAGGCAGGCGGAGGCCACCCGGTTCTCCCACTCAGGCGTCGGCCGCTTGACGATACGGACCAGCCATGGCCGGTCCGGCGGGTACTGGACCACCACGACACCGCGCGGCCGGTAGTCGGGCAGGTCCACGAGGTTGATGTCCTGCGCGATTTCCACCCCGAACGCAGGCCCGTCGTCCGGTGTGACAGTGAGTCCGAACCGCACCGGTATGTCGCTCGACTCGCCCTCGACAGCCTCCAGACGCTCGATCATGGCGAGCGCTGTGCGGGGTACGACCGCCGCCTGCTGAGCACGCCTCGGTACACCGGCAAGGAAGAACAGCAGTCCGTAGACCACGGGCAGAACCAGCCCCGTGGCGAACAGCGGCCCGTTCTCGACGATCCCGCCCACGACGACCGAGGCGAGCGAGGCCCCGACCACGCCACCAGTCAGAAACCTCCGAGCGAGCGCGACGGGCGCTCTGCGCGCGGGCGTCACACCTGTGTCGATCGTCATACGGGTGATTTTGCTGGGTTCAGGTGACGACCGGTAGATCTCAGCATGGTCTCCTGGCAGTTCCGTACTCCTTGGCCAGGTTCGAGGAACAGGAACAGATCACGATCCGGCGATGCAGATACTCCCGCAAGAACCATGAGAGGCCCCGTTCCTGTGGACGATCCGAAGGTCTTTGGTCCGTGCCGGCACACCTAATCCCACGCGGCCGTGACGCTGTGCACGACCCGCAACAAAACGGAAAGAAAATCAACTATAAAAATTGCAAAGCAAATTGATGGAAGAGATTAGCTGCGAGAAGTGATCCACCGCCCCTGATGTTTCGGAAGAGGGCCCACAGAAATCTCAAAGTTTACATAGCATTTCTGCTTCCATAAGGCCAGCTTACTTTTCACTGACCATGAGTCAGTGAAAAGGAGATGCCCCGTCAAACAGCCAGAGACACCCAGGCCCTGACCTCCACTCACGTAACTGGCCGGGGTACGCGCGCGGAGCGCGGACCGTCGTCCTGATCGCGGAGCGAACAGGACCTGAGGACAACGGAGTTGGCCTCATGGGCCACGGAGTGGGCCGGCAACCCCGGACGGAGTCCGGGGAACAACGCACGGAGTGCGTTGTTCTTCCGCTGCTGTGAATGTGTGTGGGTGTCACGGGTGATCTGCAGGGTGTGTCACAGGCGCAAGATCACTTCCTGCTGTTCAGCAGCTCCTTCGGCCACCGGCTCACAGACCTGGCCCACGACGCCGCGGTAGACGTCCCAGCCCTCGGCCCCCTTCAGCCCGGCCCCGACTGGCACCACCGCGCCCGCTGTACCCGTCCGACCGACGCCACCCCGCCACCCGCACCGACCGACCAGCATCGCCCACACAAGGAAGGAAACCTCCAACTCACCGCTTCACCAAGCCTGTTGAGTACACACCAACGGGCCGAGCTGCTCACCACCATCGGTCCGCCGACCGACATCGCCCTCCCGCACGACCAGGCGGTCCCCCTCGCGGAGACCCTGCAGCATCACCTCGACCCCCGCCGTCCACTCGCTTCGGTCAGCGAGGACCTCCCGGCCGATCTCACAAGTCGGCATCTGCTGGACAACGCTTCGACTCCGCAGAGGCCGATGCTTCATCCAGACCTGCTTTTCGCACTATCAATCAGGGCCGAATAGGGGACCAGGAAAAAAGTAACCTTGGGGTAGAACTCGGGCTGGGAATCTTCTCAACCCCCTTGTTCAACAATGGAATTGACGGACCATAGGGTTCACCAGGATCAAAACAACCCGAACATCCGTTCAGGTTGAAGCTCTGCCCGGACGCACCGCACCCTGCCCCGTAGCCAGCCCCAGAAATTCGCGAAGCGAATTTCTGCAGGCCGAATTGCGGAGCAATTCGAGCCGTGGCCAACGGAGTTGGCCACACCGGCGACGGAGTCGCCGGCCAGCAGCGCGGAGCGCTGCGATCCATCCGCCGCGTAGCGGCGGCGCGTCGTGTCTGCGGAGTAGACC
>NZ_JBHVJA010000012.1:0-301914 GCF_042799335.1 Streptomyces sp. NPDC057697 | reverse complement strand
TCCGCAGACACGACGCGCCGCCGCTACGCGGCGGATGGATCGCAGCGCTCCGCGCTGCTGGCCGGCGACTCCGTCGCCGGTGTGGCCAACTCCGTCGGCCACGGCTCGAATTGCTCCGCAATTCGGCCTGCAGAAATTCGCTCCGCGAATTTCTGGGGCTGGCTACAGGACAGGGTGTGGTCTGTCGGGGCTGCGCTTCAACCGGGGCGAATGTTCGGGTTCTGTTGATCCTGATCAATCCGAAGGTCTGTCAACTTCTTTACAGAGCAAGGACATTGACAGGATTCGACGCGAGTTCTTGGGCCAGGATGCCGGAGAAGCAGCTTCACGATGCTTCTTTTCCTGTTCCCCTATTCGGCTCTGATAATCGATAGTGCGAAAAGCAGGTCTGGATGAAGCATCGGCCTCTGCGGGGACGAGGCCGTGTCCAGCAGCTGTCGGCCTGTGAGATCGGCCAGAAGGTCCTCGCTGACCGAAGCAAGTGGACGGCGGGGGTCGAGGTGATGCTGCAGGGTCTCCACAACGGGAACCGCCTGGTCGTGTCGTGTGGGAGGGCGTTGTCGGTCGGCGGTCCGATCGCAGTGAGCAGCTCAGCACCCTGGTGTGTACTCAACATGCCTGGTGAAACCGCGAATTGTGACTGCATCAAGCCTGCTACGCGGGCAGCTGACTGCAGGATGAGGCTCGGCTTTCCTGGTCTGCTCGTTCCGGACTGGGTAAGTACTTTCTCTCCTTGACCACCCATCAAAGGCCAGTGCCCCGATCCTGGGCCCTCAATCGCCCATGCTGTGCGTCATTCTTGGAGCTCAGCTTTCCTAGGGACTCAGAACGCACCACCTGAAGCACCTCGCAAACCCTCAAAAACCCCATTCCGTTGGAACTCATCCACCATCAGAAATGCGCTGCGCGAGTTTCGACAGGTGCTGGGCATCCTAGATCCGCTGGGAGTCAATACACAGGCCGAGGCCGCGTTGATCGAGGAGATCGGTACCCGGGCCGATATCCCCCTCTCCCCGATAGAGGCACCCAGCCACCCCACCACCGGAACACACCCATGCCACTACACGCCCTGCCACACTCTCCTCCGAAACACAAGCGCACGCCATTCGAGTGGTGGTCGACATCTTCGACAAGTTGAGGATGGCTTTGTCCACGAGAACAGGCAGCAGATGTTCACCACTTCGGGAGGCATCCCGCACACCGAGGATTCGAACGGTGACGTTACACAGCATGGTGGTGCACGGTCTCGCACAGCGGGTGAAAAACACGTTGGCTGGTCCGCCGCTGATCTGCGACGATGCCCTCCGCTTGTCTTACGGAGGATGTTTGTTCGTCTTCGTGTGTGCTCATTGTGGCGCCAGGCTGACCATCCCGCTGTCCCAGGTCGCGCTTCCAGTCCACGCTCATCAGAAGTACGGGAACGGGGTCCAGCTCCCGGTGCTCATGGAGTCGGGCACGTTCGCCGTGGACCCGGAGCCCTGGGGGCCGCCGTGGCGGAGGTGGGAGGAGATCCATCCGGACGAGGCGACCGCCCGCGGTGTCTACGCGCCGGTGTACGCCCTCTCCGACGGCGCGCCTGGCGCGATCGTCATCGCGCCAGGCGACGCCAGCGGCACGGTGCTGATCCCGGGAATTCACGGAGGCGGCTATTGCTGCGGCCTCGACGGTGCCGACGGCCCGAACGTGGCCTGCGCGGAGTGCGCCCTGCCCGTGGCGAGCCGGATCGACGACTGCTCGCTCTGGCAGGCTATGTGGCTCGCCCCGAACGCCGTACGCCGCCTTCCCATCGCCGGCTTCGGCGCCACACTGCTTTCCTGGTCCCAGCTGATGGCGGAAGGGAAGGGCACGCCCCCGTTTGAGCCGATCGCCGCATGGAGGTCGCGGATGGCGGCAGGCCACTGGTCCAACTACTGGTGGTCGTGGAACCCGCAGTGGGAGGCCGCGGCGGGCCAGGCGCTCGCCCACCTGCTGGCGGCTTCGGCGGGCCAACCAGTGATCGTCCCGGACGGCTTGGTCGGGCAGGTCTTCCAACGCGCGCTCGATGCCCTGTTGCCCGCGGGTCCGCAGGCGCGGTGCGCCGTCCTGGCCGGCCCGGGACTGCCGGCTCCCAGCGCAGACGCCTCCATCCTCCTCGTGCCATCCCATCCGCAGACGGGGAAGACCTGGGCCCCAGCCGACCCGGCACCGTACCTAGTGCCGCTGCCGTTCGGAGTGTGGTTGTGGCTGGCCTTCCCCGAGTCGGACCTGCCCGTCCCCACGTCTGGCGCCCTGCCCATCGGCGCCCTCCGCGACGACTTCGACCCGCCCGCGCCACGCCCCCGTCACCTGTTCCGGGCCGATCCGGAAGTGTTCCGGCGCACCCTAGTCCGGCTGCCGACCGTCCGCAGCCCGTGGCTGCGCGAGATCCTCGAGAACCTCACGCACCACATGCGCACTGGTCTCTTCTAGCCGACGGACAGTGGATTGCTGCTCACTTTCCGGAACCACGGCAATCGAACAGCACCAGGCACCGGTGCCTCCCGAAGTGGTGAACATCTGCTGCCTGTTCTCGTGGACAAAGCCAGTCGTCGGCGGCCCGCGCCATCGTGTGCACACCTCTCACTACACAGCTCGCGTCCCTCACGTGTGCAGTCTCGACCCGGGCCGTGCCGTACGCGCGGCGGGAACTCGAATGTGCGTACGGGCTGGCCGTAGGTAGGCCGCACGCAACAAGGGCGGCTATGCCCGTCCCGCGGCGAGAACGGGGCCCACATCGTGGCGTGGGGCCGTGCGGTGGTTCTTCGAGCCGGGCGTCCGGCCTGGGCCGGGTCGGGACGGTTGCGGTGCACTGGCGGGAGAGTCGGCCTTCGTGCGCAGGTTTCTGGACCCCCAGCCCACTCGGGCGAGCGTGAGTTCGTTCGGCGGGGTCGCTCCTCCCAGGGCTGCCAAAGGGTTCGGCGGCCAGCAGGCGGGCCAGCCGGGGCTGGGCGTATGCCGCGATCGCCAGCCACGTTCACTGCTCGGCCGCATCCGAGCTGCGAAGCCGGGGCTTCCTCCAGCCGAGTGTCTGCTTGAACAAGCGAAATGTGTGGTCCAGGTCGAAGCAGCGAAGGAAAGACTGTCAGCACGGGTCGACATCCGCAGGCCGTGAAGGCCCGTCCAGATCCTGACAGCCATGCCCGTCCGCCCGGGCATGGCCTCCCGGGGGCAGACACTCCGGTGTAAGCGGCACGCTGAGCATCCTGCGGAGCTCCCCCTTCCGCTGACCGCCGCTCCTACCCTGGCAGGTATGACTACGGGGGATGAACTACTCCTGCTCGCAATGGTCCCGGGCAGGCGGCGCATACGCATACGAAGCGACGATCGCCTTCGATACGCGCTGCGGGCCTCGGAGCTGGCAGATCTGTGCCTGGCCGGACGGATCACCGTCGGGCGCCGACGGATCGAGGTGTTGGACACCCGGCCTGTCGAAGACCGTCGTCTGAGCAATGTCCTGCGAGGTCTCGGCAGAGCTACTCCCCCGCCCGGCCTCAAGGACTGGCTGCGCCAGGCACCGCGCTCCCTGACCGTCGAGTACCTCTCCCGGCTGGAGGACCAGAAGGCGGTCCGTGTCCGTCGGTGGCGCGACCCCAGCGGCCGTACCCGCAACGACATTCTTTCCATGGACATGCCGCGTCGCCAAGAGCTACTGACCCGCCTCGACAGCGTGGTCCGCTCCGACTCCGAGAGGTCCACCACTGACTGCAACCTCATCCTCGCCCTGCTTGCCCAGGCCGCGGGCCTCGCCCCTGCCGCCTACCCTGGACTACGCGGCATGACCCACCGTCGTCGTATGGCCGCCCTCGCCGCGACGTACCGTCTCATCCCAGCAGCCACCGGGACTGTCCCGGTCGCCGACGTGGAGCTCGCCTCGGCACTGACCGCAGGCGCCGACGTCCTTACCCGCCAACTCCTCGGCGAGCTCAGTGACCTCTATGCCGACTTCACCACCGGCGGCCACGGTCTTGGCCACGGCTTGGATTCCGGCGGTTGGTCCGAGAGCGGCGCAGGCGGCACCGGCCACCACGGCGACGGGCACACCGGCTGGTGACTCCGACAGCCGCGAGTCGAACGGCACTTGACCTTCCCGGGCTCAGTACGCGAGGCGTGAGGACGCTCCCGCCACCTATCAGGTGACATGGTGTCAGGGGCTCTTCCTTCCCATCTTGTGCTCGGCGTCGAGCCCAAAACAGAAGCGATGCGAGAGCGACTGATACCCGGTAGGGCTGGGCGGTCTTGTCGTAGCGGGTGGCAATGCCGCGCCACAGCTGCTCATCGCCGTTCCTCTAGCCAGCCTTCACGCCGCTACCGACAACGGCGCCCTGCGTCGGCCCTGTCGTCGGGGGGGATGCCTCCCCATGCTCCGATTTGACGGGCTCCCACCTCTGACGACCCCTCCGGTCCCCGCCACATGCAACGCCCAGGCACCGGTTCAGCCTCTCTCCGGTGCAACCCTCTCGGCGGCCGCCCGAGACCGGGGAAGGCGCGGCGTGGCCCAGGTCGGATCCCACCGCCAGGCCGCCCAGTGCTCTGCATGCGCGAACAGTCCGGCACGTGCGGCGAGCATCGCCAGCACCTCCGAGCGGGCGTCGTCGACGGCCCGGTGTTCGGCGCCGGAGACGATGCCGAGGCGACGCGCGTGCGCGTACTCGTCTTCGTCCTTCCACTCCCAGTGCGTGAGGTCGGGCGTGATGACCAGGTCCACCGTGAGGTCGAAGGTGTCGAACCCGGCCTCGGTGCGGCGGGTGGGGTGCTCGAAGTTGACGTACCAGTTCCGGAGTCGGCGTCCACCTGCGCTGTCGGGGACGAAGAAGGCGTTGACGCTGAACCAGGCCGCAGGCGGCTTCCACAGCAGCAGATCGGTCTCCTGCCACACCGCGTCCACGAGCTCCCACGGGCCGGTAGCCATCGCGTCGAGCGCCTCTGTGCGCACCGAGCGGTCCCCGAGATCGCGGGCCTTCGCGTACAGCTCGGGCCAACGCGCCTCAGCCCCGGGCGCGCAGGCGCTCACCAGTGCCTCGCCGGTGTCAGCGAGGACCCGCAGTGCCTGTTCGCTCCATGCTCTGCCCGAGCGGTGCACCTCGCGCCGTACAACTGTCTCGCCCGTCTCAAAACTTCGCACCATGTCCTCCTTTGTCGCCGGCAACCATCAGCACGGTGGTGTTCCCAGCCGTTGCTCCGCGATCGCCCGACAGGCCCGTTGACTCGTCTATGGTGTTCGGTCACCATGGCCTGGTGACCGACCAGGCGGGACCATCACCGTTACGGGGCATCGCCCTGCTCGCCGTCCTGGCGGGAACCCTCAGTCTCTCCGGATGCAGCAGCGGTGACAGCGGCGAGTCCGCCGCCCCGGGCGCCTCCTCAGCCACGTCCGCAAGTCCGCCGCCCTCCGTCGCGGCCACCCGCGCCGCGTCTCCGTCCCCCACCCCTTCCTGTGTCCGGGGTGACAAGGACTGGTTGGACAGCAATCTGCGTGGGCGCAGCGTGACCGGCTACCTGCCCATCGAGTTCGGCGGACCGCCGAAGCTCTGCAAACCCGTGACCGTTCACGTGGGCTATTTCGACGTGACTTTCACCACCGTCATGGACGGGGCGAAGCCGAAGCGGGGCTACACGGTGGAAACGGTGGACCGGCAGCACTTCGCCGTCGACGGCTCAGCGCTGGTCAAGGCGAACCCGCCCTCGGACAGCGGCAGTTCTTCCTACTCGTGCACCGGGCGCCTGATGATCATGTCGCTCGGCAAGCAGCTGGGGCCCGGTGACATCAAGAGCATCAGCTGGTCGCAGTACGAGGGGAGCGATGCCTTCGGGAACATCGGGATCTCGTTCAAGGACAACGCAAGCATCGTCCGATATGACCTGCAGGCCCCGACCGATGCCACCACCTGCTGATCCGAGAACACTGAGTCGAGGGGGGTGATGCGGATGGTGTTGTGGGTTCTCAGTTCGGTGGAGGTGCTGGGCGAGGGCGTCGGTGCGGCGCATGGGCAGTGCGTCGCGTTTCGGGATGCGCGGGTCGGTGATCGACGCCGCGCGAGTGGGCGGACGTGCCTCGGAGCTGTCTTCTTGTCTCATATCGTCTCGTCGGCGATCCCGTGATGTGACGGGGCGGACAGGGGAAGCAAGAGCACCACGGCGGCCACGGCGAGGTCCATGGCCTCCGAGGAATGTTCCCCGCCGACCACCTCGTTGACGGCGTTGCCGCCGACTTCGACCGTCAGCTCCTCCGTCCTCGCTCACCGATCGGGTCGCGTACGGGTCGGTGACCCGCGCGACCTGCGGGTCGTTCCCCAGCTCCCGGACCGCCTCTTGGACAGCCTCCTTCGTCTCGGGGCCGGTGACCTTGCCGTCCTCCGCGCGGAATACCACCCGGACCGTCGCGCCGTCGGCGTGCAGCTCCGGGGAACTCTTCTCCAGCAGGTCGTAGGCCCGCTGCGCCTCCGTACCGGGTATCGAGAAGCCGTTGGGCGGGGCGGCGGGGCCCTCCCGGCCAGCACCCCGTCTCCACGAACAGGACCACCGCAACAACGCGACCAGCCGGCGCCTCTGGAAGGAAAACCGACCCTGCAGTCAAAGGACGGGATCCGTCGCGTCGGCACGGCACCGACGCTGTCAGCCCACCCTGATCGCTCCCGAAGAGGTTCTGGGAGTTCTCTGTGAAGCGCGATGGCCACCACGCGGGCAAAAGTGACAGAAAGCGGGACTTTCGTTTGATTGTCTCGCCGTGACTCACAAGAAATTCATGGATTCGTCCCCGAGGCTAGCCGCGATCCGCGGGAGCGGCTTGATGAGCGGGGCGACCGGCGGTGGGCATGGGGAGACGGAGCTGCGAGTCGAAGAGTGCGGCGATGAGGGCCGGATCCGGGTGGGACAGAGAATCGCTGATCGTTGGTGCTGTTGCTATGCGCACGAATCGTGGTTCTGGTCCATATTTCGCGTAGCAGTCACGGGCAGTTAGATCTTAGGAGCCAGGCGGTGGCGGTTCGGATGGGCACGGAGCCGAGGTGAGGTGAGCTCCAGGGCCCTGTTGTCGCGTCCGGCGCTCATGTGATTGAGCCAGCGTTCGTACCAGTCGAGGAAGTCGGTGGCGGAGGAGACGTTCGGGCCCCAATACCCGTCGCTGTTCCCTATGAGGACGCGACCGGTGAGGGGACCGGTCACCGCAATGAGGCATACGTCGGTGCAGCCCATTTCGATGATGTGGAGGAAGAGGTCGCGTTCGTGTGCCCCG
Source organism: Streptomyces sp. NPDC057697 (assembly GCF_042799335.1). Lineage (NCBI taxonomy): Bacteria > Bacillati > Actinomycetota > Actinomycetes > Kitasatosporales > Streptomycetaceae > Streptomyces > Streptomyces sp. NPDC057697. The sequence goes on along the minus strand of NZ_JBHVJA010000012.1, from coordinate 294,665 downwards.
GGTTCTGCTCCGTCGAAGCCTCGGGGTGCCCCTGGTTCTCCGCGTGGATTCATGACAAACAGGGAACAGCGCTCCAGCGGCATGAGCCCGTAGAACGGCGCAGCGCCTGAGCCGCCGATGTGCGTGAGGAACTGCCGATAGGCGTCGGGCAGGGCGATGTCGTGCTCGGCCTCAAACGCAGCGACGCGTATTTCGGGCAGCTTCGGACCGAGGCAGAACTTGTGTTGCTCTTCTCCGAAGGAGTGGCTGCGCAGTGGTTGGAACGGGATCGCGGCCAGTTTGCGACGCAGGCGGGGTATGCGGGGATCCACGGTGCATCTTCTCTCGTCTCCGTCACTCTATGGGTGGCGGTGGGCCGCTGGCCAGGAGAAACCTCTTCCGCAGGAGAGCGAAGTCGGCACGCCCGAACATCTGGCGTTCGAGCATCTTGATCCGGTTGACGTGTCCTTCAACGACTCGGGAGTTCCGGGGCGCGGTGAGGCCAGCGATGACGGCATCGCGGTCACGTTCGACACCGGGAGCGCGGGTGTGGAGGACAGGAAAACCGTCTTGCCGGACGGCATCCAGCCACTGTGGCAACCGTTCGCGCTGTTGCTCGGTGAGCATCTGGGCGGAGGACTGGACGTGAGCGGTGAGAACTTCGAGGTCGGTGCAGTGGACCAGAACGGCCTTGAGTCGAAGGTGGTCGATCTCTGGGAGCGTCTCGGGGCTGCGGAGGATCCGACCCACGGGGTGAGGGCGGCTGAGCTGTGATCGGGGTGGGAGGGGTCCTCCTCTCACGGAAGTAGGCGCGAGCCCGTTGGTAGCTGCCCTGGCGCCTCGCGGATACGGGGAATCCTGGGTCAGTCCTAGCGAGGGCTGCTGCTTGTTGTGACGCGTACACAGCGCAATCGGCGCCGAGCCTGGTCTGTCGGTCTACTCGGGTACAGCACTGGAGTCCGGCGGGAGCTCGATATCTGCCGTCTCGCGCGGCTCGGTCGGGATGCTGCCCGGCGTCCAGCCGAGTGCTTCCTCTAGACGGCGGGCCGCGAAGGGAAGGGGCGGGCATCCGCGTTCGCTCTCGTGGAGTCTGATGGTCGCCTGGCTCAACTGGGTGCGATGGGCGAGCTCTCTCACGGAGATGCCCTCGGCTTCCCGGAACTCGATGAGAGCTTTAGCCAGTCGCTCGGATTCTTCGCTCATGACCACAGCATTCCTCATCACGAACACTCGGTCAGCCTCACGCCCTGCCTCGTACACCACTCGCGCTTCCCTCAGCTCTGTCACGAGCCGAAGGCGTTCTTGACGGACCGAAGTGGCGCGATCCGGAACCAACCGACCCACATCGCACCGGTAGTTTGAAGAAAGGCCGGTATGCGGAAGCTGTGACACCTCCGAGGAAGTCCCCCGCCAGTCCTACCCCGTGCCGATGACTAGGTACGGGCTCTGCGAGGCCTAGGAGACGCCCCTCAAGTGGTGAACCATCACAGCCCCTCACCGACGGCATCCTCGCGATGGTAGGCATAGGCGGACAGGACGTAGACGGCTGGAGCACGGACGCTCACAACGGTGCAGCCGGGCAGGACCGGCGACGGCCTGGCAGGGCTTCGCCCCTCCCTCCCCGGCAGTCCAGGGGCAGGTCCGGCGACCACCAGAGGTGGCAGCGTGAGGTCGCCGCGCGGATGATTCGTTTCGCGGGGTTCATGGCCGCTGGTGTCCCGGCTGACGGCCAGCGGCCAGGGTTGGGTGCCGGCCTGCTACCGGAGCCCGCCGTTCGCAGATCACGATCGCCGATGCGCGTGGTTGCCGACGTATGTCTCTGTCCGTGGCTGTGGGAGAAGAGGGCACGGGCGCGGCGTCGTGGTTGGCCGACAGGTGCCGCCCGGCCTCGGTTCCGTGTGGAGAGGCCGGGTGGCAGAAGGTCTCAGGCTACGACGGAGAGCAGGTCCACCACGAAGACGAGTGTTGAGCCCGCCGGGATCAGCGGCGAGGGTGACTGCTTGCCATATCCGAGGCGTGGGGGAACGATGATCATGCGCCGGCCACCGACCTTCATCCCTCTGACCCCACGGTCCCAGCCCTTGATGACCTTGCCACCGCCGACGGCGAATTTGTACGGCTGGCCCCGGTCCCAGGAAGCGTCGAACTCCTTCCCTGACTCGAAGGTCACCCCGACATAGTGGACCTGGACGACCCTGCCCGGCTTCGCCTCAAGCCCGTCCCCGACAACGAGGTCTCGGGTTGTCAACTCTGTGGGAGCACCGCCTTCCGGAAGGTCGATCTCGGGCTTCGTCAGTTCACTCATTGCATCCTCATTCGCTCCCGCAGGGGGCTCTCATATCGAGCGGCCAGGCGTGTGATCACTTTATGCAGTGGCACATCATGCTGCCCTGAAAGCAGGTTTGCCGGGGTGCATCAAACCGACCGGAGCACAATGTTCATCCTGAGTGGGCGTACCACGTCATCGGTACGCCGCACTCGTACTTAATAATAGTGAGGTCCTGCTCCCGCTGCGGGTACGGATTCTGGGCATCGCCCGCCGCGGGTGACCGGAGATCTCGATTCAGGTAAAGAGGGCTGGCTGGAGATTGTCCGGCGGGTCCGGGACAACTTCCCTGACACTACAACGGTGGCCAAGTGAGAGCCGGTCACCAGCTGCATGGGGCGCACATCGATGAGAGTCTGGAGGCGGAATACACCCGTAGAAGTCTCCGCTAGATGATCAATTCCAAGGGCGTACCCGCGGAGGGTGTGGGGTGGGCAGTCAGATGCCGGGGTCGACTTCGGGGTGCGTGAACCGTACGGGCTTGCCCAGAGACCGGGCGTAGGCGATTTCGGCTCGGGTGCTGTCTCCGATGTAACCACCGACTACGAGCATCTCATCAGCGAGCCGGACCTTCGCTCGGTGCAGGTCGTCGAGTCGAACCTTCAGCGCCTCGGCCTCGACAGGATCGGTCCCAAGCCCGTGCGGCGACTTCATGTCACAGCCCGGTTTGACGACGATCTTTCCGGCTTTGGTCTCCCGCAGATCAGCCTCGGCCATCTCGGTCATGAATCGGGTGGAACCGCAGATCACAACGATAGGCGGGAGGCCCAGCTGCTTCTTCGCGTCGGCGAGCTTCTCCTCGGGGGTGAACAGTTGTGGGTATGACACTGATTCCTCCAAGATCGTCTTGTGACGAACAACGTGGACACCCTCGCGACAGCATTCTCTGCGACGGCCGGCGACGTCCAGAAGGATCACGCCGAGCCGGTGGCGTGGCGCCCGCAGTTCGTCGTTGCGGCCCGCCTGAGCGCTACCGAACTGCTCACCCTCGCCACGATACGTGGCCATAGTCGGCTACATCTGCGCGGCCAAACGGCTCCGTCATGCCCGTCCCTACCTGGTCCACCACTTCCCAACCTGCCCCAGCAGCCCGGCTACGCAAAAACGCAAGGGGCGGAGCACAACGCGCACGTGTTGAGCGTACGAAGGCTGACGGCCGACACCAGGCCCTCCTCGGCGAGTTCGAACAGGCCGCCGGCCACCTGGGGAAGCGGCTCTCGCTCCGTGCGGCGCTTCAGCCCGCTGCCGATGGGCGGCGCTGCAGCCGCCTTCCGCTCGCTCGGTGACCATGGTCACTACGGTCACCGGCAAGGAGCTGGCTGTCGGCAGCCCGTGCCGCATCAGGCGACCTTCACCTCGCAGGTGGAGCACGGTGCAGTCAAGCTCTGGGCTGATGCAGGGGAATCTGCCACGATCACCGGATGGATGCGCTGGTTGCAGTGGCAGGCAGGATTGCCAGCAGGGCCACCGTGACATGCCGGCCCAGTGGCCTCCTCGATGGTCCCGCTGATACGTACTCGGCAGCAGGTGGTCGTTGCTCCGGTCGACCCGTCACAGATGGAGGTCGGAGACATCGTCCTCGCCCGTGTCGCCGGGACGATCTACTTGCACTTGGTGCCGTCCGAGGACCTCGCCAGGACGCGGGTTTGGATCTGCAATATCCGGGGCCGCGTCAACGGTTGGACCAGCTTCGGTCGTGTCTTCGGTATCTGCGTAGCCGCCGACGGCGTCGCCCGGTCAGGAATCGCAGACAAGATGCTCGCGGCCGACTCCAACGGCTCCTGACGAAATTAACGTTCGACGGCATCGGGCAACCCGAGCGATGCATGTGGCAGAACGAGTACGTGTCGCGCAAGATCGATGACGACGAGGTCGTCGAGGATCTGGTGCTGCTGCAGGATCCATGAGGTCGCGACGGGCCACCGCTTCCCGCCGACCAACGCCTCCCTCCAGCAAAGGGGGCGTTGGCGAGCAACAAGATCGGATGTTGGCGGGTTCCGGGGCCATCCGATGCTCGGCCGGCTCTGTTGCCACGCTCTGCGAACAGTCCACTGAGCTGTGTCGGGCAGCGGGTCCATGAAGGTGCAGCATCAGAATGTGCGATCGATAGCATCGTGTCGCAACGTTGCAGTGGCCTGACGAGGTAGGGAAGCCATGAGCGAAGACGTCCTGTCGATCATTCCCAGTGATCCGCAGTGGCAGCCGGATCGTGATGCGGTTGATCGCGTCATCGCGTTCGTCCAGGAGTTGTCTCCCGGAGTTGCCGATGGCGTGGACGTTGAGATCGACGTGACGTGGCACGACGTGGTGACCGCTGTTGACTGCGGAGGCAATCTGGAGAGAATCGGTTGTCCCTTGTGTCAGGCGGCCATCGAAACTGAGTGGTGGGGCGGCCTCCTTGAGGCTCACTGCGACGACGGGTTCACCACGCTCGCCATCGAGGCCCCCTGCTGCGGCGGATCAACCAATCTGAATGTGCTGGATTACGATTGGCCATGCGGATTCGCCCGCTTCGAAATTGCCATCTGGAACCCAGAACGCCTCTGGTTCAGCGAGGATGAGCTGATGGCGCTGGCGGATCGACTGGGTCATCAGGTGAAGCAGATCCGGGCCCACGTTTGAACCTCGCTGACTGGTTGGAACTCAAGGTGAACGACGTAAGGAGGCCCGGAGCCCTCCGTAGTGCCTCCACTCGCCTACGCCGCCTGCTTGACCCGAGTCCGAGTCGCCACATCCAAGGCGCCCGTTCTGGTCCCGGGTGAGAGATCTTGTTGTGACTGGTGTGATCACGCCGCACCGTCCTGGACAGCCCCGTACGCCGGGCTGTCATGCGTGGAAGCCAGTTGTGGAGCCCCGTGCCTTCGGGCTGCGTGGCAAGCCGCGCTGGGAGGCCGTGTGGGACCACCTCGCCGACACCTTCGCCGCGGCGCGGTTGTGGGACGCGAGCTGCGATCTGACCGACGCCGACTTCCGTGTCGGCTCCTGACGGTTCACGCACACACGCATTGGCCACGGCCCACGATGCCGCCGCCAGGGCCGACCAAACCGACCGAGTACCGCTCGACGGGAAGAACCGCGCTCGCCCAACTAGTGAAGTGCTCGGCCGGCCCGCGCGGGGCGGCCCGCGGCCTCATCAGTCTGCGTCGCCTGCGAACCTGGGTCGGAGCGACCGGTCGGCCACGCTGAACCACCCCGGCCGCACCTCGTCCAGCAGCGGTTGCAAGGACCGCACTGCGGACCGCAGGTCCTGATCCGTGACGTCGAGAGGTTGCGGCAGGCTCAGCCCGTACGCACGCAGTCGCCAGAAGTCGAAGACTTCGCTTCCGTCGGCCGCGAAGTCCACATCAACTTCGGTGCCGTTGTCGCTGACGAAGCGGCACCCGGACCCATGAACGGTGTAGGCGTAGCAGCCGATGCGATCGCTCCGGCTGATCCGGCGCGAGCGGACCAGGCCGAGGACATCGGCCAGGCGCTCCAGCAAGGGGATCGCCGGCCTCATGGCCTCGGCGACTGCGTTCAGAGCGTGGACGTATCCGAGCACGAGGTCCCGTGCCGTTCCAACCCGTTCCATACGGCGTCATCCCCCTGAACCTTGTGTCTGAGGGGATTGTTCCATGGGCCGTCGGAGCCTCCCCCGCAGGACGGCATTCCGAAACCGGTGGTGGGTCATGACGCCCATCGGGCAATGTCCGTCCGGTCGGCTACCGGACACGGGGCGCGCCGACCTGTTCCGCACGTCATGAGCAGTTGCTGATGCATACTCAGAATAGTTGAGTGAAAACCCTTTTGACGGCTAAATGATCTCCCCCTAGGGTGACGCGCGAATACCAAATGATCACGCTTGAAGGGGTGGGAAATGAGACGTATCACCAAGCTGACGGCACAAGCAGCCGTGGTGACCATGGGACTGACCACGTGTCTGGTGGTCAGCGCGGGTTCCGCCCAAGCCGCCGTCTACGGCTGCCGGGCATCGTTCAACAGCAGTGACAACTTGGCGGAAGCCACCTGCGACGGCGGCTTCGGACGGTTCCGGGTGAAGGCGAACTGCGCCTCGCCCAACTATCCGTACTCGATCACCATCTACGGGCCCTGGAAGTCCCGGTCTTCCGGCCAGACGAATCCGGGATACTCCCTGGTGGACGGCGACGCGTACAACTGCCACATCACCAGTGCTTCGACAGACGTCTAGAAGGTCATTGTGAACGTTGTGGTTTCCCGGCCCGTCGACGGGGCGGGAAACCACAACATGGAAGGGCGTCTTCGTCGTACTGGCGAGGGCCTCCGGCTCCGGAGTTCCTGCCGGACGGCGAAGAGATGGCCGTCGTTGCCGAGGCCGTCCGCCTGCACGCGACCAGGCGTCGCGGACTTCCCGCTGCACCGGGCCGTCCTGATGGACGGCGTACGACTGTACGGCCGTCGTCGGCTCCTCTCGATGGCCTCGGGCTTCCCGGCCACTGCCTCGGCCGCTTCCCCGGTGACGCGGCCGGGTACACGATCCGCGCGTCCGGGATCGCCGGTCCCGGATGGGGAGCAGTCGGTTCCTACCAGCGCGGGGAGTCGGTGGTGTACCAGTCGCTGTTGGCCCGGTCGGCCGGAACCGAGTAGGAGGAGAGCAGTCCGTACGGAGAGCCGTTGCAGCTCTCGTTGCTGGTGTAGATGTAGACGTTGATGTTCCTCTTCCACCATCAGCCCGAGAAGTAGTTGTCGATGTTGGGTGTGGAGAAGCAGTGCCCCACGGGCTGGGAGGCGAGCCGGTCGGCCACCCAGCCCGCGGGGTCCTGCCCGCTCTCGTGCACCTGGCGTCCCAGCCGCAGCGGGTTGGCGGAGAACGTCGGGTACGAGGGCATCCAGCCCAGCCGCGCGGACCGCGCCACCAGATCGGCGGTGTGCTGCCCCGCGAACGCCCCCTGCCGGTGGGCGAGGCCAGCGCGTCGGCCGCGTACGACTCGTAGCGCCACTGGTCGGTGTGGCGGTACCAGTACGGGGTGCCCGCCATCTGGCGCGACGGGCGGATCCGGTCCGCCGACGACGACAGCTGCTGCCACCCGGTGCAGGGGCGTACCTTCTCCTGGCCGATGTAGTGGGCCCAGCCGCCGTTGGCCCCCTGGCAGCCGGTGAGCATGAGCAGGGCGAGGAACGAGCGGTAGATGGTGTCGGAGTGGAACCAGTGGTTGGTGCCCGCCCCCATCACGATCATGGATCGCCCTCGGCTGCGTTCCGCGGTGTCGGCGAACTCGCGTGCCATGCGGATCGCCGCTGCGGCCGGAACCGAGGTGATCGCCTCCTGCCAGGCCGGGGTGCACGGCTCTTCGGCGTCGTCGTACCCGGTGGGCCAGGTGCCCGGGAGACCGTGACGGGGCACCGCGTGCTGGGCGAGCAGAAGGTCGAACACCGTGATCACCAGGCGTCCGCCGATCTCCCGTACCGGCACGCCGCGCGACACGGTGCGGCCCGGCTCGTCGAACCGGGGCAGCACCACCTCGGCCCCGCCGGCGCCCCCGGTCCCGTCCCCCGTCCCCCGTCCCCCGTCCGTGGAACGACAGCAGGGGGTCGGCGCCGCCCGGGTCGAGGTTCCAGCGGCCCTGCCCGGCCTTGGCCCACCGGTCCCCCAGCGTCCCGTTCGGCACGACGACGTCCTCCGTGTCGGCGTCGACGAGCACCGGCATCCACTGCCGCGCCCCGGCGTCGGCGTGCCGGGCGAGCCCCGGGTCCGCCGCGGTGACGAACTTCCCCGGCACGTAGCGGCCGTCCTCGTGTTCGTCCAGGGCCACCAGGAACGGCAGGTCGGTGAAGCGCTTCACGTAGTCGGTGAAGTACGGGACCTGACGCTTCACGAAGAACTCGGTCAGCACCACATGCTCCATCGCCATGGCCAGCGCCCCGTCGGTGCCCGGGTGCGGGTGCGGCCACTCGTCGGCGAACTTCGTGGCGTCGGCGTAGTCCGGTGACACCACCACGACCTTCCGGCCCCGGTAGCGTGCCTCGGCCATCCGGTGCGCGTCCGGCGTACGCGTCACCGGCACGTTCGAACCCCACAGCATGAGATACGCCGCGTCCCACCAGTCACCCGACTCCGGTACGTCGGTCTGGTCGCCGAAGACCTGTGGCGAGGCGATCGGCAGGTCGGCGTACCAGTCGTAGAACGAGATCATGGGCGCGCCGACGAGCGAGTGGTAGCGGGCGCCGACCGCGTGGGAGGCCATCGACATCGCCGGGATCGGCGAGAATCCGGCGACCCGGTCCGGACCGTATTCCTCGATCGTGTGCACCTGCGCGGCGGCGGCGATCTCCAGCGCCTCGTCCCAGCTGCTCCGTACGAGGCCGCCATGGCCCCGCGCCGACCGGTACGCCGCCCGCTTCTCCGGATCGGAAGTGACCTCGGCCCAGGCCGCCACCGGGTCCCCGAGCCGTTTCTTCGCCGCCCGGAACATGTCCACGAGCACCCCGCGCGCCATCGGATGGCGCATCCTGGTCGGCGAGCAGGTGTAGCAGGAGAAGGAGGCGCCTCGCGGACATCCGCGCGGCTCGTGCTCCGGCCGTTCGGGCCGACCGAGGGATAGTCCGTCTGCTGGGTCTCCCAGGTGATCAGCCCGTCCTTGACGTACACCTTCCAGGAACACGAGCCGGTGCAGTTGACGCCGTGTGTGGAGCGCACCACCTTGTCGTGGCCCCAGCGTTCGCGGTACGGGGCGTCGTTGACCGTCTGGTCCGTGCGGTACACGGCGCGCAGGTCGGGGATGGCGGGCGCCGTTCTCAGCAGCTTTCCCACTCTGAACAACTGCTCCATCGCCTTCTCCGGGGAGCTCAGCATCCCGCCGTCGAACAGCCGGAAAGGAGGTACGTGCCAGAAATTCGGGGAGAGCGAGCAAGCTCTTCTCTTGCACTTTGCAAGATTTGCCCGGCGGTTGGTTCCACGCGGACCCGTCGCTGCCCAGGTCTTGGATCGGTGGACCTTCCGCTGGTCACAGCGGCCCGAACTCGCCATGACCAGAAGGTGAACCCTTCTGGCGGCCGTGCTCGGCATCGCCGACGGGCTGCTCGCCGGCCCTCGTGCGGTGCACCGGGGCCGGATCACGGGTCGAACCGCCGTGGGCCTGCGCTCCGGCGCCCGCGGGCGCACAGCGGTCCGTCGTCGGCGCGGACCCGTGATCAGGGCGCGGGGACGGGCCCGCCGGGCCGGAACCGCTCCACCCCGACGATGTGCCGCACCTTGAGGGGGCGCACGATCACCGCGACCCGCTGTTCGCCCGGCATCGTCCACTCGAAACGTTCGACGCCCAGGTACTTGCGGGCCAGGCGGTCCATTCGGTCGTGTGCCTCCTCGCCCTCGATGAAACGGGCCACGACACCGCTGATCTGCACGCGGTCGAACGGATCGGCGGCGTCGGCATGCGAGAGGTAGACGCGGGGGTCGTGGCGCAGGTTCTCCTCCTTCACCCGGCCGACCGAGGTGTTGAACGACAGCTCCCCTTCCCCCTCCAGGTCCACCCACATCGGGCTGACCTGCGGTGCCCCGTCGGCGAACACGGTGCCGACGTACCAGATGTTGGGGGCTCGCAGTCGGGCGCGGACGGCTTCGTCGAAGGTCGTGGTCATCCCGGGAGGCTACCAACCGTGACGAGGCGGAGAGTTGGGTGAGACCACGGGATCCACCGGGTGGGGGCGGTGCCGGGAAGCGTTCCGCGGGCCCCGGTTCTGGTGGCGGGACACAACACAACGGCCGGTCGTCGGCGGCGCGTGGTTGGTGCGGCCGTGTGCGGAACCTCTGCGCCGGACCAACGCCTGACCGCCCCGGACTGATCCCGCGCCCCGGCACACCGGTCACGATGCCGTCGAGCCCGCACCGGGCCGTCGAATCGAACACGCCTCGGGCCAAAGCCGTGTGTCGGCCCGCCTCTTCGGGTTTACTCGCGTCATGAACGATCAGACACTCTCAGCACACAACACCGGCCTGCTGACCGGCAGGACCGTGATGATCACCGGAGCGTCGAGCGGCATAGGCGAGGCCGCGGCGCGGCTCTTCGCCGCCGAGGGCGCGGCCGTCGTCCTCATGGCCCGCCGCGAGGACCTGCTCAAGGACCTGACGCACGAGATCGAGGCATCCGGCGGACAAGCGGCCTACAGCGTCGGCGACGTGGCGCGCGCCGACGACGTGGAGCGGGCCGTCGCGACGGTCGTCGAACGCTTCGGCCGCCTCGACGGCGCCTTCAACAACGCCGGGTACGCCGGCTCCGCCTTCGGTCGCTCGCACGAGCTGCCGGAAGAGGATTTCGACCGCGTCATGGATGTCAACGTACGCGGCACATGGAACTGCCTGCGCCGCCAGATCCCCGTCATGCTGGACGCCGGCCGCGGCTCGATCGTCAACACCGCCAGCACGGCGGGCCTCATCGCCACCGGCGCACCGTCCCCCTACGTCGCGGCGAAGCACGCCGTCCTGGGGCTGACGAAGGCCACGGCCGCCGAGTACGGGGCGTCCGGCATCCGCGTCAACTCCCTGGTCGTGGGCACCACCCGGACGGAAATGATCGAAACGGCGGTGGCGGCCAACCCGGCTCTGGAGGAGGCGTTCGTCGCCCGCCAGATCCAGAAGCGGATGGCGGAGCCGCGAGAGGTGGCCGAAGCGGCCCTGTGGCTGCTGAGCGACCGCTCCTCGTTCGCCACCGGCAGCCATGTGGCGGTGGACGGCGGGATCCTGGCCATCTGAGCCGCAAGGAGCACGGGGCGGACGTGGCCGGCGGGGACGGGGCGGAGGAATGAGCCGGGAGCTTCCGACGTCCATTCCGAGACGACCGGCTGGACGCGGAAGCCTTGTGTGAGGCACGCGTCACACGTGACACATCCGGGTGTTCTCGGCCGTCGCCGCGGCCCGCCGGACCGGTCGGCCCCTCGTCGGGCCGCGCAGGGCCCTCTTGGGAGCTCGCGGATGCGCTTGAACCCGAGAGGGGCCCTGCGGTACGCCGATGGGGACGGGCGCGTCGTCGGGCGGTCGGTGGCTCAGGCCATGGCGGCTCGGGCCGTGACCGCATCCGCCGGATCCCAGCCGGCCCGTGGCACCGAGGCCAGCAGCAGCCGGGTGTAAGGGTCCTGCGGACCGGCCAGCACCTCGGCCGTCCGCCCCTGCTCCACCACCGTTCCCCGGCGCATCACCAGGACCTCGTCCGTGATGTGGTGGACGACCGCCAGGTCGTGGCTGACAAAGACCAGGGCCACCCCGGTGTCCTGGCGGATCTCGCCCAGGAGCTGAAGGATCTGCGCCTGGATCGAGACGTCCAGCGCGGCCACCGCCTCGTCGAGGACCAGTATCTTCGGGTCGACGGCCAGCGCTCGCGCGATGGCCAGCCGTTGCCTCTGGCCGCCGGAGAGGCCGTGCGGTCTGGCCTCCGCCTCCCGGGTGCCGAGCCCCACCCGGTCGAGCAGCCCGTCGGCCAGGGCCGCCTCACGGCCGTGCAGGCGCAGGGCCGTGGTGAGGCACTGGCGGGCGGTGAGCCGGGGGTCCAGGGAGACGTACGGGTCCTGGAACACCATCTGGATCTCCCGGGCCCGTGCCAGCCGGGCCTCCCCGCCACGCGGAGTGCGTGCGGCGCGGGGCCGTCCCGAGACGGAGATGCTGCCCGCGTCCGGACGTACGAGACCCACCAGCATCCGGGCCACGGTCGACTTGCCGGACCCCGACTCGCCGACGATCCCGAGCGAACCGCCCGCCGGGACGGTGAAGGTGATGCCGTCGGCGGCGGTGAGCCGGCCTCCGCCGGGCAGCCCGTACGTCTTGCGCAGTCCGTCCACGGCCAGCAGTGGTGCGGCTGGTGTCATCGCGGTGTTCATCGCTCGCTCCTCCTCTCGGCGACCGGACCGGCCAGTACGGGCAGACGGCGGCAGGTCGCGGTGCCCCCGCCGTCCAGCGCCACCGGCTCGGGCCGCCAGGTCGAACACTCCGGCTCGGCGTCCGGACAGCGCTCGGCGAACTCGCAGCCGCCGAACGCGTCCCCGAGCGACGGCGGACGCCCCGGGATCGGAAGGATCTTCCGCTGCCCCTCCCCGAGCGTCGGGGAGCATGCCAGCAGTCCCTTCGTGTACGGGTGGCGGGGCCGGTCGAAGAGGCCGTCGGCACGCTGCTCCTCGACGACCCGGCCCGCGTACATCACGTACACCCGGTCGCAGTACGCGGCGGCCAGCTGGAGATCGTGCGTGATGAACAGGAGGCCCAGGCTCCGTTCGGCCCGCAGGGTGCGCAGGAGAGCGAGGATCTCGGCCTGAGTGGTGACGTCCAGGGCGCTCGTCGCCTCGTCGGCGAGGAGCAGGCGGGGGCCGGCGGCCAGCGCGCCCGCGATGACGACGCGCTGGAGCATGCCTCCCGAGAGTTCGTGCGGGTGCTGGCGGAACCGGCGTTCCGGGTCGGAGAGGCCGACCGTGGCGAGGAGTTCGACGGCCCGGGTGCGCGCCGCCTTCTTGTCGAGCCCGTTCCCCGTCAGCCGTTCGACCAGGAAGTCGCCGATGCGGCGGACCGGGTTGAGAGCGGAGCGGGGGTCCTGGTGGACCATCGCGACCGTACGGGCCCGGTGGCTGCGCAGGGCGTCGCCGGTCAGCGCGAGGACGTCCGTGCCGTCGACGCGGATCGAACCGGAGACCGCCGTCCTGTCGGGGAGCGTGCGCAGCGCGGCCCTGGCGGTCGTCGACTTGCCCGAGCCGGACTCGCCGACCAGGCCGACCACTTCGCCGCTCGCCACGCGCAGGGAGACGCGGTCGAGGACGGGCCGGGCCGTGCCCGGGAGTTCGAGGGTGAGGTCTTCGATGTCGAGGAGCATGCGGCTACCTCCTGCTGCCGAGTCGGTCGGCGGCCCAGACCCCGACGACGTTGAAGGACACCACGACGAGGGCGATGGCGAAGCCGGGCACCAGGGCCGGCAGGAGCGCGCCCTGGACGACGGCCGCCTGTCCCTCCTGCACCATCAGGCCCCAGTCGGAGCTGGGCGGCTGGGCGCCGAAGCCCAGATAGGAGAGCGTGGCCAGGGACATGAGGGCCTCGCCGAACAGCACGACCAGATAGCCGATGATCGAACGGCCGAGGTTGGGGACGAGGTACAGGGCGCAGATCCGGACCCCGCCCATGCCCTGGACGCCGTAGGCGTCGATGTAGGGCTTGCGGCGTTCGGAGAGTGCCACGGAGCGGGTGTATTTGGCGACGGTCGGTGTGTAGGCGAGACCGAGCGCGAGCACGGAGGTCGTCATTCCGGCGCCGAAGACCGCGATGATCAGAACGGTGAACAGCAGCCCGGGGAAGGCGTACATGACGTCGGTGAGACGGGAGACCACCGTGTCGGCCCAGCCGCCGCACCACGCGGCGAGGGTGCCGAGGGTGACCCCGAGGACGGCGGCGATGGCCAGCAGGAGGATCGGGGCGACCAGGCTGGTGCGGGCGCCGTACAGCACCCGTGAGAGGAGGTCCTGTCCGGAGGAGTCGGTGCCGAGCAGATGTTCCGGGCCCGTGCCGACCAGGGACGCGGAGAGGTCGATGGCGTCGGGGGCGTACGGGGCGAGGAGCGGTGCGAGGAGCGCCGCCAGGACGACCACGACAAGCGTCCCGCCGGCGATCGCCACACCCACCGGGCGCCGGTCGTTCGCGGACTTCGGACCGACGCGGTCAAGCGTGGGCGCGCTCATGCGGAGGCCTCCTTCACCCGCGGGTCCAGCAGGGGGTGCACCAGGTCGACGAGGGTGGTCACCACGATGTAGCCGGTGACCATGAGCAGGAGTACGGCCTGTGCGACGGGGAAGTCATGGGTGTTGATCGCGCCGACGAGCAGCGAGCCGATGCCGCTGATCCCGAAGGCGGTCTCCACGACGACCGTGCCGGCCAGCATGCCCGCCATGACCAGACCGCACATGGTGACGATCGGGCCGAGCGCGTTGCGCAGGACGTGCCGGACCACGATCTCCCGCTCGCGGATTCCGGACGCGCGGGCGACGGCGACGTGGTCGGCCGTGCCCGCGTCGACCATCGACTGCCTGGTCACCCGGCTGATCAGGGCGAGTGCGCCGAGTGCCAGGGACAGGGCGGGCAGGGTCAGATGGTGCACGGTGCCCGCGAACCCCTCTCCCCTGCCGGTCACGGGGAACCAGCCGAGCTGGACACCGAAGACCGCGACCAGGGCGATGGCGGAGACGAAGGACGGCACGGAGGCGGCCAGGGTGGTGCCCCCGACGACCGTCGAGTCGATCCAGGTGCCGCGGCGGACGGCGGCGAGCACACCCGCGCCGACGCCGAGGACGACGAAGAGCACGGTCGCGTACACCACGAGGGCGAGCGTCGTCGGGAAGCGGGCGGCCAGCAGATCGGCGACCTGGTCGCTGTACTTGAAGGAGCGGCCGAGGTCCAGCTGGACGCAGTCGCCGAGCCAGCGCCCGTACTGCACGACGAGGGGCTCGTCGAGGTGGTACTGGGCCCTGACCAGCTCCAGCTTCTCCGGGGTGAGCTTGTCGCGTCCCCCGGCGAGGAAGACCGCGGGGTCGCCGGGCGCCGCGTACACGGCCGCGAAGATGACGAAGGAGGCGGCGAGGAGTGTGGCCAGCAGTCCGGCCAGCCGCCGGGAGATCCGGGCGAGCATGCGCGATCAGCCCTTCTTCGAGCCGAGTTCGGCGGCCCACGGGTAGTAGAGGTAGGCCATGGAGGCGGGCGGTCCGGTCAGTTTCTCGTCGAGGACGAGGACGGAGGGCACTTGGGCGACCGAGATCCAGATGGCGGCGTCCGTGAACGTCTTCTGGACGTCGACCGTGAGCTTCGCGCGCTCGGCGTCGTCGAGCGTGGAGAGCGCCTTCTTCACCTTGGCGTCGTACGCGGCGTCCTTGAAGCCCACCCAGTTGTTGGAGGAGTCGGAGAGCGCGTTGTCGTAGAAGCCCATGGGGTCGGCCTTGGAGATGTACCAGTCACCGACCAGCACGTCGATGTCGGCGCGGGCCTGCGGATCGCTGTAGAACTGCTCGAACTGCGAGGTCGGAACGGTCTTGATCCGGCCCTTGAGGCCGATCCGCTGGAGCGCCGCGCGCACGGCGTTGGCGACGACGGAGCGGCCCTGGCTGGCGTCCGTGCCGATCACGATGGGCTCGGCAGGGTCGGCGCCCGCCTCCTTCACCAGGTCCTTGGCCGCGGCGAGGTCGTCGGCGGTCGGGGCGGCGGGGGCGTAGGCGACGGCCTTCTGGGCGGCCTCGAAGACGGGCTTCTCGTAGCCCCAGGCGCCGGATCCGACCGGGGTGCCCCAGGGCTGGACCATGCCGCCGTAGCCGGACGCGGCGATGCCCTTGCGGTCCAGGGCGAGCGAGAGCGCCCGGCGGATCTTCGGGTCCTTCAGTCCGCCGCGCTCGGTCGGGATGAGGACGAGGGAGGCGGTGGAGGGACCATAGTGCTGCTCGATGCCCTTCTTGCCCCGCAGGGCCGCCGCCGTGTTAGGCGATTCGGCGTAGGCGCCGTCGGCGGCGCCGGTAGTCAGGGCGTTGACCAGGGCGCTGTCGGAGGCCCAGCGGAAGGTGACCCGCTTCGTCAGGGGCTTCTTGCCCCAGTACGCGTCGTAGCGCTCGATGGTGAGGGAGTCACCGGACTTCCAGCTGCTCAGGCGGTACGGGCCGGTGCAGGCATCGGGCTGTCCCGGTGTGCCGAAGTCCTTGCCCGCCTTCTCGACCTGTTCCTTGTTCCAGACGATGCCCGCGTCACCGGCGAGTGCCTTGAAGAACATGGCGTCCGGTGCCTTGAAGGAGATCGTGATCCGGCGGTCGCCGGTCTTCTTCATGGCGGCGATGTTGCCGAACTCGTCGCCCTGTTCCATGTCCGGGTCGGCGTGCCGCTTCAGGCTCCAGAGCACGTCGTCGGCGGTCATCGGGGTGCCGTCGTGGAAGGTGACACCTGAACGCAGGGTCAGTACCAGGGTCTTGTCGTCCGGGGTCTCGGCCTTCTCGGCGAGGAACGGCTTCGTCGACATGTCCGGCTGGAGCTGATAGAGCCGCTCGCAGACGTTGGTGAGCACTACGCGGCCCGCGCTCGACCCCTGGGTGTCCAGGTCGAGCGAGTCCGGCTCGTCCTCCAGGAGCCAGTTGGCGTTGGCGACTTCGCCGGTGGCCGCGGTGGTGGTCGGGGTGAGGTCGAGCGTGGCCGCGTCCGCGGTCCCGGAGCCGGCCGCGGTGTTCTGGGTCGCTCCGCTGCAGCCCGCGGCCGCGACGATGGTCGCCACGACGAGGACGGCGGCCAGGACGGACCTTCTCGAAGAGGTGTGCGTCATCACTGCGTTCCTGTCAGTTCTGGCCGTACGGGCCGTCGTAGAGGTTCCAGGGAAGGTGCTGGTACTCGCGGTCGCAGGGGGTGCCCGCGGTCACGTGGTAGTCACCGGTGGTGAGGTCGGCCAGGGAGGAGACGAGGGTGGTCCACCGCTCAAGTTCCGGCCTGCGCGGATCGGGGTGGGTGCACAGGGATTCGGGGTGGCCGAGGTGGTCCGACATCGCCCGGCGGATGATCCCGCGCGACTCGTCGGGTCCGGTGGAGCCGCGCAGCGCCTTCAGCCCTTCCGTGGCCCGGGGGACGCGGACCAGGGAATCGGACGACATGGGCCGGTAGCCGGCGGCGGCCAGCGGTGCGGGTATGCCCGCCTGGTAGTGGTTGCCGTGGACCAGCAGGCCGTCGGTCGGATACATCCAGCCGTGCCCGGCCGGGGTGGTCTCCAGGTCGATGGCGAAGCCCTCACGGCAGGTGAGCAGGGCGTTGCTCGCGATATGGGCCCGGGTTCGGCAGAGCACGTCGAGGGCGTCGGTGATGTTGCTCTGGTCCAGGACACTGCGGCGTACAACGGTCTGGGGCAGCCCGATCGCGTCGTCGAACCGGCCGCCGAGACCGTTGGCGTTGAAGGCGAGCCCGGCGGAATTGGCGCCCTGGCGGCCGATCTGTCCGGCCTCGACCTGCATGATCAGGGTCGGTTTGGGGGGTTGGACGATTCTGATCATCACGACGGTTTCGGCGACGCCCGCCCGCCAGTCCCAGTTCTGCCCGGCGTAGACGTGTCCGTCGCCGCTGGCCTCGCCGTGGACGGCGAAGGAGGTGCAGCCCTCGGCGGGTTCTTCCTCGGCCACCCGCCCGTCGGCCTCCATCTGCGCGAAGGACTTGTCGTAGATGACCTCGCCGCGGGCGTTCAGGGCGAGGACGTCCAGCAGGCCGACGCCGGCGCCGTCCGCGATGCCCCGCATCTCCTCGACCAGGTGGGGTGCGTAGTCGCGTACCGGCTCCAGCCAGTGGGCGGCTCGGGCGGTGACCCGGTCCCAGGCCAGCCCTGCGGAGCGGCCGAAGGCCTCCTCGTAGTAGCCGAGCGCGGCGTGTAGTTGGGGACGCACGGCCTCGCCGTACTGACGGCCGCGCTGGAGCGGGCTGCCGGAGATCTCGATGACCGGAAGGACCCGGGCGGGACCGGGGGCCGTGGGGCGGGGTGCCATGCTTCTCCTCGCTCTGGAACGCACTCCGAACGGCGCCGCAGGACCACGACAATCCTGTAACGTCGATTTCAGGTTGCGTTCCGATTGGAACGTACTGCCCAGGAACAGTAACGTCGGTCACACGGAAGTCAATGGTTGTAATGGAGATTCCAGAGAATGGGGCCGGAGCGACCCGGCTTCGCGCGGCGATCCGCGACCAATGGGAGGGTCTGTCCGCATCCGAGCGAGCCGTCGCACAGCACCTGGTCAGTGCTCCCGTCGGGCAGTTGCTCTTCGTCAGCGCCCAGGAGCTGGGGGCCGCCAGCTCCACCAGCAACGCCACCGTCGTACGAGCGCTGCAACGCCTCGGGTACGCGGGACTGCCCGCGCTCAAGCGTGAGCTGGCCAACGACTTCACCGCGGCCGTCGCCCCCGAGGAGCGCCTCAAGCAGCGCATCGCGCATGTGGGTCAGGATCTGGAGTCCATCTGGGCCGATGTGTTCGACGAGGCCCGGGACCGGATCGACCACACCAAGCGCCTCGCCGAACCGGAAGCGCTGAAGCGCTCGGTGACCGCCCTCGCCGAGGCGCGCGAGGTGTTCTGTTACGGGATCGCCGCCTCCGAACCCGGCGCCCGCCATCTGGCGCTGGCGCTCGGCCGGATCGGCCGCCGGGCCCGCTTCGTCTCCGAGACGGGTTTCGCGCTCGCGGACCAACTGCTGGCTCTGGAGCAGGGGGACAGCGTGGTGATCTTCCAGCCGGGCCGCCGGCTGGTGGAGCTGACCGTCATGATGGAGCGGGCCCGTGCGGTCGGCGCCAAGGTCGTACTCGTGACGGACGAACTGGGCGAGGCGTACGCGGACCGGGTCGAAGCGGTCCTGACCGCACCGCACACCCCGACCGGGATCACGGCGGAATCACTGACGGGGCTGCTCGTCGCGGACGCGCTGCTGCTCGCGCTGACCACGCTCGACGAGACACGGGCGGTGGAATCCTCGCACCAGCTCACCGCGCTGCGTGAGCAGCTGCTGGATCCCAAGCGGCGGCCCTGACAGAACGGTCCGAGTGGTCGGCCCCGGCCGCTCGTGGCCCGTGGTCCGTGGCCGGCGGGTGGCGGCAGTGCGGCGGGACGAGCGGGCCGGGAGGCCTTTAGGGCGGCGCGCGCCCGGTCATCGGGGAGGTCGGCCGGGGGCGCGGCGTCGTCCGTTCTCGCGGGGGATTCGCCGGGGACACCGTGCCGGTGAGCCGGCGCGCCCTGACCCGTACGCCGCGGCCGCCCCGCCCTCGGTACGGGGCGCCGGGAACCGTCGTGGCGGTGACCCGGCCCAGTGGCGTCCGGGAGACCGTCGATCTCGCGGCCCTCGTCCCTCGGGACGGGCGGCTTCCCGGGGTATGACCCCACCGTGACCCGCACCCCGGCCGATCACGGACCGGGACAGACCGAACGGAAGGCACCATGCGCCCCGAACCCGCTGCCTCGATCGTTCACCTGCGCGCCCGGACGGTGAGTGTCGTCGTCGACCTCGGCGACAACCGCCTCCCGGAGATCGTCCACTGGGGCGCCCCTCTCGGCGACCTCGACGAAGCCGCCCTCACCGCCCTGGTACTCGGTGCCGTCCGGGACGTCGCCACCAACGGACCCGACCGTCCGGTGCGGCTCGCCGTCCTGCCCGAGGCGAGCGAGGCCTGGCTGGGCCGCCCCGGCATCAGCGGCAGCCGCGCCGGTGCGGACTGGTCCCCCCTGTTCATCACCGAGCCGCCCGAGACGACCGAACGCTCCCTGCGCGTCCGGGGCGTGGACACCGCGGCCGGGCTCTCGGTCCTCGTGGAACTCGAACTGGACGAGGAAGGGCTGCTGCGCGCCCGCGCGAGCCTCGGCAACACCGGCACCGACGACTTCCAACTGGACGATCTGAGCCTCGCGTTGCCCCTGCCCGCACGGGCCCGGGAGGTCCTCGACCTCGCGGGCCGCTGGAGTCTGGAACGCACCCCCCAGCGGGCGCCCCTCCGGGTCGGCGCCTGGGTCAGGGAGAACCGGCGCGGACGCACCGGCGCGGACGCGCCTCTGGTGCTCTCCGTCGGCACGCCCGGGTTCGGATTCGCCGGCGGAGAGGTCTGGGGTGTCCACGTCGGCCACAGCGGCAACCAGCGGCACTACGCGGAGCGCCTCGCCACCGGCGACCAGGTCGTGGGCGGCGGCGAACTCCTGCTGCCGGGCGAGGTCGTCCTGCCGCCCGGCGCAAGCTACACCAGCCCCTGGCTGTACGGGGCCTACGGCGACGGGCTCGACGCGCAGGCGGCTCTCTTCCACCGCCATCTGCGGGCCTCGGCAGGGCATCCCGCCTCGGCGCGGCCCGTCACGCTCAACGTGTGGGAGGCCGTGTACTTCGCGCACGACCTCGGCGTACTCACCGAACTGGCCGACATCGCGGCGTCCGTGGGCGTCGAGCGGTACGTCCTGGACGACGGCTGGTTCCGCGGGCGCCGCTCCGACCGTGCCGGGCTCGGGGACTGGACCGTCGACCCGGAGGTCTGGCCGGACGGACTGCACCCGCTGATCGATCATGTCCGTTCCCTCGGCATGGAGTTCGGCCTGTGGTTCGAACCCGAGATGGTCAGCACCGACTCCGAGCAGGCCCGCGCCCACCCGGAGTGGATCCTCGGCACCGGAGGACGGCTGCCGCTGCCCTCCCGGCACCAGCAGGTGCTCGACCTCAGCCACCCCGGCGCCTTCGCCCACGTCCTGGACGGCATGAGCGCGATCCTCTCGGAGTACGACATCGCGGCCGTCAAGTGGGATCACAACCGCGACCTGGTGGACGCCGGACACGGGGCGTCCCGGCGGCCCGGCGTCCACGCCCAGACTCTCGCCGCGTACCGGCTCATGGACGAACTGCACCGCCGCTTCCCGGCGTTGGAGATCGAGTCGTGCTCGTCCGGCGGATCGCGCATCGACCTCGGCGTCCTCGAACGCGCCCAGCGGGTCTGGCCTTCGGACTGCAGCGACCCCCTGGAACGCCAGCGGATCAACCGCTGGACGGCGCAGCTCGTCCCGCTGGAACTCCTCGGCACCCACATAGCCTCGCCCCGCTCCCACACCACGGCCCGTACCCACGATCTGTCGTTCCGGGCGGCGACCGCCCTCTTCGGGCACATGGGCGTCGAGTGGGACCTCCGGGAGGCGGACGAGCGGGAACGGGCCGAGTTGCGGGACTGGTTCGCCCTGTACCGCCACTACCGCGGCCTGCTCCACACCGGGCGGCTCGTACGGGAGGACCCGTGGGACGACAGCCTGCACCTGACGGGCGTGATCGCGCCCGACCGGAGCCGTGCCCTGCTCTCCCTCGCGGTGACCGGACGCTCGGAGGTGGTCCGGCCGGGCCGCTTCACCTTCCGCGGTCTCGACCCGGCCCGCCGGTACCGGATCAGGCCGGTGCGGGCGGGCGGCGGCACACGGGCGCAGGCCGGACCGGAGCGGTTCGGCACCGACGTGCGGGGCGTCGTCCTGACCGGCGCGGCCCTCGCGCACGCGGGACTCCAGTGCCCGCCGTCGTACCCCGAGCGAGTCCACCTGTTCGACGTCACGGCCCTGGACGCCGCGCCGGACGCGGCCGTGTGACGCGATCGGGCCGGAACCGGCGACGCCCCGGCCCCTGGCCCCCGTGCCCGGCCGGGCCCCGCCGCTCCGGCCGACCGTACCGTCCCACGCGGACCGGCCCCGTGCCGCCGCCGCCCACCGTTCGACCCGCAACCCACTGTTGAACCCGAAGGGACACCGCATGCCCGCATCCCGGTTGTCACTCCAGCTCTACTCCCTGCGCGACCAGCTCCGCACCGACGAGGAAGGCACCCTGGCCCGCCTCGGGGAGCTCGGGCTGTGCAATATCGAGGTCTTCGACTTCGTCGACCGTCCCCAGGAACTCGCGGACGCCCTCGCCCGGCACGGGCTGACCGCACGCACGGGGCACGCCGCCCTCGCTGCCCCCGACCGGACACCGGACATGCTGCGCCGTACGTTCGACGCGGCGCAGATGCTCGGCCTGGAGACGGTGTTCGAACCGATGGTGCCCGCCGCCCGTTGGGCCGAGGCACGGGAGATCGACAGGACCGCCTCGCTTCTCAACGAAGCGGCCTCCCTCGCTGCCGACCACGGGCTCCGGGTCGGCTACCACAACCACGCGCAGGAGTTCACCCCCACCATCGACGGCGTGAACGCCTACGACCGCTTCGTCAGGCGGCTCGACGCCGAGGTGGGACTGGAGGTGGACATCTACTGGGCCTCGGCCGGCGGCAGGGACGTGGTCGGGCTGCTGCGCCGGCTCGGCTCCCGCGTACGGGCGCTGCACATCAAGGACGGTGCCGTGATCGACGATCCGCACACGTCGGGCGCCCCGTTCGACATCGCCCTGACCCGGCAGGTACCGGCGGGGCAGGGCGAGATCCCGGTGGACGCCGCCCTGGCCGTCGCGCCCGGCACCGCTTGGGTGATCGTGGAGTTCGACCACTACGCGGGCGACATGTTCGAGGGCGTCGCGGGTTCCGTCGCCTACCTCCACAAGAAGGGAATCGTCTGATGAGCCTCCGTTCCGGTCCGGTCGGTGTCGGCGTCATCGGCGCCGGCAACATCAGCGAGCAGTACCTCTCCACGCTCGGCCGGTTCCCCGACACGGACGTACTGATCGTCGGCGACATCGCCGTCGACCGCGCCGAGGCCCAGGCCCGGAGGCACGGCGTCGGCGCGTGGGGCACGGCTCAGGACGTCCTCGCGCACGACGGGGTCGAGATAGTCGTCAACCTGACCGTTCCCGCCGCTCACGCCGGTGTCAGCACTGCGGCCGTCGATGCGGGCAAGCACGTGTGGTCGGAGAAGCCCCTCGCCGTGGAGCCGCTCGAAGCACGCGCGCTGCTCGACCGGGCGGCTGCGGCCGGGCTGCGGGTGGGGGTCGCTCCGGACACGGTCCTCGGCCCGGGTGTGCAGACGGCGCGTCGGGCGATCGCCCGCGGGGACATCGGCGCCGTGCTGTCGGCGCAGACCTTCATGCAGACCCCCGGCCCCGACGCCTGGCACCCCAGCCCGGAGTTCCTCTTCGCCGAGGGCGCCGGACCCCTGTTCGACATGGGGCCCTACTACCTGACGACGCTGGTCTGCCTGTTCGGTTCCGTGACGCGGGTGTCCGCCGTCGGCACCACCGGGCGCAAGGTCCGCACCATCAGGGCGGGAGACCGCGCCGGTACGGAATTCGCCGTCACAGTCCCGACCCATGTCTCGGTGCTCGCCACGTTCGAGAGCGGGGCCACCAGTCAGAGCGTCTACAGTTTCGACTCCCACCTGGTGCGCAGCGGGGTCGTGGAGATCACCGGGACGGAGGGCACCCTGATCGTCCCCGACCCCAACACGTTCGCCGGGGAGGTGCGGATCACCCGGGGCCGGGGCGCGGACGGCGCGGCGGAGTGGGAGCGGGTCGAGTCCGTCGGCACCGAGGCGGGCCGCGGGCTGGGGGTACTGGACATGGCCCGTTCGCTCCGCGCCGGTGAACCGCACATCGCCACCGGAGACCTCGGCCACCATGTCCTGGACGCGCTCACCGCGATCGGCCGGTCCGTCGTGTCCGGGGAGACGGAGCACGTCGTCAGCCGGGCCGGCACCATACCGCTGGTTCCAGCGGACCGGGATCCGTACGCGGCCACGCTCTGACCGGCGCGGCCCGCGCCGGGACCCGTCCGGGGCGGGCCGCGACCGCCGTCCGGCCGACGGCGTCGCGCGTCGTGACCGGGCGAAGGACGGTCCCCCGGGCCGGGACGGGCCTACGGCGGCGGCCGTCCCGTTCCCGGTCGTGGGCCGGTCCCGAAGTCCCTGGTGAGGTGGGGACGGTGGGCGCTTCCGCGACCGGGCCACGCGATGTCGTCCACGGCGAGGAACGGCTCGTCGGCCACGGTCGCGGGGGTCGCCCCGGTGAACGCCATGACGTCCCGGTGGAGGTGCGACTGGTCGGCGTAACCGGCGTCGGCCGCGACTCGGGCCGCGCGTTCACCGGCGACCAGGCGGTGAGCGGCGTGATCGAAGCGGACGAGCCGCACGGCCCGTTTGGGCGGCAGGCCGAGCTGTGACCGGAATCGGGACCACAGCCGCTTGCGGCTCCATCCGACCTCGTCCGCGAGTCCGTCGACCCGGATGAGGCCATGGCTCGCGACGATCCGTCGCCAGGCCCAGGCCACCTCCGGGTCCACCGGCGGCCCCGACTCATGGCGCCGGGCGAGCAGCGCCTCCGCCAGCAGGAAGCGGCCCTGCCACGACGAGGTCTCGCCGAGCCGCTCGCACGTCCGTGCCGCTTCCCGGCCCCACAAGTCGTCCAACGGCACGACGGCGCCGTCGAGTTCGGCGGGCGAGACACCCAGGATGGCGCGTGCGGCCACCGGGGAGAGGCGTACCTGTACGCACTCGACGTTCCTCCCCCAGGCCCGGACCGCGCCGGTGGACCCGAGACCGGGCCCGGCGGCCATGCTTCCCCGCTGCTGACCTGCGGCACAGTCGAGGACGGGCGAACCGGCGCCGAACTCCAGGAGCAGCGTCACGGACGGGTGCGGGACTATCCGGAGCGCTGCCAGATCTTGGACCCGGAATCCGGCCATGGTGACACCGGCCACCCGGCCGGGCGGTTCCGGGCGCTCGACCCCCCACATGGCCGCGCCGTGCTCGAAAGCCCGCATGCTCTCATGCTACGCGAGCCGGTCATGGGGAACATTTGTCCAATCCCCCGCCGCGTACCGGCAAGGACAGTGGGCGCATGACTGATTCCGACGGCGGTTCGTACGTGAACGGCGGCGCCGAGGCCGCCGAGAGTTCCTTCCTGCCCCTGGACGGCGGTGACATCCACGTCTGCCAGGACGGCCCCCGCGACGCCCCCGCGCTCCTGCTCATCCACGGGTCCGCGTCCTCGACCCGCTCGTGGAACGCGCTGGTTCCGCTGCTGACCGGGGCTCACCGCGTCATCCGGTTGGACCTGCTCGGCCACGGCCGGTCGGCCAAACCGGCCGATGGCGGCTACTCGGTCCCCGACCAGGCGCGTCGGGCGGGTGCGGCGCTGGACCTGCTCGGCGTCGAGCACGCCGTGGTCGTCGGCCATTCCAGCGGCGGTGTGGTCGCCACCTCCCTCGCCGAGCAGCGGCCCGGCTTGGTGACCGCGCTCGCGTTCATCAACACCGGCCCCGGTCTGGGCGCCCTGATCGGATCCGGGTCCGCCGCGGGCGGCCCCTCGCAGTGGCCACCGACCGACGAGCAGCTCCGGCGGATGGCGAGCACGGGCTTCAGCCGTACGGGCTACCGGGTCCCGGAAGAGCTCCTGGACGATGTGCGCGCGATGACCCTGCACACGTTCCTCACCACGATGGACGCCACCCGTTCCTACCTGGAGCAGCGGCCGCTGCCGGACCGGCTGGCGGGCCTGGGCAAGCCGCTGCTGGTGCTCTTCGGCGAGGACGACCGCAGATGGCGGTCCTCGTCGGCCCTCGACTACCGCGCCGTCGCGGGTGCGGAGATCGTGTTCCTGCCCGGTCTCGGGCATTCGCCGCTGCTGGAGGATCCGCCGCGGACCGCGACGCCCCTGCTGGCCTTCACCGCGGTCCACTGCGTACGGGAGGGCTGAATGGAAACGAGGCGTGCCCCGCGGATCCTCGTCTCCGGCGCCGGCGTCGCCGGTCCGGTGCTGGCCTACTGGCTCACCAGGCACGGCTTCTCCGTCACCGTCGTGGAGCACGCGCCGGCCCTGCGCAGGTCCGGCGGCCACGCGGTCGACCTGTTCCGGCCCGCGGTGGAGATCTCGGAGAAGATGGGCGTGCTCCCGCGGATCGAGGAGCGGGCCACCGGCACGAACCGGATGACCGTCCATCCGGAGGGCTCACGGCGTCCGGTCCGGGCGGATCTGGCCAAGGTCTTCGGCGCCGCCTCCGACCGGCACGTGGAGATCATGCGCGACGACCTGAGCGCGATCTACTACGATGCCGCGCGCGACGACGTCGAGTACGTCTTCGGCGACTCGATCACCGCGATCTCGCCCGACGGCGAGGTCCGGTTCGAGAATGCGGCGCCGCGCCGTTTCGACCTCGTCGTCGGTGCGGACGGGCTGCACTCCAACGTGCGCCGCCTCGTCTTCGACGACGAGTCCCGCTTCCGCTCCTTCATCGGGGCCTACTTCGGGGTGGTGAGCCTGCCGAACGCCTCCGGCCTCGACGGGGAGCTCCTCCTCCACGTCGGTGTCGGCCGCACCGCCGGCATGTACGGGGCACGGCACCTCGGCGACGCGCGGGCGTTGTTCCTGTTCCGGAGCGAGCACGAGCTCGACTGCCACCACCACGACGTGCGTCGGCAGAAGGAACTGCTGCGCGGTGCGTTCGCCGGTATGCACACCGATGTGGACCGATGGCTGGACGGGCTCGACCGCACCCCGGCGTTCTACTTCGATTCGATCACCCAGCTCCGCATGGACTCCTGGTCGCTGGGCAGGGTGACGCTCGTCGGGGACGCGGGCTACTGTCCCGGGCCGGCCGTGGGCGGCAGCACCAGCCTCGCCGTCGTCGGGGCGTACGTCCTCGCCGGAGAGCTGGCACGGGCGCGCGGCGACCACGAACGCGCCTTCCCCGCCTACGAGCGCCTGATGGCGGAGCATGTGCACGGCAGCCGCGCGTCCGCGCTGAGCGCGGCGAAGACCCTGATCCCCACGTCCCGCCTCGGCGTGTGGGGACTGGCCCAGGGCGCGCGCCTGATCTCCGCTCTTCCCGCGGCCCCCGGCCGGGCCCTCGTCCGCCTCGGTACCAGGAGCGCGCGCCTCTACAACTCCGTGACCGTCGAGGACTATCCGCCCCCGGCCGCCGCGTCGGGAGGGCCCGGCGGCCGCGCGGGTGACGGCCGAGACGGCCCCATGAGCGGGTGAGGGGGGCGGCTCCCGCCTGCGCCCGGCGCAGTCCTCGGCATGCCCGGGGCCTGCCCGGCCGCGGAACGGGCCCCCGCCGCCTCCGCGCCGGGAGCCGCGTGATGCGAACGCCGAGGAACCGCGGCACCCGTTCACCCGACGGCTGTCGGGCCGCCAGGCCCTCAGGCCCTCAGCAGGGCCGAATCGTATGGACGTTCGTCCACGTCGAGTAGTTCGGGGTGGAGCTGTACGGTGCCGGCGTGGTGTAGAGCAGGGACCCGTTGTTGCGGTAGAAGCGGGCCTCGGTGCCAGGTGTCTGGTCGTTGATCCACGACCCGTTGCCGTCCCAGGGGATGCCATAGGACTGGCAGGTGTACATCTTGATCTCGCTTCCCCCGTAGCTCGTCCCGGAGCAGGCGCAGAAGTAGCCGCTGTGGACGTCCCCTTCGAGGCACGGGTCGTACAGGGCGCCGGACGGGGACGCCCCTGGGCCTGGCCCTGCTGCGCGGGGAACTGCCGACCGCGGATGCGCCCTGACGGCAGCCCGTCCACGAGGGTGGCCGTCGGCCGTCCCCGGGCCACGTTGCACCGGGGCGTACGCCCGGGGTCAGGCTGCCCGTCGCCACGGCGGCCGGGCGCGTGTGAGCCGACGCGGACGCGCGTCCGCTCGCATACGGGTGTGGTCGGGCGGGTTCGCGGCCGCACCGCCCGGGGCCGGGCCGGATGGTCGTGCAAGCTGGCGCAGGGGCCGGCGCGGGTCGGCCTCTTGTCGGTCGTATGCCGCGGTCCGGCCCGTGTGGTACGGGCGCACAGGTCGAGCCGCCTTCCAGGATCGAGGTACAGAAGTGACGTACACAGCCCAGGAACGCCCGCGCGTCGGCTGGATCGGGACAGGCCGCATGGGGTTCCGGCTCGCCGCTCGGCTGCTGGACGCGGGGCACGACGTGGCGGTCTTCAACCGGACCCGTGCCAAGGCCGAGCCGCTGGCCGGGCGGGGAGCCACGATCGTCGACCGGCCGGCCGATCTGGCCGACCGGGACGTCGTCTTCACCACGGTCTCCGCCTCGTCCGACCTGGAGGCGGTCACCACGGGTCCCGGCGGCGTGCTCACCTCGCCGGACGCCGCTCCGGGGGTGCTCGTCGACAGTTCCACGGTGTCCACGCAGGTGTCCGCGCTCATCCGGGAAGCGGCCGCCGGGCGCGGGACCGGGTTCCTGGCGGCCCCGGTGAGCGGCAACCCGAAAGTGGTCGCCGCGGGCAGACTGACCGTCGCGGTCTCCGGCTCGCGGGAGGTCTTCGACCGGGTCGAGCCCTTGCTGGCGCAGCTGGGACGCGGAGTGACCTACGTCGGTGAGGGCGAAGTCGCCCGTCTCGTCAAGATCGCGCACAATGTCTTCCTCGGTGTCGTCACCCAGTCGCTCGCCGAGATCACGGTCCTCGCGGAGAAGGGCGGTGTCAGCCGCACCGCCTTCCTGGAATTCCTCAACGACTCCGTGATGGGTTCGGCCTACACCCGCTACAAGTCGCCCGCGCTGGTGAACCTGGACTTCAGCCCGACCTTCACCATGCCGCTGCTGCGCAAGGACTTCGACCTGGGGCTGGCGGCGGCCCGCGAGTTGCAGGTCCCGATGCCGCTCGCCGCCGCCACCGCCCAACTCGTCGCGAGTGCCATCGGCGCCGGGCACGTCGAGGAGGACTTCGCCGCCCTGATCCTCGAACAGGCCAGGAACTCCGGGCTCACGCTGGAGCCCCGGGACGTTCCCGTGGACGACGGGCTGTCACCGGAGGTCTGACCGGCGAGGGTCCGGGCCGACGGCGTACGGCCGCCGCCCGGACCCTGTGCGCCCGGGGGCTGCCGCCCCGGTCGATGTGCCGGGGCCTCCGCTCCTTCGAGGGCCGCTTCGGCATGCGCGCGACCGTGCCTCCTACGACGTGATGCCGGCCACCAGCACGTCGATGAAGGACTCCCGCTCGGCGGGGGTGCTCGGCCGGCCCTCGATACCCGGGCGGGTCTGCCACGGCAGGGGGCCGGTCTCGCGCCGGTACTCGACACCGACGGCGTCCAGGCGGGCCAGATGGTGGTCCAGCCTGCCCCTGAACTCCTCGTACCGGCGCTCGCGGGTGCTCCACAGCGCCTCGGCGACAGCGCACAGGCGGGGGAACGCGAAGTAGTCGACGGTCCGCGGCGAGTCCATGTGCTCGGTCCAGATGTTGGCCTGGCCTCCCAGCACGCGTGCGCGCTGCTCGTCCGTCAGACCCGGCGGCACCGGCTCGAATCCGTACGCCGTCTCCACGGTGACGGGCACGGACACGGGGATCGGCTCGTCGGTGCGCTCGGACTGCCGGTAGTCGAGATACACCTGGTCGTCCGGGCACGCGATCACCGACAGGCCCCTGCGCGCGGCGGTGACGGCGCCGGTCATGCCGCGCCACGAGGCGACGACGGTCCCCTCCGGCACCTCGTCCTCCAGCAGGTCGTCCCAGCCCAGCAGGCGGCGTCCGCGCGCGACGACGTGCGCGCCGAGCTGCCGTACGAACCAGGAGCGCAGTTCGTTCTCGTGCCGCAGCCCGCGTTCGCGCATCAGCTCCTGGGTCCGCGCGTCCTGGCTCCACTCGGTCGTGGGGCACTCGTCGCCGCCCACCCCGACGACCGGGCCGGGGAAGAGGTCCAT
This sequence comes from Streptomyces sp. NPDC057697, assembly GCF_042799335.1. Lineage (NCBI taxonomy): Bacteria > Bacillati > Actinomycetota > Actinomycetes > Kitasatosporales > Streptomycetaceae > Streptomyces > Streptomyces sp. NPDC057697. The sequence continues at coordinate 265,338 of NZ_JBHVJA010000012.1, read as the reverse complement.
GATCTCGTCGAGGACGTCGCGGTAGAAGTCGACGGTCGACTCCTCCATGTTGAGGACACGCGAGGTGACCCCCCACCGTGTCCACACCTCCGACTGCCCGCCGCCGACGCCCAGTTCGGGATAGGCGGCGATCGCGGCCTGGGAGTGCCCGGGGACGTCGATCTCAGGGACGACGGTGATGTGCCGCTGTGCCGCGTAGGCGACGATCTCGCGGATGTCGTCCTGGGTGTAGAAACCGCCGTGCGGCCGCCCGTCCCCCGGTGCGTCGGGGGACGCGCCGAGCGGGGATTCGCGCCGCCACGCGCCGGTCTCGGTGAGCCTCGGGCGACGCAGGATCTGCACCCGCCAGCCCTGGTCGTCGGTGAGGTGCAGGTGCAGTGTGTTGAGACGGTGCATGGCCATCAGGTCGAGGAAGCGCAGCACGTCGTGCTTGGGCATGAAGTGCCGTGCCACGTCCAGCATCGTGCCCCGCCAGGCGAACCGCGGGGCGTCCTCGACGCACACGGCGGGCGCGGCCCACCGCACCCCGGTCACCTCGGAGCGGCGGTGGACCTCGGCGGGGAGCAGTTGCAGCAGGCTCTGGCATCCGTAGAAGGCACCGGCGGGGGCGCCTGCCTCGATGACGGCACCGTCGGCGGTGGTCCGGAGCCGGTACGCCTCCGGGCCGAGGTCCTGCGCCGTCCTCAGGTCGATCGCGTGGCGCGCCTCGGGCACGAGTGGCAGGTCGAGTCCGGTGGAGGGCCGCAGGACCGACTGCAGCCAGCGGGCCGTGGGGCGCAGCTCGGGAGCGGCGGTGATCGCGGTCGCGCCGTCGAGCAGGAACACTCCGTCGCCGGTGCGTACCGATGCGGGGTGGGGAAGGAACATCGGAGGGGTCATCCTTTCACTGCTCCGGCGGACATGCCGGAGACCAGCTTGCGCTGGATGAGGAGGAAGAACACGACCACCGGGAGGGAGAAGATGACCGAACCGGCCATCTGCGCGCTGTAGTCGGTCCCACTGGCGGGGTTGGTGAAGGAGGCCAGCCACACCGGCAGGGTGTACTGGCCCCGGTCCTTCATGAACGTGTAGGCGATCAGGTAGTCGTTCCAGGCGGCGATGAAGGCGAAGATGCTCGACGCGACCACACCGGGCAGCACCAGCGGGAAGAGGATCTTCCAGAGCATCTGCCAGGTCGACGCGCCGTCGATCCGGGCGGCCTCCTCGATCTCGACGGGAATGGCGGCGAAGAACCCGCGCATCACCCAGATCGAGAACGGCAGTGCCAGCGCGAGGTAGGCGAGCACCAGGCCCGTGTACGTGCCCAGCAGCCCGGCCTCGTTGAAGACCAGGAACGTGGGGATGAGCAGGGCTGTCCCCGGCAGCATCTGCGCGACGAGGATCGCGACCATGACGGTGCGCCGGCCGCGGAACCGGAACCGTGAGACGGCGGCCGCGGCGAACATGCCGAGCACGACGGCGACGATCACGGTGGCGCCGACCACGAGCAGGCTGTTGCCCAGGTTCGTCCAGAAGCCCGTGCGGTTGAGCGCGACGTCGAAGTTGTGCAGGGTGGGCGAGGAAGGCCAGAAGTGCGGTGTCGCCGTCATCGCCTCGGAGCGGGGCTTGAGCGCGGTGTTGACCATCCAGTAGACCGGGAAGATCCAGACGAGGCAGAACACGACCGCCAGGCTGTTGCCGAGCAGCCTGCCCCGGGTCGCGGTGGAGCGGGTGCGGCGGGCGCGGAGCTTGGTCACAGGTCCTCCCCGGAGCGCAGCAGGCGTCGGATGTACAGGGCGGTGACGGCGAGCAGTATCGCGGTCGTGATGACGGAGAGCGCCGCTCCCTGGCCGACCCGGAAGGCGACGAAGGCCGTTCGGTAGGCGAAGACTCCCAGTGTGGTCGTCGCGGAGTCGGGTCCTCCGGCGGAGACGAGCCAGATCTGGTTGAAGACGTTGAAGTCCCAGATCACGGACATCAGGGTGACCAGTGTGAGGGTGGGCCGGAGGAAGGGGAGGGTGATCGACCACCACACGCGCCACTCGCCGGCCCCGTCGAGCCGGGCGGCCTCCTGCACCTCGGACGGCATCTGGCTCAGTGCCGCGTAGAGGGTGAGTGCGATGAAGGGGACGGCCTGCCAGACGATGAGCAGCCAGATGGACAGATAGGCCAGGGACGCGCTGTTCGACCAGTCGGTGTTGGTCATGTCGCCGAACAGGCCGGTGCGGGTGAGCATCCAGTTGACGACGCCGTATCCCGGCTGGAAGAGCCACTTCCATACGAGGGAGGAGGCGACCGTCGGCATGGCCCAGGCGAGGATGAGGACGACGGTGACGGTCATGCGCATCGCCGACCCGAGCCGGGTGAGGAGTTGGGCGACGCCCATGCCGACCGCGATGCTGCCCGCCACCATCGCGGTGGTGAAGGCGACGGTCCTGGTCAGGGAGGACCAGAACTCGGGCTCGGCCAGGAGGTCGGTGTACTGGCGGGTGCCGACGACGTCGAACGCGCCGGTGAACAGGGAGCGCTGGTCGTAGTCGGTGAACGACGCGTAGACGAGGAAGGCGATCGGCGCGACGGTGACGGCCAGCATCACCAGCCCGGCGGGGGTCAGCAGCCCCCAGGCCACCCATGGTCCGCGGTGGCGTGCGGACGCGGAGCGGATGGCGGTGGCTCCGGGGCGCGGCGGCGGGACGTCGGCGGTGTGCCCGGGTCCGGGGGGTGGGATCGCCGCCTCGGGGTTGCCGCGGAGGGTCTGGTCAGTGCCGGGCATTGAGTACCTTGCCCGCCGTCTCGTCGAAGGTGTCGGCCGCCTGCTTCGGGTTGCTGGTCCCGGAGGCGATGGAGGAGAACACCTTGTCGATGTCCTTGTTGCCTTCCAGCTCCGCCCAGTCGGCGGCGGCCGGGGTGGCCTTGGACCGCAGGGCCGCGTCGAAGAAGCCCCGGAAGAGGGGGGCCGCCTCGCCGCGGGCGGCCTCGACCGCGCCCGTGCTGTTCGGGATCCAGCCGTCGTGGCCGGCCACCCACTGCTTCTGCACGGCCGGTGCGGTCGCGGTCTTCACCCATTGCAGGGCGAGGTCCGCGTGGCCGCTCTTGGCGGCAACGGCCCAGTCGGAGCCGCCGAGCATCACGGGCTGGGACGTGCCGGACCCGCCAGGGAACGGGAAGGTTCCCAGGTCGGATTCCTTGAAGGCGGGGTTGGCCTTCTTGATGAGCGCGATCGTGGCGTTGGTCGCGCTGATCGCGGCCGCCTTGCCGTCCGCGAAGACCCGGGTCTGGTCGGGGTTGAGGGTGTCGATGGTGCGTGTGGACGGTGCGGAGAACTCGTTCTGGAACTTCCGGTACGCGTTCAGACCCCGCTGTGCCGCTTCGGTTCCGAGCGCTCCCTTCCAGGTGGAGCCCTTCTTCGCCGCGATGTCGCCGCCCGCGTCCCACACGAACTGCACACCGGTGTGCCAGTACCGGCCCGGCAGGTAGAAGGGCGAGAAGTCGGAGGCGGGGTTGGCGGCCCGGATCCTGCGCAGGGCGCTGGTCAGTTCGTCGAGGGTGGCGGGGGCCTTCTTCACTCCCGCCGCGGCCCAGATCTTCTTGTTGTAGATCACCGCGCGGGCGCCCGCGAAAGAGGGCACGGCGTACAGTCGCCCGTCCACCGTCGCGGGCTCTTCGAGACCGGCCAGCCAGGACTGGCCCTGTCTGAGGTCCTTGGTGTACGGGGTGAGGTCCATCAGTCCCCCGCTGGCGGCGAAGCTCGCCACCTGCGTGTTGCCTATGTCGATGACGTCGGGCGGGGTCGAGGTGGCGAGTGCTGTGGTGATCTTGGTGGTGATGCCGTCCCAGTTCTGGACCTCCACCTTCGCCTCGGCACCGGTCTGCCGGGTGAACTGCTCCTTCATCGCCTTGAGCGTGGCGTCGGAGTAGTCGCCGTCCATCACCCACACGGTCAGGGTCTTGCCCTCGCCCTTGACGACGGGGACCGCCCGGGGCTTGTCGTCACCTCCCGGGCCTCTGCCGGCCGACCCCGAACAGGCGCTCGCGCCGAGGGCGACGGTCAGGGCGGCGGCCACGAGTGCACTGTGCCGCAGGCCTTTATGTGTCATGGGAACTCCTGGAGTGGAAGAAGCTGGGACGGAAGTGCGGAAGAGCGGAAGAGCCGGTGGGCGGAGGACTCGCGTCCTCACCACACGCCCAGTTCGCCGGAGAGGACCATGCCCGCTCCGCCGAGCAGGATGAGGTCCGGGTCACCGGCGAGCGAACGCATGGTCAGTGAGGCGCTGATGGGGGCATAGGTGCGGGCCCGGATCACCGCGGTCGCGGAGTCGAGGAAGGGGCCCTCGATGAGGTCCGGCGGGCCCAGCAGGGCGATCTCGTTGAGGTTGAGGACGCTGCTGATCGGTGCGAGCACGGTGCCCAGGGCCCGGCCCGCGTCGGCGAGTACGGCGTCGCGACCGGCCGGGTCCCGGCCGGCCATACGGCTGCGCAGTTCGGTCGCGTCGATCAGCGGCTCCAGACATCCTCGGTGTCCGCAGACGCAGGGATCGCCGTTCTCGTCGACGGTCACGTGTCCGATCTCGCCCGCGGCGAACTGTTCGCCCTCGACGAGTTCGCCGCCCACGATCAGGCCCGCGCCCACGCCGTGCTCGATCGTGATGACCATGAGGTTCTGTGTCCTGGTGTCGCGGAAGCGCAGCACGGCGAGCGCGGCGATGTTCACGTCGTTGCCGACATGGGCCGGTACGCCGAAACGCCCGGAGAGCTGTGCGGCGAGGGGAAGTTCGCTCCAGCCCAGGTGAGCAGCGTGATGGATGACTCCGGCGTCGCCGACGATGCCGGGCGAGCCGACTCCGATGCCGAGGACGCGCCGGGGCGCCAGGTCCATCAGCTCCCCGACGAGCTGGAACACCAGTTCGGCGGCACGTTCGCCGACGGCGTCCCCATACCGCACACGGGTGCGCCGGACCACTTCACCCCGGAGGTTGAGGACCGCACCGCTGAAGTGGTCGCTGCCGGAGAGGTCCAGGGCGAGGATGTGGGCGGCGTCGTCGTCGATCCGCATCACGTTCGCCGGCTTGCCGAGCCGGTTGCCCTTGCGCGGGCCGGTGTCGACGACGAGCCCGTCGCTTTCGAGGTCGGCGACGAGCGTCGAGACCGTGGGAGCGGTGAGCCCCAGGGTCCGTGCGATCTCCGACCTGCTCATCGCGCCCCGGTGGTACAGCGTCGCCAGGACCAGTGTGCGGTTGTGGACCCTGCTGTCCAGCGTGCTCGCCTTGGTCCGTTCGGGCGGCTGCCGACGCGCGGAGACCCGTGCCAGCCCGCGATCGGCGCGGCGGCGGGGGTCGGTCGGCGGCTGGAACGGATCGGTCACTGAGTTCGCCTCCGGATAAGTAAAGACCCTTTAGTTAAAGGACCTTGGATATGTTCGGGCCGCGATGCCGCGACGTCAAGAGATCTGCACGACCAAGATCCGCACTCCCCATAGCGGACTATCCCGACACAACATCCCGTATGCAACTTCCGTGATCAATTCGCCAGTTGAGTGTTTGACTGAGTGCGGTTATGTTCAACCACCTTCGGAACGCTGCGGGTTGGCGTTCACTTTCTGTGCGATTCGGAGGTGTGGTGTGTCTCGTGCGTGGGACAGATGTGCGTTGTTCGTGGTAGCCGCTCTGACCGCGGTGACGGCTTCGGCCGCCACCGGGACGGCTTCGGCATCGACATCGGAAACCCGGGGGTCGTCGCCCGGACGCGGCGTGACGGTGATGACGTTCAACATTCACCACGGTGCGGATCCGGACGACGTGCTGCATCTGGAGCGGGTCGCGGAGACGGTGCGGAAGTCGGGGGCCGATGTGATCGGCCTGCAGGAGGTGGACCGGCACTTCGCCTCGCGCAGCGACTTCGTCGACCAGGCGGCCTGGCTCGCGAAGCGCCTGGGCCTGCACCTGGTGTACGGTGCCAACCTCGACCTGGACCCGGAGAAGCCGGGCGATCCGCGACGCCGGTACGGGACGGCGGTCCTTTCCCGCTTCCCGATCGTGAACTCCCGCAACACGCTCCTGCCCCGTTCGGACGCGGGCGAGCAGAGGGGCCTGCTGGAGGCGGACCTCCTGGTACGGGGAGAGAAGTTGCGTTTCCTGAACACCCATCTCGAAGACACCTCGCAGGCCGAACGACTGACGCAGGTGGCGGCGGTCAATGCGATCGTGAACAGCTCCCGTCTTCCCACGGTGCTGGTGGGCGACCTCAACACGACGCCGGGCAGCGAGGAGATCACCGCAATGACCAAGCGGCTGACCGACACCTGGCCGGTGGCCGGGAGGGGCAGCGGGTTCACGTACGACTCGGTGAATCCGCATGAGCGGATCGATTACGTGTTCACCTCGAAGGGCGTCCAGGCCCGGCGCGCCAAGGTTCTGGACGTGGCGGTCTCCGACCACCGGCCACTGAGGGTGGAACTCAGCATCCGGTAGAACGGGGCGTCCCCGTCACCGGAGCGGGTCCGGGGCGGTCGGAGCGGTCGGAGCGGTCGGGACGGTCGGGACGGCGGACACGTGTCGCCGGTCGAGGGTTGACATCGATGTCGGACGCCGATTCCCTGCCTTGAGCCGAGTGCACCGGGCGGACCGGGCGGATACAGCGGACCGGTGCGGACCGAGCAGGCCCGGCCAGGAGAAGCACCTTCCCGTTTCCCGGCCCCACCTGGCACCGCCCGTATCCCCGCCGTCGACCTCGGCCTCGACTTCGACCTCGACTGCGGCGCCGGATCAGGCGACGGCATCTCCGGGTCGTTGCCCCGCAGCAGCCCCAGGGGCGACGACCCGGGCCACGCCCAGGCAGGGCGTACACCACGACCGCACGCACCGAAGCCCGTGCCCGACCGGCCCTTTCCGAGCGTGTCGGGAAACAACCCAGCGAAAGCGGAGACCGATGACCCTACCCATGCCCTGGCGCTCCCGGGCCGTACGCACAGCAGGAGCGGCACTCGTGGCCGTCGCCCTGGCGGCGTCCACGGCACCGGCCGCCTCCGCGACGACCGCGTCCCGGGACAGCTCCCGGCACGTGCAGTACGTCGACTGCGCAGCCTCGACCGGAACGGCGAACGGCTCCCGCACACGGCCCTGGAGGACGCTGGACCAGGTCAACCGCCTGCACTTGAGGACCGGCAGTTCGGTCCTGCTCAGACGCGGCACCCGCTGCACCGGCACCCTCGCCCCGCAGGGCACCGGGCGGCCGGGCAGCCCCATGGTGATCGGCGCGTACGGGCAGGGCGCGAAGCCGGTGATCGACGGCAACGGCAACCCCGAGACCCTGCTGCTGCGCAACACCCAGTGGGTCGAGGCGAGCAACCTGGAGATCACCAACTCCGGCAACCCCGGCCGCAACAAGCGCGGGGTCCGCGTCCAGCTCCAGGACTACGGCACCGGCACCCACTACCGGCTCACCGGGCTGGACATCCACGACATCCTCGGCGACGACACCAAGGGAACGGAGGGCTCCGCCGGCATCCTGTTCTCGGTGACCGGCTCCGCCGTGCCCACGAGGTTCGACGACGTGCTCGTCTCCGGCAACACCGTCCGCACCGTCGACCGGGAGGGCATCTACTTCGCGTCCACCTGGAACAACCGTCCGGTGCACGGCGACTACGACCCGAACGGCCCCGGCTACCTGCCCTCCACCCGCGTCGTGGTCCGCGGCAACACACTGAAGGACCTCGGCGGCGACGGCATCGTCATCACCGCCACCGACGGAACGCTGGTGGAGCACAACCGCCTCGACGGATTCCAGCGGCGCTCCGCCGGCTACAACGCGGGCATGTGGCCCTGGAACGCGGACAACACCGTCTTCCAGTACAACGAGGTGTCCGGTGGCGAGACCACCCGCGACGGCATGGCGTACGACGTCGACGAGGGCACCTTCGGCACCGTCTTCCAGTACAACGTCAGCCACGACAACGCGGGCGGCTTCTTCCTCGTCTGCACCGCCACCGGCACCCTCGGCGACGCCGTGATCCGCTACAACGTCAGCCGCGACGACCACTTCCGAGGCATCGAGACCTGCCGCGGCTCCTTCGAAGGCGTCCGCTTCCACAACAACACGATCCATATCGGCGCAGGCGTCAGCCAGACCGTCGTCAACGAGAACACGACCGAGCGGCACGGGATCGCCTTCGAGAACAACATCGTGGTCAAGAAGGGCCCCGGCACCGCCTCCTTCCAGCTGCGCAGCGGCAGCGTCACCCTTTCCCACAACGACCTCGTGAACACGGCGGACGCGCCCGCGAACCCCGGTGGCACCACCGCCGACCCGCTGCTCTCCGACCCCACCGGCCCGCTGCCCCTCGGCCTGCGGCTGCGGCACGGCTCCCCCGCCCTGCGCGCGGGCGTCCCCGTCCCGGGCTCCCCCGGCCGGGACCTGTACGGAAACCGGGTCGGCAACCCGCCGAACATGGGCGCCGACCAGGGCCACGGCACCCGTTAGCGCGGTAACCGTCCCCCAGGGCCACACGGTCTCGTCGAGCGGCTCATCGGTCCCCTCCTCGGACGGGGACCGATGAGCCGCCCGGCCGCCCACCGCATGGCACGGGACGCGAGAAGTCAGGGTCCCAGGAAGCACCTTGGCCCCTCCGCCCGAACCGTCCCTCCCGTCGCCGGTACACGGACAGTACGGTGATCCGCAAGGTCGGTACGCCACCCCGCTACACGCACCCCAGCCGCCAGTCGATTGGAGCCGCACACCATGAAGGACGTCACCCAGCTGCACGAGGGCTGGAGTCTGCGCCACGCGGACGCGCACTTGCCCGCCCACGTCCCCGGCTGCGTCCACACCGACCTGCTCGCCGCCCAGGTCATCCCCGATCCCTTCATCGGTCGCAACGAGACCGAGATCGCCTGGGTGGGACGACAGACCTGGTCGTACGTGACCGAGTTGCACCACGACAGCGAACACGAACGTACCGACCTGGTCTTCGAGGGGCTCGACACCGCCGCCGAGATCGTCCTCGCCGACGAGCCCCTCGGCACCACGCGCAATATGCACCGCGTCCACCGCTTCGACGTCACGGGGCGCACCGGACCCCTCGAAGTACGGTTCGCGTCGGCCTACGACGAGGCGGAACGCGTCCGCGCCCTGACCGCGGAACGCCCGAACGCCTACCCGGAGCCCTTCCAGTACATCCGGAAGATGGCCTGCAGCTTCGGTTGGGACTGGGGCCCGACCGTCGTGACCGCGGGCATGTGGCGGCCGGTGCGCCTCGAACACTGGTCCACCGCCCGCCTTGCCGAGGTCCGTCCCCTCGTCTCGGTCGACGGCACCACCGGCCGCGTCGAACTGCGGGTGCGCACCGAGCGCACCGCGAACGGCGCCGGCCGTCCGCTGACCCTCCGCGCCACCGTGGCCGGTGCCGAGGCGGAGGTCGCCTTCGAGGGCGACGAAGCGGTCCTGTGCCTGGATGTGGCGGAACCCGCCCTGTGGTGGCCCCGAGGGTACGGCCAACAGCCGCTGTACGAGCTCGGCATGACGCTGCTCGACGAGCACGGCGACCCGCTCGACGCCCGGACACAGCGCATCGGCTTCCGTACGGTCGAGATCGACCGCGCCACGGATGCCCATGGCACCGGCTTCACCTTCGTCGTCAACGGCCTGCGGATCTTCGTGCGCGGGGCCAACTGGATCCCCGACGACGTCCTGCCGTCCCGGGTCACTCCGGAGCGCTACCGGAAGCGGCTGGCCCAGGCCGCCGAGGCCAACATCGACCTGATCCGCGTCTGGGGCGGTGGCCTCTACGAGGACGACGCGTTCTACGACGTGTGCGACGAGCTGGGCCTCATGGTCTGGCAGGACTTCCTCTTCGCCTGCGCCGCCTATCCGGAGGAACAGCCACTGCGCGGAGAGGTCGAGGCGGAAGCACGCGACAACGTTGTCCGCCTGATGCCGCACGCCAGTCTCGTGCTGTGGAACGGCAACAACGAGAACCTCTGGGGGTTCCGGGACTGGGACTGGGAGCAGCCGCTGGCCGGCGATTCCTGGGGCGAGGGCTACTACCTCGGGCTGCTGCCCAGGATCGTCGCGGAGCTGGACCCGACCCGCCCGTACACGGCGGGCAGCCCTTGGTCCGGGTCGTGGGACCACCATCCCAACGACCCCCGGCACGGTACCCATCACTCGTGGGAGGTGTGGAACCGTCAGGACTACGCCGAGTACCGGGCGGACGTGCCCCGTTTCTGCGCGGAGTTCGGCTGGCAGGCTCCCCCCGCCCTCGCGACGCTCCACCGCGCACTGCCCGGCGAGCCGCTCGCCCCGGACTCCCCCGGCATGCTGCATCACCAGAAGGCGGCGGACGGCAACGGCAAGTTGAACCGCGGCATCGAGCGTCACTTCGGGCTTCCCGAGGGCGACTTCGACCGGTGGCACTACCTGGCCCAGGTCGTCCAGGCACGCGCCGTCGCCGCGGGCATCGAGCACTGGCGGGCGAACTGGCCGGTGTGCGCGGGCGCCGTGGTCTGGCAGCTCAACGACTGCTGGCCGGTCAGCTCGTGGGCGGCCATCGACGGCGACGGCCGGCTCAAGCCCCTCTACCACGAGCTGCGGCGCGTCTACGCCGACCGCCTGCTCACCCTCGTCCCCACCGGGGACGGCCCCGTGCTCGCCCTCGACAACCAGTCCGGCTCCGAATGGCGCACGACGATCGTCCTGCGCCGGATGAACGCGGAGGGAACCGTACTGTACGAGTCGCCCATGGAGCTGGCGGCGGGCCCGCGGAGCGTCACCAGAAGGGCGGTGCCCAGCCCGCTGCTGCCCGAGGAGAACTCCTCCAGCGAATTCCTCGTGGCCGACGCCGACGGGCTCCGGGCCGTGCACTTCCCCGTGGCCGACAAGGAGTTCGCCTACCCCGCGCCGCAGTACGACGTACGTCTCGACACCGTCACCGGAACCGACACCGTAGGCATCGTCGTCACGGCGCGGACTCTGGTACGCGACCTCCTGCTCCAGGCCGACCGGCTGGGGCCCGACGCCGAGGCGGACCGCGGCCTGGTCACGCTGCTTCCCGGCGAGGAGACGCGGATCACCGTCCGGGGCTGGGCGGACCCCGAGGTGTCCGTCGCACGCGATGCCCTGTTCAGCGTGTGAGCGGTGTGAACGTCCCTGCCCCGGGTTCACGACCGACATGACCGACGTGAACGACAGGGCCACCGGCCACCAACTGCCGTTGGCCGGGGGCCCTGTCGCCACGAGGCGCCGGTGATCGGGCGCGCTCCGCCTCCACCGGCCGACGCAGGTGCCTGACACGGGGCAGAGCACGCGCCAGGGAGGAAGGGGCCGACCGCCGGGACCGGCTGCCGACGCGGAACCGGGTCAGCTCCAGAACTCCCGCAGGGCGGCGTTGACAATGGCGGGCTCCTGAGTGTGCGGGTAGTACCCGGGCACCCGCAGGAGGCGTCCCCCGAGGGAGTCCGTGAGGGACTCCGCCACGGCCATGAGGGGAATCCCCACGTGCTCGCGGTACGCGGCCGGCGCACTCTCCCAGGTTCCGCAGATCACCAGAATCGGCAAGGCGGCGTCCCTGATCGCCTCCAGTGGGATTTCCGCCTCCCAGATGGGCCGCTCCCTCATGGAGGTGGCGACAGCACGGAGCCGGCGTGATGTGGGCTCGGGCATGGCCATCCCCAACCCCTCGGTGGATGCCCGGAGGTACTGCTCCGGCGTGACGCCGTCCGGAATGCCCGGGGCACCGTCGCGCACCCGCTCCAGGAGTTCGGCGACGACTGGGTGGTGCGCGGCGGCGGTGAAGGCGGAGGGCTGGACGAGGGCGAGGGAGCGGACGAGGTCGGGTCGGCGCGCGGCGGCGATGAGCGCGGCGACGGCACCGTTCCCGTGCCCCACGAGGTGGGCGCCACCGAGCCTCGCGGCGGAGGCCCCGTCGCTGAGGATCTCCACGACGTCCTCGGCGTCCACGTCGAAGTCGCTGCACGCGGTGTCCGGGCTGTCTCCGTAGCCCCGACGATCCATCAGGAGGAGCCGCCGACTGTCCGCGAGGGGGCGCTGCCCGGCGAACCCGTACGTGAGGTCGCTGCCCCAGGTGAAGATGTTGTGGACGAAGAGAGCGGGGGCATCAGCGGCAGCCGGGGCCGCCGGGACCGTCGAAGGCGCCGGGGCCAGATCTCCTCCACCCTGATCGCGGTCGTCCCACACGGTCACGTGCACGGCCACAGGTCACCCTTCCGAGTTGAGCAACATCAGTGCCCCTGAGACTAGGCCGTGGGTCGTGGCTGATCGCTGTGGATGACATCCGGGCACCTGAAGCAGTACGTGGTGACCTGCGATGGTGGAGTCCGTCACGGTCCCGTCCGGTGATCGCCGGGGAGCAGACGCATCGGAGCCAGACAGCCGACTCGCCCCGGCAGGGCCCGACCACAGCAGAACAGTGGCAACGTCGGCCAGCCGGAAATTGCCGCCTGCCCGCGCCGTGACCGTCCCACTGCGGAGGGGTGAAGAACTCGGGGCCTCGGCACCCGATGTGCCACAGGTTTCACTCAGCTGGGCACAACCGGCTGTTCGAGCAACTCGTCCGGTCCGTCGAAGCCGCAGCGCCGGTACAGCGGGGCACTTCGCTCGGAGGGCCATACGATCAATGTGTCCAGGCGGTGGGCTCGCGCATAGCTGGTCGCCTCGTCGAGGAGGGCCTTGCCCAGGCCGTTGTTGCGCTGTTCCGGGGTGACGTAGAAATTCGTCACGTAGCCGAGCGCCTCGGAGGCCTCGTACGGGCTCGGGACCTTCTCCACGAGGCACAGGAACACGTGGCCGCATGGTCTGCCGTCCACCTCGGCGAGCCAGATGCGCCACGGTCCGGCCATCCGGGTCCGTAGCCACTCCGTGCATTCGCCGATGAACTGCGTCTCGTCCTGCGGGACTCCGTCGCCGCCGTCCTCGACCTTGAACCGCCGGCGCAGGGCCGCCAGCGCCGGTGCGTCGTCGAGTTCGGCCCTACGGATAACCATGTCGCTCATGGCCACACTCTCGCAGTTCGATCCGTCGGAACGAAACGACTTATGAGCACCCGGCGGTCCCCTGGAACGTGAACGTTCCGGCACCTCGCAGGCGCTCGGGGGCCCGGCAGCGGAGCCCATCGCGGACGTGCGCGGGCATCCGCACGCCTGCTTCGTGTCCTGTGGTTTCAGGACGAGGTGTCATCGATGAAGTCGAGCAGGTCCCGGTTGAGTTGCTCGGCATGGGTGATGAAGATGCCGTGCCCCGCCCGGGGGTATTCCTTGTACACATTCCCCGGGACCAGCTTCGCCATCTGCCTCCCGCAGAGGTGTACGGGGGCGGACGCGTCGGCGTCACCGTGGACGATCAGGGTCGGCACCCGGAGCCCGGCGGACTCCTCACGCAGATCCGTGCAGGCACCGATCCTGACCACCTCGACAGCGGCCTTGGCCGAGCAGTCGAGGCACTTGCGCACCGTCCACTCCATCAGTTCGGAAGAGACGTTGTTCCCGAGGTGTGTCGCAAAGAACGCCTGCGAGTTCTGGGCCATCCACCTCGGACGGTCGCTCGCCCGGATCGCCGATCCGGCATCGAGGACGCTCAGTTCGATGCCTTCCGGGTTGTCCGGTGTCCTGATGGCCAACGGTGCGGTGACCGCGATCAGCACGACCCGGCTCACCCGGTCATAGCCGTGGCGGGACAGGTAACGGATCACCTCTCCGCCACCCATCGAGTGCGCCACCAGAGTCACCTCGCGGAGGTCCAGGTGGTCGAGGAGCGCCGCGAGGTCGTCGGCGAGGGTGTCGTAGTCGTATCCGTGACCGACCCAGTCCGAGCGGCCGTGTCCCCGTTTGTCATAGGCGATGCAGCGGAGGCCCTTCTCGGACAGCGGGAGCATCTGGAACTCCCACGCACTGCTGCTGAGCCAGGCTCCGCTCACGAACACCACCGGCTTGCCGCGGCCCCAGTCGGTGTAGAACAGGCTCGTTCCATCGGCACCCTCGAAGTACGGCATGGCAGGTCCTTCCTGGACGTTCTCGCTGCGTGTGCGACAAGCTTCGCCCAGTGGGGATCACCGCGTCGACTACCTCGGAAGTAATGGCGGGGGGGGCGATCCGCCGGCGGGTGCTCGGCGGGTGTCAGGGTGCTCGACCCTCGACAAGTGGCCTTCTCCAGCGGGTTCGCCGCCCGTCTCAGGGAGCCGGTACGGACGCCGCGCAGGCGTCCGCAACGACCTGTGTGTCCCAGTGGAAAGGACGCACCTCGGTGATCAGCCCGTCCTCGACCGTGATCGTTTGCAGGAGCGGGAAGCTGAGCTCACGGCCGGTCGCACGAGCGCGGGCGCGGACCTGAGTGAGCACGACCACGGTCTCCCCCGTGGCGAGGAACTTCTGCTCGGACAGGTCGAACGTCTCCCACGCCTCCCCCATCGCGAGGAAGAACCGCGCCATCCCGTCATGCCCGCGCCACGTGCCTCCGTACGGCAGAGCATTCGCTTGGTGCAGTTCGACGTCGGGTGCGAAGAAGCGGGCGAGCGGGTCGAACGAGGCCTCACCGGGGCCACCGGCGGCCAAGTACCCCGCTTCAGCCGTGCGCCGCGGCGCTGTACGCGTACAGGGCTATCGCCCCGGTGACGCAGACAAGGATCACCCATGAACTGAAACTCGTGTGCTTCCCCCTGCGTCTGGGCCTCGCGGCCTTGCCGGAACGACCGGACCGTCGAGGTGCTGCCTGCGCCGTGACCGGCTCCGCATCGGCCGCCGTCTCGGCGAGCAGACGACGACAGGTAGCAGCGATCATGCTCGTACTGGCCGACAGGGGCACCACGGCCTCCGAACGCGCCGGAGCGGTGGTGCCACCGTCCAGGATGCGCCCCGCGCGTACGAGAACCTCGTCCCGGCCGCCCGACGGAGCGAGGCTGATCCACCGCCGTACATGCTCGCCCCTGATGACCACACCGCCGGACCGCTCCCGGTACACGGTGTGTTCCCGCCAAAGAATCTCCGCCAACTCATGGGCCGTATCTCTCAGATGCGCACTCATAACCCCCACCCCTCCGCCTCACGGCGAATCGAACAAGCATCGCACTCTAGCGGTAGACGCAGAGCGTGCGGGCAGCCCCCCGGCCACTGCGGCGTACCGGCGGCCAGCTCGCCGAGCGACGGCATGTTCTGGGCCGTTCCGCGGTCACGGTCTCGGCGTCCTCGCCCGGCGCTCGGAGGTCAGCCGGTGGGCGGTTGGGCGGCGGTTGGAGGCGGTGGGACGGCACTCGCAGCCTTTCGCAGCACGCTCTAGGCTCTCCCTGGATTCGAACGGAAGGGCCGAGGCGTGGCGATCTGGGGACTGGTCATCGAGATGACCGTGGGCGTCGGGGAACGCAAGCACGCGGAGGCCTATGTGCTGGCGCAGGTGGAGGGCACGCGTGAAGAGGCCCTGGTGGAGCTGGAGCGGCGCGCCCGGAGGCATACGCCGGAGCACCCCAGAAGTCCGAAGCGCCGTCGGCTCTTCCGGGAGAGCGACGGTTTCCTGCTGGTGATCGACGGCGCCTGGCAGTCCTTCAGCACCCGGTTCACCGTGGCGGAGCTGCTGGACGACAGCGCCGCACCGGCCCCGCCGCCCGCGGAGGCGGCCCCGCCCGAGGCCGAGGCGGATTCGGCGGGGGCGGTGCCCGCTCCGCCACCGGCTCCGCCGGTAGAGCGCTATGCGGACGGAGTACCGGTACGCCCGGCCTGGTGGGGGCGTACGGACCTGCCGTGAGGGCTGATGCCCGTGTCGGTGTCGGGACCGCGTCGTCCCGCACTCTCGCGTGCTCGGGTCCGCCGTGTTGTCTCATGCTCCGCCGGAACCGGCAGAAGGCATCCATGTGGCCGGGAGATCCCCGGCGGCGCATCGGCCCGTGCCTCTCGTGGCATGCCTCACACACCGCGGCTGCGCCCGGGGTGAGCGGCTGACGTCAAGACCGTTGCGCGAGCAGGTCGTCGAGTTCGGCCGCGAAGAGCTGGGCGGGGTCGATTCCCATTCCCCTGAAGTGTCCGGAGAGTTCCAGGGACAGGACGCCGTGCAGCCTGGTCCAGAAGGTCAGGGCGCGGTGCAGGGCGGCGGGGGTGGCGGGGTGGCCGTCGGCCCAGTCCCGATGCTCTTCCAGGTGGGCGCCGAACGGTGTCAACGGTGTCGCGGGGCCTTCCGCGGTGTGCGCCGCACAGACGTCGAGCAGGGTGGTCATGATCTGCGAGGAGATCCTCGTGGTGTCGTCGGGGGCGTGATAGCCGGGCACGGGGGTCCCGTAGATGAGGAAGTAGCGCTGAGGATCTTCCAGGGCCCACTCCCGCAGGGCATGCGCCAGCCCGGCCACGTCGGCGCCCGCCGCGAAGGCCGTACGGAAGGTGTCGGCGAGGCTTTGGTACGCGTCCCGGACGAGCTCGGTGATCAGTTCGTCACGGCCGGCGAAGTAGCGGTAGAGCGCAGGGCCACTCACGCCCATCTGTTTGGCAACCGCGTTGAGGGAGAGCGCGGGCACTCCCGCCGCCGCGATCTGCTTCCAGGCGTGCTCCTTGATCTCCGCGCGGACCTGGGCGCGGTACCGCTCCCGCGGGGTCTTCGGGTCCGGCTCTCCCATGCCCGCCAACTCCCTTGCTCCCTTTGCTGCATGCTCAAGTTTTCGTTAGAAGCTATCACGCAAGGTCTTGCCCCCCATCACGCTCCAGTTATAACTTCTAACGAACACGCTAGCTTCTAGCTCGTTCGGAGCGTGGCGCGCGCCCGTCCTGCTCGCCGCCCCCGGCAATCGACAAGGGGAAGTCCATGCCCGGAATCCGCACCGCCCTGCTCACCGTCCCGATCGCCCTCGCTGTCCTCGGCGCCGCGGCCGCGCCCGCCGGAGCCGCCCATCGCCACACCGGTGCGTCCCTCACCTGCCGCGGGGAAGGCGTCGACCCCGACGCGCGTGTTCGCCACAGGACCGAGACCGTGATCCACGCACCGCTGCGTGCCGTCTGGAAACTCCAGACGGACGTGGCACGCTGGCCGTCCTGGCAGACCGCCGTCAAGACGGCGGAACGCCTCGATCACGGCCCCTTCCGGAAGGGCTCGGCGTTCCGGTGGGTGTCCCCGATTCCCGCCAACCCCGCGACCCCGGCGACCGAGCTGGAGATCACGTCGACCGTCGAGCAGCTCAGGCCCAACTCCTGCATCCGTTGGTCCGGGCCCGCGGTCGCAGAGGGGCTGCACATCGACGGGGTCCACGTATGGAACTTCACCGCGGTGAAGGGCGGCGTCCGGGTGAGCACCGAGGAGACCCACACCGGCCCGCAGGTCGACGCGGATGTACCCACCGCGACGGAGATCCTGCGTCAGGGCCTCGAAGCATGGCTGCGCGAACTGAAGACCACGGCCGAGGCGGGCGCCGGCAGCCGGTGGAACTGACCAAGTAGAGAACTACGGGTCTCCCGGGCCCATGTCCCGGGAGACCTGCCGGCTCCCACACTCATCCGTCCTCGGCCGCTCCCGTCCCGGCCCGCGCGGTGCGGGGTCGGCCCGGCGACAGCCCCGCCCGCGGCGCGGGGCATACGCGTCAGGCTGGACCATTCCCGGAAGCCACCGGCCGGCCCCGCAGACCAGGCACCGGCAACTCGTCACGCATCGGTCGCGGGCTTCGGGAGAGGGGTCGGCCGGGTGGTGAGCAGCGTCGTGATCTCCTGGGCGAGCTCCGGGCCGAGTTCGCCCCAGCCTTCCTTGTAGCCGTAGACGCTCGCCAGGGTGCGGGCGTCGTAGTCGCCGTTCATGATCTCGATGTCGGTGGTGGTGATGAGTGCCGGGTGGGCGACGCCGACGGCTCCCGAGACCTTCAGCAGTTCCTTGCGCAGGGTGCGCAGATACACGGCGGCCCGGGTGGCCTTCGAGGGCGCGTCGACGCCGCGAACCAGCCACGGGTCCTGCGTGGCAATGCCGGTGGGGCACTTGTCGGTGTGGCACTTCTGCGCCTGGATGCAGCCGATGGACAGCATCGCCTCACGGGCGACGTTGATCATGTCGACGCCCAGGGCGAAGGCGACGGCGGCGTTCTCGGGCAGGCCGAGCTTGCCGGAGCCGATGAAGGTGAGGTTGTCGGTCAGGCCCTGCTCGGCGAACGTGCTGTAGACGCGGGAGAAGCCCATTCGGAACGGCAACGACACCGAGTCGGTGAAGATCAGGGGAGCCGCCCCGGTGCCGCCTTCGCCTCCGTCGATGGTCACGAAGTCGACCCCGCGGTCACCACGCGCCATCAGCGTGGCCAGCTCCTGCCAGAAGCTCATCTCGCCCACCGCGCTCTTGATCCCGACAGGGAGGCCGGTCTCGGTGGCGAGCAGCTCCACGAAGTCGAGCATCGAGTCGACGTCGTGGAAGGCGGTGTGCCGGGACGGAGAGGCACAGTCCTTGCCTGCCGGAATACCGCGGATCTTCGCGATCTCCGGGGTCACCTTCGCGCCCGGCAGCATTCCGCCGAGCCCCGGCTTGGCTCCCTGGGAGAGCTTGATCTCTATCGCCTTGACCGGGGCGCCCGCGACCACGGCCTTGAGCTTGTCGAGGCTGAACGTGCCGTCCTCGTTGCGGCAGCCGAAGTACGACGTCCCGATCTGGAGGATGAGGTCACCGCCGTTGCGGTGGTACGGGGAGAGGCCGCCCTCGCCCGTGTTCTGCATCGCGCCGGCCAGCGCCGCGCCCTTGTTGAGCGCCGTGATGGCGGCGCCGGACAGCGACCCGAAGCTCATCGCGGAGATGTTCACGATGCTCGCGGGCCGGAACGCCTTGGCACGCCCGCGGGGACCGCCCAGCACCTTGGCCGAGGGCAGCGGTGCCTGGGGGTCGTGCAGGTCGGGCAGCGTACCGGCGAACGTGCGCTGCTTCACGTACGCGTGCCCCTGCACGTGCTCGACGTCCACGTCGGTTCCGAACCCGAAGTAGTTGTTCTCCTCCTTCGCCGACGCGTAGATCCAGGTGCGCTGGTCGCGGCTGAACGGGCGCTCCTCCTCGTTGGAGGTGACGACGTACTGGCGCAGCTCCGGCCCGATCGTCTCCAGCAGGTACCGGGCGTGCCCGATCACGGGGAAGTTCCTCAGCAGTGCATGCTTCTTCTGGACGAGATCGCGGGCGGCCACCAGAGCCAATGCTGTTGCGGCGGCCGCGCCGATGCTCCGAGCGCGCATGAACGTTCCTCTCCTCAGTTGCTCGATACCCGACTCCATCGCTGTGCGGCGGACGTCGTGAGCGTTGGGCGGCGGACCCGGCCGGGCAGGCATCGGCGTCCGACGACGAAACGCCACATGATGTTAGAGGTCTCGCGGATGCGCGGACCTGGCAGGGTGTGTGAGTCCGGCGGCTCCACGCGCTGGTCGGCACAGCTGACAGCGGCGGTATCGCCCTTGGTTCCGGGGGGGCGCCGTGCTTGCCGGGCGGAATCCGTCGACCGGTAGTCTCCCGCCATGGATGATCGATCGGCCGCCCACGGGGACGGCACCGGCCGGGTCGGGGGAACCGCGGGGTATGCCAGGGAGGCCGACAGGCTGGTTGTCCAGTACGAGGAGGTCACTTTCGGCGAGGTCCACTGTGACGTACTGGACCTGCTGCCTCCGGCGCCTGCGCGGATCCTCGACATCGGCGCGGGCACGGGGCGCGATGCGGCCGCGCTGGCAGCCCTGGGGCACGGCGTCGTGGCTGTCGAGCCGACGAAGGAGCTGCGGATCCACGGGCAGCGCGTCCACGCGGACAGTGCGATCGACTGGGTCGACGACGTGCTGCCCGGCCTGGCGCTGCTTCAGGAACCGGGCAGGTTCGACGCGATCTTCGCCACTGCGGTATGGATGCACCTGGACGCCGGGGAACGCGAGCGGGCGATGGCCAGGGTCGCGGCCTTGTTGATGCCCGGCGGCCGGTTCTTCGTCAACCTCCGCCACGGGCCCGTGCCCGAAGGCCGCCACATGTTCGATGTGTCCCCTGCTGAGACAGCCGAGTTGGGCGCCGCACACCGCTTGCGGACGGTCCTGCGCAGCGAGCGTTCCGACCTCCATGGCCGGGACAGCGTCCGGTGGAGCTCTCTCGTGCTCCAGCTGGAGGACTCCTCCGACGCACCCGGCTGAGGGCGATCGGCGGGCGACGGCCGTGGATCAGGGGCGGGCCGTACTGGATCGTCTTGGGCTCGCGTGGGACGGCTCGGGCGACCCGGCCCAGGTCAGCGGCGCCGGGGCCCGGCAGCCGGCGCTCCTCGCCGCACCGTGCGCTTGTCCACGGGCCCCGTCACGCGTCATGCGTCATGGGTCACGCGCCATGGGTCATGCCGCGTCGAACCAGGGCTTGTTGGCGGCCCAGTGTCTGACCCATCCCGCGAATCCGGGTTCAGCCGTGGTGGACCCGAACTCGGCTCCGAACGGGGTCGCCCCTTCGCCGGCGATGAACCAGATGTGGCCGCGATGCGCACCGGTGACGACGAGGTGCCAGTACATACCGCAGCCGTCCGTCCCGAGAACGATCGTCCCGTGATGGAACATCTGGTCCAGAATCGGCTCGATCTCCTCCTCCGGCCTCGGATCCTCGTCCCACAGCCAGCTCGCAGTGAGTGGGAACGGCCGACTCAGGTGGCGTTCCCCCCGGCCGTCGCCCCAGTCGCCGGGCATCTCCGCCAGCCCCACCAGCCCGAAGTCCGGAGGACCGGTGGGCGATCCGTCGGCGATCTCGGCGACGAAGGTCCGGTAGGGCTCCGGCAGGACTATGCCGTGCTCCGCTTCGAAGGCGTGCACCGCTCCCCAGCCCAGCGCGGACTCATTGTTCTCGTCGACGCCGAAGGCCGCACGGAACGCAGCGAGGTCGTCAGCATCTGCGTGCTCGGTGTTCATGCGGCCCATTAGTACCAGTTGGCAGTGACAACGCTTCTCCAGCCGCACACGCCCCCGGCCCACGTTCCGCTGTTCCGGCCCTCAGGTCAGAAAGGGCGCGGTGGTGTGCGCCGAGTCCGCTCCGATGCGCCGGAAGGGCCTGTCCGGCTGTGGAATCCCGCCGGACAGGCCCCGGGCCCGAATGGGGCTCAGCGCTTGAGCATGAAGGTGAAGTCGTCGGAACGCTTGCCGGTCAGCCGGACCGCTGAGACGGCCTTCCCCTCCGTGATCAGTCGCTCGACCTCGGCCCGCGGCAGGCCACAGCCTTCGGCGATCAGCCGCACCGGCCTCACGGGTATCCGTGCCGCGAAGCGGACCGAGACATCGATCACCTCACGTTCGAGGTGATCCGATCCGCCGGTGTCCAGACGCCAGGCGTTGTCCCAGTCGAGGGCGATGCGGTTGCGGCGCCGCACCGCCGGGCTCCGCCCTGTCCGGCAGGGGGCCGGACGTGCGTGTCGGCGGCAGGCGTCGGGCCGCTCAACGAGTCGGCGGGCACGGACAGGTGGCGGCACGGGCGTGCGGACCTCCGGCGTACTCGTCGACGGAGTCCGCTTCCGGCTCGGGGCACCGCTCGGGCCGGTCTCTGACCGGCTGAACGTTCGCGGCCCCGGCATGGCCGCTGGGTCCCCGGCCCGGCGCGAGCCGCCGGCAGCGTGCGTTCAGGAGGGCTCGACCAGGCGGTAGCCGATACCGCGGACGGACCGGATCAGGTCGGGAGGACCGAGCCGACGGCGGAGAGTGCCGATCACCGTGTCGACGGTGTACGCGGGCGGGCGGTCCTGTTCGGCAGCACAGCACCTGGTCAAGTGATCACGGGTGACCAGTGCGCCACCGGCCAGAATCAGCGCCCGAAGGGCCGCGGTCTCCGGGCCGGTCAAGAGCAGTGGTGCCCCGGCGCAGGTGAACGCGTCGTCGTGGCGGCACCATTCCAGCTCGCCGACGCGCAGCCGGGACGCCTGGGCGGGAGCCACCGGAAGGCGGCAGAGGTTGCGCATCCGGCCGGCCAGTTCGACGGTACTGAAGGGCTTGACCACGTAGTCGTCCACCCCCTGCTCGATCAGAACCGTCCGTTCGGCATGCGAATCGACGGCCGTGAGCATCATGACCGGGCGGGTCCATCCGGCACGGCGATGGGCGGCGATCAGGCCGAGGGCGTCCCCGTCGGGCTGGTCCCGATCCGCGACGAGGCCGTGGCAGCCGGTGGTGCCCAACTTGCGTTCGGCGTCGCTGAGATCGCCCACCACGTCCACGTCGAAATCGGTCCTTCGCAGGCACTCGGCCATCACTGCCGCGAGCTCCGGGTCGTGCTGCACGACGAGTATGCGCATGCCGTCCGATCTTAGGCGAGGGGCGTCATGACCCGCCGCGTGGCGGGGAGTTGCTCGGCCGGGGCGCGGAAGCGTACGCGGCAGGATCCGGTGCCCGCCGAGGGTCAGCTGCGGTCGAGCCAGGTGCGGGCCGCGATGACGAGGGCCTCGACACCCGTGCTCAGGGTGGGTTCGATGAGGGGGGCGAAGAACGGTGAGTGGTTGCTGGGGAGTTGGTCGGATCGGCCTTCCCGAATGGCCGTGATGGTGCTCTCGGGTTCGAGGCCGCCCCAGAACCAGAAAACCGTGGGGACGTGCAGGACGTCACCGAAGACACCGACGTCCTCGCTGGCGTTGACCTGCGGCATGGTGTGCAGCCGCTGCTGTCCGAAGTGCTGCGCGAAGGCGGCCATGGTGGTCTCGGTGGCGGCGGGTTCACTCACCAGGACCGGTGCGCTGCCGAACCAGTCCAGATCGGGTTCGCTCACGGCGGCGCTCGCCTCGGACTCGGCGCGGACGATGCGCTCGATCGCGGAACGCACCAGGTCGCGGGTGTGTGCGGAGTAGGTACGGATGTTGATGCCGAGTTCGGCCCGGTCCGGAATGATGTTGTCCTTGGTACCGGCCTGGAGGCGGCCGATCGTGACGACCGCGGATTCGGCCGGTGGAACCTCGCGCGAGACCACGCCCTGCAAGCGGGTGACGACGTTGGCCGCCATCACCACCGGATCGACCGTCGCCTCGGGGCGTGATCCATGGCCGCCGCGACCGTGCAGGGTCACGTCGAGGGAGTCCATGGATGCCATCACCGGCCCGGTGCCGTAGCCGATGAACCCTGCGGGCAGGGGCGCCACATGCTGCCCGAGAACGATCCGCGGTGCGGGAAAGCGCTCGAACAGACCGTCGTCCACCATGCCCCGGGCTCCGACCGCGAGTTCCTCGGCGGGCTGGAACACCACCAGGAGCGTCCCGCTCCATTCCTGACGTGACCGCGCGAGCAGGGTGGCGGCGCCGACCAGGCACGTGGCGTGCATGTCGTGGCCGCAGGCATGCATCACCGGCACCTCGCGGCCGTCGCTCGCCACGGCTCGCTCCGTGCTTGCGTACGGCAGCCCGGTCTTCTCCTCCACCGGCAGGGCGTCGAAGTCGGCGCGCAGCATGACCACGGGCCCGTCACCGTTGCGGATCACG
Source organism: Streptomyces sp. NPDC057697 (assembly GCF_042799335.1). NCBI lineage: Bacteria > Bacillati > Actinomycetota > Actinomycetes > Kitasatosporales > Streptomycetaceae > Streptomyces > Streptomyces sp. NPDC057697. The sequence goes on along the minus strand of NZ_JBHVJA010000012.1, from coordinate 241,973 downwards.
CCCACCACGCCGGTGGTGCCCACCTTCTCGGCGACCTCGTCGAATCCGGCGTCCCGCAGCCGCTTCGCGAGCACGGTCGCCGTCCTGGTCTCCTGGAGCGACAGTTCCGGGTGCCGATGCAGGTCCCGGTACAAGTCGGCGAGGTAGTCGCGGATCTCCGCGAGTCCGGCGATCTCTGCGTCTGCCATGTCTGCGGGCCCTTCTACGTCAGAACTTTCCGGTGCCCGGGGAACGGGGCGGGGAACCGCGAGCGGAGAACGGGACGGAGAGCGGGGCACCGGCTCCGTGGCCGTCGGCGGCCTCGGCGTCACGCGCCGCGGCCCGCGAAGTCGAACACGATCCGGGCCGCCACACGGCCGGCCAGGATGTCCGCGATCGACTCGTTCACCTGGTCCAGTGCCCGCTGCTCCCGAATGACGCGCGTGCGGCCGAGCGCATGCAGACGGAAGACCTCCGCGAGGTCCTCCCGGGTTCCGACGATGGAACCGATGACGCGCTTGCCTTCCAGGACCGTCTCGAAGACGGGGAGTTCGAGTTTTCCCTCCGCGGGCAACGCCACCAGTACGAGGGTTCCGCCGCGGCGCAAGGAGCCGTACGCGGCCTGAAAGGAGGCGTTGGACACGGCGAGGCCGATGGCGACGTCCGCGCCGCCCACCTTGTGTGTCTCCTCGGCGACGTCCTGGATGCGCGCGTCGATGACGTGGTCGGCTCCCAGGTCGCGGGCGAGTTGCAGCTTCTCGTCCGTGACGTCCACGGCGATCGTCTCGGCTCCGGCGATCCGCGCGTACTGCAGGGCGAGGTGCCCCAGGCCGCCGATGCCGGAGATGAGCGCCCGCTTGCCGGGCGCCGCTCCGCCGACCTTGACCGCCTTGTACGTGGTCACGCCCGCGCAGGTGAGCGGGGCCGCGTCCAGCGGGTCGATGCCGTCAGGAACCCTGACGACGTAGTCGCCGTGCGCGACGGCGTACTCGGAGAAGGAACCGTCGACGGAGTAACCGCTGTTCTCCTGTTCCAGGCAGAGGGTCTCCCAGCCGGAGACGCAGTGGTCGCAGTGGCCGCAGGCCCGGCCCAGCCACGCGATGGCCACCCGGTCGCCGATCTCCACATGAGCGACTCGGTCTCCCCTGGCCTCGACGATGCCGATCCCCTCGTGGCCGGGAACGAACGGCGGATCCGGCTTGACCGGCCAGTCACCGGCGGCGGCATGGATGTCGGTGTGGCACAGTCCGCTGGCTTCCATCCGGACCAGGACCTGTTGGGCATCGGGGCGCGGGGTTTCACGCTCCTGGATCTCCATGGGCTCGGAGAAGTCCGTCACGACCGCAGCCTTCATGGCGCTACCCCTCTCGCCCGCACGGGCGTATCCCACGTGGGCACATTCCGCGTGGGCATATGTCACGTAGCCACATTCCGCATGTGGACATATTTCGCATTCAAGACAAGAAGCTTAATCGCAGTCGGTGCGGGCGGCTTCTTGATGCGCGGGGCTTGTCCCGGCGCATGCGGCGGTCGGCACCGACCCCCCGGTCAGCCGGCGCCGGGGAGACCCCACTCCCCGGGAAGGTCGAACAGGTACATCGCCCGTCGCCTGTTCTCCTGCCGGAGCGCGGCGGTCCAGGGCCAGGGGTCCTCGGGCCGGAGGTAGGGGCAGACGGTCCGGTGCGCGATCCGGCACCGGGTGCCGGGAAGGGGTTCGGCGTCCCAGAGGTTCATGGCGGCTCCGTCCGAGGTGATGATCCACCGTCGGCGCGGGGGCACGGTGTGGGCGGGGACGACGATGCGGGGTTCGAGGAGAATCCAGTGCCCTTCGTAGTGGGTGGCGAAGCGGTCCTGCGGGAGGTCGCAGAACGGGCAGTCCGGTGGGGCGGGCGGACGAGGGGCCGTGGCGCCTTCGAGGAGGGCGTGGAACGTATGGTCGGTACTGTCCGGACCTGATGTGCTTTCGGTGTCCCCCATGGTTCTCAGGGTCCGGACAGGACATCGTGGTGGGTAGGGCGCAATCCGGTCGTGCCGGGTGAGGCACCACGAGACCCCTGTGACGTGGGGCGCCCTGCGAGGCGCGCATCGGATCAGTGGCTCCACGCCGACGGGCCGGAATACGACGGCCGGCCGTGCGACACCTGCTGCGGGACGGCCCTGGCGGCACGCCGATCGGGACCGCCCGCCATCCACCCCGGCCCGTACCGCCGTCACCGCCGCATCCCGCCGGACGCGCCCGGTCCTCCCTGCCCCTGGGAAATACACCCGCAGCACCCCTCTCGCCTGCGCCCCGGTGGTCTGTGGCCTGGCCTACCTGCTAGGATGCAGGCCATCGCATAAGCCTTCTCGGTGCGGACCCAGGTCCGCCGGGGAGGCTTTTTTTGTGCCCGGGGCCGATCCGGCCCGGCACCGGTGGACCGCTTCGAAGGTACTCACCTGCCAGGTACACACCTGCCGGGCGACCCGGCGCGCCACCCCGTCCGTTCCCCGTTCCGGCCCGCAAGAGGAGATCGCTTTCATGAGCCCGCAGACGGACACAGCGGCAGCCACAGCCACGTGGCGACTCGGTGACCTGACCGTCAACCGTGTCGGGTTCGGCGCGATGCGCCTGACCGGCACCGCTCCCTTCGACCGCGGCGTACCACGCGACCGCGATCGGTCGATCGCCCTGCTACGGCAGGCGGTCGAGCTCGGCGTCAACCACATCGACACCGCCGCGTTCTACTTCTCGGCGACGCGCTCCGCCAACGAGCTGATCAACCGGGCGCTGGCGCCGTATCCGGAGGACCTGGTCATCACCACCAAGGTCTGGCCCGGCCGCGACGCCTCGGGGGCGTGGTGGTGGGCCACCCCGGCCCAGTTGCGCCACCAGGTCGAGGAGAACCTGCGCCAACTCGGCCGCGATCACCTGGACGTGGTGAACCTGCGCGTGCCGCCGAGCCGGCGGGCCGGTTCGATCGCCGAGCACTTCGGCGCGCTGGCGGAGCTGCGCAAAGCCGGACTCGTCCGCCACCTCGGCGTCTCCCATGTCACGGCCGGGCAACTGGCCGAGGCCATGGCCATCGCCCCGGTCGTCTGTGTGCAGAACCCGTACGGGATCGGTGCGCCGGTCGAGGACCGGGCTCTTCTGCGGCGCTGTGGTGAACTCGGCCTCGCCTTCGTCCCGTTCTTCGCGATCGCCGGTTCCGGGCGCGAGGCGGGTCCGGCCGCCCGTGACAACGAGTCGGTGCGCGCCGTCGCCCGCGCGCACGGCGTCTCTGTCGCGCAGGTACGACTGGCCTGGACCTTGCAGCAGGGGCCGCATGTGCTGGCGATCCCGGGCACCGGCGACCCGGACCACCTCGCGCAGAACATGGCGGCCGGCAGGCTTCGGCTGTCGGAGGAGGAGATGGCGGGCCTCACCTCGCTGGAACCGGGCGGACTCGACGGAACGTTGCCGGTCGGACCGGTGTCCGTCGCGTAGCCGGTACGTCTGCGCAGGGGCCGACACCGAGGAGGCGCTTCCCTCGTACCAGTGTGCCGAGGCGGGGCAGGGAGCCTCCGGTGGCGGCACCGGCCAGGGCGGCCGCGGGCGAGTCGGCCGCCGCGGCCGCCCCGTGGCCGACCACCGGGACAAGCGCCTCGGCAGGGTTCCCGCGGCCTTCGACGGCGGGGCCTCACCGTCGATGGTCGGCGGGGCCTGCGCCCGCCCCCGGCCACGCGTTCCGACCGGGGGCGTCGGCGCCGAGTCCCTCGCCATGGTCCAGCGGCTCGTCCGACGCCTGATCGCCACGGACCGTCGCGAGGAAGGCTCCGCCCCATCGCCGAAGGCGTCGGACCACCGGTCCGCTTACGCGCGGCCCGGGGACGGACGGATCGGATGGATGACGGGCGCCGACGACGTGTGTACCGGACGCCTCGTCAGGAGCCTGCCGGGGCAGCGCTCACAGGGGCTCGCCGTTCTCGGCAAGGGCGCTGATCAGGCTCTCGGGTGTGTCGGAGCCGAAGAGGGACTCGTTGAGCTGCGTGCCGTCCTCGGCGGCTTCCCTGCTGCGGGGGAACATGGCCTCCTCGTACTCGGTGAGGGCACGCTCGATGTCGTCGGGATGCCCGGCGATGGCCTTGCCGAGCTCGGCGCCGTCGTACATGGCCAGGTTGGCGCCTTCGCCGTTCGGGATCGTGAGGTGGGCCGCGTCACCGAGCAGGGTCGCTCCCGGCACCCGGTCCCACCGGTGCCCGGTCGGCAGGGCGTGATGGGGGCGCAGGACCGGTGCGGTGTCGCCGTCGGTGATCAGCGCGGTGAGTTCCGGCGCCCAGCCGTCGAATTCCTGTGCGATGCGAGTCATGGCCGTGGTGGCATCGGTGAAATCGATGGCATCGAACCACTCCTTCGGCCTCACCAGCCCCACGTACGCGTGCAGGGTGTCGCCGGTCTCCCGGTGGGCGAAGATCTCCTTGCCCTGCGCGGGCACGAGCATCGATCCGCCGCCGACCGCCTTCGCGGTGGCCGGGTGCCGGGTGTCCGCGTGGAACAGATAGGTCTCGACGACCGAGGTGCCCGCGTACTCGGGTGTGGCGGTGGAGAGCAGCGGCCGGACCCGTGACCAGGCTCCGTCCGCGCCGACCAGCAGGCCGGCGACGAGGGTGCTTCCGTCGGCGAACGTCACCTCGTGGCGGCCCTCGCCGAGGGTGCGGGTACTGCTGACCTTGTGGCCCCACCGGACGGTGCCGGCCGGGAGCGAGTCGAGCAGCATCCGGCGCAGCTCGCCGCGCTCCACCTCGGGACGCCCGCCGGTGCCGTCGTCGGCCTTGTCGAGCAGGACGTTCCCGTCCCGGTCGAGGATCCGCATCGCCTGGCGGCCTTCCAGGACGAGGCCGCGGAACACGTCCATCAATCCTGCTTCGTGCAGGGCCGGTTGACCGTTGTAGTCGTGGATGTCGAGCAAGCCCCCCTGCATGCGGGCGGTCGGGGAGGTCTCGGCCTCGTAGACCGTGGACGCGATGCCGTGGACGTGGAGGACGCGGGCCAGGGTCAGTCCCCCGAGCCCGGCACCAATGATCGCGATGTCGGTGGCCATGGTGATTCCTTAAGTCCGATGCGCCTGCCGGGCGGACACCCGGCGGGTTCTCTGGAAAGATCCCAGGGCCCGCCGACAGGCTGCCGTCATCGGACCGACAGCCCCGACACATGACCGACACCGCGCACTGCGTGCCGGATCGCCACAGGTCGGACAGGTCGGGTCGGGTCGGGTCGAGTCAGGTCTTGGCTCCTGCCTCCCTCAGAGCAGCGCGGGGCGCCGCCACTCCTGGCCGAGGACATGGTGGTCGAGGAAGTTCAGCACCGTCTCGTACATGATCCGGATGTGGTTCGGCGCCCCGATGACGTGACCCTCGCCCGGGAAGTGCAGGAACCTGACGGGTACGCCGAGCCGCCGCAGATCGCTGTGCAGGCCGAGGGCTTGGCCCACCGGGACGCGCTGGTCCTTGCCCCCGTGCACGATCAGCATCGGCGTCATCATCTTCGCGGCGTCGAAGTGGGGCGAGTTGGCCTCGTACCGATCGCGCTGGGTCCTCGGGTCACCGAAGGTCTCGCGGAAGTAGGCGTGCAGGTCCGTCTCCGCCTGGAACGCCTCCAGGTTCCACATTCCGGCGGCCGAGACGATCGCCTTGAAACGGTCGGTGAGGGTGGCCGCCCGGTTGGCCAGATAGCCCCCGTAGGACCAGCCCGCGAAGGCCGTGCGGCTCGCGTCGAGATCGGCGCGTGCCAGAGCCGCGTCCGTCAGCGCGATGACGTCGCGGTAGGGCCGGCCGCCGTACTGGCCCCTGCCGCGCTCCTGCATCCGTTGTCCGTACCCGGTGGACAGCGCCGGGTCCGGCAGCAGCACCGCGTAACCACGGGCCACGAACGGCCAGGGGTTCCAGGTCCATGTCCAGGCGCTCCAGGACGCCTGCGGTCCGCCGTGCGGGACGACGACCAGGGGCGCCGGGCGGTCGGGCGAGGCGTCCTCGGGCAGAGCGAGCCAGGCGCGCAACGGGAAGCCGTCGTCCGCCCGTACCCGCACCTCGGTGAGGGTGCCCGGCAGGGGTCCGAGGCTGCCGGGGCCCTTGAGGAAGGCGGGTTGCTGATCGGGAGTGGTCGTGTCCAGCCGCACCACCTGGGGCGGGCCGTCGATCGTGCTGCGCAGCGCGTAGAGGGTGGCTCCGTCGGGTGACACGTTCAGTGCGGAGTACGCGCCGGAGGCGGTGAGGCGGGTGACCGTGCCGTCCGCGTCGCGGCGGAAGACCGGGCAGTGCCCCTGCTCGTCCCCGGTGAACCACACCGTGGCGTCACCGGGAACCGGGGCGAGGACCGCGCGCCCCGGCCACGGCCAGTTGTCGAACCCCGGCAGGAGGTCGGTCTCCTCGCCGGAGGCCAGGTCGAACGCGACGAGCGTGACTCGCCACTCCGTGTCGTGGGTCTCTTCCCGCTGGCGCTGGCAGACCAGTGCCGATCCGTCGGCCGTGAACTCCAGGCGGTAGTACTGGTATCCGGGGCGCGAGAAGGTGACGCGCCGGGCGCCGGTGGCCGCGTCGGCGACCACCACGGAGTTCGTGTCCGGGGCCTCGCCGTTCGGGGACCGCGTATGGGCCACCAGCGATCCGTCCGGCGAGAGCGCCACATCGCCGGCGCCTTCGATGCCTTGGCTGCCGACGTTCACCGGGGGTCCGCCGGAGTTCCGGACGAATGTGTGTGGTTCGTCCGGTCCGAGGGCCGCTCCGCTGCCGCAGGCCGCGACGTCCTCGTACAGGACCGCGTCGACCATGGCGTCCTGGCGCTCGCGGCGTGAGGCGGCGTAGGTCGCGGCATCTTCCGTGCCGGGCAGCAGGTCAGCGGTGTACGCGATCGTGTCGGCGTTCCCGGCGACGGTGAAGTCGGCCACGCCGCCCGGGTGATGGGCGATCCGCCGGGCCTCGCCGTGTTCGGGCAGCGCCCACAGCGACATACCCTCGCTGTCGCTCCCTTCACCGGTGGAGTCCGTGTGCTCGCGTTCGGAGAGGACCAGCAGCGTCCCGTCCGCGGCGAAGGCGGGAGCGCAGTCGCCCTGTACGGCCTCGGCGACGGGGCGGCTGTCGCTCTCGCCCGTGGGGTCGATCTCCCACAGCTTCCAGACATGCCTGGTTCCCGCATCGTTGATCGACCGAACGGAAGCGATCAGGCGGGAGCCGTCGGGCGACAGGGTCAGGCCGGCGAGTCGGGAGTGTGTGGCAAGGCGGTCGTGGAACGGGACGGCGTTGTTCGGATCGCAAATCATGTGCATCATTCTGTCCGCTGCGCCGAGACGGGTGTCAGCGGGTAACAAGCCCTGTCACAGGTGCGATTCGGGGCGGCGCTCTCCAGGGTCCGGCGGTGGTCGGGCCGCTGTCGGCCGTGCGCCGGACCGGCCGCCGCCCACCGCCCGGCCCGTTCCGGGCCGGCATCGCAATCAGTGGCAGCCGGTCGGACGCATGCAGTCGCGTCGGGCGGTGCGGGCAGGCTCGGCCGGGCCACCCGGGCCGGGCCTCCTGCACGGCGCCCCATGGAAATCCGATGGTGCGGCGCAGCGTCGGCGTCGAGAATCCAAAAATGCATGAAGGAAGACCGACCGACGGGGTCGTGACGCTGTCCGCGCTGTGCCTTGACGATGTGGAAGCGCATCTCGGAGGAGAGGACGAGCTGCTGATCCGCTGGCTCAACGGTGGTCCCGGCACGCGCGAGGGCGTCGAAACGTACGTCCGGCACTGCCTGGATCAGTGGGAAACTGCCGGGCCACTGCGCGCTTTTGGGATCCGGGCGGGCGCCGACGGAGCGCTCGCCGGGACGGTGGACCTGCGGTTCGCAGGAGCGGGCCTGGCGCCCGGCCAGGTGAATGTCGCGTACGGCCTCTATCCCTCCTGGCGTGGGCGTGGCCTGGCCACCCGCGCGGTCCTCCTGGCATCCCGGTACGCGGCCGGTGAGGGCGGGAAGGAGGCGGTGATCCAGGTGGACCCCGGGAATCCCGCGTCCGCCGCGGTGGCGCGACGGGCCGGATTCATCCGTGGCGAGCAGCCGTCCGGCACGGACGCCGGTCGGCTCGACCGGTACGTCCGGAATCTGCGTGTCGCCCTCCGGTGACGGCAGGCGGCAGCGCGGCAGCCCTTAGCCTGTGGTGATGGCCGACGAACTCCTCAAGGACTTGACCGGACGCGCTCGCCACGCCGTCCCTGGCGGGCCCATGGAGAAGTCCGGGCAGGTGGTGTCCGAGATCCGTGCGCGTGCGGGCTCCAGCCCTCGGCAGGACGTCTCGCGCCGGGCGGGCCGCGCACACCTCACCGTGTCGGCCGCCGCGAAGGACCGTCGGCCGACGGCCGTGCCCCACTCATCCGCGCCACAGGAGAACACTCCATGAAGATCCACCTGACCAGCGTCTTCGTCGACGACCAGACCGAGGCCCTGCGCTTCTACACCGAGGTACTCGGCTTCGTGAAGAAGCACGATGTCCCGCTGGGCGGGAAGGACAGGTGGCTGACCGTCGTCTCGCCCGACGAACCCGGTGGCACCGAGCTTCTCCTGGAGCCCGCAGGCCACCCGGCCGTCCGGCCCTACCGCGACCTGCTCGTCAAGGACGGCATCCCGCTCGCCCAGTTCGCCGTCGCCGATGTGAGGGCGGAGTACGAGCGCCTGCGGGGCCTCGGCGTCCGGTTCACCCAGGAGCCCATGGAGATGGGTCCCGTGACCACCGCCGTCTTCGACGACACCTGCGGCAACCTGATCCAGATCGCGACACAGCCGCAGTAGGGCGGGCTCTCTCCCCCGTCACATCGCGTTCGGTGGGGCCCGCGGCAGCGGCCGTACGCCTTGCTGCCGTGTCCTGGGGTCCGTGTAGGGCGCCTGACGTACGCGCACCGTACTGCCGACGGACGATGACGCGGAGTCAGGTGGGGTGACAGGCTGGCGCATGACGAGAAGGCCCGGGGCAGCGGGCGGGCGAGGACGTACTGGCGTGCTCCGGCCGTGAACTCCCCGGCGGACCGGCCCGCCCGGACGGCGGACCGGTCCGGACCCGGTGGAATCCGATGTGCGGCACCGCCGCCGGATTCAGGAGGGGGCGGCTCGGCCCGGACGTTCGGGCCGGGCGGCCTGTTCCGCTCTCCCTCGCCATCACCTTCTGTGCCGACAGCCTCACGCACCTACCAAGGAGCCCGTGTGACCACCATCAGCGCTGCCGTGCGCCGCGCCTCAGCCGTGGGCCTCGCCCTCACCGCCTGCTTCACCGCACTGCCCGGCGCGACGGCGACGGCCGCGGGACCAGACGCCGGAACGGTGACGGCCGGGGCGGGTCTCGACCGCTTCCGCCATCAGCGCCTCGACTGGCACAGTTGTGTCCTGGGCCCCGACGACACGACGGGCAAGGAACTGGCCGGGGCCGGCGCGCGCTGCGCCGACGTGACCGTCCCGCTCGACTACGCGAACCCGCGGGGACGCACCCTCAAGGTCGCGATATCCCGGCTGGCCGCCACCGACACCCGTCACCGGATCGGCTCGCTGCTGTTCAACACCGGCGGCCCCGGCGGACCCGGCATCGGCTACTCCCCGCTCGTTCGCCAGATCATGAAGGAGGCCGGTGCGCGCTACGACGTGATCGGCTTCGACCCGCGCTTCGTCGGCCGCAGCTCCCAGCTGGACTGCGGCTGGCCGGTCGGCTCCTCGATGTTCTCGGCCGGTCCGGGCCGTGCGGGCTTCGAGCGCCAGGTCGCCCTCCAGAAGGGGCTGGCCGACAAGTGCCGGGCCACCAACGCGTCCGTGCTGCCGTACGTCACCACCCGGAACACGGCCCGTGACATGGATGTCGTCCGGGGCGCGCTCGGCGAGCGCAAGATCTCCTACCTGGGCTGGTCCTACGGCACCTACCTGGGCACCGTCTACACCCAGATGTTCCCCGGACACCACGACCGGGTGGTCCTCGACGGGGCGCTGGATCCGCGCCGGTACAACCCGCGGCTGATGCGGGGCGTGGAGCGGGAGAACGATCGGGCCCTCTCCGACTGGGCCTCCTGGGCCGCGCACCGTCACGGCGTCTACGGTCTGGGGCGCACACGCGGGCAGGTGCTGGCCACCGTCGATCGCATCGTCGCGGCCTCCGCGCGCCGGCCGCTGACCGTCGGCACCGGCGCGGACTCGTTCCGGCTCGACGACACCCAGGTGCCCTTCGTGGTCTTCTCCGGAACCGCGGACGACACGGACGAGGCACGAGCGGCGTTCGGGGAGCAGCTGTCCGTGCTCGCCGAGGCCGCCGCGGGACGGCCCACCCAGCTGTCACCGCAGTTCGCCGCGGTGCTGCGGGGGGCGCTCACGAGTGAGGGGTCGCGCAGTGGCAGCGCGCAGACCGCGATCCTCTGCGGCGATGTCTCCGTGCCCCGCGACCAGGAGAGGTACTGGCGGGACATCGAGCGCAGCCGGGCCTCGCACGCCCTGTTCGGTCCCCTCACCAACAACATAGGGCCGTGCGCCTTCTGGGACCGTCCCGTCGAGAAGCCCACCGAGGTGCGGCACGACACCCCTGCGCTGATCGTGGCCGCCACCGGAGACCCGCGCACCCCGTACACGGGCAGTGTGGCGCTGCACGGCCTGCTGCCGAGTTCGAAGCTGCTCACCCTCAAGGGCGCCAACCGGCACGCGATCTACGGCCAGTACGGCAATGCCTGCGTGGACAACGCGGTCAACCGGTACTTCGCCACCGGAAAGCTGCCCGCTCGGGACCGGACCTGCGTCAAGCCGGGTCACTGACCCACCGGACTCCCCGAGCAGGCCGGCATCACCCCTCGTGGCGTGATCTGCCTCACATGGTGTCACAGGGATCGATCGGGCGGTGTCTTGAGGCCGACCCTGCGAAACCGGAGGAGACACCATGACCGAGAACGTCGATGTGGTAGTGTTCGGCGGCGGGTACGCCGGCGTCATCGCGGCCAACCGTCTGACGAGGCGCGCCGATGTGACGGTGACGCTCATCAACCCGCGCCCGTCCTTCGTCCACCGGATCCGGCTGCATCAGCTGGTGGGCGGATCCGACGAGGCGGTCATCGACTACCGGGAGGTCCTCGCCGCACGCGTCCGGCTGGTGGTGGACACCGTGACCCGCATCGGCGCGGCCGGGCGCAGCGTGACCTTGGCGGGTGGCGGCACGGTCGGCTACGACCATCTGGTCTACGCGGTGGGCAGTGGCAGCGCCGAACCGAGTGTGCCCGGTGCGGCCGAGTTCACCTGGCCGATCGCCACCCTGGAGGAGGCGGCGCGGCTGCGGCCGCTGCTCGACGCCTCGCCCCCGACGGCCGCCGTGACGGTGGTCGGGGGCGGTCCGACCGGCATCGAGACCGCGGCCGAGCTGGCGGAGACCGGCCGGTCCGTGACCCTGGTCTGCGGTGGGGTGCTCGGCCCGTATCTGCATCCGCGGGGCCGGCGTTCGGTCGCCCGGCGGCTGGGCGCGCTCGGGGTGACCGTGCTCGACGGCCCCGGCACCCGGGTGACGGAGGTGACCCGTGACGCCGTGCGGCTCAGCGGTGGCCGCACGCTGCCGAACGGCGTGACCGTCTGGACCGCCGGGTTCGGTGTTCCGGATCTGGCCGTGCGGAGCGGACTGAGTACCGACGCCCTGGGCCGCCTGCTCACGGACGAGACACTGACGAGTGTGGACGACGTACGCATCGTCGCGGCCGGCGATTCGGCCGCACCGTCGGGCCTGCCGCTCCGGATGAGCTGCCAGGCCGCGATGCCGTTGGGCGCACGGGCCGCCGACACCGTGCTCAGCCGCATCGCGGGTGAGCGGCCCTCGCCGCTCAACCAGGCGTTCGCGGGCCAGTGCATCAGCCTGGGGCGGCGCGCCGGCATCTTCCAGTTCGCCCACAGGTCCGATGTCGCGCTGTGGTTCCACATCGCCGGTGGCCCCGGGGCGAGGCTCAAGGAACTGGTGTGCAGGGGCATCGTCAAGCACATGTCCGACGAGGCGGCCGAGCCCGGTACGTATCGTCTGCACCGCGTCCCGGGAGGCACCGGGCGCCGGCGACTGCTGCGAGCAGGGGGTGTCGGGGAACGGGCGGTCCCGCCGGGCATCCGCAGGAGCCCGGAGGCTTCGGACGAGGAGGAACCTTGTGGCGGGGTACGGACACGGAGGCCGACTGCGTCCGGAGGCCGGCCGAGACGGGGAGGGGCGGGGACATGAGCGGGCGCACCACTGATTCCACGGCCGGGAGCGGCCACACCGCTGACCCGGCGACCGGGAGTTTCGTCGCCCATCGCAACCTGCTCTTCACGGTTGCGTACGAGATGCTCGGGTCGGCGGCCGACGCCGAGGACGTGCTCCAGGACACCTGGCTGCGGTGGGCCGAGGTCGACCTGGCGCGGGTGGTCGACCACCGTGCCTTCCTGGTCCGGATCACGACCCGGCAGGCGCTCAACCGGCTGCGCGCCATGAAGCGCCGCAAGGAGTCGTACGTCGGTCCCTGGTTGCCCGAGCCGCTGGTCACCTCGCCGGACGTGGCGCAGGCAGCCGAGCTCGCCGAGAGCGTGTCGATGGCGATGATGCTCGTCCTCGAAACGCTGTCGCCGACCGAGCGTGCCGTCTTCGTACTGCGCGAGGTCTTCGACGTGGGCTACGACGACATCGCGGCCGCCGTCGGCAAGAGTCCCGCGGCCGTCCGCCAGATCGCTCACCGGGCCCGTCGGCACGTCGATGCCCGTCGCCCGCGCACGGTGGTCTCCCCCGGCGAGACCCGGGCGGCGCTGGAGTCGTTCCGGCGCGTGCTCGAAACCGGGGACCTGCGGGGTCTTCTCGATGTGCTGGCCCCCGATGTCGTCCTCGTGGGCGACGGGGGTGGCCTCAAGCAGACCTCGCGGCGTCCGACCCTCGGTGCCGACAAGGTGGCCCGCTACATGATGGGGGCTCTCGGCAAGAACAAGCACCGGATCACGATGACTCCCACCGTGGTCAACGGCGGTCCGGCTCTCCTCGTCCGCCAGGACGGCACGATCGACGGTGTGCTGACGGTGCACGTCGAGGACGCCCGCATCACCGGCCTCTACTACGTCCGCAACCCCGAGAAACTGGACCGTGTCGGGGACGAAACGCCGCTCACGCTGCGGTGAAGGGGCGTGGGCGCGTACGGACAGGCGTGGGTGCGTACGGACAGGGGGGCCGCTCCGGTTCCCCGACACCGGTCGGGCGCGGCGGCGTCGGCCGAGCGGGGGGGAGCTCTCCACGGAACGCGATCAAGGAGTGACCGCGGGGTACCCGGGGGGAGCAGGGGGCGCGCCGGTCATCGGCGGGAGGGCCGACGCCCGGGGGCGTCGGCCCCAGGGTGCCTCGACGAGAAGCCGGACGCCCCCGTGACGGCCTCGGTCACTTGCCGAATCGCCGCTCGCGGTTCGCGTACGAGCGCAGTGCGCGCAGGAAGTCCACGTGCCGGAACGCCGGCCAGTAGCAGTCCACCCAGTGCATCTCGGCGTACGCGGACTGCCACAGGAGGAAGCCGGAGAGCCGCTGTTCCCCGGAGGTCCGGATGATGAAGTCGGTGTGGTCGGCCGTGGGCGAGTACAGGTGCCGGGAGATGTCCTCGATCTCGAACCGGTCGACCAGCTCGGCGGGGTCGCCTCCCGCGGCCATGTGCTCCGAGAAGGCGCTCTTCACCGCGTCGACGATCTCCCGTCGGCCGCCGTAGCCGACCGCGACGTCCACCTTGAGCCCGCCGCGCCCCGCCGTCGCGGCGGTCGCCTCCTTGAGCACCCGGGCAGTGGCACCGGGCAGCATGTCGAGCGATCCGATCACCTGGACCTCCCAGGGGCGGCCCTCGGCCGTGATGTCCCGGACGGTCTCCTCGATGATCTCGATCAGCGGGCCGAGCTGCTCGGCGGGGCGCCCGAGGTTGTCGTCGGAGAGCATGAAGAGGGTCACGCGCTCGATTCCGTCGGCGGAGCACCAGCCGAGGAACTCGGTCGTCTTGGCGCCGCCCGCCCGGTACCCCTCCCGGACGTCCGCGTGGCCCGCCTGCCGTGCCCAGCGCCGGTTTCCGTCGAGCATGATCCCGACGTGCTGCGGGCGTGGCAGCCCCGCCAGGGTGGTGGCCAGTCGGCGCTCGTACACCGCTTCGATCGGCCGGCGGAGGAACAGCGGGAGCAGCCTCATGAACCATCTCCATCGCGTTGCGGATACTCGTCGCGGACCTTATCAGGGCTCCGGGACGAGCCCGGCGCGCTCCCTCAACGGCCTTCACCGGAGCGGCAGTTGGAGAGGGGAGCGTGCTGCGGCGGACCGTCGGGGCGAGGGTGCGCGTACGGGTACGGTCCGCCGGGCGGAGAGGGCCCCTCCCGGCCGGCCACCGAACGTGCGCGGGCACACACGAAGAGCCGTCGAAAAAATCTCGACGGTGATGTCGAGAACGCCGGGCCTGCTCCGTCCCCACCATGAAGCGACCACAATGGGGCGCACCCGCACCGAGGAGAACCACCATGGCCAAGTACCTGTTGCTCAAGCACTACCGGGGCGCCCCGACCCCGGTCAATGACGTGCCCATGGACCGCTGGACACCGGAGGAGATCTCGGCCCATATGCGGTACATGGAGGACTTCGCATCCCGGCTCGAAGAGACCGGCGAGTTCGTCGACGGCCAGGCGCTGGCTCCCGGGGGGACCTTCGTGCGGTACGACGGCGAGGGGCGGCCGCCGGTCACCGACGGCCCGTTCGCCGAGACGAAGGATCTCATCGCGGGCTGGATGGTGATCGACGTCGACAGCTACGAGCGAGCGGTCGAGCTGGCCGGGGAGCTGTCGGCGGCCCCCGGTGCCGGTGGGAAGCCGATCCACGAGTGGCTCGAAGTGCGCCCGTTCCTGGGTGCGGCGGCCACCATCACGGAGTGATCTGCGATGCCCCTCGAAGTGGACGAGGCGCTGCTCCGGAGCATCGCCCCGGGGGTGCTCGGCATCCTCGTCCGCCGCGGAGCCGACTTCGCGGCGGCCGAGGACGCCGTGCAGGACGCGCTGGTCGAGGCGTTCCGGGTCTGGCCGTCCGGCCCTCCGCGCGATGCGAAGGGCTGGCTCGTCACCGTGGCCTGGCGCCGGTTCCTGGACGCGAGCCGGGCCGACGCCGCCCGCCGCCGTCGTGAGGAACGCGTCGACGGGGAACCGGTACCGGGGGCCGCTTCGGCGGTGGACGACACGCTCCAGCTCTATTTCCTGTGCGCCCATCCGTCGCTGACGCCGTCGTCCGCGGTGGCGCTCACGCTGCGGGCCGTCGGGGGGCTCACCACCCGCCAGATCGCGCGGGCCTACCTGGTGCCCGAGGCGACCATGGCGCAGCGCATCAGCCGGGCCAAGCGCACCGTCTCCGGGGCACGGTTCGACCGGTCCGGCGATGTCGCCACCGTGCTGCGTGTCCTCTATCTGGTGTTCAACGAGGGCTACTCGGGCGACGTCGACCTCGCGGCCGAAGCCATCCGGCTCACGCGGCAGCTCGCGGCCTTCGTCGATCACCCCGAGGTGGCGGGGCTGCTCGCCCTCATGCTGCTCCACCACGCCCGCCGCGCCGCCCGGACCGCGCCCGACGGCGGTCTGGTGCCGCTGGCCGAGCAGGACCGGGGCCTGTGGGACACCGAGTCGATCGCGGAGGGCGTCGAGATCCTGCAGAAGGCCCTCGCCCGCGACCGGCTGGGCGAATTCCAGGCGCAGGCCGCCATCGCGGCGCTCCACGCCGACGCGCCGACCGCCGGGGAGACCGACTGGGTCCAGATCGTCGAGTGGTACGACGAACTCGCTCGGCTCACCGACAGCCCGGTCGTCCGGCTCAACCGGGCGGTGGCCGTCGGCGAGGCGGACGGACCGCGCGCCGGTCTGGCGTTGCTCGGGTCGCTGGACGACTCACTGCCTCGTTACGCCGCGGTGTCGGCGTACCTCCACGAGCGGGACGGTGACCTGACGGCGGCGGCGCGGTTGTACGCCGAGGCGGCCCGAAAGGCGTTGAACTCCGCCGAGCGCGATCATCTGACGCGCCAGGCCGCCCGGCTCCATGCCGGTGGGCGCCGCTGACGGGGCGCGGGTGCGCCCGGGGCCGGCCGACGAGGGACGCGACGGGGTGGTACCGGGCCGTGCGCACGCGGCCCGTCCCCGGCCGGTCCCTCCTGTCGGCCTCCCCGCGGCCGCCCGTGTTTCACAGGGCCAGCGCGACGGCGGCACCGATGCCGCCGGCGCACAGGGCAACGGCAGCCTCCGTCCAGCCGCCCTTTCCCCAGCGGAACGGTCGGTCGAGGGCGAAGCGGCCGGGTCCGATGGCGGCGACTGCCAGCGCCACGACCGCGATGCACACATTGAGCTCGACGCCGCCTTGTGTGTCCCAGAACCCGTGCGCCGCCGTGACGGTCACCATCGCATTGATCATCACGCCGATCACGGCTGCCGATGCCAGAGGGGTGAACAGCCCGAGTGCCAGGCCGATGCCTCCGAGGAATTCGGATCCGCCGCCGATCGCGGCGTAGACCTGTCCGGGGCGGAAGCCCAGGCCCGAGAAGTACCTGCCGGTCGCGGCAAAGCCCTCACCGCCGAACAGGCCGAAGAGCTTCTGGCTTCCGTGCCCGGCCATGAGAAGGCCGAAGGTGATTCTCAGGAGGAGCAGACCGCAGTCGCCCGCGGAGACGGCGGGCGCTCCCGCCGGCCGGGCACCGCGCTCCGGCGGGGGCGGGGCGCGCAACTTCTCGTTGAGGGTGACGTTCATGGGTGGCTCCCACTCTGCGCTCTTTGTCCGGCGCTCGGGCGTCCCGGCACCATGGGCACGGAGCATCGCGGCGCTGCCGGGAGGGGCTCCGGGCCACAGGAAGCGACCGGGCCGTCGGCCTCTCGGCCGGGCTGCCCGACGTTCACGCGTGGAACCGCGTGACGTCGGCTTGCCCTTCCCATCGTTCCCCCTCTTCCGGCAGGTATCGACCCCGGAGCGGCGGAGTACACGCGCTATCTGCGGATGTGCCGGGCAATGGCCGCCTCCGGTACGGGCCCCGGACGTCGGATCTTCCGCCGGTCCTGGGCCGGGCGCGGTGGCTCCGGGCTGCTCCCCTCCGGAGACGGGAGCAGTCCGAAGCCCGTCCGCGCCGCCCGGTCGGTCGAGCCGGGTGACGTGCCGGTCCCGGGCCTGTCTTCGAGGCGCCGTCGTCCGGCCGGAGGCCGGGCCGTGCGGTGTGTCCGGTGCGTGCGAGCGCAAGGCGCGGGATCGTCCCCGTACAGGGCGTACGGGGACGACTCCGACCACGCGGCGAGCCTGCGTGCCGGACAGCTCACGGCAGGCGTCAGCCCGAAGACGGGTCCCAGGGGCGCCGGTCGTCAGCCGCAGTTCACATAGACCGCGTCCGCCGCGTGGTGCGCGTCCGTCGAGCCGTGGGAGTTCCAGTCCTTGCCTCGGTCGTGGAGCACGACCGCCACCCGGCCCCCGTTGATCTTCACGCTCGGGGCCGCCACCCACTGTCCCTGGTGGTTGACCTGGTCGATCTTGAAGCTCGCGAGCTGCGAACCGGAGGAACTGCTCCCGGCGTGCACGGTGTAGTAGGACGGGGAGCCGCCGACGTGCCGGATGTCACCGGAGCCGGGGATGTGCACGCTGATGCGGCAGGTGCCCGAGGTGACGGCACCGGTGCTGAAGGACCACGTCGCGTAGTTGCCCGCGTCGCTGCCGTCACCCGACATCGGGACGGAACGGAACCGGCCGTTGCAGCCGTTGGACGAGTAGCCGCCGGTCGCGGTCGTCCACTGGTCGTCGTCGTTGGCGACCTTCGAGGATCCGTGCTCGCTGTAGGAGACGCCGGAACCCGAGCAGTGCGGGCCCGCGTAGGCGGAGAACTGCTGGACGGCGGCGGACTTGACGGTGTTTTCGGCTGCGGCGCCCCCGCCGGTGGCCTTGGTGCCGGACCCCTTCTTCGCGGGTGCCTCGTGGCTCCCGGGGGGTGTCGGTCCGTCGGCCACGCTGTCCTTCCCGGCGGAGTCGGCGACGGCATTGTTCTCCGGCGCCGGGGGCACCTTCGCGGTGGAGCCGCCCTTGGTGGCGGGCGCCTTGCCTCCCGGTGCCTTGCCGTCGGGCGACGTAGCGCCGGGAGCCTTGTCGCCGTCCTCGGCGCTGGGGACGTACCCGGACGGGGAGGTGCTCGGACCGTCGTATCCGGCGGCGGCGTTGTGGCCCTTGCCGTCCTTCGGGTCGTCGCCCGAGTTGGCGCCGATGATGAAGGGAGTGGCGAGGAGAACCACTCCGCCGATCGCGGCGGCGGCGACCACGGGACGGGATATGCGGTTCGGGCTCCCCGCTGCCCCGGCGGCCTCTGCGTCGGGCGCCCCGTCGCCCGAACCGCCGGACGCGACGGCGGTGGCGGCCCGGCCGGACCGCAGCCAGGAGAACCGGGCGGGAGCGGCCGCGGTCGGGGCGGCGCCCGTGTCGGCTCCGGCCGCCACGGACGCGGGGGCGGGCACGGCGACCTCTCCGGGCACAGCCGCCCCCTGGGGCACGGCCGCCTCCTCGGACGCAGCGGCTTCCTCGGACGAAGGCGCCTCGGACCGCGGTGCTTCGGCCGACTCCGTCTTCGCCCCGGCGCCGGCCTCGGACCTGGCCTCGGCCTGGGGAGGCTTGGGCGCACTGCTCCCCCGTAGCGCGGAGGCGACGCCCGCCGCCGTCCCGGGCTCGGCCCCAGCCTCCGCCGTGGCAGCGACCGCGGCCTCCGCCTCTGCCTCGGCTTCTGCCGTTGCCTCGGGATCGGGCTTCGGCTGCTGTGCGGGCTTCTCCTCCGGCGCGGCCTGCGACGCGTCCGGCTCCGCACCGATCACGCCGTTGCTGACGGACGCCGTGGCGCGCGCCCGGCCCGCCGCCGGCGCCCCGGCCTCCCCGGGCCCGGACCCCTCGGCACCGCCGGGGGTACCGCCCTGCGTCTCCGTGACTGCCACTGGTGCCACTCCTTCTGCTTCGTCGTCCGTGGTGCTGATGGTCGTGCCGGTCATTCGTCCAGCCCGAGCGCCTCCATGAGGCGCTCGATCTCCTCGACGAGGGTCTCGTCCTCGTTCTCCGGTGCGCGCCGCTGCGCCACCGTTTCCAGGAAGGCTCCCCTGGTCGTGGGGCGGATGAGGCCGATCGCCCGTTCCATCTCCTGGCGGTCCGACCACAGGTCGTAGTCGGCCTCCGAGTCTTCGAGCAGCTCGCCCAGGAAGTTCTCGTGGCGGTCCTCCGCCGACTCGGTCGGATGGTCACGGACGTAGGTGCGCCAGTACCCCCCGATCCGCTGGAGTGCCGCCTCCGCGGCTGCCAGTTGCCCCGCCATGACGCTGATCCTTTCGAGATCCGCCACGGAGGGAACCGTCGCGGGTCCGTCCTCGTCGTCGCGGCGCTCGCGGAGCCAGTCCGCGAGGTCGAAGCCCGCGTTCACCTCGGCCTCGCCGATCGCGGCGAAGACTTCCAGCGGGGTCGCGCCGAGGCCGATGCCCGCCGCGGCGTAGGTCGCGAAGACGGCCGACGTCGCCGTCCGGGTGTTGCCGTCGGTGAAGTACTGGCTCGCCTTGATGTCCGAGGCGATACGGGCGGCCCGCTCGTCGACGCCTTCGGTGGCCGCGGCCCTGACCACCGCCGCGCGGAAGGACTCCAGTCGGGCGCTGCGGGCGGCCGGGCTGCTGCCCTGGAACAGGTCGGCGTCGGCCGACCCGGTCCGGTCCTCCCCTCCGGCGGATCGCAGTCGCCTGGCCACGTCCAGCAGGGCGCCGGGCAGCGATTCGTCCTGCCCGGTGAGCGGTTCGGCCCCGGCCGGGCCGTTCGTGGTGGACGAGGAGTGGTGCGCGCCGTTCCGTTCCTGCCCGGCCGGAGGCGTGGACGGGGGTGCCGCGGGCGCGGGCGCGGGTGTCGTTCCCGCCTCGTGCTCGGCCCACTTCCGCACCGCCACCGGGCCCGCTCGCCGGTCGCCGGTGAGCAGCCTGTCCAGCTCCCCGTGGGTCGCGCGGTGGTCCGCCGCGTACTGCCAGAACCGCTCGATGTCCTCGGCCGTCACCGAAAGGTTCTGGAACCACGCCAGTTCATGGGGTTCGAGGCCGAGTTCCCCGAGGCGGTCGCGCACCGAGGCCGCGAGAGCGGCGGGGGCCTCGCCCTGGAGAAGCCGTGCGGAGACGGTTTGTCCGCCGTCCGTGCCGAGGTGCGGGATGGCGCCGAGCAGTGTGGGGTCGATCCCGAGGTGGTCGGCGAGTTCGAGCACCACGAGGGGGGCCGGTGCCAGGAAGGAAGCGGGGTCGGTGAACAGCGCGGAGGTGTGGAACGCGGCCAGGTGGCGCTGTTCCAGATGGGCCGTCAGCGGGAGCTCACCGGCTTCCCTCGCCGGACCGTCGAGATAGAGCCGTGCGTGATCGGACCGCATGCCGAGGCGGTGGGCCAGGAGCGCGAGCGGGCGGGGGTCCGATCCGTCGTGGAGTGTGACGGACGGACCGCTCTGGCCGAGCCGCCACAGCGCCACGGCGTGCGTGATGTCCGCCAGGGTGAGCAGGTGCAGCGGCACCCCCTGGGAGGCGGACTCCTCGGGAACCCCGGACCAGCGGGCGAAGGCGGCCGATGCCCCTTCGGCCTGCGGCACGGCGCCGAACTGCCGGGCCATCTCGTCGAAGCTGCCGCGCCACCAGTGCCCGGCCACTTGCTCGGCCAGTTGTTCCGGAGTGAGTCCGGACGACCAGAGCTGCCGGGTGTGCTCACCGAACACCGTCGGATCGTGGATCAGCGCCGCCTCCATCACCAGTTCGAGCCGGCGTGGGTGGACTCCGAGAGCGAGGGCCTGGAGCGTGATGTCCTCGGCGACGCCCCTCGGTGTTCCGCGCTCCCAGGACGCGGCCAGCTCCCCGCCCGGTTCCTCGGCGAGCAGTTCCGCCACCGTGTGTCCGGAGCCTCGCAGATGGGAGGCGAGGTCCCACCAGTGCTCGACCCCGATGTCCAGTTCGCTCGTCCGGGCCATGAGCAGTCCCGGGTCGACGCCGCCCAGCAGGCCGGCGAGCTGCCGCACTTCGGCCGCGACGGCACGCGGGTCGCCGAGTCCACGCAGCAGCGCCGCCGCGCTGGTCACCTGGTGGTGGGGCAGGCCGAGTTCCTCCGCGAGGGCGAACAGGTGCGCGGGGTGGACACCGAACGCGGCCGCTGTCGCCGCCATGTGTGCCTCCGGCCGCCACAGCGGCGGCCGCGCACCGGGTCCTTCGGCGGAGTGGATCTCGTAGTCGGCGATCTTCCAGGTGCCGTCGTCGCCTTGCTCGTGGTGGATCTCCAAGCGGACGTCCGGCTCGGGGAACGCCTCCAGAACCAGTCGGCGCGCGTCGGACCGGCCGGGGACGGGGCGGCCGTGGGAGGAGTGCTGGAGCGCGGCCAGCCGCACCCGGTCGGCCGTCCAGCGCCCTCGCAGGTTCTCGGGGATCGTCAGGCTGCTTCCGGCGTTCTCGTGGAAGAGGTGTCCGGTGGCTCCGGCCAGGTCCCGCTCGCTGCGCTCGCGGTCGGCGTGGGGCGCGAGTTCCCGCGCGGTGTGCAGCTGCACGAGGGCGTCGGCACCGGGTTCGTGCGTCAGGGCGCCGGGGCCGTGGAGTTCGAGCGCCGCGGAGGTCATGGCTCGCCAGACGGGTGTGTCGTTCGTGCCCTCGGGCGGCTGCCAGCTCTCCGCATCGAGGATCCGCGGCGCTGAGAGGCGCAGCGCGCCGATTCCGGGGGTGACCAGCGCGGGCAGGTCGTCCGTGCCGCCGCCGGCCGCCGCCTGGTCGATCAGCTCGGTGTCGGGCCCGTGGTCCGGGCCGTCGTACTCGACCGTGAAGCCCAGATACGTCTGGCCGAGGCCCTTGGGGTCGCCGATGAAGAGTGTGGTGTTCTGCACCGCGTCGAGCAGGGGCGCGGGGCTCCGGTCGTTCGGCAGGTGCAGCACGCGGACGAGCATGGTGGTCTGTTCGCCGCTGCGGGAAAGCATCCGGTGCATCCGGTAGTGGGCGCCGTCGGCGGTGTGGAATTCTATGTCGCGCGCCACGGCCAGCAGCTCCTGGGCCCCCGGGCCTCCGTGTCCGGGCTGGTGCCAGGACGGCCGCACCCACTGGTGTTCGCCGTCGAGCACCTGGCCGTGCATCGGCACGCCCTGGATCACGGCGTGCCACAGGTGTCCGCCGGAGGGCAGCAGGGTGAAGGAGCCGGTTTCGAGTGCGTTCCGGTGGGCGGCGCGGACGACGTCGTCCATGGCCCAGTTGCCCCAGTGGTCGGGGAAGAGGGTGTTGAGGCCGGTGACGCCGTCGAGGACGGCGACGGCCGGGCCCGGGGAGGTCAGGACGCCGCGCGTGCGCTGGTTCTGCCAGGACTGGAGTTCGAGGGCGTAGGCGCCGGCGCGCAGGGTGTGGTTGGTCGCCGTTGTCCCCCCGAACTGCTGGTACTTCACCCCCGTCGGGTTCATGGCGCTCTCGTCGTTCTGCCCGCCGACGCGCACATGCCCACCGATGCCCCGGGAGCGGTCGCCGAGCGCGAGGAAGTCCCACAGCCGGTGCGTGGCCAGCGGGGCGCCCCCCTCGGCGAAGGGCGTCGGGTGCGGCTCGTCGAGCGGGTCGGCGAACAGCGCCGGGGCGAGGTCGTCCTGCCGGGGCGAGGGCTCGAAGTCGGTGATGGTGCCGTCGGCCAGGGCGTGGCCGCTGATCCGCACTCCGTGGTGGACTCCTTCGAACTCGCCGTCCGGGCCGATGCGTTGGCGCCGGACCTGTTCGCGGTGCACGTGCTCGGCGGCGGCGGCCGCCTCCTCCAGCGACCAGTGCTCGGGGAACATCATGACGGGCCGGTTCTCCCGGCCGCCCCCGGAGGCGAGGTAGGTGCCGTTGGGGTTGGTGTCGCCGAGCGGGGTGGGACGCAGACGTCCGCTGGTCCCGATGGGCGCCAGGCGGCCGGGCTCCCCGGTGGCCGGGTTGCCGCGCAGTACGCGTTCCGCGACGTCGCGCGGCAGGAGGGACGGCACGTCGTTGTGCGGGCCGGGGCCGAGTCCGGCCTTCTTCCACGCGGTGTCGATCGCCGAGCCGATCAGGCTCAGGTCGCGCGGCATCAGCCGCTGGTTGTGCAGTCGTCCGGTGGTCGTGCTCAGCGGGCTGATGGCGGGCTGCCCGTGGAGGTCACCGATGACCGGGCCGCCCATGAGGGCCCGGTCGACGTAGACGGGGCGCAGGGTGTTCGAGTGCTCGCGGTAGTAGTCCCACGGTCCGAGCAGATGGGTCAGCTCGTGGGCGAAGACGGCGGGGCTGTCGCTGGGCAGCTTCCACTGGCGCGCTTCCATGCGGCCGCCGGGGTCGAGACTGACGTCGACGAGGTGCACGCCTTTGCTGGGGCTCTTGAAGTAGCCGTCCGGGTATCTCTCGACGGGGACGTCGGCGTCGCTGAACTCCACGGTGACATGCAGCAGATCGCCGTTGGGGAGCCGGTAGCGGGGGGCGTTGAGGTAGGTGTCCACGGAACTCTGGGCGACCTGCCGGGCGGCTTGGGCGACGTGCTCCTCACCGGGCTGGTGGATCAGCTTCACGGGGAGGGTGACCTCGGCACGTACGGAGCCGTCGGGGAGCAGGACGCGGCGCGCCCGGAAGGCGCGGCTCGCGATCGGCCCCAGGTAGAAGAGGCGGCCGAACCGGTCCTGGGTCGGGGGCGCGATCTCGACGGTGCCGAGGACGTGGCTCCCGTCCTGGATGCCCGCGGTGTCGTTGGCGCGCCAGGTCTCGACGTGGGCGGCGGCCGCCGCGTCGGGAAGGTTGCGCCAGGCGCGCACGGCCGAGTGCGGTGTGCTGCCGAGCGTCTGCTGATGGACGAGGTAGTGGGCGAAGGCGTCCAGCTCTTCGGTGCCGATGGGGCCGACGGTCCGGTCCGTGGCGCCCGGCGTGGCCAGCAACGACAGGTCGGCCGTGGTGAAGCCGTGGTGCGCCAGGTCGACACGGAACGAGGCCACCGCGGCGTCGATCGCGTCGGGGGCAGCGGCGTGCCGGGCGAGGTGGTGTCCGAGGAGTCCGCCGAAGGGGCGCAGGACGGCGGCGTCGGCACCGAGACCCCGGGTGAGGGCGCGGACGTCGCCGAGACCGGCCCCGTGCCCGAGGGCGGTGGCGAGGTCGACGGCCTGCGGGAGGCTCCCCGCGGCAAGGAGCTCGGTGACGGCTTCGTGGAACGCGGCGGGGGCCGTCCCGCCCGCGGCGTCGGCGGCGCGGGCGAGCCGGGCGAGCGCGCGGGCATCGACGCCCGCGGGGAGTGTGCCGAGCCGGCGGTGGGATTCGAGGTACCAGCGGGCGGCCGCCTCGCGCAGGTGCTCGTCGCTGGTGTGGCCGAGGTGTCCGGGACCGGCGTGCCAGGCCCGGAAGTCGGTGAGGTGGGTACCGGTGGCCGGTCCGGGAACGGACCCGTGCTCGTCCCCGAGGGCGAGGCCGAGGTCGTGCACGGCGGCTGCGAACCGGGCGGCGTCCTGCCGGTCCCGGAGCCGGGCGAGGGCCTCGGGGTGGGTCGCGAACCAGTCGGCGACGGACGTCTGCGGCAGGTTGTCGCCGATCTCCTCCACCAGCCCCTCGGCGTCGTGCAGGCCGTGTCGGCGCAGGAACCGTTCCATGTGGTCCGTCGACGTCCCGTACCGGGCCGCGGCGTCGTGGACCGCGCCCGAGGGTTCGTGGACGGGTGCGGTGAGCCAGTCCACGACCGCCGCGCGGATGCGGCCCGAGTCGCCGTCGCCGGCCAGTTCGGCGAGGGAGGAGCCGTGGCGGCCCAGATGGCCGTCCAGGGCGTCCCAGTGGCTGCGGTCGACGTGCAGATCCTCCAGGTGCTGGTCGAACGCCACGAGCCCCATCACGGGCAGGTCGAACCCCTTGCCCAGCTCGGCGAGCTGCTCGTCGACCTGGAAGGTCGCGTTGAGCACCTCGAAGATGCCCTGGGAGACGGTGCGGCCACCGGTCGGGTCGCCGCCTGTCTCGCCTGTCTCCTTGTCCGTCACCGAGGAACTCTGGGAGATGGATGGGGACGGGGACGCCTCCGTGGGTACGGGGTTCGGAGCCTCGGTCGGTACGGGGTTCGGCGTCACCGTGGGTACAGGGTTCGGTGTCTCCAGCAGCACAGGATTCGGCGTCACCGTGGGAACGGGCTTCGGAGCCTCCACCGGCACGAGGTTCGGCACCTCGGTCACGGTCTCCGGGCCCGGTGTCTGCGCCACCGTTTCCGCCTGGTCCGGCTCGGGCGTCCGCGTCGGTGTCTCCGGCTCCGCCGTCGGCGTCGGCGTCGGCGTCGGCGTCGGCGTCGGCGTCGTTCCACGGTCGACGTACCGGTACGTTCCGTCCTTCAGGTGCAGCAGGACGCCCGTCTTCCACGCCTCCGGCCCCGCCTCGCCGCCCTCGGGCAGGAATGTGTGCAGCTTCCCGTTGTGCGCCACCGTCACCGGCACCTCCCACAGCGCCGCCGCCAGCGCCGGATAGAGGTCGGCCGTGCCATGGTCGGTCAGGGTCTCGCGCCCGCCGTCCCGGCCGGCGGAGATCCACGCGAGGGCCCGTCGCTGCTGCTCGGTCAGCGCCTCTCTCATCGGTGGAACGGCGCCGCGGTCCCGGAACTCCTTCCCCGCCATGGATTCCGGACGGTCGACGAGATCGGCCAGCCCCGCCTCGCGGACGTCCTCCGCGGTGAACGGGTCCGTCAGGTCGGGTGGCACCAGCGCCGCCAGCTCCGTGAAGTACGGCGGGGGCGTGGGGGCGCCGGGGGTCTCGGAGGTGTGCTGTGCCTCGGAGTCGTCGGACGTCTGCGAGGCGTGGGGCGTCCCGGCCACCTGCGGGCGCAGCAGGTCGGCCAGCTCGCGGCGGAGTGCGGGGCCGTTCGCCGGCGGTCCGGCGGGGTGGCCGGCCTGCTTGAGCCCTTCCGCCAGGGCGTTGAAGAAGCCGTGGCCGACGTTCTCCACGTCCACCAGCGGAAGGGTCGTGCCGTCGATCGTGAGCGCGGCCGGGTTGTCGTCGTCGCCCGCGACCTCGGTGAACTCGTCCTCCGGCTTCGCCTTGCCGTGGTCGTGGCGGATCTCCTCCGTGAACGTGGGGGCCGTGGCCGGGGCGTTCGGGTCGCCGCGGAACATCGGGTCGGTGAGGCGACGGATGCGGGCGTACTCCTCGCCTGCCGCGCTCACCTTCTTCGCCAGGTCCTCCAGCTTCTGGTGGCGCTCCCGGAACTCCTTCCCGCTGTCCTCCCAGGCCTTCTTGGCCCGGGTCACGTCTTCGCCCGCGCCGCCGCCCCCAAGGGGCTCGGGGGACGCGTCCGGTGTGTCGGGGTCGTACAGCGGATCGGCCTCACGACGGAGCCTGACGTAGGCGTCGCGCGCGGCGTCCGCCCTCGTCTCCAGCTCCTTCACCTGCCGCCGCTGTTCCCAGTACTCCTTGTAGTTGTCCTCCCATGCCTTCTCGGCCTTGGTCACCGCCTCGGCCGCCTTGGCCTGCTCGGTGCCGAGCTGTTCCAGTTCCAGTTCACGCACCCGCTGGTCGCTCAGCCAGACGAGGACCGTGGCCCCGGTCTTCCCGGACTGGAGGGCGTTGCGGGAGGTGAACGGGCGGCCCAGGGCGCTGTCCTTGATGTGGCGCTGCGCGCCCGCGGCGAGGTGGAAGGTGGCGGGTACGGCGTACAGGTGGCCGTGTCCGGCGGGCGGCTTGAGGTTGAGCCGGGTCTGTTCGGCCTGTCCGATCCGGTGGGTGTCACCGGCGCCGGTACCGATACCGGAGGCGGGGACGCCGGGTGTGGCGGTCAGTTTGCCCGCGCCGGAGGCGGATCCGGAGATGCCGGGTCCGCCGACCGTGGTGATGCCGGTCCCGTCGGACATCTCGGCCCCGGCTCCGGTTCCGGTCAGGTCGTCGAACTTCACCTGGCCGCTGACGGTGATGCGCCGGGCCTTCGAGAAGTCGAGGTGTGTGGCCACGACGAGCGTGGTGTCGACCCCGCCGATCACACTGTTGTCGGTGAGGGTGACGGTGTGCCGGCCGGACTGGGCGTGGCCCGAGGAGAGTGCGGAGGTGAGGGAGATGTCGTTCAGCGCGGTTTCGAGGGCGTCGGACCCGGCGCCGCCGGACTTCACCAGGTCGCTCTCGCGCGTGGCGTGGTTCACCGCTTCGGCCATCCGGCCGCCCTCGTAGGTGTGCTGCGTGGTGTGGCTGCGGTCGTTGCGGTGGGCGCGGGAGACGAGCAGCTTGCCGAGGTCCTGCACCTGGTCCGCACCGATGACCTCGTGGATGTGCAGGCCGCCGTCGCCCTTGAGGGCCGCCGCCTTGTTCAGCTTCGTGGTCCCGGTCAGAAGTTCGGCGGGGTCCGGGCCGCTCTTCGGGGCTTCGACGGTCATCGCGGCCTTGGGCCGCAGGCTCGTGGGGGTGGTCTGCTCGATGTCGCCGTCCCCGTCGGGCTCCAGCATCAGGTACGACTCCGTCGTGGTGACGGTGGCGTTCCAGGTGGCCGGTTCGATGGCGTTGCTGCCGTCGGAGTAGGTGACGGTGACCGTGGTCTTCCACTCGGTCTCCACCACCGCTTTCGGCCCGGGGACGGTGGTGACCTGGGTGACCACTCCGGAGACCGAATCGGCGGCGGTGACGGAGTCGTTGAAGCCGCCTCCGGCGGAGGAGATGAGGCCGCCGGAGCCGCCCGCGCCCCGCAGGGACTCACTGCCGTTGACGCCGTGCGAGTTGGAGTTCGACGAGCCGAAGGACGTCTCCTGGGAGGTGCTGCGGCTCGCTCCCAGCTCGTGGTCGCCGAAGAGCGTGTCGACGACTTCGGGCGTGCCGACGCGTTCGTGGCGGACGGTGATCGCGACGTCCTTGCCCAGGATGTTCAGCTTCCGGACGTGCGCGAGCGCGGAGGTGCGGCCGCGGGAGGTCAGGGTTCCCCCGGTCTGGATGGCGGACCGGGCCGAGCGGGCGGACACCATGGCGTTGATGGTCTGCCGGGTCTGTTCGGCGATGCCCGCCTTCTCCAGTGACTCCCCGAGCTTCTTCAGCCCGGCGGCGTCCTGCGGGGCGTTGTGGGCGAAGGCACCACGGCTCGCCCCGTCGAGGTCGCTACGACTGTGCCACTTCACGCCGGGCAGGGCGCCCTCCGGGACCGGGCCCAGGCCGTCGTCGATCAGGGCGGCCTTCATGGCGTCGCGTTCCCGGATCAGCCCGACCCAGCCGCCCGGCTTGCGGATCACCTGGGTCGAGTCGGAGCGGGTGCTCCCGAAGGGGCGGCCGAAGAGGCCCAGCGGCTTGTGGCGGGCACCGACCCGGTAGTCGGTGTCGGCGACGACCAGGACCCAACGGTCGTTGCCCAGGACCTGGTTGAGATCGCGTGTCGATGTGGTGGAGGAGCCGGTGCTCCGGGACCAGAACTTCTGCAGCCAGGTGTGGGAGGTTGCGCCCTGGCCGGTGAAATGTGCGGCACCGGCCGCCTCCAGCCCTGCGAACATGCCGGTGGTGCCGAGGGTGCCGCCCCACGAGCGGCCGCGCGTGTGGCCGAACGCCTGCTCCAGCGCGGTGTTCATCTCGGGCGACGCGGTGAACGGGGTGCCCACCACCTTCAGGTTGTGGCGGGTTCCGGTGAGCGAGAGGGACTCGTCCCCGCCGAACAGGGTTCCCTTGTCGTGCAGGCTGCCGATGGTGTGGCCGCCCGGCGAGAACACCTGGTCGGAGAGGGCGGTGAGGGAGTGCTGCCCGAAGATCCGCCGGATCCGCTCGGACATCAGGGCTCCGGCGTCGGTCAGCCGCCATGCGTCGCCCGAGGTCTTCCCGGCGAGGTCGAGCGCCGAATCGAGCAGCGTCCGGTCGGGGCGGGCCGAAAGGGTGACGGCTGCCAGCCCCCTGGAGGTGATCTCGTCCGTCTTCGGGTTCCCGACGTCCGGCAGCTCGCTGGATTCCAGGCTCCCGGTGAACCTGCCCCGGTCGGCGTCCGACATCCCGCCGGTCTTCGACAGGCCGTCGGGCACGCCGAAGGTGAACGCGAGCGCGTGCGGGGTGAGCTGTACGGAGGTCTTCCCGTCCGTGGTCCCGCCGATCCCGCCCAGCCCCGCGTGCTCGTACAGCCATTTCACCGCCCGGACGTGCGAGTCCCCGCCGTACCGGGCCAGGGCCCGCATCCCGCCCAGGGTGAGCGCCTGCATGAGGGGCTGCGGAAACGACGAGCGCTCGATCTCGAAGGTCAGCCGGCCGGTGAAGTCGTAGTAGTCGGTGCCCGGTGCGGGCGCGAACAGGTCCTCCCGGGTGGCGGTCCCCCCGGACTTGACCTGTCGGGTGGTTCGCAGCATGCCGCGCGCGCCGATGCCTCCGGTGCCCGTGTTGATGGGTGTGCCGAGTTCGTCCTTCGCGTTCTGCCGGGCGGCGAAGGTGGCTTCGAGGCCCACGCCCAGGGTGTGCGTGATCTGCTGGCCGGTGTCGAACCGTTCCCCACCGCCGGTCGCCTCGGTCGAGGTGCGGCGTGCGCTGCCCACGTAGGCCGGATCGTCGAGGTCGGCCCGGACCGTGAGGGCGTAGCCCCGGTCCTTCGTGAACGTCGAGCCGAGGAGAACGACCCGGATGCCCTCCGCGGTGGCTGCCTGGTGCATGCCTTCCCGCAGTCCCTGCTTGGAGAGGGCGGCCATCAGGGTGCGGGTGTTGGCCACGGCGTTGACGGAGGCCCTGCCGCGCCGGAAGAGCCTCTTGAACCAGCTCCGGTGCTGGTCGGCCGCGGCGACCTGGGCCCGGGTCGCGAGGGGCAGGCCGGGGTCGGCCTTTTTCAGGTCGTCGAGGAGTGAGTCGACGAGCTTCTGCTCGGGGGTGCGGACGTCGTTGGCCGCGGCCTCCGGGGCACGGGAAGGCGTGCCGACGTGGATCTCGCCCGGCCGCCCGGGGCCGAGCATGGTGACCTTTCCGTCGTCCCCGTTCCAGTAGGCGGGCTTCTCCGGGGCGTTGACACCGACGCGCAGTCCGTCCTGGTTGTCCCAGCCCGCCAGCCGCTGGGCCTCGCCGACCGGCATCCGGACCAGGCTGCCGACCGTGAACGTCTGGTGCGTGCCGTCCGGCATCCGTACCGTGACCAGCGATTCACGCAGGACGAGCACCGTCCGGACGTCCTTCGGGGAACGCTCGCCGTGCTTGGCGTTGGCGGCTCCGCCGAGGTTGGCCGTGTTGCGTGAGGAGTGGCTGTAGCCGAACGTCAGGCCCGCCTGGATGCGCGGTGCGGCGAAGGCCTCGGAGAAGCCGGTGGGGTCCGCCTGGCCGCCCACGAACAGGGAGGCGTCCAGGTTGTGGTCGCGGTGGACGCTGCTCTCGTTCTTCTGTGTGAACTGTCCGGTGTCACGCAGTTCGAAGTCGGCTCCGGTGTCGATCACCCAGTGGCGCTTGGGTACTGGCCGGCCGATGGTGACGGTGCCGGACGCCGAGCCGTCGGTCTTGTGCAGACGCAGCGGCGGAACGGGGTCGCGGCCGTCGATCTGGGTGAGGTGTTCGGCCGAGAAATGGTGCACGACGGCCTGGTAGTTGCCGCTGCCGACCGGGGAGTCGGTGTGCTGGAGCACCCAGTCGGTCATGGCGTCGAGGTTGAAGTACGACTCGGTGTGCTCGATGGTCGCCCGTTCGCCGGACTCCGTGGTGAACTTCAGCGGCACCCGGTCCTTGCGCGGGTCGGGCCGGGCACTGGTGGTGTGCGCCTCGGGGATCCGGACGACCATGCCGTTCGGCACCGTGTGCGTGATGGTCTGCGCGCCGTGGTGGGCGCCCGGCGGGCCGGCGGACTCGGTGACGGGGATGTCGTGGAGGGTCAGCTCGTACGTGACCTGGGTGCCCAGCTTGACGGACGCGCCGTGGCTGCGGGTCTCGCGCTGCGACAGCAGTTGGGTGTTGAGGTTGGAGTCCCGGCTGGTGGTCATTCCGGGCGTGACGGTGATCCGGCCCACCACGTTCGCCCCGATCGCGAGGGAGACCGGGGCCTGGACGGTGCTCGTATCGGAGAAGGACGGGCCTTCGGTCTGCTGGGACCGTTGGACGGTGTCGAACTTGACGGGGTCGGTGGGGGCGTCCTCGTCCTCCGGGACGACCTTCCACTCGTTCTGGTCGGGGATCGCCTTGACGCGCAGTTCGCGCTTCCGGCCGTCGGTGGTGGTGACGGTGAAGCGTCGGCCGTCGCCGAGGAAGGTGTGCGGCTGGTCCGCGAGGGCGAGTGCCAGGGTGTCCGGGGCCTGGAGGGTGACACCGGCCTTGTCCGCCAGTTCTCCGGCGAGCTGTACGGGGTCCTTGCTGCTGTGGTCGAGCTGGACGGCGAGGTGCCCGCCGACCGCGCCGCGGAAGGGGACTTGTCCGTCCGCGTCCAGGTACGTCGAGACGTCGACGAGGAAGCCGGGGACGTGGATGGGCTTCGTCGTGCCGTCGGAGTTGGTGAGGACGAGGGCGGGCGCGAGGGGCGTGGTCGGCGCGGAGCCGTCCGGTGAGCCGTTGTCGTCGCCGTTGGCGTTGTTGTCGTTGTCGTTGGCGTTGTTGTTGTCGTCGACGTGGTCGGCGGCGTTGTCGAGGGCTTGGTCGTTGTCGGTGACCGGGATCGGTCCGCCGCTGGGATCGGTCTGCTCGACGGGGCCGGGGGCCGCCTCCGGTACGGACTCCGATGTCGATGTCGGCACCAGGGTCGGTGTCGGTGGTGCCGCCGGCCCGACCGTCTCGACGACGAGCCCGTTCGTGGACGTCCCGAGGGTCTGGGTGGCCGTCGGCACGGGCATCGGGGCGCTGTGGTTGGGCGTCAGGTTCCTGAGGTCGGAGGAGACGGCATTCGATTGCGTGGGCCGCGGGACGAGGGGCGTCTGCACTGGCGCCTTCGAGCCGCTCCCGGGCGCCGGTACGGAAGGTGCGGGATTCGACACCGTCTGTGCCTGTGCCTGCGGTGTCAGCTGCGTCGTCGCCCGCGGCGGCGTCTGGACCGGGGGCGTGGTCTGCGGGACCGCCTGAGGCACTTCCTGGGCGACCGTCTGCGTCTGCGTCACGACGGGCGAGGGTGTCGGAGGCACCGTCGCCTCCGAGGAGTTCGTGGACGTCGGCGTCGGTGTGGATGTCGTGGACGACGTGGATGCGGTCGGCGTCGGCGCCGTGGCCGTCTGCGGATCCGGGGTCGTGTCCGCCTGCGGCTCCGGATCCGGTCCGGTGCTGCTTCCCGTGGTCGCCCGGTCCGCCGCGCCCTGGGCGTCCGGTACCGACGTGTCGTTCGGGGTGAGCTTCGGCCCGTACTCCCCCGGAACGTTGTCCAGGGTGTCGAGCTTCGTGTTCAGGCCCTTGAGGAAGTTGGCGATCGGCGAGTTCGAGTGGGCGAGGAACGGATGCACGACCGTGTGCCGCATCGCGTGGCTGAACGCGTTCGGCGCGACGCCGGAGACGAACGTCTCCCAGCTCGTGGTGAACGTGCCCTGCGTCATCAGGTTGTACGTACCCTCGGCCAGATTCTGGGCCCCCGCCTCGACGGCCGCCGATGTGCCGTACAGGCCCGCCGCGAAGCCGAACTTCTGCATCCTGCTCAGCGTCTCGGACATCGCCTTCGAGCTGAGGGACTTCGCGATGTCCCCGGTGATGGTGTGCGACAGAGTCGTGAGCGCCGCGTCGTCGATCTGGCCACCGATGCTCTTGCTCAGGTCGTCGGCGATGTTCTTGGACACCTGGTGCGCGGTCAGGTCCGTGGACCAGTGCTTGTTGAGGGAGCTCGCCCAGCTCTTGCCGACGTTCCGCGCCGCGTCCCCCGTCAGCCCGTTGAACCCGTGCTTGGCGAAGGCGTTCCCGACCTTGTCGACGAAACTGTCCGGGACCAGCTTCCCGGTGCCCTTGTCGAGGTTCTTCACCAGCTCCCCGTCGACCCCGCCGAGGATGTTGCCGAGGGCGTGCGCAAGCCCCTTGTTCGCGCCCGTCTTTCCGGCCAGCGTGTCGAGGTGGTGGCCGATCTGCTCGCCCAGCCACTTCGCCCCGTCGCTGCCGACGATCTTGCCGATCTTCTTGCCGAGCGCACCGCCGATCGGGTTGAAGACGCCGCCGAACACGCCCTGGAGGGCACCGAATCCGAGCGTGCTCTTGGTCGCGTCCCAGTCCCAGTCCTTGCGGTTCCCCTGTCCCTTCTGGATCAGCTGAATGGCCACGTCCATCGCGGCGCCGATGGCGACACTGATGGCGGTGTGGATCAGAATGCTTCTGATCAGCGACTTGATGACGGCCTTGGCGATCATCATGAGTGCCATCTCGGCGATCACGGTCATGGCATGGGCGACCGCGTTCAGGCCGGGGATCCAGCTCACCGCTGCCTCGAAGGCCATCTCGATCATCAGCTCGATGACCTGGGCGAGGATCATCCACTTCGCGTACTCCGCCTGGTTGGCGGTGTCCCGGGCGATCTTGGCGAGGTTCTGGGCCTGGTCGGCACAGGCGTTCAGGATCGACGTGTTGCCGCCGCCGGAGAGGTACTCGGCGTACTGGGCGAACTGGTCGGCTGCCTTGCCGGAGAAATTCGCCTTGATGTAGCTCTCGGCGCCGACGAGATAGGTCTGGAGGTCGTCGAAGTTGCCGACCAGTGCGTCGTAGTAGTCGGCGACCTCCCGCAGCAGGTCCTCGTTGATGGACGGCCACTTCTCGCCCGAGAAGACCAGAAGCAGCGTCTGCGCCTCCGGGGACGGGGTCAGCACGGGCGCCGCCCCGTGGTGGTGCGCGTCACTGGTCCCCTCCAGCCGCCTTCCAGTCCTTGGCGAGCACGGCGGCCTGCTCCTCGGCGTCGCCGAAGAGCTTCTTCACGTCCTGCCCGGTCTGGCCCAGCCGGGTGACCAGGATGTCCAGCATCTTCAGGGTGTCGGTCAGCGGCGGCATGCCCGTCGCAATCTGCTCCAGGTACTGCTTCGACGAGTCGTCCTCGCCGGTGCCGCCGCCCCGGGTGTTGAGGTCGTTGATGGTGTCGACGTTGGCATGTGCCTTGGCCAGGGCCGCGCCGAGGTTCTCGTAGTCGGCGAACCCCTTCCAGGTGGCGTCGCCGGCCTTCAGCTCGTTGCCGTCAGCCATCGCTCGCGCCTCCCCGCGGGCCGGCCGCCCCGCCCAGGTTCTTCGTCATCTCCCGGATCGGGGCGAGGAGTTCCTCGATGGGCGAGCCCGCCAGCATCGAGTGGCGCATCTCGGCGCCCTTGCCGCGCAGCGGCTCGAATGCCTCGCGCGCGGCCTCGGTGCCCTCGGCCTGTGCCCTGCCGATCAGTTCCGTCAGGGTCTTGCCGAGGCGGGCCGGGTCCATCCGCCGGTAGTCCTCGTTGTGGAACTTGATCTCGCGGACCTCTCCCTGGATGCCCACGGTGACACTGATGGCGCGGTCCTTGGAGCGCACGGTGGAGGTACGGGCGGCCAGCTCGCGCTGGACGGACGCGAGCTTCTCGGTGTGCGCGCGGACCTGTTGCTGCATCTCGCCGAACTGCTCCTGGAGCGTCGAGCCGAGGACCGATTCGAACTGCTCGCGGGCGGAGCGTGGGCGCTGTGCGGAGCCGCCGTTCCCGACGCCGCCGCCGTTCTGATCCGTCATCAGCCGATCACCCCCGTGGTGGAGCACTCCTGGGTGCCCCATGTGTCCTCGTCCTCGTCCAGGTAGCTCTTGCGTTCCCGGTGCTGTTCCTGTCCGGCCGGAGCCCCGCCACCGCCGGGCGGCGGCATGGCCGGGGACTGGGACGAGGTGCGCCGCCCGGTCGCGGCGGTCTCCTGTGCGGCCTTCACGTCGGGTTCGGTGGAGGTGGTCCTGACCCGCCCGGCGCCCGGCGCGACCTCCTCGCCGGTGAGCGGGTTGCGCCGAGTTTCGGAGAAGGTCCCGTCGGCGTTCCGCATCTTCAGCGTTCCGCCCTTGCCGGCGTTCCGCAGCAGTTCCTCGCTGCCGGAGCTGCGCACCTGCTCCCGGGCGCGTTGGAGCGACTGCTCGTACTGGCGCTGCTGGGCCAGTGCCTGTTTGCGCTCGGCCTCCTGCTGTGCGCGCTGCTGCTGGAACTGGCGCTCCTGGGCCTGGGCCTCCTGCTGGAGGTTGCGGCGCTGCTGCTGTTGCTGCCGCCGCAGCTCCTCCTCGGTGGTCCCGCCGGACGGCACCTTGGTCCCCGGTGGCACCTTGACGGTGCTGCCGTCGGGGTTCTTCAGCACCTGCCCGTTCGGGCCGGTGACGGTGCCGTCCTTGTTGACCTTGGAGCCGGGGGGCAGGTTGTCCGCGTCGTAGGTGGTGCCGAGCTGGTCGGCCTGCTTCTTGAGGTCGTCAAGCTGCTTCTGGGTGCCACCGGGCGGGGGGACCTGTGCGTTCGGGCCGTTCTTCAGCTCGTCGGCCTGCTTGTTCAGGTCGTCCGTCTGCTTCTTCAGCGCGTTCTGCTGGTCCTCGGACTGCTTCTTGAGGTCGTTCTGCTGGTCCTCGGACTGCTTCTTCAGCTCGTCCTGCTGGTCCTTCAGGTCCTGTTGCTGCTGGTCCTTCTGCTTCGTCAGCTGGTCCTGCTGGGTCTGGAGCTGCTTCTCCTGGTCCTTCGCCTGCTGTTCCAGCTTCTTCTGCTCGTCTTCGAGCTGCTTCTTCGCCTTGTCGATCTCGCTGTTGCCGGAGCCCGACCCCGAGTACGGCGTGATCCAGGTCGGCGCCTGGAGGTCACGGATCTCGTCCGCGGCCTTCTGATAGGCGCCGTCGAGCGCGTTGCCCTGCTCGCCGGCCGCCGGGTCGAGCATCTGGCCGACGTGGCCGAGCCAGCCCTGTTTCCCCGCCGCCTCCATACGGTCCCAGAACCCCTGGTCATGGGGGTCGCCGAAGGCCACGTGCGTCGGAGTGTCGGTGTCGCTGATCAGCATGTCGAGCGTCAGCATCAGCACCGCGACGAGCCAGAGCGGCCGGATGTGGTTGACCGGCATGGACTCCGGTGTGTTGAGCCACGCCTCGTGCGCCGCGCGCAGTCGCTCCGTGCTGGTCTGGAGCTGGGTGCGCGCCGCGTCGATCTCCTTCGTCCAGTCGGGCTTGGTCAGCTGCCGCACGATCTGGGTCAGCTCGCCCCCGATACCGGCCAGGATGTTCTTGAGCGACCCCGCCGCGCTGCCCTGGAACTCCGAGTCCGGGACGTCGATGCCGTCGCCCAGCTTCGCCAGCTGCTGCGCCCACTGGTCGAGCAGCTGCTGGACGCCGCGCACGGCCATGCCCGCGTCGTCGAAGCTGTGCAGCTTGATGACGTCGCTCCCGCCCTCGGTCAGGGCGGGTTCGAGGAACTGGAAGGGCTCATGGACGAACTTGTACAGCGGTGTGTCCGCGTCGTTGCTGCCGACCAGGCGGCTGAGCGTCAGGCCCATCTGGATGTGACGCTCCACCTTGGTCGCCGGCGGCGTCCAGGTGAAACTCCAGTAGAAGTCGTAGCCGTCCGGGCCGAAGTACGGGTCGTTGTCCGTGGTGTTGACCGCGTGCTTCTCGAACCAGCTGTTGTGGCCGTCGCCGCTGCCGCCGATGTCCATGCGGCTGGTCGGCGTGGCCGTGGTGTAGGTGGAGAGCACCGACTCCCAGTTGTAGTCCTTGCCCACGTGCCACGCTCACCCTTCCGTGATTCTGCCGCTGTCCGCTACAGCGTGGACGTGGATCCGCTGCCGCCCGGCGCGGAGCCGCCGAACTGGGCCAGCGCGTCCTTGGTCACCGTGTCGAACGCGGTCTTGCTGATGTCGGAGGCGCTGTCCTCGCCGCCCTTGAGCGCGAGGTCGACCTTGCCGAGGTCGAAGTAGAGCTTCGTCATGCCGACGTTGAAGTTGTCGAGCTGGGTCTTGAGCTGGCTGCTGAACGTGGCGAACCGGTCCTGGAGCAGCGCCGCGCTCGTCACGCCCTTGCCCGAACCCGCGTAGATGCGGTCGAAGGTGGCACCGCCGGCGGTCGTGTCGCCGGCGAAACCGCGGAGCATCTGGACGGCGTGATTGGTCTTCAGGTCTTCCAGGAACGCGTTGACGTGCTGATCCGCGAGCCCCTGCAGATATCCCTCGGTGACCTTGTAGGTCCCGGTCCCGCCTTGTTCGCCGTCGCCCATCAGAACTGTCCGCTGCCGTTGAGGTCCGCCTCGATCTGGGCGTCGATCATCTGCTGCAGGGCCTGCGAGCCCTGGCCGAAGGCGTGGTTCATGTCGGCGGTGGCGGTGTCGACGTAGTTCTGGAAGTCGAGCCAGGCGGTGGCGGTGGCACCGGTGAACGAGCCGGCCAGGGGGGTGATCTGGTCCTTCATGTCGTTCAGCGCCTGCACCATCGAGGTGTTGGCGGCCACCATCTCCTCGATGGCCGTGTTGGCGGCGTCCTTGATGAGCTGGACATTGGGCATGGGATCGTCTCCTCGGGGGGTGGAAGGGCCGTGGCCGCTGTCAGTTGCTGCCGCCGCCGAGCGCGGCGTACGTGGCATCGCTCGCGTTGTGGAAGCTGCCCCCGGACTGCCACGCCTGGCCATACCCCTGGGCGTCCATCTCACCGGCCGTCTGGATCTTGTCGGCCGCGGTGAGGCCCTGATGGAGCTGGTCGACCTTGGCCTTGATGTTGGTGTACGCCTGCATCCACTCGTTCAGCTTCGACGAGAAGATGCTGGAGGAGTCGGCCACGTAGGCCAGGCGCACGTCGTCGTGGATCTGCTGGACGGTGCTGCCGGCCTTGGCCATGGCGGCGACGTGGTTCTCCAGCGCGGCCCGGGCCTTGTCGATGTCCTGCTGTTCGCGAGTGTAGGTACCGCCGCCGCCGGCCATGGTGGAACTCCCTCTTCGGATCGCCGAGTTGCGCCACAAGCGCTCATTGAACAGGTCGTCAGACTATACGCACAGAGAGTACTTGTCCCGTGAAACTTTGAATTTTCTTATGCGCACAGACCATGATCACGAACCGGTATCGCATTGTTCACGCAATTGTTTCTCTTTCGACGGAACCGATCCCTCCTCTTCTGTATCCGGCCCCACAACTCTCCCCTTCGAGACCGTCGCCGGGTCCAGAACGGGACCACTCGGAAGAAGACCCAGCAATCGACCCGGAACATCGACGGCCGCACTTCCCGAATATCCGAGTTGTTTCAGCCCAGCTGCCGTGATCGGATAGGAAACGCCCGAATCCGACACCAAATACAGCGAGTTGCCGGTACCCGCCGACGACCGCGCCCTGACCAGCGCCCCCGTCCCCGGGCGCACCCAGGTCCGGTCCACCGGCACGCACGCCGCCGCCACCCCCGGCTGTGCGTCGGGGACCGATCCCGGTACCTCGGCCGCCGGGACCAGGGCCACCGTCGTCGTATGGCCGTCGGCCTGGGGCGTCACCCGGGCGCAGACCTGCTCCCGCGCCGGGTCGACCGGCGAGACCTCGGGCGCCGAGGAGGGCAGCCCGGCCGCCAGTTGCTGCGCCGCCGAGGCCGGGGCCTGGTGGGCCGCCAGGTCGGAGGGGCCGACCGGCCGTTCCGTCACCGCCCGCCCGCCGTACGCCTGGTCCTGGGTCCGGGGATCGCCGTGCACCAGGCGCTGGGCCAGGCCGGTCAGCGGCGCCAGTCCGTCCGTACGCAGCACATAGTGCTGGCCCCCGGCCGAGAACAGCTGCCCGATGCGGGTGGCGCCGCCCGCCAGCCGCGGCCCCGGGCGGCCCCGGTCGGCGATCTCCGGCGGGGCGAGCGCGGGCCCGGCGTCCAGCGCCGTCAGGAACGAGGCGCTCACGGGGACGGGCGTCACACCCGCCCATCCCAGCGCGGCGGCCGTGCCGTGCCGCGTGTCCACGCGGAAGCGGCGGCCGTTCCAGACCAGTTGCCGGCCCTCGCCGGGCGCCGTGACCAGCACGCCCCGGTCGGCGCCGAGCCCGTCCCCCGATTCGGCGGGACCGCCGACGACCACGCTGGTCAGCGGCCCCGTGCCGCCCGCGGCACCGGTCGGCTGCGCTCCGGCACACACCGCCCACATCTCGGGGCCGGGCGCCTCGGGCAGCCCGTCCGGAGCGCCCACGATCCCGATCGGGGTGCCGCGCGGGGCGTCGGCGAGCGACGCGGCCATGGCCTGCTCGACCGTCATCCGGTCCCCGGCCACCAGCCGCGCGGACGCCTCGTTGAGCACCGGGTGGAGCACCCCGCCGACGTTCAGGTAGCGGGCGCCGGTGTCCTTGACGACGACCAGCGCCCCCGGCGTCCGCCAGGACGTCCCGCCGCCCGGCTTGATCAGCCCGTACAGCACCGTCACCACGCAGGCCAGCGCCACCACGAGCGCGCCCCAGCGGATACCCCGCCAGGTCCGCGCGGTCGGGGTGTCGGGTGAGTCGGGGTCGTCCCGCAGCAGGCCGCTGGAGAGCCTGCCCATCACGTACAGATGCGCCTGCACCTGGTCCTTGCGCGACTGCACCGCCATCAGCGCCTCACCCCCGGATTCCGCGCAGCACGCCGAACACCCCGGCGAGCAGCACCGCGAGCGGCAGCAGTGCCAGCGCGCAGAAGGTGTGCAGCAGGTCGGCGCCGCGGCCCCAGTAGGGGACGAGCCGCCGTCCCGGTACCGTCCACGCGGCGATCGCGGTGACGGCGGCGGTCGCGGCGAAGGCGGCGGTGATCTCCAGCCGTCCGGGCAGCCCCAGGTCGATCGCGCGCAGCACGCCGGCCAGGGCCAGTCCGTACGCGCCGGGAATCGCCATCGCGAGCCGGTGTCGCACGGCGCCGACCACCCGTACGTGGAGCAGCAGCAGCGTGCTCAGCACCACGGCGAGCAGCGGGGCCGTCCAGCCGTCCGGGTCGGTGAGCAGTACGGTCTCGCAGGCGGCGGCCACCAGTCCGAGGGCGACGTACATCCCGGTCAGGTACTGGTCGGCCAGCTCGGCCCGCTCGCG
This sequence comes from Streptomyces sp. NPDC057697, assembly GCF_042799335.1. Taxonomy (NCBI): domain Bacteria; kingdom Bacillati; phylum Actinomycetota; class Actinomycetes; order Kitasatosporales; family Streptomycetaceae; genus Streptomyces; species Streptomyces sp. NPDC057697. The sequence continues at coordinate 202,219 of NZ_JBHVJA010000012.1, read as the reverse complement.
TACCTGCTGGGCGGGGAACGGCTCGATGCCCTCCTGCAGTTCGCCCGCGTTGGACGGTAGCGGCGGCATCCGCATCCCGGCGAACCGGAAGGCGAGGCCGGGTACGAACCCGCCCGCCAGGACGACCGCGACGGCCAGCCAGCCGGCGATGTGGGCGCTCGGGATCCCGGCCAGCGCGATCGCACCGGCCGCCGCGACGAACAGGGCCACCGTGAACGCCCCGAGGAAGAGCGGTGCGAAGGCGCCGACCGCGGCCAGCGCGATGATCGCCGCGCCCGCGCCCGCGGTGCCCCCCGCCAGCAGCCGGGGGCCGAGCATGTCCTCGCCGTGCCCGGCGGCCGGGACGAGCGCCCCGGCGACGGCGAGGTAGGGGACGGCCAGCACGCCGAGCGCCGCCCCGGCGCCCGCGTCGCCGACCGCCCGGGAGGCGGCGAGGCCGCCTGCCACCAGCAGCAGCGCGACGGCGGCGGCGGCTCCTGCGCGCCACATCGCGGCGCCCGGCAGCAGGACGGTGAACAGGCCGGCGGCCAGCGCCGCCACGGTGAATCCGATGAGCAGGCGGCGCGTCAGCTCGGGCCGCCAGGTGTCGGGGCGGGCGCGCAGGGTCTCACCGATGCCGTCGACCAAGTCGTCGAAGTCGGCCTCCGGCAGGGTCTCGTGGCGCGCCCTCAGGTAGAGGGTCTCACCGTCCCGCAGCTCCAGGGAGGCCGGGGTGCGTTCCTCGTCGAGGGGGGCCGCACCGAGCCGCTGAAGGCTCCAGCCGCCGTGTTCCAGGCCCTGCTCGTCGAGATCTCCGCCGGCGTACTCGACGAGTACCGGCAGCAGATCGGCGAGCGGGACATCGGCCGGTATGCCTAGTTCGAAGGTTTTCTCCGGACTTCTGACGGTTATCCGGCAGAGCCCGGCGGTCTTGTCGCTCACGGTGCGCGATTCACTCCCGCCTGTATTTCCGATCGGGATTCGACCCGGGAACGACTGCACATTATCGTGAAGTTCGTCATGACTGTACGTTCGTCCGACCACCGATAATCGGCAGCATGAGCCGCCGATTTCGAATCGTCGACACTTCGAGTCGGGAGCCGGTTTGAGCACCGTCACTTTTCGACGGCCCCCGCGCCGGGTGGGCCCGCGCATGCCCGAGGGGGAACTGACGCTCCAGGAGCCCCCGTCCCTCCCGGAGCCCCAGGGCGCCATGAGCGGCATCATCACCTACCTGCCGATGGCGTTGAGTTCGCTCGGCATGGTGCTCATCTTCATCCGCCCCGGTGACGGCAACGGCGTGCTGATGTGGGTGTCGATCGGGATGATGGCGACCTCGGCGGTCGGCATGCTGGTCGCCCAGTTCCTCCGGGCCGCCGGGGACCGCAAGCGCAAGCTGCGCGCCGAACGGCGGGACTATCTCCGCTACCTGACGACCAGTCGGCGCCGCATCCGCAAGGTGGTCGAACAGCAGCGGCGGGCCCAGGAGTGGCGCCACCCGCTGCCACAGGCGCTGTGGTCGGTCGCCCGCACCGGCCGCCTGTGGGAACGGCGCGCCACCCATGACGACTTCGGCGAGGTCCGGATAGGGACCGGCGAGCAGCAGCTCGCCCTCACCCTCGCGCCGCTCTCCACCAAGCCGGTCGAGGACCTGGAACCGCTCTCCGCCCACGCCCTGCGCCGCTTCATCCACACCTACTCGACGGTCGGCGAGCAGCCGGTGGCCGTGCGGCTGCGGTCGTTCGCGAGGGTGCTGCTCACCGCGGCGGACGAGGACCGCCCCACCTCCCGTGCCGCGGCCCGCGCCCTGGTCGCCCAACTCGCCGTGGCACATGCCCCGGAGGACCTGGCGATCGCCGTGGTGGCGGACGGGGACGCACTGCCGTCCTGGTCGTGGGCCAAGTGGCTGCCGCACGTCCAGCACCAGGCGGATGTCGACGGGGTGGGCTCGGCCCGGCTGGTGGCCGAGACGGTCTCCGAGCTGGAACCGCTGCTCGGCGAGGAGTTCGCCGGCCGGCCGTCGTTCGAGCCCGGTGCGGAGCCGAGCCGCGACGAGCCGTTCACCGTCGTCGTCCTGGACACGGCGTCCGTGCCGCCCGGGGCCCGGCTCGCCGGGACCGGGTACCGCAACACCGTCGTCGTCGACGTCCGCGGCACCCTGGACGGGGCCTGCCAGGTACGCGGCACACTGCGGCTGCGCGTCGGGCCGGACTCCCTGGCGCTGCTGTCCACCGCCCCGGACGGCAAGCCCACCGAGACGGAGCTGGGCCGCCCGGACGCCCTCGGCCTCCACGCGTCGCGCGCGCTCGCCACCACCCTGGCCCCCTTCCGGCTGGGCGCCGCCGCACGGGCTGAACGCCCTTTGCAGGAGGACATGGAGCTGACGGACCTGCTGGGCATCCGCGACCTGCTCGGCGCCGATCCGGCCGATCTGCACCGCTCCCGCAGCTCTGCGGAGCGGATGCGGGTTCCGATCGGCATCGGCGCGGACGGTGCGCATGTGGACCTCGACCTCAAGGAGTCGGCGCAGGGCGGCATGGGCCCGCACGGCATGCTGATCGGTGCCACCGGATCCGGCAAGTCGGAGCTGCTGCGCACCCTGGTCCTCGCGCTGGCGCTCACCCACTCCTCCGAGACGCTGAACTTCGTCCTCACCGACTTCAAGGGCGGCGCCACCTTCCTGGGGCTCGACCGGCTGCCGCACACCTCCGCCGTCATCACCAACCTGGCCGACGAGGCGGCCCTGGTCGAACGGATGAAGGACGCCCTGCACGGCGAACTCGTCCGCCGCCAGGAGCTGCTGCGCCGGGCCGGCAACTACGCCTCCGTCCGTGACTACGAGGAGGCGCGGGCCAACGGCGCCGACCTCGACCCGCTGCCCACCCTGTTCGTGGTGGTCGACGAGTTCAGCGAACTGCTGGCCGCGCACCGCGACTTCCTCGACCTCTTCGTGATGATCGGGCGGCTCGGCCGCTCGCTCTCCGTACATCTGCTGCTCGCCTCGCAACGGCTGGACGAGGGCCGTATCAACCAGCTGGAGGGGCACCTCTCCTATCGCATCGCGCTGCGCACCTTCTCGGCGATGGAGAGCCGCGGCGTGCTCGGTGTCCCGGACGCGTACGAGCTGCCTCCGCAGCCCGGCAGCGGCCTGTTGAAGAACGACGTCGGCGCGCTCACCCGCTTCAAGGCCGCCTACGTGTCGGGGCTGTACCGGGCCGCGCGCCCCGCGGTCCGCCGGGCGGTGGTCGCCGGGCAGGTGGTGCCGTTCGAGGCGGGCTGGGTGGCGCCCCGGGCCCTGTCGGCCGCTCCGGAGGCCGAGCCGGACAGGGAGGAGGAGAACACCTCGGGTCCCAGCCTGCTCACCGTCGCGGTCGACAAGCTGGAGCGCTCCGGCCCGCCCGCCCATCAGGTGTGGCTGGCCCCGCTGGACGAGCCCCCGACGCTCGATCTCCTGCTGCCCCCGCCCGGCGCCCCCGAGGGAAAGTTCCTCACCGTCCCGGTGGGTGTCATCGACCGCCCCTTCGACCAGCGCCGCGACGAGCTGGTGGCCGACCTCTCCGGCGCGGGCGGCCACGTCGGCATCGCGGGCGGCCCCCAGTCCGGCAAGTCCACCCTGGTGCGCACCCTGGTCACGGCGCTCGCCCTCACCCACACCCCGCACGACGTGCAGTTCTACTGCCTGGACTTCGGCGGCGGGACGCTCACCTCGCTCGCCGGTCTGCCGCACGTCGGCGGTGTCACCGGGCGCCTCGACCCGGAGCGGATGGCCCGTACCATCGCCGAGGTCACCCAGGTCATCACCCACCGCGAGCTGCTCTTCGCCGAGCGGGGGGTGGAGTCCATGGCCGACTTCCGGCGCCGCCGTGCCGCGGGCGAGTTCCCGGACGAGGCGCACGGGGACGTCTTCCTCGTGGTGGACGGATGGAACACCATCCGCCAGGACTTCCTGGACCTCGTCTCCACCTTCAATCTGATCGCCTCACGGGGTCTCAACTTCGGGGTGCACCTGATCATCGCCTCCGGCCGCTGGATGGAGATCTCCGCCGCCCTCCGCGACCAGCTCGGCACCCGCTTCGAGCTGCGCCTCGGCGACCCCGTGGACTCGATGGTCAACATGCGGGCGGCGGCGACCGTTCCGACGGTCCCGGGCCGCGGGCTCACGGCCGACCGCATGCACTACCTCACCGCGCTCCCCCGCAACGACGGGGATCCGCGCGCCGAGAACATCGCCGACGGTGTCGCCGCGCTCGTCCGGGAGATCGCCGCCGGATGGGACGGGCCTCCGGCGCCCCGTGTCCGGATGCTCCCGGTGAACCTTCCCGCGGCCGGGCTCCCCGCCCCCGACGGCGACCTGCGCGTCCCGCTCGGCCTGGAGGACCAGCGGCTCGACGTCTTCCACCACGACTTCGAGGAGCACCCGCATCTGGTGGTCGTCGGCGACGTGGAGACCGGCAAGTCCAACCTGCTCGCCCACCTCGCCGACGGCATCCGTGCCCGCTACGCCCCCGACGAGGCCCGTATCGTGCTCGTCGACTACCGGCGTGGCCTCGCCGAGGCGGTCCCCGAGTCCCACCGTCTCGGCTACGCCACCGGCGCCGGCCTGCTGGGGCAGATGGTCGACGGGGTGGCGCGGGCGATGAAGGAGCGGGTCCCGGGACCCGACATCGCCCCGGCCCGGCTCAAGCTGCGCGACTGGTGGAGCGGGCCCCGGCTGTTCCTCCTCGTCGACGACCACGAGCTGGTCTCCACCGGGGGGATGGGCGGTGACCCGTTCGGCCCGCTCCACGAGTTCCTGGCCCAGGCGGACGAGATCGGACTGCACCTCGTCGTGGCCCGCGGCGCGAACGGCTCCGGCCGCGCGATGATGTCCGACCAGCTGCTGCGTCGCATGGTGGAGGCCAACACCCCCGTGCTGCTGATGAGCTGTCCGCCGTCGGAGGGACAGGTGGTGGCGGGAACCAAGCCGCGTGTCCTGCCCGCCGGGCGGGGGCTCTACATCACCCGCCGCCGCACGGTGCAGATCCAGACGGCACACCGGTCCTGACGGCCCGGCCCCGCTGCCGCCTCCTTCGCCCCCCCCGCATCCCGGACGCCCGCGCCGCGCGGCGGTCGTGGCGGGGCCCCGTGCCCGTCCGGGCACCCGGGCGAAGGAGCGGCGGCAGCGCCCACCACGACGACGCAGAAAGGAACGCCATGGCCCGTCAGACCATCGTCACGGACCCGTACGAGGGCATCACGCCGGCCCTCGTCGCCGCACGCCCGGGGGGCGTGGTCCGCCTCCGCCCCGGCCGCTACGACGAGTCGCTCGTCATCACCAAGATGGTCACCGTGGTCGCCGACGATCCCGACGACCCGCCGGAGATAGCCCCCCGCTCGGGGAGCGCGGTCCAGATCGTCGCCGAGGCCGTCAAGCTCTCCGGTCTGATCCTGCGCGGCAGCGACGAGGACGCCCCCGTCGTCGATGTCCCCCGTGGCCAGGCCGCACTGGAGAACTGCCGGGTGCACGCCAACTCCTGGACGGCCCTGCTCTCCCGTGAGCGCGGCTCCCTCGCCATGCGCGACTGCGTCATCGCCAACCCGGCGGGCGCCGGATTCGTCGATCTCTCGCCCGAACCCAGTGTCGTCGAGGACTGTCTCTTCGAGGACCTCGGCAGCTCCGGCCTGGTGCTCGGCGACGACTCGGCCCCCGCCATCCGCGACTGCACCGTGCGCGGGGCCCGCGGCAACGGCCTGCTCGCCAACGGACGCGCGGGCGGCACCGTCGAGCGCCTCACCGTGGAAGGCACCCCCAAGCCCGGGGTCGCCCTGGAGGAGCAGGCCGCCACCCGCCTCTCCGACGTCCGTACCGCGGGCTGCACCATCGGCTTCCACATCTCCTCCACCGCCCAGCCGGTCCTCACGGGCTGCTGCGCCGTCGACAGCGTCACCCACGGCGTGCTGCTCTCCGGTTCCGCCGCGCCCGCGCTCGACAACGTGGAGGCCCGGGGCTCGGGCGGCAACGGCATCGTCGCGATCGAACGCGCCCGCGGCACCCTCTCCGACTGTCTGGTCGAGAACTCCCTCGCCGCCGGGATCCTGGTACGCGGCAGCGCCGAACCCACCGTCCAGCGCACCCTGGTCACCGGCGGCCACGCCGAGGGCCTCCTCCTCGACTCCGACAGCGCCCCCCGCGTCGACCGGGTGACGGTGCACCGGGCGGGCGGCCACGGCATCGTGCTGGCCGGCGGCAACCGGGCCAGGCTCCGGGACGTCGAGATCGTCGAAGCCGGCGGGCACGGTCTGCACGCCCGGGACGACGCCCGCGGGCGTGTCGAGAGGACCTCGGTCGTCGATGCCGCCCAGTGCGGTGTCCGTGTCGACGGCGCGAGCCCCGCGTTGCAGGACGTCGTGGTCCGCGGCAGCGGCGCCGCCGGCTTCGCGGCCGCGGGCACATGCGCCCCCGAACTCATCGACACCCTGATCGAGGACGCCGGTGCCGACGGCGTCTCGGTCATCGACGACGGGGCCTCGCTGACCGCCGTCCGGGCCCGGGTGCTGCGCAGCCGAGGCCATGGCGCGCTCATCGGCGCGGGCGCCACCGCCGAGCTGACGGGGTGCGAGTTCACCGACGGCGGGGCCGACGGCATCCGGGTCGCGACCGAGCGCCCCGTCCGCGCCGCCGGATGCACCGTCACCGGCAACACCGGCGCCGGGGTCCGCCACACCGTCCCCGCGGGCAGCCTCGCCGCGGACGAGCTGACCAGCGACGGCAACGGCGAGCCCGATGTCGTCGGCGGACGTGACGACGGCGCCGCCGCGCCGGAGACCGGCGGCCGGGAAGGAGCGCCGCACGCCGGACCGCTCGCCCGGCTCGACGAACTCGTCGGACTGCGCGCGGTCAAGGAGCAGGTCGCCACCCTCGTCAATCTCAACAAGCTGGCCCGGCGGCGCCGCGAGATGGGGCTGCCCGTCCCGGCCACCGCCCGCCATCTGGTCTTCGCCGGTCCGCCCGGCACCGGCAAGACCACGGTCGCCCGGCTCTACGGCTCGGTCCTCGCCTCGCTCGGCGTCCTGCGCTCCGGCCACCTGGTGGAGGTGGCACGCGCCGACCTCGTCGCGAAGATCGTCGGCGGTACCGCCATCAAGACCACGGAGGTCTTCGAACAGGCCCTCGGCGGCGTGCTGTTCATCGACGAGGCCTACACCCTCACCGCGGACGGCGGCAGCGGCGCCGACTTCGGCCGGGAGGCCGTCGACACGCTGGTCAAGCTGATGGAGGACCACCGCGAGGACGTCGTCGTCATCGCCGCCGGGTACTCGCAGCAGATGCGGAGCTTCCTGGAGTCCAACCCCGGCCTCGGGTCCCGGTTCAGCCGCACCCTGGAGTTCGAGAACTACTCGGTGGACGAACTCCTCACCATCGTGCGGCGCCAGGGCGAACAGCACCGGTTCACGCTCCGCGAGGACACCGAGCGGGCGCTGGCCCACCACTTCGAGCAGATGCACCGGGACGAGTCGTTCGGCAACGCACGCGCCGCCCGCAAGGTGTTCGAGGAGATGGTGGACCGCCAGGCGGTCCGCCTCGCCGAGTCCCCCGACATCACCGAGGAGGACCTCACCGTCTTCGTCCCGACGGACGTCGGCGACGAGGCCGCCCGTGCCGTTGCGGGCGAGCACGGTGCGGACGGCGGACGCCCCGAGCGCCTCACCGAGCTGCTCGCCGAACTCGACGGCCTGATCGGTCTGGACGGTGTCAAGGCGCAGGTCCGCGCCGTCGTCAACCTGGTGTCGGCGGCGCGCCGGCGCAAGGCCGCCGGGCTGCCCGCCCCCGCCATCGCGCACCATCTGGTCTTCACCGGGCCGCCCGGCACCGGCAAGACGTCGGTGGCCCGGCTCTACGGCGAACTCCTCGGTTCGATGGGGGTGTTGCCGCGCGGCCAGCTGGTGGAGGTGTCCCGTGCCGACCTCGTCGGACGCTACGTCGGCCACACCGCCCAGCTCACCAAGGAGACGTTCGCCAGGGCCCGGGGCGGGGTGCTGTTCATCGACGAGGCGTACACCCTGACCCCCGAGGGCGGTTCGGGCTCCGACTTCGGCCGGGAGGCCGTCGACACCCTGCTCAAACTGATGGAGGACCACCGCGACGACACGGTCGTGGTGGCGGCGGGCTACGAGGGCGAGATGGCGCGCTTCCTCGGCTCCAACCCCGGTCTCGCCTCCCGCTTCGGCCGTACCGTCACATTCTCCTCCTACGACGACGAGGAGCTGGTCGAGATCGTCCGCCGCCAGAGCGCCCGGGACGGCTACGAGTGCCCCCCGGCCACGCTGGAGGCGCTGCGCCACCACTTCGCCGGGGCCGACCGCGGCCCGGGCTTCGGCAACGGGCGCTACGCCCGCACCGTGCTCGAACAGATGATGACCCACCAGGCCGGACGGCTCGCGTCCGTCCCGGACGCCGACACGGACCAGCTGCGGCTGCTTCTTCCCGAGGATGTGACGGAATGACGGACGAAGGCAGGACGACGGGGCGGCTCCAGGATGCCGGGCGGTGCGCCACCTGCTTCGAGTCCTTCAACCCCGCCTGTCCGCGGGCGGTCCTGGACGAGGCGTCGCAGATGGTTCCCCGGAAGGTGAGCGAGCCGGTGCGGCCCCTTGCCCCCGGGCCCCGCCCCCGGACCGCCTCCGGGCCCGCCGCCCCGCGGACCTCCGCCGCCCCTCCGGGGCCGCCCGCGCCGCTGCCGGGCCTCCGCGGGGCGGAGCGCCCCGCCGCCGCCTTCCGCGACCCGCGCCGCCCACGGACGGATGCGTCGGCCGCCGCGGCCCCCTGGCAGGAGCGCACCGCCCCGCGCGTGACGCCCGGCGCGGCGTCCCCGGCGCCGGGCCCCGGTTCGCCGGACCGCCCGCGCACCACCGCGTCCGGCGCCTCGCCCACCCGCGCGCCGCGCACCGGCTCCGCCGCACCCGGCAGGGCCGAGGCACCGACCACGGAGGGGGGCGCATCCCGATGACGCAGGCGTCCCGCCATCCGGATCCGCCGCTCGGGGCCGGTGGTGACCGGCGCGGCCCACGGGTCCGTGGAGGACGGCTCCCCCGGCGCACCGCCCGGGGACTCGCCGCCCTCACCGCCACCCTCGCGGTGACCGCGCTGCTCGCGGTGGCGGCCCCGGCCTCCGCCGACCCCGCCCTGCCCCGGATCTCCGCGGCCCCGCCCCGAAGCGGCGGCTGCGTCGAACCGTCCCGGCGGCACCCCGCCGACGTCCCGTGGCCGCAGCAGTACATCGCCCCGTCCCGCGCCTGGGACACCACCCGGGGCGCGGGCGCCACCGTCGCCGTCGTCGACACCGGAGTGGACGCGGCGCACAGCCCGGCGCTGGCGGGCCGCGTCACGCCCGCGTCCGCCGCCGCCGGGACCGACTGCATCGGCCACGGCACGTTCGTCGCGGGCCTGATCGCCGCCGCGCCCCGTCCCGGCACGGGATTCGCGGGGGTCGCCCCGGAGTCCCGGATCGTCGCCGTACGCGCCACCGCGTCGGACGGCACCGCCACCGCGAACAGCGTCGCCGCCGGGATCCGTGCGGCCGTCGCCCGCCGCGCACGCGTCATCGACGTCCCGATCGCCCTGGCCAAAAGCAGTCCGGCGCTCGCCGAAGCGGTCCGCGACGCGGGACGCCACGGCGCACTCGTGATCGCCCCGGCGTACGGAGCGGGCGGCGCCGTCCCGTTGTCCGGGGCCACACCCGCCCCGGCCGCCTACCCGGCCGCACTGCCCGACGTCCTGGCCGTCGCCGCCCTCGGGCCGGGCGGTGTCCCGGACCAGAAGCTCGCCCCCCGTACCGCCCCGGACCTGGCCGCGCCCGGCACCGCCGTGATGAGCGTCGGCCCCGGCGGCACGGGCGGCTTCACCGGCGACGGTGCCGACATGGCCACCGCCTTCGTCGCGGGTGCCGCGGCGCTCGCCGTCTCCGCCCATCCCGACCTGACGCCCGCTCAGCTGGCCGGCCGACTCACCGCGACCGCGTACCACATCCCGGCGGACCGGGCGCTGGTCGGCGCGGGCACGGTGGATCCCGCCGCGGCCGTCACCGCCCCGGGGCCCGGACCCGCCGCCCACGCGACGCCGCGCGCCCCGGGCGGTCTCGCGATGCCGCCCCGCGAGGCCCGCCCCGGACGCACCACGGCCGTCGCCGTCGCCTCCGCCGCCGCGGCCGCCGCCCTCATCACCGGCTACGTCGCGTTCACCCTCCCCCGGGCCCGCCGCCGGGGCTGGCGCCCGGGGGGTTCGGCACCGTAGGCAGCACACCGCCGCGTACCCCCTCTGCCAGAATCGCCCCATGGCTGAGAACAACGCGGATCAGGGCTATCTGCTGGACAACCGGCAGTCGGAGGCAGGGATCCGCTTCGGCGCCCTCGGCGAGCTGTTCGATCCGGTGACGTTCCGGCACGTCGACGCCCTGGGCATCACCCGTGGCATGCGGTGCTAGGAGGTCGGGGCGGGTTCCCCGTCCGTACCTCTCGGGCTGGCCGAGCGGGTCGGCCCGGAGGGCTCGGTGGTGGCCACCGACATCGACGTGTCGTGGACCCGGGACATCGACGGCGGCGTGGTCGAGGTGGTGCGGCACGACGTGGCGGCCGACCCGCCGCCGCCCGGTGGTTTCGACCTCGTCCACGCCCGGCTGGTCCTGGTGCACGTCACCGACCGGGCCGAGGCGCTGCGCCGGATGGTGCGGGCGCTGCGGCCGGGCGGACGGCTGCTGCTGGAGGACGCCGACCCCGGGCTGCAGCCGCTGTTGTGTCCGGACGAGTCCGGTCCGGAGCAGCGGCTCGCGAACCGGCTGCGGTCCGGCTTCCGCGACCTGATGGCGGCACGCGGCGCGGACCTCGCGTACGGGCGAACCATGCCCCGGCTGTTGCGCGAGGCCGGTCTGGAGGACGTCCGGGCCGACGCGTACTTCCCGATCACCTCGCCGGCCTGTGCCGTCCTCGAAGCCGCGACCGTGCGGCAGATCCGCGACCGGCTGGTGGCCGCGGGGCTGGCCACCGACGAGGAGATCGACCGTCATCTGGCGAACGTCGCCACGGGACGGCTCGACCTCGCCACCGCCCCCATGATCTCCGCGTGGGGACGCCGCCCGTAACCCTCACCGGTGGCCCCGCACGCGCCCACGTCGTCCGGCCCAGCCGCGAGGCGGCCGCCGCACCGGCTCCGGACGCGCGCCCGGCACCCGTGTCGCTTTCTCACCCGGTGGCCGGCGCTCGTCCGCGCTCGCGGAGATACACCTCCAACTCGGCGGCCCCGGCGAGCATCGCACGCCCCCGGGCGGACAGCCTGCCGCGCCAGTCGCACAGGGCGGACTCCAGTGGTTCCAGGCCGCCGGCCGACCGCACCTGCGTGATCAGCGGGGCGATCCGCTCCAGCGGATAGCCGCCCCGTCTGAGCTGGTGGGCCAGTTGGGCGTCCCGGACGTCGGCCCCGACGTAGACGCGATAGCCGGTCCGCGGGTCGCGCCCCGGGCTCACCAGGCCCGCGCGCTCCCATGCGCGCAGCGTCGCGGGCCGGATCCCGAGCCTCCTCGCCAATGGCCCGATGAATGTGCCGCCCGGCCCGGACGCCTTCGGGTCCGATCCGGTCGCCGGGCCGGGCGCCAGGCCACAAAGTGCGTTCTCCACCGCCCGGAGGGTCCCACGGTCGTCGAGGAGTTGGGCGTGGCTCTCGTCGATGAGCCGGAACGCCTCCTCGGTGGCGCCCTCGTTCACCGCCCGCATGATCGATGCCGCCCTCTGGTGCCCGTGACCGGGCACCAGGGCGAGGAACGCGCGTAGGGCCTGTGCGTGCAGCGGGGTGTAGGTGCGATAGCCGTGACGGGTCCGGACCGCGGCCGGAAGGATGCCCTCCGCCTCGTAGTTCCTGACCGCCTGGGTGGACAGACCGGACCCGCGCGCCAGATCGACCGGCCGGAGCCTCACACCGTTTTGAAGGTTCTGCGCCATGACCCTGTCGATATCGAGGAAAAGTTTCAACCGAGAGTTCAACGATAGCGTTGAACGCATGGCAACCGACATCAGAGACACCGCCCATGCCTTCGGGTCCACCGCCGTCATGCGACTGCTCCCCGCCCGGCCGCGGCTCCTCGCCCTGGGCGAGCCCACCCACGGCGAGGACACCCTGCTCGACCTGCGCAACGAACTCTTCCGGGACCTCGTCGAGCAGGAGGGTTACCGGACGATCGCGATCGAGAGCGACTGCCTGATGGGGCTGGTCGTCGACGACTACGTCACCGGGGGCACCGGCACGCTCGACGAGGTCATGGAGCGCGGGTTCAGTCACGGCTGGGGTGCGTCCGCGGCCAATCGTGAACTCGTACGCTGGGCAAGGGCGTACAACACCGGCCGGCCCGTGCCCGAGCGGCTCCGCTTCGCCGGCTTCGACGGCCCGCTGGAGATCACGGGCGCCGCGAGCCCCAGGCAGGCACTCACCGCACTGTACGACCACCTCGCGGCCAGGGGAGACGCGAACCTGCTCCCCTGTACCGCGGACACGCTCGACCGGCTGCTCGGCGCGGACGAGCGATGGACGGAACCCGCCGCTATGCGGGACCCGTCCCGGTCCGTGGGGCGGTCGGCCGAGGCCAGGGAGTTGCGGCTGCTCGCCGACGACCTGGTGGCGCTGCTCGACGCGTGGACCCCTGAGCTGCTCACCGCGGCCTCGCGCGAGGACTGGGACCGGGCGCGCCTGTACGGCCGCACCGCCACCGGTCTGCTGCGCTACCACTTCTGGATGGCCGACACCTCGCCGAGCCGCCTGACCCGCCTGGTGACCCTGCGGGACGCGATGATGGCCGGCAATGTCCTCGCCCTCGCCGAACGGGGCCCCGCACTGCTCCACGCCCACAACGGTCATCTCCAGCGGGCCAGGAGCTCGATGCGGATGGACGGCCTGCCGCTGGAGTGGTGGAGCGCGGGCGCGATCGTGAGCGCGCGTCTGGGCGAGGAGTACGCCTTCCTGGCCACGGCGCTCGGCACGATCCCGCACCAGGGCGTGGAGGCCCCCGCCCCGGACACCGTCGAAGGGCTCCTGTACGCGCTGCCGGAGGACCGTTGCGTCATCGACGCACGCCGGTTGGTGAAGGCCGTGGCCGACGCACCGCCGGTGCCTCGTGTGTCCCCCTACTTCGGCTACTCCCCGCTCGATCCGGCCCACCTGGCCGAGATCGACGGAATCGTGTTCGTCAAGGACGTCCCGCCGAACTAGGCCGTGTATCGAGAGTCCCGTCTGCCCGAAAGTCCCCCGGCCGAAGCCGAGTTCGGCTTCGGGATGTCAGGACGTGCTCACTCGATAGACGGTGGGCCGCAGCAGCGGTTTCCGGCCACCTTCTTCTCAGGACCGGCACCGGACCGGAACCGGCATCGCCCGGACCGGTGCCGCCACTGCCCGCAGGCGAAGGGCCGAAGTCCCTGCGGCAGATACTCGGAGGCCGGCCGCCTCAGCGGGCGGAGGTACGGATCCCCGACGAGTCGCCGGTGGACGAGGGGAGCGCGAAGCACACCAGCGCGGCGAGCACCGCCACACCCGCCGCGAGTATCAGCGCGCCGGGCAGCGACCGGTCCGCGACCGGACCGGCGACCGACGCTCCCAGGGCGAATCCGGTGATCTTCAAGCTGGCTCCGGTGGTGAAGATCTGGCCCCGCAGGTGTTCCGGGGCCTCGCGGTGGCGGATGGCGAACAAGGCGGCCAGGTGGGGCCCTTCACCGATGCCGGCCATCAGGGCCGCCACGACGAGCACGGCCGGCCGGCCGGACGCGGCCAGGGCCAATGCGGCGGCCTGGACGAGAGCACCGGCCCAGATGACCGTGTCGGGCGCCATCAAGCGCGGGAACCGTGCCAGTACGGCGTTGGCCACCAGGGCGGAGACCGCCGCGCAGGAGAGCAGCATCGCGCCACGGCCGGCGCCGCCGAGGACACGCTCGCCGAGCAGTGCGAGGCACGTCGCCAGCATGCCCTGAGCCGCACAGCACACGGTCGAGCTCAGGGTCGCGCGGGCCAGCGGCCGTTTCGCGGCGATGACCCGTGCACCGGCAGCCAGTTCGCTGATCACCGACACCGCGCGGGAGCCCTGCCCGGGGGCGGTACGGGCGGGCAGCATCCATGCGGCGGGCAGGGCCAGGCCGATGAGCCCCGCGGCGACCACCACGGCCGTCGGCGCCCCCAGCGCCTCCGCCGCGCCTCCGGCGAGGGCCGGGCCGGTCAGGCTCGCCGCGCCGAACGTCATGGCATCGAGCGCGTTCGCGCGAGGCAGACGGCCGCCCGGCGCCACCCGGGGCAGTTGGGCCGTCCAGCCGCCCGACAGGGCCGGCCCCAGCAGCCCGGTCAGCACCGCGATCAACACGGTCACGGCGAACGGCAGACGGCCCAGCCCCACGAGGATCATTCCCAGACCAGTCGCGTACAGGACCAGGGCCCCGGCCAGCAGCCGTCCGGGCCGTCCCGCCCTGTCGAGGAGGACCCCCAGCACCGGCCCGCCCACCACGGCGGAGACCGTGATGCCCGCGAGCAGCGCCGACGCTTCGGTGGCCGACCCGGCCCGTGCGAATCCCGCCAGCATCAGCGCCGGGCCCGACATCTCGTCCCCGGTGCGTGCCGCCACGGCTCCGGCGAGATAGAGGCGGAGTGGGTAACGCGTTCTCATGACCGAGAAGGTACGGAAGTAACTCAAACATCAGCAAGATGCGTTACATTGCGCGCATGTCCTCCCCCAGTGACGACTGGTCCACCCGGCACTCCGTGCTGACCACGGCCCGGCGGACCGCCGCCCTGGTCAACGCGCTCGACGGCGAACGGCCCGACCCGGCCGGCATCGCCCAGGTGCTGCGTTCCTACGGTGAGGCGGACCCCATCCGCCTCACCGCTGACGACATCGCCGGGATGCGTGCTGCGGCAGCCCTCCTCCGGGAGGTCTTCGCCGCCGAGAGCGCCGACGGTGCCGCCGCCTCCCTCAACCGTCTGCTGCGCGAACACACCGGACCGCTCCGGCTGACGTCGCACGCGGGCGGCGCCCCCTGGCACCCCCACCTCGACCAGGACGACGACGCCCCCTGGGCCGAGTGGCTCCTCGCCTCGTCCTGCATGGCCCTGACCGTCCTCGTCTGGGACCGCCAGCGTCCGCCCGGCAAGGTCTGTTCGTCGCCCAGTTGCCGAATCGTCTTCATCGCCCAGGGCAGCGGCCCGGAACGCCGCTACTGCTCGCGCCGGTGCGCGACCCGCGAACGGGTGGCGGCACACCGGCGTGCCCGCACCGCGGTGCGATCGGGCGGAGCCGAGCAGCCACCGGGCCGGTGTCCGTGACGTCCTGTGGCCCCGGTCGGTGCGTGCCCTCGGCCGGGCAGGCGACGGATGGCGCACGAAGCGCGCCGAGGTGCGGCGGCCGGGAGGGGCGGCCGCCGTGGACCCCGCGCTGGGAGCACCCGCTCCTCGGGGCATCGCCCCCGGACCGCTCCCGTGCCGGTGTCCGCCGGATGCAGTCCGGCCGCCGACGGCCGACCGCCTGCGTCCGGCCGTCGAAGCGCTCCGGAGGATCGCCTCCGCGGTTCTTCTGTCAGGGCCTTCCCGCGCGGGTCAGGGCGTCCTCGGCCTGGGCGGCCAGTGCGGCGACGAGATCGGCCGCGGGAGGGAGGTCGTCGACGAGATCGACGCCTTCCCCGGCCCACACCGGCAGCGGTGGCACGACGCCGCGCGCCACATCGGCCTGGTAGGCGTCCCGGGCCTCCGGGTCCGCGGCGAGTTCCGCCTCCCTTCCCCGCCAACGGTCGAGGTGGGGATGGCCGAGGGTGCGAGCCGTGTACTTCGCCGTCGGCCACCGGGCGCCCCTGGCGATGTCGAGGACGGCGTTGCGTTCCGTGTCCTGCGCGCGCCCGTTGACGATCGCCTCGGTGATCGCGCCGTCCGCCAGGGACTCGGGCGTGACCTGGAAGCGGGTGCCGATGAGCGCGCCGGCGGCCCCCAGCGCCAGGGCCGCGGCCACACCGCGGCCATCGGCGATCCCACCCGCCGCCAGGACCGGTACGGGGCCCGCCAGGTCCACAACCACCGGCACGAACGGCAAGGTGGCCCTGCCGCGCCGGGCCCCGTGTCCGCCGCTCTCCGTGCCTTGCGCGACGATGACGTCGGCACCCAGGTCCAGCGCCGTCCGGGCCTCCTCCAGATCGGTGACCTGGACGATCACCGCCGCGCCGGCCGCGCGGACGCGCTCGACGAACGGGCTCGGGTCCCCGAAGGAGAGCATCACGGCTCGCGGCCCGTACCCCAGGGCCTGCTCGACCACGCCGACCCCGGCCGCCCAGCTCAGGAACCCGACGCCCCACGGCTGCCCACCACCGGCCACGATGGGCAACTCCCGTGCCAGCCAGTCCGTATCGCCCTGCCCGGCGCCCAGCAAACCGAATCCGCCACCGCGGGAGACCGCCGCGGCGAGTGCGCCGCCCGCCGATCCGCCCATGGGTGCCGACGCGATCGGGTGCCGCACGCCGAACATCCTCGTGAACGCCGTGGACAATGCCATGTCCGCTGTCTTCCTTTCTGCCCGTGCGCCGGGGCACCGGCCCATGAGCGGGTCGAGCCGAGGCATGCTCACGAAATGACACCGGGTTCCGCGACGGCCTGCGGCACGGAGGTGATCGAAGGTGGTCAGGCCGCGGTCCGGCCGGTCGCGGAGGCGAAGCCGAGCCATGTGTGTCGGTTTCCCGCCCAGCACCAGCCCACCTTCGGCGCGTCGCGGTTCTCCCGGCCGTCCCGCCCGGTCCCGTTGCTGATCCACAGCGCCGGGGTCCGGGCGTCGAGCGTGCCGTTGTCCTTCCGCAGCCGGGAGCCGATGGTCATGAAGCAGCGGCCCCGCTCCAGGGTCTCCGGCTGCTGGAGCACCCAGTGGATGCCCTCGGCCAGGAGCAGGGGGGTGCGGCCTTCCGCGGCGATCGCGGGCAACGCCTCGTCGGGGCTCCAGTTCGCCATGTGGTCGCCCCGGTCGAGGCCCTCCACCACGTAGACCGGCTCGTCGGGTACGGCCAGGGTCTCGATGGGCGAGAACCGGTCGATGTCAGCCATGTCCACCACGACGAAGCCGGGCTTTCCCCGGTGCCGGAGCAGAGGCGCGAGTGCCGACGCCGGAACGCGGTCCGGGCGGATCACCAGGAGCCCGGCACGATCCCCGGTCCTCTCGGCTGCGGAGCGCAGTGCGGCGGCCGGGAGGCCGCCGAGCTCATGCACTCCGAGCCGGATCAGTCGCTCCGCCTGGTCGGTGATCGAGGGAAGAATCTGCGATGCGGTCGACATGTGACTCCATCAGGCTTCGAAGCAGGGCGAGTTGGACGTGCGCGCTCATAACGCGACCGGTCCCGGAATCGTTCCCGCCGCTCCGCCCGCGCCCGTCACCGCCACGAACCGTCCTGCGGCTCTCCCGGCGCCGGGCTCAGCCGCGACGCGTCGCAACGATCACCGAGGTGGCCGGTGTGGTGAGTACTTCGGTGGCTTCCAGGTCCGGATGCGTGAGGTAGAAGAGGCGCAGCTCGTCCACTTCGCCCTCGAACCGGGGCGGCCAGTCGAGCGAGGGAGTGAAGTCGTCCAGGACGAGAAGCCCGCCGGGGGCGAGGAGGTCGACGACCCCCTGCGGGTCGTCGCGCTTGCCGCCCCCGTCGCAGAAGAACACGTCGAAGGGGCCATGGTCCTTGAGCAGCCGCCAGTCCCCCGTGAGTACGCTGACCCGTCCGTCGTCCGCGAAGACCTCTGCCGCTCGACGGGCCAGTTCCACATCACGCTCCACGGTGACCAGGCGTGCGGCGGCGCCGAGGCCGCTGTGCAGCCAGGCGGTGCCCACCCCCGAGCCGGTCCCGCTCTCCGCGACGGCCCCATGGGGCTTGGCGGCGGCGACCAGTCCGAGGAGTCTGCCCACCTCGGGAATGCAGCTCTTCCTGAATCCCGTCTCAAAGGCCATCCGCTCCGCGGCCACCACCCGAGGCGGAATCGCGCGCTCCGTCATGGTCACCTCTCCTGTGCCCTGCATCATGGGCATGACGCTATCCCCCGGCCGGGCCCGTGGCACAGCCCGCGTCCCTCAGGTGCTCGGGCCGCTCGGAGCGGTGACGGCCGCTGGTTGCCGCTCGCCGACCGCGGCGATGCCGGGCACCATGAATCCCATGACGATCAAGACCTTCTCCCTCGGCGGCGACCTGCCCGTCAACCGGCTCGGCTTCGGCGCCATGCGCCTGGCGATGGGCACCTTCGACGGTCCGACGCGGGCCCCGGAGACCGGCATCGCCGTGCTCCGGCGCGCCGTTGAACGGGGCGTGAACCACATCGACACCGCCGGTTTCTACGGCAGAGGAGAAGTGTGGGCCAACGAACTGATCCGTACGGCGCTGTCCCCCTACCGTGACGACCTGGTCGTCGCGACGAAGGTGGGGCCCCTGCTCCAGCCCGATGGCGTGCCGAGCGGGCAGGCGACACCTGATCAGCTGCGCGGCCTGGTGGAGTCGGATCTGCGCTCGCTCGGACTGGACCGCCTCGACCTGGTCTACCTGCGCGTCGGCGGGATGACCGGGCCGGGTGGCGAGTCGATCGCCGAACGGTTCGCGGTACTGGCCGGGCTGCGGGCGGAGGGGCTGATCCGGCACCTGGGTGTCAGCAATGTCGACGCCGCCCAGTTCGCCGAGGCCCGCGCGATCGCGCCCGTGGCGGCGGTCCAGAACCAGCATGCCGACGATCCGGGGCTGCTCGCGGAGTGCGAGGGGGCGGGCATCGCGTATGTGCCGTACTTCCCGCTCGGTGGTGGCGGTGTCCCGCTCGACACCGAACGGCTCGCCGAGGTCGCCGCGCGCCTGGGCGCGACCACGGCACAGGTGCGGATCGCCGCGCTGCTGGCGGCGTCGCCCTCGGTGCTGGCGATTCCCGGCACCGGCTCGCTCGACCATCTGGAGGAGAACCTCGCGGCCGCCGATCTGGTGCTCGGCGCCGAGGACCTGTCCGCGATCCGCGGCTGACCGCCCGGTTCCGGAGGCCGCCCGGCTGCCGCGGCACCGGTCCCCGGCCGGTCCGCCGCATTCGGTCCGTCCCCGAGTGGTCCGGGCGATGGGGCGCACGGCCGTGATCCATATGTGATCAGCACCTCGTAATCTCCTCGGTCAGGGGATTCACGGGGTGAGCGGTCGAATCGGGGGCAGCACATGACATACCGACGCGCGGCGATACCGGCACTGGTGGGAGGACTCCTTCTCACGGTGCTTCTGTGGTGGGCCGGGGCGAGTGCCCAGGCACTCCATCTCCAGGGCACCGCCGACGTGTTCGGGGGCCGGACGGCCGCCGAGCTGGAACGCTGGCTCACGCCCTGGTCGTACGACCCTCCGGCCTCGGTCCGATTCGGCATCGGGGTGTCCGGCGGGATCGGGGACCCGGCCGGGGCGGACGGCGCCCGCTATCTCTCGCTCTACACAACAGGGTTGCAGATCCGGTTCGCCGCGGTCTTCGCCTGCTTCGGGCCGGGGGCGCTGCTGCTGATCCGCCGGTTGCCGCCGGTCGGCGGCCGGATGCCGGCCACACTGCTCGCGGTGTGGGCCTGGGGTCTGGTGGCCGGGACCCTGGCGGTGACCGTCTCCGCGCCATGGCTGATCGCCTCGCACGGGCGCGGCAGTTACCGCTTCCTGCCCCAGCTGGCGGGTGCGATCTCCTCCGGCCGGGAGATCCTGGTGGTGACCGCGCTGGCCGCCTCGGTGTGCACGGTGCTCGTCGCACGGGTCTCCGCCAAGGGAGCCGGTCCGCTGCCGCGGACGGTGGTGCAGGCGCGCGCCGCCCGTCTGTCCGCCACCGCCGGAACCCTGGTGATCGCGCTGTCCCTGGTGGTGCTCTCGTACCAGTCGGTCGCCGCCGCCCTCCAGCAAGTCTCTCCGGGCGTCGGGCTGTTGGCCGAACCGGGCGATCTGCTGCGCCAGTGGCTGCTGCTCGGCGCCTGGTCGGGCCCGGCGGGCACACCCGTCGGCGACTGGCTCCTGTACCGGGCCTCCGATGTGCTGCTGCTCGTCGTGGTCTGGTGGGCGCTGCGGCTGCTTCCCGGGCTGCTCACCCGGGCCACCGTCCCGGCGATGGCGGTGGGCACGGTCTGCGCGACCGTTCTCGGGCTGCTGGCGAGTCAGGTGCTGCGGGTGGTGACGGACGGGACGGGCCCGCACTGGCGGCTGGAGTCGTTCATCTCCAGCATCGGCGGCGGCGTTCCGGCCGCCCTGACCTGTGGACTGGTGGCGGGCGTAGCGGCCGCCGTGACGCTGCGGGCGGCCATGGGCCGTACGGAGAGCCTCGGTTCCTCCGGCCCGGACGAGGGGGTCACCGGACCGTGACGCGGCGCCGGTGCGACGGGGCGCCGCCCCTCGGCAAACATGGTTGCACCGGCTTCGGACCGGCACCTAGTCTCCTCTCCATCGACGTGTAGCTCAGCAGCAGAGCGCCGGGCTCGGGACCCGGAGGGCGCAGGGGCGGAACCTGCCACGTCGGCTTATGAACGACGACGCTGAGCAGCAGCACTCCGCAGGGGCCGGGCACGCACCGGCCTATCCCCGGGCGATGCGGGCCCAGGCCTTCCGGACCTGGCTGACCCATGACGACGCCGGCACCCGGGACCGCGCCGCGACCCGCGTCGACCGCTGGCAGTCCGTACTCTCCGGCATGGCCGAGGGACGCCTGACCATCGGTTCGCGCACTCCGGTGGCGGGTCTGCCCGTCTGGGTAACTCCGGAAGTCGTACGCGGCGGGTTCGCGACCTCCGCCGCGAGCGCCGAGGGCCCGCTCCAGCCGTACGAGCGGGAAGCCGCGTCCCGGGCGGGCGTGCCCGCCGAGCGCGGGGCTCTGTTCGCGTACTGCCTCACCGAGGCGGGGCTGGCGCGGCTGTACGCGTTGCTGGACAGCGGGCGCTACGAGATCGCCGTGCCCGAGGAGGCCGCGCTGCTGTTCGTGGCGTGGCTGGTGCGGGCCGGGGACGTCGCCGGTGCGCTGGAACTCGTCGAGGTCCTCGAACCGTGGGCCGACCGGCTGCGTTTCACGCCGCGCCCGTCCGACCTGCCCGCGCCGGATGCGCGGGCGGTCCACCGGCGTACGGTCGGTGACGTCGGCGCGTCCATGTCCGCCAGGCGGCCCCACTCCGGGGTGGAGACCCAGCGCGAGGCCCTCTCGGTCTGGCAGCCCTTCGGGGACGAACTGCTGGCCCACTGGCTGGAGACGGCCGGGACGGGGCGCGTGCTGGACCGGGTGCCCGACGAGGCCTGGCGGGAGCGCGGGGCGGTGCTCCTGCGGCGCTACCGGGAGCTCGCCGCGGCCCACACCCGCTGCACCAAGCACCGCGACCCGAAGGAGAATCTGGGCATCCTGCGCGGAGCGCTGGAGGAGACCGTCGCCGGTCGGCCGCTGGACGCGCGCCGGCTCGGGCTGCTGCGGCACGCGGTGGAGTCCATGGTCCGACGGCGCGGCCGTCCCGGCTCCGCGCGGCACGGCGCGCTGCGCGCCCGGCAGGCGGCGCAGGCGGCCCGGCCCTCCCACCACGCGCTCGCCCAGCTCGTCCTGCGCCGGCTGTCCGGGCTCCCGCAGCGGACCGGCACGGCGGACACCGCACCGCTGGTCTCGGACGTCTCGGCCCACGAGGCCACCGAGACCGGGCTGCCCGAGGGGGCGGTGATCCCGGCGACGGTGCGGCGCGTCGTCGAGGCCGCGCTGAGTGCGCCGATCAGCACGCTCGTGGAGCGCGGTGTGGTGCCCTCGGCCGAGGTCCTGGCCGAACTGGTGCCGCAGCTGGTCGCGGCGACCGGCTCCCAGGAGTACCAGGACCGGGCACTGCGCACCCTGGTCGCCGCGCACTACCGGGCGTTCCGCAACCGCCGTTCGCTGCTTCTGCTCCACCTCGCCCGGCAGACGCGGGTCGAGGAACTGCCCTGGATACGCGCGGTGTCCGCGTACCGCTCGGACGACCGGGGCCAGGAGGCGGTGCTCACCCTGCTGCGCCGGCTCGGCGAACTGGCCGTGCAGGCGTTTCCCGGCACGCTCCTGCCCAACCCGCTGGTGCGCGAGTTCGGTGTACTCGCCCGACGGAGCGAGGCCGGCGCACCGTTCGTCGAGGAGTTGGCCTCGGACATCTTCATGGGGACGTTCACGCCGAAGTTCCTCGCGGCGGCGCGGGTCGCCGCCGACCTGCTCGGCGGAACGCTCTACGAGCGCTACTACGCCATCGACTACGCCGCCGTCCGCAACCTCGCGGTCATCGAGGCGAGCGAGTCCCTGGGCCGTTCCCACCGGGCGCGCACCTCGCCGGGTTTCGCGAAGCTGTGTGCCGAACGGGCCGGTGAGCCGAGCGTCCGGGGCTGGTCCGTGGCGGCCAACGGCAAGGTGATCGAGCAGGCCCAGATCCTGACGACCCACAACCTGGCCACCCTGGTCGGCCGGATCGGTATCCGTCCGGAGCCCGGATGGGGCGACCTGGCCCTGCGCTGTTTCGCCACCGTGTGCCTGCTGACCGCCCGGATACACGGCAACCCTCGGCCGCTCTCCACCATCAAGGACGCGGCGTACGCATGGCGTCAGATGGTGTTCTGCCTGTCGCTCTGCGACGCCGCGGAACAGGCCCGGGTGATCGCCCGGCTCGATGAGGAGACGGCCCGTCACCCGGAGCATGTCCGGGCCCGACTGGCTCCGGCCCTGACCGGCCTCCGCCGGGCTGCGGCCGGTGCTTCCCCGGACACCGGCGGGGGGCGCCGCTTCCTCGGCTGGACAATCGGTCCCCACTGGCTCCGCCCGGCGCCCCCTGCCTGACCCGGATCTTTCCCACGGCGTACGGCCCCGGCCCCGGCAGCCGCACCGTCGGTGTTTCCGTGCCGTGCGGGCAGGAGGGCGGGGCCGTTCACCTGTTGCCACCGCTGTCCTCGGCGAGGGTGTGGGCGACAAGCGCGTTGGCATGGCCGTGGCCCAGGCCGTGCTCGGTCTTGAGCCAGGAGACCAGTTCCATGTGCTTGGTGAGGGGAGAAGACCGGATGAGATCCTTCCACTCCGTGACCGGGCGTCCGTACTTCTTCTCGATCGAGGGGAAGTAGCTGGCAGGGCCCTTGGCCGGTTCGGTCATGTCTCGATGTCCTGTTCTGTGCATGTGGTGGTCCGGGATGTTCGCTGCGTTCCCGCCGCCCGGCCCACGAGTGGTGGCGGGGAGGGCTACGGCTGAGCGGTGGGGTCGGCGGTGAGCAGCCGGGCCGACAGTACGGTGAGCCAGAGAAGGCCGAGTCCGGCTCCGAGCGTGAAGGCCAGGACGGAGGCCGAGGAGCCCGCGAAACCGGCGAGGACGCCCACCGGCACGAGGCGGCAGGCGATGGCCCAGCCGCGCCGGCGCCGGGCGGCGAACAGCCGGGCCAGCACGAAGGACGCGGCGCAGAGCGCGAGGTAGCCCACCATCCCGCTGAGCATGTGGACGGCACCGTGCGCACTCGGCGAGGAGGCCGCCCCCTCCGGGGCACCGGCCGGAAACCCGGCGCCGGGGTCGGCGGTGAACACCCCGGCGAGGAGGAACGAGGTCCCGAACACACCGACCAGGCGCGGGGCCCAGACCCCACCGGGGGCATCGCGAAGCACCCGGTGCATCCCGATCGCGCCGGCGATGGTGAGCACCCCCGTGAGCACGAAGCCGGTCACCTGGATCCAGCCCAGGTCGCCGAGGCCGAGCTGGCTGATCGCGTTGCGGGTGAAATCGAATCCTTCCCGGCCAAGGCCCTGGATCACGCCCGCACCGAGGAACAACGGGCCCGCCACGACACCGCCGGACAGCAGGGCCCGCGTCGTCCGCCGGGCCGGGACGGCTGGGCCGTCCACGGTCGGGCCGGGCGTCGGGACATGGGTCGTCCGGGTCATGGAAGCCCTCCTCCGTCGTATCCGTCGTCAGAACTAGACGGTTCAGTACTGTCGGGAACTGGACGGTACAGTACTCACAAGTGAACTGGACTGTCCAGTACTGTGGGGTCAGGGAGGCAGCGTGGAAGCGAACGAGCAGGGCAGGTCGGCACGGAAGCGGCAGGCAATCATGGAGGCCGCGACCGGGGTGTTCATGGAGAAGGGCTACTCCGGCACGAGCATGGACGACATCGCGAAACTGGCGGCCGTCTCCAAGCAGACCGTCTACAAGCACTTCTCGGACAAGGAGAAGCTGTTCTCCGAGATCGTCCTGGCCACCACCGACCGCCTCGACGGCATGATCGGTCTGGTGGCCGATGTCCCGTCCGACGCCGACACACTGGACGAGAACCTGACCCGCCTCGCCCGGCAGTTCCTCGCCGCCCTCACGCAGCCGCAGGTGCTTCAGCTGCGGCGCCTGGTCATCGCCAACGCGGACCTCTTTCCCGAGCTCGGTGCGGCCTGGTACGAGCAGGGCTTCGAGCGAGTCCTGGCCACCCTGGCGGCCACGTTCCAGCGCCTGGCCGAGGACGGACTGCTCACGGTCGACGAACCGCTCCTGGCCGCCCATCACTTCTCGGGCCTGCTGATGTGGATCCCGGTGAACCAGGCGATGTTCCACGGAGGCCCCCAGCACACCCAGGCCGACCTCGACCACTACGCCACTGCCGGTGTCCGCGCCTTCCTCGCCGCCTACCGCTGAGCCGCTTGGCCCCCGCGTCCGCCCTCGTCCGCCGGTCGCAGACCATGTGCCCTACCCTGGCCGTCCGGAACGCTCGACCGTACGCCCCCGCAACGACCGGACGTGGTCGCCGGGCGCACCGGCGACCAGGACGAAGGGGGCGGCTCATGGCGACTGACGCATGCGTCTTCTGCGCGATCGTGCGTGGTGAGGCCGAGGCGAGCATTGTCCACGAGGACGAGTCGGTGATCGCCTTCATGGATCTGCGGCCGGTCAATCCGGGCCACTTGCTCGTCGTTCCCAGGACACACGCGGTGGGCCTGGAGGACCTTCAGGAGGACATCGGCGCCCGGGTCTGGACGTCGGCCCATCGCCTCGGGCGGGCGCTGCGCCGCTCAGGACTG
Source organism: Streptomyces sp. NPDC057697 (assembly GCF_042799335.1). NCBI lineage: Bacteria > Bacillati > Actinomycetota > Actinomycetes > Kitasatosporales > Streptomycetaceae > Streptomyces > Streptomyces sp. NPDC057697. The sequence goes on along the minus strand of NZ_JBHVJA010000012.1, from coordinate 177,228 downwards.
CGCTGCGAGGGCGTCAACCTGCTCCTCGCGGATGGCAGAGCGGCCTTCCAAGAGGTCTTCCATGTGCACCTCCACGTCATCCCGCGCTTCGAGGGCGACCCCTTCCGCATCGGCTCCGACTGGCGCGTCGATGAACGGGAGCAACTCGACAGGACATCAGCCGCGGTCCGTCACGGCCTCGCCGCGTTGGACACCTCGCACCATGGACGCCCGCCCGGTGACGGCACACGGCCATCGCCGGTCGCCGACTGACGAGCACCGAGGACGCAAGGGCGCTGCGCCGAACCGCTCGGGCCCGGACCGCTCCGGCCGGGCCCGCGGCCCGTAAGGACCCCAGCACCGGCCCACGGGAACCCGCCCACGGCGGAACCCCCTTCATGGAACGCCTACCGTGCCCCCTCCGACCCCGCCATCGCGCTCACCACTCCCTGGCGGCGATCAGCTCCTCCGGATCCGCGTCCGGGAATCCGTACGCCGTCGCCACGAACCAGAAGTCCTCGCCTATCTCCTCCCGCGCCACGGTCTCGATCCCGCTCCCCGCCGCCTCGAACTCTGCCTCCAGCAGATTGAACTGCTCGGTCGCGAACTCCGTGAGCCCGTACAGGGCCGACAGATCCGCGGGCCGCTCCGCCTCGATCCGTTCGCACAGGCTCAGCAGGATCGCCTTGCCCTTGTCGAGAACGCGGTCCGGAAAGTACTCGTCCGCGTACAGCCGATGCAGGAAGGCGCGCTCGCTGACCTGGTGGTTCGTGACCGGCATGGTGCCCCATCTCCTTCGAAGAGCCGATGCACCCGATCATGCACCACACCACTGACAACACCGGCCCGCGCTCCGGGACCGGACCCACGCACCCCGCACCGCTCCCGCGCGCTCCCCACGTCGGCCGCGGGACGCGCTACCGCCGTCCGGAGAGCGACTCCGCCATGGAGTCCATGAGCTGCGTGAGCAGTTCCAGCCGCGGCCCTCCGCGCGCCCGGCGGAATCCATGCCGACGCCCCCAGAACGCGCCCTTGACCGCATGGAACTGCGCCCAGCGCCGCACGCGTTCGGGATCCAGACCGGCCGCCTCGGCGAAAATCCCGAGGGCCCGGTGCAGCCCCGTCCGCAGGTCACCCGACGCGTGGAGCGTCGGCGCCCAGGTCTTGAGCAACAGGCCCCCGTCGTACGCGGGGTCTCCGACGTACCCCAGCCGCCGCCGTCCTTCGGTGAGGGCATGCTCGGAGGATTCGGTGATCTGCACGACCGGGCGGCGAGGAACGAAGCTCAGCATGGCACGCCGGTCCTGTTCACTGTCTCGGGCTTTGCCGATCCAGGCGTGAATCTGTTCTTTCGCGTCTCGCCGGTGAAGGGGCGCGGGGCCCGGACTTGGAAGCGGTACGCGTACACGCTGGTCGTGTGGTTGAACTCCCTACAGGTGTTCGGAAAGCGCTGGTGGGAGGTCACGGCCCGGGACGTGGAGGCGTTCAAGGACTGGCGCCTGACCGATGTACGTAATGACGACCGGATCAAGGAAGCCGGCTTCGACACGGACCGTGCCGCTCTGAATACCTTCTACACCTGGGCGTTCGGGAAGTACGGGGTCCAGAACCCGGTGTCCGGGGTCGCCCTGGCCTCGAACTCCGGCGGCCGTTCTGCACAGGAGGTCGGTCCTGGATGAGAGCGGCGCGATGGGCTCCGGCCGGCGGGTTCACATGGTCGGCAGGTGAAGTGGATGCTGCGTGCGCCCTTCGAGCAGTGGCGGGACATCGGTCTGCGCGGCTAGGGCTTCGACGGGTTGCGCAGAGCTGGCTGGTCGGGACCGAACGAGGACCGGGATGCGGCCTTCGTCGACGGGTTGTACGGCACGGGGCTGCGCCTTCAGGAGTGGGGAAGCGTCCTGGATGTAGAGATGCCACGTTCCGCTGGAGGCCGTCTTGCACGGGCCTGGCTGGCGGCGGCGTGCGTGAAGGGCGCCAAGGTGGGGCGGTGGTACCGAATACCGAGGGCAGTGCTGCGGGAGGTCGAGGGCTACGCCGACCCGTTGGAGGGGCCTCGGACGCAGGCGATACGCCGGGCCCAACGGCGAGGGACCTACGAGAAGATCCCGTATAAGCGGGCGGTACGTGGCTACAACGTCCGAAGCCGGCTGCTGTATCTGGAGAGCGGGGATCGCTCTCGGTGGACGTATTGGGCCCCGACGAGCGCCGTCTGCTGTTCCGGCGCACCACGACAGGGCTGGAGCCGCTGGCGCTGTGGCGGTCGCCGAACGGGATACCGAAGAAGTTCGAGGGCCCTTGAGTGGTATTCGCTGCTCTCGACGGTGTGGCAGCACCAGCTGGACGGGTTCACCGAGCAGGAACTTCACGACATCCGGGAGATGTTCGGCGGCGTGTGGCACGCGCTGTCCCTCATGTTGGGGCACGCGGACCCGTCCACAACGCGGGAGACGTATCCGGAGCCATTTACCGCGCTGCAAGTCGGTTACTTGATGGAGTTGCTGGACAGCGAGGAGACCCAAGAGGTCGAGGCGCTGATCCGCGCCGTGGCTGCCGTGCGGAGGATCCCGATTCCGGGGAGCTGCTGGTGCTCGGGCGCCTCGTACACCAGGCCATCGACCTTCTGGAGACGCTCCACGCAACCGACCTGCTCTTCCCGACCCGCCTGCCCGGCAGCAGCGGCCGCAAGAGTCGTCGAATGGGCACCCTGACGTGGGGCTCCAGCAAGACCATCCGTGAGCTGCAGCGGCTCCAGGACTGGGTGAACTCCACCTTCACCCCCACCGATGGCCGCCACCGGCGACGATTCCTGGCTGGACGACGTCGCCGTGGAGCGACTGGAGATGGTCCTCGAACAGTCCGAGGATGACTGGACCCGCCTTGATGAGGACAACGAGCACGTCAGCGGGCCGGCCGCAACTGAGTACCGTCGCCGCACCGCCGGCGCGGCGACCTTCCTCGGCCGCACCGTACGCGCGCGCACGAGCGTCAAGCGGCTCCTTGAGCAGAGCGACACCGATATTCATCGTAGCGAAGCCATGACCTGCGTTCATCGTGCCGAAACCGCCGAGTGCCGCGAGGAGAAGCTGCTGCTGGGCTTGCCCGCCGACGATGGGCCCGATGAATCGCGGTGTCACAGCACCTGCGCAAGCCTCGCCTGCACCGACCGGGACATCGCCGATCACCGCATGCGTCCGCTCGTCCTGGAAACCGAGGCTCGTGACCCGATGACTCCACGTCCGCACCGGGACCGAGCTGCCGCGAAGGCGGCGCAGATCTGCGCGGTGATCGAGCGGCACGAGGCGTCACGCCCCGGAAGTCACGCACGTGGAAGGCGGTCGGGTCGCATGACGCGGAAGAACCGAGACCGGGAAGCCGAGCGTCAGGAGATACGCGCCGCCGCAGAACGCCTTCTGGCTGGGACACCCCCGCGCTCGCCCGTCGGAAAGCTCACGGGGGCCGAGTTGATCGCCGAGTGTGGGCTACGGCGCGACGTCGTCTACGGCGATCACAAGGAGCTTGTGGATGAGTTCCGGGCACGGGCCAAGGCGCAGAACTTCACTCCTCAGATCGTCCAGGACATGGCCGACGAGAACATCGTGCTGCGCGAGGCCCTGGCGAAGATCAAGGCGGAACTCGCGGCGGAGCGCGAAAGGGTTCGCGCCCTGGTGCGCGCTGCCACCGAGCTGTCCCTGGAGCTGGAGCAGGCCCGCGAAGAACTCGCAGCGGCTCAGCAGGTCGCCCGGCTTCCGGGCCCGCGAGAAACCAGACGAGTGCCCGATTGAAGCTGGGCCCCTCCCATGAACACCGCCACGAGAGGAGCGCAAAGTGACGCTCGTCGTCGACCAGATCCGCGCCGAGCACCATGAGAGGTGACCACCGTGGTTCTTTGTGGCCCAGCTGCCCGGTGTGGTGTCGCTACCGGCCCGCGTTCTCCGTGGTGGAAGGGCTGTCGCTGTTCTGGGTGGCAGCCCAGGAGGCGAGCAGGCGCAGTCCTTCTTCGGAGGGTGAGCGGGGTTCGGCGGTGTAGATGGTGAGGGTAAGGCCGGGTTCGGCGGCCATTTCCAGGCCCTCGAAGGCGAGGGTGAGCTCTCCGACGGCCGAGTGGTGGAAGCGTTTGGTGCCGGTGCCGTGGTGGCGGACGTTGTGGGCGCCCCAGCGGGTGCGGAATTCCTCGCTGCGGGTGGACAGCTCGCCGACGAGGTCGTGCAGGTCCTTGTCGTGCGGATTTCGCCCGGCTTCGGTGCGCAGGATGGCCACGGCGACGTCAGCGAAGAGGTCCCAGTCGGGGTAGAAGCGGCGCGAGGCGGGGTCGAGGAAGTTGAAGCGGGCCAGGTTCGCCTGGTTGCCGGGGGTGGCGTAGACGTCGGCGTAGAAGGCGCGGGCGAGCGGGTTGGCGGCCAGGATGTCCATGCGGCCGTTGCGGACGAACGCGGGACCTGCGGTGATGGCGTCCAAGGTCCATTGCAGGCTGCGGTGCGGCCGCCACTGGTCCTTCGTACGCCGTCGGCGGGGGCGGTTGAGGACGTCGGATCCGTCGGCGGCCTGGGCCAGGTTCAGCAGGTGGGCACGTTCGGCGTCATCGAGCTGAAGAGCCCGGGCGAGAGCTTCCAGGACGGACGGTGAGACGCCGGCGAGGTTGCCGCGTTCGAGCTTGGCGTAGTACTCGACGCTCATGTCGGCCAGGGCAGCGACCTCGCTTCTGCGAAGACCGGGAACCCGGCGTCGGGGGCCTGCCGGCAGTCCGGCCTTCTCGGGGGTGATCTTGGCTCGCCGCGAGGTGAGGAACTCGCGGACCTCCTCGCGGTTGTCCATGCCTTCGACGGTACGGCCTGCCCGGGATAGGAGGGATGTACTGCTGGTACACCCCTCGTCAGTGACTCGCTGTCCGGGCGGGATGGGGGTTACCTGGTTGACGTGGCGCTCGCCGTCAGCCCGTCACAACGGGCGGGCCGGGCGCCGAGCCCCCCGGGCCCGCAGGCGGCGGAATCGCTTTCTGCGCCGGGGCCCTCACTCATTCGGTGGCCTGCCGGAACCCTCCCGGCGTCGGCAGGCTTCAGCAGGCAAGGAGTCTTTCTCATGCGCGGAGCAGTGATCCACGCCCCCCGTGACATCCGGTTCGAGACCGTGGACGATGCCAAGATCCTCAAGCCGACCGACGCCGTCATCCGGACGGCCGTGACCTGCGTGTGCGGTTCCGACCTGTGGCCCTATCGCGGCGCGGAGCCGACGGAGCACGCACATCCCATGGGCCACGAGTACGTCGGCTTCGTCGAAGAGGTCGGATCCGAGGTCACCTCGGTGAAGCCGGGCCAGTTCGTCGTCGGCTCGTTCGCCACCTCGGACAACACCTGCGCGAACTGCCGCAACGGCTTCCAGTCGAACTGCCTGAACCGCGAGTTCATGTCCACCTGCCAGGCCGAGTACGTCCGCATCCCCAACGCCCAGGGAACCCTAGTCGCCACCGAGGACGTGCCGGGTGAGGATCTGTGGCCCGGTCTGCTGGCCGTCTCGGACGTGATGGGCACCGGCTGGTGGGCAGCGGAGGCCGCCGAGGTCAGGCCGGGCTCGACCGCTGTGGTCGTCGGTGACGGCGCGGTCGGCCTGTGCGCGGTGATCGCGGCGAAGGAGATGGGCGCCGAGCGGATCATCGCCATGTCCCGCCACGAGAGCCGGCAGAAGCTCGCCCGGGAGTTCGGCGCCACCGATATCGTCACCGAGCGCGGTGAAGAGGGTGCGGCCCGGATCAAGGAACTGACCGGCGGGATCGGCGCGGACAGCGTCCTGGAGTGCGTCGGCACACAGCAGTCCATGAGCCAGGCCCTGCACTCCACCCGCCCCGGCGGCAACGTCGGCTTCGTCGGCGTCCCTCACGAGGTCGGCATCGACGGCCAGGAACTGTTCTTCTCCCACGTCGGCCTGCGCGGCGGCCCCGCCCCCGTACGCCGCTACCTGCCCGACCTCATCGATCGCGTCCTCACGGGTGCGATCGACCCGGGCAAGGTCTTCGACGTCACTCTCCCCCTGGACCAGGTCTCCGAGGGCTACCGGGCGATGGACGAGCGCCGCGCCATCAAGACGCTCCTGACCCCCTGACCCCCTTACGCCGTCCCACCCCCGCACTCGTACGAGGAGATTCTCCGTGCAGATCACCCGCAGCTCGATCGACACCGCGAAAGGGCCGGCGGACTGGTTCACCGGCGACGTCTACATCGACGCCGTCGCCGCAGCCCCCGCCCCGTCCCGGGTCACCGCCAACCTGGTGCACTTCATGCCCGGCGCCCGCACCCACTGGCACCGCCACCCGCTGGGCCAGACCGTCTTCGTCACCGAAGGCGTCGGCCTGTGCCAGCGCCGGGGTGGTCCGGTGGAGGTCATCCGGCCCGGCGACCGTGTCCTCTTCGAGGCCGACGAGGAGCACTGGCACGGTGCCGCGCCAAACCGGCTGATGGTCCACCTGGCCATCAACGAGGGCGACGACACCCACGACGTCGTGCACTGGCTGAACCCCGTCACCGACGAGGAGTACCACGTCGCTCCGGCCACCGGCTGAACGCGGCCAGCACCGTCCCGCACCCCGGAAGCGCCCCACCTCGCCCATTTCGTAGGGAGAATTCCCGTGACCACCTTCGCTCTCGTCGGCGCCGGCCCCGGCCTGGGTCTGGCTGCCGCCCGCCGCTTCGGCAAGGCGGGCCACACCGTCGCCCTGCTCTCGCGCAGCAGCCAGCACCAGGACAACCTGGTGTACGAGCTGGCGCAGGAAGACATCCAAGCCCGTGGCTTCACCGCCGACGTCCTCAAACCCGCCTCCCTCACCGCAGCCCTGCACGAGGCCGCGGACACGCTGGGGCCCGTCGAGATTCTTCAGTTCAGCCCGGTGCCCCGCAGCGACTTCATGAAGCCGGTCCTGGACACCACGGCGGCCGACCTGGACGACCCGCTGGCGTTCTCCGTAAAAGGCCCGGTCACCTGTGTGAACGCGGTCCTGCCCGGGATGCGGGAGCTGGGCCGGGGCAGCCTGCTGTTCGTCAACGGCGGCAGCGCGGTACGCCCGAAGGGCACCGTGGCCGGTACCTCGATCGCGTTCGCCGCCGAGAGCGCGTACGCGCAGATGCTCCACACCGCCCTCGCACCGGAGAACATCCACGCAGCCCAGCTCATCGTGCCCGGGGCGATCAGCCCCGACTCCGCGACCTCCAGCCCCGAGAAGCTGGCCGAGCTGCTGTACGGCCTGCACACCGACCGCACGGGCTTCCGCCACTACGCCGAGCTCATGCCCGACCCGCAGGACGGCACCCCATGACCACCTCCACCCTCCGCCGCGCCCCGACCACCGCCGCCACCGCGGGTGTGCTGCTGCCGGCCGCGACCGCCTGCTCAGACGACTCCTCCGCAGAGCAGACCCCCACCAGCGCTTCCGCCTCGTCGTCCGCGCCGCCCTCCGCACCGGCTACGGCGTCGGAGAGCCCAACCGGATCAGACAGGAGCACCCCGATGGACATCCGCGTCACCCTCGACGGCCAAGAGGTCGAGGCGACCTTGAACGGCAGCCCCGCCGCCCGCGACCTGGCCTCCCTACTCCCGCTCACCCTGGACCTGAAGGACTTCCACGGGACCGAGCGGATTGCCGACCTGCCGAGGAAGCTGACCACCGAGAACGCGCCCGAACCGCAGGCACCGAAGACCGGGGACCTCACCTTCTACGCCCCCTGGGGCAACCTCGCCCTCTTCTACAAGGACGGCCCCTCCGCCTTCTCCGACCTCCTGGTCCTCGGCCATATCGACGCCGACCAGCTCGCCGGGGCCGACCGGATCACCATCGAGGCGGCCTCCTGACCTCCCCCAGCACCGCCCCTCCTCGTACGGGAAGAAGCTTTCGCATGCCCTCCGCCACCGGGTCCGCCCCCGGCAAGCTGCCCTTCGTCGTCTGGGTGCTCGCCGCCGGCACGTTCCTGATGGGCACCACCGAGTTCGTCATCGCCGGACTGCTGCCCGGGATGGCCGCCGACCTGAACATCAGCGTGTCCCACGCCGGCCTCCTGATCACCGCGTTCGCCGTCGGCATGATCGTCGGCGGGCCCACCATGGCCATGGCCACCCTGCGCCTGCCCCAGCGCCACACCCTCATCGGCGCCCTCGCCGTCTTCGCCCTCGGCCACGCCGCCGCCGCGCTCAGCACCTCCTTCACCGTCGTGCTCACGGCCCGCGTGGTCACTGCCCTGGCCACCGGAGCGTTCTGGGCCGTCGGCTTCGTCATCGCCACCACCGCAGCGGGTCCGACCCGGTCCACCCGGGCGGTCGGCGCCATGATGGGCGGCCTCACCCTGGCCAACGTGATCGGCGTGCCGATCGGCTCGTTCGTCGGCCACTACACCGGCTGGCGCGGCCCCTTCTGGGCACTCGCCGTCCTCGCCGCGCTCGCCGCCGCGTTCGTCGGCCGGTTCATCCCCCGCACCGAACAGCGAGCCGCAGTCTCCGTGCGCGCCGAGGTCCGGGCCCTGAAGCAGGGGCGGCTGTGGCTGGCCCTCGGCGCGGCTGTGCTGATCATGGGCGGGGTCCTGGCGACGTACACCTACATCACGCCGCTGCTGACCGACCGGGCGGGCATCCCGGCCGGCGCCGTACCGCTGGTGCTGATCGCCTTCGGTATCGGGGCGCTGGGCGGCACCGCGATCGGCGGCCGTCTCGGCGACCGGCGCCCGATGGTCACCACGATCACCGCGTCGGCAGCCACCTCCCTCATCCTGCTGGTCCTGATCCCCGCCTCCGACAGCCCGGTGGCCGCCGTGATCCTGGTGTTCGGCATGGCGCTGGCCGGGTTCACCGTCAACCCAGTCGTCACCTCCCTCGCCGTCCGCTTCGCCGGCGACGCCCCCACCCTGACCTCGGCGCTGACCACCTCCGGCTACAACACCGGCATCGCCGCCGGTTCCCTCGTCGCCGGGCGGGCCCTGGACTCCTCGCTCGGCCTGACCGGTCCGGCCCTGGTCGGCGCGGTCTTCGCCGCGCTCACCCTGCTGCCCCTGATCGCCCTCGCGCTGCGCGGCACCACCGGCCCCTCTCGGATCGTCGCCCACCACACCACCGACACCGAACAGCCGCGGACCGCGGTCACCACATCCGCGCGCTGAACTCCACACCCGCACCAACCTTGTTGGCAGCCGAAGTCATGAACCCCACCTACGACTTCACCGGTCAGGTCGCCTTCGTCACGGGCGCGTCCTCCGGCATGGGTCTGGCCACCGCCCGCGCCTTCGCCGAAGCAGGCGCGGCCGTCGGCCTCGCCGACATCAACGAGGACGCCGTCAACGCCGGCGCGAAGCAGCTCCCCGACGACGGCCAACAGGTCCTTGCACTGGTCTGCGACGTCACCGATGAAGGCCAGGTCGCCGCCGCCGTCGACCGCACCGTCGACGCCTTCGGCCGCCTCGACATGGCCAACAACAACGCCGGGATCACGCCCCCGCCCACCGACGCCGCCGACGAGAGCGCCGAGCAGTTCGACCGCGTCCAGGACATCAACCTCCGGGGCATCTGGGCGAGCACCAAGAACGAACTGCGCCGCATGCGCACCCAGGGCAGCGGCGCGATCGTCAACTGCTCCTCCCTCGGCGGCCTCGTCGGCAACCCCGGCCGCGCCGCCCACCACGCGTCCAAGCACGGCGTCATCGGCCTCACCAAGAGCGTCGCCCTCGAATACGGCTCCCGCGGCGCCCGGATCAACGCCGTCCGCCCCGGCACCATCAGCACCCCCATGGTCGACGCCATGGTCGAAGGCTGAGAGCTCGACCGCCACCAGGCCGAAGCAGGCCAGGCCATCGACCGGCTCGGCACCGCCGACGAGATCGCCCAGGCCGTCCTCCGGCTCTGCAGCAACGGCGCCAGCTACGTCACCGGCATCGCCCTGCCCGTCGACGGCGGCTACGTCGCCCAATAGCCACCCCGCCGCATGCCCCGCAGCCGACTACCTCGTCGGACAAGGCAGGGCGACGACCTCAATCCCGACAAGCGACTTGCCCAATGAAGCGGCTGCAGGTCACCGTGGATGAGGGTCTCCGGCTGATCGCGCCCCAGCTCACGGGCCGTCGCCACGGCCGCGTCCACCGCGTAGCGGGACGGTCCGTGCGACAACGCCTCGGCGTCCCGCAGGGAACTGCACTTCCCGGGCATCCGCCCGTTCACGGAGCCGGGGCAGTCCGGGCGGTGCGGGGACGGCCGGCCGACGGCTGAGCCGCCCCGCGACCCGCACCACCTCGTCGCCCTCCCCGGTCTCGCCCAGCGTCGACGGCCGGGCCCGCTCCAGCAGCATCGCGAAGCGCCTGTCGTCGCGCTCGTACAACTGCACGGCTCCGCGCCCGCCCCAGGCCATGAACGCGTCCGGCTCATGGACGTTCCCCGGGTGGGGAAACGACACCTTCAGCACGGCCTCCCCCTCGGCCGGCCGTCGCACCGGAACGATGAGAACGACGCCTCCGTGCATGACCTCACCGTCCGGTTCGCACGACCAGCGCTCCGACAGCTCCGTGACGATCGAGGGCAGTTCGGCCAGCCATCGCGCACCGGGCTCGCCCTCGCGCTCGATCGTGGCCCGTGCGAACACCTCTGGTACAGCGATCATCTCCGCACCATACGCACCGCGCGGTTCCGGCCACGCTCGATCTCATGACCGGACACACATGCCGGGCGTCACGCCGACCGTGCGCCGTCAGATCCTGCCGGAGAGCGGCGCGCCGGGCAGCGCCGATCACGGGGACTGCCGCCCGGCGGTCAACTCCCCTCCAGGGAAGCCCCGTCCGTCGTCGCGCCGTCCGGTGCACGCCCTGCCGCACCGGGGGCGCCCGACCGCAGCCCGTCCATCACCAGGTCCAGCAGGCGCTTCGCTCGCGGCTGCCAGTCACTGTGCGGGTCGATCTGCCAGAGCCCCGCGATGGCCAGGACGAAGTCGTCAGGGGTCAGCCCCGGCCGGATGGTTCCGGCCCGCTCGTTCGCGTTCAGCAGGAGTGTGACCGCCCGGGTCACGGGACCGTGCCCCAGCCGGGCCAGACTGCCGTGCCGGCCGGTGGACTTGCGCAACGCGTCCGCCAGGCCCGCCTTGGCCATGGCGTACTGGGCGAGGCGGTCCATCCACTCCCTCAGCGCCCGGTCGGGGGCCCGGGTCCCGAGCAACTGGACCGCCGTGTCGGCCACCTGCTGCATCTCGTGGCGGTACACCTCCAGGACGAGGGCCTCGCGGTTGGGGAAGTTGCGGTAGAACGTTCCCTGCCCGACGCCCGCCTTCTTCGCGATCGTGCTCAACGGGACATCGGCCGCCCGCGTCAGCTCGGCCAGTGCGACGTCCAGGATGCGCTCACGGTTGCGCTGTGCGTCCGGGCGCAGAGGTGCGCCCTTCTCGTCGTGCACGTGTCCTCCTCCCGGAAGCACGGCCGAGTCCGTCCTTGCTGAGCGGACAGTCGTCCGCTAGGTTCGACACATAAGTGGACAGCTGTCCGCTTGGGTTCACCTTAGCGGTAGATCCGGCCGGTGCGTCACCCGCACCCGTTCTCCTCAGGGTTCGACTCCCCACAACATCCTCTCCCTCCTGGAACATCCACCGGGATCGTCTTGTTCGACGCGCATCAGCAATGCGAAAGAAGGCCGATCATGACCCCATCGACGTCCAGTGCCATCACTCTGAACATCAATGGCGAGAAACACTTACTGCCCGTCGATCATCGCACCACCCTGCTCGACGCCCTCCGCGAGCATCTCGATCTGACCGGTTCCAAGAAGGGCTGTGATCAGGGCCAATGCGGCGCCTGCACGGTGCTGGTCGACGGGCGGCGGGCCCTTTCCTGTCTCCAGCTCGCGGTCGCGGCCGAGGGGCGCGTGATCACCACCATCGAGGGCGTGGCCGACGGTGACCGGCTCCATCCGGTGCAGCAGGCATTTCTCGACCTCGACGGCTTCCAGTGCGGCTACTGCACTCCCGGGCAGATCTGTTCGGCCATCGCGGTGATCGAGGAACACGCGGCGGGCTGGCCGAGTGCCGCGACCGACGACGTCCGGCCCGACGCGGGCGTCCCCGCGCTCGACGCCGAGGAGATCCGTGAACGCATGAGCGGCAACCTGTGCCGCTGCGGTGCCTACGTGTCGATCGTGAAGGCGGTCGCGCGAGCGGCCGAAGCCGCCGGATCCGAGGACAAGGAGGCGGCGGCGTGAAGGAATTCGGCTACGAACGCGCCTTCGACGTCGCCGGGGCCGTCGCGCTGCTCGACTCGGACCCGGAGGCCCGCTTCCTCGGCGGCGGCACGAACCTGGTCGATCTGATGAAGGCCGGTGTCGAGCGGCCGGCTCTCCTGGTCGACGTACGCGAACTGCCGCTCGACGGCATCGACTTCACCCCGGACGAGGGGCTGCGCATCGGCGCGACCGTCACCAACAGCGATCTCGCGGCCCACCCCGACGTACGGCGCCACTACCCGGCGTTGGCCCAGGCCGTCCTGGCCGGCGCGTCGGGCCAGTTGCGCAACATGGCCACGGTCGGGGGAAATCTGCTCCAGCGCACCCGGTGCGGCTACTTCACCGACATCACCAAACCGTGCAACAGGCGTTCCCCCGGCAGTGGTTGCCCGGCCATCGAGGGCGAGCACCACAACCACGCGATCCTGGGCGCTTCCGAGCACTGCATCGCGGTCCACGCCTCGGACATGGCGGTCGCACTCACCGCCTTCGACGCCGTGATCTCGTACCGGACGGCCGACGGGCCGGGCGAAACGCCGATCACCGGGTTCTACCCACCGGTGGGCGACACTCCGCACATCGAGACCGCTCTGCCACCCGGCGCCCTGATCACCGGCGTCACCCTGCCGGCCGCCCCGGTCGCCGCCCACTCGCGGTACCGGAAGGTGCGGGAGCGCGCCTCGTACGCGTTCGCGATCGGGTCGATCGCCGCCGCGCTCGACGTACGGGACGGTCTCGTGCACGAGGTGCGGCTCGCGTTCGGGGCCGTCGCGTCCAAGCCGTGGCGGGCCCGCGCGGCCGAGCGGGCGCTGATCGGCGGACCCGCGAGCGCGGAGGCGTTCGCCGCCGCCGCGGATGCCGAGCTGGCCGCCGCCGAGGCCCTTCCCCAGAACGGCTACAAGGTGACGCTGATGCGCAACCTCGTGGTGGCCGTGCTGACCGAACTCACCGAGGAGGTCTCCCGATGACCACGACGACCGGGGTCGCCGCCGTGACCGGCGCCGTCGGCTCCGCCCGCACGCGGGTCGAGGGCCGGGACAAGGTCACCGGGGCGGCCCGTTTCAGCGGAGAGGTTCCGTTCGCCGAACTGGCCCACGGGTGGCTGGTGTTGTCGACGGTGGCGCGTGGCCGGATCCGTTCCGTGGAGGACGGGCCCGTCCGGGCCATGCCCGGTGTCCTCACCGTGCTGCACCACGAGAACGCGCCACGCGTCGACATCGACTACACGGGCATGCTCGGCCGCCCGAACCCGATCGTCGGGATCTTCCAGCACGACCGCGTGCCCTTCGCGGGCTGGCCCGTGGCCCTGGTGGTGGCCGAGACGTCCGAGCAGGCCAGGGAGGCCGCCGAGGCGCTGGTCGTGCGCTACGACGAGGAGCCCCACGACGTCGCCTTCAGGGCCGGGCATCCGGATGCCTACACCCCGCAGGACAGTCCGTTGGTCCGGGCCGAGACGGAGAAGGGGGACCTCGGGGCCCAGCTCGCCGCCTCCGCCGTGGTCCTGGACGCGGAGTACACCACTCCGGAGGAGCACCACAACCCGATGGAGCCCCATGCGGCGACGGCCCGTTGGGAGGGAGGCCGGCTCGAAGTCGTCGACTCCAACCAGGGCAGCACCTGGGTGGCGGGCGAACTGGCGCAGCTCTTCTCGCTCGACCCGGCCTCCGTGCGGGTACGTTCCGAGCACGTCGGGGGCGCCTTCGGGTCGAAGGGCCTGAGCCCGCACCAGGTGGCGGCCGTGATGGCCACGACCGTCCTCCAGCGCCCGGTCCGGGTCGTACTGACCCGACGCCAGATGTTCTCCCTGATCGGATATCGCAGCCCCACGGCTCAGCGGGTCAGGCTGGGTGCCGATCCGGACGGCCGGCTGCGTGCCTTCGACCACCAGGCGCAGAGCCTCACTTCGACCGTGCACGAGTTCGTCGAGTCGAGCGCCGTGCTGGGGCGTGTGATGTACGACGCCGACGCGCATCACACCCTTCACCGGCTCGTACGCCTCGACGTACCGACGCCGACCTGGATGCGCGCGCCGGGCGAGGCACCGGGGTCCTTCGCTCTCGAATCCGCCCTCGACGAACTGGCGGAGAAGTGCGGGATGGACCCGATCGCGCTGCGTGTGCGCAATGAGCCCACAACGGCTCCGGTGTCCGGGCTGCCCTTCAGCAGCCGCAACGTCGTGGCCTGTTTCGAGGAGGGGGCGCGCAGGTTCGGCTGGGCGCGCCGGGACCCGCGCCCAGGTCTGCGCCGTGAAGGGCGCTGGATGCTCGGGACCGGTACGGCGGCCGCCACCTACCCTTCGGGGGTCGGGCCGTCCACCGCGGCCGTGACGGCGGAACCGGACGGGACCTTCACCATCCGGATCAACGCGGCGGATGTCGGGACCGGAGCCCGGACGGCGATGGTGCTGGTCGCCGCGGACGCCTTGGAGGTGGCGGCGGACCGCGTCCGGGTGCGCATCGGGGACAGCGACCTCGGCCCGGCGATGATCGCCGGAGGGTCGATGGGGACACGGTCCTGGGCATGGGCCGTGACGATCGCGGCGAACGAACTGCGGGAGCGCCTGGCCCTGGGCGGCGGCATCCCGGCGGAGGGGATCACCGCCCGGTCGGACACGGCCGAGGCCATCGGCGCCCTCTCACAGCAGGAACGTCACTCCTTCGGCGCGCAGTTCGCCGAGGTCGCGGTGGACGAGGACACCGGCGAAGTGCGTGTGCGTCGGCTGCTCGGCATCTTCGCCGCGGGCACCATCGTCAACCCGCTCACCGCCCGCAGCCAGCTCGTCGGCGGAATGACCTGGGGGTTGTCCATGGCGCTGCACGAGGAGGCGGTCAGGGACCAGGTCTCGGGCGGTTACGTCGGCGCCGATCTCGCCGGCTATCACTACGCGGCACACGCCGACGTGCCGGTCATCGAGGCGGACTGGGTGGACGACCCGGTCCCCGGTGACCCGGTCGGGATCAAGGGCATCGGCGAGATCGGCATCGTGGGCGTGGCCGCCGCGATCGCCAACGCGGTGTGGCACGCGACCGGCGTGCGCCACCGGGACCTGCCGATCCGTCCGGACCGTGTCCTGCGCGCGGCGGACGAGGCCCGGCGACGGGCGGCGGGAGGGGCCCGGGGTGCTTGACATCGCCGAGGAACTGCGCGGGTGGTTCGAGGAGGGCCGGGATTTCGCCGTCGCCACCGTGGTGGCCGTCAGCGGCAGCGCGCCGCGCGCTCCGGGCGCCGCCCTTGCCGTCTCGAACGACGGCACCGCCATCGGTTCCGTATCCGGCGGTTGTGTGGAGGGTGCGGTGTACGACCTGTGCGTACAGGCGCTCCGGGACGGGCGTACGGTGCGCGAACGGTTCGGGTACGACGACGAGGACGCCTTCGCGGTGGGGCTCACCTGCGGTGGTGTCATCGAGGTCCTGGTCACCCCGGTGCGCGCGGACGCGCCGGTGTTCCGGGCCGGGGTCGCGGCCGCGGTCCGAGGAGAGCCCACGGCCCTCGCCCGGGTGGCCCGGGGCCCGGCGGAACTGCTCGGCCGGGCCCTGCTCGTACGTCCCGACGGATCGTACGAGGGCGGCTTCGGCGGTGCTCCGGATCTGGCGCGGACGGCTGCGGCGGAGGCCCGCGCGATGCTGGACACCGGTCGTACGGGCACGGTCGAGGTCGCGGAGAACGGATCGCGCTGTCCGGGCGGCGTGACGCTGTTCGTGGAGTCGAGGATGCCACCGCCCCGGATGATCGTCTTCGGGGCCGTGGACTTCGCCACGGCGCTCGTACGGGCGGGAAAGTTCCTCGGCTACCACGTGACCGTGTGCGACGCCCGGCCGGTCTTCGCCACGCGCGTCCGCTTCCCGGACGCCGATGAGCTCGTGGTCGACTGGCCGCACCGGTATCTGCGGCGCACGGCGACCGACGGACGCACCGTCCTGTGCGTGCTGACGCATGACATGAAGTTCGATGTGCCGCTCCTGGAGACGGCACTGCGGCTGCCGGTCGCCTTCGTCGGCGCGATGGGGTCGCGCCGTACCCACGAGGACCGCGACCGCCGCCTTCGCGAAGCCGGGCTCACCAGCCGCGAGTTGTCCCGCCTGCGCTCGCCGATCGGGCTCGACCTCGGCGCCCGTACCCCGGAGGAGACCGCGCTGTCCATCGCGGCGGAGATCGTCGCGGCGCGCCGTGGTGGCACGGGCGCTCCACTGACCGGCTCGGGCACCCCCATCCACCATGACGCGAACGGAAGGGAGGAAGGCGGCTCTCCTTCCCGGTCGGCGGCCTGACCGGGGGGGGAACGCCCGAGCAGCCGGCGGCGCAGCGGGCGCGGGGCCGGGGCGCTTCTCACTGGCCGAGCCCGCTCAGCCTCACGCCCAGTACCGCCAGGCCGTCGAGGACCAGGTCGATGCTGACCGCCGCGAGCAGCAGGCCCAGAAGCCGCCCGAGCAGCTCGAACGTCGCATGGTGTGTGGCACGCAGAACGCGTTCCAGAAGCAGGATGCAGACGAGGTCGAGGAGGATCACCGCCACGTACGCCCCGGCGACCGTGGAACGCCAGGTCCAGGACGAACGCGCGGTGGCCTCGATAAGCAGCGCGGTCATGGCCAGCGGACTGACGACGAACGGCACGAGCAGTTCCCGCAGACCGCTGGTCACATCGGGGGTTTCCTCGCCGAGCGCGTCCACTCCGGTCGGGATTCCGAGGACGAGCCCGACGGCGTAGAGGAAGAAGATGATGCCGCCGGCCAGCAGGAGCGCGGGCGTACTGATGTGGAACAGGTCCAGGAGCACGGGGGCCGTCAAGCTGACCACCAGCCCGATGAAGATCGCCGCGCCGCAGGACAGCAGGGCGATGGTGCGGAGTTGGCGAGGCGCGTGCAGTTTCGCGAGATGCGCGAAGGAGAGCAGGACCTTGGGCGGTCCGACGACCGAGACGAAGGTGATCAGGGCAGCGGAGAAGGTGAGGGCGTTCACCTGCGAAATCTAGGCTGCGGTGACCGGCTTCTCTCGGCAGACGAGGCCGGTGTTCCCCGGATCCCGTGAAGAGGGCCACGGCTACGGGCCTCCGGCCGGGACGAGCCCACGGGGAGTCTCCCGGCCGCTCGTCGTCGTCATCGCGCTCCAGGCCCGGCGGGCTGACGGCACCACGCATGTGTGTCCGCGCACCGCTCCCTCCGGACCGGGAACGGACCAGTACGGATCATGCCGCGTCACGCGTCATCCGGCACGCACCACGAGGCAGCGCCTGCGAAGCGGGCGGCACTGCCCACGCGCGCGCACGCTTCACCCGATGCTGGGGCGCCTCGTTGGTGCATGGGCATCGGGCGGACGCGGAGGGCCGGAGTGCTCGCCGGGGCGCGTGGGCCGACTGTCCGAGCACACTCCGGCCGCAACACGTCCCACGCCGAGCCGGGCACGGTTCCCGACTCGGCCCCGGCATCGGTTGTCACGCCGCCGAGGCTCCACCGGTCGCGTGCACACGACCCCAGCAGGTGACTCGGCGGCCCCGATTGTCGCTTTCGTCGCGAGGATGACCGGTCAGCCCGTTCCCCTTCCCGTTCCCGGCCGCCGACGTCATCCACTCCTCGCAAAGGCACCGTGGGGTCCATGGCCCTCACGGATTCACGGTGACGCGGCCGACCCGTACCGCCCGCTCACGGGCGGAAACACGGGCCGGCCCGCCGTTGGTCGCCGGTGCCCGGCTCAGCGCTCGGTGCTCAGTGCTCGGTACTCGGTACTCGGTGCTCCGTGCTCAGCGGCCGGATCAGAACACGAACGGCCCGGGTGACTGGGCGGAGGTCGCGTTGCAGGTCGCGGTGATACCCAGGACCACGACCTTGAGGGACTTGGCCTCCAGGCTGTCCCCCGAGGCGACGGTCCCCTTGAGCGGCCCCGTCGACACAGGGCTTCCGGCAGGGATGGCAGGGTTGGAACTGCCACTGAACGTCACCGATCCGGCGCCGTTGTTGGTGAGCGTGAGCGTGGAGTTGACCGAGTTCGCCCCGACGCTGATCGGTGCGGTGATGGCGGAGGTCGAGAGGTTGATGGTCGCGCTCGTGCCGTCCTGGGTGGCGGTGAGCGTCGCACTGCCCGAGCCGTAGACGCCGCAGTCGAAGGAAATGGTGGCGGTGGTGGGGGCGACCGCCTCGGCCGTGGGTGCCAGCGCGAGCGCGCCGACGGCGAGGGTGGAACAGATGGCGGTGCGCCGAATGCCATACCTCATGGTGTTCTGCCCTTCATGTGGGGGGACTGCCGATGCGTCGAGTCGACGGGACACACCGGAGCACAGCATTCCCTGACAGACCGTCAGGGAGGTTGCCTTCCCCATTGAGGCACGGCCCCCTTGAAGCAACAAGGCGCATCACCATGATTCTTGACATGCTACGGCCAATTCTGGTCACCCCTCACGCCTCCCCTCCGCCTCACCTGCTCGCATGGCGCACCGCTCACCTACGACACGGGCCGCCAGTTCACACCGCAGGTGCTTCGGCCGGCGCAGGTCGCACGGCGGCGGCCAGAACAGCCAGGACCTGCCCGGCGGATCATCACCCCACGGAAGGAGATCTCCGGTCAGTATGGTCATGGGACCATGAAGGCTCTGCTCCTACTGTTCGCCGCATTCGTCGTGCTCGTCATACCGACCCTCCTCGTCTGGTCACTGGGGCGACGAGCAGGGACCCCCACTGGATACTGATCGCGTTCCTGCTGGTCGGATGGCTGACCGTGTGCGTCGGCCGGGCCCTCGCGCAGCGCGCGCAGCCGACCCTGTTTCCCGATACGTCACCCTGCTACGGCACGCGCAGCACTCCGGTCTCCCGCTATTTCCCGCCCGACTCGCTCTGTCGTCGTGCGGACGGGGAGTTGCGGACGGTCAATGGACCGCGCGCCCGGTCCGTGTTCTGGACCGCCGCCAACACCACCATGGCACTGGCGATCGCCGCCGTCCTCGCACGGCGCCGTCGACCCGCTTGATCGCGCCCGCTCCGTCAATATCCGCACCGGACCTCGGCCACCCCCATGATCGGGCCGCCAGATCACGCCCATGGGGTCCGGCTGTCTTTCATCGGGAGGGAGGCGGACCCGGGCGGCGGCGACGCCGACAAGGCGTGGCTGCCGTGCCCGTACGGGCACGATCCATCGGCCAGGCCCTACTCCGGCCACATGACCCGTCCGTTCACGACTTGGAGCGCTTCCGGCACCAGATCTTCGCAGAACCGCAGGCAACCGAGCGAGACGACGCCTTCCGCATGGCTGTGGGTGTCGTGCGCCCGCACCGCGAGCCAGCGGATCAGCTCGCCGACCTGGTCGAACTCGTCCGGGTGGATCTCCAGACGGGCAGTCAGTGTCCAGCCCTGCCCGATCAGTTCCGCGCGGTCGGCAGGCATCGAGCAGAGCACGCCGACCACTTGACCGGCCGCGTCGACTCCGGCCAGCAGGGGGCGGGGGTCGTCCGCGACGACGAGCTCCCCCGAATCGTCCTCCGCCACGAACGGGAACGCGGTCACGATGGACAGCCGCTCCGGCTGCGGTCCGATCCCCAGATGCCAGCGCAGTTCGTCGAGCTCCTGCTCGGAGAGTTCGTCCCGCAGATCGACGGATATCGCCAGTTCATACACGTCACTCACGCACCGCACCCTACAGAGAGGGGCCGACACACCAGGCCGGGACCGGACCTCGCTCGCGGACTCTCACCCCCCGGAAGAATGTTGAAGAATAGGGAGGTGACAAGCACAGAGGAGCTCCTGGAGAAACAGGACGCACTGCGTACCGCCGCCGACGCGGTAGGCGCCGACCTACGGCTGGACGAACGGCTGTCCACGGTCGGTCGTCCCGTGCGGGTGGGGAGTTACGCCCTGGGGCTGATGGTCCGCCGCGATCTCGACGTCACGGTGATCTGCCCGAAGCTCGACCCGCAGACGCTGGAGGCCGTTGCCGGGATCGGCGCACGACTGGCGCAGCACCAACGGGTGCGACAGGTCCGGTTCCGTGACGACACCGGCGCATGGAACACCGATCCGGAGTACCCCGACGGGCTCTACCTCGGGGTGGACTGTCGCTCCGTGCGAGGCCACGAGGAATGGAACCTGGACATCTGGTTCGTCGACGAACCGGACCGGCAGCCCGACCTCGCCCATCTCAGGACCCTGCCCCCGCGCCTCACTCCCGACACCCGCGCGGCGATTCTCGGCATCAAGCAGTCCTGGGCGGACCGTGCCGAGTACGGCAGCGCCGTGAAGAGCGTCGATGTGTACCGAGCGGTCCTGAACGACGGCGTCCGCACCCCCCAACAGTTCGACGAGTGGCGTTCCCACACCCTCCACACCCAGGCCGGACCTCTCGGATGAGCGATACTCCCCCGCTGCTGGACATCCGCTTCGACCACGTCGGTCTCGTCGTGACCGAAGCGCCCGACGAGGAAGGAGTCCATCACCTCCCGCTCCAAGGGCGGACAACGGACGGCGCCCTCTGCTCGCTCCCTCTGGCCCGGGCACTGCACGCGCGGATCAGACCGGTCGGAACCGCCGAGACCGTGCTGCGGAACTGGGCGACGGAAGGGCCGACCCCCGGAGTGGCCGCCTGGGACGATCCGACGGCAGCCGAGCCGGTACGGGTACGGGCAGGCGCGGTGGTGATCCGCGACGAGCACATGCTCCTCATCGGCTTCGAGGAGGACGGGCAGCCGTACTACGAGATTCCGGGCGGCGGGGTCGAGGAGGGCGAGACCCCCCGTGCCGCGGTCATCCGCGAGCTGCGGGAGGAATCCGGTCTGCGCGGCGAAGTGGTCACGGAGGTGGCCCGCGTCTGGAAGGACGATCGCCGCGAGCACTACTTCCTGGTTCGGGCCGAGGGCGAGATCGGTGCCCGTGCGGAACTCGACAACCATGGTGGAACGCCCACGTGGGTTGGTCGCGCAGCTGCCCGTCACGCCTGTCTGGCCCCGGCGGCTGGCCTGGCGCATCGCCCACTGGCACGCGACCGGCCGACCGGCCCGGCCGGCTGAACTCGCCGACAGCATCCACGACCTCCAGGCTCCCTGCACCTGGTGACCGCCTTGCCGCGCCCCGTCCGCGACGCTCGGACACGCGGGACGGGCGGGACACGCGGGACGGGCGGCACGGGCGGGACACGCGGCACGGGACACGGGATGGGGAACACGGGATGCCGGGCGCCGGATGCCAGGTCCTCGCCCCGGTAGCGCACCGGCCTCCCGCAAGTGGCCGCTCCTCGCGCGATGAGCCTGACGCGCCCGAGCCACCTCGCGCGAAGGGCCTGCCGCGCCCCGAGCCCGAGTGCGGCTCGTGTCGCGGCAGGCCCCGTGCGGTGGGTGCCGGGCGTACCGGGCCCGGCAGGCCCGACGTACCGTCAGGCCGTGTGCAGCGTCAGCCCGTACCGGTTCAGGATCTCGTTGATCGGCTGGTGCCAGGTCTCCCCGCCGCTGGTGCAGTTGCCCCAGCCGCCCGACGTGACGCCCTGTGCCTGGTCGCCGCTGATGAACGAGCCTCCGGAGTCCCCGGGCTCGGCGCAGACGCTCGTCTTGGTCATCTGATAGACGGCGCCCTGGCTGTAGTTCACGGTCTCGTTCGTGGCCAGCACATTGCCGCAGTGCCAGTGGCTGGTGGATCCGGAGCGGCATATCGAGGCGCCGATGGGCGCCTCCGCGGAGCCCCGCACCAGCTGGTCCGAGATGGTGCCCCAGCCGAGGACCACCGGGACGGTCCACCAGCCGTTGCCCACGCTGACCCACGCGTAGTCGTCACCGGGGAAGGACGACCCCTGGAAGTTGCCGATGGCCGAACCGTCCCAGCCGCTGACCCCGGCGCCCGCCTGTCCGCAATGGCCCGCCGTGACGAAGCCGCCGTACACGGAGAAGCCGATGGAACACCGGACGTTGCCCGTGTAGTAGGGGTCGCCGCCCACGGTTCCGGCAGCGAAGGTCCTGGGTGCCTCGGGGGTCCGGTTCACCACGACGGGGCCGGACTTGCGGGCCCGCTCCACGAAGGAGCGGACATCGTTGTCACCTGCCGCCGAGGAGACCACCTCGACCACGACCCGGTTGGCCTTCGGATCGACGTGCCAGCTGCTGACCCCGTCCGGCGCGGCCATCCTGTCGATCCGCGCCTTGGCCGCGTCGAGCTGCCGGGCGCTGTGGCGGACCACCCGGACGGACACCCCGGACGCTCGCACGTCGGCCGCCTTGCGGCTGTCGGTGAGGGCCACGGTGAGCTTGCTCGTCGCCGGGTCGAACCAGGAGCCGGCGTAGGACGATCCCGCGATCCGTCGCGCCTCGCCCTGTGCGGCGGTCGCCGTCTTCTCCGCGGCCAGCCTCGCCCTGGCCTGGCTCTCAGTCAGGCCGAAGTCCTTCTGCATGGCGGAGAGCAGTCCTGTGGAGGCCGGCGCGTCATCGGCCGCGGATCGGGGTGTCGCGGAGGCCGGGTCCGCCGCGGCGGCGGAAGCCGGTCCGGAGGCGAGGCCCACGGTCGCCCAGGCTCCGACGACCAGCGCGGCAGCCAGACTCGTACGCAGCGTGTTCATGCATCTCAAGGCAATGGCCCTTCTGTTGTTCCGGCATGGTGGGGGAGGAACAGCAGGCGTCCGGGAGCTCTCTTCTGAGAGCGCTCTCAGAGTGTGCCGCAACGGACTGTAACGCAGTGCATCTATCAGGTCCATGCCAATGACGTTTCTGCCTCCGGCCGAAGGGTGCGATTCCATTCCGGCGCCCCGGCGAGCCTGCCCAGCAGCCGCGGTCCCCCCGCGCGGCACGGCCGCCTATGCTCGCGTCGGACGCTCGCGCCGCCCCGGCATGCCGGCTCCCGCCACGGGCCCCGAGAACAACAGCCCCCTCTTCCGCAGGAGCCTCATATGACGCCTTCCGACCGCGAGTTCGCCACCTGGACCAGAGCTTGGGAGGGCCGGCCCTGGGTTCCCCACACACCCCTCGACGAGGACACAAGACGCGCGTCGGACCTTCCGGCCACGCTGCTTCCCGCGCCGGACGGGATCAAGCACCCCTTGGTCTTCGAGCCCTCCCTGAAGCAGTTCGCCAACGCCTACCGGGCAGGCGAACCGCGGTTCGGCGCCGACGAGGAGGCCATGGGCCGGGCCTGGCACCGGGCGCGGCGCACCGTACTGGACACGGTGCTCGCGTCCGTGGCGGACGGTCCGTGGAGCGATCATCTGGTGCTGCGGGGAAGTGTGTTGATGGCGACGTGGTTCGGCGACGCCGCACGCGACCCGGGAGACCTGGACTTCCTCTTCGTGCCCCGGGACTGGGCCGTGGACGATCCCCGGACGTCCGGCCTCTTCGAACAGATCGCCCAGGGCGCGGCTGCGGCCGCCGACCAGGGCTCCGTACGGATCGACGCGGCGGGCATGGTCACGGAGGACATCTGGACGTACGACCGCGTTCCGGGGCGGCGGATGCTGCTGCCGTGGACGGCGGACGGCGTGCCCGGCGGGGCCGTACAGCTGGACGTGGTGTTCAACGAGAACCTCCCCTCCTCCGCCGCGCTCACCGAGCTCCGGCCGCTGGGCGACGGACCGGGCTGTCGCGTCCGGGCCGTCTCCCCCGGACTCTCCCTGGCCTGGAAGCTGTTGTGGCTGGCCACCGACCTGCACCCGCAGGGCAAGGACCTGTACGACGCCGTACTCCTCGCGGAACACGCGGTGCCGAGCTACGAGCTGGTGCGGGAGGCGTTCGTTCTCGGCGGGACCGAGGGCCTGCGGCCGCTGGGCGCCTGGCTGGTGGACGAAATGGCGGTACAGAGCGAGTGGGAGCACTTCACCGCCGAACACCCATGGGTCACGGAGGGCGCGGAAGAGTATCGCGGACGTCTGGCGCGGGCGCTGGCGCCGCTGTGGGAGGCCGGGACGCCGGTCGCGGGGGCGGCAGTGGGGTACCGGGAGTGGGCCCGATGGCTCCAGCCGCTGGTGGAGGCCACGCGCGCGACGGCCCCGGAGCACCCTGCCGCTGCGCTCGGGCATCTGGCAGAGGGCGGCCGGGACGGGTTGAAGGCGGCCGTCGTGGTCGTACGGGAACTGGCCGGGGCCGGGCGCACCGGTCTCGCGGAGGCTCTCGCCGACGTCCTTTCCCATGAGGAGAGTTGGCGGTACTGGCGGGAGAATCCCGCCGCGTGCGCCCGGGTCCTCGACGAACTGCGCTGATCGGGCGGGGTCGCCCCGGCTCAGCCGGCCCGGCCGATCGCGCTGCGCAGCATGGCGACCGTGGTCGCGGCGGCGGCCCGCTCCGCGTCGTCCTCCGTCGCACGCACACGTTCCTCCAGGAGCACCACGGCCGCCTGAAGCACACCCACGCGCACCGGCACGCTCTGCATCGCCGTGAGTACGGCCGCCGCCTGCTCGGCCGGGGTGGCCGTGGCGGCCTGCGGAATGAGGGTGGTGATTCCGCGCCCGAGCGCGCGGTCGCGAGGCGGCTGAGCCGCGGCTGTGGTCACCCGAGAAGTGTGCCGCACGGGGTTCGGGGAACAGGTCAGCGACCTGCCCGCGACGGGGCGGGGTCGTGCTGGACATGGGCGTGGACGCGCCTCAACAGTGCCGCGAGTTGGGCTTGTTCCGGGCCGGTCAGGGGTGCGAGCAGGGTCTCCTGGGCCGCCAGCGCCTCGGCCTGGAGCTCCTTGAGCGCCACACGGCCGGCGGCGGTGGCCGTGATGGTCACCCGGCGGCGGTCGCCGGTGTCCCTGGCCCGGTCGACGAGACCGGCCACCGAGAGATCGTCCACGATCTTGACCACATCACTGCGGTCGATCTTGAGCCGCGATGCCAGCTCCCGTTGCGCATGGGGGCCGAAGTCGACGAGCGCCGAGAGCACTGCCATGTGCCAGAGCCGCAGCTTCCGGTCGGCCAGTCGTGCGGCCAGTGTGCTCCGTGCCACCTTGCCGGTCCTGGACATCAGATATGTGGTGAGTCCCAGAAGGCTGGGCGGGGTCTCGCTCATCCGGATCATCCTAGGCCCGCACCCATCATGGGTCCGCACCCACCGATCAGGACGACGCGTCGCGGACGCCGACGCGCGCCCGGACGAGGCTCGCCGTCCGCTCGCCGTCCGCTCCCCGTCGGCATTCCGTCGGCGTTCCGTCGCACGGTCCTTCGGCGTCAGGAGGTGCGGTGCGCGAGCACGCCGCGCACCGCCTCCTCCTGTCACTTCCGTCCGGTCACGCCTGCGACCGTGCCCGTACGCCGGGGCCCGGCCCTCGGCCTTACCGCCCCGGCGCGGCGCCTACCCCCGGGCCCAGGCGAGCATGGCGCTCCGCGACGGAAAGGCGGCGACATCCTTGTCGAGCGGCTGGTCGGTGTGCTGGTGGATCCGCCAGGAGGCCTTGATCCTGGGCTTTCCCGCAGACACGTAGTCGGCGATCCACAGACCGTCCCCGGCGTACGAGGTGGTGTCGTAGTGCAGCCAGAAGTAGCGGTTGCAGTAGAGCAGCACCTTGTAATGGGGCCGCAGGCGCTTGACCTCGCGGATGAAGTGGTCCTTCTCCGCGTTGCTGGCCCTTTCGCCTTCGCCGTTCTCCTCCCAGTCCACGGCAAGCAGGTCGCCCGCCTTCTCCGGAGCCTTGCTGACGAAATACTCGGCCTGGGCATTGACGTTCCCCGGCCAGAGAAAATGATAAAAGCCGACCACGCAGTCCGCGTCCCGTGCGCGTTTCGCCTGTTCGGCCAAATTCGGATTGGTGTACGAACGCCCTTCGGTGGCCTTGATGAAGACGAAGTCCACTCCGTCCGTATCGAAGGACGCCTGATGGGAGCTGACATCGACGCCGTGCAACATGGGCACCGCCTTAATGTGGGCTATGTGTTTCCGTTCTCTGTCTGAAGCTGCCCGCCGTCGCCCGTTCCCATCCTCGGGGTGAACGGGCGAATCGCTTTTCCATCGTCAGGAATACGGATCGATCACGGGTAGTTGATGACCCGTCGAGACCACATCACGTACCGCAGACGCCATCGGAAGGTCGGATCCATGAAGATCGGCATCATCGGAGCAGGCAACATCGGCGGGAACCTCGCCCGGCGCCTCACGGCGCTGGGCCATGACGTCTCCATCGCCAACTCGCGCGGTCCGCAGACTCTCGCCGCGTTCGCGGAGGAGACCGGGGCCACGGCGGTCACCGCCGCCCAGGCCGCTCGGGGGGCCCGGGTCGTCGTCGTCACCGTCCCCCTCAAGGCCGTCCCCGATCTGCCGTCCGGCCTGATCGACGGGGCCGCGGAAGGGGTCGCGGTGATCGACACGTGCAACTACTACCCGCAGCAGCGGGACGGGCGTATCGCCGCGATCGAGGACGGCAGGCCCGAGAGCCGGTGGACCGAGGAGCAGATCGGTCATCCGGTGATCAAGGCGTTCAACGGGACGTACGCACAGGACATCCTGTCCAACGGCTCCGCGAAGGGGAGCCCCGGCCGCCAGGCACTGCCGGTGGCCGGTGACGACCCGGCGGCCAAGCAGGTCGTCCGCGACCTCATCGACGAGCTGGGGTTCGACACCGTGGACGCGGGAGGGCTCGACGAGTCCTGGCGTCAGCAGCCCGGCACTCCCGTCTACGGGCTCCGGGGTGACGCGGACGCCGTCGCCAAGGCGCTCACCGAAGCGTCCCCCGAGCGCACGGCCGAGTGGCGCGCCTGACGGTCCCTGCGCCGGGGCCCGGCGGGCACGACCCCGCCGGGCCCCGGTGATCTCACCGAGGAGCTGCCCGTCGCCGTTCAGTCCGCAGGCGTGGCGGCCTCGTCGTCCGGACGGGCCGGAAGGCTGTCCATGAACGAGCTGACGGAGAAGACGGCGCGTCCAGGGCCGGGCGGGCCGTAACCGGGGGGCGAGCTGAGCCCGTACTCCTCCATGGTCGCGCGGTAGGCCTCCAGCAGTCGGATGTGGTATTCGAGCGGCGCTCCGTCCGGGTTGGTCTTCCCGAGCGGGGTGGTGGGCTCCGGGCACCAGGTGGTGAACCGCGGGGTGATGCCGTGCGACATGAAAAACCGCAGCCCTTCGGTGGTCGAGGCGATGGCCTCGTCCACCGTGGTGAAGCCGAAGGGCTCGGCCATCTCCACGCCCGCCACGAAGTTGGGGATCACATTGCGGGCACCGAAGACGTCGGCGGAGTCGAGGATGCGGCGGTGCCATTCGTCACGGCCCACGTAGCGCTCCTTGCCCGGGCAGTAGAGCTCGAACAGCCGGCGGTCCCACACCTCGTAGTTGGGGTGGTAGATCTGTACGCCGTAGTCGTGGAAGCGCTGCACATCGGCCTTGGGCAGGGCCTGGGCGACGACCTTGCCGATCCAGCGGCCCGGGAAGCGCTCCTCGATCGCCTTGGCGTACTGCCCGTAGAAGTCCGCCTCGTCGCGGCCGCCGATGTGGGAGGTGATGGCCCCGCCGGTGAGGGTGTAGGCGGTGGAGGTCTTCGCCGTGTCGTACTTGTCGATGATGGCGAGCGCCTCCAGGACCTCCTCGACCGGCTTCACCCCGGTGTACGGGCGTCCCGCCGCCTTGTGCTGGCGCCAGTTGTGATTGATGTCGCAGTACTGGCACTCCTCCTTCGCGCCGAAGTACTGGCAGACCCGGAAGACGGTCAGATAGACGAGGTAGCCCCACTGGATGGTGGGCGCCACCTCCATCACGGACTTGCCGTTCTCCAGCGTGTGCCGGTAGTAGTCCGGCATGGGGGGCAGGCCCACGTCGGAGATGCGCCGGCCGTCGAGGTACAGCCCGAGGACACCGTCCTGGTCGGCGGCGACACGGTAGGGGGAAGCGGGGTTGACCCGGACCGACACGACCGTTCTGCGCAGGTCGTACGGACCTCCGGTGAGGACGATCTCCTCCGGCGGGCGGCGCAGTGCGGCCGCGCCCAGCTCGGGGAGGGTGCCGTGGTCGAACGAGAAGATGAAGTAGGACTTCGGCTTGACATCACCGCCCTCGTTGTCGCTGAGGGCGGACTCGTCGAACGCCACGCCGCCGCGCAGCAGGTCCTCCTTGATGACGGCTTCCCGGGGGACGTGCGGGAACTGCTCCATGAGGCGCTCGACGAGACGGGTGCGGTTCCCGTCCGTCCGGCTGGGGTCGGTGCGGCTGCGGTCGGTACTGCTGGGCATGTGCGGGACTCCTCGGTCCGGTCGTCTGCGGCGTTCCGGGTACGCCACACTGTGCAACGAACCGGGCACGTCCGCAGTGCCCGGCCCACCGGCCGGTTCGTCCCGGTGCGGCTCGGAAGGTCCGGGGCCGTGGCCGGCCTGGTCCGGGTCGTCGCTCGGTGGCCGCCCGTGTGCCGCGATTCAACGGTCCCAGTGCGCGGGGCGGTGAAGCGACGGCGGGAGCTTCGTCGCGGCGTCGCCCCTGGCGGCGTTGAGCTGGGCCTGGGTGAGGAAGAGGCTTCCGGTGAGGTCGGCGCCGGAGAGGTCCGCGTCCCGGAAGTCCGCGCCGATCAGGTCGGCCCGGCGCAGATCGGCACCGGTCAGGTCCGCCGCGATCAGGTACGCGCCGCGCAGATCGGCTCCCCTCAGGTCGGCGCCCTTGAGCCCGGCTCCGATGAGGTCGGCGCCACGACGGTCCCGCCGCTTCTTGCGG
This sequence comes from Streptomyces sp. NPDC057697, assembly GCF_042799335.1. Classification (NCBI taxonomy): domain Bacteria; kingdom Bacillati; phylum Actinomycetota; class Actinomycetes; order Kitasatosporales; family Streptomycetaceae; genus Streptomyces; species Streptomyces sp. NPDC057697. Next base: position 148,487 of record NZ_JBHVJA010000012.1, on the reverse strand, counting down.
GGTGCGGTCGCCCGGACGACTTCGCTGGTACGGAGCAGCAGCTCGGCCACGACCTCGCGGTGCCCGGCCACGTCCAGCTCCGGGAACGCCTCCGCCGGAAGGCGGGTGAGGCGTTCGGTCTCCTCCAGAACGCGTCGGATCTCGCCGTGGAGGGTGCGGGCCGGTTCCAGGGACAGCGCTTCCGTGAGGTACCAGAGGAGTTCATGGAGCTGCCGCATGACCGGGAACACCTGGAACATCCGCCGGGCGGTCCGCGGCGCGCCGCGCCAGTCCTGGCCGTCGAAGGTGTCGCGGGAGACCTTCTGCCCCGCCCCGAAGCAGTCGTACACCGTGCAGCCGGGAAAACCCCGCGTCCGCAGTTCGGTGTGGATGCCGCAGAGGAAGTCCTCCTGGAGGTTCCGGCAGGGCTTTCCGGCGTCCTTGTCGATCGCGAAGTCCGCGGACCGGGTCAGGGTCAGCGCCACGCAGCACAGCCCGAAGCAGCTCGCGCAGTCGGCGCGCAGCGCGGCGCGGTCGCCGCGGTCGGGGGCCTGGACGTTGTCGGGCACGGTTCGTGGATCCTCCGGGTACGGGGCTGCCGAGCGTTGAGGTACGGAGCTGTCGGACCGTCGACCCTATCGGGATCCGTCACCCGATCGTGTCAATATTCATGATCGTCAGTTCAGGGGCCGCGGTACGGGCCCGAGCCGCGCGCGCAATGATGGTGGGTAGTACATCCATGTAGGAGGTGGCCACGACCGTGGCGAACCCAGCAGTCGACGACATCCCTGCCCGGCGGGTCCTCACCGACCCGGCCGGCCTCGCCCGGTACCAGCACGACGAGGCCGAGTGGGCCCCGTACGGAACGCCCCTGGCCGTGGTGCGCCCGCAGAACACCGACGAGGTACGGGACGTGGTCCGGCACTGCCTGGCCCATCGCGTCCCGCTGGTTCCGCGTGGCGCGGGCACGGGCCTGTCGGGAGGCGCGAACGCCGTGGACGGGGCGATCGTCCTGTCCTTCGAGGACATGAACCGCATCGTCCGCATCGACGCGGCGGAACGGCTCGCCGTCGTCCAGCCGGGAGTGGTCAACGACGACCTGCGGGCGGCGGGCGCGGAGCACGGGCTCTGGTACCCGCCGGATCCGGCGAGTTCGCCCTGGTCGACGATCGGCGGGAACGTCGCGACGAACGCCGGCGGCATGTGCTGCGTCAAGTACGGCGTGACGCGGGACTACGTCCTCGGGCTCGAAATGGTCAACGGGCTCGGCGAGGTGGTCTCGCTCGGCCGGCGGACCGCGAAGGGCGTGGCGGGGTACGACCTGGCCGGGCTCATGGTCGGCTCGGAGGGCACCCTCGGCGTGATCACGGAGATCACGGTGCGGCTGCGTCCGGCGCGGCCGCAGGAGCGGACCGTGGCGGGGTACTTCTCCTCGGTGGTCGACGCGGGCGAGGCGGTGAGCGCCGTGACCGCTTCGGGCGTGATTCCCTCGGCGCTCGAACTGGTCGACCGCCACTGCCTGGCCGCCGTCGACGCCTGGAAGAAGATGGGGCTCTCCGCCGACGCGGACGTGGTGCTGCTCGGCCGGGTCGACACGCCGGGGGCGGAGGGCGACGCCGAGGCCGAGCTCGTACGAGAGTGCTTCGAGCGGGCGGGTGCCACCTGGGCCGCGGTCTCCACCGACCAGCAGGAGGCCGATGCGCTGTTCCAGGCCCGCCGACTGGCCTACCCGGCACTGGAACGGCTCGGTCCGGTCCTGACGGAGGACGTGTGCGTACCGCGCACCGCGGTGCCCGAGATGCTGGCCCGGATCGAGAGGACGGCGGCCCGGCACGACATCCTGGTGGCCAACATCGCCCATGCCGGGGACGGGAACCTGCACCCGCTCATCATCACCGCACCCGGCGACGAGGCCGCGCGCGCCCGCGCCCAGCTGGCTTTCGAGGACATCCTCGACGACGCGATCGCCCTCGGCGGCACGGTGACCGGTGAACACGGGGTGGGGCTGCTGAAGATGCGCGGCATGGACAAGGAGCTGGGTGCCGCGGTGCTGGGCATGCATCACGCGGTGAAGGCGGCGCTGGACCCGCACGGCATCCTCAACCCGGGCAAGGTGCTCGGCGCGGGCGGGCCGGCGCCCGGAGCCGAACGGGGCGCTCCGCAGGGGTGAGAGGGCGCGGGGCGCGGCGGCGGAGGACGGCCGGTGCCGCGCGCCCGCGCCGCTGTCAGTGGCCCGGCGCACACTGGCAGGAGCGCAGGAGCGCAGGACGCGCGAAGGGGGACGCTGATGGACACCGGGCACGGAAGCGGGTTCGAACCGGCGACGGGTGACGGCCCGAAGGCTCCGGCGCCGAACGGAGGGCGCTCCGCGTCCCTGCGGACGGCGTTCGAGGGGATGCTGCAGATCCGTCGGCTGACGAACACCGGACACGCCGACCCGCAGGGCGTACCCGCGCCCTGGGAGACGCACCGGCCGATGCGGGCGGTCGCCATCGCCCTGGAGGCGTCGGGCCTGTCGCCCTCGGCCGTCGACGGATCGGGCGTGCGCGTGGCGACCGGCTACCGCTTGGAGCGGGGCGAGTCTCCCGGTGGCGTCCGTGTGGAGTGGGCCGGGCCGCCCGGCAGCGGGGCCGCGCGGGCGGAGGAGGCCGAGCTGGCCCGGTGCGCGGCCGTGCTGCGGAAGTTGGGCTGGACGGTGCTGCTGTACCGCGGTGCGCGCCGTCGGAGATTTCTGGAGGTCGAGCCCCCGCCCGGTGCGCGAGGGCCGGACGACGGGTAGCGGGTGGCCGCGCGACGCCGTCGGTGGGCGTTGTCAGACCCATGGGGGATGCTGGTGGGTCCGACACCTCTGACCGGGAGATGCTCAGATGCGCAATGACGAACTCGCCGCGGCCCAGGCGTACGTCCGGCTGCTGGAGGCCACCCGTGCCGCGCTCGACGACCCGGAGGACGGCCCCCTGTACGTCCCGCTGCTCGCCTCTCCGATCGCGGAGGCCGACGGCGCGCTGCGGCGCGCCGGGCTCTGCGGCAACGAGTCCCGGTTCTTCGACCTCGTGAGCTCGCTGCGTCCCGGCGTGTCCGGCACGGGCGGCCGCTGAACGGGGCCGCCGGACGTCGTGGCCCTGCCACGCGGTCCCTCTTCACCTCGCCGCCCTGTTGCGCCACCATGTTCCGAGCGGGTGGACGGACCGGGTGCCCGTGCGGTGAATTGATTCAGGACGGGCCGCGACGACCCGACCGGCTCCTTGACTGACAGCTGAGCGAAACCTAGCGTACGGCGCAGATGAAACGATTCACACTCCGCATGTTCTTCGTTCACTGGATGACTCCGCTCACGAGGTGTTCATGTCTGATGTGTCGGCCGTCAAGGCAGCTCTGAAGTCCCAGGTCATCGAGACACCGTCGTGGGGGTACGGGAACTCCGGGACGCGGTTCAAGGTGTTCGCTCAACCGGGCGTGCCGCGCGACCCGTTCGAGAAGCTGGAGGACGCGGCACAGGTGCACGCGTTCACGGGCGTGGCACCGAAGGTGTCGCTGCACATTCCGTGGGACAGGGTCGAGGACTACGCCGCGCTCACCCGGCACGCCGAGGCTCTCGGGCTGCGGATCGGGGCGATCAACTCGAACGTCTTCCAGGACGACGACTTCAAGCTCGGTTCGGTCACCCACCCCGATCCGAAGGTGCGCCGCAAGGCCACCGACCATCTGCTGGAGTGCGTCGACATCATGGACGAGACCGGGTCCCCCGATCTCAAGCTCTGGTTCTCCGACGGCACGAACTACCCCGGGCAGGACGACATCACGGCCCGTCAGGACCGGCTGGCCGAAGCGCTGGCCGAGGTGTACGGGCGGCTGGCCGACGATCAGCGGATGCTGCTGGAGTACAAGCTGTTCGAGCCCGCGTTCTACGCGACCGACGTGCCGGACTGGGGCACGGCGTACGCGCACTGTCTCGTCCTCGGCCCGAAGGCCCAGGTGGTCGTGGACACCGGGCACCACGCTCCGGGCACCAACATCGAGTTCATCGTGGCCGGCCTGCTGCGCGCCGGGAAGCTCGGCGCGTTCGACTTCAACTCGCGCTTCTACGCGGACGACGATCTGATGGCCGGGGCCGCCGACCCGTTCCAGCTGTTCCGGATCATGCACGAGGTGGCCAGGAACGGCGGTCTGCGTCCCGGGACGAACGTCAACTTCATGCTCGACCAGTGTCACAACATCGAGGCGAAGATCCCCGCCGTGATCAGGTCGGTCGCCAATGTGCAGGAGGCGACCGCCAAGGCGCTGCTGGTCGACATGGCGGCACTGGGTGCGGCGCAGCGCTCCGGCGATGTGCTCGCCGCGAACGGCGCCCTGATGGACGCGTACAACACCGATGTCCGTCCGCTGCTGGCCGAGGTGCGTGAGGAGCTCGGCCTGGCCGGGGACCCGCTCGCCGCGTATCTGGCCTCGGGCAACCAGGAGCGGATCGCCGCCGCCCGGGTCGGTGGCGATCAGGCCGGCTGGGGCGCCTGAGCCCCGCCCCGCTCCCCCGCGCCACCACCGAACGGTTCAGCCGGACCCCGACCACGAAGGAATCCCATGACCTCCGCGACGCACGCCGAAGTCGCCGCGCTTCTGGCACGCGCCCACCGGATCGGCTCCGACGCCCGGAACACCAACTACGCCGGTGGCAACACATCGGTCAAGGCCGCCGGCACCGACCCGGTCACCGGCCGCGACACCGAACTGCTCTGGGTCAAGGGGTCGGGTGGCGACCTCGGCACACTGACCGAGGCCGGGCTGGCCGTACTGCGCCTGGACCGGGTGCGCGCACTCAGGGACGTGTACCCGGGTGTGGAGCGCGAGGACGAGATGGTGGCGGCCTTCGACTACTGCCTGCACGGCAAGGGCGGTGCGGCCCCGTCCATCGACACGGCGATGCATGCCCTGGTCGACGCCGCCCACGTCGACCATCTGCATCCCGACTCGGGGATCGCGCTGGCGTGCGCGGCCGACGGGGAGAAGCTGACCGCGGAGTGCTTCGGCGACAAGGTGGCCTGGGTGGGCTGGCGCAGGCCGGGTTTCCAGCTCGGTCTGGACATCGCCGCGGTCAAGGAGGCCCATCCGCGAGCCGTCGGGGTGATCCTTGGCGGCCACGGCATCACGGCCTGGGGCGGGACGTCCGAGGAGTGCGAGCACAACGCCCTCTGGATGATCCGTACCGCCGAGACCTTCCTCCAGGAGCGGGGCAGAGCCGAACCGTTCGGCCCCACGTGGGCGGGCCGCGAGCCCCTTCCCGAGGACCGGCGCCGGGAGCGTGCGGCCGCGCTCGCCCCGCTGATCAGGGGTCTGGCCTCCACCGACCGCCCCCAGGTGGGCCATTTCACCGACACGGAACCGGTGCTGGACTTCCTCGCGCGTACCGGGCATCCGCGGCTTGCCTCTCTGGGCACCTCCTGCCCGGACCACTTCCTTCGCACCAAGGTCAGGCCGCTGGTGCTCGATCTGCCCGCGGATGCCCCGCTGGACGAGGCCGCGGCGCGGCTGGGGGAGCTGCACGGGGAGTACCGGGAGGCGTATCGCGCGTACTACGAGCGCCATGCCTCCCCCGGTTCCCCGGCGATGCGCGGAGCGGACCCGGCGATCGTGCTGGTGCCCGGGGTCGGCATGTTCTCCTTCGGCAAGGACAAGCAGACGGCCCGGGTCGCCGGGGAGTTCTACCTCAACGCCATCCATGTGATGCGTGGCGCCGAGGCGGTCTCCTCCTACGCGCCGATCGAGGAGTCCGAGAAGTTCCGGATCGAGTACTGGGAGCTGGAGGAGGCCAAGCTGCGCCGGATGCCGAGTCCGAAGCCGCTGGCCACCCGGGTGGCGCTGGTCACGGGTGCGGGCTCCGGCATCGGCAGGGCCGTCGCACACCGGCTGGCCGCGGAGGGCGCCTGTGTCGTCGTCGCGGACATCGACGCGGAGAAGGCCCGCACGGTGGCGCGGGAACTCGGCGGGCCCGACACGGCCGTCCCCGTGACGGTCGATGTCACCAGTGAGGAGCAGATCGCCGGTGCGTTCCGGGCCGCCGTGCTGGCCTTCGGCGGGGTGGATCTCGTCGTGAACAACGCGGGGATCTCCATCTCGAAGCCGCTGCTCGAAACGACGGCCCGGGACTGGGACCTGCAGCACGGCATCATGGCGCGCGGCTCGTTCCTGGTCTCGCGCGAGGCCGCCCGGGTGATGGGTGCGCAGAACCTCGGTGGTGACATCGTCTACGTCACGTCGAAGAACGCGGTGTTCGCGGGCCCGAACAACATCGCCTATTCAGCCACCAAGGCCGATCAGGCCCACCAGGTGCGGCTGCTCGCCGCCGAGCTCGGCGAGCACGGCATCCGGGTCAACGGCGTCAATCCGGACGGTGTGGTGCGCGGTTCGGGAATCTTCGCGGGTGGCTGGGGTGCCCAGCGGGCGGCGATGTACGGGATCGAGGAGGAGAAGCTCGGCGAGTTCTATGCCCAGCGGACGCTGCTCAAGCGGGAGGTGCTCCCGGAGCACGTCGCCAACGCCGTGTTCGCGCTGACCGGCGGGGACCTCACGCACACGACCGGGCTCCATGTTCCCGTCGACGCCGGTGTGGCGGCGGCCTTCCTCCGATGACCCGCGTACCGACGACGGCCCCGGCTCCCGCGAGGGCCCGCGCTCCCGAAGCGCCCTGGGCCTTGGGGGCCTCCGTATCGGGGGTGCCATGTCCCTGACGTCACCGCGCGACGCGGTCTTCGCCGCCGTGGATCTCGGTGCGACCAGCGGCCGGGTGATCACCGGCCTGGCCGGGCCCGAGCGGCTCGTACTGACGGAAGCGCATCGCTTCGCCAATACGCCGGTCCGGTTGCCGGACGGACTGCGGTGGGATGTCCCCGCGCTGTACCAGGGCGTGCTGGACGGCCTGCGGACGGCCGCGCGCCGTGGTCCGATCGCCTCGGTCGGCATCGACACCTGGGCGGTCGACTACGGACTGCTGGACGCGGACGGTGCCCTGCTCGGGCTGCCGTTCCACTACCGGGACGACCGGAACACGCGCGCCGCCGAGCGGGTGCTGGCCGAGTGCGGGGCACGCGAGCTGTATGCCGTCACCGGATTGCAGCATCTTCCGTTCAACACCGTGTTCCAGCTCGCCGCCCACCGCGCGAGCTCCGAGTGGGGTGCGGCGCGGACGATGCTGCTGATCCCGGATCTGCTGACGCACCGGCTGACCGGCACGGTGGGCGCGGAGATCACCAACGCGTCGACGACGGGGCTGTTCGACGCTTCGTCCGGCGGGTGGTCCGAGGCGCTGATCGCCCGGCTGGATCTGGAGCGTTCCTGGTTTCCGCCGCTGCGCGAGCCGGGTGATCCCGCGGGGACACTGCTGCCGCACGTCGCCGAGTACACGGGCCTGCCGGCCGGGACTCCCGTGACGGCCGTCGCCTCGCACGACACGGCGTCGGCGGTCGCCGCGGTGCCCGCGACCGGGCCCGGGTTCGCCTATGTGTCCTGCGGCACATGGTCGTTGGCGGGGCTGGAGCTGCCGGCTCCGGTGCTGACCGAGGAGTCCCGCGCGGCGAACTTCACCAATGAACGCGGAGTGGACGGCACCATCCGCTACCTCCGGAACATCATGGGGATGTGGCTGCTGGAGGAGTGCCGCCGGACCTGGGAAGCGCGCGGCGAGGGCGCGTCCCTGGACGTGCTGCTCGCCGGGGCGGCCCGCGCCCGGCCGTTCGCGGCGGTGATCGACCCCGACGACGGGGCGTTCTTCGCGCCGGGTGACATGCCGTCGCGTATCGACGCCCAGCTCCTGAGCAGCGGGCAGGTGCCTCCCGGCACTCCCGGAGGATATGTCCGATGCGTACTGGAGAGCCTGGCGCTGGCCCATCGCAGGACGTTGCGGGAGGCAGCGGCCCTCGCCGGGCGGGACCCGGACCGGATCCATGTCGTCGGCGGGGGTTCGCGCAACGAACTGCTGTGCCAGTGGACCGCCGATGCCACGGGGCTGCCCGTCACGGCCGGTCCCGCCGAGGCGACCGCGCTGGGCAACATCCTGGTGCAGGCTCGTGCCCGTGGGCTGGTGGGCGGCCTCGCGGACATGCGGAGCCTGGTGGCGCGTACCCAGGAGCTGCGCCACTACACCCCGCAGGGGGACCAGCGGGCCTGGGACCGGGCCGCCGCCCGGCTGGAACGGACCTGAGCCCGGCCGCCCCCTCGGCGGGGAGACCGGGCACCTCACCGGGCCGCTCGGGCCCTCGACGGAACCGGAGGAAGGAAAGCCATGACTGAGGTGTCCCCCGCCGTGCCGGACGGTGTACTCGCCCGCACCTTGCGCCGTCGTACCCGCGTCGGCCTGGTGTCCGGCGGGCTCGGCGCGTACTGGCCGCAGTTCCCGGGACTGCTCGACCGACTGCGCGAGTCGGCCCGTACCGTGACCGGACGGTTCGAGGAGATGGGCTGCGAGGTCGTCGACGCCGGTTTCATCTCCGATCCGCAGGAGGCCGCGCGGGCCGCGGAACGGCTGCGGACGGCCGACTGCGACATCGTCGTGACGTTTCTGACGACCTACCTCACCGCGTCGATGGTGCTGCCGGTCGCCCAACGTACGCACGCTCCGGTGCTGGTCATCGACCTCCAGCCGACCGAGGCGATGGACCATCCCGACACCGACACGGGCAAGTGGCTGGCGTACTGCGGTCAGTGTCCGCTGCCGGAGGTGGCCAATGTGTTCCGGCGCGGAGGGATCCCCTTCCGCTCCGTCTCGGGCCATCTGGGCGACGAGAACGCCTGGAACCGGATCCGCCGCTGGATCCGGGCCGCTCAGGTGCGCGGCGTCCTGCGCCACGGCCGGCACGGGCTGATGGGCCATCTCTATCCCGGCATGCTCGATGTCTCCACCGATCCGACGCTGGTCTCCACCCGGTTCGGCGGGCACGTCGAAGTCCTCGAATTCGACGATCTGCGGGTCCGGGTCGCCGCCGTGACGGACGACGCGGTCGCCGAGCGCGTCGCGCTCGCGCGTACCGTCTTCACCCTCGATGCCTCCGTCGACGAGGACGACCTCGCCTGGGCCGCACGGGTCTCGGTCGGACTGGACCGGCTCGTCGAGGACTTCGCGCTCGACAGCCTGGCCTACTACCACCGCGGCCTGGAGGGCGAGGTGCACGAACGACTCGGCGCCGGCATGATCCTCGGTGCGTCGCTGCTGACGGCGCGCGGCATTCCGATGGCCGGTGAGTACGAACTGCGTACCAGCCTCGCGATGCTGATCGCCGACACCATGGGCGCCGGCGGCTCCTTCACCGAACTCCAGGCCCTCGATTTCCGCGACCGGGTCGTCGAGATGGGCCACGACGGCCCCGCCCACCTGGCCATCGGCGCCAAGGATCCGCTGCTGCGCGGGCTGGGCGTCTACCACGGCAAGCGGGGCTGGGGCGTCAGCGTGGAATGCGACGTCCGGCACGGCCCGGTCACCACGTTCGGCATCGGGCAGGAGGCCGACGGCGCCTTCACCTTCATCGCCTCCGAGGGCGAGGTCGTCCCGGGACCGCTGCTGGAGATCGGCAACACCACGTCCCGGGTCGACTTCGGCTTCGACCCCGGTGAGTGGACCGATGCCTGGTCCTCCACCGGCGTCGGTCACCACTGGACGCTGTGCACCGGTCACCGCGCCAAGGACCTCAGAGCCGCGGCCCACCTCCTCGGGGTCCCCTTCCGCGTGGTCGACGGACCGAACGAGCTCTGAGCCCGGAGCGGGGCCCCGGGCCGCCGCGGTCCGTCCCGGCCCGCGGCGGCCCGTCCGCGTCAGGCCGTCGTTCCGGGGACGGTGGCCAGGCCGAGCTCACGGTCGCCCAGCGGGGCGAAGAAGAGCGCCACGTCGGCCTCGGTGACCTCGGCCAGGGTCGCCGGGCTCCACCGCGGGTTGCGGTCCTTGTCGATGATCTGGGCACGCACCCCTTCCACCAGGTCCGGCCCGGCGAAAGCGGTGCACGACGTCCGGTACTCCTGGTCGAGCACGGCCTCCAGGCTGCCGAGCCCGCGTGCCCTGCGGAGCGCGGCAAGAGTCACCTTCAGCGCGGTGGGCGATTTCGCGAGGACGGCCTCGGCGGCCTCCTTGGCGGCCGGAACCCCGCTGCGGACGAGCCGGTCGACGATCTCCTCGACCGTGTCAGCCTGGTAGCAGGAATCGATCCACTCGCGGTGCGCGGCCAGTTCGCCCCGAGGCGCCGGTGAGGCGTGCTTCCGCACCGTCTCCTCGATCTCCGCGGCCGCACCGCAACCGGCGAGATCCGCGGTGAGTCCGGCGATGCGCTGCGACGGTACGAAGTGGTCGGCGAGCCCGCACAGCAGCGCGTCGGCGGCGCCGACCGCGTCCGCGGTGAGCGCCAGGTGGATGCCGAGCTCACCCGGCGCCGCACCGAGCAGGTGCGTGCCGCCGACATCCGGAACGAATCCGATGCCGGTCTCGGGCATGGCGATGCGGGAGCGCTCGGTGACGACGCGGACGTCGCCATGGGCGGAGACTCCGACGCCGCCGCCCATCACGATGCCGTCCATGATCGCGACATAGGGCTTGGGGAACCGGGCGATGCGGGCGTTGAGCCGGTACTCGTCGCGCCAGAAGTCCAGCGATGCGGTGCCGCCGGCGCGGGCGTCGTCATGGATCGTGCGGATGTCGCCACCCGCGCAGAGACCGCGCTCGCCCGCCCCCGTGATCAGGACCGCGACCACAAAGTCGTCGTGCTCGGCGTCGTCGAGTGCCGCGCCGACGCGCGCCACCATGGCGTGGTTCAGTGCGTTCAGGGCGCGTGGGCGATTGAGGGTGATGTGCCGGACTCGGCCCTCGGTGTGCAGCAGAACGGGATCCTCTTGGTTCATGTACGCGCTCCGGTCAGCCCCTGTGCCGTATCGACCGCCGGTCGCGGACGATCTTCCGCCGCCATTGTCCGGGGCGGGCTTCGCGCCGGGACGGCAGGGGGTCCGGGTCCGGCCGGTCCGGCTCTCCGGCCGGAATGCGCCGGGTCTCCGCTGTGGCAACCTGCCGGAACCGGTTCGACAATTGAGTGACCCGGTTCGGGTCATGCCGTCCGCAGCCCCGCCCGGCGACCTCCGGAGCAGGAATGACCGATCACGACCAGCAACCGATCATTTCCGTCCCACCACGTCTGCTGATCGAGGAGACGAGGAACGGCGAGAGTTCCACGGCCCGGCGCCTGGCCATGAATCGGACGGGCAGCTTCGACTGGGACGTGGAGGCCGGAACGCTCGACATGGACGACGCCGGGCTGCTGGTCTTCGGCCTGGACCCACAGACCTTCGATTCACAGCTGGAAACGCTGCTGGCGCGACTGGAACCATCAGAGCGCGCCCGTCTCGACCTGGCAATCGGCGAGGCGATCAAGAGCGGGCGCAGCTCGTACAGTGTGCATTTCCTGGTGCCGACGGACGACGGCGGTGACCAGTGGACGCATGTCCAGGCGCGCATACTGCGCAGCGACGAGGGCCGGGTGCAGCGGGTCGTCGGGGTGGTGCAGGACGCCACCGCGGAGGTCACCCATTCGGCCTTCGTGCTCGATCTGGAGAAGCGGCGACAACGGCAGACCAGCATCGTTGAACGCACAACCAGCGCATTGTCACGGGCAGTCACCGTCGATGACGTGACCGCCGCGCTCACCGGGCCGGGCGGGCTGGCCCGGCTCGGGGCGGACGGCCTCGCACTCGGTCTGGTGGAGAACACCACGCTGAGCGTCGTGGCGCTGAGCGGCGATTCGGTGGAGGCGATCGACGCGCTCGGGGACGCGGGGCTGGACCGGCGGTTTCCGCTGGCGGACACCGTGCTCAGCGGGCGCCCCAGGTTCCTCACCTCGGTCTCGGCCCTCGTCCAGCGCTACCCCGTGCTGGCCCCCTGTGCCGAGCGGCTCGGATTCCGGGCCGCCGCCTATCTGCCGCTCGTCGCCCAGGCGCGTTCCCTCGGTACGTTGGCCCTCTTCTACCGGGATCCCACGTCCTTCAACGCGGACGAACGCAATCTGTGTCTGGGGCTGGCCGCCATCGTGGCGCAGTCCCTCCAGCGCGCGAAACTCTTCGACGAGGAGCGCGAATTCGCCACCGGTCTCCAGGCGGCGATGCTGCCGAGGCGCATCCAGGAGATCGAGGGCGGAGAGATCGCCGTGCGCTATCACGCCGCCTGGAGCGGACGCCAGGTCGGCGGCGACTGGTACGACGTGATCGCGCTGCCCAAGAACCGGTTCGGGATCGTGGTCGGTGACGTGCAGGGGCACGACACGCACGCCGCTGCCATCATGGGCCAGTTGCGCATCGCGTTGCGCGCGTACGCGGCCGAGGGGCATCCCCCTTCGACGGTGCTGGCCCGCGCCTCGCGCTTCCTGGCCGAACTGGACACGGACCGCTTCGCGACCTGCACGTACGCTCAGGTCGATCTCGCGTCGGGGACCCTGCGCGTGGTCCGGGCCGGGCACTTCGGCCCGCTGATCCGGCACATGGACGGGCGGGTCGGCAGTCCTCAGGTGCGGGGCGGTATGCCCCTGGGCATCTCGACCGACTTCGAGGACGAGGAGTTCCCCGAGACCCGGCTGGACCTGGTGCCGGGCGAGACGCTTGTGCTGTACACCGACGGGCTGGTGGAGGAGCCGGGCGCCGACATCGAGACAGGTGTGCAGGCGCTGATCACCGAGGTGGGAGCCGGGCCGACGAGCGCCCAGGCGCTGGCCGACCATCTGTCGGACCGGCTCTGGGAGCGCTGGGGTTCGGGGGACGACGTGGCCCTTCTGGTCCTCCGGCGCAGCCCGGATCCCGGTTCGCCGAGGGCCCCTCGGCTGCACCAGTACATCCACCAGGCGGACCCGGAGGGGCTGTCCGATGCCCGCACCATCGTGCGCCAGGCCCTGAACGACTGGGACATGGCCGAACTCGCGGACGATGCCGAGTTGGTGACCGGCGAACTGCTGGTGAACGTCCTGCTGCACACGGAGGGCGGCGCGGTCCTCACCCTGGAGGTGCTCCCGGAACCCGTGCGGCGGGTACGGCTGTCGGTGCAGGACCGCTCCAGCGCCTGGCCGAGGCGTCGAAGTCCGGGAGAAACGGCGACTTCGGGCCGGGGGCTGCTGCTTCTGGACGCCGTCGCCATGCGCTGGGGCATCGAACCCCGTGGCGAGGGCAAGGCGGTGTGGTGCGAGATCGGCCCCTCACCAGCACCGTCGGCCACTCCCCCGTCGCCGGCCGGGCGGGTGTGACGACGGTCCGGGGACGTACCGGCCCACGCGGGTGCCGACCGTACGGAGGGACGTGCCGCCCCACGCACCAGGCGTGGGGCGGCACGCGTCCGCCAACCGGCCGTCCCCGCACGGTCGTGCGTCAGGACCACCGGTTGTCTCGTCAGTGCTGCGCGGTACGACGCTTGCGCACGGACCACATGATGCCGCCGCCCGCCAGCAGCACGGCCACTGCGGCGCCGGCCATGATCGGGGTGGCGGACGAGGAACCCGTCTCGGCGAGGCCGGGCGAGCTGGGGCTCGGGGAGGCCGCCCCGGGCGCGGACGTCGAAGGAGCCTCGCTGGGCTCGACGCTCGCGGTGGGCTTGGCGCTCTCGCTCGGCGCCTCCGTCGACGGAGCCGGGGAGGGCGTGTCCTCGGACGGCGTGGGCGACGGGGTGGTGCCTTCGCAGACGGGAGCCGTCTTGGTCTCGTCGCGCGAGAAGTTGTCGCCGTCACCGGCCTTGACGACGAGGTGGACCGTCACCTCCTTGTCGTGGGCGGGCAGCTCAAGCTTCTTGTGGAACTCCCGGCCGAAGGTCTCGGTGGGCAGGAGGTCCTTGCCGTCGACGGTGACGGTCACCTGGTTGGTGACGTTGCCGTTGTAGGCGGTCAGGTCGAGGTTCACCTCGGAACACGTCACGGCCCAGGTGGGGGTGTGAGCAGCGGCCGGGCCGGCGGTGAGCACCGCGCCGGACAGGCCGACGACCGCGGCGGCCGCGAGCGTTCCCGCGGCGCGCAACGATCTCCTGGGTATGGTCATTGATACGTCCTTCGCATGAGTTTCATCGCCCGAATGGCGGTGGGGCGCAGAGTACTGCGCCGGTCTGCACCCTGCGCACCCACCCCAGTGAGCCCCTGACACACCAACTCGGCACACATCACCACCGCTTAGGACATGACAGACATCGCACGACGGGCGTTCCCCCGACGACTGCGCCTGTGTCTGTGTCTGTGTCAGAGGCGACGATGCATGATGTGCAGGCCGACAAACCCGTGTTCCGGGTGACGGAACCCCTCCGGCAACGTTCCCAGAATCTCGAAGCCGAGCGAGCGGTAGAGCGCGACGGCGTGGACGTTCGTCTCCACGACAGCGTTGAACTGCATCGCCCTGAACCCCGCCGCGCGAGCCCATTCCACGGTGTGCTCGCACAGGGCCCGCCCGACCCCCCGCCCCGAATGCTCGGGGTCGACCATGTAACTGGCACTGGCGATGTGCGAGCCATTGCCCATGTGATTGGCGTTCATCTTGGCCGTGCCGAGAATCGCCCCCTCGTCGTCGACCGCGACGACTGTACGGTTGGGCGGCTCCAGGAGCCACCAGGACCGGGCGTCGGCCTCGCCGAGGTCGAGTGGATAGGTGAACGTCTCACCTGCGGCAACGATTTCCTGGAAGAACGGCCAGATGGCGGGCCAGTCCCCGGTGGTGGCTTCTCGGATCAACATGAAGGTCAGAATGCCGGTGCCGTTCTACCCGCGCGAGCTCTTATCGATCCGCGAGTCCATGATCCGATATCCACATCCGCCCGCAGGTTCTTGAAACTCCTGACGAAGTGACCTTCCGGAGCATCCTGTTCGTGCTGCACACCGGGGTCGCCCGCGCACATCTGCCGCAGGTACTCGACTTCGGCTCGGGCATGCCCGGGTGGCGGGGGCTGCCCCGGGGACCGGGTGCTGCTGGTCGACGACTGGATCGAGACGGGCAGCCAGGCGTCGGCCGTGCGGTCGATGGTCGAGGAGTGCGGCGGGCAGTGGGCCGGCTGTTCCGTCGTGGTTGACCAGACGACCCCGGCCCGGCGGGCGGACTCGGGTGTCCGCTGCATCGTCAGCGCTGCCGAACTTCCCGCCTGGGACGGGAAGTCCTGACACATGTCCGCTTGGCCGGTTGGTGAGTCGACTGGACTTTTCTGCACGATCAGTGATCACTGATCCGATGTAGGACCGGATCGCGCCGCTGATGCCGACCTATCCGATGCGCGGACGGCGGTGGGCCGTTCACTGCCGCGCACGCGAGGCAACCGCACGGAAGTACCGCACCAGTTCTCCCTGACGAGACCTCCCGGACGAGCACGGCCCGTTCCAGACCGCGCACAAGCACCTGATCGGGCGGGCCATCGATGGCAGCTGGGAACGCACCCTCACTGCCGTCCTGACCGCAGCCAATACCGAGGACGACATCGGCTGGACCGTGAAGGACCGACTCGGTGGCCGTCCGCCCGGCCTGAATACAACAGCCACCCCTGCCGGCGTCCACCTCGTCATGTGTCGTACGGCGCGCTCCCCCGCCCTGGCCGCTGACGGCCCATCGACTTGGTTGCGCGCCTGCGCAGACCGAGACGGGCGAGCAGGCCGAGCGCGGGTTCCGGCACGCGTTGCGGCACGTGGGCGGAGTCGGGCTCCGCACCGGGCCGAGGCGCTACGAAGGGGACGGGTTCCGGGGTCGGCCCGGGTGCCGGGACGGAAACACTCACCGGGCTCGGAAGGGGAACCGGAGCGGGAACACGAGCCGCGTCCGGAGCCGCGGCCACCATGATGGACTCGGCGCCCGGGTCCGATTCGGACGACCGCCCACTCTCCAGGGGTTCCGAGTCGCGCCATTCACCGCCCGGGCTCGGTGCCGGTCGGGCCTCCCTGGCGCTGTCCAACTCCATGATCAGGCTCACCCGCCGCCAGAGCATCTCGTCCGGTTCGTCGGCCCTCATCAGGTGCGCCATGGTCTCTCGCGCCAACGGCGGCCCCGTCGGTCCGAAGGCCGGTTCGGGCCGGATCCCGGCGAGGTGTGCTCGCTCGTACGGATCGTCGACCACCTCCGCCAACTGCACCGGGTCCAGTGTCTCCGCGAGCACGGCCGCGCGGGCCCAGGGATCTCCCGTCAGGCTCAGTAGCCGTTCGACCCGCCGTGAGCGCCAGTTACGCGCGCGGTAATCCGCGCCTCCTTCCAACCGTTCGAGGAGCCAGGCCGGGCTCCTGCCCACGAGGAGCTGGGGCTCCCGACCGGCGAACGCCGCAAGCTCGTCGGCGAGATAGAGCCAGACGATCGCGCGGTACCGATTGACGTAGAACGTGATCGGTGTGAAGCACCCCGCACGGGCGAGCCTGGTGAAGCGGTCGGGGCCGATCCCGAGCTGCTGGGCCCCCTTCGCCGTCCCGACCGTGCAGACCCTGGCACGCAAAGCCTCCGGGAACCCTTCCTGTGACCGGAGCCGGTCGACCTCGTCGTGTCGGACCCTCGGCCTACCGCCGTCCTGTCGCACCGTCAGGCGGATCAGTCCGAGATGCACCGCGATCGCGAACTCGCCGCGCTTCAGCTGGAGTGCCTGCGCCGCGGTACCCACCGCCATCGTGTTGGCGGGCGGCGTACCCCTCGTACCCACCGCCACCATGCCGGTGCCGGTGGCTGCCTCGCTCGCCGCCTTCACACGAGCGGAGTTCGTGTGTACGTCTTCAGCAACAGTCATGACTCTCTCCCCCGAGGTTCGGTTACTCTCTGTGAGCACCGTAACTCGGAAGAGGCTCCGCCCGCCTGGCCTGTGGATAACCTCGCCGACCGGCGGGGACGTCGGCGCCCCATCCCGGTCGGACCTGACACGGCCGGCCAGGACCCGACCGCCCGGACAGACCGTCAGGACACCCTCGGCCCCGGACACCCTCGGCCCCGGGCGCGGTCGGCTCAGACGCCGTCGGCCTCTTCGTCCGCCCCCTGCCGCGCGGCGACACCCAGATGCTCACCGACCCGGTTGACGAGCAGTGTCATCTCATAGGCGACCTGACCGACATCGGCCTCGGCCTCGCTGAGCACGCACAAGCAGCTGCCGTCCCCGGCCGCGGTCACGAAGAGCAGCGCCTCGTCGAACTCCACCATGGTCTGCCGGGCCCTCCCGGCCCGGAAGTGCCGTCCCGACCCGCGTGCCAGGCTGTGCAGTCCGGAGGAGACGGCGGCGAGGTGCTCGGCGTCCTCACGGGCCAGCCCCGTACTCGCCCCCGTCACCAGCCCGTCGTTCGACAGCACCAGTGCGTGCCGTATGTGCTCGACCCTGCTCGTCAGGTCGTCAAGGAGCCAGTCGAGTCCCCTGTCAAGCGCCATTTCCCCGTTCCTCCCCGCTCATACGTTCCCCGTGCCCCGTTGGCATAAGCCTTGCGCACCGGTCACGCAGGGGCAAGCACTCCTCGGTCATGTGGCTTGGTCCGGCCCCCGGCGCAGGTCGGCCCGCCCGCGCGGAGCAGGCGGGCCGACCCGTGCCGGGGCGGGCGTCACTCGCAGAACACCCGCACCCGCCCATCGGGGTCGTCGACATCGACGGTGACCTCGTCGAGCTGTTCGATGAAGTCCTCGATGTGCTGCGGCTTGAGCTCGGCGAGGTCGATCGGCACCCCCGCCCTGCTCAGCCCCACGTTGATCCTCGTGAGCGCCTGGGGCGGGACGAGACTCGCGAGGCGGACCCCGGCGCGCAGCAGTTGCAACGGGATCTGCACGTCGACCCGGCTCGCTCCGTCGGCGCCGGAGCCGTCCGCCCCGCTCACCAGCACGCGCAGGTACCGGGGCCGGGGACGCGGGTGGGGTGCGGCCGACTGCGGCGGCTCGGGCCTTTCTCTTTCGAGGGCGTCGATCAGCCGCTCCGCCTCGTCGGCGGTGATCCTGCCCTCGGCCAGCATGTCCAGGATCCTGCGACGCTGCTCGTTCATCGTCCTTCTTCCCCTCTGAGTCATCCGACGAGTCACCTGACGCTTATCAGCCAGGCCGTTCGGCCCTGTTCGATCTCGATCCGGGTGCCGGGCAGGGCGCACAGCAGTTGCCCCGTGCCGCGCGCGGCGCCCATCGGGCTCACGTGGACGACGAGACATACGGCCAGTCCGAGCAGCACGGCGAGGAACAGGAGCGGCGAGAGCACCAGCAGTACCGGGAGGACCGGGACGTACAGCCGTCGGCGCCGGCCGTCCCAGCGGCGGCAGCCCACTGTCACCAGCTGCGGAATCATCGAGTCCGCTCCAGCTCGGCCAGCGCCTCCTGGGCGCTGATCTCGCCCCGTTGCAGGCGGTCGATGATGTCGGCGCTGGTGGACTTGGGGGCGGTGTCGACGAAGTCGAGCTGTTCGGCGATCCGCTTCAGCCGGGACTTGACCGTCGGGTAGCTCACCCCGAAGATCCGCTCCATCTCCTTGATCGAACCGTGCGCCCGTACGAAGGCGGCGACGAAGACCTGGTCGTCGGCTCCGAGCCGCGCCAGCTGGGGCGGCTCGAACCGGCCCTCGATCGCGACGTCGCCGGCCACGAGACGGACCCGTTCGACCACGAACGGCTGCCCCTGCGTCAGATCGGTCAGCTCCTGCCAGTCCACTCTCGGCTCCCTCGCGTTCGGCGGTACCTCCGCCATTCATTTGTACATTGAGTTTTTCAATGGAAAAACCCATGAAACTTGATTTTCTTTATTTGGTCTTCAGGGATCCGAAGGGATGAGCGGGTCGAGCGAGGACTTGACCTGGCCGAGCACGCCGATGAGGCGGACGCCTACACTGAGTGCTTCGGGTGCGGAGAACCGGGCCACAGGGACAGGCCACGCAGACAGGGAGAGCGAGAGTGTCGACAGCTGCCGACGGCGGAATCGAGGATCCGCCCGCGGAGGTACTGGCGGAGGCCGCAGCGGCCTTCGGCCTGCTGGCGACACCCGCGCGGCTGCACATCGTATGGGCACTGGCCCAGGGCGAGAGCGACGTCACCGGCCTCGCGGACCGGGTGGGCGGCACCCTCCCCTCGGTGAGCCAGCATCTGACGAAGCTGAAGCTGGCAGGTCTCGTCCGGTCCCGGCGCGAAGGCCGCCGACAGGTGTACCTGGTCGACGACCCCGATGTGGTGACCGTCGTCCGGCTGATGGTCGGCCAGCTCACGGAGCGTGCCGGACACGCGCCCGCACGAGCCTCACGTCTCCGTGGGCTCGGTGCCTGAGAGCAGTGCCGCCGCAGGTCCCGGCAGCACCGACCCCGACGCGCCGTCCGCCGTCGTCGTCCCGATGTCGGGCGTCTCCGTCGACCGGGGCCCCGCCCCCGGTGGCGCCCACGCCCGCACCGGGGAGACCGCACCGACCTCCCTCCAGGTGCTCCGGTCGCTGGACAGCGGACCCCGGGGGCTGCTGGAGGACCAGGCCGGGGAACGGCTGACACGGCTCGGCGAGAACACCCTTCCGGCCTGGCGTCCGGTCTCCTGGCCCCGCCGTTTTCTGCGCAGCCTGCGGGACCCGTTCACCTCGGTGCTGCTGTGCCTGGGCCTGGTCTCGGCGGCGGTGGCCTCCTGGGGCACGGCGTCCGTGACGCTGGTGCTCGTGGTCGTCAGCTGTCTGCTGCGCTCGGCGGAGGAGCACCGGGCGGACCGGTCCACGGCCGCCCTGCGGGCGCTGGTGGCGACCACCGCGACGGTCCTGCGCCGGACGGACCCGGACGCCGCCCCGCAGGCCCGTGAGTTGCCGGTCGAGGAACTGGTCCCGGGCGATGTGATCCGGCTCGCTCCGGGAGATCTGGTGCCCGCCGATGTGCGGTTGCTGCGCGCGAGCGGTCTCACCGTCCATCAGTCGGCGCTCACCGGCGAGTCGGCTCCGGTCGCCAAGCACCCCGTCGACACACCGTCACGGCCGCTCGCCGCCGATGCCGTCCGCGGCGACGTCGAAGGGCTGTTCACCCGGCCCGAACTGTGTTTCCAGGGCAGCAGCGTGGCGTCGGGCAGCGGTACGGCCGTGGTGACGGCGACGGGCGCGGAGACCCGTTTCGCCGCCGCGTACGACGGCTCGGCGCGCCGCCGCGGCGCGAGCGCCTTCGACCGTTCCGTGCACGGGATCTCGTGGACGCTGATCCGTTTCATGCTGCTCACCCCGCCCCTGGTGCTGATGGCCAACGCGGCGCTGCGCGGCCGGGGCCTGGAGACGCTGCCGTTCGCCGTCGCGGTGGCTGTCGGGCTGACGCCGGAAATGCTGCCGGTGATCGTCACGACGGCGCTGGCCAGGGGCGCCTCGCTGCTCGCCAGGGACCATGGCGTCATCGTCAAACGGCTGCCCGCGCTGCATGACCTCGGTGCCATCGACGTGCTGTGCGTGGACAAGACCGGAACCCTCACCCAGGACCGTCCGGTCGTCGGGCATTCGCTGAACGCCTCGGGCGGATCCGATCCCGAGGCGCTCCACTGGGCCGCGGTCAACGCCCTGTGGACGCTACAGCTCGCCGATCTGCCCGCGCCCGACGCACTCGACGAAGCGGTGCTGGACGCGGCCGAGGAGGACGAGGCGCTGTCCGCGTACGACGGGGTCGCCGCGCTGCCGTTCGATCCGGTACGCCGTCTCGCCACCGCCGTCGTCCGCCGCCCCGGGAAGCTCGGAGTCCACACGCTCGTGACCAAGGGGGCCGTGGAAGCGGTCCTCGAACGGTGCGCGCTGGACGAGACGGAACGGATCGGGCTGAGCGCACTCGCCGCCCGGGAGACCGCGAACGGGATGCGGCTGCTCGCGGTGGCCCGTACCGAGCGGCCGGCCCGGACGCGCGCCTACACGGCCGCCGACGAACGGGGGCTGACGTTCCTCGGCTTCGTCGCGCTGCGGGACGCCCTCACGCCGAGCGCCGCCGACGCGCTGGACGCGCTGCGGGACCGGGGCGTGGCCGTCAAGGTGCTCACCGGTGACGATCCGGGCACCGTCGCCCGTGCCTGCCGAGACCTCGGCCTCGATCCCGGCGAGGTCATGTCCGCCGAGCGGATCGACGCGCTGTCGGACCGGGCGCTGGCGGAGGCGGTCGGCCGGACCACGGTCTTCGCCCGCTGCACACCCGAACACAAGGCACGCGTCGTGGCCGCGCTGCGCACCTCCGGGCGGACCACCGGGTTCCTCGGGGACGGGGTCAACGACCTGCCGGCGATGCATGCCTCGGACATCGGGATCTGCCCGCGCAACGCGGTCGACGTGGCGCGGGAGACCGCCGACGTCGTGCTCGCCGAGAAGGATCTCGCGGCCATCGACGACGCGATCACCGCAGGGCGGCTCAGCAGCGGGAACATCGCCACGTATCTGCGCATCACGCTCTCGTCGAACCTCGGCAATGTCATCGCGATGCTCGCGGCGGGCCTGATGCTGCCGTTCCTGCCGATGCTTCCGGCACAGGTCCTCGTGCAGAACCTGTGCTTCGACGTGGCGCAGCTCGCCTTCGCCTTCGACCGGCCGGCGGCCGAGGTGCTGCGGTGGCCCACGGTGCTGCGTCCGCGCGACTTCCTCCGCTTCATCACGGGTTTCGGTCTGCTGAACGCCACTGCCGACCTGGCGACCTTCGCGGTACTGGCCTACGCCCTGCACGGCTCCGCGACCGTCGGCGGGCAGGAGGCGTTCCACTCCGGATGGTTCACCGAGAACCTGCTCACTCAGGCCCTGGTGATGCTGCTGCTCCGCACGGGCGGTCGGGCGGCCGGCGGGCGCAGCGGCGGTCCGCTGCGGATGGCCGCGTGCGGCCTCTCGGTGGTCGGCCTGCTGCTGCCGCTCACCCCGCTCGGCGCGCTGCTGGGCATGAGCGCGCTGCCGCCGCTCTACTACCTGTTGCTGGCCACCGTGCTGGCCCTGTACGCCTACGGGCTGCGGGCCGCCCGCACCCGTTACGAGCGGAAGTGGAGCCGGCGGTGATCCCCTCCCCCGGCGCCGCGGCTCCGGGCGGCCGGGACACCGCGTCGGGTGCCGTGTCCCGGCTTCCGGAGGCCGGTCAGCCGTACGACAGGTCCGCGCACGGGTCGTCGTCGGCCGACCTGGCCTCGTCGGCGACCGTGGGCGGAACGGTGGAGGAGGCCGGTGCTCCGGCGGCCGCCGACGGGTCGCGCGCGTAGGAACTGCCCACGATCACCTGGATCCCGGCCGTGCCGGACTCGGTCGTCCGGGCTCCCGCGAAGAGCCGCGCGGTGGTCTCCGCCTGCTCCCGCAGGCCGGGCCCGTACTCGATGACGGTCGAGGCGTAGTCCTGGCTGCTCGCCGTGGCCGTGTTCGTGACCGTGAAGTCGCGGGAGCGCAGGAGGTCGGACGCCTGGGCGGCGAGCCCCCTGACCGTGGTTCCGTTGTAGACGGCGACGGTGATGCCCTTGCCGGAGACCGGGGCGTTCGCGCGGCCGCCGTTCTTCGCCTCGTCGCCGTCCGACGACTTGCCCGAGCCCTTTCCGCTGGCGTCCTTCCCGTCGACCGTGCGGTTGGCCTTCAGCGAGGCCCAGAGCGCGTCGGCGTCGGGCTCGACGATCGCGACGCGCGCACCCTCGTAACGCCAGGGAACGGTGACGAACTTGGTGTTGTGCAGGTCGATCCGCTTCATCGACAGCGCGAACGACAGCAGCCGGTCGGCCGACCCGAGGCCGGGGTCGACGGTCATCGCGTCGGTGGCCGCGTTGGCCAGGGGCAGCAGTGTGGTGGGGTTCAGCCCCTGGGACTTGACCTTCTTGATGAGGGCGGCGACGAACGCCTGCTGTCGCTTGATACGTCCTATGTCCGAGCCGTCACCGATGCCGTGCCGCAGCCGGACGTAGTCGAGTGCCCGCTGCCCGGAGACGTTCTGCGGGCCCTTCGTGAAGATCCTGGCCCCCCGGGTGGGCCGCTTCGGGCTGAGGTCGCGCTGGTAGATGTCCTGGGGCAGACACACCGGTACGCCGCCCACGGCCGAGGTGAGCGCGGAGAATCCGGCGAAGTCGATGACGACGGTATGGTCCACGCGGAGTCCGGTGAGCTGCTCCACGGTGTTCTGGGTGCAGGCGGGGTTTCCCTCGGCGGTCTCCCCCACCGAGAACGCTCCGTTGAACATCACGTCGTGCTGCGGCGCGGTCCACTTGCCGTCAGGACCCTTGCAGGCCGGGATGTCGACCAGCGCGTCACGCGGAATGGACACCGCGACCGCGTGTTCCTGGTCGCCGTACACATGGAGGAGGAACGCGGTGTCGGAGCGTCCCACCGAGCCCGTGCCGCCGCCGAGTCTGCTGTTCTCGCCCGAGCGCGAGTCCGATCCGATGACCAGGACGTTCTGCCCCTCCGGGGAGCCCGGCGGCCGGTCGCCGGAGATCCCGTCGGCGCTGAAGGTGTCGATGCTGCCGCCGAGCTTGAGATAGCCCCACCCCACGCCCGCGACCAGCAGCACGAGGAACGACAGCCCGAACATGGCTGTACGCCGCAGGCGTGCTCCCCTCCCCCTGCCCGCTCCCGTTTTCCGGCTTCCCGTCATCGGCCACCCCGTCCATCCGGTTTCCATGGGGTAGGACGTGCTCCGCCACCCCATGGTTGTACAGTTGCGCAAAATAGCAAGCATTGATGTCCGAGTGGATCATCCGACCTGCCCATAGTCAGCCTGCAACACCGGCCGTGGGCGCAGAACGAGAACACCGGCCAAAGCACCGAAAGGAAGGGCGGGACACATATGTTGCGCAACGGTCTCGAACCCTGGCACCTGTTGATCGTGGCGGTCGTACTGATCGCGCTGTTCGCCTCGAAGAAACTGCCGGACACGGCTCGGGCCCTGGGCAAGTCGATGCGGATCCTGAAGAGTGAGGCGAAGGCCATGAAGGAGACCGACGCGCAGGAACCCCGCACCGGCCCGTAGCCCCGGGACCCGGTCGACCAACGTACGGCACGCCCCGCCGAGGTTCACTTCAGGGCTTGCGCAATCATGGGAACCACGGCCGCGACTCCGTCGTTGGCCTGGTGACGGCCGAACCGGAGCCGCTCACCGAATCGCTGGACCACTGGATCGATGGAGGATGTTTCATGGGTGTGACCCTGGCCAAGGGCGGCAACGTCTCCTTGTCGAAGGAGGCCCCCGGCCTGACCGCAGTGACGGTCGGCCTGGGCTGGGACGTACGGACGACGACGGGCGCGGACCACGACCTGGACGCGAGTGCCCTGCTGTGCTCGGACGCGGGCAAGGTCCTCTCGGACCTGCACTTCGTCTTCTACAACAACCTCACGAGCCCGGACGGTTCGGTCCAGCACACCGGGGACAACCTGACCGGTGAGGGCGAGGGCGACGACGAGTCCATCAACGTGGACCTGTCGACGGTCCCTTCGGACGTGGCCAAGATCGTCTTTCCG
Source organism: Streptomyces sp. NPDC057697 (assembly GCF_042799335.1). Taxonomy (NCBI): domain Bacteria; kingdom Bacillati; phylum Actinomycetota; class Actinomycetes; order Kitasatosporales; family Streptomycetaceae; genus Streptomyces; species Streptomyces sp. NPDC057697. The sequence continues at coordinate 124,175 of NZ_JBHVJA010000012.1, read as the reverse complement.
GTCTCCATTCATGACGCGCAGAGCCGCGGGCAGAGCTTCGGCCAGGTCCGCAACGCGTTCATCCGCGTGGTGAACCGGGCCAACGGCGTCGAGCTGGCCCGCTACGACCTCAGCGAGGACGCCTCGACGGAGACCGCCATGGTCTTCGGCGAGCTGTACCGGCACGGCGCGGAGTGGAAGTTCCGGGCGGTCGGCCAGGGGTACGCCTCGGGGCTGGCGGGCATCGCGTCGGACTACGGCGTCAATGTCTGACCGGTAGGACATACGTACCAAGGGTCCGGTCCCCGGCACTCTCCTCCCGTCCGCGGGAGCGCAGGAGCCGGGGCCACACGGCCCGCCGGGTCCCGGGCACCGCTCCGTGTCGCCGCCGCGACGGCTCCGGCCGCGCGCTCCGGGACGGGAGACGCCCCCCCTCGCCGGGCGCTTCCGCTCGCGGCGTCCCGCGCCGTACCGCCTTGCCGGCGACTGAGCGATCATGTCCCCATGACCGACGAGCACAGAGACGTCCGGGAGTTCTTCACCGCACGCGCCGCGGACTGGGACACCCGCTTCCCCGACGACGCGCCCGCCTTCGAAGCGGCCGCGGACTCCCTCTCCTTGCGCCCCGGGGACGCGGTGCTCGACGCGGGCTGCGGGACGGGGCGGGCGCTTCCCGCTCTGCGGGCCGCCGTCGGACCGCGGGGCACGGTCCTGGGTGTCGATCTGACACCGGCGATGCTGGAGTCCGCGGTACGGGCCGGGCGCGACCGCGAGGGGACGCTGCTGCTCGCCGATGTCGCCCGTCTCCCCCTGGGACCGGAGGCGTTGGACGCGGTGTTCGGGTCCGGGCTGATCTCCCATCTGTCACGCCCCGGCCCCGACCTCGCGGAACTGGCACGGGTGGTACGGCCCGGCGGACGGCTGGCGCTCTTCCATCCCCTTGGACGGGCCGCCCTCGCGGCACGCCACGGCCGCCCGGTCACGGACGACGATCTGCGGGCCGAGCGCAATCTCCGCCCCCTGCTCGCACGTTCGGGCTGGCGGCTCGATACGTACACCGATGAGGACGAGGGCTACCTGGCCCTGGCCGTACGGACGCCGTGACCGGCCCGCTCCGGTTCGCCCGCGCTCACTCCGCCGGGGCGTCGGAGCGCCGGTGGTGCGGCACCGGACAGCCACCGAGGCCCGGCACCGGGAACGTCCCCAGTTCTGCGACCTCGTAGCCGTCCGGATAGCCCTTGACCTCCGGGTTCTGACGGGCGTAGTGCGGAGCGGAACGCGGCGGCAGGAGCCGTACCGCGCGGGCCCTCAGCCGCAGGGCGCCATGGGTGAGGCGGCGGGTGGTGGATCCGGGGCGTTCGTAGCGGAACGCGCGCAGGAGGGAGTCGTCGAGCAGCGCGAGAGCGACCTTGCGCGCGACGGGGGCCAGGGGGCGCGGATACCAGGAACCCATCAGATCCAGGGTGGCGTCGGAGACCCGGCGCGCCCCTTCGTCCCAGCCGAAGTGTTCCGCCTCGTAGGTGTCGAGGGTCCGCTCGAAGTCCTCGTACGTCCGGGGCAGCTCACTGATGCCCATGTGCGCGCCCAGGGTCCGGTAATAGGCGGCGCAGGCGCGCAGTTCGTGACCGGAGAGCCGGCGCCAGCCGTAGCGGTCGATCCAGCGCTTCGGGGTCACGACGAAGGTGCACAGCACGTAGCGCATGTCGTCGTTGCTGATGTCGTAGCTGTGGTGCATCCGGTTGATCCGGCGCAGGGCCGTGCGCCCCGAGTCACTGTCGAAGCCGTGTTCGAGGACGGCGTCGAGAAGCAGCGCCGTGTCGTCGTAGCGCTTCTGGGAACGGTCCGTCAGTTCAGCGGTCTGCGCGAGCAGCCGGCCGATGCTGGGTACGGCATAGGTGCGGTAGAGGGCCAGTTCGAGGGCGCGGGCGATGTCCCAGGGGAACTCATAGGTCGCCGTGAGCCGGTAGATGCGGAGGAAATCCCGCTCCGGATCCAGTCGCTGGATCTCCTTCAGCCGGTCGTATCGCTTCACCGTGCTGCCCCCTCGTGTCGGCCGGAGGTCCAACTCTACGTGGGCGGGGAATACCCCCTGTGGATACGGGCATGTCCCGCACTCACGCTCTCCCCGGAAGGCGGTCCCCGTGATCGACATCATCGCCGGCCTCCGCAAGGCCGTCACCCCTGGCCGCGAGGGAACTCGGTCCTCCGCGCCCGGCAAGGAGGACCGCCGTAAACAGCACAATCTCTTCGAGGCGGCCGCCGCCTTCGTGTCGGCCTCCGTGGAGGAGGACCAGGCACGGATCGACGAAGCGAGCGGCTGGGTGTCGCCCGAGGCGCTCTCCTTCGGTGTCAGCGAGCTGGCCTGCCGGGCCGTCATCGCACTGGCCAGGGAGCGCGGCGAGTCGCCGCGAACCGTGGCCCGTACGCTGCTCGGCCTCCCCGCCGACTGAGAGATGCCGCCGTCGCGCGGGCCCGCCACCCCTCCTTGTCAGGGCCTCGACGAGTGGGTTACTCACTCGTTAGGGTGCGCCGACGGACAACGACGACGGACGAGGAGGGTGCTGTGGCTGCGCCGAACGACACGGTCGCCGACGACGACGCGCTGTACGTGCTGACCGCGGTGCTGCTGACCCCGGCACAGTTCCCGACCGTCCTCGGTGACGACTACCCGGCCGCCTGTGCGACGCTCGCCGTCGAGCCGTATGCCGGGGGGTACGGGCTGGTCCTCGGCCAGGACGGCACCGGTGCGCGGTGGACCGTCGTCGTGGACGACGTGTCGCTGGTCGCCGTCGCGATCGCGGCCTGGGACTGCGGCATGGAGTACGACCTCTCGCCCGACGACCGTTCGGTGGTCTGTGCGCTGCCCGGCTGGCCCCTCCAGCTGGCGGTCGCCGCGCCGGGCGTGGCCGCACCGCACGATCCGCTGCCTGATCCGGACGACGAGGGCACCGCTCCGGCGCCTCTGGCACCGCCCGACACGGACGCGTGGGGACCGGCCCAGCGGCGCATGGGGGCGGACGAGATAGCGCACCAGTGGGCCGCCTGGCGCGAGCAGATCGACGACGCGGCGGTCTTCACCGCCCCGTCGGCCGCGGACGGCCCGGAGAACGGGGCCGGGCCGAACGCGCGGGGGGACGTTCCCGGAGCCGGAAATCGGACCGGCCCTCACCCTGAACTTGAGGTTGAGGTCGATGCCGCGTCCGTCGCCGGTCCTGCGGGCGGGACCGGATCCGTCGCCGTTCCCGGGGGCGGGTCCGGCGCCTCCTCCGGAGGGGAGGGCGCGGACACGGCGGCGGACGGGGCGCACCCGGGCGTACGGCGCGCGCTCGCTGAAGCTCAGGGTTACGTCGACACCCCGCCACCGCCCGGCCGCGTCCGGTCCTCCTTCGCCACGGACGACGCGCGGATGCTGCGCGCCGATGGGCCGGGCTGGTCCCTGGTCGCCCGGACCGACGACATCGCGTTCGTCCTGCTGGACGAGGAGCCGGGTGAGGTGCTGCCGGTCGGGCGGGGCGCCGCACTCCCCGGCCTGCTGACGGCTCTGGACGCGCTCGCGGTGCGACCGGCCTGAGCCCTGCTTCTCAGCGGCCTATTTCCTTGCGGGTGATCCTTCGGAGCCTGCGCCGCTGGCCGGGGTCCAGCATCAGATAGGCGATCGCCGGAACGCCCACCAGGACCAGCAACGACAGCCAGAAACCGATGAACGGCATCAGGATGACCGCTACGACCACTCCCCCGATGGCGATCTTCGCGCTGTTCGACATCGTCCGTTCCTCCTCCGCAGCCCGGGGCCGCATCTGCTGTGAGAACGCGTGTGCGCGTCCATCGGTTCCAGCGTGCCCCGGGGCTCACCTCAGCGGCTCGCCGACCTCGTGCATGTGCTGGAGCGCCTGCCGGTAGGACTCGATCAGCCCGGTCTCCGCATAGGGCATGCCCAGGGCCTGGCAGTGGGCATGCACCATGGGCTGCGCCAGGCGCAGGTGGGGGCGGGGCATGCTCGGGAAGAGATGGTGCTCGATCTGGTAGTTGAGGCCGCCGAGGAACCAGTCGGTGAGGATGCCGCCGCGCACGTTGCGCGAGGTGAGGACCTGACGCTGGAGGTGCCCCCAGCGGTCACCGTCCGGGTCCGGCATCTCCATGCCCTTGTGGTTCGGCGCGAAGGCCATGCCCAGATGGAGCCCGAACAGCGCGTGGTGGACGAGCGCGAAGACGAGGGCCTTGCCCGGGGAGAGGACGGTGAGCAGCAGCGCCGCGTAGAGGCCCAGGTGGGCGACCAGGAGCAGCGCCGAGAGCAGGCGTTCCCGGGCGGGCTGCCGCCGCAGGTACTGGAAGCCGGAGATCTTCAGGGCGATGCCTTCGAGGAGCAGCATCGGGAAGAAGAGGCGGGCCTGGTTGCGGGTGAGCCAGCGGGCGAAGCCCTCACGCTGGGCCGCCTGCTTCTGCGTCCAGACGAGCGCGCCCACACCGACGTCCGGGTCCTTGTCGATGTGGTTGGGGTTGGCGTGGTGACGGACGTGCTTGTCGTTCCACCATGCCTCGTTCATGCCGAGGAGCAGATTGGCGTGCACCAGGCCGATGGCCCGGCTCGCCCTGCGGTCGCCGCTTATCTGCGCGTGTCCGGCGTCGTGCCCGACGAACGCGGTACGCGACCAGAAGACCGCCAGCGGCAGCGCGAGCAGCAGGGTCCACCAGGTGTCGCCGAGCAGGAACATGCCGGTGATCACCGCACCGAGCGCGACCAGGTTGGCGGCGATGCCGGCCGCGTACCACCCGGTGCGCCGCTCCAGGAGTCCCTGCCCCTTCACCGCCCGCAGCAGGGGCGCGAAATCACTTCCCTGGGCCTGAGCGGTTCCGGCGCCGTGGGCACCTGTGGTACTTCTCGCTCCGGCATCTCCCGCACCGTCACGGGTACCTTCCGCTGCGGTGGCTATGGCCTGGGGCATGACGTCTCCGGTCTCTGAAAAGCTGCGCCGACCTGTAGAAACGTACGGTCGGCGCAGGTCCGGGAACCATGGCGCCACCACCCGGGGTCACCGGGGGTAAACCCCCTCCCCCGAAGGGGGTGCTGTCTCCACCCCGGGGGTTCGCACACGGCCCCCGGCCGTCGGAGGGACGATTTCCCGGCCGGTCACATGTGTCATGGGTCACTGGGATTTCGCTCTCGGCGGGTGGTGTCCGTGGGGTACCCTCGGCGACCCGACCCCACTAGTCAAATTTGAGGAATTCGGCATCGCTGTGCACAGACTCCCTGCGGCAACGCTCTCCGAGATCTCCGCACTCTCCGCCTGCTCCGTGGTCTTCCTGCCCGGGGATCCCTCCCGTGCCGGCCGTATCGCCTTCTGGCACCCGGACGGCAGCGGCCCGCCCGACGGCCTCGGTTCCGTGGCGGAGCTGACCGTCGTCGGCGCCGACGCGCAGCCGTACGCCGTACCGGCACGGTTGCTCCCGGTCCGGGACGCGCTGCCGGTACTGACGCGCGCGCGGGCCTCGGCACATGCCTCCGGCGCGGCCGCCTTCTGGGGCGCGGCCGCTCTCCTCGCCCTCCAGTTCGCCGCCCGGGGCCTCCTGTTGCCCGGACTGAGCGCCACGGATCACGACACCTGGCGGACCGGCCCGCTGACCGCCGAGGACCAGTCACGGATCCGGACGCTCGCCGCCTCGATGCCGCCGCAGGCCCACGCGGTACCGCTCCCCGCGACCGGGCAGCCGGTACTGCTGCCCGAGCCCGAGTGGCTGCTGCGCGCGTTCCTCGACGCGGTGGCGGACGCCCTGCCCCGCACCCCCGCCGCGCCGTTCGCCGCCGGCGGACCGGCCTTCGCCTCGGACGAACCGCAGCGGCTGCCCGGCCTCCGGGCCTGGGCCACCGATGTCGCGGCCGGACACGACGCGGGGGTCCGGCTCTCGCTCCGGGTGGAGGCGTCCGGTCTCGCCGCGCCGGAGGAGGACGTCGAACGGTCCGCGGGCCCTTCCTTCCGGGCCGTCCTTCAGATCCACAGCGTCAGCGACCCGACGCTGGTCGCCGATGCCGCCGAGGTCTGGGCGGGGGATGCGGGCACTGCCGGGGCCTTCGGTCCCCGCGCCCGGATGGACGCACTGCTGGCGCTGCGGCGCGCCGCCCGTGCCTGGCCTCCGCTCTCTCCGCTGCTCGCCGCCGCGGTGCCCCACTTCGTGGAGCCGGCCGACGACGAGCTCGCCGAGCTCCTCGGTCCCGCCGGACGGGCGCTGGCCGCCACCGGCGTCCAGGTGCACTGGCCGAAGGAGCTGGCCCGCACGCTGACCGCGCGTGCCGTGATCGGACCGCCGGACGGCGAGGAGGGCGAGGACGGCGCGGGGCGGGACGGGGCGGCGGGCCACGGCGGTTCCGAGGCTCCGTCACTCCTGTCCGCGGACGCGCTGCTGACGTTCAACTGGTGGTTCGCGCTCGGTGACCAGAAGCTCAGCCGTGCGGAGCTGGACCGTCTCGCCGAGGCGAACCGTCCCGTGGTGCGGCTGCGTGACCAGTGGGTGCTGATCGACCCCGAGGAGGCCCGCCGGGCCCGTGAGGCCCAGGACCTCAAGGTCACGCCGATCGACGCGCTCGGAGCGGTCCTGACCGGTTCGACCGAGATCGACGGCCACCGGGTCGAGGTCCGGGCCACCGGTCGGCTGGAGCGGTTGCGTCGCAGGGTGGCCGATCCGGAGGGCTCCGGTCAGCAGGACGAGCCGCGGCCGATCGGTCCCCCCGAGGGGCTGGCCGCGACCCTGCGCGACTACCAGCTGCGCGGTCTGAACTGGCTGCACACCATGACCTCGCTGGGCCTCGGTGGCTGTCTCGCCGACGACATGGGGCTCGGCAAGACCATCACCCTGATCGCCCTGCATCTGCACCGCCGCACCATCGATTCGGCCGCCGGGCCGACGCTGGTGGTCTGCCCGACGTCGCTCATGGGCAACTGGCAGCGGGAGATCGAGAAGTTCGCGCCGGGGACACCGGTGCGCCGGTTCCACGGCGGATCGCGCAGCCTCGCCGAACTGTCGGACGGCGAGTTCGTCCTGACCACGTACGGCACCATGCGGCTCGACGCGGCGAAGCTCGCGGAGGTCCGCTGGGGCATGGTGGTCGCCGACGAGGCGCAGCACGTGAAGAACCCGTACTCGGCCACGGCCCGACAGCTTCGGACGATCGGCGCACAGGCCCGCGTGGCGCTCACCGGCACGCCGGTGGAGAACAACCTCTCCGAGCTGTGGGCGATCCTCGACTGGACCACGCCCGGTCTGCTGGGACGGCTCGGCGCGTTCCGCACCCGCTACGCGCGGACCGCGGAGGGCGGCGACCCGGCGGCCGCCGAGCGGCTCGCCGCGCTGGTGCGGCCGTTCCTGCTGCGACGGCGCAAGTCCGACCCGGGCATCGCCCCGGAGCTGCCGCCGAAGACGGAGACCGACCGCACGGTGTCGCTGACGGCCGAGCAGACGGGTCTGTACGAAGCGGTGGTGCGCGAGACCCTGGCCGCGATCGCCGACGCCGACGGGTTCGCCCGGCGGGGTCTCGTCGTCAAGCTGCTGACGGCGCTGAAGCAGATCTGCAACCACCCGGCGCAGTACCTCAAGGAGAACGAGCCGCGGATCGCGGACCGTTCGGGAAAGGTGGAGCTGCTGGACGAGCTGCTCGACACGATCCTGGCGGAGGAGGCGAGCGTGCTGGTGTTCACCCAGTACGTCCGGATGGCCCGGCTGCTCGAACGGCATCTGGCGGAGCGCGGGGTACGTACGCAGTTCCTGCACGGCGGTACGCCCGTCGCGGAACGGGAGGCGATGGTCAATCGATTCCAGGCGGGCGAGGCCCCGGTGTTCCTGCTGTCGCTGAAGGCGGCGGGCACCGGTCTCAACCTCACCCGGGCCGGACACGTCGTGCACTTCGACCGCTGGTGGAACCCCGCGGTCGAGGCACAGGCCACCGACCGCGCGTACCGGATCGGGCAGACCCAGCCGGTGCAGGTGCACCGGCTGATCGCCGAGGGCACCATCGAGGACCGGATCGCCGGCATGCTGGCCCGCAAACAGGGGCTCGCGGACGCGGTGCTCGGCTCGGGCGAGGCGGCACTGACCGAACTGACCGATGCGGAACTGGCCGATCTGGTCGAGCTGCGAGGGGGCACCCGATGAGTGAGGGACACGACGGCGCGTACGAGGGCGGCGGGGCCGACACGCCCGCCCCCGGACAGGAGCGGACCTTCGCCGCGCTGCCGCCCGCGCAGGGCCGCGGCTTCGCCCGGTCCTGGTGGGGCCAGGCGTGGCTGAAGGCGCTGGAGGACACCGCGCTGGACGGCCGGCAGCTCAAGAAGGGGCGCAGGTTCGCCCGTGAGGGCAGGGTCGGCGCGGTCTCCGTACGGCCCGGCCGGATCACCGCGATGGTCCGGGACGGGGACTCCTCCACGTACCGCAGCGATGTGCTGCTCCAGGAGCTGAGCGAGGCGGACTGGGAGCGGTTCCTCGGCATGGCCGTCGAACGGGCCGGGCACATCGCGGCGCTGCTGGACCGCGAGATGCCGCCGCATCTGGTGGAGGACGCGGCGGCGGCCGGAGTGGAGCTGCTGCCCGGCATCGGTGACCTGGACCCGGAGTGCACCTGTGACGCGTGGGACCACTGCCCGCACACCGCCGCGCTGTGCTACCAGGTGGCACGGCTGCTGGACCAGGACCCGTTCGTGCTGCTGCTGATGCGGGGACGCGGTGAGCGACGGCTCCTGGACGAACTCCAGGTCCGCATCGCGGCCCGCGCCGAGGGGCACGGGCCCGTGGACCCCGGCGACGGGGCCGCGGCGGCGCGGGCCGACGGCGGGGGCGTCCGGGCGGACGAGGCGTTCGCGGCGCGGGACATCCTGCCTCCGTTGCCCGCTCCCGCCCCGCTGCCCCCGGAGCCCGGCCTCGCGCCGTCGCTGGACACCGAGACCGAACCGGAGGCGGGGATCGACCCGGCCGCCCTGGAGATGCTGGCGACGGACGCCGCCGCGCGGGCCCACCGGATGCTGGCCGAGGCGCTCTCCCCGGGCCATGAGCAGCAGCCGCCGCCGGTCGGGCTGACGGCACGGCAGGACGCCGTGCGGCTGGCGGCGGAGGCCCGGCCCGCGTCCTGGATCGCGGAGCGGCTGGCCACCGGTTCGGAGCGGCACGAGGCCGGGCTCGACGCGGCGGTGCGGGCGTGGCGGTACGGCGGGGCGGCCGCGCTCGCCGTGCTCGAAGAGGAGTGGACGCCCGGTCCCGAGGTCCTGGCCAGGGCAGGGGCCCGGCTCGCCGGGGCGTGGGAGGAGAGCGAGCGGCCCCGGCTGAGTGCGGCGGCCAATCGCTGGACGGCGGTGGACGGCGGCGTGCAGCTCCGCTACGGCCGGGACGGGCGCTGGTGGCCGTACCGCGAGGAGGGCGGGCGCTGGGTCCCGGCGGGCCCGGCGGACGACGATCCGGCGGCCGCGCTGGGCGGCATCGACGTGGCGGACGGCTGAGAGCCGGTACGCCGGGGCCGGTGCGGGGCCCGGCGGACGGCCTGCCCGTAGGCCGCTCGGGCGGACGTGCGAGCGCCAGTCCGTGCGGTCCCCGGGGCGCTCGACGACGGGCGGGGGCGAGTACGCGCCCCCGCCCGTCGTCGCGTTCTGTCCGGGCGTTCAACTGGATGTCACCGTGTGTTGAGGGCGAGGACGGAACCTGACGGCCGTAAAGCGCTGTTCGTGCCCCAGGAGGTTCCATGTCCCCGCGTGTTGTCCGTCGTTCCCTTGCCGTCGGCCTGCCGCTCGCCCTGCTCGGCACGGTGTGCGTGGCCGGGACGGCGACCGGTGCCCAGGACCGGCACGAGCGTACGGCGCGGGTCACCGGGACGGCGGTGCTCGGTGACATACCGCTGGCCCGCTTCAGCAACGGGCTGCTGCCGGGAACGGTCGCGGACGACCGGGGGGTGGCGCTGGGCGGCATCGGCAGCGACATCTACCCCGCCGGCCGCCGGGGCGAGTTCTGGACGGTCACCGACCGGGGGCCCAACGGGCAGATCAAGATCGACGGGAAGAAGCGGCGTACCTTCCCCGTGCCCGGCTTCGACCCGGCGATCGTCAAGGTACGGGTCAGCGGCAAGCACCTCCGGGTCCTCAAGGCCATTCCGATCACCACCCGGTCCGGTGCCGCGGTCACCGGTCTGTCGAACCAGAAGGAGCGCGACGAGGCCCCGTACTCCTACGACGCGAAGACGCCGCTGGAGTACAACCCGAACGGTCTGGACACCGAAGGCATCGTCCGCGCCGCCGACGGCAGCTTCTGGCTGGTCGACGAGTACGGCCCCTCCCTGGTGCACGTCTCCGCCCAGGGCCGGGTGCTGACCCGCTACGTGCCGCGGGGTCTCGGGCTGAAGGGCGCCGACTACCCCGTGGTGGAGGCGCTGCCGGGCGTGCTCCTGCACCGGAAGATCAACCGCGGTTTCGAGGGCCTGGCCCTCCTTCCCGGCGGCGATCTGGTGCTCGCGGTACAGAGCCCGCTCTCGCTGCCCGACCAGGACGCGGGCGAATCATCCCGCAATGTGCGGCTGCTGCGCTTCTCGACGAAGAAGCGCGCGGTCACCGCGGAGTACGCCTACCGGTTCGACGCGGTGGGCGTCGTGGACCCGGGCGAGGACGACACCTCCGAGCTGAAGGTCTCCTCGGTCGTCGCGATCGGCGGGAACGACCTCCTGGTCGAGGAACGCACGGACAGGGCTGCGCGGCTGCACCGGGTGACACTCCCGCACGGCTCCGGGATCCTGGGCTCGGCGTGGGACGACGCGGCCACGTCCCCCTCCTACGAGGAACTCACCGACCCTTCGGCGTCGGGTGTGCCGGTGCTCCGCAAGAGCCTGGTCGTCGACCTGGGCAAGGTCGCGGGCGTGCCCGGGAAGATCGAGGGGGTGGCGGTGACCGGCCGGGACACGCTCGCCCTGATCAACGACAACGACTTCGGGATGACCGACGGCCCCGAGGCCTTCGACGCGAACGGCCGCCTGGTCGACAGCGGCATCAAGACGTCGGTGACGCAGCTCAAGCTGCCGCGCCCGCTGCGCGGCTGACCCCGGGTACCGGTCCTCGGCGAGCCGTACCCGCCGAGGACCGGGCCGTCGCCGCCTCACCCGCCGCCGACCCGCCGGCGCCGTACATTCCGGTGAACTCCCCCGCCCACGGAGCCGTTTCGCCCCCGCCGTCTTCCGTCACCCGCGCGGCGCCCGTACGGTAGGGCGCGCGAGCGACTCGGCCGCACACCGGACAACGCCTTCCGGTCACCGGACGCGGAGGGAGCCACGGGATGCCGGGGGATTCGGGCAGCGGACTGTTACGTGATGCCATCGGGCTGCGCGAAGTCCTCTTCCAGAGCATCACGGCGATGGCGCCCGCCGCGGCCATCGCCGCCTCGATCCCCGCCGGGGCCGCGTTCGCGGGCGGAAGCCTGCCGCTCTCCGTGGTGGTGGCCCTCGTCGCCTGTCTCTTCACCGCCTCGTGCGTCGCCGAACTGGCCCGCCGCCTCCCGGCCGCCGGTTCCGTCGCCACCTACTCCGCGCAGGGGCTGCATCCTGCCGTCGGGTTCCTCGTCGGCTGGGGCTATGTCTTCGTCGAGGCGCTGGTGCCCGCGTTGCTGCTGCTCCAGCTGGGCTTCACCACGGCGGGCACCCTGCACCAGGAATGGCCGTCCTGGCCGGCGGACCTGTGGTGGCCGTGGTCGCTGCTGGGCGCGGTGGTCATCGCGCTCGCCGGGTACTTCGGCGTGCGGGCCTCCGCACGGTTCGGCACCGTGCTCGGCATCTTCGAGGTGCTGGTCTTCGTCGTCTTCGCGGTGCTGCTCATCGGGCGGGCCGGTGCGGACAACACCCTTTCGGTGTTCGGCACTTCGCACACCGCCGACGGGTTCGGCGGCGTCAGCGGGATCTTCGCCGGCTCGGTCTACACCGTGCTCGCCTTCGCGGGCTTCGAGGCTGCGGCACCGCTCGCCGAGGAGACGAGGGACCCGCGGCGCACGATGCGGCGCGCGGTCCTCGGCGCGGCGCTCTCCATCGGCCTGGTGTACGTCCTGACCGCCTATGCGATGTCGGTGTACTTCGGGCCCGACCGATTCGCCGGATTCGGCGGATCGGGGGCAGCGTCCTGGGAAGGGGTGGCCCGCGCCTCGTTCGGTCTCTTCTGGGTGCTGCTCTTCCTCGCCGTGGTCAACTCGACCGTGGCCAACGCGAACGCGTGTGCCAACGTCTCGACCCGGACGGCCTTCGCCCTCGGCCGCATCGGAGTCTTCCCGGCGGCCTTCGCGAGGCTCCACCCCCGGCGCCGCTCCCCCGTCACCGGGGTGGCCGTGCAGTTCGTGATCGCGGTCGGCGCCGCGCTCGGACTGGGCTTCGCCTACGACCCGGTGACCGCGTTCGTCCTGCTGGCCACCGTGATCGTCACGGTGATCATCGGTGTGTACATCGTCGTCAACCTGTCCTGCGCCGGATACTTCCTGCGCAGGCGTCGCGACGTCTTCAACCCCGTGCTCCACCTCCTCTTCCCGGTGCTGGGCATCGCGGCGTTCGTCCCCGCGCTGCTGACGGCCGCCGGAATCCCGGTCTTCGACTTCGTCTCCGCCCTCAGCGCGCCCGTGTCGTACGCCGGTCCGGTCGTCGGTGTCTGGATGCTGATCGGGATCGTTGTCCTGGCGGTGCTGCTGCGCAGGCATCCGGAGCGCGTGGCAGAGACCGGACGAATCCACCTCGACGACGCCCCGGCGCCCGCCGGGGACCCGGAGACAGGAGCAGTACCACGATGACCGACCCCCGCATCCTGACCGTCCGCCCCGAGGAGGGCGAATACGCCTGGACCTTCGGCGGAGCGGCTCCGGTCGCCCGGATCGAGCCGGGGACATTCCTCGACGTGTACACGGAGGACTGCTTCGCCGGGAAGGTCCGCTCCGAGAAGGACCTGGTCTCCGAGGTCTGCGCATTCCCCTTCCTCAACCCGCAGACCGGCCCCTTCCATGTCGTGGGCGCGGAACCCGGTGACACCCTCGCGGTGCACTTCGTGTCCATCGAGCCGGCCAGGGACTGGGCCGCCTCGACGACCGTACCGCTCTTCGGGGCCCTCACCTCCACCCACACCACCGCTTCGTTGCAGGCCCCGCTGCCGGAGGTGGTGTGGATGTGGCAGCTGGACCGGGCGCGCCGCACCTGCCTGTTCAGCGCCCGGGACAGCGACATCCGGGTGGAGCTGCCGATGGATCCGATGCACGGCACGGTGGGGGTCGCTCCGGCCGGTCTGGAGGTGCGGTCCGCGCTGGTGCCCGACGCGCACGGCGGGAACATGGACACCCCCGAGATGCGGGCCGGCGTCACCTGCTACCTGGGCGTCAACGTCGAGGGCGCGCTGCTGAGCCTGGGGGACGGGCATGCCCGCCAGGGCGAGGGTGAGACTTGCGGGGTCGCCGTGGAGTGCGCGATGAACACGGTGGTCCTGGTCGAGCTGCTGAAAGGGGTCGCCACTCCGTGGCCGCGCATCGAGTCCGACACCCATCTGATCTCCACCGGTTCGGCGCGCCCCCTCGAAGACGCCTTCCGGATCTCGCAACTGGACCTGGTGCAGTGGCTGGCGCGCGACTACGGCCTCTCGGAACTCGACGCCTACCAGCTGGTCAGCCAGGCCGGTGAGGCCCCGCTGGCCAATGTGTGCGACACCAACTACACCTGCGTGGCGAAGATCCGCAAGGAGTGGCTGCCGTCCGGTGACCCCCATCGCGGGCTCCACCGCCATCTGCGCGAGACCGCGGCACCGCTGTCCAGCCCCTGACCGCTCACCACCTCGCCCCCTCTCTCCCCCCACAGGAGTGTTCATGCACCGCAGAAGGATCCTCCAGGGTGCCGCCGCGACGGCTGCCGCCGCCCTGATCCCGGCCTCCACCCGAGCCATGGCCGCCACGACCACGGGCGACACCGACTATCCGCTCGCCCACTGGAATCCGGCCTCCACCTCCAACTACACCGCTTCGAGCCGCCCTTCGGCCTATCCGGTCCAGTACGTGATCATCCACGTCACCCAGGAGACGTACCCGAACACGATCGGCATCTTCCAGAATCCGGCGAAGCAGGTCTCCGCGCACTATCTGGTGCGCTCCGCGGACGGCTACGTCGCCCAGTGCGTGCGGGAGAAGGACATCGCCTGGCACGCGGGCAACTGGGACTACAACACGCGCAGTATCGGCATCGAGCACGAGGGCTGGGTGGACCAGCCCGCCTACTTCACCGACGCCCTGTACGAGAGGTCGGCGCTGCTGACCGCGTCGGTGTGCGACCGCTACGGCATCCCGAAGGACCGCGCGCACATCCTCGCCCACGCCCAGGTCCCCGGCACCGACCACACCGACCCCGGCCCGCAGTGGGACTGGGTGCGCTACATCCGCCTCGTCAATCTGTACTCGGGCGGCTGAGCGGCCGCCGACGGGCCGGTCCGCCCGGTGCGCCACGGTTGTCGCGGCGGCCGCCCGCGACGACGATGGGGTGGTCACGACGCCGCTGGACGGAGGGTGAGTTGCTGGATCCCTGGGTGGCCCTGGCAGCCGACGCGGACCCCGGTGAGCGGATCGTCGAACTGCGCCACGCGCACGAGGCGTTCACCACGGCGGGGCGGCTGGAACGGCCGGTGCGCCCCGTCGTCGGCGAGTCGTGGCGGCGCTCGGCGCGGGCCAGGGTCAGCCCGGACGGCGCGGCCCTGGTCGAGCTGGGCAACGACGACCTCGGCCCGTACCGCGAAAGCCATCCCCTGGCTCCCGCCATGCCGGTGATCCGTGAGCTGATGGGCGCCTACGCGACGGACGGGGAACATCTGCTCGCGGTGTGCGACGCGCACGGCAGGCTGCTGTGGGTCGAGGGGCCCGCGGTGACCCGCCGGGCCGCCGGACGGATGAACTTCGTGGAGGGCGCGCGCTGGGCCGAGTCGGCGGCCGGGACCAACGCTCCGGGGACGGCCATCGCCGTGGACCGCCCGGTACAGGTCTTCGCCGCCGAGCACTTCCTCCGGCCGGTCCAGCGGTGGACCTGCGCGGCGGCGCCGTTGCACGACCCGCACACCGGACGGGTCCTGGGGGCCGTGGACATCACCGGAGGGGACCGGCTGGCGCATCCGCACAGCCTGGCGTTCGTGCAGGCGGTGGCTCGGGCCGCCGAGACACAGCTGGCGCTGCTCGCCCCGGCGGCGCCCCGCGGAGCGGTCCGGCTCAGCGCCCTCGGCCGGGACGAGGCGCTGCTGGTGGCGGGGGGCCGCAGGATCCGGCTCAGCAGGCGGCACAGCGAGATCGTGGCCACGCTGGCCCGCCGTCCCGAGGGCCTCGGCGGCGACGAGCTCCTGGTCGAACTGTACGAGGACGAGTCGGTGACCCCGGTGACCCTGCGGGCCGAACTCTCCAGGCTGCGGCGGCTGCTCGGTCCGGAGCTCCTGCTCTCCCGCCCCTACCGCCTCTCCGCGCGGGTCGACGCGGATTTCGACACGGTCGCGCGCCGGCTGGCGTCGGGCGCGGTGACGGCGGCTCTGGGCGCCTATCCGGGGCCGCTGCTCCCGGCTTCGCGGGCACCGTCCATCAGCCGCCTCCGGCGCCGTCTCGAAGAGCAGTTGCGGGCGGCGCTCATCGCGCGCGGTGACCCGGGGCTGCTGGCCGACTGGGCGTACAGCCCGTGGGGCGAGAACGACCTCCCGGTGTGGGAGGCGCTGGCGGCGGCCGTACCCGCCGGTCAGCGCCCGGCACTGCTCGCCAGGGCCCGGTCCCTGGGCGCCGAGCTGCGATAGCCCCGCGCGCCGTGCAACGGGGTTGCAACGTGTCGTGGTCTACCGTCGCGCCGAGGGCCGTCCAACGGCGGGCGGCACCGGATCCGGGAGGCCACAGAGATGACCCGTTACGCCGCGCCGGGTGCCGAGGGCGCCATCGTCTCGTACGAGTCCCGCTACGACCACTGGATCGGCGGCGCGTACGTATCGCCCGTCCGTGGTCGCTACTTCGAGAACCCGAGCCCCGTCAACGGACGCCCCTTCACCGAGATCGCCCGGGGCACGGCCGAGGACGTCGAACTCGCGCTGGACGCGGCGCACGCCGCCGCGCCCTCCTGGGGAGCCACCGCGGCGGGCGAACGCGCGGGCATCCTCAACCGGATCGCCGACCGGATGGAGGCCCACCGGGAGGAACTCGCGGTCGCCGAGAGCTGGGACAACGGCAAACCGGTGCGGGAGACCCTGGCGGCCGACATCCCGCTGGCCATCGACCACTTCCGCTACTTCGCCGGAGCGTTGCGCGCCCAGGAGGGCTCGCTCGGCGAGATCGACGACGACACGGTCGCGTACCACTTCCATGAGCCGCTCGGGGTCGTCGCGCAGATCATCCCGTGGAACTTCCCGATCCTGATGGCGACGTGGAAGCTCGCCCCGGCGCTCGCGGCGGGCAACGCGGTGGTCCTCAAGCCCGCCGAGCAGACCCCGGCCTCCATCCACGTATGGCTGAAGCTGGTCGCCGATCTGCTGCCGCCGGGCGTCGTCAACGTCGTGAACGGCTTCGGGGCGGAGGCGGGCAAGCCCCTCGCTTCCAGCCCGAGGGTCGCGAAGATCGCCTTCACCGGTGAGACGACGACGGGCCGGCTGATCATGCAGTACGCCTCCGAGAACATCAAGCCGGTGACCCTGGAACTCGGCGGGAAGTCCCCCAACATCTTCTTCGACGACGTGTGGAACGCGGACGACGACTTCCGCGACAAGGCGCTCGAAGGTTTCACGATGTTCGCCCTCAACCAGGGGGAGGTCTGCACCTGCCCGTCGCGCGCCCTGATCCAGCGAGGGATGTACGACGCGTTCCTGGAGGCGGGCATCGCCCGTACCGAACAGATCGTGCCGGGGCATCCGCTGGACACGGACACGATGATCGGCGCCCAGGCCTCCAACGACCAGCTGGAGAAGATCCTCTCGTACCTGGACATCGGCCGTCAGGAGGGCGCGAAGGTCCTCACGGGCGGAGAGCGGATCGAGTACGACGGAGAGCTGGCGGGCGGCTACTACGTCCAGCCCACCGTCTTCGAGGGCGACAACCGGATGCGGGTCTTCCAGGAGGAGATCTTCGGCCCCGTCGTGGCGGTCGCGTCCTTCTCCGACTTCGACGACGCGATCAGGACCGCGAACGACACGCTGTACGGGCTCGGCGCCGGTGTCTGGACGCGCGACATCAACACCGCGTACCGGGCGGGCCGCGCCATCCAGGCGGGCCGCGTCTGGACGAACTGCTATCACGCGTACCCGGCACACGCGGCCTTCGGCGGTTACAAGCAGTCCGGGATCGGCCGGGAGAACCACAAGATGATGCTGGAGCACTACCAGCAGACGAAGAACCTGCTGGTGTCGTACTCCCCGAAGAAGCTGGGCTTCTTCTAGGCACCCGAGAAAAGGCACCTGACCCGGGGATCTCCTCGG
This sequence comes from Streptomyces sp. NPDC057697, assembly GCF_042799335.1. NCBI lineage: Bacteria > Bacillati > Actinomycetota > Actinomycetes > Kitasatosporales > Streptomycetaceae > Streptomyces > Streptomyces sp. NPDC057697. The sequence continues at coordinate 106,755 of NZ_JBHVJA010000012.1, read as the reverse complement.
GCCGGGTGCCTCCCGGGAGCACCCGGCCCTCCCATGAGGGAGGCGCCTCCGGTTCGGTTCGTCCCCGCCGCGCCCGGGCCTGGGGGTGCGGACGGCCGTGGCGTGGGCTCCGCCGCGCACGGGCCGGGACCGTGGAGGGTGACCGGCCAGACGCCGTACCGCGCGACCCCGGCGGAGCGTGCCGGTCGGAGCACTAGACGAGTTGAGTACGAGCGCTCAGGCGCGCTGTTCGAATCTGCTCGTAGCCTCCACCCCATGCACATAGATCACACGGTTCGCGGCGGAGTACGCCGGGCAGGCATCACAGCGGTCGCTTCCTGCCTGCCGGACCTCGAAGTGACGTCGGAGGTCCTTCAACAGCGGCTCGTCGCGGCCTCCGGGGTGTCCCTGCCCGCTCGGGGAATCGAACGGGCCACCGGCATCACCGCGCGTCGGGCGGTCGCGGACGACGAGTACGCCTCGACGCTGGCGGTACGAGCCGCCCGGACCGCCCTGGACAGGGCTGAACTGGCCCCGCACGACGTGGACCTGCTGGTGTTCGCCTCCGCCACCCGGGACGTGGCCGAACCCGCGACCGCGCACATCGTGCAGGCCGAACTGGGCTCCCGGGCGCACGCGCTGGACGTGACCAACGCCTGCAACAGCTTCGTCAACGGCATCGACACGGCACGTGCCATGATTCTCGCCGGCCGGGCCCGGCGGGCCCTGGTGGTCACCGGGGAGACGCCGAGCCGCGCGGTGCGGCACGAGCCGACCGGCCCCGACCAGTTCCGGGACGGGTTCGCCGGCTACACCTTCGGGGACGCGGGAGCCGCAGTCGTCCTGGAGGCGGTGGAGCGGGGCGGCATACTCGACGTGGCCACCGAGACGCACTCCGAGCACTGGTCGGTCGGGGGCATCTTCGGCGGCGGTTCGCGCCACCCCAGAGGCGACGAGCACACGTATTTCCACGGGGACGGCAGCGAGCTGCGCGAGGTGTTCGAGAAGGTCGGCACGTCGGTGCTCGACCGGATGCGGCAGCGCACCGGGCTGGCGTGGGACGACTTCCGGCACATCCTGGTGCACCAGGTCACCGTTCCGTATCTGGAGCGGTTCGTGGAGCTCACCGGAGTCCCCCGGGACCGGCTCGTCGTCACGGTGCCCGAGCTCGGCAACATGGCCAGTGCCACGCTCGGCGTGCAGCTCGACCGCGTCCACGAGGAGCTGAGGGCCGGTGACCGGGTCCTGTTCGTGGGCCTGGGCGGGGGCGTGAGCATCATGACCATGGTGTGGGAGAAGGCATGAGCGCCCTGTGGGTGGTGGTGCCCGCGCACCAGGAGGCCAAGCTGATCGGCAGCACGCTCCTCGCGCTGGCCCGCCAGCAGGACCGTGACTTCACCCTCGTCGTCGTGGACAACGCCTCCAGTGACGGCACCGCGGCGGTCGCGTGCGACTTCGCCCGCTGGGCGCCGTTCCCGGTGCATGTCCTCAGCGAGCCGGAGAAGGGGGTGGGCTGCGCGGTGGACACCGGTTTCCGGTACGCGATCGAGCACGGCGCGACGCTGCTGGCCCGCACCGACGCCGACTGCCTGCCGCACCCCGGCTGGACGTCCGGTGCCCGCGAGGCCCTGCGGCACGGTGCGGGTCTGGTGTGCGGACGCATCGACGCACGCCGCGACGAGCACGGGCCGGCCGGGCGGGCCGCCTTCCGCGCGCTGGTCCGCGTCGCCGCGTTCTTCGGCCGGATCCGCCCCGCCCACCACCGCCGCCACGGCTACCTCACCCCCTACCGAATGCACGCCGGCAACAACATGGCCGTCACCGCCACCCTGTACGAAGCCGTCGGCGGCATGCCTCGCCGCCCCTCCCCCACCGACCGCCTCTTCCTCAACCGGGTGCGCCGCCACACCACCGCCATCGTCCACGCCCGCGACATGGTCGTGGAGAACTCCACCCGCCGACTGCGCGCCTACGGCCCGGTCGGCGCCGCCCGCTGGTACCTCGACAAGGGGCCGGGCCGTCACGGAGAGGACCCGCGCTGATGCTCGACACCCTCGCCCACGCGCTTCGGCGCCACCCCGACCGGCCCGCCATCCTCGGGACCACCCGCACCGGGGCCATGCGCACCAGGGCCACGTTCGGGGACCTGGCCGACCTCTCCGACCGCTATACGGCCGCCCTGCACACACAAGGCACGGGACGCGGCAGCACCGTCGGCGTCGCCGTTCGTCCCGGACCCCGGGCCCTCGCGGTGATGCTCGCCGTGCACCGGCTCGGCGCACGGACCGCGGTGCTCGACCCGGGCGCCGGGCCGGACGTGCTGCGCGCCCGGCTCGCCCTGGCCCGCCCCGATGTCGTGCTCGCGGACGCCACCGCCCAGGCCGTCGCCGGGTGGGCCCGGCCGCTCGCCCGCCGGGCCCACCTGGCCCTTCCGGACCTCGCCGAAATCGGTCCGGTGGCCACGGTCGGGCCGCGGCTGCCCGGCTGCGCCCCCGCCCTGGACGCCGACGTCCGAACCGTGCCGCTGCCGCCGCCGGTGGACGAGGACGGCGACGCGGTCATCGTGTTCACCTCGGGCACCACCTCCCAGCCCCGCGCGGTGGTCCACACCCGCTCCTCGCTCGCCGCCGGCATGACCACGGTGGCCGGTCTGGTCCGGCCCGAGGCCGGGCGGCCCGTCCTCGGCGGCACCTTCTTCGTCCTCGTACCGTCCCTCGCGAGCGGGGCGCCGGTCGCCCTGCCCGCCCGCTCCCTGCGCGGGCTGGCCCGGCAGCTGCGCCGGCTCGGCCCGCAGGCCACCTACCTGACACCGCCGAAGCTTCGGCAACTGCTGGCGCGGGGCGCCCGGTTCACCGGACGCGTGTGGACCGGATCGGCTCCCGCGAGCGCCGACCTCCTCACCCGCGTCAAGCACGCGGGTGCCGAGGAGGCGTGGGGCGTCTACGCGCTGACCGAGCTGTTTCCCGCCGCAGCGGTCGAGCAGGCCGACAAGGCCGCCTTCACCGGCGAGGGGGATCTGGTCGGCGCGCCCCTTCCCGGGGTGGTGGCCAAGACCGACGGGTCCGGTGAGCTGCTGCTGTCGGGCCCGGCCGCGCGGCACCGATACCTGGGCGAGGAGCCGGACATGTGGGTGGCCACCGGCGACCGGGCACGCCTCGACGCCGGTCGGATCGTGCTGGAGGGCCGCAGCAAGGACATGGTGCTGCGGCATGCGGAGAACATCTACCCGGGTCTGTACGAACCGTCGTTGCACGTTCCGGGCGTCGAACTGGCGGTGCTGGTGGGCGTACCGGCCGGTGACGGCGACGAGCGTCTGGCCGCCGTCGTGCAGCCGAGTCCCGGGACGGACCGCGACCGGCTCCGGGCCGCCCTGGCCGGGCCGTTGCAGCGCATGGGGTCCGCCCGCCCGGACGCGGTGCTGCTCGCCGACGTCCCGTTGTCCGGTCGCTCCCTGAAGCCCGACCGTGCCGCGGCCGCCCGCCTGGCCGCCCGGCGCCTGGCCGAACGGAGCCGGGGATGAACGCGCCCGGCAGTGCGGAGCCGTTGTGGGTGGTGGTGCCCGCCTACAACGAGGAGGCCGGGATCGGGGCGACCCTCGCCGCCCTTGCCTCCCAGACCGACACCGACTTCGTCCTGGTCGCCGTCGACAACGCCTCCACCGACGCAACCTCCGATGTCGTACGCCGCTTCGCCGCCACGGCCCCGTTCCCCGTGCACCTGGTCCACGAAGAGGAACGGGGCACCGGCGCCGCCGTCGACACCGGCTTCCGGTACGCCGTCGCTCATGGCGCCGAGTCGCTCGTGCGCACGGACGCCGACTGCCTGCCCGACGCCGGCTGGATCGCCGCCGCGCGAGCCGAGTTCGCCCGCGGCACGGACATGGCCTGTGGCCGCAGCCTGCCGCGCCACGACGAGAACCCCTCGTTCGCCGAGCGCCACCTCCTCCCGGCGGCCATCAGGCTGACAGCGGTGTACGGGCGCTACCGCACCGAGCACCGGCACCCGCGCTACCGCGCTCCCTACGTGCTGTGTCACGGGCACAACCTCGCCATCACGGCCGCGCTGTACCTGCGCTGCGGGGGCACGCCCCGCACACCTCTGGAGGGGCCGGCCGAGGACGTCGTCCTGCTCAACCGGGCGCGCGAGCACAGTGAACGGATCACACGGGCCGAGCACATGGTGGTCCGCACCAGCCTGCGCCGCCTGCGGGCGTGGGGCGCCCGCCGCACCCTGCTGTGGTGCTGGGACCGCCGCTACTGTCCCGCCGATCCCAAGCAGGTGCACGTCAGATGACCACCGTTCCCACCGGATCCGCCCTGCGCGCCGCCCGCCGCCGCGACCGGCGCGTGTACACCCGCTCCCACCCCCTGCTGTTCGCCCTCCTCGCCGCCACCCGCCACCGGACGGTGGCCCGCATCGGCGGCGCGGTGCTGGTGCACGGCACCGAGCCGTACCGGCGGGCACTCACCCGGATCCCGCTGGACCGCACCGCCGCCGGCACCACGGGCGGCGCCGCCCGGGAACTGTCCGCGGGCGGAACACTGTTCGACCAGGACGGCACCGGTCACCGCGCGACCCGGCGCGAGGTCGCCGACGCTCTCGGCGCGGCGGGGGTGGAGCGGCTCCGTCCGGTGTGGCTGGACGTCCTGGACCGCCGTCTGGCCCCGCTCGGCTCGGGCCACGACGTCGACCTCGTACCGCTGGCCCGCGAACTGGCCGGGGCCACCGTGTGCGCGCTCCTGGGCACGGCCGGCGACCCGGCGGCCGTCGCGGAGGCGGCCGCCTCCGCCGCGGCCGCCGCCGTACGCGACCACCTGCCCGGCCCCCGGCCTCCTGGCACCTCGCGGGCGGCCGCCGCGGCGACAGCACGGCTGGAGGCGCTGCTCGCACCGGACTCCGGCGCGGCAGCGGACACGGCTCTGCGGGCCATGCTCGCGGTCGCCACCGTCAACACCACCGTCGCGGCGCTTCCCCGCGCCGTCGCCTGGTGCGCCGACGCCCGGCTGTGGCACCAGGCGGCGGACGACCGGCTGCGCCCGGCCCTGGTGGACGAACTGCTGCGGGTGATCGCCCCGTCCCCGCTGCTGCCCCGCGTGGCGGGCGCCGACGCGGATCTCGGCGGCTGCCCGGTCCGGGCCGGGGACCGTCTGATCCTGGTGGCCCGTCACGCCGCACGGGCCCACCGCCGACCGCCGGACGCCCTGCGCCCCGAGCCCCCTGCGGTGTCCCGTCTCGTCTTCGGCGCCGGCCCACACGCCTGCCCCGGCGCACGCCTGGCCCGCGCACAGCTGGACGACACCCTCGCCGCGCTCGCCGCTCACCGCCCCACCGTCCTGCGTGCCCGCGTCGACCGGGGCGCGGCCCTGCCCGGGTGGCGCTCCCTCACCGTCCGGGCCACCGACAGCCATCGAGCCCCGGAGAACCGATGACCACGATCGCCGTCACCGGGGCAAGCGGATTCTGCGGCTCGCACGTCGCCGTCACGGCCGCCGCCCGTGGTGCCGATGTCCTGTGCGTCGGACGCCGCCCCGGCCCGGTGGGCCGGCACGTGCCCTGGGACGCCGGGTGCGAGGTGCCGGATCTGTCCGGCGCGGACCTCGTCGTGCACTGCGCGGCCGCCGTCGGTGACCCGGTACCCGGCTCCCCGGCCGAAGCCGCCATGCGCGCCGTCAACATCGACGGCACGGCCCGGATGTTCGAGGCGGCAGCCGGCCGGCCGGTGGTGTGGGTGAGCAGTGCGAGCGTCTACGCGCCCAGCCGACGGTCCCCGATCACCGAGGAACATCCGGTGGGCGGACATCTGAACGCCTACGGCCGCACCAAGGCCGCCGGTGAGGCGCTGGCGCTCGCCGCCGGTGCCGTGGTCCTGCGACCCCGGGCGGTCTACGGAGCAGGGGACCCCCATCTGGTGCCCCGTCTGCTCTCCCGCGTCCGGGGCCCTGTGCTCATGCTGCCGGGCCCGAGCGTCCGCCTCAGCCTGACGGCTGTCGAGAACCTCACCGACGCCTGCCTCATGGCCGCCGGATGGCCGCCCGGCGCCTACAACATCGCCGACCCCGCACCCTACGACCGCGACGAAGCCGTCCACATGGTCCTGCGCGCCCATGGCGTACGCACCCGGATCGTGCGTCTTCCACTCGCGTTCGCCCGTGCCGCGGCACACGTGGTGCAGTCGGCATCCCGTCTTCGACCACGATCGGAACCGCTCCTGACCCGCTACGCAGTCGATCAACTCGCGCGGCCCGTCACCCTCGACGTGTCCCGGGCCCGCGACCGGGGCTGGGAGCCGAGGCACACACTCGGCGATTACGTATCCGCGGCGTCGGAACGGCGGATCGGCCCCGGAGCTGGTCCGGACGCACCGTGGTAGGGCGTCCGCTCCGGCCGGGCAGCGGTTCTCCCGCTTGGAGGGCCCCGGTCCGGCGCGACGGTTTCCCGGTAGCGGCCGCGGTGTCCGCAGCGGCGAGATCGAGGCCCGCCAGGGCCTGCGGCGATCCCATGGATGCGGACGCGCCGCGCGGGCGGACCTCGTTCAGGCCGGCGTCGAAGACCGGGCGCCACGCGCCCGGCGGCAGAGCGGCCCCTGACGCGGTTGGCGGCACGGGGCCGCCCCTGGGACACTGAGGAGAGACGCTCAGGGCGTGCTCTGTGAAGCGACAGCCCGGTCGCAGACGAGCCGCATGAGTTCCTGGGCCCGTTCCAGGGAGTCGGTCCTTTCGGGACCGTCGCCGATCGGGCCGTAGTTCATGTCGATGAAGACCGCTCCCACCCGGGCCCGGATCTCGACATGATCACCGTTCCAGTCCCTCTGGCTGTCAGTGACGGTGTAGCGGGTCGCAAAGCTCTCATCACCACACTTCGGCGTCGCGATACGGGTCTCTTCCGGATCGCTGGTCGCGACGTCCTTCAACGCCTGCGCGTACCCATCGGTCACCGTTCGGACGTTTCGGCACGCGGTCACGCGGTAGGTCACTTCGAGGTTGCCAGAGTTCTTTTCCGGGTTCTCATAGTTCGCGGTTCCCGCATTGCATCCCTTGGCCCCCTCGGCGGGGAACCCGTTTCGCGCACTGCCGACTGCCCAGCCCGGCGGCATGTCCTCCAGTCCGGGCACCACGTCCTTCGTCTCGGCCGCGGTCAGCGCACGAGGTGCGATGGTCCGTCCCTCGCTGCCGCCGCCCGACGCCGAACCCCCGTTCTTGCCGGCTGTCGCAGATGCGGAGCCGTGACCGCTGTGCGGAGAGTCGTCAGAGCCGAGGAACCGGCTCCCGCCGTACACGGCGAGGACGATCACGGCGAGGGTCACCGACACGGCCACCACGAGCGCCGCCATGCCGGTCGCCGACGTCGGCTTCCTGAAGGCGATCTCCCCGCTGTCGTCCAGGATCGGAGCGTCGCCTCGGATCCGGCTGCGGTCGACGCCCGTGCCGCCGGCAGCCTGCGGTGAGCTCAGCTGTGCCGTCAGTGCGCGCCGCAACCGGGGATCGGTCTCGATCTCCTCGGCGAGAACCGCCGTTGCCCCGGTCTGCGCCTTGGAGCACGCCCCGGTCTCCTCAAGATCCGCCAGTGCGGCCCGACCGCGATCCGACGCCCCCAGCCGGTCTCGTACGACCTGCGCGACAGCCACCGCGGCCTGCTCGCCCGCTGCGGTCGCTCTCCCTCTGATCACAGCCGCCAGGACCCCGACAGCGGCCGCGGCGAGTCCACCCGCTCCCATGACACCCCCGAATCACCCGGACACCGGGCAACTGCCCTTGGTACGGCATCATGCCACCGGGAAGCCGGGATCCACCCAACTCACCACCGATAGCTGGACGTTCGCACCGACAGCCGAAGCACACGCGCGCCTACCCGAGGGCGGGAGAGATGTCGTCCCACGGAGCACGACACTGCTGTCGGCAGCGCCCTCGAAGGGGTCGACGAGAAACCGCGGTAGCTCCCGGGCGGAAGCAGGCCCCTCGCGGAAGCGACGAAGGGCCTGGTCCGCCGGTCTCCTCGGTTCTCCCGCCACAGGACGCTGCGGGGCTACTTCACGTCGACGAAGTCACCGGCGGCGTTGACCGCGGGAGTCGAGGCCGTACCGGCGAAGCTCCAGCGCCAGTAGCCGTCTTCCACCGCTTTGACCGTGGTCCTCAGCGTGCCGGTGTGGGAGCCCTTCACCGTTTTGACGGTGGTGTACGTGCTGCTGTTCTTCTTCCGGAACTGGAGTTTGACTGACTGGGACGCGTAGCCCGCGTACTTACGGGTGTCCCAGTTGGCCCGGTCCAGCTTGCCCGTGACCGTGATGGTGCCGCCCTTCTTCACGGGCTCCGGGGAGGCGTTGACCGTCAGCCGCGACAGCCGCTGGAACCTGACCGAGGAGAACGTCTCCTTCTCGGTGAAGTTGCCGTCCTTGCCCCATGCACCGGCGTAGACCCGCCAGGTCGTGGCGTTGGTGTTCCACAGGTACCCGGGATCGACCGTGATGGTGAGGGTGCAGGTGGAGGTCGTGGTGTTCGCGGCCTTGCACGTGGCCCTTCCCGCCTCCGGGTGGAACCCGAAGTCGTACAGCTTCGGGTTGCTCTCTCGGCCCCTCCAAATGTAGGAGAGAGCGTCCTTGATCCCCGACGGGTGGGACGCGGTGACGGACACCGTCACCTTCTTGGTGGCGGTGGTACCGAGCACGATCGGCTTCCCGCTGTTCACGACGGCCTTGCTGATCACCGGGGCGGCGTCCGTGCGCGCCGGCGCGAACGCAGGGCTGCTCGCCTGCGAGGCCGGCACGGCAAGTGCGGACAGGGTCAGGGCGCCGGAGACAGCAGCCACAACGGCACGAATACGCATTTGCTCCCCAAATCTGGTCTATGGATCTACTGACCCGACAAGCCAGACCCGGAGCGAGCATGGAAGGTTGTACACAAAGATGAAGCCTTTGCGAAGATCAGTTCGAGTCGAAGCCATTGCCCCCCGGGCGGCTCGACCGACCGTGACGAATCTGCCGAGCGCTGTCGGTACGACAGGAACGCGCAAGGAGACCCCTCTTGGAGCGGCCGTACCGGACGCCGGGCCGGGCGCCGGGCGTACGCACCGGCTACCTCCCGCACGCACTGGTCACCGGTTTCGGGACCCGAGGGCCCAGGGGCGGAGGATTCGGCCGGCACCGGCGGACGGACGCGGTCACCGCGCTCGCCGCGGGCCCGCTGACGGTGGAGCGGCCGGCCCGTGTGCGCGAGGGGGTCGGGCGGATCGAGGCCATGTACGAGGTACACCTCCGGGAAGCGCTGCCCCACCCGCCGACGGGAAGCCCCTTGCCGTCTGGTGTATCGGCAGTGCCATGGGCGGTCAGAGGGGCCTCTTCCAGTGGCGGGCGGGCAACTCCGACAGCGGCACGGAAACCCCGCTCGCAACCCTCCGACCGGCCTCTCAGCTGGGGGCGGCACTGTTCCGCATCGCGCCGACCGCGCCGACGACACGGACGCCTCCGCCAACCTCGATGTCCTCCGGCGACGGTGGCCACTTCGAGATCCGAGCCGTCCCGGGCCAAGTCCCGCCCGAGAATGGCCGGGTTCGGCGAAGAGATCACAACCACACCGTCGACACCCTGAAACGACGCGGGCGTCGGCGGGCCGGAACGCCTCGGGACGCCTCGGGACGCGGAAGCGGGCAGGGTTTGCCGGAGTCCGAGCAAGTCCCGTCGCACAGAATGAAGTCTCGGGCGAGACGCCCGGGATTCTCAGACGGGAATGTATTTTCGATTCTTCGCTCGACCCCGATGATTCTGCCCCGCCGAAAATCTGACTTTGCACGGGGGCCCTTGGGCGGGCATTCGAGGGGCAATACGCGGTACGGTCGAACCAGTTCCCAACGAGGGGCGCCCGCCCTGGAAATGGATTGCGGCCATACCCAGGGTGCGAATAGATCTGACTGGAGAATCGAATGCCTGACCTGCTTCGCCGAGGCCGACATCAGCCAGCCTCCGGGCAAATGAACGGTATCAGTTCCGGATACCGATCCGCAGTGGTTACGGACGTCGCTTCCGGCCTCACCCTCTTCGGCTGACCTCGTCGCCACACCGGCCTTCGTGGTGGCGGTATCGAGCAAGACGACATTCCCGTGCACGCTCAGCGGCTGCACGTGGGACGCGAGCGGACACGTCCGCCGGTTCCGCGCGGCCGTCACAGCTCCGGCACTCGCCCTCCCGGACCGCCTCGGCCCAGGAGAGGCCCATTGGCTGCCAGAGGTCCGGCGCACAAGCGAGGACCGCATCCGCGCCGCCCGGGTGCGTGGAACTTGAGGAAGAGCCCGTGTCGGAGATTCATCACCCCACCCGGACGCCCAGCGCCACCACGAACATCCACCGCCGACCCCTCACGCCCGCCCAGCCGACCAGCCGTCTCCGGCCCCGTCCCATGCCCCTCACATCGCAGAGCGACCCGAACGGCCAGAACGGCCGGCGCAGGCTCGACCTCCTCGCGTTCGTGCAACTGCACAAGGACCACTACCTTCTGTACGCGCGCACCAGGCTTGACGAGACCGTCGCACGGGCAGCCGTGTCCACCGCGCTCGACACCGTCGAGCGCCAATGGGACAACTACCTGCGATGCGCTCAGCCGGCGGCCGATGCCTGGCGCCGGCTGAGCGCCGAGGTCCACGCGAGAAGCCTCGGGACAGACGGTTCCGCTCCTGCCGTGACCCGGCTCTACCGCTCATTGCCCCACGACGCCGCGGACGCGGTCGTACTGCGGTGGCGGATGCGGCTGGACCCTGACGCCATCGCCGATCTGATGGGCCTCGATCCGGCATCGGTCACCGTGCTGCTGCTGACCGCCCAGCGGCTCCTGCCCACCACAGAACTCGAACAACTGGAGGAGCACAGGCCCCTTTTGTAACGCCTCTCGCATATTGGTGCGACCGTCAACGCGGAATCGCCATATTCGCGCCACCCCTCGCCACCATTGCTCACGAAGCGGTGGTGCGCTTCGGGCTGCCCTTCTACGATGGGTTCGCAACCCTGGCGAGAAACGGGGCTCGAACCGGGAGGGACTGTCCGTTGACAGACATCAGGCGTGTCGATTTATCCATTCCCAGCGCAGCGAGGATGTACGACTGCCTACTGGACGGGCACCACAACTACGAGGTCGATCAGAGGGCTTGTGAGGAGCTGCTCGAATCGGCGCCCAGCACCAAGGCCCTGGCCCGGAACAACCGCTGGTTCCTGGAACGCGTGGTGCGGGTCATGGCCGAGGAGCACGGCATCCGGCAGTTCGTCGACTTCGGCTCCGGACTGCCGACGCAGAACAACGTCCACCAGATCGCCCAGGCCGTCGACCACACCTCACGGGTCGTCTATGTCGACAACGACCCGGTCGTCCTGGCCCACGGCCGGTCCATCCTGGACGAGAACGACCGGACCGCCATCATCTCCGCCGACATGGGTGACACGCCCTACATCTTCGGCCACCCCGACTTCACGAGTCTCATCGACCTCCGCGATCCTGTCGGCGTCCTGTTCAACTCGGTACTGCACTGCATCCCCGACAAGAACCGTCCGAAGGACATCGTCGGCCGGACCGTCGAGCGAGTGAAGCCCGGCAGCATGTTCGTGATCTGCCAACTGGTCAGCGATGACGCGCAGCTCCGCCACGACGTCACGGAGTTCATGCGTGAGCAGACCCACGACTCCTGGGGCCGTGTACGCGAACGCCGGGAGGTGGACGACTACTTCGACGGTCTGGTGGTCCAGCGCCCCGGACTCGTGGACGTGACGGACTGGCGGCCGAGCTCAGAACTGCAACAACGCCAGCGCAGCATCGAGTGGACGGAGTACGGCGGCCTGGCCATGGTTCCGCCGAGGCAGTGACGCCGGGGCTATCGCTCGTAACGCCGGATGGCATCCCGGAGTATGGTCCGGCTGTCGCGCCAGGAAGCGGCGGACTCATGGCCGAGTCGGAGCAGTGACTCCATCCGCCGCTCCACGTCCTCGGTCTTCACGATGTAGGTCGCCTCGTCGTCGCCTTCGACATAGACCATCGGAGGAGGCCCGCCCTGGCCGAACGCCAGATGGGTCATGGAATTGTAGTTGGAGACGAAGGCGCCGTTCAGGGGCACGAAGAGGATCGTGACGCCGGGTCTGTCGATGAAGCTCTCCAGCTTGTGCAGCTGGCCGGCCATGATCTGTGGCGTCCCGACCTGACGGAGCAGCACGGACTCATCGAGGAGGAAGGTGCCGCGCGGCGGGTCGTCCTGGTCGAAGAAGCGCCTCTGGCGTTCCTCTCGCAGGGCGACGCGCTGCTCGACCTGATCGCCCTCCGAGACGCGCAGGCCGTCGGTGATGATCCTCCTGGCGTATTCGGACGTCTGGAGCAGGCCGGGCGCGAGCTTGGACTCATACGTCCAGAGGCTGCGGGCCTCCGACTCCAGCGCGATGAGGCGCATCATGTACTCGCCGGTGTAGTCCGAGTACCGGTCGCACCACTCGGGATCAAGGGCCCGGCGGGTCAGTTCCTCAAGTTCCGCCGTCTTGGCGGCGTTCGCCCGGTAGTGGGCGGCCAGTTCGCGGACGTCCCTCCTGTCGGGCGGGCTCTCGGCCCTCTCCAGTCGGCTGACCTTGGAAGTCGATGCGTTGATCAGCTTGGCCGCGGCTGTTGCCGTGAGGCCGCACCGGGTGCGCAACTGCCGTAGCTCCGCGCCGAGAACGAGCCCGGCCGCAGTCGGCGTGAGCTCCCGCTTCCGGGGCTGCGGAAACAGCGAAACGTTGTCAGGACGGGCGGACACGCATTCTCCATTCATAAAAGAGCATGGCTCATCATGACATGGTGAAGACAGCGTGTCCGCCCGAACTTATTTTGTGTTCTTTCTAGTTGACACACATGGCGTCGAACTCGCCCTTCTTCGCGCCGTCCACGAAGGCTTCGATCTCCAGCGCGGAGAAGATCAACGCGGGGCCGTCGGGGTCCGTGGAGTTCCGCATGGCAACCCTACCTCCGGCCAGCGTGCCCAACTCCACGCACTGGCCATTGGCCGTACTCATATTGCTCTTGACCCACTTCGTCTCGATGGAACCGGCAGACATGCCGTTGCGGTAGCGGTCCATGTACCTCTCCTTACCATGGCGTTCGATCATCCGACTTATCGCCTGCCCTCCCCACCGGAGGGGGCGAACCCGCAGGCAGACGCTTCATGCAATCCCGCCATGCAATTGCATGAAGCGGAATACCGGGATGCTAGCCCCGGAAAATCGAACACCGCTGTCCCTCTACAAGGTGATCTCCGGACCGCATGGATTCCAGCCGTACCGCTTGAATGTCAGTTCGATTCGACTTCCGCGACACTGACCGAACTTGCCCGTAAAGCGGTCAAGTTCGATCAATATTTGATCGCGTAGCGAAGAAAAGAGAGGAAGGTCAATCACCCCGCCGTCCTGACCTCAGGGGAAGCCGTAGCCCTCCCGTCTGCGGACGCACGTACTGCCGTCGTGTGCCGGGGCGAAGCGACCGCCGCCAGGGTCAATCGGCGGCCCGGTCGTTCCCGACCGGGTAGGGCACGAAGGTGCTGCTGTTCTGGTCGATAAGCAACGGACGGCCCAGGGGTGGCGCGGCCCGCTGCGAGCAGTCGAGACGTTCGCAGACGCGGCAGCCCATGCCGATGGGGGTCGCGGCCGAGGAGTTGGTGAGGTCGAGGCCGTCGGAGTAGACGAGCCGGTGGGCGTGGCGGCTCTCGCAGCCGAGACCGATGGCGTAGGTCCTGCCGGGTTCGCCCCAGCCGCCGCGGTGCCGGGTGACGGCTCGCGCGGTCCACAGGAAGCGCCGGCCGTCCGGCATCTCGGCGACCTGGACATGGATCCGGCCGGGATTCGCGAGCGCCTCGTACACGTTCCACAGCGGGCAGGTGCCACCGGCCCGGGAGAAGTGGAAGCCGGTCGCGGACTGGCGTTTGGACAGGTTGCCGGCCCGGTCGACGCGCACGAAGGAGAACGGGACCCCGCGCAGTCGCGGCCGTTGCAGGGTGCTCAGCCGGTGGCAGACGGTCTCGTAGCCGAGACCGAACTGGTCGGTGAGACGCTCGATGTCGTAGCGGGCCTCCTCGGCCGCCGTGTGGAAGGCGGTGTAGGGAAGGACCAGTGCGGCGGCGAAGTAGTTGGCGATTCCGATACGCGCCAGCGCGTGGGTGGGCGATCCGGACGGGAAGTCCTCGGTGGCCGTCCGGTCGAGGTCCGCTCCGTGCTCCAGCAGAGCCAGCTGGGTCGCCATGCGGAACGCCCGCTGGCCGGGCCGCAGCCGCGAGGACAGGTGAAGGGTGCGGCTCGCGCCGTCGTAGCGGTGCAGTCGCGCCCCGGGTTCGGCCGCCAGACGAACACCGTGCGCCTTCGCGAGTCTCGATGTGAGGGCCGCGGTCACCTCGCCCGGCCGGATGCCGATCTCACCGGCCAGACGCTCGGCCGCGAGGTCGGTCTCGTGCAGGTAGTTCTGGCGGCGGTAGAAGAAGTCGCGGATCTCCTCGTGCGGCGAGGAGACGGTTCTCCGGTCACGGTCCCTGCCGTCCGCCGCCCCGGCCAGGCTCTCGGAGAGCTGCTGGTTGCGGCGCCCGAGGTCGAGAAGGACCTTGGCCACGCCCGGCAGCCGGGCTGCCAGGTCACCGAGGTCGGCGGCGGAGACCCGGGAGTCGGCGATCTCGCCGGCGAGTGCCTCGCGGAGGTCGGCCAGCAGACGTGTGGTGTCGCGCTCGGAGAAGAACCCGGGATCCACGCCGAACGCCTCGGTCAGCCGGAGCAGCACGGGGACGGTGAGCGGCCTGGAGTCGTGTTCCATCTGGTTCAGGTAGCTCGGGGAGATGCTCAGGACCCGGGCGAGGTCCGCCTGGCTCATCCGGCGCTCCTCGCGCAGCCGCCGCAGCCGTGCTCCCGCGTACGTCTTGCTCATCGAACCGCTCCTCCGCACCGGGATCCGACCCCGGTCAGCGTACGGGAACGTTCCGGGTTCGCACCCTTCGCAAGCTTGGCAAAAGGCGACGGGAAGATTCGCAAAGGTTGGCATACGTCCCCGCTTGTTGGCACTGAGTGCCAGTGCCAGAGTCGTAGTGCGGCCCGCCGAACCCGGCAGTCACAGCCTGAAACCGGGGCCCTTCTACCGACCTGCTGCCGGAGATCCCGGCACTGACGGCGATCTGCACCGGCAACATTGCCCGGCTCCACCTCCCGGTGACGGCGGGCCGCACCCCCAGTAGAACGACACGCAGTGCCACCTCTGTTCATCCGGGCAGCGGGCTTGGCAGCCAATACAGACCGAGGAGACCGTGACAGCCATGGCAGAAGCGAGGACGCAGGCGGCCGAGGAACTGGCGCTCCGCTGGACCACTGATCCCCGGTGGCAGGGCATCGAGCGCACCTACACGGCCGAGGACGTGGTCCGCCTGTCCGGCAGCGTCCGCGAGGAGCACAGCCTCGCGCGGCGCGGCGCCGAGAGGCTCTGGCGCCAACTGCACGAGCTCGACTACGTCCATGCCCTCGGCGCTCTCACCGGTGGTCAGGCGGTGCAGCAGGTGAAGGCCGGGCTGCAGGCCATCTACCTCTCCGGCTGGCAGGTCGCCGCCGACGCCAACCAGGCCGGTCACACCTACCCCGACCAGAGCCTCTACCCCGCCAACTCCGTGCCCCAGGTGGTCCGCCGGATCAACAACGCGCTGCTGCGTGCCGACCAGATCGCCACCGCCGAGAACGCCGGTGACACCACGGACTGGCTCGCGCCGATCGTCGCCGACGCCGAGGCCGGGTTCGGCGGCCCGCTCAACGCCTTCGAACTCACCAAGGCGATGATCGCGGCCGGCGCCGCCGGCATCCACTACGAGGACCAGCTCGCCTCCGAGAAGAAGTGCGGCCATCTCGGCGGCAAGGTCCTGGTGCCGACCTCGCAGCACATCCGCACCCTCAACGCGGCCCGGCTCGCCGCCGACATCGCCGATGTGCCCACCGTGATCATCGCCCGTACCGACGCCCTGGCGGCGAACCTGCTCACCACGGACGTGGACGAGCGCGATGCCGAGTTCGTCACCGGGGAGCGCACGGCGGAGGGCTTCTACCGGGTGCGCAACGGGATGGCGCCGGTGATCGCCCGCGGTCTGGCCTACGCGCCCTACGCCGATCTCATCTGGGTCGAGACCGGCACCCCCGATCTGGAGCAGGCCCGGGAGTTCGCAGAGGCCGTCCACGCCCGGTTCCCCGACCAGATGCTCGCCTACAACTGCTCCCCCTCGTTCAACTGGAAGGCCGCCCTGGACGACGACCAGATCGCGAAGTTCCAGCGTGAACTGGGCGCGATGGGCTACAAGTTCCAGTTCATCACGCTGGCGGGTTTCCACTCCCTCAACCACGGCATGTTCGACCTGGCCCACGGCTACGCCGAGCACGGCATGACCGCGTACGTGGACCTCCAGGAGAAGGAGTTCGCCGCGCAGGCGCAGGGCTTCACCGCCGTCAAGCACCAGCGCGAGGTCGGCACCGGCTACTTCGACCTGGTCTCCACCGCCGTCAACCCCGCCTCCTCCACCACCGCCCTGGCCGGGTCCACGGAGGAGGAGCAGTTCCACTAGGGCCTGTCGTCGAAGTGGCGTCGTCCGGCCGGAGGCCGGGCCCTGCGGTGTCCTGCGAGCGCGAGGCGGAGGACCGTTCCCGTACCGGGTGTACGGGGACGCCTCCGTCGACCACGCGGCGAGCGTGCGTGCTGGGCACCGCACGGCAGGCGGCACTTCGAAGACAGGTCCCGGGGCCCTTCGTCCGCCCTGTCCTCGGCCGGGCGGAGGGGGACGGGCCGTCTCCCGTCCCCCTCCGCCCCCATCCCCTCCTCAGGAGAGCCCGATGTCCCTCACCGCACTCACCCGCCCCGTCCGTGTCCTCGCGGCGCCCGGTCAGCGGCACGACGAGATACTCACCCCCGCCGCCCTGGAGTTCGTCGGCCGGCTCGTCGACGCATTCGCGGTACGTCGGCGGGAGCTGATGAAGGAACGGCGCCGGCAGGCGCTGCGGCTGGCGGCGGGCTCGCCCCTCGACTTCCCCGTGGCCACTTCCGCAGTGCGCGACGACCCCACCTGGCGAGTGGCGCCGCCCGCGCCCGGTCTCACCGACCGCCGTGTGGAGATCACCGGCCCGCCGGACCGCCGGACGGCCGCCGGTGCCCTCGGCTCCGGCGCCCAGGTGTGGGTCGCCGACTTCGAGGACGCCACCGCGCCCTTGTGGGACAACATCATCGGCGGGCAGCTGAACGTGCTCGACGCCGTCGAGGGACGTATCGGCTTCGCCGCGCAGGAGGGCCAGGGGTCCCGGCTCGGCGGACGACCCGCCACGGTCATGGTGCGGCCCCGGGGCTGGCACCTGGACGAGGAGCACCTGGAGTTCGACGGCCGCCCCGTCCCCGCCGCGCTCGTGGACTTCGGCCTCTGCTTCTTCCACTGCGCCCAGCGGCAGATCGATGCCGGGCGCGGCCCGTACTTCTATCTCCCCAAGCTGGAGAACCGGTACGAGGCCCGGCTGTGGAACGATGTCTTCCTCCTCGCCCAGGAACTGCTCGGCATCCCCCGTGGCACCGTCCGTGCCACGGTTCTGATCGAGACGATCACGGCCGCGTTCGAGATGGAGGAGATCCTCTACGAACTGCGGGAGCACAGCGCGGGGTTGAACGCGGGCCGCTGGGACTACCTGTTCAGCCTGATCAAGACGTTCGGCCACCGGTCCGACTTCCTCCTTCCCGACCGTGCCCGGGTCACGGCGGCCACCCCCTTCCTGCGGGCCTGCACCGACCTCCTCGTCCGTACCTGTCATCGGCGTGGCGCGCACGCCATCGGCGGGATGGCCGCCCAGGTGCCTGGCGAGGGCCCGGCCGCCGAAGAGGCCGTCCTGGCCAAGGTCCGCCTGGACAAGGAGCGGGAGGCCGAGGACGGCTTCGACGGCTCCTGGGTCGCCCACCCCGCCCTCGTTCCCGTCTGCCGCGCGGCCTTCGACGGAGTCCTCGGTGGGCGGCCCCACCAGCACGACCGTACCCGCGACGACGTCGAGGCCGGCCCGGCCGACCTGCTGTCCGTGCGCCGGATCAGCGGACCGCCCACCTCGGAAGGGGTGCGCACCAACATCTCCGTCATCCTGCGGTACTACGCCGCCTGGCTGCGCGGGCAGGGAACGGTCACCATCGACGGCCTGGTGGAGGACGCCGCCACGGCCGAGATCGCCCGAGTGCAGATCTGGCAGTGGCTGCGGCACCGCGTGGTCGACCGGGAGACCGTCGGGGTGCTGCTCGACGACGAGGTCGCGGCGCTCGGCGCCGAGTACCCGTGGGCGCCCGTGGACGACATCCGCGCACTCTTCGAACGGACGGCCATGACAGGCGAGTTGCCACAGTTCTTCACCCCGGACGCCTACAGCCGCCACCTCGTGCGCCGGACGGAGGTGCGGGCATGAGCGCGGGCATCGCACGCGTCGGCGTGGTCGGTGGCGGGCAGATGGGCGCCGGGATCGCCGAGGTGTGCGCGCGGGCCGGACTGGACACCGTGGTCTGCGAGGTGGACGCGGTGGCCGCCCGCACGGCACGGGACCGGATGGCCGCGTCCCTCGAACGGGCGGTCCGGCGCGGAAGACTGGAACGGGAGGCGGCCCGGGACGCGCTCGCCCGGACGGTGTTCACCGGCGGCCTGGACGTTCTCGCCGACCGGCAGCTCGTCATCGAGGCGGTCGTCGAGAACGCGGATGCCAAGACCGAGGTCTTCGCCGCCCTCGACAAGATTGCCGAGGACCCCGCTGCCATCCTCGCCACCAACACCTCCTCGCTGCCGATCATGCGGCTGGGCATGGCGACCGGCCGCGCGGACCGGGTCGTGGGGCTGCACTTCTTCAATCCCGTCCCGGTCCTGCCACTGGTCGAGGTGGTCCCCTCGCTGCACACCTCGGCCGCGACGACCGCCACGATCGAGGCCTTCGCCACCAGCGCACTCGAAAAGACGGTCATCCGCTCCCAGGACCGGGCGGGCTTCGTCGTCAACGCCCTGCTCATCCCCTATCTGCTCTCCGCCGTGCGGATGGCGGAGTCCGGATTCGCCTCGGCCGCCGACATCGACGCGGGCATGGAGCACGGCTGCGCCCATCCCATGGGCCCGCTGAAGCTGGCGGACCTGATCGGCCTGGACACCGTCGTCTCCATCGCGGAGTCGCTGTACGAGGAGTTCCGCGAGCCCCTCCACGCGCCGCCGCCACTGCTCCGGCGGATGGTGGAGGCGGGTCTGCTGGGCCGGAAGACCGGCCGGGGGTTCCACACCTACGACCAGGGCTGAGGGGCCCGCACCCGCCACGGGGGCCGGCGGGCCCTCGCGGCCGTGCCGGGCGAGGGGCGTGAAGCGCGAGTACGGCGCTTCGCGCCCCTCGCCGTGATTCCGCGCCGCCCCTCATCCCGCCTCGCCGCTCCTCGTCCTGCCGCGCTCCGCCCCGCGTCCGCCGTGCGCGTGCCGTCGTCGGGGCGGAATGTCCCGCGAGCAGGCGGCACCGCCCCCGTCGACCGAAGCAGGACTTAGGTATACCTAACTTTCGCCAGCGACACAACATCTGGGGTGTGCGCGCACACGGCCATCCAGATGTAGTGTTGGCGGTGCTGGTGGTTCGCCGGGCACTGCTGTGCTCGGCGTCGCAAGAGGGAACCCGGTGAAAGACCGGGACTGCCCCGCAGCGGTGAGCGGGAACGACCGCCGTCATACGCACTGGGCCCGACACATCGGGCCCGGGAAGCGACGGCCAGTAGGAGTCTCGAACGACACGAGACGCGCCCGTGAGTCCGAAGACCTGCCACCGGTGCGCACACCGGACAGCGGTGCGCGCGCTCCGAGGCCCCGAGGGAGGGCCGGGTGGCATACGCACGGCCCCGGGTGAGGCGTACCGTTCCACGGCCCCCCGGTCCCCAGCCGTACGCGCCGCACCGCTCCTCCCTCCCGGTCCTCGGGCAGAGACGGGAACGAGCGAGAGGAGACGGCGACCCATGAGCGAACTCGTTTATTTCTCCAGCGTCTCGGAGAACACCAGACGCTTCGTGGAGAAGCTGGACCTGCCGGCCACACGCATCCCCCTGCGTCCGCGCCACGAGGGCACGCCGCAGGTGACCGAACCGTATGTGCTGATCACACCGACCTACGGCGGCGGTGAACGAGCCGGCGCGGTCCCCAGACAGGTGATCCGCTTTCTGAACGTCGAGGCCAACCGGGCGCTGCTGTGCGGGGTCATCGCCTCCGGCAACACCAACTTCGGCGCCGACTACTGCCTGGCCGGCCGGGTGATCTCGGCGAAGTGCCGGGTCCCGGAGCTGTACCGATTCGAACTGCTGGGCACGGAACGAGATGTCCGCGCCGTACGGGAAGGGCTGCGGGAATTTTGGACACGACACTCATCGACGACGGAGCGACAGGCAGCATGAACACCTTCACCACGCCGGTCACGGCCCCCGCGGCCCCGCGCGAGCCGATCGGCACGCGCAAGGACTACCACGCGCTGAACGCCATGCTGAACATCTACGACTGCGACGGCGCGATCCAGTTCGACAAGGACCGCGAGGCCGTCCGTCAGTACTTCCTCCAGCACGTCGATCCCCACACGGTGGTGTTCGACTCGCTCAAGGAGAAGATCGACCACCTCATCGAGAACGACTACTACGAACGGGAGCCGATCCGGCGCTACCGGTGGGAGTTCGTGGAGGAGGCGTACCGGCAGGCGTACGCCCACGAGCACCGCTTCCGCACCTTCCTCGGCGCGTTCAAGTACTACACGTCGTACACCCTCAAGACCTTCGACGGCTCCCGCTACCTGGAGCGGTACGAGGACCGGGTCGTCGCGACCGCGCTGTTCCTCGGCGCGGGGGACGAGGCCCTGGCCTCCCGGCTGGTGGACGAGATGATGACCGGCCGCTTCCAGCCCGCCACCCCGACCTTCCTCAACGCGGGCAAGGCCCAGCGCGGCGAGCTGGTCTCCTGCTTCCTCCTGCGGGTCGAGGACAACCTGGAGTCCATCGGCCGCGGCGTCAACTCCGCCCTCCAGCTCTCCAAGCGGGGCGGCGGAGTGGCCCTGCTGCTGACGAACCTGCGCGAGCAGGGCGCGCCGATCAAGAAGATCGAGAACCAGTCGTCCGGTGTCGTTCCCGTGATGAAGCTCCTGGAGGACTCCTTCTCCTACGCCAACCAGCTCGGTGCGCGGCAGGGCGCGGGCGCGGTCTATCTGCACGCGCACCACCCGGACATCATGCGGTTCCTGGACACCAAGCGGGAGAACGCGGACGAGAAGATCCGGATCAAGACCCTCTCGCTCGGTGTCGTCGTCCCGGACATCACCTTCGAACTCGCCAAGCGCAACGAGGACATGCACCTGTTCTCGCCGTACGACGTCGAGCGGGAGTACGGCAGGCCGCTGGCCGATCTGTCGGTGAGCGAGCACTACGACGAGATGGTCGCCAATCCGCGCATCCGCACGACCAGGCTCGGCGCCCGCGAGTTCTTCAAGACGATCGCGGAGCTGCAGTTCGAGTCCGGCTACCCGTACCTGCTGTTCGAGGACACGGTGAACCGGGCCAACCCGGTGCCCGGCTGGATCAACATGTCCAACCTGTGCTCGGAGATCCTCCAGGTCAACACAGCCAGCACGTACGACGCCTCGCTCGGTTACGAGAAGGTCGGCCGGGACATCTCCTGCAACCTGGGGTCGCTCAACATCGCCGCCGCCATGGCCTCTCCGGACCTCGGCGCCACCGTCGAGACGGCGGTGCGCGGCCTGACGTCCGTCTCCGACCAGTCGAACATCGACGCCGTGCCGTCCGTGGCGCATGGCAACGACCTCTCCCACTCCATCGGCCTCGGCCAGATGAACCTGCACGGCTACCTCGCCTCGCAGCGCATCCACTACGGGAGCGAGGAGGGTGTCGACTTCACGAACATGTACTTCTACGCGGTCGCCTTCCACGCCCTGCACGCCTCCAACCGCATCGCGATCGAACGCGGCACCGCCTTCGACGGCTTCGAGAAGACCGCGTACGCCGACGGCTCCTACTTCGACAAGTACACCGAGCAGGTGTGGGAGCCGGCCACCGAGCGGGTGCGGAAGCTGTTCGCCGACGCGGGGACCCACCTGCCCACCCAGGACGACTGGCGTGAACTGAAGCGGTCCGTGCGGGAGCACGGCATCTACAACCAGTACCTCCAGGCCGTGCCGCCCACCGGGTCCATCAGCTACATCAACGACTCGACCCCCTCCATCCACCCGATCGCCTCCAAGGTGGAGATCCGCAAGGAGGGCAAGCTCGGCCGCGTCTACTACCCGGCGCCGCACATGGACAACGACAACCTGGAGTACTTCCAGGACGCGTACGAGATCGGCTACGAGAAGATCATCGACACGTACGCGGCGGCCACCCGCCATGTCGACCAGGGGCTGAGCTGCACGCTCTTCTTCCGGGACACGGCCACCACCCGCGATCTGAACAAGGCGCAGATCCACGCCTGGCGCAAGGGCATCAAGACCCTCTACTACATCCGGCTGCGCCAGGAGGCCCTGGAAGGCACCGAGATCGAGAACTGCCTGTCCTGCACCCTGTGACCGCCCCCGTCCGCGAACCCGAGGCACCAGCGATGACCACCACCCCCGCCCCCGTGACCGACACCTCGGTCACCCCTCCCTCCTACCGCCACGACCCGGCCGCCCGGTTGCGTCCGGTCAACTGGAACCGCGTCACCGACGAGAAGGACCTGGAGGTCTGGAACCGTCTCACGGCCAACTTCTGGCTGCCCGAGAAGGTCCCGCTCTCCAACGACGTGAACGCCTGGCAGCAGCGGCTGAGCGCCGAGGAACGCACCCTGACCATGCGGGTGTTCACCGGGCTGACCATGCTCGACACCGTGCAGGCGACGGTCGGCGAGATCGTCCAGATCCAGGACGCGCGCACCGAGCACGAGGAGGCGGTGTACACCAACATCGCCTTCATGCAGGCGGTCCACGCCCGCAGCTACTCCTCGGTGTTCTCGACGCTCGCCGGCACCCCGGAGATCGACGACGCCTACCGCTGGGCCGTGGACAACGACGTCCTCCAGCAGCGCTGCAAGACCGTCCTGAAGCACTACTACGGCGACGACCCGCTGAAGCGGAAGGTCGCCTCCACGCTGCTGTCGTCGCTGCTGCTGTACGCCGGCTTCTACCTCCCCCTGCACTTCTCCACCCATGCCCTGCTCACCAACACGGCGGACATGATCCGGCTGATCCTGCGCGACAAGGCGGTGCACGGCTACTACTCCGGCTACAAGTACCAGCGCGGCCTGGAGAAGCTGGACCCGGCCGGGCGGGAGGAGATGCGGAAGTTCACCCACGACCTGCTGGAGGAGCTGTACCAGCTGGAACTCCGGTACTCGGGCGACCTGTACGAGCCTCTCGGGCTGATGGACGACGTGGCCGTCTTCGTCCGCTACAACGCCGACAAGGCGCTGATGAACCTCGGTTACCCGGCGCGCTTCGGCGCGGACGCCACCGGGGTCAACCCGGAGATCCTGGCGGCGCTCTCGCCGGGCGCGGACGAGAACCACGACTTCTTCTCGGGCTCCGGCTCCTCGTACGTCATGGGCAAGGCGGAGGAGACCGCCGATGACGACTGGGACTTCTGAGAGGTGATCACGCCGGCGCCCCCGGCGTGATCGGTAGGAGCAGTCCTACGCAGCGCCCGGCACCGCCCGCCGGCCCGGACCGTCGTACGAGGCCAGCGGGCGGATCAGGGCGTTGTGGGCGAGCTGCTCCGTGATGTGCGCGGTCCAGCCGACGATGCGGCTCATCACGAAGATCGGTGTGAAGACCGGGATGTCGAAGCCCATGAGGTGGTAGGCGAGGCCGGCCGGGTAGTCCAGGTTGGGATGGATGCCCTTGCGGTCGGCCATGGCATGCCGCAGGGCCGCGTGGAGGGCGGCGAGCCGGGCCGCGTCGGGGTCGCCGGCGCGCTCCACCAGCCGGTCCAGGGCGTCCTGCATGATCGGGACCCGGGAGTCGCCGTGCTTGTAGACGCGGTGGCCGAAGCCCATGATCTTCCGTCCGGACGCCAGCGCGTCGGCCAGCCATTCCTCGGCGCGCTCCGGGTCGCCGATCTCCAGCAGCGTGTGCATCACGGCCTCGTTGGCGCCGCCGTGCAGAGGGCCCTTGAGCGCGCCGATGGCCGCGGTGACCGCGCTGTAGAGGTCGGAGAGGGTGGAGGTGACCACGCGCGCGGTGAACGTCGAGGCGTTGAAGCTGTGTTCGGCGTACAGCACGAGGGAGATCTCGAAGCAGCGGACCACGTCCGGGGCGGGCACGTTGCCGAAGCACATGTGGAAGAAGTTCTCCGCGTATCCGAGGCCGGGGTCCGGGGGGATGGGGTCCAGTCCCCGGCGGCGGCGCTGGTCCGCCGCCACGACGGTGGGCAGCTTCGCCAGCAGGGTCAGGGACTTGGCGCGGTTGGCGGCGGGGGTGCCGTCGTCCTCGGTGGGGTCCTCGGCGCCGAGGAAGCTGACGGCCGTGCGCAGCACGTCCATCGGGTGGCAGGTCTCGGGCAGCTTGCCCAGCAGTTCCAGCGTGGTGCGGTCCAGGGGGCGCAGGGCGCGTTCGCGGGCGCGGAAGTCGCGGAGCTGTGCCTCGCCGGGGAGTTCGCCGTACCAGAGGACGTGGGCGACCTCCTCGAAGGAGCGGCGGGCCGCGAGGTCCTGGACCGGGTAGCCGCGGTAGGTGAGGGAGTTGGTCTCCTGGATGACGGTGGAGATCCCGGTGGTGTCGACGACGACTCCGGCGAGGCCGCGGTGGATCTCGGGCGCGGTGGTGTTCATGAGGTGCCTGCTTCCGTGGGTCGGGTGCCGGGCCGGTTCCCGGGCGGAAGGGTGAAGTCGAAGACCGTCGAGTCGAAGGCCGTGTACTCCTCGTAGCCGAGGAGTTCGTACAGGCGGGCGCGGGTCTGCATGCGCGGCAGCAGGGACTCCTGGGTGCCCTCCGCGGCGAGCGTGCGCAGTCCTTCCTCGACCGCGCCCATGGCGATGCGCAGCAGCGTCACCGGGTAGAGGGCGATGTTGTAGCCGAGGTCCTCCAGGGTGGCCGTGCCGAGGAGCGGGGTCTTGCCGAACTCGGTGAGGTTCGCGAGCAGCGGTACGTCCACCGCCTTGCGGAACGCCTCGTACTCGGCGGCGTCCGTGAGCGCCTCGGGGAAGATGGCGTCCGCGCCGGCGTCGACATAGGCCTTCGCCCGGTCGATCGCCGCGTCCAGGCCCTCGACCGAGCGGGCGTCGGTGCGCGCCATCAGCAGGAAGTCCGGGTCCCGCCGGGCGTCGACGGCGCCCCGGAGGCGGCGGACCATCTCCTCGCGGGGCGCGAGGGTCTTTCCGTCCAGGTGCCCGCAGCGCTTGGGGGCGACCTGGTCCTCCAGGTGCAGCCCCGCCAGTCCGGCGTCCTCCAGGAGCTGGACGGTGCGGGCCGCGTTCATCGGTTCCCCGAAGCCGGTGTCGGCGTCGATGAGGACGGGGAGGTCGGTGGCGCGGGTCGTCTGCTGGGCGCGGGCCGCGATCTCGGTGGAGGTGGTCAGGCCGATGTCGGGCAGGCCCAGGTCGGCGGCGAGCACCGCGCCCGACAGGTAGACGGCGTCGAAGCCGGTGTCCTGGATGAGGCGGGCGGAGAGCGGGTTGATCGCGCCGGGCATGCGCAGCAGCCGGCCCGAGGCCAGTTGCTCGCGGAAGGTCCGGCGGCGTCCGGCGGGTGTGGTCCGTGTGTGCAGCACCATCAGAACAGGCCCTTCGGCAGGCTCGCGTCGTACGCGGCGACGGCGTCGGTGTCGACGGCCGGGAACAGTCCGTCGAGGCCGTCCGCCGGGAGATCGGCGAGGCGGGTGGCGGTGTCCAGGAACGCGTCCTGCGCATCCTCGCCGACGATGCCCTCGGTGAGGGTGCGGAACTTGCCGATGTATCCGGAGCGGTCGAAGGGCCGGGCGCCGGCCGGGTGGGCGTCGGCGACGGCGAGCTGGTCCTCGATCACCGAGCCGTCGTCCAGGGTGATCACCGCACGTCCCCCGAAGGCGCGGCGGTCCGGGTCGGGGTCGTGGTAGCGGCGCGTCCACTCCGGGTCCTCGACCGTCGTGATCCTGCGCCACAGGTCGACGGTCGAGGGGCGGCGGGCGCGTTCGGGGGCGTAGGACCGCTCGTGGTGCCAGGTCCCGTCCTCCAGCGCCACGGCGAAGATGTACGGCACGGAGTGGTCGAGCGTCTCCCGGTCGGCGTTCGGGTCGTACTTCTGCGGATCGTTCGCACCCGAGCCGATGACGTGGTGGGTGTGGTGGCTGGTGTGCAGGACGATCGAGCGCACGTTCCGCAGCGGCCCGGTCCTCTCGCGCAGCCGCCGCGCGAGGTCGATGATCGCCTGGGCCTGGTACTCGGCGGAGTGCTCCTTGGTGTAGGTGTCGAGGATCGCCCGGCGCGGTTCGCCCGGAGCGGGCAGCAGGACCGTGTAGTCGGATTCCGGGCCGTCCAGCATCCAGGCCAGGAAGCCGTCCTCGCCCTCGTAGACCGGGGACGGGGACGTCTCGCCGCGCATGGCCCGGTCGACGGCCTCGATGGCGGCCTTCCCGGCGAAGGCGGGCGCGTACGCCTTCCAGCTGGAGATGTCGCCCTTGCGGGACTGCCGGGTGGCGGTGGTGGTGTGCACAACCTGCTGCACCGCCTGGTACACCGTCTGCGTCGGCAGCCGCAGCATCGCCCCCAGCCCGCCCGCGGTGGCGGCACCGAGGTGGGCGACGTGGTCGATGCGGTGCTCGTGCAGACAGATGCCCTTGACCAGCGCGACGTGGATCTCGTACGCGGCGACGGCCCCGCGCAGCAGGTCGGCTCCGGTGCGGCCGGTGTGCTGGGCGACGGCGAGCAGCGGCGGGATGTTGTCGCCCGGGTGGGAGTAGTCGGCGGCCAGGTAGGTGTCGTGGAAGTCCAGCTCCCGGACCGCGGTGCCGTTGGCCCAGGCGGCCCACTCCGGGGAGACGCGGACGTCGGTGCCGAGGACGCGGGCGCCGGGGGCGGCGCGGTGGGCCATGGCCTGGGCGCGGGCGACCGCGACCGGGCGGCGCAGCAGCGAGGCGACGGCGACCGAGGCGTTGTCGATCACACGGTTGACGGCCATGGCGGCGCTGTCGGGGTCCAGTTCCTCGGTGCCGGTGGCCACCGCAGCCAGTTTCCAGGCGAGTTGTTCCTCGCGTGGAAGCCTCGCGGCGCTGGGGTGGACTCGGACGTGGTGCTCAATCACGGGACTCCTCGCGGGTGCGGACGGTCCTTCTCGGTGCTGACGTGATCGACGGTGCCCGCTCCCGGTCCGTCCGGCCACCCCTCCAATCTGCAAAATCCTTCCCTCACGGAGCTGCGAATCTGCGAATTCTGCGAAGAAGGCGGATGCTATCTTCGCAAGAATCCCCTACCGGAATGTCCCCACTTCCCGGCTTGTGACAAGGATGTGCGCCGTGCCACGAGAAGCAGCGGACCGCAAGATCTACGCCCGTGCCAAGCTGCGTCGGCTGCGCCGCGAGCACGGCATGAACCAGGTGGACATGGCCCGCGCCCTCGGCATCTCCACCAGCTACGCCAATCAGATCGAGCAGAGCCGGCGCCCGCTGACCGCCTCCGTGCTGCTGCGGATCGCGGAGGCCTTCGGGGTCGACGCGGAGTTCTTCTCCGAGGCCGACGAGGACCGGCTGGCCACCGATCTGCGGGCCGCGCTCGCCGACGAGGCGTGCGGGGTGGCCCCGCCGGCCCCCGAGGAGATCACCGAGGCCGCCCGCGACCACCCCGACGTGGCGCGTGCCCTGGTCGCCCTGCACCGCCGTTACCGGGACACGGTCGAGCAGGCCGCCGCCCTGGGGTCCCCGGGGCCGGGCGGCGCTCTGCTGCCCCCCGCCGAACCGCACGACGAGGTACGGGACTTCTTCTACGCCCACCACAACCATTTCGAGCCGCTCGACGCCGAGGCCGAACGGACGGCCGACGCATGGGGGCTGCGTCCGGGCCGGGCAGCCGACGCCCTCACGGCGCTGCTCGCCGAGCGCCACCACGTCCGGGTGGTCCGGGCCGCGCCGGGGCGGGCCGGGGACGCCCGGCGCTTCGTTCCCGAGACCGGGCTCCTGTTCCTGTCCCCATGGCTCAGCGACGGCCGGCGCGCCTTCCAGCTCGCCACCCAGCTCGCCCTGCTGGAACACGGCCCGCTCCTCGACCAACTGGCGGACGACGCCTCGGGGCTGACCGCTGCCGAGTCGCCGGCGCTGGCCCGTATCGGGCTGGCGAACTACTTCGCGGGCGCGCTCCTCATGCCGTACACCGCCTTCCACACGGCGGCGGAGGAGGTGCGCTACGACATCGAGCTGCTCTCCGCCCGCTTCGGCGTCGGCTTCGAGACGGTCTGCCACCGCCTGAGCACCCTCCAGCGCACCGGTCGGCGCGGAGTGCCCTTCTCCTTCCTGCGCGTCGACCGGGCGGGCAACATCTCCAAGCGGCAGTCCGCGACCGACTTCCACTTCTCCCGGCTCGGCGGCACCTGTCCCCTGTGGACCGTGTACGAGGCGTTCTCCGCGCCCGGCAGGATCCTCACCCAGGTCGCCGAGATGCCTGACGGCAAGCGGTATTTCTGGGTGGCGCGCACGGTCGCACGGGGCGGCTTCGGTCATCACGCCCCGCGCGCCGAGTTCGCGGTCGCCCTCGGCTGCGAACTGCGCCACGCCCACCGGCTCGTGTACGCCGAGGGCGTCGCTCTCGACGACCCGCGCGCCGCCACCCCGATCGGGCTCGGCTGCCGGATCTGCGAACGCCGTGACTGCGTGCAACGCGCCCGGCCGCCGGCGGGCGGACGGCTGGCCGTCGATCCCGACCGGCGGGCCTATGTGCCGTATCCGGTGGAGGGCACCGTGAGGTGACGGCGCCGGGCTTGGGGGGCGTCGCGGTGCCGGTGCGGATACGGGGGCGTACGGCGCCGGCGTGGGTTCGGAGGGCCCCGCCGGGCGCGGAGCCCGCGGTTCCACGGTCCTGACATGCCATGGGCTGGAGCAATGGCCGGGCGGGAACGTCGTGGGGCCGCAGGATGGACGTCTTGCCCACATCATGTGCCAGGAGTCCCGTGTGTACAGGCTGTTCGAGTGGAGCCGCCAGGAGCATCGTCCGCATGCAGGCCCACGCGGCGGCTCCGTCCTCCGACGGGGCGGCCTCCGTGCTCGCGCCGCTCGCTCGGTGACGGAGTGAGGCGGTGAGGTGGCCGGGCCGCCTCGGGGCGGCGCGTGACCGGGCGGCGCCGCCCGGCGGCGGAGACCCGCAGGTGCCGTCCGCTCCCCTGTGGATGCGGTGGCTGCCTGCCTTGTACGTCGTGGGCATCCTGGTGCTCGAACCCATCACGCCCGTGCAGTGGCCGGTGAGCTTCCTGCTCATCGCCCTTCCCGTGGTCGCGGCCTTCGCCCACGGCCCCGGCGCCGTCGCCGGGATCACGGTGTTCGCGGTCGTCTTCGAAGGAGTCCTGGCCGGCACCCCGTGCTGCGCGGGCCGCCCGGTGACCTACGTGTGGGAGCGCCACTACGTGGCCACCTACCTGAGCACCGCTGTGGTCGGCGTGCTCGGAACGTTCCTGGCCGCCCACCGCGTGCGCCGGGAACGCACCCTCGCCAACGTGCGTTTCGTGGCCGAGATCGCGCAGCGCGTCCTGCTGAGCCCGGTCCCGCACCGCATCGGCCCCCTCGTGGTCGAAGACCTGTACCTGTCCGCCGCCGCGGAGGCCCGCATCGGCGGCGACCTGTACGAGGCCGTCCCCACCACGTACGGACTCCGCATCGTCATCGGCGACGTACGCGGCAAGGGACTCGCCGCCGTCGAGACGGCCGCCACCCTTCTCGGCGCCTTCCGCGAGGCCGCCCACGACGAACCCGACCTCGCCGCCATCGCCCGCCGGGCGGAGACGAGCATGAACCGCAGGGCCGCCCTCCTGGCCGGGAACGAGGTGGGAGAGCGCTTCGTCACCGCCGTCTTCGCGGAGATCCCCCTCCGTGATGTGGTCCGCATCGTCAACTGCGGCCACCCCCCGCCCCTCCTCATCCGCCCCGACGGGGTCACCGAACTGGAGACGGCCGACCCCGCACCGCCTCTCAACCTGGGCATGCACCTCACGGAGGACTACCGGATCGACGAGTACCCCTTCGGTCCCGGCGACCAGTTGCTGCTCTACACCGACGGTGTCACCGAGACCCGCGACCGCACGGGAGCCTTCTACCCCCTCCACCGGCGTGTCCTCTCCTGGGAGCCCCTCCAGCCCCGGGAACTCCTCGACCGCCTCCACCACGACCTCCTCGTCTACAGCAACAACCACCTCCACGACGACACCGCGGCCCTGGCCGTCTACCACCTGCCCGAATAGGGGTGCGCTGAGCCTGTCGCTCCCCCGGGCCCGGTCCGCGCACCGGACACCGGGCCACGCGAACCGGGTCTGTGGGCCGTCGGTGGCACAGCGGGCCGAAGCCGCTCGTGCCTGTCGTGGTGTTCCCGCACGACGCTGAAGAATCGCCCCGGCCGAGAGGTACGGACCCGTCTCGGCGGACGGAAGGGAACACCCCCGATGGGCGGATCAGAACATCCGGATCGCAGAAAGCTGCTCGCCGGGGGGCTCGTGGTCGCCTCGGCCGCGCTCACCGGGTGCACATCGACGAGCGCCGCACCAGTGGCGGCCGGTGCGTCGCCGAACCCGCGTCCGACCACGCCCGCCGAGGCGTTCACGCGACTGATGGACGGCAATGAGCGCTGGGTGAGCGGAGACCTTCGGCACCCGGACCGGGATCCGAACCGGCGCGAGTTCGTGGCCCAGAAGCAGGAGCCCTTCGGGGCGGTCCTCTCCTGCATCGACTCCCGGGTGCCGCCGGAGCTCCTCTTCGACACGGGACTGGGTGACCTCTATGTGATGCGCACGGGAGGGGAGGCGGTCGGTCCGGTGGTCACGGGGTCGGTGGAGTACGGGCCGATGACGAGCGGCACTCCGCTCGTCGTGGTCCTCGGGCACCAGCGTTGCGGCGCCGTCGCGGCGGCCTACAAGTCCCTCCGGGACGGCAAGCCGCTGCCCGGCAACCTGGACGCGATCGCCAGGGCCCTGCGGCCGGCCTACGAGCAGGCGGTCCGGAAGGGCGGCTCCGATCCGGTCGAGACCATGGCCCGCGCGCAGGTCGAGCTGACCGCGTCCGGACTGCGCTCCAACCAGGACCTGGCACCGCTCGTGGAGAAGGGTGCGCTGGCCGTGGTCGGTGCCTACTACTCGCTCGACACCGGAAAGGTGGAGGTCCTGGCGGGCACGCCCGGGGGGTCGTAGACCTCGTGGACGGACCGGGCCGATGTGCTTCGCCCGCGCCTGCCCCCGCGCCCGTGCCATACGTCCAGGTCGTACGACGCCGCCGAACGGGCGCGGTCGAGCAGAGCGGTGACGGCCCACGGGCGGGCCGCCCCTTCACCCGCTGGAGGGTGTACTCGCCAGGTCGTCGGTCCGGTAGGTCAGGTTCTGAGCGAAGGACACCACACCGTCGACGTTCCTGCACAACCGTTCGACAATGGGAATCAGGCTCTTGAACGGGACGATTCCCCCGAGGACGACCTCCCCCTCCCGCACCTCGACCGTCACCGCCGAGGGAGCGAGACCCATCGTCTGCTGCAACAGGTCCCGTTCGATCTCCTCCCGGATCGCGTCATCGGGACGCAGGAAGACCCGCAGCAGATCCCTGCGGCTGACAATGCCCAGCAGCTTGTCCGTCTCGTCCACGACGGGCAGACGTTTCACGTCCTGCACTTCCATGAGGCGGGCGGCCTCGGTCACGGTCCACTCCGGACGGGCACACACGGCCGGAGCGGACATCAGTTCCTCGGCGCGGGCCCCTTCGGCCTTGGCCCGCTCCCACGCCTCCAGGCAGGGGATCGGTGTCCGGCCGGTCGGGTCGGACGCGTCCGCGGACTTGCGCAGCAGGTCGGCCTCGGACACCACGCCCATGGGCCGGTCCAGTTCGTCCACCACGGGAACCGCGGCGACGGCGTTCTCCGCCAGCAGTGCGACGATCTCCTTGAACGGCAGGTCACGCCGCGCCCGAACGACGTCCCGGGTCATCAGCTCAGCGACTGTTCGGTGATGCATGCGACTCGCCTTTCGAGGAGTGCCGGCCGGAAAGCGGACATCAGGAGATGCGGAGGGGGCCCGGGACCGAGTCGGGGGTGGTGGTCGCTGCCCGGCCCCGGGGCGGATCAGCCCGGGACGAGGACGGCGGCGCCGTCGACCCGGTCGGCGGACAGGTCCCTCAGGGCCTGGTCGGCGCGGCTCAGCGGGTACGGGCTGACGGTGACGCGTATGCCGATCCGTGCGGCCGTGTCCAGGAAGTCCCGGCCGTCCTGCCGGGTGTTGGAGGTGACGCTGCGCAGATCGCGTTCCTCGAAGAGGTGGCGCTGGTAGTTGAGCACCGGAATGTCGGTGAGGTGGATGCCCGCGACGGCGAGCGTCCCCGAGCGGTCCAGTGCCTCCAGGGCCACGGGCACCAGATCACCGACCGGCGCGAACAGGATCGCGGAGTCCAGGGGTTCGGGCGGGCGGTCGTACGCGCCGCCCGCGGAGGAGGCCCCCAGGCCGAGCGCGAGTTCACGGGCCCGTGCCGAGCGGGTCAGTACGTGCACGGTCGCCCCTTCGGCCAGGGCGACCTGCGCCGCCAGATGGGCCGAGGCCCCGAAGCCGTAGATCCCGAGCCGTCCGCCCGGCGGCAGGGCGCTGCGGCGCAGGGCCCGGTATCCGATGATCCCGGCACACAGCAGCGGCGCCAGCGCCGAGGCGTCCTGGTCGTCCGGGAGCCGGTAGGCGTAGTCGGCCGGTACGAGGGTGGTGTCGGCGAACCCCCCGTCCGCGTCCCAGCCGGTGTAGAGGGAGGCCGGGCAGAGGTTCTCACGGCCCGCCCGGCAGTAGCGGCAGTGGCCGCAGGTGCTGCGCAGCCACGCCCCGCCGACCCGGTCACCGACCCTGAACCCCGTCACGGCCTCACCGACGGCGGTCACCCGGCCGACGATCTCATGGCCGGGAACGGTCGATGCCCGGTGCGGGCTCAGGTCGCCCTCGGAGAGGTGCAGGTCGGTACGGCACACCCCGCACGCCTCCACCGCCAGCAGCAGTTCGCCCGGCCCCGGCGGGGGTGTCGCCCGCCGCACACGCACCAGCGGCCCGTCCCCGATCGGGCCGGGCCTCTCCACGGCCCACCCGGTCAGCGTCCCCGAAGTCGGCACACCCTCCATGTGTCCAGCCTCGCGCCGACCGCCGGGGGCGGCAAACGCTCGCCGTGGGCGGGAGGCCCGCGGCCCGGTGCGGCGGCGGTCCGGCCGTCCGGACGGGCAGGCAGGCAGGCGGTGAGGCCGCCCCTCGTGGTCGGCGCGCCCTCGGCCGACAACCGTGATGCCATGGAAAGGGCTCCCTGACGAAGGGATCCGTCATGCGCGGCACACCGTCCCTGGCAGCCTGTCTGCGCCCGCTGCGGGCCGTGGTCTTCGACACCGACGGCGTGGTCATCGATTCCGCCCGGCTCCATGCCGCGGCCTGGCAGGGCGCCTTCGACGCCTGTCTGTCGGCCGTGGGCGGACAGCGCCCGTTCGATCCGGTGGGCGACTATCTGCGCCATGTCGACGGCCGGTCGCGGCTGGACGGGGCGGCGGGATTCCTGGCCTCCCGAGGGGTGCGTCTGCCTCTCGGCGGGCCCGACGACCTGCCGGGCACCGCCACGGTGTGGGCCGTGGCGGCCCGCAAGGAGGAACTGTTCACCGCGGGCGTGCGCGCACACGGGGTCCCGGCCTGGCCCGGTACGGTCCGGCTGCTGCGCGCGCTGGGGCGTGAGCGGATGCCCTGTGCCGCGGTCTCGGCGTCCCGCCACGCGACGGAGCTGATGACCGCGGCGGACGTGATCGGCCTCTTCCGGAGCGTGGTGGACGGCGAGGAGGCACGCCGCCTGGGGCTTCCGGGCAAACCGGATCCGGCGCTCTTCCTGGAGGCTGCCCGGCGGCTGGACGTTCCGGCGCGGGACGCGGCCGTGCTGGAGGACGCGCTGGCCGGGGTCGAGGCGGGCCGACGGGGCGGGTTCGGGCTGGTGGTGGGGGTGGACCGGACCGCCGCCGGGGGCAACTCGGCCGGGCTGCGCCGCCATGGCGCCGATGTGGTCGTGGCCGACCCCGGCGAATTGCTGGTTCCCGGGAAGGACTAGGCCCTGTCTTCACACCGCGGTCGTCCGGCCGGAGGCCGGGCCGTGCGGCGTCCGGTGCGTGCGATCACAAGGCGGAGGGCCGCCCCGATACTGGATGTATCGAGGTGATCGCGACAACACGGCGAGCGTGCGTGCCGGGCGTCGCCCGGCAGACGGCAGTTCGAAGACAGCGTCTGGGGCCCCTCATCCGCATCATGTCGGCTCGCATGCCCCGTATCGGTCTCGGCCCGCATGCCCCGGTATCGATCCGGTCCGATCCGAACGAAGGATCCCGCGGCCGGTGTCGAATGTGGCGTCGTCCGCCCGCAGGGCGGGCCCGCTCGGGGGCGCGGCGGGCACACCCGGGGTCAGCGCTCGTGCAGCCGGAACCAGTGTTCCTCCCCCGCGGCCACGGTCACCTTCCGCTCGCCGGGCAGGCACACGGTCAGCGGAGCAGCGGCCTGCTGCGAGCGCGGCACGCGGATCCCCAGTCGGCCCGGCAGCAGCCGGACCCGGATGCCTCGGTGTCCGCGGTAGCAGAACGTGAATGAGCAGCGCGGTACCTCCCGGAGCGGGATCGGGTCGGCACGGAGCCCGTCCGGTCCCGTCTGGAGCCCGGTGATGCCCCGTTCGAGGAGATCGAGGGTTCCGGCCATGGCGCCGAGGTGGATGCCTTCGCCGGTGGTGCCGCCCTGGACATCCGCCACATCGCTGAGGAGGGCCTCCTCGCAGTACCGCCAGGCGTCCGGGCCCTGCTCGCGCGCGAGCACCCAGCCGTGCACCAGGCTGCTCAGGGTCGAACCATGACAGGTGCGGGCCAGGTAGTAGTCGACCGTCGCGCGCCACAGTTCGTCGTCGAGCCGGTATCCGAGGCGGCCGAACAGGGACCGCAGCTCGGCAGGGCGGAAGAGATAGCCGAGCATGAGTGTGTCCGCCTGCTTGGACACCTGATAGCGGTTGACCGTGTCTCCCTCGGACTCCAGGATCCGGTCGAGCCGGCGGATGTCGCCGTAGCGGGAGCGGTAGGCGTCCCAGTCCAGTTCGGACAGCTCGCCATAGCCCTCGAACTGGCTGATGACACCGCCGTGGAACGGCACGTACAGCCTCCGGGACATGTCCTCCCAGAGGCTCAGGGTCCCGTCGTCCAGACCGAGCCGCTCGGCCAGCTCCCGTCGACGTGCCCCGGGAAGTCCTCCGAACACCTCCAGGGCGCGGGCGAGCACCCAGGCCGCGGACACATTGGTGTACGCGTTGTCGTCGATCCCGGGCGCGGCGGCCCCGGGGTAGGCGTCGTGGTACTCGTCCGGTCCGACCACGCCGAGGATGCGGTAGCGCCCCCGGTCGGCGTCGTAGGTGGCCGCCGCGCCCCAGTACGCGGCGATGCCGAGCAGCAGCTCCGCGCCCGGTCCTTCGGCGAATCCGGTGTCGCCGGTGCTCCGGCCGTACCGCCACGCGTTCCAGGCGATGGCCGATCCGACGTGTCGCTGGAGGTGGGAATGGTCGGGGAGCCAGCGGCCGGAGCGGGGGTTGAGATGCAGTGTCTGGGTCTCCTCCGCGCCCGAACTCCCGCTCTGCCAGGGGAACATCGCTCCTCGCAGGCCCGCCCTGCGGGCCGCGTCCCGGGCCGCGGGCAGACGGCGGTGCCGGTACATGAGCAGGCCCCGTGCCACTTCCGGGAAGTGCAGGGTGAGGCAGGGCAGTACGAACAGCTCGTCCCAGAAGACGTGTCCCCGGTACGCCTCGCCGTGCAGTCCCCTGGCGGGCACTCCGACGTCCAGCTCGGCCGTGTGCGGGGACAGGGTCTGCAGGAGGTGGAAGAAGTGGAGCCGAAGGATGCGGCCCGCTTCGCCGGGAGCCTTCAATTCGCCCTGGCTCCACAGGCGTTCCCAGGCCGCGCGGTGGGAGGCCAGCAGCGCGTCGAACGGCGCGCTGTGCGACGCGTCCTCGAAGGCGAGCGGCAGCGGGTCGCCCGCGGGGCGGTCCAGCGAGGTGTACAGCGCGGCGCACTTCACCACGGCGGCGGTACGCCCGGGGCGGAGCGGCAGCCTGAACGCGTGGACCGTCCCGGTGCCGGTACAGTTCGGCTCCACCGCGACGAGGGGCCGCGACGACGTGCGCACGGCGACGGCGATCCGGATCCCGGACGAACGGGTCCGGCAGGACAGCCAGGCCACACCGTCCGCACCGGCCCCGGCGCGGTGGTCGGTGAGGTGATGTCCGTCGAGTCCCCGGTACCGTTCGACGCCGCTGTTGGTGACGTCACCGTCGATGACGGACTCGACCTCCACCGCCCCGCTCCAGCCGTGGCCGTGGAAGGTCGTTCTCTGGGCGGCGAGGTACGGGTCGCCCATGTGGACGAGCCTGGTGTGGACGACGCCGAGCCGTCGCCCGTCGCCGTCCTGGAAGAGCAGGCGGCGGGTGAGGACGCCGCCGCGCAGATCGAGCGAGACCCGGTAGCGCCGCAGGCTCGGGTGATCGGTGGTGAGCCAGTCGCCCGCGGGCCCGTCGTCCGGCAGGCAGCGGTAGCGCAGCCGGGTCCAGTCGGGCAGGTTGACCATGTCCTCGTTGCCGACCCGCTCCCCCGCGACGTCCGAGAAGAGCCGGTCGTAGCAGCCGGCCGCGTAGGTGCCGGGGTAGTGGACCGCGTCGGCGGGCGACTCGGGGGCGGCGCCCCTGGTGGCGAATCTGCCGTTGCCCAGCGTGCACAGGGCTTCGACCGTCCGCTCCGCCCCGGGGTCGTAGCCGTTGAAGTCCCAGGTGGTTGCGGTGCTCATGGCCGGGCCGGGGCGATGGTCCCGGGGCGCGGGGGTCCTCCCGGCACCGCCTCGGGCGCACCGGTGTCCGCGGCAGCGAGTGCTTTCACGATGCCGCCCTCCTCCGTGTCTCCGTACGTAGGTCCCGCGCCCCGGGCCGACACGGCTCGGGGCGTTGCTCCGCGTGGGCCGTGGCCGCCCCCGCCGGGCCCCTCCCGTCCCACCCACGGGGAACCCACCGAGGAAGGGGCACCGCCCCGTCCGAGGCAGAAGGACACCCGACCGCTCCCGCGCCGGGAACCGCGCCGCCGCGCTTCGCGGCGGCGTCCGGGCCGCCACCGGCAGCACGTTCCTCATCGGGAGCGATCACACCCGCGTCCTTCTCGACCGCGGCCTCTTCCAGGGTTTCGCAGACCCGCGCCGCCGCAACCGGGCGCGGCCGCCGTGCGACGCCTCGGTGACGGGGAAGGTCCCCGCGTGCCGGTCGGCGATCCGGTCCATGCTGGAGACAGCGCCCCTTCCCCGCGTCCGGGAGACCCCGTGCTCACCGAAGCACTGGAAGACAGCGCACCGGCCTCGCGGGAACGGTGACCGCGCGTCGCGGCAGGCAGCCATCCGAGCAGGAAAGGCGGTGGGAGCCATGCAGCTCCCGATAGTCGTCGGAGTGGACGGATCCGAGGGCAGTCTCCGCGCCCTGGACTGGGCCGCTGCGGAAGCGGCGCGCTCGGGGCTTCCGCTGCGCGTCGTCCATGCCTCGTTGTGGGAGCACTACGAAGGCATGCGCCCCACCTTCGACACCGACCGTCCGGCCGAGCAGGTCCTCGCCGAGCATCTCGTCGCGTCCGCGCAGGAACGGGTTCAGCGCCTCCACTCGGACGTGCGGGTGGTCGCCGGTGTACAGCCCGAGGATCCGGTCGACGTGCTGGTGCGCGAGAGCCATGAGGCGACCCTGGTCGTCCTGGGCTCACGGGGCCGGGGCCGGGTGGCCGGGATGCTCCTGGGGTCCGTGAGCCTCGCCCTCGCGGGCCGGGCCCACTGCCCGGTCGTCGTCACGCCGGCGGCCGCACCGGACGCCCCTCCGAGGCCGGGCCGCGTCGTCGTCGGCATCGGTGACGCGCCGGGGCCGTCCGCGGCCGCCCGGTTCGCGCTCGCCCAGGCGGTGTCGCGGCACGGCGAGCTGATCGCCGTACGCGCCTGGCGGTGTCCCGCCCACGAGACCGCGGACCATCCGCTCCTCGTGGGCTCCCCGGCCGCCGCCCACCGCGAGAAGGCCGAGGAACACCTCGAAGACGTCCTGGCCGTGCTCGAACGGTCCGGGCCCGGAGCCGATGTGCACCGGTCCGTGGTGCAGGGCCCCGTGCACCAGGTACTCATCGAGGAGGCGGACGGAGCGGAGATCCTGGTCGTCGGCGCGCACCGTTCCGGTGGTCACCGCGGTCCGCGCCTCGGCCCGGTGGACCACTCGGTGCTGCACTACGCGTCCTGTCCCGTGGCCGTCGTCCCGCACACCCACTGACCGGGGCCGCGAGGCGCTCAGGCGTGGGGTACGAGGACGACCGGGCACTGCGCGTGGTGCAGGACGGCGTGCGTCACACGGCCGAGCGGGGAACCGATGGGGTGGGAACGCCGACGGGAGCCGATGACGATCATGTCGGCGTCGGCGGTCGCCGTCACGAGCGCCTCGGAGACGGATCCGGTCCGAACCGTGTGCTCGGTGACGGCGAGGTCCAAGAACTCCTCGCGCACGGGCGCGACGAGCCGGGCGGTCTCGCTCGCCCGCTCGTCGGTGAGCCGGTCCACACCGTCCAGCATCGTCACCATGCTGCCCATGTTCTCCAGGAAGACCCAGGCGTTGAGCACGTCCAGCGTGGCGCCTCGCCGCGCTGCCAGAGCCGCGGCGACGCGCAGCGTCTCCCGGTCGTGCTCGTCCCGTACGGCGGCCAGCACCACACCGGCCGGGTCCCGGTCGTCGCCGCTCGGCACGACGACCACCGGGAGGGGGGAGCGTGCGGCCACCCGGAGCGAGTCCGAGCCGACCAGCAGGGAGGCGAAACCCCCGCGTCCACGGGAGCCGACCACGATCGTCGCGTCGGGACCGGCCTCGCCGAGCAGAGAGGGCGTCGTCTCGTCCTCGCACAGGGCCGTCGTCACGGGGATGTCGGGAGCGAGCCGGCGTGCGAGTGCGGCGGCCTTCTCCAGCACGCCCTCCGCGAACTCGTCGATCTGCCGGATGTCCTGCGGGGAGAGGTAGAGACCACCGTGGCTCGTCCCGGTCGCGTACACGATCCGCAGGGGACGGCCGCGGCCCGCCGCCTCACCGGCGGCCCACCGCACGGCCCGCGTCGCGTGGTCGGAACCGTCGGTGCCGACCACGACCGGCCCTGTCACGGTCACGCTCGGTCCGGTGCTGTCCATGGTCTCTCCTCACGTGGGGCGCCTCCCGCCATGATCCGGCCTCGTCGCCCCACCCCGCAGCGCGAAGGACGGCGGGCAGGGGCCGGGCGGGTCACGGGAACGGGCCGGTCGGCCCAACGGCGGAGGGGAGGATGAGGGCGCGGCACGGCCGGGGCGGCCCACCAGGACGGGACGGGACGCCGGGCCGCCCGGCACCCGCCCGGGTGGTCCAGGCGGGGGACGTCGTACGGTTCCGTGCCGCCGCGTTCCCCTCGCCCGACGAGGCCGGTGCGGAAACGGGCCGGACGGCGCACGGGGTCGTCCCCCGGGACGGTCACGGAGCACCTGTACGGAATCGGGTGAGTCCCGGCGCCGTCGGCGCCGCCCGTCGGGCGGACGTCGGCACGGGCGGCGCGCGCCGTGACCGGACCGGCAGCAGCACCCCGGACCTGCGAGCGGTGATCGACGGTCACCGGCGGGGCGCTCGCCTCCCCGCCCCCTCGTCGCGGCGCCGATCCGCTCCCGGGGATCGTCCGACAGCGCGCCCCGGGCAACGGTCCGCCGCTCCGCAACGGCCGGAAAACGGAAGGCGTTCGCGACCGCGACGAACGGTGCGACAGCACCGTGGGCCTCGCTCACCACATCACCGCCCACCCGTGGCGCACCCGGGAACCACCGCGTGGGAATTCGGTGCAGGACAAGTTCGCCATTCCGCCACGATCATGGCCAAAGCCCTTCTAAGATCGCTGCCGAGGCGGTTCTCCGCATCTCTATGTACTCCCTCACGAGCAGGGCATCAGGCCCTTCCGAATGCTGAGAGCAGGAGATGGCATCTACGAATGAACATGTGAAGGGGGCCGCGCCGGAGCCGCGCCGGCGAAGGCCGGGCATGCCCGGTCGTCGCACCGCCGGTTGTCTGGCCGCGCTCGCCTTGGGAATCGGTAGCAGCTCGTTAGCCGCGGCGCCCGCGGCGCACTCACAGACGGAAAACGGATCGGTGACGGTCCGGGTGATCCGGGCCGTCGACAACAGCGGAGTGTGGACCCCCGCGCTGGAACCGGGCCTCGCCGGCGTCAAGGTGACACTCACCGACGACGCCGGGAAGGGCGTCGAGGGGGTCACGGCGGCGGACGGCACCGTGACGCTGACCCCGGCGGAGGACTCGGCCGGCGGCGGTACGTACCGGGTGCAGGTGGTGAATCCGAAGCCGGGTGTCATGTTCCCGGCCTTCGCCTCGCGCCGGGGACTGGACGGTGCGCCCGACCAGTTGAGCAGCAACGAGGAGTTCGTCGACCTCTCGGGCGAGAAGAACGTGGCGTACACCACGGGGTTGTGGAGCCCGGGTGACTACTGCCAGAAGAACGCCCCGCTGGTGACGACATGTCAGCCCGCCACGCGCGAGGGCGGGTCGCAGCGCACGCTGGTCTCCTTCCCGTACGACGCACGCGGCCAGGACGGCGTCGATGTCGACGTCACCGACATCGCCACCGACACCGAGACCGGCACCCTGTTCGGCATCGCGTGGAACAAGGCGGACAAGCGCGTGTTCTCCTCGGCGCTGGCCAAGCGCACCACGGACTACGGTCCGGGCGGCCCCGGTGGGATCTATGTGACCGACCGCGCGCAGAAGAAGACCGGCTTGTTCACCGTCGTCCCGGACGCGGGGACGACCACGCACGGCCAGGGCACCGACGACGCCTTCCTCGCCACTCCCGGCAAGGAGAGCCTCGGCGGCATCAAGATCACCGATGACGGCAAGGACCTGTACGTCGTCAACCTCAACGACCGCAAGCTCTACCGCTACGACGCCACGGTGGCGACGGCGACGGCGCCCGAGGCCGTCACCGCCATTCCGGACCCGGGCTGTCCGGCGGCGGTGGACTGGCGTCCGTTCGGCCTCGGCCTGCACGACGGCCTCGGCTACCTCGGCGGGGTGTGCTCCGGCGAGTCCACCGGGAAGCTCTCGGACCTGCGCGCGGTGGTCATGCCCTTCGACCTCGACACCGGCGCGTTCCAGAAGCCGGTGCTGGACCAGCCGTTGGACTACCCGCGCCAGTCCACGGTCGGCGCGCCCCCGTGCGACGGGGCGGGCTGGTTCCCCTGGACCAATACCTACCCGACCTCCCAGAACGGCCAGGCGTGCCGGAACTATCTGGCCCAGCCCGAACCGGAGCTGGGCGAGATCGACTTCGAGGCCGACGGTTCCATGCTGCTGGCCTTCCGGGACCGTTTCGCCGACCGTGCGCCGGCCGCGCCCACGCCCACCTCGGCCGCCACCGTCCTGTCCGGCGGTGACCTGAACAAGGCGTGCCTGTCGGGCGAGTCGTACGTGATGGACACCAACAACGGCTGCGGGCTCTCCCCCAGGGGCACCCGCTTCTACGACACCAGCCGGATGGGTTCCCATCACAACGCGTCCTTCGCGGGCATGGCGTTCTCCAAGGTCGAGGACACCATCGCGACCTCCGGGTTCGACCCCAACAGCACCGCCTACGGGTACGGCACCACCTTCGTCAAGCGCGACGGAAAGCAGGACCCGAACTCCGGCCTGCGCCTCAACCCGCCCGGAACCATCGCCCCGTTCGGCAAGGGCGCCTCGATGGGCGACCTGGAGGTGCTCTGCGACCAGGCGCCGCTCCAGATCGGCAACCGGGTCTGGTACGACCCCGAGCGCAAGGGCGTCCAGAGCCCGGGGCAACACCCGGTGGCGGGGGCCACCGTGCACCTGTACGACGAGTCGGGCGAGCTCGTGGGCACGACCGTGACGACGGCACGCGGCGAGTACTACTTCGACGACTCCAACGTCACCGGTGGCCTCCGGCCGAGGACCAAGTACACCATCCGCCTCGACAAACCCGACGACTACGCCAAGGGCGGCCCGCTGTACCAATGGGTGCCCACGGAAGCCGACGTCGGCGACAACCACTTCATCGACTCCAAGGGCGTCGTCCCGCGCGACGCGCGCTTCCCGGAACGGGCGTTGACCACCGGCGGCCCCGGGGAGAACGACCACACCTACGACTTCGGCTTCCGGCAACAGGAAGGCGAGCTGCGGCTGGTCAAGCACGACCAGGACGGCAAAGCGCTGGCTCGGGCCACATTCCAGCTGTGGAAGGAGACGAACGGCTCCGACGAGTTGCAGACCACCGGGGCGGAACCGGACACCAAGGTCGGCGAACCGTGCGTGACCGGAACCGACGGCAACTGCCACGGCACCGGCGCACCGGGCACGTACTACTGGCAGGAGGTCAGCCCTCCCAAGGGGTACGCCGTGCCGGACGTGACCGTGTTCGGACCGCTGGAACTGACCACCGACAACCTCGACGACGGGGTCTCGGTGACGGCGGTCAACCGACGGCTCCCCACCACCGAGCCGACGCCGACGCCCACACCCACGGCATCGGCGCCGGGCACGCCCGGTTCACCCGGTTCGCCGGGCGCTCCGGGCGCACCAGGGGCACCGGGCTCCCCCGGCAACCCGTCCCACGGGGGCCTGGCAGCCACCGGCATGAGCCAGCTGGTTTCGCTGGCCCTGGCCGGCTGTGCCGCGCTCACCGTCCTCGGCGCGGCTCTGTTCGTACTGATGCGCAGGCGAAGGGCACGGCACTTCTAGGGCGCGTACCGAAAGCCCCGGAACGGGGCGGCCGGACCCGGTGACCGTCCGGGCCGGCTCGGGCGGGTTCGCGGACCAGCGGTTCGCGAGCCCGCCCTCCTGTGTGACCGACCGATGAGAGAAGGCGACCGCATGGCTCGGAAGAGGAAGGCCGACGGTCGTACGCCGCGTCGGACCCTCTGGTGGAGAACAC
Organism: Streptomyces sp. NPDC057697; assembly: GCF_042799335.1. NCBI lineage: Bacteria > Bacillati > Actinomycetota > Actinomycetes > Kitasatosporales > Streptomycetaceae > Streptomyces > Streptomyces sp. NPDC057697. The sequence goes on along the minus strand of NZ_JBHVJA010000012.1, from coordinate 63,609 downwards.
TGATCGCGATCGCGGTGTGCGGCGCCGCGGTGGGCGGTGTGGCCGTCTACCGGGCCTGCTCCGACACCGCCGACACCGAACGGCCGGTGACGATGGACGAGGCCTCCAGGCTGGCGTTGTCGCGGCTGAATCTGTACCAGGCCAGTCCCGTGAAGGTGGTCCTGACCGCCACCGAGGGCGCCGCCGTGGTGGTGCGGGTCGAGGGGGTCGTCGACTACCGGACCCACCGGGCCGTGGGGAGCTACGAGGTCACCGGTGCCTCTGGTCCCTCCAAAGCCGCCACACCGGCCGCGGGGCGGCTCGACCGCGGGCTGATCGTCTGGGACACCGGCGGCCTCGGCCTGGCTCCCGCGCCCGAGGGCGACGACGGGCCACCCTGGAAGCTGGCCGGGCACATCCCCCGCTCGGGCTGGTCCCCGCGCTCCTACACCTCCGATCCGCTGGACGCCGGGCTCCAGTTGCTGATCGGGCTCGGCGCGGACCGGCCCGACAACCCGCTGCTGCTCGCACAGTCCGGAGCCCGGCTGCTGGGGAGCGACCGCATCGACGGGCGCGCGTACGAGAGGTTCGCCGGGCCGCGCGCCCAGGGCGCCACACCCGGCACGGGTCCCGACGAAGGCCGGTCCCCGCTGACGTACTGGGTCGACGCCGACGGCGGGCTGCGGCGGGTGACCATGCGGATGCCGGGCCTGGGGACTCCGACCAGCGTGGAGTTCTCCGGGCGCGACGGCCGCGCGAAGCTCCCCGGGGCGCCGTGGGGATCCGGCTGAGCTCGTGGCTCCGGTGCGCCCGGCTCCGGGAGGGCCGACGACGCTCCTCGTTTCCCGTTTCCGGGGGCGCGGTGCGCGGGGCCGGGCTCACCACGGGGTCATACCGGGCGGGCGTGCGGCACGGCGTCCACGTCCTTCGGGAGCGGGTAGGCGTCGGCGTCGACGGCCCCCGGCAGGCCGGTCGCCGGACTGCCCGGGACCGTGGGGTCCGGCATGGACGGCTGGGCGGGCGGGGCCGGCACCCGGCTGAACGGAACGCCGGGCGGCGCCTGTACCGACGCGGTCCGGCCGGTGGGCAGCGCGCCCCGGCCGCGGGTGCCGCAGCCCGCACGCCCCTCCAGCCCCTTCGGGCTCTGGGTGCCGGGCCGGTTGTCCGCGAAACAGTTCGCGGGGTCGGCCGAGGCCAGCACGAGGTCGATGCCGTTGCCGGTGGTGCGGTTGTCCTCGACGCGATTGCCGCTCGCCGGGTGCCCCGGCGGGTCGGTGACGACCACTCCGGCCGCCCGGTTGCCGCGGACCAGGTTGCGCTGGACGCGGTTCGCGGTGCCGCCGCCGATGCCGATACCGATACCGAAGCCCCCGTCCGCCTGTTCCGGCGTGTCGGCGGCGTTGTTGTCGGCGACCACGTTGCCCGCGATCACCGCGCCGTGCTGCGGTGCGAGGGCCTCCAGGTCGTTGGAGTTGACCGTGACACCGACCCGGTTGCGGGCGACACGGTTGCCCAGCACCGACAGGCCGTCCGAGGCGTTGGTCAGTTCGATGCCGACCGCGTTGCGTTCCACGGTGTTGCCGCGGACGACGGTGCCGCAGGGCTTGCACTGGCCGACGTAGATGCCGGAGTCGGCGTGCCCGGAGGCGTAGGAGTCCTCGATCACTCCGTCCCGCGCGTCGAAGGCGTAGATGCCGTACAGGCCGTTGTTGTAGGCCGTGACCCGGGTGGCGCGGAAGCCCCGCACGGGAGGGAAGCGGGTGGTGTCCAGCGGGTCGTAGGCGGAGCCGCCGGCGCCGCGCTGCTGCAACCGCTCGTCGGTGACGCCGGTGAACAGCACGCCGTTGGCGAGGTATCCGTGCACGGTGAGGTTCTCGACGACGGAGCCGGCTCCGGTCACGGTGATGCCGTTGGCCCGGCGCACCCCTCCGTCGAAGACCACTTTGTTGCGGTCCGTGCCGCGCAGCACCAGCCGTGGCTTGGTGACGCGCACGCTCTCCCGGTACACGCCCGGTCCGATCAGCACCGTCTCGCCCGCGCGCGCCACGTCCACGGCCTGCTGCACCGACGAGAAGTCCTGCGGGACGCGCAGCACGTTCCCCGCGGGATGCCGCGCATCGCCGGACGTCGGCTCCGAACCGGAGCAGCCGGTGGCCGCCAGGGCGAGCGTGACGACCAGCGCCGACAGGCGCAGCGCCGCCCGGAACGCCGCCGCCGGGGCTGCCGGTCGGTTCAACAGGCGTTCCGCAGACAGGGTTTGCATGGCAGATGTTTTATCGTCTCCAATAGGCCTATGCCCACCGAACAGGGAAATGCGCAGGATCCGTCCCGCCTCGCCGGAACCGGTCTCGGGCGGCGCCGGGCACTGCTCGCTGCCGGGGCGGTGCTGGCCGCCGGGGCCGGTGCGGCGGCCGACGAACTGGTGAGGGGCAACCGGCCTGCCGGACGTGCCGCGGGCGGCGCCCCGGCGGCCGCGGCCGCGATCCCCTTCCACGGCGCCCGGCAGGCGGGTGTGACGGCGCCCCAGCAGCCGTCGACGCATCTGCTCTCGTTCGACCTTCCCCCGTCCTCGGCCGCCACCGGCCGCAAGGCCCTCGGCGGCGTCCTGGGGGCGCTGACCAGGACGCTCGCGGCGGCCGCCTCCGACACCCCGCCGGATCCCCGGCTGGAAGGCGGTGGCACGACCCGGCTCGCCTCCCTGGTCGGCGTCGGCCCCGCTCTCGCGGCCCGGCTCGGCCTCGATGTCCCCGCCTCGCTGCGGGAGTTGCCGTCGTTCCCCGGAGACCGTCTCGATCCGGGCCGGAGCAACGGCGATCTCCTGGTCCAACTGTGCGCGGCCGACCGCTGGACGCTCACCGTCGTCGCCGAACTCGTCGACGGGGCCGCCCGGTCCGCTGGAGCCGTGCCTCGCTGGACGCAGTCCGGCTTTCTGCCCCACACCGCCCCGGGTACCACCCCGCGCAACTTGTTCGGCGCCAAGGACGGCACCGCCAACCCCGATCACGCGTCGGCCGAGCAGTGGGTGTGGGGCCCTTCCGGAGCCCATGGGAACGGCACCGTTCTGGTCTACCGGCGGATCCGCATGGACGTCAGCGGCTTCGCGGCCCTCTCCGAGAGCCGGCGCGACCGGGCGATCGGCCGCCGTACCGCCGACGGTGTCGCCCTCGGCGGCACCGCCGAACACGACGAGCCGGACATCTACGCGAAGAACCCCGACGGTTCCTACGTCATCCCCGCCACCGCCCATGTACGCCTGGCCAGCCCCCGATTCGACGGCGGTGCCCGCATGCTCCGCCGCAGCTACAGCTACGACGACGGCCCGGCCGACCGCGGCCTGCTCTTCTGTGCCTTCATGCGTGACCCCGAGCAGTTCACCCGGGTCCAGAACCGGCTGGCCGCCCGTGACGCCCTCACCCCGTTCCTCCAGCACCGGGCCTCGGCCGTCGCCTACGTCCTGCCGGGCGCGGCGTCCGCCGGGACCCTGGGCGAACAGCTCTGGACGTGAGGTCCGCCCGAGGCCCGTTGTCATACCCCTGTGCCAGGCTTCTGAGTGAACGCCCGGGAGGACGCCCTCGCCCGGACGACGGCCCGGTCGTACCACCGTCCAAGGAGCACACACATGTCCGGCACCGACACCGTCCGCACCTCGCTGGAGGCCACGGCATCGCTTCTCGCGCCGAACCGTCCGGCCGTCGTCGAAAGGGTGCTGCACGCCTACGACGATCCCGAGGGGTACGTGCGGACGCACGCGGACCAGCTGGACGAACGGGGCATCGACGAGCCCATCGCGGAGCTCGCGTGGATAGCGCTCGTGGACGCGCTCCACGATCACCGGCTGCTCGCGGAATTCGACTGGAAAGAGGATCCGCAGGAGATCCGGGCCCGGTTGGCGCTGCTCGGCTCCCGTCCGTCCGTGGACCCCTGGGCGCTGTTCGACGCCGACGAGATGGCCCTGCCGACGTACGAGTTCCTGACGGCCTGCGGCCGGCACTACCGCGATGTCGGCGCGGCGCTCGCCGTCCTCGACATCCGGTCGGACTGCTACCCGGTGGTGTGTCTGCGGGCGGCACGGGCCGAGGAGCTGACGGAGCTCGCCCGCCGGGCCGGATACGACGCTCCGGTCCTGGGCGGCTGAAGGCTCCGCCACGACCACGGCGGAGCGGCGGCGGCGCGGGACGGCACGGGCGACGAACTCCCGCCCGCTCATGGGTCATGAGGGCCGCAGGCGGACGGGGAGTTCGGCGTGCCCGTTGCTGATCAGGGTGGGCAGCGGGCGCAACTCGTCGGCGGGCACGGCGAGTCGTACGTCCGGAAACCGTGCGAACAGCCGGCGCAGCACGGTGGCGACTTCGAGGCGGGCGAGGGGTGCGCCGAGGCAGAAGTGGACGCCGTGCCCGAAGGCGAGGTGGTCCTTGTCGGTTCGGGTGGCGTCGAAGAGGTCGGCGTTCCCACCGTGCCGGTCCGGGTGGCGGTTGGCGGCGGCGTAGGAGGCGAGGATCGCGTCCCCGGCCCGGATGGTCTGCCCACCGGGCAGCGGGATGTCCGTGCGGGCGAAGCGCAGGGGCAGGTGCTTGATGGGCGGCTCGTGGCGCAGCGTCTCCTCCACGACATCGTTCCAGCCGCACCGGCGGGCGCGGACGTGGGCCAGTTGCACGGGGTCGGCCAGGAGGGAGGTGATCGCCTGGTCGATGACGTTGACGGTCGTCTCGTACCCGGCGCTGATCATCAGCACGAGCGTGCCGCGCAGTTCGGCTTCGGTCAGGAGGCTCCCGTCGCCGTCCTCGTCCCGGGTGGCGATCAGGAGGGACGTCATGTCGTCCCCGGGCGAGGACCGCTTCGCGGCGATCAGTTCGTCGAAGAGCCGGTAGAGATCCGCGGTGTTCGCCGCCGCCTCCTCGGCGGAGAGAGTCGTGGCGAACACCCGGTCCACCACGGTACGGAGACCGTTCGCCTCCACGGCGTCGAGGCCCATCATGTGCCCGATGACCGCGATCGGCAGTGGATGCGCCACGTGCTCGCGCAGGTCGACCACCTCGTCGGCCGGGAGGGCGTCCAGGCCGTCGAGGATGCCGGTGACGAGGTTCTCGACGACGGGTGCCAGAGCGGCGATCCGGCGCGCCGACAGGGCCGGCGCGACCAGGCGGCGCAGTCGGCGGTGGTCGCTTCCGTAGGCGGTGAACATGTTGTCGACCGCCACCCAGAGCGCGAGCGGCCAGGTGGTGACCGTGTCGGCGAAGGCCGGCCAGTGTGCCCGTGCGTCCTTGGAGACGTCCGCGCGCATCAGGAGTTGTTTCAGGAGCACGGGATCGGAGACGGACCACGCGGTCACCCCGAGGATGTCCACGAGCGTGGCCGCCCCTCGGGCGCGCAGGGCGTGGTGCTCGGCGTGGTGGTCGGCGCCCGCGGGATCGAGGACGAATGGCTGCTGCTCGGGCACGGCGTGGGCTCCTTCGGCGAGGTGGCGGACTCGGGGCGGGGCGGGTCGGGACCGGTCGAGCGGCCCGGTCGGCGCGCGTGACCGGTCCCGGGCAGTGCACGGAAACATGGTGGACCGCCGCGTGGGCCACGAGACAGACGGGCGGGCGGCCGGACAGATGTGCGACGGTCCCGGACCGGCCTCCCGGCGTTCGCGGCGACCGGGCCGTCACCACGGCGTTCGCGGTGGCCTGGGCGGCGCCCCGGCCGTCGGGGCGCCCTGGTCGGCGCCCCGACGGCCGGCTTGCGGCCCGGTGGCGAACGGCGGGCGGAGCACGGTCCGCCCGGACGGCGCCGAACGCCGTCACCACGGACCTCGCGCGCGTCCGCCGCCCGCACAACGCGCCGCGTGAACGGGCGGCACACCCACGGGTCCACGGACCTCCGGTACGGGCCTCGTGGTGCGCCCCGGCCCGTACCGGTCGATCAGGGGTTCGGCCGGGGCGACACTATGCTGTGGGGATGGTTGAGTCGTTGCCCTCCGTGGCCGCGGTTCGGTGGCGGCCACATGCCGGGCTCATCGTTCGTACCGGGCGTCGCACGCTGGCGGAATCGCTGTATCTCCTCACCGCGCCCTTGAGCGCCGCCGTCGGACTGCTGCTGGTGGTCGGCGGCCTGGGCGTCGGAACGGTCGGTTCGCTGTCGCCGAGGTGGTCACCGGTCGCCGGGCGGGCTCTGGCACTCGCACGCCGGCCCGGCGATCTGGAGTGGTGGCGGATCGGCCTGGTCCGGTCCCGGGCCGGTGCGGGACGGCGGCCGGGGCCCAAGGGGAAGGCCGACGCGGTGGACCCCTGGCTGTGGCTCGACCTGGCGCACGCGGTGTTCGTGCTCCCCGTCGTACTGCTCACCTCCGTGGTGACGGCCCTGTGGTGGTTCGTGGGCGTCGCGACCCTCACGTACCCCCTGCGCAGCCAGGTCACGCCCGGGTCGTTGCGGCCCATGACGCTGTACGCGGGCAGCGACCAGTCCCACGTCGCCCTGAGCCTGGGGCTGACGTCACCCGCCGACCGGGTCGTGTTCGCGATCACGGTCGGTGTCCTGCTGTTGTGCACCCTCCCGCTGCTGACCCGGGTGTGCGTCGCCGCCCAGGCGGGTCTCGGGCAGGCGCTGCTGTCCAGCACCTCCGCCTTGTACCGCAGGATCAGCGGGCTGGAGCAGGAGCGCGACACCGCCCGTGCGCAGGCCGTCGCGGCGGTGACGGCCGAGACGGCCGCGCTGCGCAGGCTCGAACGCGACATCCATGACGGTCCCCAGCAGCAGCTGGTCCGTCTGGCGATGGAACTGGGCCGTGCCCAGCACAACTTCGACAGAGACCCGGAGCTCGTGCGGGCGGCACTGGCCGACGCGGTGGTCCAGACCCAGGAGGCGCTGGAGGAGCTGCGGGCCCTCTCGCGGGGCATCGCCCCGCCGGTCCTCACCGACCGGGGACTGCGGGAGGCGCTCTCCGCCCTGGCCGCACGCTGTGTCGTGCCGGTCGGGCTCGACGCGGACCCTCTCGACGGGCGGCTCGACGCGGCCGTCGAGACCGCGGCCTATTTCGTGGTCGCCGAGGCACTGACGAACGTGGCCAAGCACAGCCACGCCGGCCGGTGCACCGTCGGGATGCGCCACTCGGACGGGGTGCTGCGGATCCGGGTGACGGACGACGGGGTGGGCGGAGCGGCCCTGGCCAAGGGGCACGGGCTGCAGGGACTGGCCGACCGGGTGCGGGCGGTCGGCGGCCGCCTGCGGGTCGACAGCCCTCCGGGCGGCCCGACGACGGTGGGGGCGGAGCTGCCATGTCGCTGAACGCCGACCGGCCCGTCTCCGGGCCCCTGCCGGGCCCCGCCGCCCGTGCTCCGCTGCGGATCGTCGTCGCGGACGACGCGGTGCTGTTGCGCGAGGGGCTGGTGCGCCTGCTCACCGAGGACGGTCACGAGGTGGTGGCGGCGGTCGGTGACGGCCCCGCCCTGGTCGAGGCGGTGCTCGCACACCGCCCGGACGTGTCGATCGTCGATGTGCGGATGCCGCCGACGCATACGGACGAGGGACTGCGGGCGGCGGTCACCGCCCGCGGACACCTTCCCGGCGCGCCCGTGCTGGTGCTGAGCCAGTACGTGGAGATGTCCTACGCCACCGACCTGCTCGCGGACGGTTCCGGTGCCGTCGGCTATCTGCTCAAGGACCGGGTCGCCAAGGTCGAGGAGTTCCTGGACGCCCTGGACCGCGTCGCCCGTGGCGGAACGGTGCTCGACCCCCAGGTCGTCGCGCAGCTGCTCGCCGGAGAGAGCCGGAACGACCCTCTGGGCGCGCTGACCCCGCGTGAACGACAGCTGCTGGCACTGATCGCCGAGGGCCATTCCAACACGGCCATCGCCCGCCGGCTGGTGCTCTCCGGCAGTGCGGTGGAGAAGCACATCGGCAACATCTTCGCGAAGCTCTCCCTGCCGCCCGACGACACCCGGCACCGCCGGGTGCTCGCCGTCCTCGCCTACCTCGACGCCTGGCGGCGACCCGTCACCACCCGCCCCTGAAGAAGCCCAGAAGGGCCGGTGCCGGGTCGGCCGTGGTGGCGGTGTTCGCCGCGGCCACCACGACGACGGCCAGCGACAACAGGGCGGACAGGAGGCCGAACCACCGGAACACACGCTTCGTCCGCCGGTCGGAGACCGCCGTTCGCGCGGACTTCCTCCACGAGGCCACGCTCAGGCCGATCAGGACCACCGCCACCGTCGACGCCGCGACGGCTATCACCGCGTGGTAGCGGGCGAAGTCGTCGACCATCACCTCGACGGCGGCCGGGGCCCGCCCGCCGGGGTCCGGGTACTCGGCCAGGTGCTGCCTGACCTGGTCGAGCGTGGCCGCGAGCGCTCCGTGGGGTGTACGAATCGGCAGCAGGGACAGCAGCGAGGACAGGGGCGCCGTTGCGCCCTGGACGTTGGCCATCACCGCCGCCAGCGAGAACAGGGCGAGTGCCGTGGCGACGCCCCCGGCCGAGGCGAGAGCGGCCCTGCGTCCCGCCCCGAGCCCGTCGGCCCGCAGGAACGACCTCCAGAGATGAACGCCGAGCGCGATGAACACGAGGAGCAGCAGCGCGGCGCACACGGCCTTGGCCACGTGGTACTGGGACCAGTAGTCCATGACGTTCTTCAGGTCGGGTGAGATGTCCCGGTCGCCGGAGTCCCAGTAGCCGACGAACGCATCGGAGAGCCGGCCGACGAGCCGGCGCTGATCGCCGAAGCCGCCGTCCGACATGCTCGCCGCCCATGGGCGGGGCACGAGGACGAACGCGAGGGCCAGGACCGCGGCGAGGGCGCCGAGCGCGGCGCGCAGGCGGCCGGGGTTGCCCGCGGAGTGAGCTGGTCCGTGCGTACCGGCGGGACGTGAGGTTGTTGTCATGCCGCCGACGATGTCGCACCGGCGCCCGCCCGGTCACTGCGGTGCGCCATCCACTTGGGGTGTGGCCTGCCACACCCCCTCGCCCGGTCCTGGTGGTCCGCGGTCGGGCGGGGCCGACATGCCGGGGGCCTGATCGTGATCGAGGGGACGGGCCTGGGGCGGGTGTCGGAAGTGGCGTCGTCCGCCCGGAGGGCGGGCGGCCCGGCGGTGTCCGGTGCGTGCGAGCGCACGGCGGAGGGCCGCCCCGATACCGGTGTATCAGGGTCATCCCGACAACGCGGCGAGCGTGCGTGCCGGGCGCCGCCGGGCGGAGGGGACTTTCGGTCCACGCCCTAACCCGCCGTTCGCCGCATGGTGAGGGCCAGGTGGACCTGGAGGGCGTGGTCGCCGTGCCGCCACTGGGGGCCGAGCAGGGCCGAGATGCGGTCGATGCGCTGGTAGAGGGTGTTGATGTGGACGTAGAGGGCGGCGGCGGTACGGCTCAGGTTCCCGTCGCAGGCGAAGTAGGTGACGGCAGTGCGCACCAGGTCGCTGCCCCGGGTCTCGTCGTGCCGCACCAGCGGGCCGATCGTGCGGCGGACAAAGCGGTCGAGTTCGTCGCGGGCCGCCGCGCCCAGGAGTATGCCGTGGATGCCGAGGTCGTCCCGGCAGGCGCCTTCGCCCGCCCGGTCCAGCGCGACCAGGACGTCCAGGCAGCGGGCGGCGTCGCGGTGGGCTTCGACGACGGCGGCGGCGCCGGGGGCCGCGGGCTCCGCGCCGACCGTGACGGGGTGTCCGATCGCCTCGGTCAGCAGGGCGGCGAGGGTGCGGGCCGCGGCGCCCGGGGCTTCGGCGGCGGGCAGGACGACGACCGTGTGTCCGCCGTACTCGCCCGCGATCCCGCCCTGCCGGGTGGCGTGGCCGCCGGCCAGTTCGGTGAGGCGGCGCCTTCCGGTGGTGCCGCTGCCCCGGGCCACCAGGACCACGTGGTCGCGCTCCAGGTCGAGGCCGACCAGTGCGGCCCGGCGGCGCAGCCCTTCGGGGTCGCGGTGGGGCGCGCCGAGCAGGTCTTCGAGGATCTCGCCGCGCAGCCGGTGTTCCGCCTCCGCGACCGTGCGTTCGCCGAGGAGCATGAGGGCGGCGGCCTGGGCGGCGCGTTCCAGGGCGTGGAGGTCGGAGGCGTCGAGTCCGGCGCGTACGAGCAGCAGTGTGCCGAGGTGTTCGTCGGCCGCGACGATGGGGGTGACGCCGACGGTTCCGCGTGACGCGGAGCCCCGCTCGCTGCGGGCCCGGGCCATCTCCCGTACGAGGCCGGCGGGTTCGGGTGGTGCTTCGCCGGCGGCGGCGAGCGGCCGGTCCTGTGCGTCGAGGACGAGGACGCTGCCGCGCAGTACGTCGGCGAGCGCGGAGGCCAGGCCCGACGGTCCGCCGCCGTCGAGGGCGACGGCGGTGAGCCGTTCGTGGACGGCGGCCGTCTTGCGGACCTCCTCGAAGAGGGTGGCGTTCTCGATGGCGAGGGCGGCGTGGTTGGCCAGCGAGATGAGCAGGTCGACCTCGTCCGGCGAGAAGGGCCGCACCCGGCGGTTGGCGGCGAACAGCACCCCGTACACCTGATCGCCGGACTTCAGCGGGACGCCCTGGATGGCCACCAGGCCCTCCGCGCCGATGACGCCGTCCACGTATTCGGTGTGCTCGAAGCGGGCGTCGTTGGGGTAGTCGGCGGTGTGGTACGGCACCGCGGTCGCGGCGACCAGTCCGCCGAGGCCGGTTCCGGCGGCGAGCCGTCCGGTCTTGAACCCGTCCGTCGTGATGCCGTCGGTGACGCGTACGTAGGTGTCGCCCGCCTCGGGGTCGGAGAGCAGCAGATACGCGACGTCGGTGCCGACGAGGGTGCGGGCGCGGCTCACGATGGCCTGGAGGACGTCCTCCAGATCGCGCAGCGAGGCGAGGTCCCCGGCCGTCTCGTAGAGGGCGGCGAGCGCGGCCTCCCGGCGGCGGTGGGCCGCCAGCCTGGACCGTATCTCCAGCGCGTCGTCGACGAGCCGGGGCGCGGCCGCCACCGCGTGGAACTCCCGCTCGTCGGCCTCCTCGCGCAGCAGGCGCAGCAGGGTGCCGGTGGTCTCCGGCTTCGTCGTCATCCGGCCAGTGATACCGCACCCCTTGCCGCCGCGGACACCGGGCGACGGAGAAAATCTCCACTCATCGGGCAGCGACGACGTGGCACGCCTCCATTTCCCGCGGGGCGGCGCACGGCCAACCATGGCCCCGTCCGTCCTCGCGATTCCGGCCCACGCCCCCTCTTCCCGGACGGGCACCAGCGAAGGAGTGCGCACGATGAAGCTCGGCTCCCTGCGGTCCGCCGCCGTCACCCTGGCGGCCGTCCTGGCCGCCGCCCTGGGGCTCACCGCCCCCGCCCATGCGGGCGAACCCGGCCTTCCCCGGCTCAACATCACCGGCACCTATGTCACCGGAATCTCCTCCGGCGGCTTCATGGCCTCGCAGCTCCAGGTCGCCTACTCCGGCACCTTCGAGGGCGCGGGCATCGTCGCCGCGGGTCCGTACTACTGCGGCAAGGGCGGCATCGTCCTGGGTCTGATCGCCTGCGGCACGGGGCTGATCTCGACCGATCCGGAGGGCATCGAGCAGATCGTCCGCCGCTGGTCGGCCGAGGGACGGATCGACCCGGCGTCGAATCTGGCGGGCAAGCCCGTCTACACGTACCACGGCACCAGGGATCCCCTGGTCCGGACCTCGGTGAGCGACGAAGGGGTGCGGTTCTACCGTGACTTCGGGGCCCGGACCGCGTACCACGACACCGATCCGGCGGGGCACGGATGGCCGACGCCGAACGCCCCGCTGTCCTGCGGCACCACGTTCTACCCGTTCCTGATCAACTGCGGGAACGATCCTCAGGGGGAGATGCTGGGGCACTGGCTGGGGCGGGTGAATCCCCCGGCGGCGAGCCAGTCGGGCACCCTCGCCCGGTACGACCAGGACCGGTATGTGCCGGGGGGCCTGGCCCAGTGGTACAGCATGGGCAGCAGCAGCTTTCTCTACACGCCGGGCTCCTGTGCGGCGGGGGCGGCGTGCAAGCTGGTCGTCGCCCTGCACGGCTGCATGAGCGACAACAAGTTCGTGGGCGACCGGTTCGCCCGCGAGTCCCATCTCAACGAGTACGCCGACACCAACGACCTGGTGATCCTCTATCCGCAGACCGACATCAGCCTCCTGCGCGGCAATCCCCAGGGCTGCTGGGACTGGTGGGGGTACACGGGCGGTGACTACGCGCAGAAGTCGGCGCCGCAGATGCGCGCCGTGCTGAACCAGGTGCACGCGCTCGGCGGCTGAGGTGTGCGCTCCGCACCGGGTGCGGCGTCCGTGACGTGGCGTCGTACGCCGTCCGCGGGTCCGCCCGGCCGTGTGTACAACCGCGCGGCCGGGCTGCACACTGGGCAGCCCTCGGCCCCTCTCGTCACGGCGGCCGGCGCGTGGGCGCCGGTCCAGAGACGTGCGGGCCGTGCCGTCCCCGCCCGTCCGTACGCCGTTCTCCGGAGGACACCGTGAGCCGAACCCTGTTGGCGGCGCTGCTCTCGGGGACGCTGTTCCTCGGCGCGTCCGGAGCCGCTCCGGCGACTGCCGTCCCGTCCGCCCCGGCCGCGGTCCGCTCGGCGGCCGTGGACGACCCGGGCCGGCCGGCCGACACCTGGACCGCGCCGCTGAGTACCCGTGGCCGGTACATCGTCGACGCCTCCGGCAACCGCTTCAAGCTCAAGTCCGCCAACTGGCAAGGCGCGCAGGGTTCCTGGAACGGATCCGGCGACATCGGTGACCCAGCGAACCATCATGACGGCGAGAAGTCCGACCAGATGCCGCTCGGTCTGGACCGTACGCCGATCCCAACGATCCTCGCCGACTTCCACGCGCTGGGCATCAACAGCGTCCGTCTGCCGTTCTCCAACGAGATGCTGCACGATCAGCGGCCGGTCCCCGACGCCTCGGTCGCCGCCAACCCGGCGCTGCGGGGCAGGACGCCGCTCCAGGTCCTCGACGCCGTCGTCGCCGCCACGACGGCGGAGGGCTTCGCGGTGATCCTCAACGATCACACCAACACCTCGCGCTTCTGCTGCGGCCTGGACGGCAACGAACGCTGGAACACCAGTCAGTCCGACACCTGGGACATGCTCGACCTCGACCACGCGGACGCGGTCCAGTCGCTCCGGACACGGGCTCGGGGGGACTGGGACCCGGGAGCCCGCAAGGGGGTGTGTCCCGATGGGCAGCGCCTCGTCGGTCTGTCGCACCGGGACGGCCGGGGGCTGTGCACCGACAGCGGGGCCGCGCCGACCGTGCCCGCCGGTGCGCGGCCCTCCGTGGTGCGTGACGAGAGCCAGGTCCAGCAGGGCGACTGGGCCGTCGGATACACCAAGTACCAGTGCGGAGCGGGCCGGTTCGTCTCCGGGTACAGCGTGCGGGGGCAGGCGGTCTCGGCGGTGCTGTGCAGCCCCGCGGAGCGTGCGCTCGGGACGAGCGGCCGGACCGTGTGGTTCGACCGCGGCGACGCCCGGCCGGCCGGGGAGCCGGGCGGCGAGTTCGCGCTGGGCAATTTCAAGGGCCAGTGCGACACCGACGAGTACATGGCGGGTGTCGCCTTCACCGGCGCCTGGGCGAAGGGGAAGACGCCGGACGCCCTGCTGTGCCGGAAGCTCGCGCAATGACGGGCGTCCGCAACGCGTCGGCCGCGGTCTCCGGAAGGAGGACGGTGAGCGGCGGCGGAACACACCGGTCGTCCCGGGACCGGCGCGCGGTGCCACGGCCCACCACTCCTTCCGGGACCGGTGCGCGGTGCGGCGGCTCACCGGCCCGACGGGTACCGACCGACGCGCGCCGGTCGGTAACCGTCGGGTCCGGGGCCTCCCCCGGCAGGGCCCGTTCGGCCGGGCGCTCAGCCCGCGAACCTGGCCATCCACGCCTCGATGTCGTCCGCCGATCGCGGCAGTCCCGCGGACAGGTTCTCGTGGCCGTCGTCGGTGACGAGCAGGTCGTCCTCGATCCGGACGCCGATGCCGCGCCACTCCTCGGGCACGGTGAGGTCGTCCGGCTGGAAGTAGAGGCCGGGCTCGACCGTGAGCACCATGCCCGGTTCCAGCGTGCCGCCCACGTACTCCGCGTGCCGGGCCTGCGCGCAGTCGTGCACATCGAGGCCGAGCATGTGGCCGGTGCCCGCCATGGTGAAGCGGCGCTGGAGGCCGAGTTCGTACGCGCGGTCGGCCGGGCCCTCGATGAACCCCCACTCGACCAGCCGTTCCGCCAGGTGACGCTGGGACGCCTCGTGGAAGTCGCGGTAGGCGGCGCCCGGCTTCACGGCGGCCATCCCGGCCTCCTGGGCCTCGTACACCGCGTCGTAGATCCGGCGCTGCAGCGGTGTGAAGGTCCCGCTGACCGGGAGGGTGCGGGTGACGTCGGCGGTGTAGAGGGTGTGTGTCTCGACACCGGCGTCGAGCAGGAGCAGGTCCCCCGGACGCACCGGGCCGTCGTTGTCCGTCCAGTGCATGATCGTGGCGTGGTCGCCGGAGGCGCAGATCGAGCCGTAGCCGACGGAGTTGCCCTCCAGGCGCGCGCGGCGGAAGAAGGTGCCCTCGATCCACCGCTCGGACGACTCGACCGCCCGGGAGAGCTCGCCGATCACGTCGGTGAACCCGCGCACGGTGGAGTCCACGGCCTTGCGCAGCTCGGCGATCTCCCAGTCGTCCTTGACCAGACGGAGATCGCTGAGCGCCTCCTCCAGTTCCGCGTCGCGCTCCGCCTCGGTGGTGACGGCCGCCTCCAGGGACGGGTCGACACCGCGGACGATCCGGGTCGGCGCGCCGGAGAGGGCCAGGTCGTCGGCGGCGGTGCGGATGTCGCGGCAGGACAGGCCGAGCACGAGTTCCGATTCGGCGAGGGAGCGGCGCCGGCCCATCCACAGCTCGGCCGTGGCGCCGGTCCAGAACTCGTCGTTGTCCCTGCTGTCCCGGGGCAGCTGGTAGCAGTAGGCGTCATGGCCGCCGTCCGTGCGGGGTTCGAGGACGAGTGCGCCGTCCCGGGCCTGGTCGCCGGTCATGTGCACATAGCCGGAGTACGGGCGGAACGGGTAGGTGTCGTCGTTCGAGCGGACCTTGAGGTTTCCCGAGGGGACGACGAGGCGCTCGCCGGGGAAGCGCGCGGAGAGCGCGGCGCGGCGGCGGGCGGCGTGCGGGGCCTGCTCGCCGAGTCGCAGGTCGTGCCGTTCGGTGTCCGCCCAGCCGGTCCGCATCAGGGCGGACAGCTCCTTGGAGATCTCCGGGTAGAGACGGTTCTTCCGGCCCTTCGCCATGTCAGGCACCTTCTTCCGGTCGGGTTCCTCGGCCGCGAGGGCCGGGGAGCGCGACGGACCGGCCGTGCTCCGGCCCGTGTGTTCCGGGCGCCCTCGCTGCCGCCGGTCGTCGGCGGCCCTCGGACCGTATCCCGGGCCGCCCGTGTTCGGTGCCGACATCCGCCACTGGCACGGATCGGCCATACGCCGGACGGGGCCGTCGATAATGCACCGTATGACGAACGGGAAACTCGGCGAGGCTCTTCGGCTGCTGGGAATCGATCACAGGGCGGGGCGGGTCTATCTGGCGCTGCTGGAGCTGGCCCCCGCTCCGCTGGGCGCGATCGGGGCGGCGGCCGGTCTGAGCGGTGCGGAGCTGGCCGGGGCGTACACCGCGCTCGTCGACGCCGGTCTGGCCAGTGCCGCCGATGGCGACGGCGACGTGGTGGCCCCGGTTCCGCCCACCGCGGGCCTGGAGATCCTCGCCAGGCACCGGGCGGCCGAGGTCGAGGAGTCGCGCATCACCGTCGGGGGCGCCTTCGAGTCGTTCCGGAGGCACCGGCTCGCCGCGTACAACGACCATCTCGTCGAGGTCGTCATGGGCGACGCCATCGGCCCCAGGATCCGTCAGGCCTGGGCGAGCGCGCGCGACCAGATCCGGCAGTTCGAGTCACCGCCGTACTTCCCCCTGCCCGGGGCGACCCAGGACGCGCTGGCCACGCTCGCCCGCGGTGTGACGCAGCGCGTGGTGTACGCGCGCGAGTCGCTGGAGCAGCCGGGTCATCTGGAGAACGTCGTCGAGCCGTGCATCAGGGCCGGTGAGCAGGCCAGGGTGCTGCCGTCGGTGCCGGTCAAGCTCGTGATCATCGACGCGTCGTACGCGCTGGTCTCCTTGCCGATCCAGGAGGCCGATGTGCACAACACCATGCTGGTCGTCCAGCCCTGCGGTCTGTTCTCCGCGCTCGTGGCGCTGTTCGAGCAGTCCTGGAACAACGCCCTGCCGTTCCACGGCCACGCCACCCGCCCCGGGGGCGTGCCACCCGCGGACCGCCGGCTGCTGTGGCTCCTCGCGGGTGGCGCGGGCGACGACGTGATCGCCCGGGAGCTGGGAATCAGCCGCCGCACGCTCTTCCGTCGCGTGCAGATCCTGATGGCCCAGCTCGGTGCCGCCAACCGGTTCCAGATGGCCTTGCAGGCACAGCGGCGCGGATGGCTGTGACGGGCACCCGGAACCGGGCGACGAGCAGCCCGCGGCCGCCGGGAGACGGGCGTGCCCGCGTGCGGAACACGGGACGTGCGGCCCCGCCGCCGGGCGGGCCCGCGCGCCCGGCGGACGGACCGCCGGGGGCTCAGGTGGCGGGCCGGCTCGCCAGGTACTCGGTCAGGCCCTCGCCGGTGAGCGGGTAGTAGTCGGAGAGGCGTGCGCCCTCGTCGAGGCGGCGGCGCGCGAACTCCTCCCGGTCCTGGTGCAGCAGGGAGTCCTCGGCGAGCGGGACGGCGTTGCGCTGCGGCACCACGACGGCGCCGTCCTCGTCGGCGACGATCAGGTCGCCGGGCGTCACCAGGGAGCCGCCGACGCCGACGGGTACGTTGAACGCGGACGGGAACAGCTCGGTCTGCGAGGCGTAGTGCGGGGTGACTCCCGTACACCACACGGGCACTCCGAGCGCGCGGATCCGGGCCGCGTCCCGCACCCGTCCGTCCACCACGATCCCCGCGCCGCCACGCAGCTTGAAGTAGCGCACGAGCATGTCGCCGAGGCAGCCGGTGAAGTGGCTGCCGTGCGCCGAGACGACCAGCACGTCACCGGGCCGGATGGATTCGAGAACGCCCCACAGCGCGGTCTTGCGCTCGACGTCCTCCTGTTCCGCGCCGTTGAAGACGTCCTCGCGCTGCGGAAGGAACTGAAGCGTCACGGCGCCGCCGGTGACCTTGACGTCCGGTTCGCGGTGCAGCGGCACGGGCCCGTCGATGAACGTCCGGGTGATGCCCATCTGATGCAGCTTGGCGCAGGCCGTCGCCGCGCTGACGTCCTTCAGCGCCTCCACCATCCGTGAGGTGGGCCGTACGTAGTCCGCGGTGTGGACCGGCGCTCGCATCGATTCATAGATACGGGTCTCCCCCTGCCCATGGATGCGCGGCTCCCCCGCCGACGGCGCTTCCTGATCCCCAATCGGGTGCATGCACTTGCCTCTCCGCGTGCTCGCCGCACGCAACGCCAGTGACATCATCGCCTATCGATGGTAGATAACAGCCAATCGATTAGTGCTGTCAATCCATCAGGAGCCTTCCGTGACCGGTGCTTCCTCCGATTCCCCCGATACGCCCGACTCCCCTGATTCCACCGGGTGGTTCGAGGCGGCGCGCTTCGGGCTCTTCGTCCACTTCGGGCTGTACAGCCTGGCCGCCCGGCACGAGTGGGTACGCAGCCGGGAGGCCATGTCGCAGGAGGAGTACGACCGTTACCTTGAACGGTTCGACCCCGATCTGTTCGACGCACGGCAACTGGCGCGCGCGGCACGGGAGTCCGGGATGCGGTACGCGGTGCTGACCGCCAAGCACCACGACGGCTTCTGCCTGTTCGACTCGGCGCTGTCCGACTACGGCTCGGTCCGCGCGACGGGCCGCGACCTGGTGCGCGAGTTCGTCGAGGCGATGCGCGCCGAGGGCCTGCGCGTCGGTCTGTACTACTCGCTGCTCGACTGGCACCACCCCGGCTTCACGGTCGACGAACACCATCCGCTGCGCGGCACCGGGGCCGAACGGGAGCCGCGCGACATGGCGCGCTACCGCGCGTACATGGAGGGTCAGATACGCGAACTCCTCACCGGGTACGGCCGGATCGACCTGCTGTTCTTCGACTTCACCTATCCGGAGAAGGGTCCCGAGGAGTGGGGGGCGCACCAACTCCTGTCACTGGCGAAGGAGTTGCAGCCGGGCATTCTCGTCAACGACCGTCTCGGCATACCCGGTGACTACGTGACGCCCGAGCAGTACCAGCCGGACCGGCCGCTGGAACGGGGCGGCGAGCCGGTGAGGTGGGAGGCCTGCCACACGCTCAACGGGTCCTGGGGGTACGACCGCGACAACCACGAGTACAAGGACCCCGCGCTGCTGGTCCGCATGCTGGTGCAGTCCGTCGCCTGCGGCGGCAATCTCATCCTGAATGTCGGCCCCACCGGCCGCGGCACCCTGGACCCGCGGGCCCGTGCCACGCTCCGGGCCATCGGTGCGTGGACCGAGCTGCACGGGCGGTCCGTGCACGGCGCGGGCCCGAGCGCGTTCGAGCCGCCCCCGAACGCCCTGTACACGCAGTCCGGCAACCGTCTCTATCTGCACCTGTCGGCCTGGCCGCTCAAACACCTCCATCTGCCGGGTCTGGCCGGGCGCGTGCGCTACGCCCAGCTGCTGCACGACGGTTCGGAGATCCGGTTCCACGAGACGGACGGGGCACGGCACGAACACAACAACCTCGCGCCGCCGAGCCAGCCGACGGGCACCCTCACGCTGACCCTGCCGATCGCCCGGCCCGACGTGCTGCTCCCGGTGGTCGAGCTGGAGCTGGACGGTGGGCGGTGAGTCCCGTGACGCGGCCGTTGGGCGAGCGTCTCGCCGCCGTGCTGGGCCCGGACGGCGACGACGGGCGTCTCGCCGCGGCGCCGGGCCCGGACGGCGGCCGGGAACCGGGGCCATCGGCGGCAGGTCCCGCCGCGCGGACCGGGGTGCCCGACGTCACCTGCCGCGCCGTCTGGGACGCGGTCCCGGGGCCGGTGCGGGAGCAGCTGCTGACGGACGCGGCCGAGGAGCTGGGCCGTCCGGCGCCCCGTCTGCTCGCCGGTGCGTGGGCCCGTGCCTTCCGGGACGGGGACCGCGGCGCGTACGAGGACGCGGCATGGGGCCTCCAGGAGCGGGTGTCCCTGCTGTCCCTGGCAGCCGTCCTCACCGGTGAGTCGGCAGGGGCGGCGGAACCCCCCGGGGCCTGCCCCCATCTGGACGCCGCGATCGACGGGCTGGTGGCGTTCGCCGAGGCCAGCACCTGGTGCTGGGCGCCGCACGAGCGGTTCGCCGCGGAGCGCGGCGACCTCGTGCCCGATCCGGACGAACCCTTCCTCGACCTGGGCGCGGCCGAGGCCGCCTCGCTGTTCGCCTGGGCGGACCGTGCCCTGGGGCCTCGTCTCGACCGCCGGATGCCGGGGCTCCGGCGGCGGCTGCGCCGCGAGGTGGAACAGCGGGTGCTGCTGCCGTTCGAGCGCCGCCGGGACTGGCGCTGGATCGGCGCCGACGGCGGCGCCAACAACTGGAACCCCTGGATCCATGGTGCCGTCCTCGCCTCCGCGCTGCTGCTCTGCGAGGACGGTGCCCGGCGCGCCCGCCTCGTCCGGCTGGTCGTGGAGGGGCTCGACCACTATGTGGACACGCTCCCCGACGACGGCGGGATCGACGAGGGCATCGCCTACTGGTGGGTGGGGGCCTGCCGACTGCTGGAGATCCTGGACCTGCTGGCCGACGTCGGCGGACCCGCGCTCGACGCCCGCGGAACGGCTCTCTTCGGCGCGCTGCTCCGGTATCCGCAGCGCATGCACCTCGGCGCCGACTGGTACGTGAACGTGGGCGACGCACCCGCCAGGCTCGCCGCCGACCAGCCCTGGCAGGTGCCGTTCCGCTGGGGTGTGCGGCTGGGGCAGCCGGAGACGGTGGCGCACGCCCTGGCGGGCGCCCGGCGGCAGCACAGCGCCGCACCGCCGCGCGCCGGTCTGGGGCGGGCGCTCACCGCCCTGGCAGACGAGCGGTGGTGCCGGGCGGTGACGGCGGACGGACCGGACGGCGCCGCGCCCTGGCTGGCCGGCGCTTCGTGGCTGCCGCGCCTGGAGATCCTGGTGGCCCGCGAGACGGCGGGAACCACCGACGGCCTGGCCGTAGCGGTGAAGGCGGGCCACAACGGCGAGCACCACAACCACCTGGACGTCGGCACGTACTGGGTGGCGGCGAACGGAGAGCCCCTGGTGGTGGACGTCGGACGGCCCACGTACACCGCGCGGACCTTCGGCCCGGACCGCTACACCGACTGGCCGTTCCGGAGCGACTGGCACAACGTGCCCGACCCCGGGGCCGCCCAGCGGCCGGGCTCCGCCCACCGGGCCCGGGACGTGCGGGTCGAACTCACCGCCGCGGCGGCCGGGATGACCGCGGAGCTCGGCGGCGCCTATCCCCCCGGCACGCTCACCCGCTGGGACCGTACGGTGCGCCTGGTCCGGTCCGGCGGGTCCGGGCCGCCGCGGGTGGACGTCGAGGAGCGGTGGGAGGGGTGCGCCCGGGAGGTTGCTCTGCACCATGTCCTGGCCGGAGAGGTCGAGCACGGGGAGGGCTGGGCCACCGTCACCTCCCCCGGCGGCAACGGCCTGGTGATGCGCTGGGACCCCCGCGCCGCGGTCGCCTCCGTCGTCCGCAGGGAGCTCGACGACCCCGTCCTGAGGGCGAGTTGGGGGGACCGTCTCACCCGGCTCACGCTCACCGTCCGCTCCCCCGCTGCTCAAGGCCGGTTGACCGTGCGGTGGTTGCTCTCCTCAGGCTCCGACCGGATCCCGGAGAACTGAAAGTCAGAGGTTTGCGGCAGCACTCTTGAACAAGCGGGGTGCCGCACCTAGCATCAGCAATCGATAGACGATAGTCACCGAGGTGAGGGCACCGCCCCGCCTCCGCCGCATCGCACCACCCCCCGCCGGACGGTCTCCACCCATGACCGCCCGCGACCTCCCACCGCTGCCCCACCGGGAACTCCGCGGCCGAACAGCAGCTATCGATTATTCACGACTACGCAATGGAGCGTGTCCCATGAGAACAATGTGGCGCCGTACCTGCGGGCTCGCCGTGGCTCCCCTGGTGATGGCATCGGCCGTCGCCTGCGGTGGCGGGTCCGACCAGGCCGCGGAGGGCACGACCCTCCGCGTCATCGTGAACATCACGCCGAACCTGACGGAGAAGTACTGGAACGACCTCTTCGCCGGGTACGAGAAGGACCATCCCGGAGTGAAGGTCGCGCTCGAACTGACCGGCACGATCTCGGCCGACGCCAAGCTGAGACAGGACCTGGCCGCGGGCGATCCGCCGGACGTCGCCCAGCAGATCACGCCGACGGCCGACACCGCCTCGCTCTTCGCCGATCTGTCCGACCAGCCCTGGACCGCCAAGACCCCCCTGGCCGACCAGTACGCCATCGACGGCAAGCACTACGTGGTCGGTGTGGGCGAACAGATCCAGTCGCTCGTCTTCTACAACAAGGCCGCCTTCGAGAAGGCGGGGCTCGATGCCACGAAGATCCGGACGATGGATCAGTTCACGTCCGCCATGGGTGATCTGAAGGACGCGGGCTACAAACCGCTGCAGACCGCCGGCCAGTGGGTCACCGGATCCCAGTTCACGATGATGGCGGACGCCGGGGTGCTCACCGCCGAGCCCAAGTGGACGGTCGAGCGCAAGGCCGGCAAGGTCTCCTTCGCCGAGAGCGGCTACCTGCCCTACCTGGAGCACTACAAGAGCTGGATCGACAAGGGCTACCTCGACAAGAGCGCCCTCGGGCTGACCTACGCGGACGGCCAGACGGCCTTCCTGAACGGCAAGTCCGCGATGTACGTCATGGGTTCGTACTTCGTGCCCGCCGCGGACGCCGCGAAGAAGAGCGACGACATCGGCGTCTTCACCATGCCGACCGACGGCTCCTACCCGTCCGGCCAGTTCGGCAACATCTCGAACCCGTATGTGGTGGTCGGCAAGTCGCGCCACCGGGCCGAGGCGATCGAGTTCGTGAAGTGGGCGACCACCGACCCGGAGGCCATCAAGAGCCAGCTCGCCTCCGACGGCAATCTGCGCGAGGGCTTCACCTACCCGATGTCCAGCCTCGGCTCGTCCGTCCAGAAGGTCCTGGACAAGGCGCCCTCGGTGATCGTGAAGTCCGGTGAGAGCCAGCCGATCGCCGGGTTCAGCGACGAGCTCAACAAGCAGGTCCAGTCCCTGTACACGGGCTCGTCCCCCGCGGACGCCGCCGACGGATTGGACAAGTGGTGGAACTCGCAGGGCTGAACGCGGGGGCCGGGCAGCGCCGCCGGGCGCGGCTGAAGGAATCGGCCGTCTCCCTCGGGATGATCGGCCCGGCCGTCCTGCTCTACACGGTGATGACCGTCGTGCCCGTGGGGGTCGCGGTCTATCTCAGCCTGACGGACTGGGACGGCTTCTCCACCGCCGTCTTCATCGGACTCGACAACTACAAGCACCTGTTCGACGACCCGAGTTCGTCGGACGCCTGGTACGTGACGGCCCTCATCGCCGTGTCCGGCACCGTCCTCATGGTGGGCCTGGGGCTCGTGTACGCGCTCGCCCTCAAGGGTCGCTCGCGCACGAACTCCTTCTTCCGGGCCGTCGCCTACTTCCCGCACGTCATCAGCGCTCTGATCCTCGGCTATCTGTGGGCGGCGATCCTCGGCACCAACGGCGCGATCAACAACACCCTCGCCAAGTTCGGGATCGAGCCGCTCGGGTTCCTCTTCGACGAGCGGTTCGCACTGATCTCGCTGATCGGCGTGATCGTGTGGGCGGGATTCGGCTTCAACGTCGTCCTGTTCGTGGCCGCGTTGCAGACGGTGCCCGCCGAACTGCTGGAGGCCGCCGCGATCGACGGGGCCTCCAGGCGCCAGATCAACCTGCGGATCGTGATCCCCATGATCGCGCCCGTGGTGACCGTGGCGACGGTACTGAACCTGGTCGGGCTCATCCGGGCGTACGACATCGTGGTCAGCCTCACCGGCGGCGGTCCGGCCGGTTCGACGCAGACGTTCACGTACCTCATTCTCGCCCGTTCCTTCGAGGGCACCAAGGTCGGGTACGCGACCGCGCAGGCGGTGTTCCTGATGGTGGTGTCCGCCGCGCTCGCCCTCCTCGTGACGGCGCTGCGCAACCGTCAAGACCAAGCCGCGACAGGTCAGTGAGGAGCCGGTGGTGACCGTACTAGAGGCAGAGGTCCGCGAGAAGCCGAAGGCCGTGCCGGCCGAGGCGGACGGGACGGGGAACGCGGAGCGCGAGGAGGCCCGTTCGCCCGTGCGGTGGGCGCTGCTCGGTGTCCTCCTCGTCGTGATGATCGTGCCGGTCTATCTGCTCGTGGTGAACGCCTTCAAGTCGCAGCAGGACATTCTCGACAACCCGTTCTCGATCCCGCTGGGCGGGCTGACCTTCGAGCACATGTCGGCCGCGATCCACAGCCCGCAGTTCAACGTCATCGGCGGCTACGGCTTCACGCTGTTCCTCGTCGTGCTCGTGGACGTGCTGTGCATCCTGCTCGCGGGCCCCGCCGCGTACGCGATCGCGCGCAGCCTCAAGCGGCGTACGCAGCTGGTGCTGCTGTACTTCCTGGCGGGCACGTTCATCCCGGGGGCGGCGGTGATCATCCCGGTGATCTACGTGCTGCGCGAGATCGGCCTGGCCAACACCGTGACCGGTCTGGTGGCGCACGACGTGGCGTCCACCCTGCCGGTGAGCATCTTCCTGTTCGTCGGCTTCATCCGCACCGTCCCGGTGGACATCGACCACGCGGCGACGATCGACGGCGCGGGCCGGTTCCGGACGTTCTGGTCCATCATCTTCCCGCTGATGCGCCCCGCGGTCGTCACGGTGCTGATCCTCAACTCGATCGGGATCTGGAACGACTTCGTCTCCCCACAGATCCTGCTCAGCCCGTCCTCCGGGCACTACACGGTCACGACGGCGATCTACGCCGGCATCAGCCAGTACTCGACCGACCTGACGAAGGTGTTCCCCAACCTTCTGCTCGCCATCGCGCCCGTCGTCATCTTCTTCATCTACATGCAGCGCCACATCATCAGCGGTCTCACCGTCGGCGCCGTCAAGGGATGAGCCACGAAGGGACGACCGGGCCCGCCGTTCCCCGTCCGAGCAAGAGCCGAGAGAAGAGAGAGGACTACGGAGTGCTGAGGAGAAGGAGTCCACGGTCCCGCGGAGGACAGTGGTCCGCAGCCGCCCTGCTCGCGTCCCTGGCCATGGTGGCGGCCGGCCACCCCGCCGCCGCCCATCCGGTCGGGCCCCGAGCGGGACACACCTACTACGTCGCCGTGTCCGGCCAGGACACCGCCTCCGGCACGAGCGCCGGCACCCCGTTCCGGCACATCCAGAAGTGCGCCGATGTGATGGTGCCGGGCGACACCTGCCTGGTGCTGTCCGGCACGTACGAGGAGACGGTCGTGCCGGCCCGTTCCGGCACGGCCGCGCTGCCGATCACCTATCGCGCCGCCCCGGGTGCGAAGGTCACGGTGAGCGGTGCCTCGAAGGTCGGCGGCTTCGAACCGGTCACCGCCGCCGACGTCACCGAGATCGCCGGCACCGACCCGTTCGCCGCGGACTCGCAGTTCAGCGACGCGGTGGCGGCCGGGCACGTCTACCGCACGGACGTCGACCTGGGCACCGACGTGACCACCGTGCAGGTGTTCACCGACAAGAAGATGGGCATCGAGGCCCAGTGGCCCTACCCCGGCCTCGACCTGCTCGACCCCTCGCTCCAGTACGCCGGTGAGGGCAGCGCGGACGCCACCGTCGCCGATGCGGACCTGACCCGCCCGGCGGGGTACTGGGACGGCGCGCGTGCCCTCACCGGCTACTGGTACGTCTCGGCCACCACCAAGGTGAAGAGTTCCGCCGTCGGTTCGGTGACGCTGGAGACCGCACCGCCGTGCGTCCACAAGGTCGTGCCCGGGGAGACCCGGTACGCGCTCTCCGGGAAGATCGGTGAACTCGCGCATCCCGGCGAGTGGTTCTACGACCCGGCCGCCAAGCGCCTGTACGTGTACTCCACCGACGATCCCGGCGCCCACACCGTCGAGGCCAAGCGCCGCACCCTGGGCTTCGACCTGGCGGACACCAGCCACACCACGGTCGCGGGCATCGGCCTGTTCGCCACCACGATCAGGACCGGAGCCACCAGCACCGGCGTCACCCTGGACGGCGTCAAGGGCCAGTACCTGTCGCACTACACCGACATCACGCAGGGCGCGACGGACTGCGGCAGCACGGTGACACGGGGCGTCGGCGACAGCGGCATCATCCTGGACGGCACCCACAACAAGATCGTCAACAGCGATCTGTCGCTCAGCGCGGGGAACGGGATCGCCCTGCGCGGACAGAACAACACCGCCACGGACAACGTCATCCACGACGTCGACTACATGGGCACCTACGCGGCGGGCATCGCCGTGCAGGGCAACAGCCAGACGGTCACGCACAACACGATCTCCCGGGTCGGCCGCAGCGGCATCAACCTCCAGTGGAACGAGGTGGCCGGTCTCGCCCCGGGCAAGGACCTGATCGCGTACAACGACATCTCCGGGTACGCCCGGCTGAGCCTGGACGTCGCCGCGATCTACACCTGCTGCAGCGCGTGGATGATGGGCACGTCCATCGACCACAACGTACTCCACGACCCGGCGCCGACCACGACGTCCAGCACCTTCGGGATCTCCGGGGTCTACGCGGACAACGGACAGAGCGACCTCGTGATCGCGAACAACGTGGGCTGGGGCAACCGGGAGGGCACGGTGATGCTCAACGGTCTGGGCACCGGTTCGCACGACAACGGCGTCTACAACAACACCGGTGGGATGACGCTGTTCTACGTGAAGGAGGCGGGGCAGTCGACCGGCACCAGGATCTACAACAACGTCGGCACGATCCGGGGCCTGGACGGAGCCACCGACGGCGGGCTCGTTCTCTCCAACAACCTGCCCTCGGACGTCGATCCGCTGTTCGTCGACGCCGCCGGCCGCGACTACCGGCTGACCGCCGGATCCCCGGCCCGCAACCAGGCGATCGCGCTTCCGGGGATCAATGACGGTTCCACGGATGCCACGCCCAGCCTGGGCGCCTATCAGTACGGGGCACCCAAGTGGACCGCGGGCGCCCGCCGGTAGACCGCGCGCCGCATGAGTGAGGGGCCCGGTCCGGACGTCCGGACCGGGCCCCTCGCCCATGGATCAGTTCGGCTTCGCCGCCGTCTTCCGGGGCGCCGCCTTCTTCGCCGCGGTCTTCCGGGGCACCGTCTTCTTCGCCGCGGTCTTCTCGCGGGGCTTCTTCGTCTGCCGTGCGTCCGGCACCGGCCCCCGCCCGGCCGCGTGGTCCGCGAACGCCTCGGCCGCCCTGCCGGGGTCCCCGGCCCGCAGCAGACCGACCAGACGGCCGTGCTCGTCGGCCATCGCGCACCAGTCACCGTCGAAGAGCGGGTCGGAGATGGCCCGCAGGGTCCGTAGGCTCGGCTCGATGACCTCCCACATCCGGGCCAGGAAGGGGTTGCCCGCGAACTGGCTCACCAGGGTGTGGAACCCTATGTCGGCGTCCCGGAAGCCACTGACGTCGTTCGCGGCGACCGCCTCGTGCATCCGCTCGACCAGGGCGTCGAGCTCGGCGAGCTGCTCCTCGGTGATGTGCTCGGCGGCGAGCCGTGCGGCGAGGCCCTCCAGCGGTTCGCGCACCTGGCGGGCGTACTCCGCGTCCTTGGAGGAGATCTCGACGACGAAGTGCCCGCGGCGCGGCACATGCGTGAGCAGGCCCTCACGGGCCAGCCGCTTGACCGCCTCGCGCACCGGGGCCTGGCTCACACCGAGCCGCCGCGCGATCTCCGATTCGACCACCCGGTCGTTCGGCGCGAGGTCGCCCTCGACGACGGCCTGGCGGAGCAGTTCGTACACCTGATCCGAGATCAGGGTCTTGCGGAACCGGTCCTTGTTGGTGGCCAGTGTGGAGACGAATCCACCCGACGCATGAGATGCCATGAATTCCCAATCCTGCACTGGGGCACGTCAGTTGCGACATAGTACGCACCCATCTTCTCCCGGTGGGATCTCACCGGGGTTTTCGACCGCCTGGCGGTCCATTCCCTCGGGACGGCCTCATGGGACCCGGGGGCCGTCCGGCCCGGGGCGGGGCGGGCGCCGCCTCCGCCACGCGTCCTGGGGCGGGTCGGGATGTGCCATGGGCTTCTCCGCGGAGGTCGGGGCCCGCCCCGGCGAGGCTGAGCCGGTCACTTTTCATCGCCTATCGATCATCGAGGGAATCGAATCAGGGGCGTTCGAGCACTGTCAACCACGCCTCCGGTCAGCGGTCGAGTCCGTACACACGGACCGCGGTCCCGTGCCGTACGCGTTCGCGCTGGTCGTCCGCCAGATGGTCCAGCCCGAGCTGGGACATCGCGAGCGACGCGGCCCGTGAGCCGCGGGGCAGGCAGATCGGCCAGTCGGAGCCGACGAGGCAGCGGTCGGGGCCGAGCGTGTCCACGACGTGACGCACCATGTGCGCGATGCGCCGGGGCGGCACCCCGTGCTGCTGGGTGAGCAGCCCGGAGAGCTTCACCACCACGTCCGGGCTCGCGGCGACCCGCTCGACCTCGCGGTACCACTCCACCGCGGCCGGTGCGCGCAGGTTCGGGGGGTTGCCCAGGTGGTCGACGACGACGGTCAGCCCGGGGTGGCGCGCCGCGGCCCGCGCCGCCTGTGTCAACGCCTCCCGGTACAGGTTGAGTTCGAGCACCAGGCCCGTTTCCGCCAGCACCGGCAGGAGCGCACGGGCCGACTCGGGGGTGTCCGTCCACGAGGTGCCGCCGAGCCGCATCCCGTTGGGGCGCAGGTCGCCCAGCTCGTGCAGGAGGCCGCGGAACGGGCCGGGCCCGCCCGTGCCGTGGACATGCAGGTTGGCCACGTATCCGACAGCCAGGTCCGGGCGTCGCAGCCGTATGTCGCGCAGGGCGAGGGTCTCTCCGGTGTCGCCCCGCGCCGCCTCGACCAGCACGGCCCCGGTCACGTCCAGGCCGGCGCCCGAGCGTTCCAGGTCGTGCTCGCCGAAGGCGTGATGGTGCTCGCTCTCCGGCCGGATCCAGGGGAATCCCTCGGCCGGATCCCACAGGTGGACATGGCAGTCGATCACGGTGCGCCTCCTTCTCGGGGCTCGCGGGGCCGCTCCGGAGTATTGACACGTCGGCTCCCCGCCAGTGAGTCTAACCATCGGCTATCGATGGGCGATTGTTCAATCCGTACGTGACAAGGGGCAGGTGTTCTCGATGCTCAGGCCTGAGCGGACCGGCGGCACGCACACAGTGGGCGAGGCGCACGGACCTCTGCTCACCGCGACTCGGCGCGTCACCGACATTCCCACATGGGCACATCTGGAAAGGGAGTTGTTCGCCGCGCAGGACAAGGCGTGGCGGCTGTTCGCCGACCGTTACACCGAGGGAGACGGCCGCCTCGTCTTCCGCGACGCGCTGGGGCGGGGGCTGGACGGCCGGGACGGCGTGGACGACTTCTACGAGCCGTTCTTCAACTGGCCGACGCTCTATCTGCTGGGCGGCAGCGCGGAGTTGCTGACCGCCGCGCGGCGGCACTGGCGCGGGGTCACCGCGCAGCTCACCGAGATGGGCATGCTCGTCGACGGTCTGGAGCGCGGCTACGACTGGTTCCACCAGGGCGAGGGCCTGCTGCTCTTCTACGGGCTGTGTCTCGCCGACCCCGACGACCCGGAGCTGCGCGAACTCGCGTGCCGTTTCGCCGACTTCTACCTTCCGGGCGGCCCGAACTACGACCCCGTGCACCGGGTGCTACGTGCCCCGCACAACGGTGCGGCGGGGCCGCGATTCGGGTTCAGCGACGAGGAGGCGTACTTCCCGTGGAGCCTGGCCCTGCGCCCCTACGGTCTGCCGCTGGACGGGTTCGAGGGCGTCACCTCCTTCGACGCCCTGGCCGACTCGCCCGAGCGCGCCCGCGCGTACGGCCGCGCGATGTGGGAGCGGATGGGCCGCGGTGACACCATCGCGAACCTGGGCGCCACCGGGCTGGCCACCCATGCCTTCCTGCTCAGCGGGGAGCAGCGTTACGCGGACTGGGTGGCCGAGTACGTCGGTGTGTGGCGCGAGCGGCTGGCGGGCCGCGACGTCGTGCCGGACAACGCGGGCCTGGACGGCAAGGTGGGCCAGTACCTGGACGGCCGCTGGTACGGCGGCCACTACGGCTGGTCGTGGCCGCACGGCCTGTCCCCCGTCGGCAGCGCCACCGTCGTCGGCGCGGCCAACGCGACGCTCCTCACCGGGGACCGGGGCTTCCTCGATCTCGCCCGCAACCCCCTCGACACGGTGCTGCGCCACGCCGAACAGCGTTCCGCCGACCACATGGGCACCCTCGGCGAGCGCTGGGAACCGCATCTGCGCGCGATGACGGCCGGGCGCACCCTCATGGTGCCCCAGCGGCACAACGACTCCGGCTGGTTCGACTTCACCGTCATGCCGGGCCAGCTCCCGCTCTCGCTCTGGCACTTCAGCCGCGAGGAGGCCGACCGGGAGCGGATCGAACGGCTGCGTGCCGGGTCCCGCTGGGACTGGAGCGCCGTGCACACCCAGCGCATCAAGGACGAGGCCGGGCACGAGGAGCCCTGGTACGAATTCCTGCACGGGCGCAATCCGCGGTTCCCCGAGCGGATGCTCCGCAGTGCCCTCGCGAGCTGCGCCGAGCGGGTGGCGGCGATCGAAGGCGACACCGTCGACCCGGCCGTCGGACCCGACGCCCTGGACATCCACCACTGGCAGCATCTCAACCCCGTGGTGACCGAGGCCCTGTTGCAGCTGACCACCGGCTCCCCGCAGGTCCTCTACAACGGCGGCCTCGTCCATCTGCATGTGCGCTACTACGACGCGGACGCCCGCCGTCCCGGCCTGCCCGAGGACGTCGCCGCGCTCGTCTCCGACATCCGCCCGGACCACACGGTGGTGGACCTGGTCAACCTCGGCGCCGCGGCGCACTCCCTGCTGGTGCAGGCGGGTTCCTTCGCCGAACACCGCGTCGCCACCGTCCGCGTGGACGACGGTCCCGAACTGCCGGTCGACGGACCGCACTGCCGCGTCGCCCTCCCCGGGAACTCGCGGATCCGGCTGACCCTGACCATGACGCTGCGCGCGAACCGCGCGGCCTGCACCTCTCCGTGGGAGACGGCATGACCGACAGCGCCGCGACCGGACGGCTGCCCTTCGCCCTGCCCCGTCTGGGCATCGGCACCGCCCCGCTGGGCGGGCTCTTCGAGCCGGTCGGCGAGGAGGAGGCCGCCGCGACCCTCAAGGCCGCCACCGAGGCCGGGATCACGTACTTCGACACCGCTCCCCGCTACGGCCACGGCCTCGCCGAACAGCGCCTGGGGCGTCTGCTCGCCCCGGCCGGGAACACCTCCCCGGTCATCTCCACGAAGACCGGCTGGCTGCTGCGCCCCCGGCCGGACGGTTCCCCGGGAGAGGTGATCACCGACTGGACCGAGCGCGGCATCCGCGAGTCCCTGGAGGCGAGCCTGACCCGCCTGGGACGCAGCAGCGTCGACATCCTGTATCTGCACGACCCGGACGACTACCCGGACGAGATCCGCCGCACGGCCTATCCGGCGGTGCGCCGGCTGCGCGAGGAGGGACTGGTCCGCGCGATCGGGTTCGGCATGAACCACAGCGGCCCGCTCGCCTCGTACGTATCGGAGTTCGAGGTGGACGTGGTGCTGATCGCGGGCCGTCTCTCGCTCCTCGACCACGAGGCGCTGACCACCCTGCTGCCGGTGTGCGCCAGGACGGGCACCGCGGTGGTCGTCGGCGGTGTCTTCAACACGGGTCTGCTGGCCGACCCGTCCCCCGGCGCCATGTTCAACTACCGTCCGGTGCCCGCCCGGACGCTGGAACGGGCACGGCGGTGCCGGGCCCTGTGCGAGGAGTACGCCGTGCCGCTCCCCGCGGCGGCGATCCAGTTCCCGCTGCTGCACCCGGCCGTCGACTCGGTGGTCCTCGGCTGCCGTTCGGCGGCCGAGGTGACGGCGAACGCGGCGGCCGCCCGCTTCCCGGTCCCGGACGAACTGTGGCGGCGGCTGGCTGAGGCCGGGTTCGTGCCGGAGCAACTGCTGGGATGAGCGTGCCGATGCGGCCACGGGGGGCTGCATCGGCACGGCCCGGCCCGTCGTCGGGCGGGCCGGGCAGGCCGTGGCGGCGCTGCCCGGTCCGCTCCCCGGACCGGTGACGGCCGTTCGCGGGCCGCGTCCGCTCTCAGGTGCGCTTGAAGAACTCGACCTCGCCGACGGCGATCGGCCGCCCCTCGCCCTGGCCGGCGGCGGCCTCCAGCACCAGCCGGACGGAGACGACGTCGCTGATGCCGGTCCGCACGGTCTGCTTCCCCGGCTTGTCGGTGAGCGTCACCGTCTTCTCCTCGACGTCACCGTTCTCCTTGGTGATGATCAACTCGGCCCGGGTGGGCCTGGCGGCACGGTGGAACTCCTCGGGCTCCGTCGACACACCCGTGTACACCACGACGCCGACCAGCCGGAACGGCTGGCTGAAGGTGCACGTCAGGGACGAGCCGAGCGCGGGGGCTCCCCAGTACTTGTTGGTCAGTCCGTCGATCGCGTCGGACCCCGGATGGCCGGGGGTGTGGGCGCTCGCGGTGGCCCCGGAGGGGCTGACCTCCGCCGTTCCGCCGAGCTTGTCCCGCACGTCCTCGAAGACGTAGCGCCCGGCCGGGACGAGCAGGAAGCCCGCGAACAGCAGCCCGACGACCGCCAGCGCCAGCAGGATCCGCCGCAGCGCCCGGCCCGATCCGCTCCGCACCCTCCGGCGGAACGGCCACACCGTGCGCCACCACGGCAGCGGCGCGGGCTGCTCCCTGGGCTGCAACGGCGCCGCGCAGCGGCGGCAGAACCGGCGCCCCGGCAGGTTCGGGGTGCCGCAGGCGGGGCACGGCGGGCCGTCCGGCTCCTCGTCCGCCGTCACGGGCCGCACGACGGGCCGCCGGGCGACCGGCTTGGCCGGCTGCACCGCGCCCACGGGCTCCTCCGGCGCCGGTGGCTCCGGCCGGGCGGGGGCGGGCCGCACCGGCGGTTCCGGGCGTACGGGGGCGGGCTGCGCGGGTGCCTGGGCGGGCGTCGCGGGAACCGCGGGCGGCGGTGCGGCGGGCTCCGGGACGTCGGCCCGCACCGGTTCGGCCGAGGGCTCGCCGGGCGGGGCGGAGGGCAGCGCGGCCGACGGGGCGGACGGTGGAGCTCCGGTGGCCGGGACGGCTCCGGTCTCCGCAGGAGTCCCGGCCACGGGTTCGGCCGGAGCGCCGGACGCGGTCCCGGCCACCGGCTCCGCCGGTCCGGCGGAGGCCGGTTCGGTGGAGGCCGGTTCGGCGGGGGCGGGAGGTTCGGTGGCGGCGGGGGCGTTCCGCGGTGCCCGGGAGGACCAGCCCAGATAGGAACCGCAGTTCCCGCAGAATTCGTCGTCCTCTCGGTTGGCCGTACCGCACGCCGGACACGAGCGCATCGTGTCAGCCTCCTGTCTCGTCTGGCGGGCCCGGCAGGATCTCCACCCGGCACGTGAGGTGTACGGGGCACGAGGCCGCGACGACGTCCCGGACGCGGCCCGCGTCCACCGTTCCGCCGTGCAACGCCCAGACGCGCACCAGCAGTTCCCCGGTCGGCGGCGGGGGCAGCGGTGCGCCGGGCTCGGACGACCAGGTGGCGCCGCCGCCGTCCTGGATGTCGGCCTGCACCCCGAAGCAGAGCCGGAGGTGTTCGACCAGGCCGCGCCGGGTGCCGCGCCACCGGTGCAGTTCGACGGCGCGGGCGATCACGGCCCGTCGCAGCTCCGCGGGCCACGCGGGATCGGCGTCGGCCGCCACCCAGGACGACAGCCAGGGCAGGAAGTCGGCCGGGGTCAGCGCCGGATCGAAGTACGCGGGGAGGTTGTCCAGGGTGGACAGGACGGGCGCCAGGACGGTGTCGAGGCCCGCCGTGAACCGCTGGGCCAGATCGTCGTCCGCGTAGAGCGCGGGCAGCAGTTCGCCGATGGGGTAGCGGCTGGCGAGCCCGGGTACCGAGGCTCTGGTCATGCGCCGTCCCCCGGCACGCTCGCGACGACCTCGACCTGGTGCTGGTGCGAGAAGACCAGGGCGCCCGGGGCGACATCGATCCGCTGCACCGCCGCCCCGCGCCGGCCGGTGATCGGGTCCGCGGGGAACATCCGTACCTCCTCCACGAGGGACACCCCCGCCACGCCCTGGAGCACGGCGAAGATCTCGCCGTACTGGACGGGCCTGCCGAACGGCCACCCGGTCCCCTCCGCGCCGCCCCGCAGCGGGTCGATGTGGCGGAACAGCGCCTCGACCGCCGCCGCGCGGACCCGGTCCACGTCGCCCCCGGCCGTCATCAGCCGGGCGACCACGGTGACGCCCTGGTACGCGGGTGGTTCCACCACCAGCCGGGTGCCGACCAGGCGCCGTTCGTCGAGCCGTGCCGTGACCGTCGAGAGCACGGAGTCCGACGGGATCAGCTGCTCGAAGCGGAGCTGTCCGCCCGCGTCGGCGACCGCGTCGGGCACCACCAGCACCCGTACCGCGCCGCCCTCGCCCGCGACGGCGGGCAGGCACCGCACCCGGCGCAGGGACGGCGCGGCCTCACGGGCGATGGCCTCGTGGTCCGCCGCAGTGACCGCCCGTTCCTGCACCCGCAGGATGTTGGGCGCCCGGACCTTCGCGTTCTCCACGGTCTCGCCGTCGACCCCGCCGCGGGCCGCCTCGCGGTTCTCCACGCCCGCCACGTACGGCACCGAGCTGCGCAGCACGCAGATGGCGCCCCGGGCGACGTTCCCGGCCGCGCCGCCGCCCGTGCGGTAGCGGGGCACCCTCAGCTGTGCGCCCTTCTCGGGGACCGCTCCGTACGCGCGCATCGTGCCGTCCGGTTCGCGTACCTCCGGCGGGAAGGCGAACTCGCCGGACACGGCGTCGATCCGCACATGCCGGTCGTGCGGCCCGGAGGCGCCGAAGTGTTCCACCGGGGTCCAGACCTCCCAGCCCTCCGCGGAGGACACCTGGACGACCGGCGGCTCGCCGTCCAGCAGCAGCGGCACCCTGTTCACGGAGAACCGCTGCCCGGCGACTCCCCCGGAGGTGCCGAGCGGGACGTCGATGACGGTCTCCGCGTGTTCGACGTCCATCGTGCCGCCGACGGTGAACACCTCCGCCTCCCGGATCGTCGGGGACTCGGAGTAGAACGGCTGGCCGGGTTCGGGCGCGGTGACCCGGCAGCGCAGCCAGCCCGCCCGGGTCCCCGCGGTCACCGACGCGGTGTGCCCGGCCGGAACGAAGACGATCACCTCG
Source organism: Streptomyces sp. NPDC057697 (assembly GCF_042799335.1). NCBI lineage: Bacteria > Bacillati > Actinomycetota > Actinomycetes > Kitasatosporales > Streptomycetaceae > Streptomyces > Streptomyces sp. NPDC057697. The sequence goes on along the minus strand of NZ_JBHVJA010000012.1, from coordinate 29,283 downwards.
CCGGGCCTGTTCAGTCCGCCGGTGCTGTCGGTGCCGGTCTGGCAGGTCACCCAGCGGGCCCCGTCCCACGCCTCCCACACCAGCGGCGGCTGCCGCGGGTCGACGCCCACGCCCTCCACCCGGCTGTCCAGGCGTACGGCGACGATGCACCGGGGCACGGCGGTGGGCAGCCCGAACAGCAGGGCGTCACCGGGCTCGGGCCGCGGCTGGAAGCAGGGGATGTCCTTGCCCGCGCCGAGCGGTGCGGTGCGGTCCGTCTGGTCGCCGGACACCGGGGCGGTGACCAGGCGCACCAGTGAGCTGGGCACGATCGACAGGTCGTCGGAGGTGGAGAAGACCACCGCCTCCTCCGACTCACCGCGTGAGGTGGCGACTTCGGTGCCCGCCGGGAGCCGCACGGTCTCCGGCTGCGGCGCCGACAGCCAGAAGTCGACCTCGGCCCGCGCCACCGTCGGCGGGAACAGGGTGACGCCGAGCAGGTCGAGGAAGGCGGCGTAGTTCTTGTCCGGCACCCGGTTGAGCCGGTACAGCAGCTGGTCGACCATGTACGCGAACGTCTCGATGAGGGTGACCCCGGGGTCCGACACGTTGTGGTCGGTCCACTCGGGGGCGCGCTGCTGGACGTACCGCTTGGCCTCGTCGACGAGTTGCTGGAAGCGCCGGTCGTCCAGGTTGGGCGAAGGCAGGGCCATCAGCGCGCTCCCGATTCTTCGGATCCCTCGGAGGACGGGATGGTGTAGAAGGGGAAGACGAGGTTGCGCAGGTCGTTCGTGGCCCGCACGGTGTAGTGCACGTCGATGTACAGGGTGCCCTCCTCGATGGAATCGAACGCGATCACCACGTCGGTCACCTCGATCCGCGGCTCCCACCGCTCCAGCGAGGTGCGTACCTCGTGCGCGATGCGCCCGGCGGTGGCGCCGTCACCGGGTGCGAAGACGTAGTCGTGGATGCCGCAGCCGAACTCCGGGCGCATCGGCCTCTCGCCGGGCGCCGTGCCGAGCACCAGCCCGATCGCCTCCTCGATCTCCCGGTCCCGCTCGACCATGCCGATGCCGCCGGTGGCGCCGACCCGCAGCGGGAAGCCCCAGCCGCGTCCGATGAATCCGCTGCCGCTCACATCGGGCCTCCGATCAGCACGTTCAGCGCACCGCTGATGATGGGTGCGCCGCAGGAGGTGTTGTCCCGCATCCGGGCGGCGGGCAGCCCGCCGATCAGGACCTGTCCGGTGACCATGGCGGCCGGGTTGGGCATGATCACGTTGCCCGGCCCGAGTGCGGCGTGCGGGGGGACGACGCACACGTGCAGGCTCCCGGTGACGGCCGCGGGCCGGCCGCCGATCAGCACGGTGGCGACGGCCACCGCGCCCGGGGGCGGGGTGCCGATGAGGCCGCCGTGGGCGGTGCTGTCGCCCGTACGGGCTGCGGGGGGCATGACCGGGGTTCTCCTTGCTGGGGAAGGGACTTCTGAGGAATGGGATGGAGCGCGGACCGTCAGTTGATCTTGATGAGCCTGGCCTTGAGCACCCCGAGCAGTCCGCCGTCGATGGTGACGCCCGTCTTGCCGTTGACCGTCACCGAGCTGCCCTTGATGTTCACATCGCCCGTTCCGGCGTCGAGGGTGATCCCGGACGCGGAGAGCTTCACGGAGCTCAGTGCCCGGCTGCCGCCGGGGGCGTACACCGTCAGCACGATCTCGTCGCGGCGCTCGTCCAGGGTGACTTCGAGCCGTTTGTCGCCGGTGGCCAGCCGGACGCCGGAGGGGCCGCGCGGGGCGTCCAGCAGCTCCAGCCGGTTGCCCGAACGGGACACCAGGGAACGGCGGTTGACCTTGCCACTGGTCGGGTCGACCAGCGGGACCGCGTGGGGCGAGGGCTTGTCCACGCCGTTGTAGAGGCCGCCCAGCACATAGGGGCTGTCCAGGAGCCCCTGCTCGAACCCGACCAGCACCTCGTCGTTGACCTCGGGGCTGAACACCCCGCCGCCGCCCTGACCGCCCCACTGCACCGTGCGGACCCAGTCGGTCACATAGGTGTCGTCGAGCCACGGGAACTTCAGCCGGACCCAGCCGCGTTCGGCCTTTCCCTCGCGGATGTCGGTGACCACGCCGATCGCCAGCCCCGGCATGCGCGGGCCGCGCGAGGGGGCGTTCGAGCCACTGGTGAGTCCCGCCAGCGAGCGGTCGGGCGCCGCGCTGACCAGCACGGTCGTACGGTAGCCGCCGTTCGGTTCGAGTACGTGGTGCGCGGCGGTCGCCGTGTAGCGCCCGGCGAAGGCCGGACCCACGTTGCCGAGGGCGACCGGCTCGCCCGCCCGCAACTGCGGATTGCCCTCGGCCACGGCTTCGATCTCACCGAATCCCGAACTCACCGAGGCGGCCACCGAACCGGCCACGGCGGTGGCCTCGGCCTGGGTCCGGTACGGGGTGTCCGTCACCGTCATCCGGGCGTTCGCGCCGAATGCCCCGGCTACCAGCGACGGGCTCATCCCGGGGGACACGGTGTCGCTGCGGATGGACTGTTCGCGGGCCACCAGCCGGGACTTGGTGTCGACGTTCCAGCCGCGCACCTCGACGCTGTCCGCCCCGTCGGCGCCGGTCAGCACGGCCCGCAGGGCCAGCAGATTGCGCCCGTACTCCAGGACCATCGGATGCCGGGTGGCGGGGGTGGTGGGAGAGGGCGCCGAGGCGGCCGGCTTCGGCTTCACGAACTGCAACAGGCCCTTGTCGTCCACCCGCACCTGCGCGCCGCTCTCGCCCGCGAGGTACTGGAGGAACTCCCAGTCCGAGACGTTGGGCTGGGTCAGCTGCTTGTACGTGATGGGCGCCGCCTCGATCTTCCCGCAGGCCAGCCCCGCGCCCGCGGCGACCTTGCGGACGATGTCCGCGGTCTTCATATTGCGGTAGGCCACCACTTTCCGGCCGCGCTGGAGCCGGTGGGCCTTGGAGAAGGCGCGGACCACCGTGAACGAACCGGTGGTGTCGCTGTCCAGCTCGACCGCCGTGACCTCACCGGTGAACAGCCGCTCGCGCACCCGCTCCTGCACCGTGACCACGGATATCTTCAACGGGGTGCCGATGGTGAGTCCGGTGGCGGTGAGCAGCTTGTGATCGGGGTCCCGGTACATCAGCACGGCGGTGTCCGGCAGGCCGACGTTCTCGTCCACCACGCAGCTGACCAGCTGGGCCGCCCAGGCGGGAGGCAGTTCACCGGGGGCCTCGACGATCGGGTCCGCCGCGAAGGAGCGGCCGGCGGCGGTCATCGGCTGCCCTCCGGGGCGTGATCTTCCAGTCCGGGCACGACCAGTTCCGTGCCGGGGATCAGCTGCATGGGGTCGTCCACGTCGTTGGCCTCCGCGATGGTGCGCCAGGCGGTGGCGTCGCCGTACTCCCGCCACGCCAGCAGCGGCAGGCTGTCACCGGCGACGACGCGGTGGGTACGGCGTGCCTCCCGCGAGCCGGACGTGGGGTTCTGCCCGGCCGGGTCGACGCTCGCCTCCTCGATCGACAGGGAGCAGGTGGCGCGCAGCGGCTTCCCGTCGACGTCGAACAGGGTGTACGAGACGGAGAGGTTGGAGAGCACACCGTCGAACGAGGTGGTCTTCGACGTGCCCCAGTCGAAGCGGACCCAGGGGCTGGCGGGCGTCTTGCGGGCCAGGCTGCTCGGGGTGGGCACACACGCCGTCATCAGCTGCTCCACCGCCCTCTCCACCGAATTGTCATGGGTGGCGGTGGCGTCCAGGAAGACCTCCAGGGACAGCGAACGGGGTCCGCTGCCCACGAATTCGGGCAGTGCGGACTGCCCGGCCATCCGGGACGGCGTACGCCGCCACACGGTGCTCTTGCTCAGCGACAGCTTGGCGGGGTTGAACTGCAACGTGAGCCGGGCCAGGTTCCCGCCCGGTTTGGCACCGACGGTCGACGGCGGTTCCATGATGGTCAGCTGGGCGCGAGCACGGCTCGTGCGGACAGCGGGTGACATTGCGCTCCTCCTTCCCGGACTTCTCCGATACCTCTGCCTGTCAAGGAATGTGATGGCCCGTCATGACGCCTCCAGGCCCTCGTGCGCGATCTCCAGCGTCTCGATCGCCGCCTGGGAGTTGGCGGGGTCGAAGGACGGGCCCTGCCAGCGGACCGGCACGATGCCCTGCACCTGCCAGCTGATGATGCGGCTGAGGTCGGGACGGAGCGCGACGATCTCTCCGTCCTTGGGCTCGACCCGCCGGATCGTCTCGTTCAGCCACCGCGCGATCTTGAGCGTGTCGGCCGTGACGGGCCGGGTCAGGGTGATGTTGGTCCAGGTGATCCGCCCCGGCAGCTGCCAGGTGAATCCGTTGTTGCCGCCCTCGGCGTACTGCTCCATCTCCACCTCGGCGCCCAGACCCGAGCAGGTGTGGAAGGCTCCCAGGTCGCTGCCTCCGATGACGAGTTTGAAGAACACGCTCGTCGCGAAGATGTTGTCCGTCATGTGCTTCTCTTCTTCTCTGCTGATTCCAAGTGAGGTGCCGGGCGCGGCCGTTCATGCCGTGTGTCAGCGGCGTCCGTCGTACAGCCGTCCGGTACGCTCCCGCCCCCTGCGCATGTCCGCGCGGATCAGCCGGCTGACCGGATCGAGCAGACGACGGGCCAGTTCCTCGATGTCCGCCCCGGTGACCCGGTGCTCGGCCGGAGTGTCCGTGGCGGCCGGGACGGCGGAACCTCCCGGCCCCGTTCCTCCCGGCGCCTTGGCGCGATTCACCGGTACCGCGCGCACCGGGACGCCGGTGATCCCGGCATCGGCGGCCGCGCGCTGAAGCACCTCGCCGGTGGAGCCCGGGACGGCGGTTCCGGCGGCCGGGGCGGGAGCGCGTCGCGGTACCCGTACCGAAAGGCCCGGCGGTCCGGGAGGAGCCGCACCGCTTCCGGACTCCGGGCCGGAGGCCATGGGGACTCCGGATTCGGGCACCACGGGCAGCGACGCCCGCTGGAGGGACACGCCGCCGCTCGCCCCCGGCCCGTCCGGTGCGGGCGGATGCGGGCGTACGACCGGGACCGGCCGAACGGTGGGCGGCGCGGACGGTACGGAGGGGGCCGAGGTCCGGGGCGTCCACGCGGTCGGGGGCGCGGGGCGCGGGGCGGGCGGCGTCGGTCCCGGGCGGTCGGCGGAACGCGGCTCCGCGGACTGCCGCTCCCGTGGACGTGCCTCGGCCCGGGACGATGGCGTCGCCGTGCTGCCCCGTACCGAGCGCTGCACCAGCCGCAGGAGGGAGGAGCCGCGGGCCAGTGACCCGCGCCCCGGCCGGTCCGTGCCGGTGCCGGGTACGGAACCCGTCCCAGGCACGGCTCCCGCTCCCGCTCCCGTTCCGGTCCCAGTGCCCTGGGCGCGGGTGGGGTCGTCGGTGGGCGTGCGGTGCGAGGACGCGCGGCTACCCGTGGCGGCGGGCGACGGGTTCCCCTGAACCAGGCGTTGGACGGTGCTCCCGGGCCCCGGCGCCTGCGGCCCGGGTCCGGTCGCGCGGGGCTGCGTCGAAGCGGATTCGGCGGGACGGGTGCGCGGGTGAGCGAGTGCCGAGGGGGACGCGGACACGGAGGAGGTGGCAGCTGCCGCTGCCCGGTGCTCTCCCGTCCGCGTGGTGCCGGGGCGGGTCCGGTCGGGGCCCGGCTGTGCCTCGTCGGGCCCCGGCCGCTGTTGCTGGGCGTCACGACGCCAGGTTGCCGCCACGACCGGCCGGGACGCGTTGTTCCTCGCCACCGGCGCCGAGAAGCCCTCTCCTGAGCCGGTGTTCACCTTCAGGGCCCGGCCCGAGAGCAGGGCCCGCGACCGCTGGACGGAAGGCATCGGCTGCCCTGCGCGGGCGGCGGGGCCGGACGCCCGGCCCCGCTCCCGCTCCGGCGTGATCCTGCGGATGCGTACGGGTGTGGCGGGAGCGGAGGGGGCAGGCGTGCTCGCGCGCGTGGCGTCCGCCACGCGCTGGACGACCGCGGGTTCCGGTGCGGGCCCGCTGGTCCCACCGGCAGCGGCGGCGACCGTGGAGGAGCGCACCGGCATTTCGGGAGGTGCGGGCGCGGACGTCGGCGTCGGCCCGGCCGACACGGCGGGATCGGCCGCCGCTGTCGGGGGCTGCCGCGAGCCCGTTGTTCCCCGCTGCGTCCGGCGTCGGTCACCGAGCAGCGGTGCGTCGTCCTGGAGCCGGGCCGTCGACGGGAGCGACGGAAGCGGTGTGCCGATCCCGCCCCTGGCCCGCGCCCGCGGTCCGGCCGTGTCGGACCGCGGCGGCTGCGGAGACCTGGCGCCCGGGGACAGAGGCTCCGTGGACCGGGACTCCGCCGACCGGGACTCCGTGGCTCCGGAATCCGTGGCTCCGGAATCCGTGGGCCGGGGCCGGGATATCGAAGACCGGTCCGCCGACGGGCGACGCTGCGCCGACTGCGGTGTCTCCCGTGCCGGTGTGTTCGTCGCCGGTGTGTTCGTCGCCGCCGGGTTCGCAGGGCTCGCCGGGTTCGCAGGGTTCGCAGGACTCGCCGCGTCCGCTGCCTGGCGCTGGATCACGGGCATGACCGCCGGCCGGGGCGCCTCCGGCTCCGAGGGGACGGTCTCGCTCCCCGCGGCGGGGACGGAGGGCACCGCTCCGGAGGGCAGTTCGGCCAGGGGCCTGCCGAGGGCGGGCCGCACCGTCGGGGCGTCGGGGCGGCCGGTGGCGCGGTCCGCTGGTGGTGCGGTCGGGGGAACGGCGGGGACGGACTCGCCGGAACCGTGCGGCCGCACGGCGGCGGCCTGCGGCGAGGCGTCCCGCCGCGCCGTCTCGGCGGCGGTGCCGGGAACGGCCGGTGCGGAGCCCGGGGCGGGCAGGATCCCGTCGATACGCCGCAGCGTCGTCGTCGGGCGCCGGGCGATGATCAGAGGTGGGGCGATCCGTCGCGGACGTACGGCGGCGGGCCGGGACCGCTGGAGCGGGGCCGGTTCCGGTGCGCCCGGCCGTTCCTGCGGGGCCGGATCGGCGGACGGGGCCGGAACCACGGCCGGAGCGGTGTCCCCGGAGGCGGAGGAACGGGAGGACGGGGGGCGCGGGGACCGGGACGAGGCCGCCGTCGTACCGCTCGCCCGCTGGACGGTGGCGGGGCCGGGCCGCTGTCCGCCGGTCCTGCCCGCTCCGGCGGTGTTGCCCGCCGGGTCCGCCGCAGGTCCGGCCTCCTCCTCCGCCCCGGTCCGGGCGGCGCGCAGGAGCAGGGGCCCGCCGGGGGCATCGGAACGCGCGCTGCCCGGACGGGTGACGCCATGGATGAGGCCCACCGGTGCGGACGGCAGTACGGCATGGCCGAGTTCGCTGCCGAACGCGAGGCTCTGCCACGAGGCGAGGCCGTCCCGGAACCGCAGGCCGTCGCTCACCCCGATCGACGAGCGGGCGACGGTCACCGCCGGGGGTGCGACCTGCCGCCAGCCGCCGTCCCAGTCGCCGCCCGCCCGTTCGGCGGTGCCGTCGGCCCGGTCGGCCTCCGGTGCCCGGACCTGTCCGGTCCCGGCCCCGGATCCGGATCCGCCCCGGGGCGGCGTTCCGGGCTGCTGCCGGTCCCCTCGGCGGAACCAGTCTCCGAACCCCACACGATCACCCGCCTTCGTTGACGCGGGTGTTGATCCGCGCTATCTCCCGCACCCACTCCTGACGCTCGGCGTGGGTGAGGTCGAGGATGTCCTCTCGCTGCCAGTGGAAGTGGTAGGCGACGTACGCGATCTCCTCCCGCAACCGGGGAAGCGCGTACGTCACGATTCCCCCAGGCGCCCACCCGAGAGGTCCACCTCGAACGCCCCGTGGCACAGCGGGCAGGTCACCGCGGCGTGCGTGTGGCCCTCGCTGTTGATCCGGCGGTAGAAGTCCTGGAGGAACGCCACGTCCGTGGCGTACATCCGCTCGACGACCCCGGCGTGCACATCGGTGATGGTGCCGAGCTGGGTGATCACCTGGCTCAGCAGCACCACGCTCAGATACGCCGGGTTCTCCTTCACCCGAAGGTCGATCTGCGGGCGCAGCTCGTCCCGTGCCGTCGCGAGCCGCATCGAGCCGCGCCGGTGGACCTGGCCCGCGTCGTCGACGTAACCGCGCGGGAGCTCGAACTCGAACTCCGTGCGCAGGTCCGGCTGGTCACGGTCCCGGGCCGGAGGCGGCGCGGGGGCCGCCTCCGGTGCGGCGGGCTGGGCGGCCGCGAGACTGTCGAGGACTTCGTCGAGCCCGCCCGACGTAACGGTCCTGCGCCTCATTCGACCACGATCTCCTCGAAGGTGATGGTGACCGACTCGGTGGCGGCGCTGGACTCGCCGGCCTTCAGCGAGGGCCCCTCCCACTTGCTGGCCCAGCCCTGCATCAGCTGGATGCGCCGGACCGTGTCACCCTTCGAGTCCTTGATCTCGATGGTCAGGTTCTGACGCGCGGTGTCGACGGCCCCGTTGTTGAGCGTCTCCTTGATCCATTTGGTGAACTCACTGCTCTTGTCGAGTCCTCGGGTGATCGTCACCTCGCCCGCCTGACGTGCGCCGGGCTGCTTGCGGATGATCTGCTTGCCCTCGGCCGTCACTTGACGGACCTCGACGACCTCCTCCTCGACGGTCAGGCCGCTGATCTCTTGGATCGACTCGACGAGATAGCCGCCGAGCTGCACGCCGAAGACGTGGGTGGAAAGAGCGTCGCCCTCTGCCATGACTCTGTGTCACCTGTTCTGTGTGCGGACCCTGCTGGGTCACTCGTTGACGAGGCTGGTGCTGTCGGAGAACTGCGCGAGACGGAAGACCACGAACTCCGCGGGCTTCACCGGGGCGACGCCGATCTCACAGACGACCTGGCCGAGGTCGATCGACTCCTGCGGATTGTTGTCGCGGTCGCACTTCACGTAGAACGCCTCCTCGGCCGTGCGGCCGAAGAGGGCGCCCCGGCGCCACTCCTCGGTGAGGAAGGCGGTGACATTGCGCCGGATGCTCGACCACAGGCGGTCGTCGTTCGGCTCGAACACCACCCACTGGGTGCCCAGGAGGATCGACTCCTCCAGGTAGTTGAAGAGGCGGCGCACATTCAGGTAGCGCCAGGCCGGGTCGGACGAGAGGGTCCGGGCGCCCCAGATCCGGATGCCGCGTCCGGGGAAGGCGCGTACGCAGTTGACCCCGATCGGGTTGAGGAGGTCCTGCTCGCCCTTGCTGAGGCGGATCTCCAGGTCCAGCGCACCGCGGATGACCTCGTTGGCGGGGGCCTTGTGGACGCCGCGCTCGCCGTCGCTGCGCGCCCAGACACCGGCGACATGACCGCTCGGCGGCACCAGGGAGTTCTGGCCGGTCGCCGGGTCGAAGACCTTGAGCCAGGGGTAGTACACGGTCGCGTAGCGCGAGTCGTAACCGGCGTCGTCGTTGCGCCAGGTGCGGACGCGCTGGGCGTTCATGCCCGGCGGGGTGTCCAGGACCGCGACCCGGTCGCCCATCTGCTCGCAGTGCGAAATCACCGCCAGCTGGACGGCCTTGACGCCGTCGGCGTCGATGTCCCCGCGCTGATAGGCGCTCATCAGGTCCGGGACGGCGACCATGGTGATCTCGTCGATCGCCTCAAGGCCCGCGAACCCGGTACGGGCTGCGGCGTCGCCGACGTACTCGGCCGGGTCGATCCGGGCGACTCCTGCCCCGGGAGCGGCCGGGGACGACGCGAGGGAGAGGGTCTGGTTCTCGGGGCGGGCCGGGGTCGCGCCGGGCTGCTCGACGACCTCGATGAGCTTGGACTGGCGGGTCTGGGCGACCAGATAGCCCTTGACGTTCTTGCGGGTGGAGACGTCGTAGCTCTCCACCACCTTGCCGGCCTGCCGCACCAGCAGCCGGAACCGGTCCTCCGGAGGGTTCTCGCCCTCGGCGTCGGCGACCTCCACGGAGAGGTCCCCGTTGGCACCGGGCCGCGCGGAGACCAGGAAGCCGCCGATGGCGGCGGGCGGTGCCGCCTCGGCCGCGGAACCCTGCGCCGAATCCTGCGCGGGGCCGCCGATGCGCACGATGTAGGCCGCGCCACCGCCATTGGCGAAGTAGCCGTAGACCGCGGGCGTCAGATACGTGTCGGCGGTGAAGGTGCCGAACGTCTGGACGTACTGGTCCCAGTTGGTCACCAGCGTCGGCTGGTGGAAGGGACCGGTCTCCGCGAAACCGACGAAGGCTGCGACCGCGGTGCCGACTCCCTCGATGGGCCGCGCTCCGGACTGCACCTCCTCCACGTATACACCGGGGGTGAGGTACGACGGCATGCTCGCTCCTTCGCGTGGTCATTCGTTCACCGTCGAGTCTTCCTCGGCGGCTCCGGCGGACAGTAGGTCTCAAAGTCCTGGACACGGGGCAACGGTGCTGCCTTCCCGGGGCACCCGTGGGCCAGGGATTTCTTCCCTCGCGGACCCGGTCGCGGCGGCCGCCGCAATTCCCGTTCCGCGCGTGTGACAACACGATGTACTGCGGATTTCCGGCAGACGTCCGCCGACCGGGGAACAGTAAAGAATCAGCCAGAATACGCGGGCAGCCGTCATCCGCCCGGGACCCGTCGACCGAATCCCCTCCTTGACCAGGCCCGCTGACCGGCCGGCGGTCGCCTGGACGGCAGTGGCCGGAAATGCCTTGGCCACTGCCTACATCACGGAACCCGGACGGCTCGGACGGCCTCTAATCTGCACAGGAGAAGGAAACTGCCAAAGGTCGGCAAGCCGGGGTTTCCCTCGATCGGGATTTCTGCTGTTCTCGTCCCCCGTGGGGGAAGCAGGAAGCCGGGTTCGTTGTTCCTACGGTGCGAGATCGCTCAGCTCACCGCTGACATTGAGCACCTGATGGCACTTGGAGGCCTGGGTCCCGGTCGCCGGCGTGCCAGGTTTGGCGCAGGTCACGGATGCGGTGACCGTGTCGTTCTCCTGGATCTGGATGGGGGTGACCCAGTGGTAGTCCTGGTTGCGGAAGGTCTCCAGAGCGATGGTGGTGATCTTCCGTTCCCCGAAGGAGATGGTCAGCACTCCTTCGTCGCCCTGGAAGTTCGCCACCACGATGTCCGTGATCCCGAACACCTTCCCCTGGGGAACGCGGTAGATCCCCTTCTTCTGGGACCCGGACCCGGTCTCCACGTCGATCGTCGCCGAACTCTGCTGCGTGCCCCCCGTTCCGCCGCTCGATCCGGAACCGCCGGAACCGCCCGAGCCGGAGCCCCCGGACGCGCCGGGCTTGCCCTGCCCCTTGTTCTCTCCCTGGCCACCGGGGTCTCCCGTGCCGCCCCCTGTTGCCGAACCCTGCCCGTCGCCGGGGGGCGTCTTCTCCTGCGCGGCCTCGTGCGCCGCCTGCTTCGCGGTGCTGCGCACCGCGGGCCGGACCAGCGCGAACCATGCGAGCAGCAGCGCCAGCAGCGCGGCCAGGACGATCAGCAACCACCGTGGGAACACCGGGAGTTGGGCGAACTCACCGGAGAGCGTCTCGGTCCGCCCGGCCTGCTCGCCCTCGCCGTCCCGTTCGGCGCCTTCGGTGGCCTCGGCCTCGAACGGCCAGGTGACCGGTTTGCCGAACCAGATGAGCTTCCGGGCCCGGACCCGCAGACCCACCTCCGCGGACTCCCCCGGTTCCAGGCGTCGTCGGCCCGGAGTGAAGGCCAGCCGCAGCTCCTCGCCGGCCTGCTTTCCGGTGAAGGAGATGTCGACCGCGGTGTTGCCCCGGTTCTGCACCGAGGTGCGGAACCGGGCGCCCAGCCAGCCGGAGCGCCGTCGCGGGTCGAGCTCCGCCCGGAGTTCGTGAAAGGGCCCGACGACCACGGTGGTCTCGGGGACCGCCACCGACTCGGGGTGTTCCGTGGGCAGCACCCGGACGCCCAGGGGCACCTCACCGGCCCGTACCTCGTGCGACCGGGGCGGCGCCAGCCGTACCGTCACCACCTCGGAGGTGCCCGGGTAGAGCGAGACCCTCGCCGGCTCGACAGTGCTCCAAGCGGCGCAGTCACCGACCACTTCGAAGGTGTACGCCTCGACGATGTCGCCGTCGTTGCGCACGGTCAGGGTCGTCGTCGCTTCGGCGCCGGGCGACACCGTCACCGTAGGCGTTTCGAGTTCGGCAGATGTGGTCACGATGCGACGTTAGGCCACCCCCGCGGCTCCGCAGCAGAGACGCGAGGGCAACGACCGGGCAGGGGTGGTGCCCTGAGGGCACAACGCAGCGATGCCCCGGCGACCCTCCCGCGGGCCCGTTCACCCTGCCGGGGACCGGCGCCCGGGAGTGCGGCGACAGGCGTATCGGACGAAGGCATCTGAGGAAGACAGGCACGCAATCGAATGACCACAGCAGAAACGACGAACAGGGCGGCCGACCACAGCCGGTACCGGCGGCCCACCGCGACGGAGCGCTCCGGCCGGGGCGGCGCCAGGGAGGCCCCCAGGGGCAGGGTCTCCGTCGCCGTGTACGCGGAGGACCTGATCCTGCGGACCGGGGTGGTCCACCAGATGCGCCCCCGGCCCGAGATAGAGCTGCTGGAGGAGGCCGAGGCGGACCGGGCCCAGGTCTCGTTAGTGGTGGTGGACATGGTGGACGAGCGCACCATCCAGCTCCTTCAGCGTCTCCAGCGCAACACGACGACCCGCACCGGACTCGTCGTCGGCTTCTTCGAGTCGGGCGCGCTCCAGACCATGATCGAGTGCGGCGTCGCCGCCGTGCTGAGGCGCGGGGAGGCCGACCAGGACAGCCTCGTCCACCTGGTCACGGCGATGGCGAACGGTGAGGGAGTCCTGCCGGGCGATCTGCTCGGAAAGCTCCTCGACCACGTCAGCAGCCTCCAGCGCACGGTCCTCGACCCCCGGGGGCTCTCGCTCTCCACCCTCACGACCCGGGAGGCGGAAATGATCAGGCTGGTGTCGGAGGGCTACGGCACCGCGGAGATCGCGCACAAGACCTCGTACTCCGAACGCACCGTCAAGAACGTGCTGCACGAGGTGGTGACCCGGCTGGAACTGCGCAACCGGGCCCACGCCGTCGGCTACACCATGCGGCACGGACTCATCTGAGCCCCGCCCCGGGCTCCCGCGCGGACGGCCGTTCGGACGTCGCCGCGCGGGAGCCCGTCGCGTGCGCGGCCCGTACGGCCGGCCGACGGGCCGGGCGGGCGCCGCAAAGGGCAACGGCCGCTTCCCCCGGTCCGGGTACTACGGACCTGTCCCGGGACCGTCGCAGGCATGATGCTTGTCCTGGAGAGTCATCGACAGGACTGTGAGGTGGGCCGTGACCGGCACTGCTGGCCCTGCCCGGCATACCAGGCTGGGCCGACTGGTGGGGGCTGTGACGCTGTTGGCTCCGCTGCTGGTGGCGGGCTCCGCGTCCGCCCCCCGGAGTGCGCCACGGCTGTCCGCCGCTGCGGACGAGACCCCGGTCGACGCCGGGCGCATCACCTACGCCGGGACCGAGCACCGCAGCATCGGCCGGGTCACCGGCACGACCAACTCCGACCCGTTGTTCGGGGACGGTCCGGCCCACTACGACCAGGACCCCTTCGCACGGGGCGATGTGATGGTCTTCACCAGTCTGCGCGACAGCGTCCGCCCGCAGGTGTACGTGCGCGAGGCGGACGGAGCGGTACGCAAGCTCACCAGCGACCGGGACGCCGCGCATCCCGAACTCTCCCCCGACGGACGGACCGTGGCGTTCGACTCCGCGGAACGGAGCGCGGACGGCACGGTCCAGCGCGAGCTGTGGACCGTCGGCGTGGACGGCACCGGTCTGCGGCGGCTGACCGACACCCCCAACAACGAGACCTCCCCGACCTTCTCCCCGGACGGCACCCGCCTCGCGTACTCCTGCGACTCGGGGTACGAGGGTGCCGGGCTCATCTACGAGCGGCGGGTGGACGGCGGCTCGGCGGTGGTGGTCAGCGAGAACCGGGGCCCGGACGGGGGCAGCGCGACCGAACCGGCGTGGAACCCGGTGGACGACGACGCCCACCGCGACCAGGTGGCGTACACCCTCACCAAGGACGACGACGATCCGAGACTGCGGGTGACCGAGGGCCGCCCCGGCACCGACCGGCTGCTGCTCGGCGGTGGGCAGGCGACCTGGCGCACCCGCTCGGCCGCCTGGCTGGCGGACGGCGAGGGCCTGCTCTTCCTCGGCCGCGACTGCACCTGCCAGTACGAACGCGTCTACCGGGCAACGGCGTTCGCCCCGGCCGCGCCGACCACCGAACTGGACGAGAGCCGCAAGCTCGAATCGCCCACCTGGTCCGGCCCGCCGGACACCGGGACCGTCGTCGTCTCCCGGCAGACCTCGCGCAGGCCGGACGGCAACAACGAGGACACATCGGTTGTCGCGACGCTCCAGGACGTCCGGCAGGACGGCTCGGACCCGCGCGACCTCGGGATCCCCGTCCTGTGGGAGGACCCGGACGCCGCCAGCGACGCGAACCTGCTGTTCAACCCCGGGAAGGACTACGACCCGTGGACCGAGCGGCAGAGCTACACCCCGGACGGCCGACGCATCGTCGTGACCCGCTTCGAGGGCGGAAAGGGCTCGCGCACCGAACGGATCTGGCTGGCCGACGCCGACGGGAGCAACGCGGCCGCGATGCCGCTCGCCGGGCACAACCCCGGTGACTGGGACACCGACCCGGCGTTCTCCCCCGACGGCACCAAGCTGGCGTTCACCAGGACCTCGCCCGGCGGGGTCGGCGAGAACGCGGGGTCGAGCAGCGTCCTCGTCGCGGACGTCGCGACGGGCGCGATCATCGGCAAGGTCGTGCCACCGGCCGGGCAGTTGACGGGGCAGGACGCACAGCCCGCGTGGTCGCCCGACGGCACCACCCTCGCCTTCACCCGCAACCATGTGATCCGGGGCCTGGGCGGCATCAAGCACATCTGGACCGCGCCGGTGAACGCGCTCGACCGGCAGCGCGACCTCAGCGCCACGATCTGCCCCGGCGAGTGCAAGAAGATCGACGACAGTCCGGCCTTCTCGCCCGACGGCACCAGCATCGCCTTCAACCGCAAGGACGGCGGCAACGACCAGAACAGCGGCCGGGGCGGCATCCTGATCACCTCGCTCGACGGCGACGCGTGCCGGGTGGCCCTCCCTGCCGTCCAGGGCGACGACCCCGACGCCTGCCGCCGGGAACTGCCCGACACCCCGCCGGACGGTCCCTTCCAGCCGCGTGACGTGGCCTGGTCGCCGGACGGCGGCCGACTGGTGCTGAGCTCGCGCCGCCAGGCCGCGCCCGCCTCCCAGGAGCAGCTGTCCTTGCTGGACCTCGCCACCGGCACCCTGACGCCGTTCGGCGAGCGGCTGGGCGGGCGGCAGAAGGAGCCCGCCTTCCAGCAGTCCGTCGACCTGTCCCTGACCGCTCCGCCGACCGCCCCCTCGGTGCGGGTCGGCGCCACCGGCGAGGCGACGGTCACCGTCACCAACCGGGGGCCCGCCGCCTCGCCCGGCACCGTACTCACCCTGGACGCCCCGCCCGGGGTCCGCCTGGAGCAGCTCACCACCCCGGTCGGGTCCTGTCCCGCCGGTTCGCCCCAGTGCGATCTGGGCGTGCTCCGGCCCGGCCAGAGCGTGACGGTCACCGCCCGGCTGACCGGCGTGACGGCGGGGGACCAGCGGATCGGCTGGTCGGTCGCCGGTTCCGTGGTGGATCCGAACCCCACGGACAACGCCACCGGGACCACCGTTCCGGTGGAGGACGCCCCCGCGCCCACGCCTTCCCCGACACCGACACCGACACCTTCGAGCCCCCGGCCCCCGGCCCCCGAGCCGCCCGCGCCGAAGGCCGGACCGGGCGTCACGGTCCGGGCCCAGCCCAGTCCCGGCTACGTCGGCGGCCGGGTGGTGGTCACCTACACCGTGCGCAACGGCCGGAACGCGCTCGCCACCGGGCTGCGCCTGAAGCTCGGGCTGCCCTCCCGGATCCCGGCGGGTCCGCTTCCGGCGGGCTGCGCCGCCGGGGTGTGCACGCTGCCGGACCTGGCGCCCGGCGCCTCCACCGTCGTCCGGGTCGTGCTCCGACCCGACCGGGCGCTGACGACGAGCATCACCGGAAGGCTGACCACGACCGGCACGGACGCCGACCTCCGCGACAACGTGTCCAGGAAGCCGCTGCGCATCCTCCAGCCCCGTATCGTCGCGGTGCCCGCCGTCGGCAAGCCCGGGTTCGTCACCTCCGTGCGGGGCAAGGACTTCCCGCCCGGGGCGCCGGTGAGGCTGAGCTGGAAGCCGGGGATCACGGCGGCCGCGCCGCCCGCCTTCCCACGCCGGGACCGTACGTTCATCGCGCAGTTGCTGATCCTGGCGAAGGACCAGACGGGGCCGCGCACCATCACCGCCCGCGGGCCGGGGTTCAGCCCGGTCACCACGTCCTTCCTGGTGGTCGGCGGGACCATCGTCCCGCCCGACGAGGTGGGGCGCCGATGATCCACGAAGTGGACGAGGGGCTGCGGCTGTTGCTGGTCGACGCCGGGCTCCAGGAGAGCGGGGTGGACCTGGTCTTCGACGCACCGACGAAGGAGTGGTCCGCCCGGCGCAACGCCCCCACGATCAGCGTCTTCCTGCACCGGATCCGCGAGGACGCGACCCGCCGCCGTACCGGCGCCGCCGAGGAGCACGACGACCAGGGCCTGGTCATCGGCTGGCGGACCCCGCCGCGGTGGTTCGAGCTGACCTATCTGGTGACGGCGTGGACCAACCGCCCGCAGGACGAACACCGCCTGCTCGCCGAGGTGCTGCGCTGTCTCGTGCGGTCGGACGTGCTGCCCGCCCGCATGCACACGGGCAGCCTGGCCGAACTGGGGCTGGCCGTGGAGATCGAGGCGGCGGGTCCCGGGACCGACGGGCCGTCCGCCTCGGACGTGTGGTCCGCGCTCGGCGGTGAGCTCAAGGCCGCGATCGACCTGCGGGTGTGGGCGCCGCTGGCCGGTGAACGGACGGCCGCCGGTCCGCCGGTCACCGAGGGGCTGGTGGTCAGGAGCGCGTCGGCACGGCACGGCGAGGACGCGGAACCGGGCCGCAGGCTCCGCTACGACGGCGCGTCCGACCCGGGCGCGCAGGGCTTCGCGGCGGAACGGGAACGGCAGTTGCCGCCCGGCCGCCGCAGGCGCGGAGGCACCGCCCGATGACCACGGCACAGGGCGCGCACGTCCTGCCTGAACCGGCCGACGGCCCCGCGCGGGTCGTCGGGGACCTCTGGGAGCGGCTGGTCCACGTCGAGCAGCGGGTACGGAGCGCCGTGGCGCTCCGGCGGGCCGTCGACCCGCATCCGGACGATCCGTACCGGGGGCAGTACCTGACCCCCGAGGCCGCGGAGCGGATCGTGGAGTCCCGCGACGCGTTCGCGCCGGTGCCGTCGTACGGTGCGGGGCCCGTGCCGCAGTCGCCGCCCGGGAGCCGGATCGGGCGGCTCGCCGAGGACTTCGGGCTGGTGCCGCTGGACGTCGAGCTCCTGATGGTCGCGATGGCCCCGGACATCGACCACCGGTTCGAGCGGCTCTACGGCTATCTCAACGACGACCTGACCCGGCGCAGGCCCACCATCGGCCTGGCGCTCGACCTCTGCGGGCTGCCCGCCGCGGGTTCCGGCCGCTTCCGGTTCTCGCCGTCCGCCCCGCTGGTCGCGGGCGGGCTGCTGGAAGTCCTTGAGGACGGACGCCCGTTGCTCTCACGGGTGTTGCGCGTGCCGGACCGGATCACCGCCCATCTGCTCGGTGACGACGAGATCGACGGAAGGCTGCGCGGTCTGGTCCGGGTGGCCGGCCCCGGCGCGGAGCGGGGCACCGGGCCGGAGGTCGCGCGGGTGGCCGCGGCGCTGGGCACGGGCAGCGGCCTGGTGCACCTGCTCGACCGGGGCGGCGATCCCGGCAGGCTGGCGGTCGAGGCGCTGGTCGCCGCCGGGCGCCGTCCGCTGGTGGTCGACCTCGCGGCGCTCGCCGCCCTTCCCGAACCGGCGGACACCGTACGGATCCTGGCGGCGGAGGCCCGGCTGAGCGGTGGCGGGGTTGTCCTCGGGCCGCTGGAGGCGCTCGCGCCCGAACGGCCGGAGCGCGCCCGGCTGCTGGGCGGCCTCTGCGCGGCGGTCGACGGTGTTCCGCTGGTGGTGTACGGGAAGAAGAACTGGGACCCGCTGTGGACCGCGGAGAGTCCGGTGCCCGTCCAGGTCCCGTCCCCCGGCCCCGGCGGTGTGGCGCGGCAGTGGCGCCGGGCGCTCGCCGAGGCCGGTGCGGCGGTCGGGGTGCCCGCCGGGAGCCCGTCGGACGAGGAGGAGCTGGTCGGGGCCACCGCCTCCTACCGGCTCGACTCCGACCAGATGCGCAAGGCATCCGTCGTCGCCTCCCGGCTGGCCGTCCTGGCGGAGCGTCCGGTGGACGTGCGGGACCTGCGTACGGCGGTGCGGGCGCAGAACGGCGCGGGGCTCGAACGGCTCGCCCGCCGCATCGATCCGGCGGTCGGCTGGGACGACCTCGTGCTGCCCCCCGCGACCCGTCGGGAACTGTCCGAACTGGCCCTGCGCGCCCGCCACCGCGAACAGGTGCTCGGGCAGTGGCGGATGCGTCCGGGCGGCGGCCGGGGGCGCGGCATCATCGCGTTGTTCGCGGGCGAGTCCGGCACAGGCAAGACCATGTCCGCCGAGGTGGTGGCGTCGGAGCTGGGCATGGAGCTCTACGTCGTGGATCTGTCCACCGTGGTGGACAAGTACATCGGTGAGACCGAGAAGAACCTCGAAAGGATCTTCGCCGAGGCGTCCGACGTCAACGGCATCCTGCTGTTCGACGAGGCGGACGCCATCTTCGGGAAACGCTCCCAGGTGAAGGACGCGCACGACCGTCACGCCAATGTGGAGTCGGCCTATCTGCTCCAGCGGATGGAGTCCTTCGACGGGATCGCGGTGCTCACCACCAACCTTCGCGGCAATCTCGACGAGGCGTTCACCCGGCGTCTCGATGTGATCGCGGAGTTCCCCATGCCGGACGCCCGGCAGCGGCTGGCCCTGTGGGACCGCTGTCTGGGGACCGCGGTCCCCCGTGAGGCCGGGCTGGACCTGGAGTTCTGCGCGGGACGCTTCGAGCTGGCGGGAGGTTCGATCCGCGCCTGCGCGGTGACCGCCGCCTATCTGGCGGCGGAGTCGGGGAAGCCGCTCGGCATGGAGCAGATCGTCTCGGCGGTGCTCCAGGAGTACCGCAAGCTCGGCCGGCTGGTCCGGGAGAGCGAGTTCGGCTCCTGGCTGGACCGTACGCGGGGGCCACGGGACGGCCTTTGAGCGGGGCGCCCGCGACGGGGAGGAGCGCCGGGGCGGTCAGCGCTCCTGGGCCGGTGTTCCGGGTGCCCGGCGTACCGGGTGCTTGCTGAGCACGGAGACCCGGTTGAAGGCGTTGATCGTGATCGCCACCCAGATCACCGCGGAGATCTCGTCGTCGCCGAAGACCGCGCGGGCCGCGTCGTGGGCGGCTTCCTGCGCGGTGGCGTCGGCGGGGTGGGTGGTCGCCTCCGCCAGGGCGAGCGCCGCGCGTTCCCGGGGTGTGAACACCTCCGTGTCCCGCCAGGCCGCCAGCACCCCGAGGCGCTGCGTGGTCTCGCCGGCCCGGAGCGCCGCCCGGGTGTGCACGTCGAGGCAGTAGGCGCAGCCGTTGAGCTGCGAGACCCGGAGGTTGACCAGCTCGACCAGCATCCGGTCCAGGCCCGCGTCGGCGGCGGTCGCCCGGACGGCCTCGGAGGTCTGGACCAGGGCGTGGTACGCCTTCGGGGACTGCTTGTCGACAAAGACCCGTCGCCCCCGCGCGGTTGTCGTCGTGTCGCTCACTGCGGTCTCCTTCTGACTGTCCCGGCCCGCCCGCCGTCGTCGTGCGGTCCGGACGACGGTGCCCTAGTATCCAAGCATGATAGTTGAATATCCAACAAGAATTGCGTCGAAGGGGGCCGGGCGGTGAGCAGCGCCGAGACGGAACCGGGCGAGGCACACCGCACGCCCCCGGCGAACGACGGGCGGGACGGCGGGACACCGCGGGTGGAGGTGCTGTCCGCGCGGGACGTCCCGCTGGGCGGCCCCCGGGCGATGACGGTGCGGCGCACCCTGCCGCAGCGCGGTCGCACCCTGATCGGCGCCTGGTGCTTCGCCGACCACTACGGCCCCGACGACGTCGCCGAGACGGGCGGCATGGATGTCGCGCCCCACCCGCACACCGGACTCCAGACCGTCTCCTGGCTCTTCGGCGGGGAGATCGAGCACCGCGACAGCCTGGGCAGCCATGCGTTCGTGCGCCCCGGCGAGCTCAACCTCATGACCGGCGGGCACGGCATCAGCCACACGGAGGTCTCGACCCCGGGCACCACGATCCTGCACGGCGCCCAGCTGTGGGTGGCGCTGCCCGGGGAGCACCGGCACGCGGAGCGCGATTTCCAGCACTACGTCCCCGAGCCCGTTTCCCTGGACGGGGGCGAGGCCAGGGTGTTCCTCGGAGCTCTCGCCGGGGACACGTCCCCGGTGCGGACCTTCAGCCCGCTGCTCGGCGCCGAACTCCTCCTCGACCCGCACGCGAGCGTCACCCTCGCCGTGGACACCGCCTTCGAGCACGGCGTCCTCGTCGACCGGGGAACCATCCGCCTGGACGGCACCCCCGTGCTCCGGGCGGAGCTGGGATACGTCGGCCCCGGCCCCGGCACCCTGGAGCTCACCAACACCTCCGACGAGAGAGCACGGCTGCTGCTGCTCGGCGGCACTCCGTTCGAGGAGGAGATCGTGATGTGGTGGAACTTCATCGGCCGCAGCCACGAGGACGTCGTCAGGGCCCGCGAGGACTGGGAGCGCGCCTCCGAACGCTTCGGCACCGTCCTCGGATACGCCGGTGACCGCCTCCCCGCCCCCGCGCTCCCGAACGCGGTCATCCGGCCGCGCGGGAACCCGTCGCACGTCTGAACCACCCGCGCCCACGACTCGTCGAAGGAATCGGAACACCATGACTCAGAACGCCGCCGCTCCCGTCGTACAGCACATCGGCGAACGGCACCGGTACGCCATCCTGGTGGACGGCGCGACCGCGGGCTTCACCGTCTACCGCGACCGGGACGGACAGCGGGTCTTCTACCACACGGAGATCGACGACGCCTTCGCCGGACGG
Source organism: Streptomyces sp. NPDC057697 (assembly GCF_042799335.1). Classification (NCBI taxonomy): domain Bacteria; kingdom Bacillati; phylum Actinomycetota; class Actinomycetes; order Kitasatosporales; family Streptomycetaceae; genus Streptomyces; species Streptomyces sp. NPDC057697. Next base: position 8,205 of record NZ_JBHVJA010000012.1, on the reverse strand, counting down.
GGCCTGGCCTCGGTCCTCGTGACCGAAGCCCTCGACGACGTACGCGACAGCGGCCTGCGTATCGTCCCCGTATGCCCCTATGTGGCCAAGTACCTCAAGAAGCACGAGGAGTTCGCCGGCATCACCGACCCCGTGACTCCCGAGATCCTCCAGTGGCTCAAGGACGGGCGCCCGTAGGCGGCCGGAAGGACACCACCGCGCCGGACCGGTCCGACGGCACCCGCGCCGCGCGCCCGAAAGGGCCGGTCCGCGGCGGCCGGGGGCCCTCGGCAGGCCCGCCCGCGCCATATTGCTTCACGTTACACACAGATGCATAATGCCGTGACGCACGGGCCGGTCCCGGCACGACTCCCCCGGCCGGGCGCCGGATCACCGCCGTGGAGCGGATGACCCGCCATGTGCGTCAGCTCTTCTCTACGGCTTGGGAGAGAACCGCGCATGAGTGCACCGCACGCAGGAGCCGCCGGACCCTTCAAGCAGCCCAAGGCCGTCTGGGCCGTGGCGTTCGCCTGTGTGATCTCGTTCATGGGCATCGGTCTGGTCGACCCGATCCTCCCCGCCCTGGCCGAGAACCTGCACGCCTCCCCCAGCCAGGTCTCCCTGCTCTTCAGCAGCTACCTGATCGTGACCGCGGTCGCCATGCTGGTCGTCGGCTGGATATCCAGCCACCTCGGTGCCAAGCGCACGCTCGTGGTGGGCCTGGCCGTCATCGTGGTCTTCGCCGCTCTCGCCGGCACCGCCGACTCCGTCGACGGCATCGTCGGCTTCCGCGCCGGATGGGGCCTGGGCAACGCGATGTTCATCGCCACCTCCCTCGCCGTCATCGTCGCCTCCGCGAGCGGCGGGTTCGGCGGCGCGATCATCCTCTACGAGGCCGCGCTCGGTCTCGGAATCGCCGTCGGACCGCTCCTGGGCGGCGAGTTGGGCGGGATCAGCTGGCGCGGCCCGTTCTTCGGTGTCGCCGTGCTGATGGCGATCGCCCTGATCGCGACGCTCGCCTTCGTGCCGGCGCTGCCCAAGCCCCGGCACCCCACCCCGCCGCTCGCACCGCTCAGGGCGCTGCGTCACCGCGGGCTGCTGACCATGGGCATCATGGCCCTGCTGTACAACTGGGGCTTCTTCACCATGCTCGGCTACGCCCCGTACCCCATGAAGCTCGACGCACACCGGCTCGGCCTGGTCTTCACCGGCTGGGGCCTGCTGGTGGCCGCCTTCAGCGTCTTCTTCGCCCCGCGCCTCCAGGCCCGGTACGGCACAGCCCCCGTCCTGTACGCCAACCTGCTCGGCCTCGGCATCGTGATGGCGGTCATCGCGGCCGGGGTGGACGATCCGACGGTCGTCGTCGTGGCCGTCATCGCCAGCGGCGCCTTCATCGGCATCAACAACACCCTGACCACCCAGGCCGTCATGCTCGTCTCCCCCGTCGAACGCCCCGTGGCCTCCTCGTCCTACGGATTCCTGCGCTTCATCGGCGGCGGCCTGGCGCCCTTCGTCGCGGGCAAGCTCGCCGATGCCACCGATCTGAGCGTCCCCTTCTACCTGGGCGCAGCCACCTTCCTCCTGGCCGTCCCCGTCCTGGCCACCGGCCACGGCCTGCTGCGGAGGGCCGAGGAGGGGCCCGGCGGCGACGGACCCGCGCCCGTGGCCGGCACCGGGACCGCCAAGAGCCCGGCAGCGCTGCGCGAAGGCCCGGCCTGAACCCCCCGGTGCCGGCATCGCACACCGGCCTGACCTGGTACGACGTCCACGCATGCCGACCGGCGTGTACGCGTGGGTGAGCGGGCCGCTGCTGACCCACCGGTGTCCGATGTGCCACCGGAGCATGTGACGCCCGCCGTGGAGCGGTCGGTCCGGCATGTGCGTACCAGCGCCACGGCGGGCGGTCCGGGCACCACGGTCTCCACCGCGCCGGCGCGTCCGGGCCCGGAGGGGCCCCGGCGGCCGACCGCCCCGGCACGGGCCGAGGGCGCCGCCCAGCCGGGCGCGACGCAGCTCATGACCCGGCTGGAACGCGCGGGTCCGGTGCGGCGGGTCGCCGACCGCGGCGACGGCGCGATGGTGCCGGTGGAGGCCACCGGCACCGGCCCGGAGGTCTTTTGGCGGCGCCGCACCGGGTACGCCCGCGCCCTTCGGCATCCCGTCGACGGGCCGGCCCCGCCGGAACGGCACGCGGTGCGGGTAGCCCTCCCGGCCCCGGCCCGAGCGATCCAGGACCGCCCGCCGGTCCCCTGGACGCGGGTCCCGGCCGCCCTGGAGCGGCGGATCAAACGCCTTGGGCCGCGATCGCGTTCTGTGCCAGAGTGCTCCCTCGTGACAGAGAACGACAGCATCCGGATATCCCCGCTCTCCCAGCGTCCCTCGCTGGTTCCGCGCGTCTACGAGATCAACGACTCCTGGCCGGTGTTCACCCCTCACGACCCGGTCGCGGGCGCCTTGCTGGGCCGGGTCCCGGAGGAGTTCCCGCAGTACTGCGTGGTGGCGACGGACGGCGACCGGGTCGTCGGGCGCGGACTCGCCGTGCCCTTCGACGCCGAGGGCGACGGCCGCGAGGAGATGCCCGATCAGGGCTGGGACCGGATGCTGGTGTGGGCGTTCCATGACCGGCAGTACGAGCGGGTCCCGACGGCGGCCGGCGCGCTGGAGATCTCCCTGGACGTCGACTATCTCGGCCGGGGCCTGTCCTACCGGATGCTGGCCGCGCTGCGGCAGGCGGCCGCCCGGCAGGGACACGACGCCCTGCTGGCACCGGTCCGTCCGACGGCCAAGCACCTGGAGCCACACGTCCCCATGGCCGCCTACCTCCGCAGGTGCCGGGCGGACGGACTGCCGGCCGACCCGTGGGTACGGGTGCACGTCAGGGCGGGCGGCACCATCGAGAAGATCGCTCCCGCCTCGATGACGGTCAGCGGTTCACTGGCCCAGTGGCGGCAGTGGACCGGCCTGCCCTTCGACCGGGACGGGTACGTCGACGTGCCCGGTGCCCTGGCTCCGGTGCACTGCGACACCGCGCACGACCACGCCGTCTACGTCGAACCCAACGTCTGGATCCGGCACGGCGCGGAGCCGACCTCGGTCTGAGGGCTCCGCACACTACGACAGTGTGTCGGCCACGACCGACGCCGCCCGTGCGACGAGTTCGTTGTCGTACGTCTCGTCCTTCTCGTGACGGTTCGTCAGGATCGCCATGACGATCGGGGCGGCGTCGGGGCGCCACACCACGGCGATGTCGTTGCGGGTGCCGTAGGTGCCGCCGGCCCCGGTCTTGTCGCCGACCTTCCAGGTCCGGGGCACCCCGGCCCTGATGAGTTCGTCCCCGGTGGTGTTGGCGCGCAGCCACTTCGTCAGCTGCGCGCGTTCGTCCTTGCCGAGCACGTTCCCGAGGACGAACGCGCGGAGGTCTTCCGCGAGTGCCCGTGGCGTGCTGGTGTCGGGCAGGGAGCCCGGCGACCACTCGTTGAGTTCCGGTTCCCGGCGCTCCATCCGCGTGACGTCGTCACCGATCCCGGCGAGCACGGCGTCCAGGCCCCGAGGGCCGCCCAGACGGCCGAGGAGCACGTTGGCCGCGGTGTTGTCGCTGTGACGGACGGCGGCGTCGCACAGGGCACCCAGGCTCATCCCCGTCCCGATGTGCTTCTCGCTCACCGGGGAGCCGTCGACCAGATCGTCCCGGGAGTACGGGACCACCTCGTCGAGCCCGCCCACGGAGTACTTGCGCAGCACCGCGCCGGCCGCGAACGCCTTGAAGGTGGAGGCGAAGGCGAATCGCGCCCGGTCGTTGTGGGCGACCTCGCGGCCGGTGCCGGTGTCGATGGCGTAGACGCCGAGCCGCGCGCCGAACGAGCGCTCGATCGCCTTGAACCGTCCGGCGAGCGGCTCCACGGCCGCGGCCGTCCCCGTGGCCCCGGAGGAAGCGACCGGCGAGGAGGACGACGAGGGGCGGGGGTCCGCTTCGCCGCACGCCGACATCGGTACGAGGACGAGCGCGGCCAGCGCACCGAGAAGGGCGCGGCGGGCGGGGCTGTGCTGCTGCATGGTGTCCGGACCTCCGGGGCCCCGCGGGCGGGGCGCGTGCATAGGGGATGGGACGCAGGACGCCGTCCGGCGCCTGGTCATGAGTGCCGCGACCACCTTCGCCGCCCCCTTCCATGCGGTCCAATACGTCCCTGTGTGGTTTCATGCCGATCCGGCATGACGCTAGGGTTCGGTCCGTGGATCTGGTCGGAGCGTGTCGGGCATTCGTCAGCGTCGGCGAGCACGGCGGTTTCACGGTCGGGGCGGCCGCGGCCCGGATGTCCCAGCCGGTGGCCAGCCGTCGTGTCGCCGCCCTGGAGGAGCACCTCGGTGAGCCGCTCTTCGAGCGGATGTCGCGGCGGGCCGTCCTCACGCCCTTCGGCCGGGACATGCTCCCGGCGGCCAGACAGCTCGTACAGGCGGCCGATGTGCTGCTGCACGAGGCCGAGGCCGTCAAGTGCAAGCCCTGGCGGCTGGCGGTTCCCGGTCTCTGCCCGACGGTCTCGCTCGCCCGTCTGATCGCGGAGGCCCGGGAGCACGGCATCACGCTCGACCTCCGGACAGCCGGTCCCGCGCAGCGGCTGGAGCTGGTCCACTCGCAGTTGGTGCGGGCGGCGCTGCTCGCGGTGCCCGGGGACGAGGCGACGTGGTCCGTGCCGCTCGGTCTCGCCGGGGCCCGGGATCCCGGTGCGAGGCGCGTCTACATCGAGACGTTGCGGGTGGGCCGGGCGTCGTCGGGTCCGGCCCGCCGGATCTGGATCCAGCCGGAGGACGACGTGCCGCACCTGCGTGACCCGCTGACCCGGCTGCGGGACGCGGTCGGCCTGCGGCCCGCGCAGCTCACCACAGCGACCGGTCTGACGGCTGCCGCGGCGGAGGTGTTCTGCTCGGAGGACCTGCTGCTGTGCTCCCCCGCGCAGGCCGGGGAACTCGGGCTGCACTGGCGGCCCATCGGAGACATCGCCCTGGACCGGGGCTTCGCCCTGGTCGCCGCGGCGGGCGGCAATCCCCGGCACATCGAGGCGCGGCTGGGCGAGGCGATCGGCCGCTGCCTGGGCGCGGTGGCCGGGGCGGGCGGTCCGGGGGCGACGGCGGCATGAGCACCGAAGCGCTCCTGGGCGAGATGCGACGGCAGTTGCACGAAGGCGGGCTGCACGGCTGTCTGCTGGTGCGGGATCTGCACACCGGCGACGAGGTGGGGATCGCCCCGGACACCCAGCTGCCCGCCGCGTCCCTGGTGAAGGTCCCGCTCGCGCTGGCGACGGCGGAACGCATCCGGCGGGGCGAACTCGACGGGGCGACGATGCTCGACGTCCTCCCCGGACGCACCGGCACCCCCGGGCCCACCGGACTGAGCCGGTTCCGGCACCCCGCCCGGGTCGCGATCGACGACCTGCTCTATCTGAGCACCTGTCTGAGCGACGGGGCGGCCGCCGACGTGCTGTTCGGTCTCACCCCGCCCGCGCAGGTCACCGGCATGCTCCATGAGTTCGGTCTGCGCGGCATCACCGTCCGCCACGGTCTCGACGAGCTCACCGACACTCCGCTGGAACGCTTCGACGCCTCCCAGGCCCATCTCGCGCTGGCCCTCGCCATCGACGCCGGTACCAGCGGTCGTGGACACCGGGTGCCCCAGCTGGACACCACGCGCGCCAGCAGCGGCAGCGCACGCGCCTACGTCGAGCTCCTTCAGGCCCTGTGGACACCGTCGGCGATCCACCCCGACGTGGCGGAGCACGTACGCGGTCTGATGGGTCACAACCTCATCCGGCACCGCCTGGCCCCCGACTTCAGTTCCGACGCCACCACGTGGTCCTCCAAGACCGGGACCCTGCTCAATCTCCGTCATGAGATCGGTGTCGTCGAGCACTCCGACGGCCAGGCCTTCGCCGTCGCCGTGCTCACCGAGTCGCGGGTACCGGCCGGTGTCCAGCCGGGCGCCGAAGCCCTCATGGCACAGGTGGCCCGCACGCTGCGTGATCACCTCCGGCAGCTCTGAGGACGGGCGCGGGTGCGGGGCACGCCACCGCCGACAGCCCGGCCCGTGCGGTGTGCGTCAGGCGTGGAAGCCGTTGCACACGATGGAGGTGTACTTCGTGGGCCCGCCCTCGACGTGGTAGAGCACCACGGTCCAGTCGCCCCGGTCGTCCCCCACCGGCAGCGCGTCCACGGTGCCTTCGCCGAAGTGGGCGCGGAAGTCCCCGGGGTACTTGAACTTGAGGGCGCCGCCGGTGGACCAACGGGAGTAGAGGTCGACGGGCCTGCTGGTGAAACCGATGCCCTTGCTGACGGACCGGAGGGGCCGCCCGGTGGCACGGTCCGTCTCGTGCGGGGGCCGCACCCCCACGGCTATGTAGTACGGCGCGGGTCTCTTCCCCTCGCCGAGGCCCTCGGGGCGCACCTCCAGCGAGGCGGTGTCCGAGCCCGAGGTGTGGGAGACGGCGGAGCGCAGCCCCGACGGCGGTGAGGAGTCGGCGGAGCTGGTCAGATCGCAGGAGCCCATGCCCTGGGCCGCCTGTTGCGGATCGTCGGAGAGGGTCCAGCGGTCCTGCGAGACACGGTCGTTCACGATGTGGTCCGGTGGCCGGGCGGCCGGGCTCGTGGCGGCCGGCCGCGACGCTTCCGGCAGGCCGGACGCGGTGGTCTTCGTCGCGGGGGCGCCACCGGTGTCCTCCCGGTCGGATTGCGGGAGCAGCCAGACCGTCAGCGGCACCGCGAAAGCCACCGCGCAGACGGCGAGCCAGGCCCTGCCCCGTGACGGCCGGCCGGTGCGGTGCGGCGGATCAGGGCGGTCGTCCGGTGCGGTCTCCGGCGGCTCCACGGGCGCGGCGGCCACGGCCCGCCCGGCCCGGCCGGTGTCCGTCTCCCGGGGCGTCGGCCGGGTCCGGTCCTCGCTCTGCGGCACCCGGCCGGTGCCCGTCTGCGGACCCGGCTGCGGGCCGGACGGCAGGGGCGGCGTCCGCACGTCACCGGGCTCGGGAACGGCTCCGCCGGTACGTGCCAGCATCCGGTAGTGGGCGTCCGACGCCAGCGGCGAGTCCACCGCGCACCGCGCGATCACGTCGCCCGGCTCCGGACGGTCCGCCGGGTCCTTGGCGACGCACTGCCGGATGAGACCGGCCAGCGCGGGCTCCACTCCGGCCAGGTCGATGTCCTCGTGCACGGTCCGGTAGCTCACCACCGCCGGTTCGCCGGTGCCGTACGGGGGCCTGCCCGTCACCGTGTACGCGAGGGTCGCGCCCAGCGCGAAGACATCGGCCGCGGGGCCCACTTCGCTGCGCAGGAGCACCTCGGGGGCCGTGTAGCCGGGCGTCCCGGACACCATCCCGTCCCGGGTGAGGACCGTCTGCTCCAGCCCTCGCGCGATCCCGAAGTCGATCAGTTGCGGTCCCTGCGGGGAGAGGATCACGTTGTGCGGTTTCAGGTCCCGGTGCGTGACCCCGTGGGCATGGACCGCGGCCAGCCCTTCGGCGAGCGCGGCGAGCAGCCCGAAGGCGCTGTCCGGCGGGAAGGGGCCGCTCGCGTCCACGGCGGCGCGCAGCGTGGGCCCGGACACGTACTCGGTGGCCAGCCAGTAGGGCGGCGCGTCGAGCGATGCCTCGATCAACTGCGCGGTGTAGGCGCTGCGTACGGCCTCGACGGTCGCGGTCTCGCGCCGGAACCGGGCCAGTGCCTCGGGGTGGTCGCTGATCTCGTCGCGGATGACCTTGACGGCCACCAGCCGTCCGCCGGGCGACCTGCCGAGATAGACCTGCCCCATGCCGCCCGCGCCGAGGCGGGCCAGGAGGTGGTAGGCGCCGATGCGCACGGGGTCCTGAGGTCTCAGTGCATCCACGGCACGACTGTGCCATATGCGGACACCGCGTGGAGCGACGGTGCGCGACTCGTGACCGGATCGATGGGCGTCAACGTACCGGAGGAGCAGCGCCGTTGAGGGAGCGGTGGGTTTCGCTCCGGGACGGGGCCGGATGCCGTGCCGCCGTCCCCGTACTCGTTCCGGGCGGCCCGGGGGTCTGCGCGCGGGATGTCCCGGCGGCCCCCGGCTCGGGCCCTGGCACTACCGGTGGCTCAGTAGGCGGAGTTGACGTTGTCGATGGAGCCGTAGCGGTCGGCGGCGTAGTTGGCGGCGGCGGTGATGTTGGCGACGGGGTCGGTGAGGTCGTGGGCGGTGCCGGCGACGTGGTAGGCGTTGAA
>NZ_JBHVJA010000011.1:131039-332365 GCF_042799335.1 Streptomyces sp. NPDC057697 | reverse complement strand
CTGGCCGAGGTTGCCGGTGTACTGGGGGATCGCTTCGGGTTTGATCACCGCGTCTGCACCCCGGGCTTCTTCGGGTCCAGGTCCACCGCGCCCAGCGCTTTGCGCTGGGCCTCGGCGGCCATGTCGAGGTCACCGTTCAGGTAGGCGGTCGTGGCGTCCACCGCACCCGTCAGGGACTTGCCCGCACGGGCCGCGACGTACTTCAGGTCCCCGGTGGTGTGCTCGGCGAACTGCGACAACGCCAACGCGACCAGACCACCCACGGCCTGGTCCCCGCCCTTGCCACCACCATCACCACCACCACCGCCCTCGGCGGAGATCGTGCCCGCACTCGACGCCGCCGACGTCATGTGATCCCCGTACGACGTCGCATGCGTCTGGATCTTCGACGCGACCTCACCCGTCGTCTTCAGCACACCCTGAATACCCTGCGGCTTCAAATCCCAGCCAGTCACCCGCACACCCCCGTGAACCGATCAGAAAGACTCAGCGACAACTCAGCCGATGTTGTCGACGGCTGCCTTCGCGCGCGTGATCGTGTGCTGCGCGGTGCCGTCGTTCTGCTCCAGCGTCGTCTTCAGCAGCTGGATGATGTTCTTTACCTCCTGCGAGGCACGGTTCCACCGCATTTCCTTGCCGTGGTACTCGTCCGCCACACCATCGGCCGCGAAGTCCGCCATCGCCGCCTTGACCTGGCCGTCCCGCGCCGCGATCACTTCCTCCAGACGCCCGATCACCACCTGGATGTTGCCCTGCGCGTCCGCGGACGCACCGATGTCGTACGAACGACGATCACTGCCACCAGCCATCGGAAACCCAACCCCCCGTTACTACCGGCCGCCGAAGCGGGCCGCGTCGAAATTCGCCGCCGACATCTGCTGCCGCGCGTTGTCACCCTGCTCCTGATCACCCGAACCGAACGCCTGCTCCATCCCCGACTGACCACCGAGGAGAGCCGACAGCGAACCGTTCAACGCCGCCGTGATCTCGTCCGAACGACTCTTGAACGAGTCGAACGCCACACGCCCCGCACCATTGAACTTCCCCTCCAACGGCGCCGCCGCCTGCACCAACTGACGGATCAACGTGCCCAGATCATCACTCGACCCACGCGACTTCGACGACAGATTCGTCAGAACCTGCGCCCCCATGTCGAACTTCATCCAGTCCCCCTGCCGAGTCTGCGCAAACAAATGTCCTGCTATCCCTATCAATCCAGCGGCCCAGAGGCAATTGGGGCCCATGGTGCTGTTGAGAGGCTGTGACATAGCACCGGCCGGTCCGGCGCGCGGGAAGGGCCGGTCAGGGAGCGCCCGGCCGGGCTCCGGCGGGCCCGGGGGACCGTTCCGGAGCCGCCGGGGCGCCGCTTGCGCACGCTCTGAGACAGAATGCCGTTTGGCACAAGCCGTGTCGCCGCCGGCCATTCACATCCATCCGCGCCTGCTGCACAGCTGTTTCCCGTCCGCACCGTGGGTGCGGACCGCGCGACGACTCATGGAGTGCAGATTGACTACGACGTTCCGCTCTCGTATCACCGCCCGCATCGGGCGCACCTACCTGTCCAGAATCCAGAAGTACGGGATCGGCTCCTCCACGGTCAGGCTGCTCCCCGACGACCTGCTGATGATGCTGCGCAGGGACGGCCTCGACCCGGTCGAACGACTCGCCAGGACCCGGGCGAAGCGTCCGGTGCACAAGGTCTCGCTGCCGTTCGGCATGGACGCCTGGGTGGTCAGCGGCTACGAGGAGTCGAAGGCCGTCCTCGGCTCGGCCGACGGATTCAGCACCGATTTCGCCCACCTCGCGACGAACGCCGGAGTGGCCGCCGAACAGAGCCCCGGCGGACTCGGGTTCAGCGATCCCCCGGTGCACACGCGCCTGCGCCGCATCCTGACCCCGGAGTTCACCATGCGCCGGCTGCGGCGTCTGACCCCCAGGATCGACGCCATAGTCGAGGAGCGCCTCGACGCGATGGAGGCGGCCCGGGGCCCGGTCGACCTGGTGCAGGAGTTCGCGCTGCCGATCCCGTCCCTCACGATCTGCGAACTGCTCGGCGTGCCGTACGAGGACCGCGAGGACTTCCAGCAGCTCGCCATGGACCGCTTCGACCTCTTCGCCGGGACGACCGCCCCCTTCGGCGCGATGTCGGAGTCGCTGGAGTACTTCAGGGGCGTCGTCAAGGCGCAGCGCGAGAAGCCGGGCGACGGCCTGCTCGGCATGATCGTGCGGGAGCACGGCGACGACGTCGACGACGAGGAACTCGCCGGTCTGGCCGACGGCGTGCTCACCGGCGGGTTCGAGACGACCGCCAGCACGATCGCCCTCGGCTCCCTCGTCCTGCTCCAGAACGGGGACGTGCTGGAGCGAATACGCCAGGACGACACCATGACCGCCCCCTTCGTCGAGGAGGTGCTGCGCTACCTCTCGGCGGTGCAGATCGCCTTCCCCAGGTTCGCCCGCCGCGACATCGAGATAGGCGGCGTCGTCATACCGCAGGGGGACATGGTGCTCTGCTCGCTGAGCGGCGCCAACCGCGATGCCGGATACGTCACGGACGACGGGCGCTTCGACCCGCACCGCGTCCCGGCGGGCGGCCACCTCGCCTTCGGCCACGGCATCCACCGCTGTGTCGGCGCCGAACTGGCCCGCATGGAGCTGCGCACCGCCTACCCGGCCCTGGTCCGGCGGTTCCCCGGGATGCGGCTCGCCGTCCCGCCCCAGGACCTGGCCTTCCGCAAGCTGTCCATCGTGTACGGCATCGAATCGCTGCCGGTGCACCTGCGCTGAGCCGCCCGTACCGGATCGTGCCACGGGGCCGGCCGCCCGGCCCCGCGACGGTGGCGGCCGGTCAGTGGCTGCCGGTGAGTTCGCCGCTGAGGGACGTGTGGAGCTCGGCGCTCGGCTCGTTCAGGCCGACGATGTCCACGGTCTTGCCGCGCTGCGCGTACTTGGTGGTGATGGCGTCCAGCGCGGCGACGGACGAGGCGTCCCAGATGTGGGCGGCGGAGAGGTCGATGACGACCCGGCCGGGATCGGCGCCGTAGTCGAACCGGGTGATCAGGTCGTTGGCGGAGGCGAAGAAGAGCTCGCCGGTGACGGTGTAGACGATCCGGTCGCCCCCGGGGTCGGTGACCGCCGTGACATCGGCCAGGTGGGCGACCCGCCGGGCGAAGATCACCATGGCGATGACCGTACCGGCCACGACGCCGACGGCCAGGTTGTGGGTGACGACCACACAGACCACGGTCGCCACCATGACGAAGGTCTCCCCGACGGGCATCCGCCTGAGGGTCCTCGGCGCGACGGAGTGCCAGTCGAAGGCCGCGACGGACACCATCACCATGACGGCGACGAGGGCGGCCATCGGAATGCGCGAGACGACGGGCCCGAAGACGATGCACAGCACCATCAGGAAGGCGCCCGCGAGGAAGGTCGACAGGCGGGTGCGGGCACCCGACACCCGTACGTTGATCATCGTCTGGCCGATCACGGCGCAGCCGCCCATCCCGCCGAAGAGGCCGGTGACGATGTTGGCGATGCCCTGGCCGACCGACTCGCGGGTCTTGCTGGAACGGGTGTCGGTGATGTCGTCGACCAGCTTGGCGGTCATCAGGGACTCCATCAGCCCCACCAGCGCCATGGCGAGCGCGTACGGCGCGACGGTCGTCAGGGTGTCCGGTGCGAACGGCACATCGGGCAGGCCGGGTACCGGAAGCGAGGACGGCAGCTCGCCCCGGTCGCCGACGGTCGGTACGGCGATCCCGGCGGCGACGGTGACGGCGGTCAGGATGACGATGGAGACGAGCGGCGCGGGGACCGCCCTGGTGACCCTGGGGAAGAACACCATCAGCGCGATGCCGGCGACGACCAGCGGGTAGACGGCCCAGGGCACGTCGTGCAGCTCGGGGACCTGGGCCATGAAGACCAGGAGCGCGAGGGAGTTGACGAAGCCGACCATCACGCCGCGCGGCACGAACCGCAGCAGCTTCGCGACGCCCAGCGCGCCGAGGACGATCTGGAAGACACCGCCGAGGACGACCGCGGCGATCAGATAGCCGAACCCGTGCTGGCGGTTGAGGGGAGCGACGACCAGGGCGACCGCCCCGGTGGCGGCGGAGATCATCGCCGGACGCCCGCCGACGACCGAGATCACCACCGCCATGAGGAACGAGGTGAACAGCCCGATCGCCGGATCCACTCCGACGATCACCGAGAACGAGATCGCCTCGGGAATCAGAGCCAGCCCGACCACGAGCCCGGCCAGCAGCTCGGTGCGGAACACCCTCGGGGACAGCCGGGCGGGACGGAGACCGCGCAACCGCGCGGCCGGGGACAGTACGGAGAAGGACAAGAGCGGGAAACCTGTCGTGCGGGAGGGGGCGTACGGGGCAGCGGGGGAGGCAGGGGCGTTCCCCCGGCACTCGGCGCATCAGGCCAGGATGCTCCTCCGCCACCCCGCACCCGGGCACCGGGGTGCCCTCCCCGGTACCCGACACGTCCCACCACGACGCTCCCCGGCACCCGGCACCCGTCCCCGCCAGGCCGGGGCCCTACGTGCTCAGCACTCGATGATGTTCACAGCCAACCCACCCCGCGCCGTCTCCTTGTACTTCACGCTCATGTCCGCCCCGGTCTCCTTCATGGTCTTGATGACCTTGTCGAGGGAGACCTTGTGGCTGCCGTCGCCGCGCAGCGCCATCTTCGCCGCCGTGACGGCCTTCACCGCCGCCATGCCGTTGCGTTCGATGCACGGGATCTGGACGAGGCCGCCCACGGGGTCGCAGGTCAGGCCCAGGTTGTGTTCCATGCCGATCTCGGCGGCGTTCTCGACCTGTTCCGGGGTGCCGCCGAGGACCTCGGCGAGGGCGCCCGCGGCCATCGAGCAGGCGGAGCCCACCTCGCCCTGGCAGCCGACCTCGGCGCCGGAGATGGAGGCGTTCTCCTTGAAGAGCATGCCGATCGCCCCGGCCGCGAGGAGGAAGCGGACGACGCCGTCCTCCTTCTCCGCCTCGGTGGCGCCGCCGGCCGCGAAGTTCATGTAGTAGTGCAGCACCGCCGGGATGATGCCCGCGGCGCCGTTGGTGGGCGCGGTGACGACCCGGCCGCCCGCCGCGTTCTCCTCGTTGACCGCCATCGCGTAGAGGGTGATCCACTCCATCGCATGGGTCTGCGGGTCGCCCTCGGCGCGCAGCTGGCGGGCGGTGTTCGCGGCGCGGCGGCGGACCCGCAGGCCGCCGGGGAGGATGCCCTCGCGGGACATGCCGCGCGCGACGCAGGCCTGCATGACGCGCCAGATGTCCAGCAGGCCCGAGCGGATCTCGTCCTCGGTGCGCCAGGCCCGTTCGTTCTCCAGCATCAGGGAGGAGATGGACAGGCCGGTGTCCTTCGAGAGCCGCAGCAGTTCGTCACCGGTGCGGAAGGGGTGCTTCAGCACGGTGTCGTCGAGGACGATCCGGTCCTCGCCGACCGCGTCCTCGTCGACGACGAAGCCGCCGCCGACCGAGTAGTAGGTCTTCTCCAGGAGAGGGGCGCCCTCGTGGTCGAAGGCGAAGATCGTCATGCCGTTGGCGTGGTACGGGAGGGCCTTGCGGCGGTGCAGGACCAGCTGCTCGTCGGCGTCGAAGTCGATCTCGTGCATGCCGAGGAGGTTGATCCGGCCGGTGGTGCGGATCTGCTCCACCCGGTCGTCGGCGGACTCCACGTCGACGGTGCGGGGCGACTCGCCCTCCAGGCCGAGCAGGACCGCCTTGGGGGTGCCGTGGCCGTGACCGGTCGCACCGAGCGAGCCGTACAGCTCGGCGCGTATCGAGGCGGTGTGGGCGATGAGGCCCTCGTTCTTCAGCCGGCGCGCGAACATACGGGCGGCGCGCATCGGGCCGACCGTATGGGAGCTGGACGGGCCGATGCCGATCGAGAACAGGTCGAAGACCGAGATGGCCACGGGTGACTCCTCAAGGGTTGGTAGACATCGTCGTCTGCCGGGTGGTGCGGTACGGACCGGGCCGGGCGGCCCGGAGAGCGGGGGCATGGGACGGGGCACCGCGCTCACCCTTCAGTGTGCGTGGTGCCCCGCCCCAACGTGTTGCCAGAACCTGTCCGGACTACTTCAGGCCGGGGTACAGCGGGAACTTCTCCGCCAGCGCGACGACACGGGCCTTCAGGGCGTCCGCGTCGTAGGACGGCTTGAGCGCGGCGGCGATGATCTCCGCGACCTCGGTGAAGTCCTCGGCCTGGAAACCGCGGGTCGCCAGGGCCGGCGTGCCGATCCGCAGCCCGGAGGTGACCATCGGCGGCCGCGGGTCGTTCGGGATGGCGTTCCGGTTGACCGTGATGCCCAGCTCGTGCAGCCGGTCCTCGGCCTGCTGGCCGTCCAGCTCGGAGTTGCGCAGGTCGACGAGGACCAGGTGGACGTCCGTGCCGCCGGAGAGGACGGAGACGCCGACCTCGGTGACGTCCGGCTGGACCAGGCGCTCGGCGAGGATGCGGGCGCCGTCCAGGGTGCGCTGCTGGCGCTCCTTGAACTCCTCGGTCGCCGCGACCTTGAACGAGACCGCCTTGGCCGCGATCACGTGCTCCAGCGGACCGCCCTGCTGGCCCGGGAAGACCGCGGAGTTGATCTTCTTGGCGAGCTCCTGCGTCGACAGGATGACGCCACCGCGCGGACCGCCGAGGGTCTTGTGCGTGGTGGTCGTGACGACATGGGCGTGCGGCACCGGGTTGGGGTGCAGACCCGCGGCCACCAGGCCGGCGAAGTGCGCCATGTCGACCATCAGGTACGCGCCGACCTCGTCCGCGATGCGGCGGAAGGCGGCGAAGTCCAGCTGACGCGGGTACGCGGACCAGCCGGCGACGATCAGCTTCGGCTTGGCCTCCTTGGCCAGGCGCTCGACCTCGGCCATGTCCACGACACCGGTCTCGTCGACGTGGTACGGGACCACGTTGTAGAGCTTGCCGGAGAAGTTGATCTTCATGCCGTGGGTCAGGTGACCACCGTGGGCCAGGTTCAGGCCCATGATCGTGTCGCCCGGCTTGAGCAGCGCGAACATCGCGGCGGCGTTGGCCTGCGCACCGGAGTGCGGCTGGACGTTCGCGGCCTCGGCGCCGAACAGCGCCTTGATGCGGTCGATCGCGATCTGCTCGACGACGTCGACGTGCTCGCAGCCGCCGTAGTAGCGGCGGCCGGGGTAGCCCTCGGCGTACTTGTTGGTCAGGACGGAGCCCTGGGCCTCCATGACCGCGACCGGAGCGAAGTTCTCCGAGGCGATCATTTCGAGGGTGGACTGCTGACGGTGGAGCTCGGCGTCGACGGCGGCGGCGACGTCCGGGTCCAGCTCGTGGAGGGAGGAGTTGAGAAGCGACATCAGGTGGTCCCTTGGGGTCTTTAGTTGCCGGAGAACTCGGTGTACTCGTCCGCGGAGAGCAGGTCCTTCGGCTCCTCCGCGACGCGTACCTTGAACAGCCAGCCGCCCTCGAAGGGAGCGGAGTTCACCAGCGACGGGTCGTCCACGACGTCCTGGTTCGCCTCGGTGACCTCGCCGGTCACGGGGGAGTACAGGTCGCTCACCGACTTGGTCGACTCCAGCTCGCCGCAGGTCTCGCCCGCGGTCACCGTGTCACCGACCTCGGGGAGCTGGGCGTAGACGACATCGCCGAGTGCGTTGGCCGCGTACTCGGTGATACCGATCGTGGCCACACCGTCCTCGACGGCCGACAGCCACTCGTGCTCCTTGCTGTACCGCAGCTGCTGGGGGTTGCTCATGACCTGAATTCTCCTGTACGCGGGGGAGTGCTGATGAACGGTGGTCTTACGGTGTGAGACGCGACTGCGTCACTTCTCGGTGGGCGCCGACGTCACTTCTGGCGCTTGTAGAACGGCAGTGCCACGACCTCGTACGGCTCGTGGCTGCCCCGGATGTCCACTCCGACGCCCTCGGCGCCGGGCGTGGCGTGCGCGGCGTCCACGTACGCCATGGCGATCGGCTTGCCCAGGGTGGGCGACGGGGCGCCCGAGGTGACCTCGCCGACGACCTCGCCGCCGACGACGACGGAGAATCCGGCGCGCGGCACGCGACGGCCCTCGGCGACCAGCCCGACCAGCTTGCGCGGCGGGGCGGTCTCGGCGCGCCCGGCGGCGGCCCGGAGCGCCTCGCGGCCGACGAAGTCGCCCTCCTTCTCGAACTTCACGACCCGGCCGAGACCCGCGTCGAACGGGGTCAGCGCCGTGGTCAGCTCGTGCCCGTACAGCGGCATGCCCGCCTCCAGGCGCAGCGTGTCGCGGCAGGAGAGACCGCACGGGATCAGGCCGTGGGAGGCGCCCGCCTCGGTCAGCGCCTTCCACAGCTGCTCGGCGTGGTCGGGGGCGACGAACAGCTCGAAGCCGTCCTCGCCGGTGTAGCCGGTACGGGCGATCAGCGCGGGGACACCGGCGACGGTGCCGGGCAGCCCGGCGTAGTACTTCAGTCCGTCCAGGTCGGCGTCGGTGACCGAGGCCAGGATCGTGGGGGACTCGGGGCCCTGGACGGCGAGCAGCGCGTACGCGTCCCGGTCGTCGCGCACCTCGGCGTCGAAGCCCTCGGCCCGCTCGGTCAGCGCGTCCAGCACGATCTGGGCGTTGCCCGCGTTGGCGACCACCATGTACTCGGTCTCGCCCAGCCGGTAGACGATCAGGTCGTCCAGGATGCCGCCGTCCTCGGCGCAGATCATCGTGTAGCGGGCCCGGCCCACGGCGACCGTGCCGATGTTGCCGACCAGCGCGAAGTCCAGCAGGGCCGCGGCCGCCGGTCCGGTGACGGTGATCTCGCCCATGTGCGACAGGTCGAAGAGCCCGGCCCGGGTGCGCACCGCGTTGTGCTCGTCGCGCTCGCTGGCGTACCGCAGGGGCATGTCCCAGCCCGCGAAGTCGGTCATGGTCGCGCCCAGCGAACGGTGCAGGGCGTCGAGGGCGGTGAGACGGGGGGCGGTGCTCATGGATATGACTCCCAGGGCATGACGACGAGGACGATCCCTCCCCATCTGTCATCGGAACCTGAGAGGTTCGCCGAGAGCCCCTGGAAGGGGTCGGCTTGCACCTTGGGTGGGGCCGCGAAGCGGCCCGCTTTTCAGATCTGCCTCATCCACGCGGTACGGGGCCTGAGAGATTCAAGGGAGGAACTTGCTCCTTCGGCGCCCGGCACATGCAGTGACCGGAACTCTCCCGCGCGGATTCAAGCGGCCTTTATGCAGTTGGCCGGGTCATCATCGCATGCATCGCGCCGGAGTGGGGCCCCGGTCCCCCGCCGGAATTCACCGGCGTGGACGGTTGTGCCGCATTACCTTTTCTTTACACTTCAGGGGCATACGTGGGGTGAGCCGACAGGGGGAGGGCGATGACGTTGCAGCGGTACGCGACGACCGCGGAGGTCGCGCACGGCGCGATGCCCGCACAGGCGGGGGCCGCGCCGGGGACGGCCTCCGGCGGGCCCGCGCCGGTGGTGCGGGACCTGCGGGCACGGTCCGGCCACGGGCCCCGCGGCCTGTACTTCGCGGCGGGCGACGTGGTGGTGGTCTCCGGGCTGCCCGGCAGCGGCAAGTCGACACTGATCCGGCGCGCGGTGACGGCGGCCCACGCCGTCGACTCCCAGGACACGCGGGACCGCTGGGCGCGGAGCATGCCCCGCTTACTTCCCTACGCCCTCTACCGCCCGCTCGTCCGCGTCGCCCACTACTGGGGGCTGCGCCGGGTGCTGCGCTCCGGGGAGTCCGTCGTGGTCCACGACTGCGGCACCCAGGCGTGGGTGCGCGCCTGGCTGGGCCGTGACGTCCGGCGCCGGGGCGGCGCCCTGCATCTCGTCCTGCTCGACGTCACCCCCCGGATCGCGCGGGAGGGCCAGCGCGAGCGCGGGCGCGGCGTATCGGGATACGCCTTCGCCCGGCACCGCAGGGCCGTGGGCAGGCTGCTGAAAGCGGTCGACGAGGGCCTGCTGCCGTCCGGCTGCGCCTCGGCGGTGCTGCTGGACCGGGAGGCGGCGGGGCGGCTCGGCCGGATCGCCTTCGGGGACGAACGGCTCGGGGCCGGGTAGCCGCGGGCCGGGCCGGACCGCGGCCGGGCGTTAACCTTCTGCCGGAAAGCGTGGGCGAGAAGGGGAAGCAGTGGACGTTCCGGCACAGCTCCAGTCCCATCCGCAGGGCGGATGGCCGGCCAATGAGCTCGAAGAGGTACTGACGGCCTCGGTGGGCGTCCCGGAGGCGGGCGGACGGCTCGTCGAGGTGCTCGGACGCAGCGATGTCTGGGTCCCGCTGCCCAACGGCGGCGGGCCCGACGCGGAGGCGCTGGACCTGCCGACGCTGGAGATCGAGGGCGCCGCCTACGTCCCCGTGTTCAGCTCCGAACAGCAGTTCCTCGCCTGTGTCGGCACCCGGATGTCCTTCACCGTCGCGCCCGCCCGCGACTTCGCCCGCGGCCTGCCCCCGCAGCTCGGCATCGCGGTGAACCCCGGCGGCGCGGTCGGGATACCGCTGCCGCCCCCCGCCGTGGCCGAACTCTGCCGGGCCGGACGCACCCCGCTGGACGGCCCGGCCACCGGCGGCCGGGTCCGGCTGTACGAGCCGGGCTGGAAGGAGGAGCCGGTCGACTTCCTCGCCGCGGCGGCCGGAGAGTTCGAGGAGAGCGGCGTCGTGCTCACCGCCCGCCGGGCACTGGCCAGCGTCGAGGGCGACGAGCCCGTCCTCTTCATCGGCGTGGAGTTCTCCACCTGGGACGGAGCGGGCCGCAACGCCCCGATGGACGCCCTCGGCCGCGCCCTGGGCCGGGTCGAGGTGCCCTGGCCGGTCAATCTCGTCCTGCTCGACGTCGCACAGGATCCGGTCGGCGACTGGATGCGCGAGAAGGTCCGGCCGTTCTACCAGCGAGCGGCCCGGTAGCCCCGGCGCGGCGCCCGCGGCGGGCACCGGCCCGGAACACCGCCGCGGCCCATGGCGTCAAGTCGGTGTCAGGACCGGCGCATAAGCTGGTTTCATGGCTGGTGCCTCGGCATCATGCCGCCCCCGTGTGCCCGGGAGCGGCCGGCCGACACAGTGGATCGAAGAGGGGCGGGACCAGGTGAGTGCGTCAGGCACCGCGGCGGCCGGGCAGGTCGAGCACATGCTTCGCCAAGTGACGCCCGGACGCTACGACGCGTACGAGGCACTGCTCCAGGCCCTCGCGAACGGCCGGATCTGGATGCTGCTCTGGCACGGCCAGGCGGGCTCGCCCGACGCCCAGTACGGAAACATGGAGGTCGACGGCCTCGGCTACGCCCCCTGTGTGACCTCCGCCCAGGAGCTCTCGGTCAGTGGCTGGAACCGCGCCCATGAGCTGGTCGGCGGCCTGGAGGTCGCCCGCGCCCTCTTCCCCGACCGCTGGGGCATCTGGCTCAACCCGCACGCCCCGGGCGGCGGCGTCGGCATCCCCTGGCTGGATCTGCGCCGGATCGCCACCGGCCTCGACCGGATGCCCGCGGGCCCGCTCCGGCTCACCGAGCCGGCCATCGAGATCCCGCAGTTCTACGCCCTGCTCGCGCAGAACGCCCACCACACCCCCGCGGTCCGCTCGCTGCGCCGCGCCTGGGTGCAGCCCGCGCTGGGCGCCCCGTACCTCACCATCGGCCTCGACCTCTACGACACCAGCCCGCCCTCGGTGGACGCCGCGCGCGCGATGATGCAGCAGTCGGTCTCCGCCGTCCCGGACGGGCTGCCCGTCTCCACCGTCGCCATGTCCGACGAGTACGACCCGGTCGCGATGTGGCTGCGCGCCAACGCCCGGCCGTTCTACGACCGCGAGGCGCACGCCCCGGCGCCCCCCGTCACCGGCTACGGCTACCCGCCCCAGGGCGCGTACTGATCCGTCCGGTACCACCGCTCCCAGGGCGTCGCTCCGGCGGCGCCCTCCGGTGACGTCCTTTCCGGGGTGTTCGTCCCCCGGGAGCCGTAATGCGGGTGTTGTGTTCCGGCGGGTGTTGTGTTCGGGAATTCCGCAACGCCACGATAAGACGCCAACTACCCGCATTTCGGCGCGCGTTCACTTCCACAGCGCCACAACGGGCCTGCCATGTCCGAGATTTCCGTGCTGGTCACGTCTGGTGACGATAGCTTCGTGAATCTTCTTCCGTGCCCCCTTCCACCTCAACTGACCTGTGTTCGACGGGCGTTCACTTCCGTCCGGATAACGGAACACCCAGGGCCGCATCACGGTTAGGCATCCATTCGCCTGTCGGTCTGGCTACCTGTAGTGACGGCAATGAAGACTCCCGCAGCAAGGGCGT
The DNA here is from genome assembly GCF_042799335.1 of Streptomyces sp. NPDC057697. Taxonomy (NCBI): domain Bacteria; kingdom Bacillati; phylum Actinomycetota; class Actinomycetes; order Kitasatosporales; family Streptomycetaceae; genus Streptomyces; species Streptomyces sp. NPDC057697. The sequence continues at coordinate 320,087 of NZ_JBHVJA010000011.1, read as the reverse complement.
CTTGCCGCCTCTGCGTACGACTGACTGATCGCGCCGCCACAGCGGCCAGTTCGGCCCGGCCACCGCCGGTTGAGAGGGGTCCTTGCCACGATGACGGCACCACTGCACGAGCCGACCAAGGAAGCGGATCCGGTCGCGGCCGACGGTCCCGCAGTCGACTCCGGGGTGAAGAAGGTCGAGGGACGGTCTCTCAAGCAGATCGCCTGGAACCGCCTGAAGCAGGACAGAGTCGCTCTGACGGGTGGCATCGTTGTCCTCGTCCTGGTCGTGGTGGCGATCTTCGCGCCCCTCATCGTCGGCCTGCTGGGACATCCGCCGAACGACTTCCACCAGGACAAGCTCGACCCGCTGACCAACCTCCCCACCGGCAGCCTCGGCGGAGTGAGCGGCGACTTCCTCTTCGGCGTCGAACCCAACAAGGGCCGCGACATCTTCAGCCGGATCGTCTACGGCGCCCGGATCTCGCTGCTCGTGGCCTTCCTGGCGGCCCTGGTCGCCGTCGCCCTCGGCACCCTCTTCGGGATCATCGCCGGATACTTCGGCGGCTGGATCGACGCGGTGATCAGCCGGATCATGGACGTGCTGCTCTCCTTCCCGCAGCTCCTCTTCATCATCTCCCTGGTCTCGGTCCTCCCCGACGACCTGCTCGGGCTCACCGGCAGCGGCGTACGCATCGCCGTGCTCGTCGCCGTCATCGGCTTCTTCGGCTGGCCGTACGTGGGCCGCATCGTCCGGGGGCAGACGCTCTCGCTGCGCGAGCGCGAGTACGTGGAGGCGGCGCGCAGCCTCGGCGGCGGCCGGACGCACATCCTCTTCCGCGAGCTGCTGCCCAACCTCGTGGCGCCGATCACCGTCTACGCGACGCTCATGATCCCCACCAACATCCTCACCGAAGCGGCCCTCAGCTTCCTCGGTGCCGGTGTCCGGCCGCCCACCGCCTCCTGGGGCGGGATGCTGCGGGACGCGCTGGAAACGTACGAGCACGACCCGATGTTCATGGTCTTCCCCGGCGTGACGATCTTCATCACCGTGCTGGCCTTCAACCTCTTCGGGGACGGGCTGCGCGATGCCCTGGACCCCAAGGGGACCCGATAACCCACGACTTGCCCCTGCCGCATCGTCAGGTGGCTTTTCCCATGGTTCTCCGGCAAGCAACGGCCTGGGACCGCGATCTCGGAGGTTGCGAGAAAATGTCCACAGTTACCTCGAAACGACGGCTCACCGCTGGTGCGGCCCTCGTGGTCGCGGCGCTGATGACCACCACGGCGTGCGGCGGCGGCAGCGACAACGACGGCGGCGGCAAGTCGAAGGGCGCCGGCTTCAACGCGGCGTTCAACAAGGTCGCCAACCCTTCCACCAAAAAGGGTGGAACGCTGAAGATGATCGGCAAGCAGGACCTCGACTCCGCCGACCCCCAGCGTGCCTACTACGGCATGGCCTGGGACTTCATGCGCTTCTACACCCGCCAGCTGGTCACCTACGACACCAAGCCGGGTCAGGCGTCCACCAAGCTGGTCGGCGACCTGGCCACCGGCCCCGGTGAGATCACGGACGGCGGCAAGACCTACACGTACAAGCTGCGTGATGGTCTGACCTGGGAGGACGGCTCCAAGCTGACCTCCAAGGACGTCAAGTACGGCATCGAGCGCATCTGGGCGACGGACACCATCACCGGTGGCCCGCAGTACCTGAAGCAGACGCTGGACCCGAAGGGCGAGTACAAGGGCCCCTACAAGGACAAGTCCGCGGACAAGCTGGGTCTCAAGACGATCGAGACGCCCGACGACAACACCATCATCTTCAAGCTGCCGAAGCCCAACGGTGACTTCGAGCAGTTCCTCGCCATGCCGTCCGGCTCGCCCGTGCAGGCGGCGAAGGACACCGGCGCGAAGTACACCCAGCGCCCGTTCTCCGCCGGTCCGTACAAGTTCGAGACGTACAAGCCGGGCAAGAACATCGTCCTCGTCCGCAACGACAAGTGGCAGAAGTCCTCGGACCCGGTGCGCGCCGCGCTCCCGGACAAGATCGAGGTGACGATCTCCGCCAACCTGGAGGAGAACGACAAGAAGCTGATGGAGGGCGACTACGACGTCGACCTCAACGGCACCGGCATGACCCAGTCCGGCCGCGTCACCGCCGTCCAGGACCACAAGGCCAGCGTCGACAACATGCTGACGTCCTTCGTCCGCTACGTCGCGCTCGTCCACACGGCGAAGCCGCTGGACGACGTCCACTGCCGCAAGGCCGTCTTCTACGCCACGGACTTCGCCGGTCTCCAGCAGACCCGCGGCGGTGAGATCGCCGGTGGTGAGATCGCCAACAGCACGCTGCCGACCTCCATCAAGGGCCACAGCGACTACGACCCGTACGGCGTCCTCGCCCGCAAGGGCAAGCCGGACCCGGCCAAGGCCAAGGACGAGCTGAAGCAGTGCGGTCACCCGAACGGCTTCTCCACCAAGCTCACCGCCCGTAACAACAACCCGGGCGAGGTCGACACCGCCGAGGCGCTCCAGGAGCAGCTCGGCAAGGTCGGCATCAAGATCGAGGTCGACCCGATCGACGGCGCCGAGGCGTCCAGCATCACCGGTTCGCCGTCCGTCGTGAAGAAGCGCGGCTACGGGATGACGATGAGCGGCTGGGGCCCGGACTTCCCGTCCGGCCAGGGCTTCGGCCAGCCGCTGTGGGACAGCCGGTTCCTCTCCGAGACCGGCAACTACAACGAGTCGCAGCTCAAGGACCCGCAGATCGACAAGCTCTTCGACAACGCGATCGCGGAGACCGACCCGGTCAAGGCCGGTGAGATCTACAAGGAGCTCGACAAGCGGATCCTCGACCAGGCCGACTGGATGCCCTTCATCTACGAGAAGAACATCACCTGGCGCGGCGACCGTCTGACCAACGTCTACATGTCCGACGCCTACAGCGGCCGTTACGACTACGTCTCGCTCGGCGTCGTCAAGTAGTCGCTGGAGTCAACAGCATTCGCAGTCAACCCGGTTGACTGTTCCTCCGCCGCCGAAACCCGCCAGTCCGAAGGGCAGGTGATGGCCGGGGCGGTGGCCGGGAGCCCCCACGAGGGGTTCCCGGCCACCGCCGGGCCGCGCACAGTGCTTGCTTATCTCATCCGGCGCCTGTTCGCCGTAGTCATCATGGTGCTCGTCGTACTGCTCGCGACGTTCACCATCTTCTTCATGCTGCCCAAGTGGGCGGGTCAGGACGTCGCAGTCCTCTTCGCCGGCAAGGCTTCCGGTGCCGAGCAGCTCGCGGGCATCCGGATCAAACTGGGTCTCGACGACCCCCTCCTCGTCCAGTTCTGGGACTTCGTCAAGGGCATCCCGATGGGGCGCGACTACGCGAACGGTGCCGACGTCACCCACTGCGCCGCGCCCTGTTTCGGCTACTCCTTCCGTACCGAAGTGCCGGTCTGGACCACCCTCAAGGACGCGCTGCCCGTCACCGGAGCGCTCGCCGCCGGTGCCTGCGTGCTGTGGCTCCTCGGTGGTGTCGCCACCGGTGTGGTGTCCGCGCTGCGGCGCGGCAGCATCTGGGACCGTGCCGCGATGACCACGGCCCTCGCCGGTGTCTCGCTGCCGATCTTCTTCACCGGCATGGTCGCGATGGGCCTGTTCGTGCACAACTTCGGCTGGGTGCACATCGCGGACAACCTCTCCACGGACGACGGCATCGGCACCTGGTTCCAGACGCTGATCCTGCCGTGGATCGTGCTCGCCTTCCTGAACGCGGCGATGTACGCCCGGCTCACCCGGGCCACCATGCTCGAAGTGCTCGGCGAGGACTACATCCGTACCGCCCGCGCCAAGGGCCTCGGCGAGGGCACCGTCATCACCCGGCACGCCCTGCGGTCCGCGATGACCCCGATCCTCACCGTCTTCGGGCTGGACATCGGCGTGCTCCTCGGTGGCGCCGTCCTCACCGAGTCCACGTTCAACCTGCCCGGTCTCGGGCTGGCCGCGGTCCAGGCCATCAGCAACAAGGACCTGCCGGTGATTCTCGGCGTCACCCTGTTCGCGGCCCTCGCGATCGCCGTCGCCAACCTCGTCGTCGACATCATGTACGCCGTCATCGACCCGCGAGTGAGGCTGGGATGACCGAACTGAACAAGAGCGGCGCCGCGCCGGGCGAACCCTCCCCGGCCGGCTCGCCCGCTCCCACCGCCTTCCTCGAAGTGCGCGACCTCAAGGTGCACTTCCCGACCGACGACGGTCTGGTCAAGTCCGTCGACGGGCTCACCTTCCAGCTGGAGAAGGGCAAGACCCTCGGCATCGTCGGCGAGTCCGGCTCCGGCAAGTCCGTCACCTCGCTGGGCATCATGGGCCTGCACACCACGGGCCAGTACGGCAAGCGCAAGGCGCGGGTCTCCGGCGAGATCTGGCTGGACGGCAGGGAACTGCTGTCCGCCGACCCCGACGAGGTGCGCAGGCTGCGCGGCCGCGACATGGCCATGATCTTCCAGGACCCGCTGTCCGCGCTGCACCCGTACTACACGATCGGCAAGCAGATCGTGGAGGCGTACCGGGTCCACCACGACGTCGACAAGAAGACCGCCCGCAAGCGCGCGGTCGAGATGCTCGACCGGGTCGGCATCCCGCAGCCCGACAAGCGCGTCGACAGCTACCCGCACGAGTTCTCCGGCGGTATGCGCCAGCGCGCGATGATCGCCATGTCGCTGGTCAACAACCCCGAGCTGCTGATCGCCGACGAGCCGACGACCGCCCTGGACGTGACCGTCCAGGCGCAGATCCTCGACCTGATCCGCGACCTGCAGAAGGAATTCGGCTCCGCCGTCATCGTGATCACCCACGACCTGGGTGTGGTGGCCGAGCTCGCCGACGACATCCTGGTGATGTACGGCGGCCGCTGCGTCGAGCGCGGACCGGCCGAGCAGGTGTTCTACGAGCCCCGGCACCCCTACACCTGGGGCCTGCTGGGCTCGATGCCGCGCCTCGACCGCGACCAGACCGACCGGCTCATCCCGGTCAAGGGTTCCCCGCCGTCGCTCATCAACATCCCCTCGGGCTGCGCCTTCAACCCGCGCTGCCCGTACGCGGACGTGCCCAAGGACGACGTCACCCGCACCGTACGGCCCGAGCTCCAGGAGGTCGGCAGCCGGCACTGGGCGGCCTGCCACATGTCGCAGGAGCAGCGGGAGCGTATCTGGACCGAAGAGATTGCGCCCAAGCTGTGAGCGAGGACAAGGCCGTGACGAGCGAGGACAAGGGCGTCGGCGTTCCGGCGCAGAGGCCGGCCGGTGACGCCGCCTCCCGCGAGGTGCTGCTCAAGGTGACCGGGCTGCAGAAGCACTTCCCCATCAAGAAGGGGCTGCTTCAGCGCAACGCCGGTGCCGTGAAGGCCGTCGACGGGATCGACTTCGAGGTGCACTCCGGCGAGACGCTGGGGGTCGTCGGCGAGTCCGGCTGCGGGAAGTCGACGATGGGCCGGCTGATCACCCGGCTGCTCGAACCCACTGCGGGGAGCATCGAGTTCGAGGGCAAGGACATCACGCACCTCGGCGTGGGCGGCATGCGCCCGATGCGCCGGGACATGCAGATGATCTTCCAGGACCCGTACTCCTCGCTGAACCCGCGGCACACGATCGGCACGATCGTGGGCGCCCCCTTCAAGCTCCAGGGCGTCACGCCCGACGGCGGCGTCAAGAAGGAGGTGCAGCGGCTGCTGGAGGTCGTCGGCCTCAACCCCGAGCACTACAACCGCTACCCGCACGAGTTCTCCGGCGGCCAGCGCCAGCGCATCGGGATCGCCCGCGCCCTGGCGCTCAACCCCAAGCTGGTCGTGGCGGACGAGCCCGTCTCCGCGCTGGACGTCTCGATCCAGGCGCAGGTGGTGAACCTGCTCGACGACCTCCAGACCGAGCTGGGCCTCACCTATGTGATCATCGCCCATGACCTGTCGGTCGTCCGGCACGTCTCGGACCGGATCGCGGTGATGTACCTCGGCAAGATCGTGGAGCTGGCCGACCGCGAGTCGCTCTACGGGGCGCCGATGCACCCGTACACGAAGGCGCTGCTCTCGGCGGTCCCGATCCCGGACCCGAAGCGCCGTTCGGCCAAGAGCGAGAGGATCCTGCTCAAGGGCGACGTACCCTCGCCGATCTCGCCGCCCAGCGGCTGCCGTTTCCACACCCGGTGCTGGAAGGCGACGGAGGTCTGCCGGACGCATGAGCCGGCGCTGGTCGCGCTGAAGAGCGGACACCGGGTGGCCTGCCACCATCCGGAGAACGCTCCCGACCAGGTGCCCGGCGAGACGGTGACGGCGGCGGCGCGCGAGGCGATCGAGATCGTCGACGTGAGCAAGCCCGCGGCGGAGGAGCCCGGGGACGGCGGGACCCCGGCGGACGGCGGTGCCGCGCCCGATACGGCGGGGGACGGCCCCAAGGAGTAGTACCGGCACAATTGCCCGGTGCTCAACGAACTGTTCACGCCCTCCGTCCAGCATGCGCTCGACATCGTCGGAATCTTCGTCTTCGCGATCTCCGGCGCTCTGCTCGCCGTACGCAAGAACTTCGATGTCTTCGGCATCGCGGTGCTCGCCGAGGTGACCGCGCTGGGCGGGGGGCTGTTCCGTGACATCGTCATCGGGGCGGTCCCGCCCGCGGCGTTCACGGATCTCGGCTACTTCACCACCCCGCTCCTCGCCGCCGTCCTGGTGTTCTTCCTGCACCCGCACGTCGAGCGGATCCAGGTCGGCGTCAATGTCTTCGACGCGGCGGGCCTCGGGCTCTTCTGCGTCACCGGCACGGTCAAGGCGTACGACTACGGGCTGGGGCTCACGGCCTCCGCGGCCCTGGGGCTCGCCACCGCGGTCGGCGGCGGTGTGCTGCGCGACGTCCTGGCCAACGAGGTGCCCTCGCTGCTGCGCTGGGACCGCGATCTGTACGCGGTGCCCGCCATCGTCGGCGCCACGACCATCGTCCTGTGCATCCGCTTCGGGACGCTCAACGCCTTCACCAGCGGCGCCGCCGTGATCGCGGCCTTCGTGCTGCGGCTGCTGTCGATGCGCTACCACTGGCGTGCCCCGCGTGCCTACAACCGGCGGTCCGCGACGGCCGAGGAGGGCTCCGCGGCCACCTGACCGGCGCTGTGGTCCCGGCCGTGATCCCGGCCGTGATCCCGGCTGTGGTTCCGGCTGTGATCCCCGCCAAAAAAGCTACCGCTCAGTAATACTATCGGTGTACGGTGCGTCGCATGGCACAGGCAGCAGAGCAGACAGCAGCGCAGTCGGCGGAACGGGCGGCGCGGACCGCCCCGGCGACCGTCGGCGACAGCGAGTTCGACCGCGACACCGCCGTCACCCTTCGCGAAGAGGGTGTCTACGACGCCGAGCTCTCGGCGGGCTGGACGATCATCCACGCGGTCAACGGCGGCTATCTGCTGGCCATGCTCGGCCGCGCGCTCGGCCAGGCCCTGCCGCACCCGGACCCCTTCTCCGTCTCCGCGCACTACCTCACCGCGTCCGTCCCCGGGCCCGCGGTGATCCGGACCCAGACCGTCCGCACCGGCCGCACCCTCTCCACCGGCCAGGCGTCCCTCTTCCAGTTCGCGGAGGACGGCACCGAGGTCGAGCGCATCCGGGTCATCGCCACCTACGGCGACCTGGACGGCCTCTCCGACGAGGTCCGCACCTCCGCGAAGCCCCCGGCCATCCCGCCGCGCGAGCACTGCCTCGGACCGGGCGACGGCCCGGCCCCGATCCCCGGCAGCTCCGCCATCACCGAGCGGCTCGACATCAAGCTCGACCCGGCGACGGTCGGCTGGGCCATCGGGCAGCCGTCCGGCAAGGGCGAGATGCGCGGCTGGTTCGGCCTCGCGGACGGCCGCGACGCCGACCCGCTCTCGCTGCTGCTCACCGTGGACGCGCTGCCGCCCACCTCGTTCGAGCTGGGCCTCAAGGGCTGGACGCCCACCATCGAACTGACCACCCACATCCGCTGCCGCCCCGCCCCCGGCCCCCTGCGCGTCTCCATCACCACCCGCAACCTCGCGGGCGGATTCCTGGAGGAGGACGCGGACGTCTGGGACAGCGTGGACCGGCTGGTGGCCCAGTCCCGCCAGCTGGCACGCGCCCCCCGCTCCTGACGGCCGCGGCGGGCCGGTCTCCTGGACGCGCCCGCCGTACGCCGCTCCGGGGCGGCTGCCCGGGGCTCTCCCGCGCGGTCGCGGACCGGGCGCGCCCCGAGGGGTACCGGCCCGGCCCGCGCCGTCCAGCCGGTGCGGTTCGGGACCGGACGCGCCCCGAGGGGTACCGGCCCGGCCCGCGCCGTCCAGTCGGTGCGGTTCGGGACCGGACGCGCCTCAGGCGGTACCGGTGCCGCCCGCGCCGTCCAGCCAGTGCAGTCTGCCGAGGGTGACCAGCCTCAGCCGGCGGCGGGCCACCTCGGCCACCTCCTGCTCGCCCGCCGGTCCCGCGTCCAGCAGGGCCGACGCGGTGATCACCATGTGGTCGACATGGAGGCCGCCCAGCATCAGCAGATCCTCGTCGCTCCAGCCGCGGGACTGCGGCTCCTCGGCGAGCGCCGCCGCCACCTCCTCGGCGAACCGCCGCAGCTGGGCCGCTATGGCCTCGCGGACCGGGCCGACGCCGCCGTGCTGCTCGCGGGCGATGAAGCGGAAGTGGGCGGGCTGTTCGCCGACATGACGCATGAGCAGTTCGATGCTGCGCCCCAGCCGTTCCTCGGTGTCCTCGGTCTCCGCGAGCATCGCGCAGATCATCTCGTGCAGACTTCCGAGAGCCTCCTCGACGAGCGCCACGCCGAGCGCCGCGGTGTCGTCGAAGTGCCGGTAGAAAGCGGTGGGCGTGACGCCCGCGGCCCGGGTCACCTCGCGCAACCCGAGGCTGCTGAGGCTCTGGTGCTCCAGGAGGCCGAGCGCGGCGTCCAGCAACGCCTGACGCGTTCTCAGCTTCTGGGTCCGGCGGACGCCGACGGTGTGACTCATGCCATTCAGTAAACAACTGTTCTCTGGAGTGGGGAAGCATTGCGCGGGTCTAGACTGATGAGTCAGTGAACAGTCGTACTCTCAAATGCTCGTGACGAGCTCGCGGAAAGGCTGAACATGATCGTCCTCGTCGTCGCCCTGCTCCTGCTCGGGGTCGTGCTCGGAGCGGTGGTCCAGATCCCGCTGCCGCTGAGCCTCGCGCTCGCCGCCCTGATCGGCTGCTGGCTGCTGGTCTTCGCCGTACGGGAGCGGACCGGTGCACAGCGCCGTTCGCGCTGACCGCCGCCCCGCGCGTCCTCTCGACCGACCCATCGCCGAAGGAGCAGGCACCATGACCCTCACCGCATCGGTCCACCGCCCCGCAGCGGACGACGCGACGCCCGCCGCCGGAGCCCGCCCCGGCGACCGGGGGGACCGGACCCGGGGCGCCGACGATTCGGCCGTCGCCTCCTTCGTGCTCGGGCTCGTCGGCCTGCTGGTGATGAACGTCCTGCTCGGCCCGGCCGCGATCGTGCTGGCGGTCATCGCCCTCGCCCGTTCCACCTCCCGCCGCGGCCGCGCCCTGCTCGGGCTCGCGCTCGGCGTCGCCGACCTCGTGGTCCTCGCCTTCCTCGTCGCCGGAAACGGCGCCGCCGCCTGGAACTTCGGCGGCTGAACCGGGCGGAGCGGACCTGGGACAGGGCCTGGCCGCCGCGGTCCTGGGACACCCGGTGCCCGCCGTACGCCCCGCCCCGGGCTCGCGGGGACCGCGGTGTCCCCGGATCGCTCGACAGCACCGCCCGCATCCTGTTCGATCATGGCTGGCAGAGCGGGCGTCCGTCCGGGGTGGGCTGCGGCGAGGGAGAGGGCGCGTGCTGGAGATAGCGGGGATCGGGGCGGCGGAGGAGCGGGTCTACCGCCATCTGGTGGAGGTACGGGGGGCGGACGTGGACGAGATCGTCCAACGGCTCCGCATCCGGGAACGCGAGGCGGCGTCGCTTCTGTCCTCCCTGCACGACAAGGGCCTGGTCGGGCGGCTGCCGGGCGACGGCGGCATGCGGTACGTACCCGTCCCGCCGGACGTGGCGCTGCAGCCCCTGCTGTCGCGCGGCCAGGAAGCGCTGGAGTGGGCACGGCGTGGAGTGGAGCAGCTGGCCGAGGAGTACCGCGCGGGCGGCCGGCGCCACGACGCCGGGCAACTGGTCGAGGTGATCACCGGGGCCGGGGCCATCCGTCAGCAGCTGCGCCAACTCGCCTACGGGGCCCGCAGCGACCTGCGGTGGTTCTGCAAGGCCGATCCCGTGGCGCTGCGCGCCCAGGACAACGACGAGGAGTTCGAGCTGCTCGCCCAGGGCATCCGCTACGAGGCGATCTACGAACGGGACTGCCTGGAGCAGCCCGGCATGGTCGACAACGTTGCCCAGGGCATCCGCGCCGGTGAAGTGGCCCGTGCCACCAGCGCACTCCCCGTGCGCATGGTCATCGTCGACAGTTCGGTCGCCGTCTGCCCGCTGATGCCCGGCAGCACGTCCGGCGTCCGCGGCGAGCCGACCGCCGCGATCATCCGCAGCAGCACGCTCCTGGACGCCCTCGTCGCCCTGTTCGACATCCAGTGGGCGGCGGGGACCCCGCTGCACGTCACGGAGGCGGGCGAGCTGGCCGACTTCGCCGGCGGCATGGGACCGGGCGGCAGTCTCGCCGACGACGAACGCTATCTGCTCTCCCTGGTCGTCGCGGGCGTGGCGGACAAGGCGATCGCCACCCAGCTGGGTGTCAGCCAGCGCACGGTGCAGCGCCGGATCACCGCGCTGATGCAGCGGGCGGGCGCGACGACGCGTACACAGCTGGTGTGGCAGGCGGCGCGGCGCGACTGGCTGTCCTAGGCCCTGCCTTCACACTGCCGTCTGCCGTGCGACGCCCGGCACGCACGCTCGCCGCGTTGTCGGGATCACCCCGATACATCCAGTATCGGGGCGACCCTCCGCCTTGCGATCGCACGCACCCGACGCCGCACGGCCCGGCCTCCGGCCGGACGACCGCAGTGTGAAGACAGGTCCTAGTAGGGCTTTGTTACGTCTCTGGGCAAGGGGCCTTTCTGGTGGTTTCCTGATGGTATGAGGGTGGATGAACTCGCCGTGTGTCGGGGCCGGTTGGAGGAGTTTGCTCGGGAGGTGTTCACGCCTTTGGCGCGTGCTGACCAGCGAGTGAAGGGCGGCCTTTACCTGCGGGGTCTGCTGCTGGACGGGCGTCGGAAGTCGATGCAGCCGATGGCCGGGCGCCTGGGTGTGGACCATCAGCAGTTGCAGCAGTTCATGACGTCGTCGACCTGGCCGGTGGACACGGTTCGCATCAGGTTGGCCCGTCGGGCGGTGGCGGTGGTGCGGCCGCAGGTGTGGGTGGTGGACGACACCGGTTTCCCGAAAGACGGAACGTCCTCGCCCGGGGTGGCCAGGCAGTACTCCGGCACCCTGGGCAAGGTCGGGAACTGCCAGATAGGGGTCAGTGTCCATGCGGCGTCCGACACCGCGTCCTGCCCCCTGTCCTGGCGGCTGTTCCTGCCCGGCAGCTGGGACCAGCCGGAGGCTGCGGACCGGCGGGCCCGCTGCCGGATCCCCGAGGGCGAGCATCACCGGCCGAAGTGGCAGCTCGCGCTGGACATGCTCGACGAACTGGCCACGGTCGGCCTGCGGCCCGCAGTGCTGGTCGCGGACACCGGATACGGGGCGAACGCCGACTTCCGCCACGGCCTGGAAGACCGCGGTCTGGCCTACGCACTGCAGGTCAAGGGCGAGATGACCGCCCACACCGAGTCGGCCGTGCCGTATCAGCCGCCTTACGGCGGGCTCGGGCCGCGCCCGCTGCCCCGCTACCGCACACGCCCGGTCAGCCTGCGCGAACATGTCGTGGCCGCAGGACGCGGCAGCGCGGTCGCGGTTACCTGGCGCAAGGGATCGAAGGCTGCCATGTCCGCCCGCTTCGTCTTTCTGCGTGTCCGCCTCGCCGGCCGCCGCCCGAAACCTGCCCCAGACGGAGTCATCGGTCCTCGATGGCTGATCGCCCAGTGGCCCGAAGGAGAGAACGAGCCGGTCAAGTACTGGATCTCCAACCTGCCGGCCGACATCCCGACCCGGGACCTGGTCCGGCTCGCGAAGCTGCGGTGGCGCATCGAGCACGACTACCGCGAGCTGAAGACCACTCTCGGACTCGACCACTTCGAGGGCCGCTCGTTCACCGGCTGGCACCGCCACGTCACCCTCGTCACCGCCGCCCACCTCTTCCTGACCGAACAGAGGTCCTGCCCAAAAGTCCCTGCCAGGGTCTGACCCTCTACCAGGCCCTGGCCCTCCTCCAACACCTGTTAGCCACCTGGACCGGGACCTGCCCCACCTGCCGACAACCCACCCCATGGCAGACCTACAACACCACCTAACAAAGCCCTACTAGGTCCTGCCTTCGAACTGCCGTCTGCCGTGCGACGCCCGGCACGCGTGTCACCGACGTGCCGGGACAACACACCTGGTCCCTGTCTTCGCACCGCGGTCGTCCGGCCGCGGTAGGCGGTTCGGAGACGGGGCCTGGACCCACCGGCGATCCGGGGCGTCGCGGGACGCACGGAAGCCGCGACCGAGGCCGGTCGCGGCTTCCCCGTCCCGCGAACTACCTGAGCGCGTACGCCCGTTCGATCTCCTGCCTCACCTCATTGCCCGCGTCGTCCCAGGCACGGACCCGCAGCGCGACGTACCCGCTGGTGCGCGCGGCCGAGGGGTGGGTGACCCGGACACGGTAGGTGCCGTCGCCCCGGGCGGAAACCGTCGCCGCCCGCCAGTGCCCGCCGTCGTCGTACGAGACGGACACCTCCATGCCCTTCACGGAACGGCCTGTCAGACCGTCCTGGTGACGGGCGCTCACTCCGAAGGCGAAGGACCCCGAGTCGGGGGCGGAGCCCCGGAGGTCGGTGGCCACGTCGTAGTCGAGCTGGAGGAGCGGAAGCGGGGACCGCGCGCCCTCGGCCGGGCGCGGGGCCGTGAACGACCAGCGGGTGCTGGTGGCCCGCGAGAGGGTGCCCTCGGGGCTGGTGCGCTTCACGTCCAGGTCCAACTGGTAACGGCCGTCGTTCCCGCCCGCGGGGAAGGGGCCCCACGCCCGGGGGCCTTCGGCGAGGATCTCGCCGTCGTGACGGAGTACGGCCCGGGTCTCGTCGGGGTAGGGGGTGGCGGCGTCCTTGCGGGGCAGAGCGTAGCCGTAGTGACCGGAGGCGCTGTCGGCGAACTCGGGTATCCCTATGGTCAGCCGGTCGCCCTCGCGGTAGGCGAGCCCTTCGACGCCCCGGGGGATCGCCGGGCGCACCACGGGGGCGTACCAGCTCTCCGTGACGCGCTCACCGGGCCGGTAGGTGCGCAGGGAGCCGAACATTCCGGTCCCCGCGGCCTGGCCTCCCCAGGCGTTGCGGGGGTTGACCCAGTGCAGCCACCGGGTGTCGGCGGGACCGCTGAGGTACTCCGTCCGCGCCTGCCCGGTGCGGACGTACCGGGCCTGCTGGGAGAGGTACACGCCCTCCCACGGACGCCAGGACGGCCGGTTCTCCGTGACGTAGCGCGCCCCGCCGGTGTCCGGGTAGCGCGAGACCACGGTGGCCGTGTTCTTCGGCCCGACCTTGTGGACGACGTGCTCCGGGATGCGCTGTTCGGCGACCTGCACGACGTCGTAGAGGTAGGGGCTTTCCGGGGTCCCCTTCAGCTCCAGCACGGTGCCCGGGGCGCGCAGCCGCTGTGCGGCGGCGTGGGAGGCGTAGAGCCCGATCGCCGGCAGCCGTTGGCCCACCGGCTGCCAGGTCGCTGCCGCGTACCTGTCGCCGCCGGCGGTGGTGACGGCGGCCGCGGCCCCCTCCCGGGCGGCCGTGGCCACCGCCTCGTCGTACTCCACGCCCTCCAGTTCCACGAGCACCGCCGCTCCGCGGACGTCGACGCCCCGTGCGCGCAGCGCCGCGTAGTCCTCGGGGCGTCCGTGACCGGCGTCCACCACCCGCAGGCGTCGCGTGCCTTCCACGGCGGGGGAGTTGTGCAGCAGACGGACGGGGACACCGGATGCGCGGGCACCGGAGACCGCGCGTGCGCGGAGCATCGCTGCCGTCAGCTGCCAGCGGGAGGTGAACTCGAAGGATCCCTCGGTGAACTTCTCGGTGGGCGTGACATAGAGGAGCTGACCGCCGCTGTGTCCGTTGGTGAAGGAGCTGGCGAACTCCCGGTCGCCGGACTTCCAGTGGGTGGAGAAGACCATCGAGCCCCGCTGCTCGGCGGGCTCGGGGGTCCGGATCTCCACGGGGACCGCCTTGCGCGCGTCGAGCACCAGATCCATGGCGCCGCCCACCCGCAGCCGGGGGTCGACCACCAGGCTGCTGGAGACGTTCTCCTCGGAGGCCTGTGTGATGACGCCGTGCAGGTAGTAACTGCCCTCGGGGAGGGCCACCGTCAGGCTCTGCCCCGCCGGCACCGCCTGGACGACGTCGAAGCGGCCCGTGGGGCCCAGCAGGATCAGCGGCCAGATGGTCGCCGGCTGCCCGGCGCGATCGATGCCGCGCACGGTGACCTTGTGCGTGACCGGGTCCTTCGCCGCGGAGAGAACGGTGTGCGCGACGGTCTGCCCGTCGGCCGAGGTGGCGGTGAGGCGGCCGCCGTAGACACCCTCCGGCAGTGCGGACGGGTCAAGGGTCACGGTCACGTCCGCGGTGCCGTGGGCGGGCACGGTGACCTGCTCGGGGGCGTCCATGGCGGCCGCCGGGGCCGGGGAGCCGTAGAGCTTGTCGAAGGTGGTGTCCAGGGCGAGCGAGACGGACGCGTCACCGTCGTTGGTGTAGGTGACGTCCACCTTCTGCGGGCCCGCGTCCGGGGTCAGGGTGCCGAAGCCGGTGGTGCCGGTGGCGCGCACCCGCTGGCGCACCGAGCGGGCCACGTCCACCCGGCCGGTGCCCTGCTCGTAGACCGTCCGGTCGGGGGCGGTACGCGTCGTGCTCATCAACGCGTCCTTGAGTTGCGGGCCGCTCCAGTCGGGGTGCTGCCCGGCCAGGATCGCCGCGGCGCCCGCCACGTGCGGGGTCGCCATGGACGTACCCGAGGCGGCGGTGTAGGCCGCGTCCACCGGGTCGCCCATGGACGTGCCGGCCGCGCGGGCGGCGACGATGCCGACGCCGGGAGCGGTGAGGTCGGGCTTGGCGCCGTTGTCCCCGACGCGCGGGCCGCGGCTGGAGAAGGGGGCCAGCGTGTCGTCGCGGTCGACGGCGCCCACGGTCAGCGCGCTCGCCGCGGCGCCCGGGGAGCCCACCGAGTAGTCGGACCCCGTGTTGCCCGCCGCGACGACGAAGAGGGTGCCGGTCTCCTTGCTGAGGTCGTCGAGGACGAGGCTGAGTATGTCCGTGCCGTCGGTGGCGTCGCCGCCCAGGCTCATGCTGACGACGTCGGCGCCCGAGTGGGCGGCCCAGTCCATGCCGCCCATGATGGCGGAGTACGAGCCGGAGCCGCTGTCGTCGAGCACCTTGCCGATCAGCAGCCGTGCCCCCGGTGCCACGCCCTTGCGCGAGCCGCCCGAGGCGGCGCCGCTGCCCGCGATGGTGGAGGCGACGTGGGTGCCGTGGCCGTGGCCGTCGTTCGCGCTGGGGCCGTCGGTGAAGTTGCGTACCTCGCCGAGCTTCCCGGCCAGGTCGGGGTGGGTGGCGTCGACGCCGGTGTCCAGGACGGCGACGGTCGCGCCGCGTCCGTCGTAGCCCGCCTGCCACGCCTCGGGCGCACCGATCTGCGCGGTGCTGCGGTCGAGGGAGGCATGGACCTTCGCGTCCAGCCACAGCTTCTCGACGCCGCCCTCGAAGGCCGCGTTCTTGAAGGAAGGGCTCTTGGCGGCGTTCTTCGCGCCGCTCCCGGCGAGCGCGTCGTCGTCGATGGCCTTCCAGAAGCGCCCGGCCTGCTTCTTGTCCGCCTTCAGCGCCGAGCCGCGCAGGCTCTTGATGACCAGGCCCTTGCGCGAACCGGTCGGCGCCTGTTTGGACGTGGGGTTCGTACCGCCGGTGTAGCGGGCGATCAGCGGGATGGCGGAGGTGTGGGCGTCGTCGTACCCCTGCTCGACCAGGGAGGTGATGTTGAACAGCTGCCGGTCCAGTTTGCCGGAGGCGATGTACGGGAGCGCGGCGCGGGGCAGCACGTACAGCTGCTTGTCGATCTCCAGCTGGGTGAAGTCGGCCTGCGAGGTGCCCGGGGCCGGATCGACGGAGACGGCCTTCCGGCCGCCGGTGAAGGTCTCCAGCCGCACCCGGTCACCGGTCACGAGGGTGACGGAGCTGACCTGGGGACGCCCGGCGGAGTCCGCGCCGGGGGAGGCGGGTGCCGGGGCGGCGCTCGCGCCGGAGGAAGTGGGGGCCAGGGCGGCGATGAGGACTCCTGCCGCCAGTACGGCGGCGGAGCGATACCGTCTGTGCATCGGAACCTTTCCAGGAGGCAAGGAGAGGGACACGCGGTGCGGCTCAAGACTGGGGTCCCGCTGATCGCTCGCACCAGCCTTTTCCCTGCCGCGCTTGCGACATGTCGCCAAGACGACACGACGCGCTTCCCGGCGCGTACCGGCACGGTCACCGGCGCCGGCAGCCCCTCCTCGTCACCGGCGACGGCCCCGTCGCCCAGGACCTCGTCGGCCGTACCGCCCGCCGAGCCCGACGGACTCCCCGCGGGACGGGCCCGGGAAGGCGGTGAGGAAGACCGCACCGGGCCGTGCGCGGGTGCGGCGCCGAGGGGCACGCTCGATCCGGTGTCCCGGGTACCGCACCGGGCCGTGCGCGGGTGCGCCCTCCCTACGCTCCGCCGGGGCTCGTAGAATCGGGCCCACCATGGCTTACCTCGACCACGCCGCGACCACGCCGATGCTTCCGGAAGCGATCGAGGCGATGACCGCCCAGCTCGCCGTCACCGGCAACGCGTCCTCACTGCACGCCGCCGGGCGCCGGGCCCGCCGTACCGTCGAGGAGTCGAGAGAGACCCTCGCCGACGCCCTCGGCGCACGCCCCAGCGAGGTGGTCCTCACCTCCGGCGGCACCGAGGCCGACAACCTCGCCGTGAAGGGCCTGTACTGGGCCCGCCGTGACGCCGACCCCCGCCGCACCCGGGTGCTGGCCAGTCCCGTCGAGCACCACGCGGTGCTGGACGCCGTCGACTGGCTCGCCGAGCACGAGGGCGCCGACGTCGAATACCTCCCCGTCGACGGACACGGCCGCGTCCACCCGGACGCCTTGCGCGAGGCGATCCTCCGTGACCCCGCCGATGTCGCCCTGATCACCGTGATGTGGGCCAACAACGAGATCGGCACCATCATGCCGGTACGCGAACTGGCGGCGGTGGCCCGCGAGTTCGACGTGCCGATGCATGCGGACGCGGTGCAGGCCTTCGGGCAGCTTGAGGTGGACTTCGCCCGGTCCGGGCTGGCCGCGATGACCGTCAGCGCGCACAAGATCGGCGGGCCCTTCGGCATCGGCGCGCTCCTGCTCGGCCGCGAATACACCCCCGTGCCCGTGCTCCACGGCGGCGGCCAGGAGCGGCACGTCCGCTCGGGCACCCTCGATGTGCCCGCCATCGCCTCCTTCGCCCTCGCGGGCCGGCTGGCCGCCGACGGGCGCGAGGAGTTCGCCCGCGAGATCGGCGGACTGCGCGACGCCCTGGTCGCGGCCGTGCTGGCGGCCGTGCCCGATGCCGTGCTCGGCGGCGACCCGGCCCCCGGGGGGAGGCTCCCCGCCAACGCCCACTTCACCTTCCCCGGCTGCGAGGGCGACTCCCTGCTCCTGCTGCTGGACGCCCAGGGCATCGAGTGTTCGACCGGCTCCGCCTGCACCGCCGGGATCGCCCAGCCGAGCCACGTACTGCTGGCCACCGGCACCGACCCGGACCTCGCCCGCGGCACCCTGCGCTTCTCGCTCGGCCACACCTCCGGCAAGCAGGACATCGACGAGGTGGCCCGCGCGATCGGACCGGCGGTGGAACGGGCCCGTACGGCGGGACTCAGCTGACTCCGGGCCCGCCCCGCGACTGGGCGGGCCCGCCGGTCACCGCTTCGCCGTCGCCGCCGCGCGGACCAGCTTCAGATAGCGGCCCCAGTCCCAGTGCCCGCCCGGGTCGGTGTGGTCGGTGCCCGGTACCTCCACGTGCCCGACGATGTGCTCGCGGTCCACCGGTATCCCGTACCGCCCGCATATCGCCGCCGTGAGCCGCGCCGAGGCCCCGTACATCGCCGCGGTGAAGTCCTGCGGCCGGTCCACGAAGCCCTCGTGCTCGATCCCCACACTGCGCTCGTTGTACGACCTGTTCCCGGCGTGGAAGGCCACGTCCAGCTCACGGATCATCTGCGCCACATGGCCGTCCTTGCGCACCACGTAATGGGACGCCGCGCCGTGCGCCGGGTCCTGGAAGACCTTCACCGCGCTTTGGTAGCTGCCCTGGGTGACATGGATGACGACCCGGTCGACGGGGTAGTCGTCCGGGCGGTCGGCCCGCCGCCAGTTCGCCGGGGCGGCCGCTATCCACTGGGCCCGCGCGTAATCCACCTCGCCGGGTGTGCGGGGTTTCTCCACCCCCGGCAGCCGCCACCAGGCACGCTCCAACTCCTCCCGGGCCAGCGCGGCGGCGCCCACGGCCGTGACGGCGGCGCCGATCAGCAGCCCGCGCCGGCTGATGCCGTGCCCGGACTTCGCGCCGCCGGAGCCGCCGGCGCCCGATGTCCCCTTGGTCCCCATGTGATCCACAACGCATATCCGAGAGCGTTCGGTTCCCGGCGCCCCGTACTCTGGTGGAGCTATGACTGAGACTTCCCAGCGCCCCCTCCGTGTGCTCGCCGCCATGTCCGGCGGTGTCGACTCCGCCGTCGCCGCGGCCCGCGCCGCCGAGGCGGGGCACGACGTGACCGGTGTGCATCTCGCCCTCTCCGCCAACCCGCAGTCCTTCCGTACCGGGGCGCGCGGCTGCTGCACGATCGAGGACTCCCGTGACGCCCGCCGGGCCGCGGATGTGATCGGCATCCCGTTCTACGTCTGGGACCTCGCGGAACGCTTCCGTGAGGACGTCGTGGACGACTTCATCGCCGAGTACGAGGCCGGCCGGACACCCAATCCGTGCCTGCGCTGCAACGAGAAGATCAAGTTCGCCGCGCTCCTCGACAAGGCCCTCGCGCTCGGTTTCGACGCGGTCTGCACCGGCCACTACGCCACCGTCGTCCGGAGCGGGGACGGCGGCCGCGAGCTGCACCGCGCCTCCGACATGGCCAAGGACCAGTCGTACGTCCTCGGTGTCCTGGACGAGAAGCAGCTCGCCCACGCGATGTTCCCGCTCGGCGACACCCTCACCACCAAGGACGAGATCCGCGCCGAGGCCGAGCGCCGGGGCCTGGCCGTCGCCAAGAAGCCCGACAGCCACGACATCTGCTTCATCGCCGACGGCGACACCCAGGGCTTCCTGGCGAGCCGGCTCGGCACCGCGGAGGGCGACATCGTCGACGAGTCGGGCACGAAGATCGGCACCCACGAGGGCGCCTTCGGCTTCACCATCGGCCAGCGCAAGGGCCTGCGCATCGGCCACCCCGCCCCGGACGGCAAGCCGCGCTACGTCCTGGACATCTCCCCGGTGAACAACACGGTGACGGTCGGCCCGGCCGAGTCCCTGGACGTCACGGCCCTCACCGCCATCAAGCCCCGCTGGTGCGGCACGGCCCCGGCCGCCCCCGGCACCTACACCGCCCAGCTCCGCGCCCACGGCGGCGAGACCGAGGTCATGGCCGAGCTCGTCGACGGCACGCTGCACATCACCTTCACCGAGCCGGTACGGGGCGTGGCCCCCGGCCAGGCGGTCGTCCTCTACGACGGCACCCGCGTGGTCGGCTCGGCGACGATCGCCACGACGGTGCGGCGGGAGACGGCGTCGGCGGCGGCGTCCGGCTGACCGGGCCGGAAGCCCCTCGCCGCGGCCGCCGCCGTCCCGGAACGCCGCCCCGCCCATGGGCGCGGCGCCGGGGCGCCCCGCGCGGTCGCGTCCGACCCCCGTACGGGCGGGACCACGCGGGGCGGGTCATGGGTCAGGAAACCTGACGCAGGGGTGCGGACCTGGCGAAGAACTCCGTGAGGACCGGGGCCACCGCCTGGGGTGCCGGCTCGCGGGTCTGGCCCGTCAGGGTGCGGTGGCGGGCCCGGGGGAGGGCGTCGGCGAGCGCGTGGGTGGACTGGCGGGCGGGGGTGGGGCTGGAGCCGCCGGAGAGCACCAGGGTGCGCGCCGTGACCGAGGCGAACCGGGCGGCCGGGATCGAGCCGTCGCCGAGCAGCGCGTCGTCGTACGCGAGGGTGTGGGCCATCGCCACCAGGCCGCTCCACAGCGGGGCGCGGCGCATCCGGGCGATCATGTCGGCCGGTACCCCCGTCACCGAGAGGAACAGCTCGACGGCCCCCGCGCGGTCGGCGCCGGACAGCAGCCGGTGCAGCCGGGAGGTGCAGCACGCCTTGTACTGGAGGCCCGCGGCGCCCGGCGTGTACGGCGGCTCGTACACCGCCAGCAGGTCCACGGGGAGCCCGGCCGCCCTCGCCTCCAGGGCCAGCGCCCCGCCGGCCCCCGTACCGAACACCGAGGCCCGGCCGCCCACCACGGCGACGAGCGCGGCCAGGTCCTCGATCTCGCGCTCCACCGCGTACGGGCTGCTGTCGCCGCTGGAGCCGCGGCCGCGCCTGTCGTAGGTGACGACGTGGAAACGCGGCGCCAGCAGACGCGCCAGCGGCGCGTCGGTCGCCGCGGTGCCCAGCGAGCCGCCCACCAGGATCACCGGAGGGCCTTCGCCCCGGTGCCGGTGCGCGATCATGGTGCCGTCGCGGGAGGGAATCTTGTCCATGCGAGGGTGGACCGCCGGGCCCGCGAAAACTCATCGTTCCGGCCGAAGTTTTTTTGAGATTCTTCAACGGCCCAGGTCAGGGACGTTTCTTGAGGATCAGTCGGCGACGGTCGCGGTGTCGTAGAAGCAGAAGTGGTCCTTGATCGCGGCGACTTCGGGCTTCGGGTCGGGATAGGCCCAGACGAGGTCGGCGGCGCCCGGCAGCGACCAGTACGAGGCATCTCCCTTGAACGGACAGTGGGTTCGGGTGTCCGAGGCCGTCAGGAGGTCCGTACGGACGTCCTCGGGCGGCAGGTAGTAGCGGGCCGGGCAGCCCGTCTCGCGCAGGACGAGCGGGCGCCGGCTCTCGGCCAGCACCTGTCCGTCGCGGACCACGCGTACGTGCGCGGTGCCGGGCTCGACCGTGATGAGGTGTCCTGGTGAGGAGGTCATGTCGAGTACAGCCGTATCACGGGCCGCTTTCTTCCCGCCTCCCCCTCCGGGGCCCGCTTCTCTTCCGGTCCCTCTTTCCGGTCCCCCCTCCCGGCCCCTCTTTCCGGTCCCCTCTTTCTCCGTGCCGGCCGGACGTGTCGGTGGCGGGCTTTACGGTGGTCCCATGAAGATCTGTGTTTTTCTCTCCGCTGCCGACCTCGACGACCGCTACACCCGGCCCGCCCGCGAATTCGCCGAGCTGCTCGGCAAGGGCGGCCACACCCTTGTCTGGGGAGGCTCGGAGAGCGGGCTCATGAAGGTCGTCGCCGACGGGGTCCAGGAGTCGGGCGGGCGGCTGGTGGGGGTCTCGGTCGACTTCCTGGCCGCTAAGGCGCGCACCAACGCGGACGAGATGGTGATCGCCCGCGACCTCGCCGAGCGCAAGGCGCTGCTCCTGGAGAAGTCCGACGCGATCGTGATCATGGTCGGCGGCACCGGGACGCTCGACGAGGCGACCGAGATCCTGGAGCTGAAGAAGCACGGCAAGCACGACAAGCCCGTGGTCCTGCTCAACACGGCGGGCTTCTACGACGGGCTGCGCGAGCAGTTCCAGCGCATGGAGGACGAGGGCTTCCTGCCCCTCCCGCTGACCGACCTGGTGTTCTTCGCCAAGGACGGCGTCGGCGCCCTGGCCTACCTGGAGGAGTGGTCCGGCCTTCAGTGACGGGGCGGCGGGGTGCGATCATGAGGGCATGTCCACTCATGTCATCACCGGTGCCGGCTCCGGCATCGGAGCCGCCGTCACCCGCCGTCTGCTGGAGCGCGGTGACGAGGCCCTGCTGCTCGCCCGCGACGCGGGCCGCGCCAGGGAACTGGCCGCGCTCCACCCCGGTGCCCGCACGCTCGTCGGTGACCTCTCCAACCCGGACCGGCTGTCGTGGGCCTTCGCCCAGCAGGCGATGCCGGAGCGGGTCGACTCGCTGCTGCACATCGCGGGCGTCGTGGAGCTCGGCAAGGTCGGCGACCTCACGCCCAAGGCCTGGCACTTCCAACTCAACGCCAACCTGGTCGCGCCCGCCGAGCTGACCCGGCTCCTCCTGCCGCAACTGCGCGTCTCGCAGGGCCATGTGCTCTTCGTGAACTCGGGCGCCGGTCTCGCCGCACACGCCGAGTGGAGCGCCTACGCCGCGAGCAAGCACGGCCTGAAGGCCCTCGCCGACTCCCTGCGTCACGAGGAGCACGCCCACGGCGTCCGGGTGACCTCCGTCTACCCGGGGCGCACCGCCAGCCCCATGCAGGCCAAGGTCCACCAGCAGGAGGGCAAGGAGTACGACCCCTCCCGCTGGATCGACCCGGAGTCGGTGGCCACCACGATCGTGATGGCCCTCGACCTGCCGCGCGACGCCGAGGTCAACGACCTGACGGTGCGCCCCGGGCGCTGACCCCCGCGGCCCCAGGACCGGAACGAACGCCCCTCGGGACAGCCTTTACGCTTCCCGTGTGAGCGAGAAGAGCAAGTTCAGCGGTTGTCCGGCCACCGGGATCGGCTCCATGCCCGGGGGAGACGCCCGGGAGGCGGCGAAGACCGTCACCGGCTCCTTCGGGGGCGGCGAGGGCCTGCCGTACCTGGCGGAACTGCCCGCCCGCGGCCCCGGCGCGGACATGATCGGTCGGACCATCGGGCTCCTCGTCGACCTGTACGGGCACGTCGAGCCCAGCGGCTGGCGGATCAGCGACCGGCCCGGCCGCGACACCCGCCGGGCCAGGTCCTGGCTCGGCGAGGACCTCGACGCCCTGGAGGAGTTCACTCAGGGGTACGAGGGGCCGCTCAAGGTCCAGGCCGTCGGGCCGTGGACGCTGGCCGCCGCACTGGAACGCCGGGGCGGCGAGGCGGCGCTCGGCGACCCCGGGGCCTGCCGCGACCTGGCGGGCTCCCTGGCGGAGGGGCTGCGCGCCCACCTCGCGGAGGTGCGGCGCAGGGTGCCCGGCGCCGACGTGATCCTCCAGCTCGACGAGCCGTCGCTGACCGCCGTACTGCGCGGGCGGGTCAGGACGGCCAGCGGCTACCGCACGCACCGGGCCGTGGACCGCCAGGTCGTGGAGGGCACCCTGCGCGACGTCCTGGCGGCGGGCGGGGACGCGGCGACGGTCGTGCACACCTGCGCGCCCGAGGTGCCGTTCGCACTGCTGCGCCGGGCCGGGGCCGACGGCATCTCGTTCGATTTCTCCCTGCTCACCGAGCGTGAGGAGGAGGTGATCGGAGAAGCCGTCGAAGGCGGCACCCGGCTCTTCCTCGGAGTGGTACCGGGCACCGACCCGGCCTCGGGCGGATTGTCGGACCCGGGCGGTAGCGTCATGGGGGTCAGGACGCTGTGGCGCAGGCTGGGGCTGAATCCGGGGACTCTGACGGAGTCCGTGGCGATCACCCCGTCGTGCGGGCTCGCGGGTGCCTCGCCCGCGTACGCGCGCGCCGCGCTCGCCCACTGCGTCCGGGCCGCGAGATCGCTCGCAGACAACCCTGAGTAACGGGGCACTGGGTAACGGGAGGACGAGACGATGGCCGGCGAACAGCAGACGACGGCGCCCGCACAGGTCCAGGAGCGGCACGCGCTCCTCGCCGAGCAGATCGAGGAGCACCGCTTCCGGTACTACGTGAAGGACCAGCCGGTCGTCAGCGACGCCGAGTTCGACCGGCTGATGCGTGAGCTGGAGGCCCTGGAGGAGACCTGCCCGGAGCTGCGCACGCCCGATTCGCCGACGCAGAAGGTCGCGGGCCCGTACCGCACGGAATTCACCTCCGTCGAGCACCGCGAGCGGATGCTCTCGCTGGACAACGCCTTCGACGACCTGGAGCTGGCCGCCTGGGGCGAGCGGATCGCCAGGGAGGTCGGCACCACCGACTACCACTTCCTGTGCGAGCCGAAGGTGGACGGCCTGGCGGTCAACCTCACCTATGAGCACGGGCGGCTGACCCGGGCCGCCACCCGCGGCGACGGCCGCACCGGCGAGGACATCACCCCCAACGTCCGTACGATCGCGGAGATCCCGCACCGGCTGAAGGGCGACCGCATCCCCGCGCTGGTCGAGATCCGCGGCGAGGTCTTCTTCCCGATGGAGGCCTTCGAGGAGCTGAACGCCCGGCTCGTCGAGGCCGACGACAAGCCGTTCGCCAATCCGCGCAACGCGGCGGCGGGCTCGCTGCGCCAGAAGGACCCGAAGGTCACCGCCACCCGCCCGCTGCACATGGTGGTGCACGGCATCGGCGCCCGCGAGGGCTTCGACATCGACTGCCTCTCGCACGCCTACGAGCTGCTGCACGAATGGGGTCTGCCCACCGCCAAGTACAACAAGGTGGTGGACTCCCTCGACGGGGTCCGGGAGTTCATCAGGTACTTCGGCGAGAACCGGCACTCCGTGGAGCACGAGATCGACGGAGTGGTCGTCAAGCTCGACGAGATCCCGCTCCAGGGCCGGCTCGGCTCCACCTCGCGCGCCCCGCGCTGGGCCATCGCCTGGAAGTACGCCCCGGAGGAGGTCAACACCAAGCTGGTCAACATCCGGGTCGGCGTCGGCCGGACCGGCCGGGTCACGCCGTACGCCCAGGTCGAGCCGGTCAA
This sequence comes from Streptomyces sp. NPDC057697, assembly GCF_042799335.1. Classification (NCBI taxonomy): domain Bacteria; kingdom Bacillati; phylum Actinomycetota; class Actinomycetes; order Kitasatosporales; family Streptomycetaceae; genus Streptomyces; species Streptomyces sp. NPDC057697. The sequence goes on along the minus strand of NZ_JBHVJA010000011.1, from coordinate 295,216 downwards.
AGTGGCGGGCTCCGAGGTGGAGTTCGCCACCCTGCACAACCAGAACGTGGTGAAGGCGAAGGGCGTCCTCATCGGGGACACGGTGGTGCTCCGCAAGGCGGGCGACGTGATCCCGGAGGTCCTCGGCCCGGTCGTCGACCTCCGTGACGGCACCGAGCGGGCGTTCGTGATGCCGACGCACTGCCCGGAGTGCGGCACGGAACTGAAACCCACCAAGGAGGCGGACGTCGACGTCCGCTGCCCCAACGCCCGGTCCTGCCCCGCCCAGCTGCGGGAGCGCATCGCCTATCTCGCGGGCCGCAAGTGCCTCGACATCGACCACTTCGGCTATGTCGCCGCCGCGGCCCTCACCAAGCCGCTGGAGCCCACCGATCCGCCCCTGCACGACGAGGGCGACCTGTTCGGGCTGACCGTCGAGGAACTGCTGCCGATCCGGGCCTACGTCCTCGACCAGGACAGCGGACTGCCCAAGCGGGACCCGAAGACCGGCGAGGAGAAGACCGCCTGGGTCTTCGCCAACCAGCAGGGCGAGCCGAAGAAGAACGCCCTCGCCATGCTCGACGCCATCGCCGCCGCCAAGGAGGCGCCGCTGGCCCGCATCCTCACCGGGCTGTCCATCCGTCATGTGGGCCCGGTCGCCGCCGCGGAACTGGCCCGCCAGTTCCGCTCCATGGACCGGATCGACGAGGCGACCGAACAGGAGCTGGTCGAGGCCGAAGGGGTCGGGGACATCATCGCCGCCTCGGTGAAGCAGTGGCTCGCCGAGGACTGGCACCGGGAGATCCTGCGCAAATGGCGCGAGGCCGGGGTGCGGATGGAGGACGTGGGCACCGGCGAGGACGAGGGGCCGCGCCCGCTCGAAGGACTGACCGTCGTCGTCACCGGCACACTGGCCGACCACACCAGGGATGGCGCGAAAGAGGCGCTCCAGAGCCGTGGAGCGAAGGTGACAGGTTCCGTTTCGAAGAAGACCTCCTTCGTGGTCGTGGGCGACAACCCCGGTTCCAAGTACGAGAAGGCCATGCAGCTGAAGGTTCCGGTACTGGACGAGGACGGCTTCGCCGTCCTGCTCGAACAGGGCCCGGACGCGGCGCGCGAGGCGGCGGTGCCGGCCGAAGAACCGGCGGAATAGGGGCAGATCCCCACCAGGGACCGGGACACAACCGAACAGATCCCGCCAGGGAGCGACGGAACCGGGCGGTCGGCGCAGCAGCGACGGAGCGGAGAGGCGGAACCGGACGCGGGGGGACAGACGGGGGGCAACCTCTCCGCCCCGCGGCCGTTTCACCCGATCGGCGCATAGCAGATGCTGACGGATGGTCGGTCCGCATTCGGGCAAGAGCGTCAGAGCGCTGCCCGTAGGCCCCCTCCGCGGCCTACTGTTGATACGTGCACCTGCCGTGCCCGGCCGCGGGGTGGGAAACCGGGTCGTGGCGGCATGGAACGGAACCATCGGGTGACATCGGCACCGCCGGCTGTGAGAGGGACGGAATGAAACCGACCGAGAGCGCCGCACCGGTGTCGCGGCTGCAAGGTTTCGTCGGCCTCACGCCAAAAGTGGGCGCCGTTGTCATCGCGATCGCCGTCGTCCAGATCGCGACCGGTTTCTATCGGACGGTGAGCGAGGGGCACGCCCTCTTCCCGGACGGCAGAGCGGGCTGGTCCCTCGCCGTCCTGACCGGAATCATCGTCGGCCATCTCGTCGCGCTCGGCCGCGACCGCTGGTGGGGCGGCACCGGCTCCGGGGCCTCGCTCACACTGGCGGTGCTGCTGCTCTACGGCTGGGTGCCCGCCGCGCTGGTCAGCCTGGTCGTCGTCGTCCTGGTCGGGGTCGCCCGCAGACACCGCTGGTGGCAGGGGCTGCTGCACGGCGCGGTGGACATCCTGGGGATCGGCGCGGCGGCCCTGGTGCTCGCCGCGTTCGGCGAGGTGCAGACCGTCGAATCGCCCTGGCGGCCACTCGACTGGGGCATCGACGCCGCCCCCGGCGTCCTGCTCGCCGCCTCCACCTATCTCCTGGTCACCCGGGTTCTGCTGTGGTACGCGCAGGCACCCCAGGGCGGCGGCGGACTGCCGACCATCGCCCGCACCGCCCTGCTGCGCCAGGGCCTCGTCGCGGTCGCCCTGGTCGCCATCGCACCGCTGATCTGCGTCGTCGCGATGGCCACCCCCCTGCTCCTGCCGCTCTTCGCCGTCCCGCTGATCGCCCTCGACTCCGCGCTCTGGATCGCCCGTGCCCGTGCCGAGGAGCAGCTGCGCGACCCGCTGACCGGGCTGCCCAACCGGCAGTGGCTGCTGGAGCGCACCTGGACGGCCCTGGAGGACGCCGAGTCCGCCGGGGCGAGATCCGCTCTGGTCCTGATCGACCTCGACCGTTTCCGTGCGGTCAACGACACCCTCGGTCATCTGGCGGGGGACCGGCTGCTGTTGCAGATAGCGGAGCGCCTGCGCCTCGCGCTGCCCCGGGGCGCGGAGGCGGCGCGGCTCGGCGGCGACGAGTTCGCCGTGCTGCTGCCGACCGCCGACTCCACGACCAGCGCCCAGCGGGTCGCCCGCCATCTCGTCGCCGAGCTGTCCTCCCCGCTGGACCTCGACGGTCTGACCCTGGTGCTGGAGGCCAGCGCCGGGGTAGCCGTCTACCCGGACCACGCGCTGGACGCCGAGGGGCTGCTCAGGCGCGCGGACGTGGCGATGTACCAGGCCAAGCGGGACCGTACGGGGGTGGAGGTCTACGAGTCGAAGCGGGACAGCAACACCCCCGACCGGCTCGGTCTCCTGGGCGATCTGCGCCGGGCCCTGGACGCCGGCGAGGTCGAGCTCCACTATCAGCCGAAGGTCCGGTTCGACGGCCAGGTCGCCGGTCTCGAAGCCCTGGTGCGCTGGGTCCATCCGGAACGCGGCAGGGTCCCTCCGGACGAGTTCATCGCCATCGCCGAGTCGTCGGGCCTCATGCCGCACCTCACGGAGTACGTCCTGGAGACGGCGCTGGCCCAGGTGGCCCGGTGGCGGGCACAGGGCCTGTTCGTCCCGGTCGCCGTCAATGTCTCGCCGCGCGACGTCCACACCCCCGGCTTCGCGGGCGGCGTCGCGGCCCGGCTCGCCCGGCACGGCGTTCCGGCCGGGGCGCTCCAGCTGGAGATAACGGAACACGTGCTCCTGGAGGACCCGCAGCGCGCCGCCGACACGCTCGCCGGGCTGACGGGACACGGCGTGAAGATGTCCCTCGACGACTTCGGTACGGGATACTCCTCGCTCGTCCATCTGCGCCGCCTCCCGGTCAGCGAGCTGAAGATCGACCGCTCGTTCGTGGCCCGGCTGGCCGTGGACAACGAGGACGCGGAGATCGTCCGCTGCACGATCGACCTGGCCCACTCGCTCGGCCTGCTGGTGGTCGCGGAGGGGGTCGAGGACGACGAGACCTGGGAGCGGTTGCGGGATCTGCGCTGCGACGCGGTGCAGGGGTGGCTGGTCGCCGCCGCGATGCCGCCGCAGGAGACCACGGCCTGGCTGCGGGCGCGCGGCGAGCACGGCTGGCGGCGCCCCGCCGAGCTGGCTGCCGCGGCGGCCGCCGCAGCGGCAGCGGCGGGCATCCAGCCGGAGCTGGACCAGCGCCCCCCTGGCCGGGCGATCAATTCACGCCCGGCGACGACCTGAGCCCCGCGACACCGCGGGGCCTCCGGCCCGAGGGGCCTTCGGTGGCGCTGGGCCGACCGCGGTGCCTCGTACGCGGCGAGCGCGGGGCCTCCGGCCCGAGGGGCTTTCACCGGCGCTGGGCCGGTCGCGGGGCCTCGTACGCGGCGAGCGTGGCGGACGACCGCCGCCGGAGCCGCCCGGGATGCGAGTGCGGCCCCAGGGGGCGCCGGTCGCGCCCGCCTCGCGCCCGCCGGTCCGCGTCCGCCTCGCACCCGCCGGGGGTGGCCTCGGGGGCGAGGTCCAGGGTGGCCGGTCCGCGCCCGCCTCGCGCCCGCCGGTCGCGCCCGCCTCGCGCCCGCCGGTCGCGCCCGCCGGTCCGCGCCCGCCTCGCGCCCGCCGGGGGTGGCCCCCGGAGCGAGGTCCAGGGTGGCCGGTCCGGGGCCGCCCGGCCCGTGATGCCCGGCCGGGGGCGTGCCGGGGTCCGGAAATCCTCGTCCGACCAGGGCGTTCGCCCGGGTGGCGGGAGCGGTGGCGGGCGACACCATAGGATTGGGCCAAAACCACACACCAACCCCTGAGGATCGCTGCATGCCTGGCATCACGCGCGAGGAGGTCGCCCACCTCGCCCGGCTGGCGCGTCTGGAGCTGAAGGGCGAAGAGCTCGATCACTTCGCCGGTCAGCTCGACGACATCATCGGCGCGGTCGCCCGCGTCTCCGAGGTCGCCGACCAAGACGTACCGCCGACCTCCCACCCGCTGCCGCTGACCAACGTCATGCGCGCGGACGAGGTCCGTCCGTCGCTCACCCCCGAGCAGGCGCTCTCCGGCGCCCCGGCCCAGGAGCAGCAGCGTTTCAAGGTGCCGCAGATCCTGGGGGAGGACTAAACAGCCATGACGGACAACAGCACCATCATCAAGCTCACCGCCGCAGAGATTGCCGCGGGGATCGTCTCCGGTGAGTTCACGGCCGTCCAGGTCACCGAGGCCCACCTGGCCAGGATCGACGCGGTCGACGAGAAGGTCCACGCCTTCCTGCACATCGACCGCGAGGGCGCCCTCGCGCAGGCCCGCGCCGTCGACGCCAAGAAGGCGGCCGGTGAGAAGCTCGGCCCGCTGGCCGGCGTCCCGCTCGCGCTGAAGGACATCTTCACCACCAAGGACATGCCGACCACCGTCGGCTCCAAGATCCTCGAAGGCTGGATCCCGCCCTACGACGCGACCCTCACCAAGAAGCTGAAGGCCGCCGACGTCGTCATCCTCGGCAAGACCAACATGGACGAGTTCGCCATGGGGTCCTCCACCGAGAACAGCGCCTACGGCCCGACCGGCAACCCCTGGGACCTCACCCGCATCCCGGGCGGCTCCGGCGGCGGTTCGTCCGCCGCGCTCGCCGCGTACGAGGCCCCGCTCGCCATCGGCACGGACACCGGCGGCTCCATCCGCCAGCCCGCCTCCGTGACCGGCACCGTCGGCGTCAAGCCGACCTACGGCGGCGTCTCCCGCTACGGCATGGTGGCCTTCTCCAGCTCCCTGGACCAGGGCGGCCCCTGCGCCCGTACCGTCCTGGACGCGGCCCTGCTGCACGAGGTGATCGCCGGGCACGACCCGATGGACTCGACGTCCATCGACGCCCCGGTCCCGCCGGTCGTCGAGGCCGCCCGCAACGGCAGCGTCGAGGGCATGCGCGTCGGCGTCGTCAAGCAGTTCGCCGGTGAGGGCTACCAGGCGGGCGTCGTCCAGCGCTTCAACGAGTCGGTCGAGCTGCTGAAGTCGCTCGGCGCCACGATCGTCGAGCTGGACTGCCCCTCCTTCGACCTGGCCCTGTCGGCGTACTACCTGATCGCGCCGTCCGAGTGCTCCTCCAACCTGGCCCGCTTCGACGCCATGCGCTACGGCCTGCGCGTCGGCGACGACGGCACGCGCTCCGCCGAGGACGTCACCGCGCTCACCCGCGAGGCCGGTTTCGGCGACGAGGTCAAGCGCCGCGTCATCCTCGGTACGTACGCCCTCAGCTCCGGCTACTACGACGCGTACTACGGCTCGGCGCAGAAGGTCCGCACCCTCATCACGCGGGACTTCGCGAAGGCCTTCGAGCAGGTGGACGTCATCGTCTCCCCGACCACGCCCACCACCGCCTTCCCGATCGGCGAGCGCGCCGACGACCCGATGGCGATGTACCTCGCGGACCTGTGCACCATCCCGACCAACCTCGCGGGCAACTCCGCCATGTCGCTGCCCTGCGGCCTGGCGCCCGAGGACGGTCTGCCGGTCGGGTTGCAGATCATCGCCCCCGCCATGAAGGACGACCGTCTCTACAAGGTCGGAGCCGCCGTCGAGGCCGCCTTCGTGGAAAAGTGGGGTCACCCGCTGCTGGAGGAGGCTCCGTCGTTGTGAGTGCACTGACCAAGGCCAAGGGCTTCAAGAAGTCCAAGACCGGTACGTACCTGTCCATCGGCACCACCGCCTTCGGGGCGGTCGGTGTGCTCAAGCAGGCCAGGAAGGCCCGCTACGAGCACGACACGCTGCGACTGATCGACGCCGTTGTCTCCGCCGCCGCCATCGCCACCGGTGTCGCCCTGCTGCTGCGCGAGCTCAAGCGCCTCGGCGACGACGACGTACTGCTGGGCTGAGAGGGAAGTTTCACCGTGACTGTCACCGACCTGGTGTCGTACGAGGACGCGCTCGCGTCCTACGACCCCGTCATGGGCCTGGAGGTCCATGTCGAGCTCGGCACCAAGACCAAGATGTTCTGCGGCTGCTCCACCGAGCTCAAGCAGGACGCCAACTCCCAGACCTGCCCGGTCTGTCTCGGCCTGCCCGGCGCCCTGCCGGTCGTCAACGAGATCGGCGTCGAGTCCGCCATCAAGATCGGCCTCGCGCTGAACTGCGAGATCGCCGAGTGGTGCCGCTTCGCCCGGAAGAACTACTTCTATCCGGACATGCCGAAGAACTTCCAGACCTCCCAGTACGACGAGCCGATCGCCTACGACGGCTATCTGGACGTCCAGCTGGAGGACGGGGAGATCTTCCGGGTGCAGATCGAGCGCGCCCACATGGAGGAGGACACCGGCAAGTCGACCCACGTCGGCGGTGCCACCGGCCGTATCCACGGCGCGTCCCACTCCCTGCTCGACTACAACCGCGCGGGCATCCCGCTCATCGAGATCGTCACCAAGCCGATCGAGGGCGCCGGCGCACGCGCCCCCGAGGTCGCCAAGGCGTACGTCGCCGAGCTCCGCGAGCTCATCAAGGCGCTCGGCGTCTCGGAGGCCCGCATGGAGATGGGCCAGATGCGCTGCGACGTCAACCTGTCGCTGCGTCCCAACGGCACCGAGACCTTCGGTACGCGCTCCGAGACGAAGAACGTGAACTCGCTGCGTTCCGTCGAGCGCGCCGCCCGCTTCGAGATCCAGCGCCACGCCGCGGTGCTGTCCTCCGGCGGCACGATCGTGCAGGAGACCCGGCACTTCCACGAGGAGGACGGCTCGACCACGGCCGGCCGCATCAAGGACAACGCCGAGGACTACCGCTACTTCCCCGAGCCCGACCTGGTACCGGTCGCCCCGGCCCGCGAGTGGGTCGAGGAGCTGCGCAAGGGCCTCCCCGAGCTGCCCCGGCTGCGCCGGGCGCGGCTCAAGGAGGAGTGGGGTGTCTCCGAACACGACATGCAGTCCATCCTCAACGCCGGCGCGGTCGACCTGATCGTCGCCACGACCGACGCGGGCGCCCCCTCGGACCAGGCCCGCAAGTGGTGGATGGGCGAGCTGGCCCGCAACGCCAACGAGACCGGCCGCGGCCTCGACGAGCTGCCGATCACCCCGGCGCAGGTCGCCCGGGTGGCCGCGCTCGTCGCCTCGGGCGACCTCAACGACAAGCTGGCCCGCCAGGTCATCGAGGGCGTCCTCGCGGGCGAGGGCGACCCGGACACCGTCGTCGAGAAGCGCGGCCTCAAGGTCGTCTCCGACGAGGGCGCGCTGTCCACCGCCGTCGACGAGGCCATCGCGGGCAACGCGGCCATCGCGGACAAGATCCGCGGCGGCAAGGTCGCGGCGGCGGGCGCGCTCGTCGGCGCGGTCATGAAGGCCACCCGCGGCCAGGCGGACGCGGCCCGGGTGCGCGAGCTGATCCTGGAGAAGCTCGGCGTCGAGGGCTGAGCCACCAGGCCGTACGTCCCAGGAGGGGCGGTGCACCCGCGAGCCGGGCGCACCGCCCCTTCGGCAGCTCAGGCGGTGTTGGACTTCCCGTACGACCTGTTGGACGTTCACCACGGAGCCGTACGGAATCCTTCCGCGCGCCACCCGGCTTGATTAGTTTCCCGGCTGTACGACAGGACTCGGGAGGCTCAACTTGACCACGGACATTTCACGGCGACGGCTCTTCGCGCTCGGCGGCGGCGCACTCGGCGCCGCGGCAGCGGGGTCGCTGCTGCCGCCGTCGCTGCAGGCCGCGATCGCCGCGCAGCCGGCGCACTCGGCGGGGTCCGGAGGCCGCGACGGGCTCGGAGCCATCAAGCACGTGGTGATCCTCATGCAGGAGAACCGTTCCTTCGACCACTACTTCGGGACGCTCCGGGGCGTACGCGGCTTCGGTGACCGCAACGCCGTCGAGCTGCCCTCGGGCAAGCCGGTCTTCGAGCAGCCCGCGGCGGCGGGCACCTCCGTGCTGCCGTTCCCGGTGCGCGACGCCGCCGAGACGCAGAAGAAGGACCTCCAGTACATCGGCGCGCTCGACCACTCCTGGAGCGGTGGCGGCAAGGCGTGGGCCGGCGGCTGGATGAACGGCTGGGTGACCGCGAAGACGGCCGCCACCATGGCGTACTACGACCGCCGCGACATCCCGCTGCACTACGAACTCGCCGACACCTTCACCGTCTGCGACGCCTACCACTCCTCCATCCACTCCTCGACCAGTCCCAACCGCAACCACCTGTGGAGCGGCAAGACGGGCAACGAGCCCAACGGCAAGCGGGCCGTCGGCAACGACGCGTACGACGAGGGCACCCACCCCGGCTACGACTGGGGCACCTACGCGGAGCGGCTGGACCGGGCCGGGCACAGCTGGCGCACGTACACCGAGTGGGAGAACTTCACCGACAACCAGATCGAGTTCTTCGCCACCTTCAAGGCGATCGCCCGCAAGGCGCTGGCCAGGACCGACGGCCACACGTACATGGAGTCGTTCTACTCCGCGGTGCGGGACGCGGACGCGGCGGAGCGGGAGCGGCTGTTCGGCCTCCTGGAGCAGGGCGTCGCCACCCTGAACAAGACCGAGCGCCGCCTCTTCGAGAGGGCGCTGCGCCGGGTGGAGACGGGCACGCTGGCCGACGAGTTCGCCAAGGACGTGGCGGCGGGCACCCTGCCCGAGGTCTCCTACCTGGTGCCCTCCGCCGTCGACTCCGAGCACCCGAGCGTCTCCTCGCCGATCCACAGCGCGACGATCGTCTACAAGGTCCTGGACGCGCTGGGCAAGCACCCCGATGTGTGGCGGCACACCGCGGTCTTCATCAACTACGACGAGAACGACGGCTTCTTCGACCACGTGCCGCCGCCGGTCCCCTCGCCCGAGGTGACCGAGGAGCAGTGGGAGGGCAAGCCCACCGGACTCGGCATGCGGGTGCCGATGCTCGTGGTGTCGCCGTGGACCATCGGCGGCTACGTCTGCTCCGAGGTCTTCGACCACACCTCCGTGATCCGCTTCCTGGAGCGCTGGACCGGGGTGAAGGAACCCAACATCGGCCATTGGCGGCGCACCGTCACCGGCGACCTGACCTCGGCCTTCGACTTCACGCGCACCCGCCGCCGCCCCGAGGTGGAACAGCCGGGCGCCATCCCGCCGTTCAGCGGCCGCTGGGCGCCGAAGCCGCCCCTCGTGCAGCAGATGCCCGAGCAGGAGCCCGGCGCCCGCCCGGCCCGCGCGCTGCCGTACCAGCCGGACGCGCAGGCGAGGCTGGTGAACGGCACGGTACGGGTGGCCCTGAGCAACACCGGCCGCTCCTCGGCGCACTTCGCGCTGTACCCGTACGCGGGCGAGTTCCCCGCGCCGCAGCACCGGGACGTGAAGGGCACGGCGCAGTGGACGGTGCCGGTCACCGGGGCGGCGTACCGGTTCACCGTGACGGGTCCGAACGGCTTCCGCCGCGAGTTCGCCGGGGCCGCGAAGAACGGCGCCCCGGCCGAGGTCGCCTCGCGGGTCGACGCCCATGAGCGCGACCTCCACCTCACGCTGCGCAACACGGGCCGCACCACGCTCACCTTCACCGTGCGCCCGCTCGGCTACGTGGACGAGGCGGACCTGCGCGACTGGACCCGGACCGTCAGGGTCAAGCCGGGGCGCAGCCGTACGGTGGTGCACTCGGCGTCCGACGCGCACGGCTGGTACGACCTGGCCGTCACCGTCGACGGGGACGACGTCTTCCGCCGCCGGCTGATGGGGCACATCGAGAACGGCCGCGCGAGCGTCTCGGGCTGACGGCCCGCCCGACAGGCCCTCCGCGGGGGAGTCCGGTGCCCGCCGGAACCACGGCGGCGCGGCCCACGTGTCCCTGATCATGAACGAACTGATCGAGAAGTGGGACGGAGTCACGGCGGGCGCCGCCCCCGAGGAGGCGGACCCCGTCGTCCTGGAGTGCGCCCGCCTGCTCGCCGCCGAACCGGACGGCGGGCAGGCGGTCCTGCTGGTCTTCGGGCTGGTGCACATGGCGCCGTACGTCCTCGGGCGGCGCGGCGCGGCCGTCGAGCGGGCCGTGGTGGCCGCGCTGGGCGCCGCCGCCGACGCGCTGGACGAGCGGGGCCTTCGGGCCGGCGGGTGCGGGCACGCGGACCATCCGTACACCGACAGCCTGGAGGAGTGGGACACGGACGTGGACGGACTGTCCGACGCGCCCGACATCGAGGTTCCGTTCGACGAGTGGGACGGGGCCGATGCCTGCCCCCGCAATGCCGCCGGATGGGCGCGGACGGCCGCCGACGTGATCCTGCCGGGCAGCACGGACGGCATCCCCGAGATCGTCCCCGAAGACCATCAGAGGTACATCCGCAGCCTGGGCAGTGTGCTCAACGACTATCCGAACGGTGAACCGCTCTGGGACCTGGAGATCCACGCCGTACCGCCCGGCGATCCCACCCGGGCCGCTCTCGCCGGCTATGTCGTCGTCGCCCATGCGAACTGCTGGTACGCGGGATCGGGCCGGATCAGACAGCGGTCGCTGCTCGACGACATGATCGGGGGCCTGGAGTCCGTACTGCCGCTGCTGCCGGACGGGGCCTGCGCGCACGGGGACGGCGAGCACCCGGCACTGGGCTCCGGCAGCGACCAGCAGGCAGCCGAGGGCATCCACCTGCAGAGCCCCGGCGGCCGTGCCGTCCTGCGTCAGGAGCACGCGGACGGATACGGGGCCCCGCTGGAGGCATGGACGTGCCCCGCCTTCCTGCGCGCCCTCGCCGTCGAGGCCCGCGACCATCTGCGCGAAGCGGTCGAGCGGCTCTTCGGCACCCGGGAGACGGCACATCTGGACCGGGTGTACCTGCGCCCCGACGGCCGGCTCGACATCGACTCGCTGAGCGCGCGGCACGCCCCGTTCCAGGACGGGACGGCCTCCGAGGAGGCGGCGCTCTGGGCGGCCCGGCGCTACCAGCGGCTCGGCCCGGACGGGCCCGCCCCCGAGCGCACCGTCCTGCTGCTCCTGATGGGCACGGCGGCCGACTCCCTGGAGCTGTCGTACGGAATCGCCCGCGAGATGCTCGGCATCCTCCGTACCGCTGCCACCACCCTGCCCGGCGGCGCCTGCGACCACGCGGACGGCCATGCGCCCGGCCGTGAACGCGCGTCCGACCGCTTGGTACGCATCGTGCGCCTCTACGCCCCCGGGACGTGCCCCGCCCCCGGCGCGGACTCCGGCCAGGGCTTCGGGAGCGAGCCGCTGACCTGCCCCGTCCATCTGGCGGAGGTCGCGAGGAAGGGCATCGCGCAGATCGAGGAGCAGTTCGAGGACGAACTGGAGGCGGAGGAACAACGAGCCGGGTGAGACGGCCGGACCGCCGTCGCGGAGGGGGCCGCGGCGCCCCCTTCCGCACCTGTTGTGAGTAAGGCCACGAAAGAGACAAAGGATCATATTCGGCTGCCAGAGTGACAGTTCTCAGGTCATGCGTTCTTCGCGGCAGATCCATGTTCCATGCTGCCCGGGGACCACGAACCAGCAGGGAGCACGTCCGTTGGCTGCCATCGCCCGCTGGTGCATCAGGCACCGTCTCATCGCCGTTCTCCTCTGGCTGCTCGCCCTCGGCGGCACGGCCACCGCGGCGGTCCTCGCGGGTTCCGCGTACTCCAACGACTACGAGGTGCCCGGTACGGAGTCCGGCCGGGCCGCCGATCTCCTCAGGAACGGCTTCACGGACCTCGGCGGTGACACCGACACCATCGTCTGGCACACCTCCGACTCCACCGTGCGGGCCGACGACGTCCGCCAGACGATGACCCGGACCCTGCACGCCGTCGAGGAACTGCCCGGGGTCGGCGCGGTCACCGGCCCGTACGGGGCGTCCGGCACCGCGCAGATCAGCGGCGACGGACACACCGCCTACGCCTCGATCACCTTCGACCAGCGGGTCGAGGACATCCCGGCGCAGCAGGTCGGGGCCGTCGTCGACACCGCGCGAGCGGCCGCCGGGGACCATCTCCAGGTGGAGCTGGGCGGCCCCGCCGTCGCCCTCACCGAGGCGCCCTCCGCCCATCTCAGCGAGGTCGTCGGGGTCCTCGTCGCGGCGGTCGTCCTGTTCCTCGCCTTCGGCTCGTTCGCCGCCAGCATGCTGCCCATCGCCACGGCGCTGGTCTCCGTCGGCACCGCCTACGCGGGCACCGTGCTGCTCGGCCATCTGATGACGGTGGCCGACTTCGCCCCCATGCTGGGCATGCTGATAGGGCTCGGCGTCGGCATCGACTACGCCCTGTTCATCGTCACCCGGCACCGCAGAGGGCTGCGCGGGGGCCTCTCCGTCACCGAGGCCGCGCAGAACGCCGTCGCGACGACCGGCCGCGCGGTGGTCTTCGCCGGGGCCACCGTCTGCGTCGCGCTGCTCGGCATGCTGATCCTGCGGCTCGGGTTCCTCAACGGGGTGGCGATCGCCGCCTCGCTCACCGTCGTCCTGACCGTGGCCGCCTCGGTGACCCTGCTCCCGGCCCTGCTGTCGTTCATCGGCCCCCGGGCGCTGAGCAGGCGCGAGCGCCGGCGGCTCGCCGAGCACGGCCCGCAGCCCGAGGTGCCCACCGGCTTCGCCGCCCGCTGGTCCGCCTTCGTCGAACGCCACCCCAAACTGCTCGGGGCGCTGGCCGCCGTGGTGATGCTGGTACTGGCGCTGCCCACCTTCTCCCTCCACCTGGGCACCTCCGACCAGGGCAACAACCCCGCCACGTCGACCACCAGGAAGGCGTACGACCTGCTGGCGGACGGATTCGGCCCCGGCGTCAACGGGCCTCTGACGATCGCCGCGCAGCTGGACGGCGCGGACGACCGGCTCGCCATGGACGGACTGCCCGCCGCGCTGCGGTCCACCGAGGGCGTGGCCTCGGTCGGCCCGGTCACGTACAACAGCGGCGGCGACACGGCCTTCGTCACCGTCGTACCGACGTCCTCGCCGCAGTCCCGGCAGACCAGCGAACTCGTGGACCGGCTGCGCACCGAGGTGCTGCCGCGGGCCGAGCAGAACACCTCGCTGCGGGCCCACGTCGGGGGAGTGACCGCCGGCTACGACGACTTCGCCCGGATCATCGTCGGCAAGCTGCCGCTCTTCGTCGGTGTGGTCATAGGGCTCGGCTGTCTGCTCCTGCTGCTGGCCTTCCGGTCGATCGGCATTCCGCTGAAGGCCGCGGCGATGAACGTGGCCGCCGTCGCCTCCTCGTTCGGGGTCGTCGTCGCGATCTTCCAGTGGGGGTGGGGCAGCGAACTGCTCGGGCTCGGAAGCGCGGGTCCCGTCGAACCCTTCCTGCCGGTGATCATGGTGTCCGTGCTCTTCGGGCTGTCGATGGACTACCAGGTGTTCCTGGTGGGGCGGATGTACGAGGAGTGGCTGGAGACCGGGGACAACCGGCGGGCCGTCCGGGTGGGCCTCGCCGAGACCGGCCGGGTGATCAACTCCGCGGCCGTGATCATGATCTCGGTCTTCCTCGCGTTCGTGCTCAGCGGGGACCGGGTCATCGCCATGTTCGGCATCGCGCTCGCCGCGGCCGTCCTGCTGGACGCCTTCGTCCTGCGCACGCTGCTGGTCCCGGCGCTGATGCATCTGCTGGGCGGGGCGAACTGGTGGCTGCCGCGCCGACTGGACCGGCTGCTGCCGCGGATCAGCATCGAGCCTCCCGAATCCGGATCCGGGCCGCCGCGTGCGAAGATCCCGCAGGCGGCGCGGCCCGCGCATGCGGTGGAAGCGGTTCGAGAAGGAGCATGATGTTCGCGGTATCCCTGGGTGACGACGGAGCGGAACTGCGGCCGCTGGAGACCTGGCAGGCGCAGGAGTTCCTCGACCACATGGACCGGGCCCGGGAGTCCGTCGATCCATGGATCCCCTTCGCCTCCTTCGCCACCGACCTGGACTCGGCGCGCGCACTGCTGCGGAAGTACGCGGACAGGCAGGCGGCGGACACGGGCCGGATCTACGGCATCTGGCTGGAGGACACGCTCGTCGGCGGAGTCATGTTCCCGGTCTTCGACGCGGAGTCGGGAAACTGCGAGATCGGCTGCTGGCTGGAACCGGCGGGCCAGGGGCGCGGTCTGATCACCCGGGCGGCCCGCGAGCTCATCGACTGGGCCTTCCGGGTGCGCGGGATGTACCGCGTGGAGTGGGACGCGTCCGCCGCGAACACCGCCAGCATCGCGGTGGCCGAGCGGCTCGGCATGACGCGCGACGGGGTGCTGCGGCAGAACTATCTGTACCGGGGCGAGCGGCACGACTCGGAGATCTGGTCGTTGCTGGCCCCGGAGTGGCGGGCCCGCCGGTCCTGAGACCGGCCCCTACTCCCCGGGACCGAAGCTGGCGGGTGCGTACTTGCTCTGGTGCTCGCGGTACGAGCGGGCGAGGTGGTGCTGGAGCCGGATGTGGCGGAACTGGTACACCGCACCGGTCTGGCGCAGCACGCCCCGGCGGTAGGCGTCGTCCAGGAAGGCCACGGGATCCCAGGGCAGCCTGCCGGTCAGGGGCAGCCAGACCCGCGACAGGACCAGCCACCGCCCCCAGGCGGTGAACGAGAGCGCGTACGAGCACGCGCCGCCGAGCCCGCCCACCGCGCCGATGGCCAGCCCGTCCGGCAGCTGCCAGACCAGCGTTCCCAGCAGCCCCTGGAGGAGACCGGTGATCAGGAAGCCTCCGAGGGTGATCGCGAGGGTGAGCATCGGCACCAGGACGAGGACCTGCCGGGCCACCGTCGCACGGTTCGAGGCCAGCAGGCCGGCCGGGGTGGCCGCCGATGCGACGTCCAGCGGCGCCTCGAACGCGGCCATGAGCCCGAAGACGAGTCCGGCACCTGCCCCGAAGATCAGCCCGAGCACCAGCATGTTGATCAGCGTGCCCTTGATCACCAGTTCGTTCGCGAGCGGAACCCCGTAGTACAGCCAGCGCTGGAGGGCGAGGGCGCACGCGCACCCGACACCCATCACGAATCCGCCCGGCAGAACGGCACCGAACCGGGCGATGAACGTGCGGACCGGTCTGTGACCGATCCCGGTGCCCGCACCGGGCAGCCGCAGCCGCACATGGGCCGGTTCGAAGGCCGCGGTGCCGAACCGGGCCAGGATCGCGTGGACGCACCCGAAGGCGAGGCCCGCGGCACTCCCCAGCGAACCGCCCAGCAGGAGGGCCTCGCCGACTGTGAACGGCAGGTTGACCAGATCGACGAACCACTGGGCGAGGGCGACACAGAGCGCCGACGCCACCACCACCGACAGCAGGCGGGTGGACAGCCGCAGCGAATCGCCGATCCGCCACCAGGCGAGGTCCTGCTGGTCGCGGTCGAGCCGGGCCAGGTGGTGGGCGAGATAGCCGAGCCAGTGCTCGGCGCGTTCCGGGTCCCGGTGCCGCTCCGGGCGGCCCGCGGTGCTCCGCTCGGCGACGCGGCGGCGGTAGACCGTCGGCACGAAGCCGGCCAGCAGGTGTTCCTCCAGGGAGTTCTCGTCGGGGAACCGCTCGGTGTCCAGCAGCTCGGACGGATCCCTGCCCGGTGTCTCGCTGTACATCGTCCGCGCCAGGATGATCATGAGCGGGGTGCTCAGCACCCTGGCCAGAGGGGTGTCCGCGCCGCCCGACCCGGCGGACAGCCGTGCCAGGACGGGGCTCCACACCGCCTCGCCCCCGCTGTCGCCGCGGGAGACCGGGCGGGCCGTGCGGGGCAGGTAGTCGTCGAGGTCGTCGAGGGTGAGATCGGTGAGTTCCAGACCGGCGGCCCACACCAGCGGGGTGTGGGTCTCCTCGACCGCCTCGGCGAACTCGCCGCGCCGGCTGGTCAGGACGAGCGGGAGCGAGGCGGCGTTGAGCGTCTCCAGCGCGGCGCTCCGCAGCCCTTCCGCGATTTCGTCGAAGCCGTCCAGGACGGGCAGTACGAGATCGGCGTCGACCAGCGCGGCGGCCAGCGTCGATCCGCCGGACGCCCTGCGGGTGAGGTGGGGATGGTCGCGGACCAGGAGGTCGATGAGCCAGTCCCGTAAGGCGATGGCCGTGGGATCCCAGGACCCGAGGCTGAAGATCACCGGCACCCGGTCGTGCGGCTCCCGGGCCTCCAACTGGTCCAGGACGAACCTGATCGCCAGGATCGACTTGCCGGATCCGGCCCGGCCGAGCACCACCAGCCGCCCGGACAGAATCCGCCGGTAGACCTCGGCCACGCTGCCCAGATCGCCGCTCAGATCCATGTCCCGCGAGGCCGCGCCGGGCGGCAGGCGCTGGATGTTCTCCGAATGGTCGGTGAGGGATTCGGGGGCATCCCGCCAGCGCACGGGAAGCGGAAAGGGGTCGTGGACCCGGCGGTGTTCCTCCTCGCGCCGCCAGCGGCGCCGGATCTCCTTCGCCAATTCCGAGGCGGCGTCCGCGAGTTCGCTGTCGATCGGGCGCGGGGCGCGGGGTCCATATGCCTTCGGGAGGGAATTCTGTGCGGGAATCGACGAGGAAGCGGGGGCGGGCCCGGAATCCGGCTCGGCGGTGGGCGCGGGGCCGGGAACGGGTCCGTGGGCGGATTCGGGAACGGATACGGGGATTTCCGCCGGCGCTCCCGCGAGCGTGGTCGCGAGCCGCTGGCGGTCCTCCGGCCCGGCCTCCAGCGCGTCCGCCAGCAGGTTCACCGTGCCCAGCCGGTGGTCGCTGGATCTGCCCGTCTCCAGTCTGCGGATCGTACGCACGCTCACCCCGGAACGTGCCTCCAGCTGCTCCTGCGTCAGCCCCGACCGCTTGCGCAGCCGACGCAACAACGTGCCGAGCTGATCCGCCACTTCGCATCCCCTCCACCACCGAGCGCGGGCGGCGAAGAGCCTATCGTGACGACCGGTCATATATGGCCGGTCGGCTGTCCTGTCCGCCGGGCGGCGCGAACGCCACGATCGAGTGGTGCCCGGCCGGAGCGCCGACACGGGGCGGCGCTCCGCGCGGGGCATCGAGAAGCGGACGGCATCGGGAAGCGGGCGGCATCGGGGAAGCGGACGGCGCCGGGACCGGACGGGTCCCGGCGCCGGGCCAGGACCGTCACTCGTGGCCTTCCCATGTCCTGCTCCTGGCCTTCTCCTGTGACGACCGATGAGGAGTTGACATGGCCTATCGATTCTGGTGCGGCGAGTGCGGTTTCAAGACGCCGTGGCTCGCCGAATCCCGGGGTGCGCAGTGTCAGCTGGAGCACTACCTCAAACAGCATCCCGGAATTCCCGCCGGTGGCCATGTGGAGACCAACCGGAAGAACCCGGAAGGCGGCTTCGGATTTCTCGGAGTTGCGGGAGTCGCACTCCTGTTGCTGATCATCGTCGTCTCCTGTCGACGCTGACAAACGATCCGAATGCGACCGCACAACCGGAACGACCATCCAATCGAAAGGGACGGTAAAGAGAATGAGCGTGCTCGATTCGTTCGGTACAGGCGTCGCGGTGGACACGGAGAGCCCGGACGCCCCAGGTGCGGCCCGGCGGCCGCCCTCGCCGTCCCGCGGGCGCCGGCGCAGGCTGCTGCCGGTGGCGGGCCTGACCTGCCTCCTGCTGACCGCCGCCGGCACGGCGAACGCGGCCGCCGGGGCCGACGGCCCGTCGCCCGCCCCGGCCACCGGCTCCTCGGCCGCCGCCGCCCAGACCCCGGCCGAGATCCTTCAGGCCGGGGCCCAGCAGGGGGTCGCCGACGGGTACCCCGGCGTGATCGGCATGGTCCGGAAGGGCGACAGCACCCAGTACGTGCACGCGGGGGTCGGCGACCGTGCGACCAAGGTGCCGGCGGACCCGAAGGCGATGTTCCGGATCGGCAGCAACACCAAGGCGTTCATCTCCACCGTGCTGCTCCAGCTGGAGGGCGAGAAGAAGCTCTCGCTGGACGACACCGTCGACCGGTGGCTGCCGGGAGCGGTCGCCGCCAACGGATACGACGGCTCGAAGATCACGATCCGTCAGCTGCTCAACCACACCTCTGGTCTGCCCGACTACCTCAGCGCCGTGCAGATCAACGGGCCGTACTTCCTCAACATCAACCCGAGGGGGGTCTACCCGCCGCAGAACCTGGTCGACGTCGCCCTCGGCATGCGCGCGCCGACGAGCACGCCGGGCGAGAAGTTCGGTTACTCCAACACCAACTACGCGCTCGCGGGCATGGTGATCAAGGCCGTCACCGGTTCGGAACCGGCCACGGAGGTGCAGCGGCGCATCATCGAACCGCTCGGTCTGCACGACACCGGCTTCCCCACCGCCGACCCCGCGCTCTACGGCAACCATCTGCACGGCTACGTGCTCCGGGCGATCCTCATCGACGACGCCACGGTCTCCAACGTGCAGGTCAGCGGGACCGCCGGTGCCATGGTGTCGACCATGGACGACCTGGCCACGTTCTCCCGGGCCCTGATGACCGGGAAGCTTCTGGAGCCCGCGCAGATGGCCGAGCTCAAGACCGCCGTCCCGGTCAACGACGAGGCCGGATACGGGCTGGGCATCGAACATGTGAAGCTGCCCTGCGGGAAGTGGGCCTGGGGGCACAACGGCGCGGTGCTCGGTTACTTCAGCGAGTGGCTGAGCAGTGAGGACGGCACCGAACAGGCGCTGCACGCGAACAACGAGTTCCACATGCTCGCCGGAACTCCGGGACAGGCCCACACGGGCAAGGCCATGACGGACGCGTTCTGCGCGCTCTGAGGACCGCGACCGGAAGGGCGGGGGCCGGCCCCGGCCGCCCCGCCCGTCCGGGCAGGCCGCCCGCACTCGGAGAGGACACCCGATGAAAACACCGCTGACCGCCCGGTGGACACGTGCGCGGACGGCTGTCGCCGCCGCGCTGGCCATGGCCGCGACCCTCGCGACCCCGCTCGCGCACGCCGAGGGCGCCGCCCCTCCGGTGCTGTCCGACGGATTCGGCCTGACCCAGGTCGCCGGGGGCACCGAGGTGCACTCGGACAACGACTTCACCATCACCGTGACCACCCCGCAGGTGACGGGGGAGCACCGGATCCGCGTCTTCCTGCCCAGTGGCTACCGCACCGCCCCCGACAAGCGATGGCCGGTGGCGTACTTCCTGCACGGCGGCCCCGGGAACCCGGACGACGCCGCGGCCGCCCCGGCGCTGCGCTCGGACTCGATGATCACCGTCGTGCCGGACGGCGGCCGCAAGGGCTGGTACACCGACTGGCTCATGCAGAACACCGCGGAGGGCGCGGCGAACTGGGAGACCTTCCACCTGAAGCAGGTCGTCCCCTTCATCGACGCCAACCTGCGCACCCTCGCCGACAAGGACCACCGGGCCGTCGTCGGCCTGTCGATGGGAGGCTTCGGCGCCCTGCACTACGGCGAGGCCCGGCCCGATCTCTTCGGCCATGTCGCCTCGCTGTCCGGCGGCATCGACTTCGGCATGGCGG
The DNA here is from genome assembly GCF_042799335.1 of Streptomyces sp. NPDC057697. NCBI lineage: Bacteria > Bacillati > Actinomycetota > Actinomycetes > Kitasatosporales > Streptomycetaceae > Streptomyces > Streptomyces sp. NPDC057697. The sequence continues at coordinate 275,521 of NZ_JBHVJA010000011.1, read as the reverse complement.
AGGTCCGCGCGGCGGTCCTGGCCACGGAACTCAACGTCACGGGCGCCTGGTGCGCCGCGAGCACCTCCAGCCCGTCCGGCACCGGCCGGTGCACCGGGTACGGACCTGTCGTCGACAGCGACGCGATCTTCGGCTCCCCCTATCCGGTCCTGGACGCGGACCGGATCTGGAAGGCGGTCGACCCCGCCGCCCCCGCCAACCTGGCCGAGCTCACCGGGGCCGAGGTCACGCTCTACTCCGGCGACAACGACCTGATCGACCACTTCACCGCGATCGCCGCCAGGAACGTCAAGTCCCGCATGGACAGGCTCGGTCTGCCCAGCCGCCTGGTCGACTACGGCGACGGGTCGGCACTGGCTCCCGGCTGCGACGGCGGCCACGACTACGGCTGCTGGTCGGCCGCCCTCGCCGACTACGTACCCCGGCTCCAGGACTCCTTCGAGGCGAAGAGCTGACACGGCGGACGGCGCCCCGGCCATGACCCCGGCCCCGGCGGGCGCACACCCGCGGGGGCCGGGGTCCGCCCTGGACGCCGTCGCGCGGGGCATGCGTTAAGGGGGTTCTCATACGGGCCGCCTAGCGTGCGCAACATGAACCCCAGGACCCCCACTGACCCCATCGCTCCCGCCGACTCCACAGCAGCCGAAGTATCCGCCGATGCAGCCGGTGCCTCCGGTGCCTCCGGTGCTTCCGGTGCCGAGGAGGCCGTGACCGAGAGGGCCGCGGCCGAGGACCCCTCGTACGACCTGGAGAAGACCACCGGGGACGCGACCACGGAGGCCGCGGCCGAGGGCGGGGCCGAGAACGAGGATCTGGACGGCCTCGACGACGACCCCGACGACGACCCCGCCAAGGAGCCCTCCGGCCTCGGCGCGGCCGCCGCAGCCGTGGTCGCGGCCGCTCTCGGCGTCGTCGCGCTCACCGGGTCCTGGACCGGAAAGGTCGCCGCCGAGCGCGAGACCCTGATCGGCCAGATCAAGACCTCGGGCGGCTCCAGCGCGGCCCAGCAGATCTCCGAGATCTACGGTGACGCCTGGCACTCCACCGCCCTGGTCGACGGGCTCTTCGCCCTGCTCGCCCTGCTGGTCGGCATCTTCGCCCTGGTCCGTCCGGCCTTCGGCGTGGCCCCCGCGCAACCGCAGCCCGGCTGGGTCCGTGCCGTCGCGACCGCCGGCATCGCGCTCGGCGTCCTCGGCCTGCTGCTCTCCGTCGGCATGTACTTCGACCTCGTCGTCGCGCTGCCGACCGCGACCGCCGCCCGGTAGCCACGACGGCCCGAGGACCGTCCTGTAGGGCATCCGGCGCGAGGCCCTAGGGCACCCGGTCCCAGGAAGATGCGGATCTTGCCCGATGTGGTGACACCCCCTGGGGGACGACAGTCGGGGCACGGCGGAAATCCTGCCGCCCCGGCCCGGACGGGCCGTCGTCCCCAGGGAGAAGCACATGTACGCGTATCAACTCCACGAACTGCGCGCCGCCGAACTGCACCGCCGGGCCGAGCGGGACCGGCTCGTCCGGGAGGCCCTTCGCGCCCGCCGGGCCGCCCGCCGGACCGCCCGGCGCTCCGGGCGCAAGGAGGCCGAGGGGCCGGTGAGCACCGACCGGAAGCGATTCGCCCGCGCCGCGTGAAGGCCGTGCCACGATGCCCGATGAACCGGCGCCCGATGAACCGGCCCCCGCCGGGTCAGTGCCCGTCGAGTCACTGCCTGCCCGGCCGTTGCCCGCAGCGGCGGTGGCCGGCCGCCCGGCTCCGGGGCCCGCGCGGCCCGGACCGTATGCGATGCTCGGCGGCGTGGAGAACAGGTCCGTCAGTCCCGTGTTCGTCGGCCGCGAGGGCGAGTTCGCCTCGCTCGTCGATGCGCTCGCCCGCGCACAGGGCGCCGGTGGCTCGGGCGGGACCGGCGGCGCCGACGCTCCCGGCGAGCCACAGGCGCTGCTCATGGGCGGTGAGGCGGGAGTCGGCAAGACCCGGCTGGTCGAGGAGTTCCTCGCGGCGGCGGCACGCCGCGACGCGGTCGTCGCGGTCGGCGGCTGTGTCGAGATCGGCGCGGACGGGCTGCCCTACGCCCCGTTCTCCACCGCGCTGCGGGCCCTGCGCCGCACCCTGCCCGACGAGGTCGCCGCGGCCTGCGCCGGGCAGGAGGGCGAGCTGGCCCGGCTGCTCCCCGAACTCGGCGAGGCCGACCGGGACGCCACCGACGAACACAGCACCGCCCGCCTCTTCGAGCTCACCGCCAGACTCCTGGAACGCATCTCCGCCGCGCGGACCGTCGTCCTCGTCCTCGAAGACCTGCACTGGGCCGACGCCTCTACCCGCCACCTCCTCGCCTACCTCTTCCGCACCGTGCGCAACGGCCGCCTCGTGGTGATCGGCACCTACCGGTCGGACGACATCCACCGCCGCCACCCCTTGCGCCCCCTCCTCGCCGAGCTCGACCGGCTGCGTACCGTCCGCCGGATCGAACTCGCCCGCTTCACCCGCGCCGAGGTCAGCCGCCAGCTCACCGGAATCCTCGCCGCCACCCCCGAGGCCGCCCTGGTGGACGAGATCTTCGAACGCTCCGACGGCAACGCCTTCTTCGTCGAGGAACTCGCGTGCAGCCTGGAGAGCGGTGACCACTCCCGGCTCTCCGACTCCCTGCGCGACCTGTTGCTCGTACGCGTCGAGGCGCTCCCCGACGACGCCCAGCAGATCGCGCGGATCGTCGCCGAGGGCGGCTCCACGGTGGAGTACGGACTGCTGGCCGCGGTCGCCCGGCTGACCGAGGACGCACTCATCGAGGCGCTGCGCGCGGCCGTCGGCGCCAACCTGCTGCTCACCACCCCGGAGGGCAACGGCTACCGCTTCCGGCACTCCCTGGTCCGCGAGGCCGTCAGCGACGACCTGCTGCCCGGCGAACGCTCCCGGCTCAACCGCCGCTACGCCGAGGCCCTGGAGGCCGACCCCACCCTCGTCCGCGCCGGGGAGCGTGCCACCCGCCTCGCCAGCTACTGGTACGGCGCACACGACGCGGCCAAGGCCCTGCCCGCCGTGCTGAAGGCCTCCGTCGAGGCCCGCCGCCGCTACGCGTTCGCCGAGCAGCTCCGGCTGCTGGAACGGGCGATGGAGCTGTGGGACGACGTCCCCGACGACGTACGCCGCACCCTGCGGCCCATCGACTACGCCGAGAGCTACCCGGCCTGCGGCTGCGACCCCGACGCCACCCCGCTGCGCTACCTCGACCTGATGGCCGAGGCCGCCGTCGCCGCACGCTTCGGCGGGGAGCGCGAACGCGCCCTGGCCATCGCGAGGAAGGCCGTACGGGTGCTGGACGGCGAGGACGACCCGCTGCGCGCCGCCTGGTTCTGGGTCCAGCGCTCCCGGCTGATGCAGGACCTCACCCGCGGCGACGGCCGCGAGGAGCTGGACACCGCCCAGGAGCTGGTCCGCGGCCTGCCCCCGTCCGCCGTGCACGCCGACGTCCTGACGAGCGTGGCGGGATGGGGCGCCCTGCACCGCCCCGGCCCCGAGACGCTGCTCGCCGCCGACCGGGCGGTGGAGTACGCCAGGCTGGTCGGCGACGAGTACATCGAGCTGCACGCCCGACTCACCCGCGGCTGGCTCACCGCCGAGGCGGGCGGCGTCGACGAGGGCATCGCCGAGATGTACGCCGTCCGCGACCGCGCCGACGCACTGCACCTGGTCGGCGTCATGAGCCGGGCCGGCGTCAACCTCCCCTCCACCCTCGAATCGATGGGCCGCTCCCTGGAGGCCGTGGCCGCCGCGGACCACGGCATCGAGACCAGCCTCAGCCACGGCATCGTCGACATGGAGACCTGGGTCCGCTGCAACCGGGCGGCCTCGCTGTTCTCCCTGGGGCACTGGGACGAGAGCCGCGCCACCACCGACGCGGCGGACCGCGCCGCCCGGCCCGGCAAGGCCGAGGGGCTCGTGGCCTCGCGCCGTACCGAACTCGCCCTGGCCCGGGGCGACCTGCCCGAGGCCGAGCTGCAACTCGCCCTGGCCCGGCGCAGCTTCGGGTCGTGCGACCCGCAGCCCCAGCACGTCATCTCCCCGGCACGCCATGCCATGGTCCTCGCCGCGCGGCAGGGCCGCCTCAGCGAGGCACGCGCGGAGCTGGAGGCCTGCTCGGCGCAGGGGTTCCCGCCCGGCACCCAGCGGTACGCGCTGCCCCTGTTGCGCGCCGCGGCCGCCATCGAGGCCGACGCCAGGGGGCTGCCCGCCGCCGAGCCCGGCCGGCCGGCGGTCCTCGCCACCATCCGCGCCCATCTGAAGGGGCTGCCGATGCTCGTCCCCGTCTGGGCGGCCCACGGCGTGCTCATCGACGCCGAACTGGCCAGGGCGGAGGGCGAGGACACCCCCGGCCACTGGTCCCGCGCGGCGGACGCCTTCGCGCCCCTGCAGCGCCCGTACGAGCTGGCCCAGGTCCAGCACCGGTGGGCCGAGGCCCTGCTCATCGCCTCGGGGGACCGGTCCACGGCCGCCACCCTGCTGAAGGAGGCCCACGGCACTTCCGTGCGCCTCGGCGCGCGCCCGCTGACCGAGTCCATCGAGCTGCTGGCCGGACGTGCCCGGATCGCGCTCGCCGCACCGGGCAGCGGTAGCGAACCCGTGATCCCGGCCGCCGTCACCGTCCAGGACGGCACCGTCACCGCGCACACGGCCACGGACCGGGAGAGCACCGAGGACCGGCTGCGCGAGGCGGCCGCGGCCGCGGTGGAGTCCTTCGGGCTGACCCGGCGCGAACAGGATGTGCACCGGCTGGTCGCCGCGGGCCACACCAACCGCAGGATCGCCGAGGAGCTCTACATCTCGCCGAAGACCGCGAGCGTGCACGTCTCCAGCATTCTCGCCAAGCTCGGCGTCTCCAGCCGCGGCGAGGCGGCAGCCCTCGCGCACCGGCTCCGCCTGTACCCCGCCGCGACCGTCCCCTGACCCGCCCGGCCGGGCGAGCCACCCCCGCACGTCGGAAGCGGCCGCAGCGTACGCGTCGGTGTGCGCCCGCGCCTGCGTCTCGCTGATCTGACCTGACCTGACCTGACCTGACCGGAACCGGCCGGAGCTGCCGCTACGCGTCCGGAGCGTCCGCGTCCGCCTCTTGGTCCGCTTCCTGCGCCGGGTCGTGGTCGGAGCCCCGGGCCGCGTCGGAGTCCGCGTCGGCGCCCGCCTCGGAGCCCGCGCCGGACGGTCTGACGACCACCTTCCCGGAGGACAGGTCTATCGGACCGCGCCCCGGGTCGCCGACGCCGAGATCCACCCGGGTCAGCTCCAGCCGCTTCTGTTCGTCGGAGGCGTGCTTGCGGCCCGGCGCGAAGAGTTCCTCGAAGAAGTTGAACACCACCGCACGCCCTTTCACCTGCCGTAGCCGCTACCGCACCGCCAGCACCAGGATCCTGTCGTCTCCCGGCTTCGGGGTGCCACGGGTGTCCGTATTGCTCGTGACGAGCCAGAGCTTGTCGCCGCCCGCGGCGAGCACGGTGCGCAGACGGCCGTACTTCCCCTCCAGGAACGACTGCGGGGCCGCGAGAGGTTCCCGGTCGTCCCCGGACAACGGAATCCGCCAGAGGCGCTTGCCGCGCAGGCCCGCCATCCAGACGGAACCCTTGGCGAAGGCGATCCCGCTCGGGGACGCCTCGGACGTCTTCCACTGTGCCACGGGATCGATGAAACCCTTCTTCCCGGCCTTGCCCTCCACCTCCGGCCAGCCGTAGTTCCCGCCCGGCACGATCCGGTTCAGCTCGTCCCAGGTGTCCTGGCCGAATTCGGACGCCCACAACTGCTCGTGCGCGTCCCAGGTCAGCCCCTGCACATTGCGGTGTCCGTACGAATACACCACGGAGTCGGCCGCCGGGTTGCCGTGCAGCGGCTCGCCGTCCGGGGTCATCCGGAGGATCTTTCCGGCCAGCGACTTCTTGTCCTGGGCGAGGCCGTCGTCGCCGGTCTCCCCGGTGCCCGCGTAGAGCATGTGGTCGGGGCCGAAGGCGATCCGCCCGCCGTTGTGGAGGGTCCCCTTGGGGATGCCGCGCAGGATCGTGTCCGGCGCGCCCAGCAGCCTCCCGGGCGTCGTGCCGTTCTCGTCGTACTGCATGCGCGCGATGCGGTTGTCGGACGCGGTCGTGAAATAGGCGTAGATCAGATGGTCCGCGCCGTACGTGGGGGAGACCGCGAGCCCCAGCAGTCCGCCCTCACCGGCGGGCGACACCCCGGGCACCGCGCCCAGCAGCGTCTTCTTCCCGGTCTTCCCGTCGATCCGGGTGATCGTGCCCTTGTCGCGGGAGGAGACCAGCAGATCGCCGCCGGGCAGCGCCGCCAGCCCCCAGGGCGAGTCCAGGCCCTCGGTGAGCGTCGACACCACCCGCACCGAGCCCTTCGCGGGCGGCAGCTCGGGCGAGGCGGACGGCTCCGGGGCGGCGGGGGAGGAGCGGGGGACCGTCGGCGTCCCGACGCCCGCCGTACCGCCGGAGCCGCCGTCCGAGGAACACCCCGCGGTCAGCACCAGCGCGCCCGCGGCCAGCACGGCAACCGCCCCGCGGCGCGGTCCCCGGAACCGGCCCCGCGGGCCGCCGGGGCCTCCCACCGGCCCGGACGGGGCACCGCCAGATCCGAACAGAACACCGCGCACAGCACCGATCCCTTCGACGGCCACCTGATGACGACTGCTGGTCTCGCACCGCGGTCCCGCCACGGAGCTCCCGACGCCCGCCCATTCTGCCGACCGGCGCCCGAGCACGGGCGCGGATCGTCAGTCCCACGACCCCTGGGCCCGGGGCAGTCGGGTGATCTCCGCCAGATCCCGCGGGGTCAGCAGCAGCCCGGCCGCCCCGGCGTTCTCCACCGCCCACTGCTCCCGCTTCGTCCCCGGCACCGGCACCACGTGCGGCCCCTGCCGCAGCACCCAGGCCAGCGCCACCTGCGCGGCGGTGGCCCCGTGCCGCTCGGCGATCCGCCGCAGCCCCACGACCACCGGCTGGTTCGCCGCCATCATCTCCGCCGTGAACCGGGGATGCCGGGCCCGCAGATCCTCCGGTTCGAAGCCCTGCCCGGGTGTCAGCGTGCCCGTCAGATAGCCGTTCCCCAGCGGCATCGCCGCCAGCAGCCCCACCCCGCGCGCCGAGCACCACGGAAGCAGCGACTCCAGCGCCTCCGGCGACCAGACCGAGAGCTCCGCCTCCACCGCGCTGACCGGGAAGACCTGCTGCACCCGGTCCAACTGGCGGATCGTTTCGTCGTACCGGCGGGAACCCGGCCGGCGCGAGGCGCGCGCCCCGACCGCGCAGAGCCCGAGCGCCCGGACCTTTCCGGCGGTCACCAGCTCCGCCATCGCGCCCCAGGTCTCCTCCACGGGGACCTCGGGGTCGGCCCGGTGCAGCTGGTACAGATCGATCACATCGGTCTGGAGGCGGCGCAGCGAGGCGTCGCAGGCCCGCCGCACATAGCCCGGCCGGCCATTGGCCACGATGTGCTGATCCCCCACCAGCAGGCCGCACTTGGTGGAGACGAACGCGTCCGACCTGCGGCCCTTCAACGCCCTTCCCACCAGCAGCTCATTGGTGAACGGGCCGTACATGTCGGCCGTGTCGAGCAGTTGGACACCCGCGTCCAGCGCCGCGTGCACCGTACGCAACGCACGGTCACCGCGCTGCTGCGAGGCGCTGTACGCCCAGCTCATCGGCATGCAGCCGAGACCGACCGCGCCCACGGCGAGCGCCGCCGCACCAAGACTCCTGCGCTCCAACTCCCCGACCCTCCCCGGGCCCCGCCGCCGAACCGGGCCCTTGCCCCGCCGTCCACGGGACCGCACCGCACCCCAAAGTAACCTCTGCCACCCGCCGCCCCTCGCACGGCCTCCGCCGATCAAGGTCCGTGCGGCGGATCACGGGCGGAGCGCGGCCTCCGGGACGGCGCCCCGAGGCGTCGCCGAACCGTCCGGATCCGGCCCGCCGGGCAGGCCTTAACCTCCTGACCATGACGAATACCTCCGCTGTGACGAAGACACCCGACGTGACGAAGACGCCCGAGGTATGGCTGCCGTTCCCGGCCGAAGAGATCGACGGGCTTCCCGACGGACTCACCTACCGGCTGTGGGACGGCGAGCCGGACTATCCCGCGGACCCGGCCGACTGCGCCTTCTACGTCGTGCCGTACATGAAGGGCCCCGAGGTCGCGGTCCGGCCGCTCGGCGCCATGGCGGGCGTCCAGGTCGTGCAGACGCTCTCCGCGGGCATCGACCACGTCGAGCCCGCGCTCGGTCTGCTGCCGGCCGGGGCGCGGCTGTGCAACGCCAAGGGGGTCCACGAGGCGTCCACCGCGGAACTCGCCCTCGCCCTGATCCTCTCCTCCCTGCGGGGTGTGCCCGGGTTCGTCCACGGCCAGGACAAGGAGGAGTGGCGGTCCGGCTTCTATCCCGCGCTCGCCGACAAGACCGTGCTGATCGTGGGGTACGGATCGATCGGCGCCGCCATCGAGGACCGGCTCGTGCCCTTCGAGTGCGCGCGGGTGGTGCGCGTCGCGCGCTCCGCACGGACAACCGGGCGCGGCCCCGTACACCCGCTCGACGACCTGCCGGCGCTGCTGCCCGAGGCCGATGTCGTCGTGCTGTCCACCCCGCTGAACCCGTCCACGCAGGGGCTGGCCGGTGCGGAGTTCCTCGCCGCCATGCGGGACGGGGCGCTGCTCGTGAACGTCGCGCGCGGGGCCGTCGTCGACACCGGGGCGCTGCTGGCCGAGCTCCGGTCCGGCAGGCTGCGGGCCGCCCTCGACGTCACCGACCCGGAACCCCTGCCCGCCGGCCATCCTCTCTGGCATGCTCCGCATGTCCTGATCACTCCCCATGTGGGCGGCAGCACCTCGGCGTTCGAGCCGCGCGCCAAGCGGCTGCTGGCCGCGCAGCTCAGCCTGTTCGCCGCGGGAGAACCGGTGCGGAACGTGGTGCGCACCCTCGGCTGACCACGCTGCGCAGACCCGCTGTCGCACTGCGTTTCGGACAACCCGCAGGTCGTCACGGAGAGTAGAGGAACTATGTCCCTGTGTGACGAGTCTGGTGTATCGTCCGGAAAGGGGGCGCTGCGCGGTGGAAGGGACGGCGCCGGGGAGGAAGCGACACGCTAGGGGGCGACGGGCGATGTACAGCCGATGGGGGCACGATCCGACACCGCCGGAGAGCCGACGGGGGCCGGCGGGACGCCGGGTGCACGCGCGCCCGACGACACCGGGGGCGCCCCGGTGAGCGCGCCGGCCGACACCTTGGGCGCGCTCCTCACCCGGAGGGCGGCCGTGGGCGGCGCACCCGCGCCGGTCTGGCAGATCCTTCTCGGCGTCGTCTGGGCCGGCTTCGCCGCGGGCTCGGCCTTCGGCTGGGGCTCGCGGCAACTGGCGCTGATCATGGGGGATTTCGGTCTCAGCGCGGCGGCGCTGATCGCCGCCGTCTCCTGCTTCCGCTACGCGCGCACCGGCAGCAGCCGGTTCCGTCCCGCCTGGCTGCTCTTCGCGTTCTCCTCGTTCATGGCCTCCGCGGGCAACGCGGTCTGGGGCTGGTACGAGGTCGTGCTCGGGCTTCCGGTGCCGACCCCCTCCCTGGCCGACGTCTTCTTCGTCTGCTTCGCGCCGCCCGCCATCGTCGGGCTGCTCGTCCTCGCCAAGCGCCCCGTCACCCGGGCGGGCTGGCTCTGCCTCGCACTGGACGCCTGGCTGATCGGCGGCTCGCTGCTCACGCTCTCCTGGAGCCTCGCGCTCGCCCACACCGCGCACCTGGTGGACGCCGAGGGCGTGAGCGTGGCCCGTGCGGCGCTCGCGCTGGCCTATCCGCTGCTCGACATCGTGCTGGTCTCCATGGTGCTGGCCCTGCACTTCCGGCGGTCCAGCGTCAACCGCTCCGCGGTGAACACCGCCGTCGCCGCGCTCGCCCTGACGGTCCTGTCCGACGCCCTGTTCACCTCACCGCTGCTGCACCAGACCTACCGCTCCGGCCAGATGCTGGACGCGGGCTGGTTCGCCGGCTCCCTGCTCCTCGCGTACGCCCCCTGGGGCGCGAACAGGGCCGCGGACAACGCTTTCCCGCCACGGAGCGCACAGCCCGCGAGCCGCCCCATCGCGGGATCGCTGGCCGCGCTGACGCCCTATCTCGCCGCCGCCGTCTGCACCCTCGGCATCCTCTACAGCGCCGTCGAGGGCCGCCGGGTGGACCGTGTGGTGATCTTCACCGGCTGCACGGTGGTGCTCGCCCTGGTCGTCCGGCAGGGCATCATGCTCGTCGACAACATCGCCCTCACCCAGGAACTGGCGCAGAAGGAGAACCACTTCCGCTCCCTGGTGCAGGGCTCCAGCGACGTCATCATGATCGCCGCCCCGACCGGGGTGCTGCGCTACGTCAGCCCCGCCGCCGCCGGGGTGTACGGGCGCGAGGCCGACGACCTGGTCGGTGCCGAGCTCGCCTCGATCATCCACCCCGAGGACCTGGGGCGGGTGGTCCACGAGGTGCGCAGGTTCCTCGCCGCCCCGCCGAGCGAGGAGCCCACCACCCGGATCGAGTGCCGCTTCAGGTCCGGTACGGGCGACTGGCTCAATGTCGAATCCACGGTCAACCGCCATCAGGGCGGCCTGATCCTCAACAGCCGCGACGTGACCGAACGGGTCAGGCTCCAGGCCCAGTTGCAGCACAACGCCGAGCACGACCCACTCACCGACCTGCCCAACCGCGCCCTGTTCACCAAACGGGTCCGCCAGGCCCTCGGCGGCCGCCGCTCGGGCGACCCCGGCACCGCCGTGCTCTTCATCGACCTCGACGGCTTCAAGGCGGTCAACGACCGCCTCGGCCACCAGACGGGCGACGAACTCCTCATCCAGGCCGCCCGCCGCCTCCACGAGTCCGTCCGGGCCGGTGACACCGCGGCCCGCCTCGGCGGCGACGAGTTCGCGGCGATCATCCTGGGCGACGGCACCCGGGACCAGTCCGCCCGGGAGTGCCAGGTCCACGAGATCGCCGACCGGCTGCGCCTCACCCTGTCCCAGCCGTACCGGATCGGCACCGGCGACGTCCGGGTGGCCGCGTCCATCGGGGTCGCCTTCGCCGAGCCGGGCATCAGCCCCAGCGACCTCATGCGCAACGCCGACCTCGCCATGTACCGCGCCAAGGCGGGCGGCAAGGACCGCGTCGAGCTGTACGCCCCGCAGATGCAGGCCGACGTCGTACGCCGCTCCGAGCTGACCGCCCGGCTGCGCACCGCCCTGCGCGACGGCGAGTTCGCCCTGCTCCACCAGCCCGTCGTGCACCTCGCCAGCGGCACGGTGGCCGCCGTCGCCGCTCAGGCCCGCTGGCGCTCCGCCCAGGGCATCCTGTTCACCCCGGCCGAGTTCCTCCGTGTCACCGAGGACGGCGACCGCACCGCCGAGCTCGGCCGCTGGCTCCTCGAAGAGGCCGTCGAGCAGGCCGCGGACCGGGCCAGGGCCGGGCACCCGGTCCCCGTCGCCGTGCGGCTGCCCGCCCGCAGGCTCCTCGACAAGGGAATGCCCTTCGGCTCCGTCGAGGCGCTGCTGACCCGGCACGGCCTGCCCTCCGGCGCGCTGATGATCGAGGTCTCCGACAGCGATCCCCGGATCTCCTTCGACGAACTGGAGCAGCGGCTCGTGGCCCTGCGCCGCATCGGTGTCCGCATCGCGCTCGACGGCTTCGGCAGCGGCTACGCCGCGATCAACGCCCTGCGCCGCCTCCCCATCGACGTACTGAAGCTGGACCGCGGCCTCGTCGAGGGCGTGGTGGAGTCCGCCCGGCTGCACAAGATCACCAGCGGCCTGCTGCGCATCGCCTGCGACCTCGGCATGCAGTCCGTGGCCGACGGGGTCGATGTACCGGAACAGGTCCTCGCGCTGCGTGCCATGGGCTGTACGCACGGCCAGGGAATGGCCTTCTCCGGGCCGCTGGACGAGTACCGGCTGCGCCGCGCCCTGGCCCGCGGGGAGTTCCCGGTGCCCGGCAGCGCCCTGGCCCAGCCCGTCCTGACCGGTGGCTCGATCCCCCTCCTCAGCGGCTCACATGCTGAGACGCCCATCCCACCCACTTGACACGCCGAGTGCGTCGGAGAGAGGGTCATTGCCATGCGCACCCGAATTCTCGTACTTGGAAAGCGCGTCGGCTGAAGCAGAGTCCCGCCAGGCACTCTGCAGACCGCACCGACGCGCTCCCCTCGCTTGCCTCACGGCACGAGGGGTTTTTTGTTGCACCGGCACCACGCAAACTGTTGCAAAACACCCGCAGAAACCCTCAGCTTCGAGAAGAGAATGCCGATGACCGAGCAGGCCACCGGGGCCCACCATCCCCAGCCGCGGGCCCGTAACGGCGGACCGTCCGCCGCGACCGTTGAGCACGTCACGGGCGCGCAGTCCCTCATCCGTTCGCTTGAGGAAGTCGGCGCCGACACGGTGTTCGGCCTCCCCGGCGGCTGCATTCTCCCCGCCTACGACCCGCTGATGGACTCCACCCGGGTCCGCCACGTCCTGGTCCGCCACGAGCAGGGCGCGGGCCACGCGGCCACCGGATACGCGCAGGCCACGGGCAAGGTCGGCGTCTGCATGGTCACCTCGGGCCCCGGCGCCACCAACCTGGTCACCCCGATCGCGGACGCCGCCATGGACTCGGTGCCGATGGTCGCGATCACCGGCCAGGTCGCCTCCTCCGCCATCGGCACGGACGCCTTCCAGGAAGCCGACATCTGCGGCATCACCATGCCGATCACGAAGCACAACTTCCTGGTCACCAAGGCCGAGGACATCGCGCACACCATCGCCGAGGCCTTCCACATCGCCTCCACCGGCCGCCCCGGACCGGTCCTCGTCGACATCGCCAAGGACGCGCTCCAGGCGCGGACGACCTTCAGCTGGCCGCCGACGATGGACCTGCCCGGCTACCGCCCGGTCACCAAGCCGCACGCCAAGCAGATCCGCGAGGCGGCCAAGCTGATCACCCAGGCCAAGCGGCCGGTGCTGTACGTCGGCGGCGGCGTCATCAAGGCGGGCGCCACCGCCGAACTGAAGGTCCTCGCGGAGCTCACCGGAGCGCCCGTCACCACCACCCTGATGGCGCTCGGCGCATTCCCCGACAGCCACCCGCTGCACGTCGGAATGCCGGGCATGCACGGTGCGGTCACCGCCGTCACCGCGCTGCAGAAGGCCGACCTGATCGTCGCCCTCGGAGCCCGCTTCGACGACCGCGTCACCGGCAAGCTGGACAGCTTCGCCCCGTACGCCAAGATCGTCCACGCCGACATCGACCCCGCCGAGATCGGCAAGAACCGCGTCGCCGACGTCCCGATCGTCGGGGACGCCCGCGAGGTCCTGGCCGACCTGGTGCAGGCCGTCCAGGCCGAGCACACCGAGGGTCACATCGGCGACTACGCCGCCTGGTGGAAGGACCTCAACCGCTGGCGCGACACCTACCCGCTCGGCTACGACCTGCCCGAGGACGGCAGCCTCTCGCCGCAGCAGGTCATCCAGCGCATCGGACAGCTCGCCCCCGAGGGCACGATCTTCGCGGCGGGCGTCGGCCAGCACCAGATGTGGGCCTCGCACTTCATCCAGTACGAGCAGCCCGCCACCTGGCTGAACTCCGGCGGCGCCGGAACGATGGGGTACGCGGTCCCGGCCGCGATGGGCGCCAAGGCCGGCATGCCGGATCGCACGGTCTGGGCGATCGACGGCGACGGCTGCTTCCAGATGACCAACCAGGAACTCACCACCTGCGCGCTCAACAACATCCCGATCAAGGTCGCGATCATCAACAACGGCGCGCTCGGGATGGTCCGCCAGTGGCAGACCCTGTTCTACAACCAGCGGTACTCCAACACCGTGCTGCACTCCGGCGCGGACACCGAGGGCGTCCCGGCCAAGGGCACCCGCGTCCCGGACTTCGTCAAGCTGTCCGAGGCCATGGGCTGCTACGCGATCCGCTGCGAGGACCCGGCCGACCTGGACAAGGTCATCGAAGAGGCCAACTCCATCAACGACCGCCCCGTCGTGGTGGACTTCATCGTCCACGAGGACGCCATGGTGTGGCCGATGGTCGCCGCCGGCACCTCCAACGACGAGGTCATGGCCGCCCGCGGGGTCCGTCCCGACTTCGGCGACAACGAAGACGACTGAGAGACAGAGAGAGACCGACTCCATGTCCACCAAGCACACGCTCTCCGTCCTGGTCGAGAACAAGCCCGGTGTCCTCGCCCGGATCACCGCCCTGTTCTCCCGCCGCGGCTTCAACATCGACTCGCTCGCGGTCGGAACCACCGAACACCCCGACATCTCCCGCATCACGATCGTGGTGAGTGTCGAGGACCTGCCCCTGGAGCAGGTGACCAAGCAGCTCAACAAGCTGGTCAACGTCCTGAAGATCGTCGAACTGGAGCACTCCGCTGCGATCCAGCGCGAACTCGTCCTGGTGAAGGTCCGCGCCGACAACGAGACCCGCTCCCAGATCGTCGAGATCGTCAAGCTGTTCCGCGCCAAGACCGTGGACGTCTCCCCGGAGGCCGTCACGATCGAGGCGACCGGCGGCGCCGACAAGCTGGAGGCCATGCTCAAGATGCTGGAGCAGTACGGCATCAAGGAGCTGGTCCAGTCCGGCACCATCGCCATAGGACGCGGCGCGCGCTCGATCACCGACCGGTCGCTGCGCGCCCTCGACCGTACGGCGTAGTACCCGCCACCTCGCCGCTCGTATGGCGAGACCCGAAAACGTAACCGACGCAACCCGCCGTACGGTGGGACGCAACACCTGCACACCAAGGAGAGACCCAGTGGCCGAGCTGTTCTACGACGACGATGCCGACCTGTCCATCATCCAGGGCCGCAAGGTCGCGGTCATCGGCTACGGCAGCCAGGGCCACGCCCACGCGCTGTCGCTGCGTGACTCGGGTGTCGACGTCCGGGTCGGTCTGCACGAGGGCTCCAAGTCCAAGGCCAAGGCCGAGGAACAGGGCCTGCGCGTGGTGACCCCGTCCGAGGCCGCCGCCGAGGCCGACGTCATCATGATCCTCGTCCCGGACCCGATCCAGGCCCAGGTCTACGAGGAGTCCATCAAGGACAACCTCAAGGACGGCGACGCGCTGTTCTTCGGACACGGCCTGAACATCCGCTTCGACTTCATCAAGCCGCCGGCCAACGTCGACGTCTGCATGGTCGCCCCCAAGGGCCCGGGTCACCTGGTGCGCCGTCAGTACGAGGAGGGCCGCGGCGTCCCGTGCATCGTGGCGGTCGAGCAGGACGCCTCGGGCAACGGCCTGGCGCTCGCCCTGTCGTACGCCAAGGGCATCGGCGGCACCCGCGCCGGAGTCATCAAGACGACCTTCACGGAGGAGACCGAGACGGATCTCTTCGGCGAGCAGGCCGTTCTCTGCGGCGGCACCGCCGCACTGGTCAAGGCCGGTTTCGAGACCCTGACCGAGGCCGGTTACCAGCCGGAGATCGCCTACTTCGAGTGCCTGCACGAGCTCAAGCTCATCGTGGACCTGATGTACGAGGGCGGCCTGGAGAAGATGCGCTGGTCCATCTCGGAGACCGCCGAGTGGGGCGACTACGTCACCGGCCCGCGCATCATCACCGACGCCACCAAGGCCGAGATGAAGAAGGTCCTCGCGGAGATCCAGGACGGCACCTTCGCCAAGAACTGGATGGCCGAGTACCACAACGGCCTGCCCAAGTACAACGAGTACAAGAAGGCCGACGGCGACCACCTGCTGGAGACCACCGGCCGTGAGCTGCGCAAGCTCATGAGCTGGGTCAACGACGAGGACGCGTAACACCGACGCCCCGGGGGCGGTCCATGGACCCGCCCCCCGGGCGTTTCCCCGTTTCACCGCCGGAAGAGGCGGCGTCGTACGTGTGTACAAGTCGTCCACCCCCGTGCGGGTGATCCTTCCAACGGGGCGCAGTATGCGTCCTGGCGCATGACTACACTTCTCCACACATACACGCGTCAGGCCCACAGTGTCGTGCGTCTTCCACGCGGCAAGCCCCTCCACCGCCTGCGGCCGTCGGGACGGCCGTCCGCACTGGACCTGTGAGGACTCACGTGAGCTCGAAACCTGTCGTACTCATCGCTGAAGAGCTGTCGCCCGCCACGGTGGACGCGCTGGGCCCGGATTTCGACATCCGGCACTGCAACGGCGCGGACCGCGCCGAGCTCCTCCCCGCGATCGCCGATGTCGACGCCATCCTGGTGCGCTCCGCCACCAAGGTCGACGCCGAGGCCATCGCCGCCGCGAAGAAGCTGAAGGTCGTCGCCCGCGCGGGCGTCGGTCTGGACAACGTCGACGTCTCCTCCGCCACCAAGGCCGGCGTGATGGTCGTCAACGCGCCGACCTCCAACATCGTCACCGCCGCCGAGCTGGCCTGCGGTCTCCTGGTCGCCACCGCGCGCAACATCCCGCAGGCCAACACCGCCCTCAAGAACGGCGAGTGGAAGCGGTCCAAGTACACCGGTGTCGAGCTCAGCGAGAAGACCCTCGGCGTCGTCGGCCTCGGCCGCATCGGCGTCCTGGTCGCGCAGCGCATGTCGGCCTTCGGTATGAAGATCGTCGCGTACGACCCCTACGTCCAGCCCGCGCGGGCCGCGCAGATGGGCGTCAAGCTCCTCACGCTGGACGAGCTGCTGGAGGTCGCCGACTTCATCACCGTGCACCTGCCGAAGACGCCCGAGACGCTCGGCCTGATCGGCGACGAGGCGCTGCACAAGGTGAAGCCCTCGGTCCGCATCGTCAACGCCGCGCGCGGCGGCATCGTCGACGAGGCGGCGCTAGCCTCCGCCCTCAAGGAGGGCCGCGTCGCCGGTGCCGGTCTCGACGTGTACGCGAAGGAGCCCTGCACGGACTCCCCGCTCTTCGAGCTCGACCAGGTCGTCTGCACCCCGCACCTCGGCGCCTCCACCGACGAGGCCCAGGAGAAGGCGGGCATCGCGGTCGCCAAGTCCGTGCGCCTGGCCCTCGCCGGTGAGCTCGTGCCGGACGCGGTCAACGTCCAGGGCGGCGTGATCGCCGAGGACGTCCGTCCGGGGCTGCCGCTCGCCGAGAAGCTCGGCCGGATCTTCACCGCGCTCGCCGGTGAGGTCGCGGTCCGCCTCGATGTCGAGGTGTACGGCGAGATCACCCAGCACGACGTCAAGGTGCTCGAACTCTCCGCGCTCAAGGGCGTCTTCGAGGACGTCGTCGACGAGACCGTGTCGTATGTCAACGCCCCGCTCTTCGCGCAGGAGCGCGGTGTCGAGGTGCGCCTCACCACCAGCTCCGAGTCGCCGGACCACCGCAATGTGGTCACCGTCCGCGGCACGCTCTCGGGCGGCGAGGAGGTCGCGGTCTCCGGCACGCTCGCCGGCCCCAAGAACCTCCAGAAGATCGTCGCCGTCGGTGACTACGACGTGGACCTGGCCCTGGCCGACCACATGGTGGTGCTGCGCTACGACGACCGTCCCGGTGTCGTCGGCACGGTCGGCCGGATCCTCGGCGAGGCCGGTCTGAACATCGCGGGCATGCAGGTCTCCCGTACGGACGCGGGCGGCGAGGCGCTGGTCGTGCTCACCGTCGACGACGACGTCCCGGCGTCGGTGCTCGCCGAGATCTCGGTGGAGATCGGTGCCGCCTCGGCCCGCACGGTGAACCTCACCGACTGACGGTCGCGGCGCCTTCACGTACCCGGCATCTAGACGTACGTCTTACACAAACGTCTGCATGCCGGGTACGCTGCTGTCATGGGACACCGTGAGGATCTGCTCGAAGGCGCCAAGCGCTGCCTGCTGGAGAAGGGGTACGCCCGGACGACGGCACGTGACATCGTGGCCGCCTCCGGAACCAACCTCGCCTCCATCGGCTACCACTACGGCTCCAAGGAGGCCCTGCTCAACCTCGCCTTCCTCAAGGTGACGGAGGAGTGGGGCGATGTGCTCACCGAGAAGCCGGACGAGGGCGTGGCGGGCGGCGAGGAGCACAAGGCGCCGCTCGACCAGTTCCGCGACACCTGGCAGCGGGTGATCGACAGCTACGCGGAGACCCGTTCCGTCTGGCAGCTCCAGATGGAGGTCGTCTCCCGGATCGACCAGGACCCGGAGCTGCGGAAGGCCCTGATGGGCCCGCAGCGCGAGGGGCGCGACGGGCTCGCCGAGAACATGCTCGGCATCGACCCGGAGAAGGAGCCCGAGCGTGCGCGGGTGGCCGGACTGTTCTGTCAGGCGCTGCTCGCGGGCGTGATGGTCCAGTGGATGATGGACAGCGAATCCGCCCCGTCCGCGCAGGACTTGACCGAGGGTCTGAAGGTCGTACTGGAGGGCCGGGCTGCCCCGGACGAGGGGTCCTAGGCTCCCAGCCGCGCGCTCTTGAGTGCCATGTGCAGCAGCAGGCGGTCCTCGCCGTCGTTCAGGTCGAGGCCGGTGAGCTGCTGGATCCGGGAGAGCCGGTAGTAGAGCGTCTGGCGGTGGACGCCGAGTGCGGCGGCCGTCCGGGACGCCTGGCCCGCGCAGTCGAGGAACACCTCGGCGGTGCGGGCCAGATCCTTGTGCGGCGGGGTGAGCAGGGCGCGTACCGCGGGATCCGCGGCCGCCTCCGGGGGGAGTCCGGTCAGCAGCCGGTACGCCCCGATGGCCGACCACTCGACGACCGGGCCGAACCGCGCCTCGGCCGTGGCCGCGCGGGCGGCGGCCAGCGCCTCCTGCCAGGCCGCGGCCAGCTCGGCGAGACCCCGGCGGGGCACCGCGACCCCGGCGGTGGCGTCCCGGCCCGCGGCGGCACGCAGCCGGTCCGCGGCGGAGAGCGCCGGGGAGAGCGCATCGGTGGAGCGCAGCCGGACCAGCCCGGCCAGCGAGGGCAGCCTCCCGGTGCCCGGGACCGCGGCCAGCGCCGCCGCCGACGGCACCGTACGGACCGACGGCGGATCGTGCGGCCACGGGATCACGCACACCACCGTGTGGAGCCCCGTCGCGTCCGGTCCCAGCGCCTCGTGCAGCGCGGCGACGGCCATGTCGTGCTGCCAGCCCCGCCCGGCGGTCAGGACCGCGCCGAACTCCCGGGACGGATCGCTGCCCGCCCGCGCCTCCTCGGCGAGCAGCGCCCCGATCCGGGCCGCCACCTCCATCGCCGCCCTCAGCTGCTCGTCGGTCGGGCCCGGGTCCGCGTCGAGCAGCCATACGTAACCGAGCACGGCTCCCCGGTGGCGGACCGGCAGGCAGATCCGGTCCCGGAAGACCCCGGCCTCGGGGGCCGCCGGGATGCGGACCGGGCCGGTGGCGCGGGTGATGCCGAAGCCCTCGAACCAGGCGCGGACGGCGGGCGTGGAGCGGCGCGTCAGGATCGAGCGGGTGCGGACCGGGTCCATCGCGGTGTCGTCGTCGCTGTCGTGGGCGCCGAAGGCGACCAGGCCGAAGTCCCGGTTCTCCAGCGTCGCGGGGGCGCCGAGCAGCCCGGAGATCTCGTCGACCAGCTCCTGGTAATCGCCCTTCACCCGGCCATTCTCGCACCCCTTCAGACATATGTCTGAGAACGGGGGAGCGGATGCGTGACAGCTGTCGATGGCACAGGATCGGAGGGATCCTTAGATTTCACGGTGGTTCTCCGTGCTGTACCGGTCTGTTCCCCCTGTGCCGGTATGGCCTTCGTTCGTACTTTCCGTGGAGGTGCCCCGTGCTGGGTCCCGTGATTCTCGCCGCGTCCCGCAGCGACAAGATGCGCCGTTTCATCTCGGCCGCACCTGGCACCAAGCAGGTCGTCGACCGGTTCATCGCCGGTGAGACCGTCGACCAGGTCGTCCCGATCATCGAGGACGCCGCCGGCAAGGGCCTTGAGGTCACTCTCGACGTGGTGGGCGAGGACATCATCACCCCCGAGCAGGCCGCCGCCGCCCGCGACGCGTACCTCGAACTGATCGGCCGCCTCAAGGACCTCGGCCTGGGCACCCGGGCCGAGATGTCCGTCAAGCTCTCGATGTTCGGCCAGTCCCTGGACGGCGGGCACGAGCTGGCGCTCGCCAACGTCCGCCCGGTCGTCGAGGCCGCCGCCGAGATCGGCACCACGGTCACCCTGGACGCCGAGGACCACACCACCCTCGACTCGATGTTCGCCATCCACGAGGAGCTGCGGAAGGATCACCCGCAGACCGGCTGCGTGATCCAGGCCTACCTGTTCCGCACCGAGGAGGACGCCCGCCGCCTGGCCGCCGCCGGCAGCCGCGTCCGCATCGTGAAGGGCGCGTACAAGGAGCCCGCCTCCGTCGCGTACCAGGACAAGGCCGAGATCGACAAGGCGTACGTCCGCATCCTGCGGATCCTCATGGAGGGTGAGGGCTACCCGATGATCGGGTCCCACGACCCCCGTCTGATAGCCATCGCCCAGGAGCTGGGCCGCAAGGCCGGGCGCAAGCTGGACGAGTACGAGTTCCAGATGCTGTACGGCATCCGCAGCGACGAACACCTCCGGCTCGCGGCCGAGGGCCACCGGATGCGTGTCTACACGGCGTACGGCACCGACTGGTACGGCTACTTCATGCGTCGCCTCGCGGAGAAGCCGGCGAACCTGCTGTTCTTCGGCCGCTCCGTCCTCACCAAGGGCTGAGCCCCCCTCCTCCACCTTTCTACCCAAGGAGCAACGGAACCCATGGACGCTGTGACCCAGGTCCCCGCGCCGGTCAACGAGCCGGTCCACTCCTACGCCCCGGGCTCCCCGGAGCGCGCCCGCCTGGAGGTGAAGCTCAAGGAGCTCAGCCAGAACCCGATCGACCTTCCGATGACCATCGGCGGCGAGAAGCGGATGGGCGGCGGCGAGCGCTTCGACGTCGTGCAGCCGCACAACCACAAGGCCGTCATCGGCACCTTCGCGGCCGCCACGCAGCAGGACGCGCAGGACGCGATCGACGCCGCGCTCGCCGCCGCCCCGGCCTGGCGCGCGATGTCCTTCGACGACCGCGCCGCGATCATCCTGCGCGCCGCCGAGCTGCTCTCCGGCCCGTGGCGCGAGACGCTGGCCGCGTCCACGATGCTCGGCCAGTCCAAGACCGCGCAGCAGGCCGAGATCGACACCCCCTGCGAGCTCGTCGACTTCTGGCGCTTCAACGTGCACTACGCGCGCCAGAACCTGGCCGAGCAGCCCCCGGCCAACTCGCCGGGCGTGTGGAACCGCATGGACCACCGCCCGCTGGAGGGCTTCGTCTACGCGATCACGCCGTTCAACTTCACGGCCATCGCGGGCAACCTGCCCACCGCCCCCGCCCTCATGGGCAACGTCGTGGTGTGGAAGCCGTCCCCGACGCAGACCCACGCCGCCGTGCTGCTGATGCAGCTCCTGGAGGAGGCCGGTCTCCCCAAGGGCGTCATCAACCTGGTGACCGGCGACGGCATCGCCGTCTCCGAGGTGGCCCTGAACCACCGCGACCTGGCCGGTATCCACTTCACCGGCTCGACCCCCACCTTCCAGCACCTGTGGAAGACGGTCGGCACCAACATCGCCAACTACCGCACCTACCCGCGGCTCGTCGGCGAGACCGGTGGCAAGGACTTCGTCGTCGCCCACCCGTCGGCCGACCACGCCGTCCTGAAGACCGCCCTGACCCGCGGCTCCTTCGAGTACCAGGGCCAGAAGTGCTCGGCCTCCTCCCGCGCGTACGTGCCGGCCTCCATCTGGAACTCCGGTTTCAAGGAGGCGTTCGCCGCCGAGGTCGACTCCATCACCATGGGTGACGTCACCGACCTGTCGAACTTCATCGGCGCCGTCATCGACGAGCGCTCGTTCGCCAAGAACAAGGCCGCGATCGACCGTGCGAAGGCCGACCCGTCCTGCACGATCGTCGCGGGCGGCACGTACGACGACTCGGTGGGCTACTTCGTCCGCCCGACCGTCATCGAGTGCGCCGACCCGGCCAACGAGGTCTTCACGACCGAGTACTTCGGCCCGATCCTCGCCGTGCACGTCTACGAGGACGACCAGTACGACGCGATGCTGGAGCAGATGGAGTCGGTCTCCGACTACGCGCTGACCGGCTCCGTCATCGCGAACGACCGCGCCGCGGCCGCGTACACGATGGAGAAGCTGCGGTACGCCGCGGGCAACTTCTACATCAACGACAAGTCGACCGGTGCCGTCGTCGGCCAGCAGCCCTTCGGCGGCGGCCGTGCCTCGGGCACCAACGACAAGGCGGGCGCCCCGCAGAACCTGCAGCGCTGGACCCTGACCCGGGCCATCAAGGAGACGCTGGTTCCGCCGACCGACTACACCTACCCCCACCAGGGCTGACACCCCCCGGGGCGCCGCACCCCCGGCGCCCCGCCATGAATTCCGCCTCCCGCCCGGTTCCCCTGCCGGCCGGGAGGCGGTTTCCATTCCGGGCCGCCCGCGCAGGCCCTCCCCGGGTTCAGATCTCCACGAGCACCTGGTCCAGCGACTTGCGCACCAGTCCGGGCACCTGGCAGTCGTCGGCCGGATACCCGACCGGGATCACCGCGAACGCCTTCTCGTTCTCCGGGCGGTCCAGCACCTCGCGCAGGAACCGCATCGGGCTCGGCGTATGGATCAGCGCCGCCAGCCCCGACAGATGCAGGGCCGAGAGCAGCATCCCGACGGCGATCCCGACCGACTCGTCGACGTAGTAGTGCTTCCGCTTGGCGCCGTCCTCGCCCACCCAGTACCGCTGCTGGAACACCACGACCAGGGCCGGGGCGTCGGTCATGTGGGACTTGACGGCGTCCGTGCCCAGCGGGCGCAGCGCCGCCAGCCACTCCTCGCCGAGCCGACCGTCGTAGCTGATCTGCTCCTCGTGCTCGGCCGCCTCGCGGATGCGCCGGCGCACCTCCGGGTCCTTGACCAGGACGAAGGTCCACGGCTGCTGATGCGCGCCGGACGGGGCGGTCGCGGCACAGGCGATGGCGTCCCTCACGACCTGCTCGGGCACGGGGTCGGCCGAAAACCGGCGTACGGTCCTGCGCTCGCCCATCCGCTCCCGCAACCGGGCGGCACGC
Organism: Streptomyces sp. NPDC057697; assembly: GCF_042799335.1. Lineage (NCBI taxonomy): Bacteria > Bacillati > Actinomycetota > Actinomycetes > Kitasatosporales > Streptomycetaceae > Streptomyces > Streptomyces sp. NPDC057697. Next base: position 252,551 of record NZ_JBHVJA010000011.1, on the reverse strand, counting down.
GCGAGCGACTCGTCCGCCGCGATCCGTTCGGGGCGGTAGGGGACCGGCTGGTAGGGCGCACCGTGGGTGGGCGTCCACTGAGGGGTTACGGCTGTGGTGTCGGACATGTCGGCAGTGTGGCGGGCGCCCGGCGGTCCGGGACAGGGCGTCCTCGGACAGAACCGGGACGCCCGCCGGTCAGTGTCCGGTCAGGACCAGCCCGTGACGATCAGCGAGAGCCCCGCCGCGAACCCGCCGCCCAGCAGGGCCGGGTAGGGGCCGTACCGGCGGCGGTGGCGCCGCATCAGCAGCCCGAAGGCGCCGAAGCCGAGCCCCACGGTGAGCGTCCGGGAACCCCGTGCCGTCGCCGAAGCGGCGAGCCGGTCGAGCGCGAGGACCCCGGCCCGGCCCGCCTCGGCCCCGTACACCTTGAACGGGATGCCGTTCCACGGCTGGTGCCGCACCGCCGACGCGCCCTCCGCGGCGAGCTCGGAGCGGACCTCGGCCCGCATCCGCTCGTCGGCCCGTGTCGCGGGCCAGCGCGCCGTCCAGGTCGGCGAAGGCGAGCCGGGCCGCGAGCAGCGGGAGAACCATCAGGGTGGCGGCCGGACCGGCGGGCAGCAGGGCCGGCGCGGCGGAGGCACCGGCCGTCGGGGGGGGCGTCCGGCGGGTCCGGGACGCCGGTCCCCGTCCGGCGGAGCGGGGGGTGTGAGGTGGACGACATCGGCCCCCGGGGGAGTGCCGGGGGCGGGCCGTGGCTTCTCGCACCGCCTCTGAGCAGGCACGATCGTTGAAATGCGGGGTTCGTGTGCGGGCGGTGCGGGCGGGCACCGTCAAACCTCCGTCTCAGATAGTAGGAAGTCCGAGTAATTGTGGAGACAGAACGGCCGGGCTGCCCTAGCTTTGTAGAAGCCGAACGTCACGCTAGATCCAGCGACTGGCGGTCGTGAGTACGCGCCCCTGAGCAGGCAACCCCTGCGGCGCCCGCTCCCCGCCCTTCCGGCGCCTCGAAATCCCGATCTCGGAATCCCGATCTCGAAATCATCTTCACGATCTTCGATCTCGAAGCCTCGCGATCTCAAGGAGTCGATCCATCATGGTCCAGACGACTGTCCGCCGTGTCCGTCACGCCCACCGCCCGACCGAGTCGGAGCGCCGGAACGCCGCCGCTGCCCTCCAGCGTGCCCTCGACCGCAGGGACAACGGCGGCTCCACCGGTCACTGAGAACCGGTCCGGTCAGCCCCGGCTGATCTCGAAGTGGTCGATGCGCTCGCCCGACTCGGCGAGCGCGGTGACCTTCATCCGGGCGTGCCGGCCGGGGAGCACCTCCACGGCCAGGAACGAGAAGCCGGTGTAGCGCACCCGGGACCACTCCACGGTCTCGGCCGCCTTCCCGCCCCCCTTGACCACGTGGTACGTGTCCACGCTCTCCCGGTCGGCGACATGCCCCTCGTAGGTGTCGGGTACCGGGAAGTCGTACAGCGCCTTGCCCGCACCGCCCGCGGTGACGTACACGATGCCGTCCCGCGTGGGGTCGGTGCGCTCGCCGATCGGCACCTGGCGCCGGACGGCGTTCCTCAGGATCGCGTCGGTGCGCTCGTAGACGTGGTTGTGGCCGTTGATGACCAGGTCCACCTGGTGCTTCTCGAAGAGCGGCACCCACGCGTCGCGCACCCCGCCGTCGGAGGCGTGCGCGTTGGTCGTGGAGAAGGCGCAGTGGTGGAAGAAGACCACCACGAAGTCGATGTCGTGACGGGCCCGCAGCTCGCCCAGACGCCGGTCCAGCCAGCGGGTCTGGCGGCCGTCGCTGATGCCGAAGTTGGCCGGGATCTCGTACGAGACGTCATTGGCGTCGAGGGCGACGACCCCCACGTTGCCGTGCACGAACGAGTAGGCGCCGGGCTGGTTCACCGGGTCCGGGCCGTTGTCGGGCAGCGTCCAGCGGGCGTTCTGGCCGCCGTAGCCGTCCGGCGAGTACCAGGCCTCCATGTCGTGGTTGCCGGTGGTGACCATCCACGGCACGGTCTTCGACACGGTCTCCGTCTGCGCCAGGAACTGGTCCCAGGTGCGGGCGTCGTAGCTGTCGGTGGTCTGCCCGGAGCCGGACGGGTCGGCGTAGCAGATGTCGCCCGCGTGCAGGTGGAACGCCGGGTTCTGGCCCAGGATCAGCTGGTCGTTGCCGAGCGCGTGGTAGCTGACGCCCTGGTCGCCGAAGGCGGTGAAGGTGAAGGGCTCGGCGCGCGAGGGCGCGGTGGTGAAGGTGCCGAGCGTGCCCAGGTTGCGGGTGTCGGCGGGGTCGAAGCCGTCGTGGCCGACACCGTAGTAGTACGTCGTGCCGGGGTGGAGCCGCTCCAGGCTCGCGTGCACATAGAACTGCTCGGCGGCCGCGATCTTGCCGCCGTTCAGCTCGGGGGTGGTCAGGTGGCGCACCTCGGCCTCGATCCGGTGGCCGAGCGCCCACGGCTTGTGGCCGATCCGGATGTACGGCCGCTTCACGGCGAACGGGACCTGCCAGGAGACCGCCATCTGCGTGCGCGGATCGGCGCCGTACGCCAGGTGCCGGCCGAACGGCGCCACCAGCGAGCCGTCCACCTGGGTGGAGGTGCGGCGCGAGGCGAGGGTGGTGGGGGCGGCCTGGGCGGGCGAGGCGGCGAGCCCGACACCGGCGACCGCGGCGGTCGCCACGCTCGTACGCAGCACGCCGCGCCGGGTCAGCCGGGCCCGCAGATACTCGTGCTGCTCCGCCATGCTCATGCGGTCGGCGAGCTTCTCGGGGATTCCGAAACGGGGGATGTCCATGAAGCAGAACATCCACCCGTTGATCGACGCCGTACCGTCGAATAGGTGAACGGTACACGTACAGCTCCCCATGTGTCCGTATGGTGGACGCCGTATGTCATGGGATGGGACGCGCAGTAGGGTGCGGACATGTCTCGCAGCATCAATCTCGCAGTGATCCCCGGTGACGGTATCGGCCAGGAGGTCGTGGCCCAGGGCCTCAAGGTCCTCCGCGCCGTTCTCCCGCAGGACGTGAAGCTGGAGACCAAGGAGTACGACCTTGGTGCCCGGCGCTGGCACCGCACGGGGGAAACCCTCCCGGACGCGGAGCTCGAAGCCCTCAAGGGCCACGACGCCATCCTCCTCGGGGCGATCGGCGACCCCTCCGTGCCGTCCGGCGTCCTGGAGCGCGGGCTCCTGCTGAAGCTGCGGTTCGCCTTCGACCACTTCATCAACCTGCGGCCGTCGAAGCTGTTCCCGAACACCTCGACCCCGCTGGCCGGCCGCCCGGACATCGACTTCGTCGTCGTCCGCGAGGGCACCGAGGGCCCGTACACCGGCAACGGCGGTTCGCTGCGCACCGGTACGCCCGCCGAGGTCGCCACCGAGGTCAGCGTCAACACCGCGTACGGCGTCGAGCGCGTCGTCCGTGACGCGTTCGAGCGGGCGAACGCCCGCCCGCGCAAGAAGCTGACGCTGGTGCACAAGAACAACGTCCTCGTGTACGCCGGCCACATGTGGAAGAACATCTTCGACCGGGTCGCGGCCGAGTACCCCGAGGTCACCACCGACTACCTGCACGTCGACGCCGCGACGATCTTCTTCGTCACCCAGCCGGAGCGCTTCGACGTCATCGTCACCGACAACCTCTTCGGTGACATCCTCACCGACCTCGCCGCTGCCGTGACCGGCGGCATCGGCCTGGCCGCGTCCGGCAACATCAACCCGACGGGCACCTTCCCGTCGATGTTCGAGCCGGTCCACGGCTCCGCCCCCGACATCGCGGGCCAGGGCAAGGCCGACCCGACCGCCACGGTCCTCTCCGTCGCCCTCCTGCTGCGCCACCTCGGCCACGAGACCGAGGCCGCGCGCGTCGAGGACGCCGTCTCCGCCGACCTCGCGGAGCGCGGGGGCGCGGCGAGCCGCACGACCGAACAGATCGGCGACGCGCTCGCGGTACGCGTAGCGAACTGACCCGACGACTCCGTTTCGAAGCCGCCGGGCAGCAGCCGCACCCGGCGGCTTCACCTTGTGCGGCCCCGGGTGCGACCATCGACCACTGGACCGCACACGTGTCGTTTCGTGCACGGCCACCCGAGAGCGATAATCGAACGGGGCCGTGGCTCGCGACAAAGCTCGGACGTCCTAGCACCTGTCTGACAGGAGCGGCGCGGGTGCGGTCCAACACACACAACGGTGAAGGACACGCACTCATGACGACGCTCACGATCGAGCTCAAGCCCTCCTCGAACCCGCTGTCCGACGCGGAGCGCGAGGCGAGCATGGTCAACCCAGGATTCGGCCGCCACTTCACCGATCACATGGTGACCATCAAGTGGGCCGAAGGCCGCGGCTGGCACGACGCCCAGCTGGTGCCGTACGCACCGCTCTCGCTCGATCCCGCCAACATGACCCTGCACTACGCGCAGGAGATCTTCGAGGGGCTCAAGGCCTACCGCCAGCCCGACGGCTCGGTCGCCACCTTCCGGCCCGAGGCCAACGCCAGGCGCTTCCAGGGCTCCGCCCGCCGGCTGGCCATGCCCGAGCTGCCCGTCGAGACGTTCATCGCGGCCTGTGACGCGCTGGTCAAGCAGGACGAGGCATGGGTCCCGGCGCACGGCGGCGAGGAGTCCCTCTACCTGCGCCCGTTCATGATCGCGACCGAGGTCGGTCTCGGCGTGCGGCCCTCCAACGAGTACCTGTTCCTGGTGATCGCCTCGCCGGCCGGGGCGTACTTCCCCGGCGGTGTGAAGCCGGTCTCGATCTGGCTCTCCGAGAACCGGGTGCGCGCCGTCCCCGGCGGCATGGGCGACGCCAAGACCGGCGGCAACTACGCCGCGTCCCTCCTCGCCCAGGCCGAGGCCGCCGAGAAGGGCTGCGACCAGGTCGCCTACCTCGACGCGGTCGAGCACAAGTGGGTCGAGGAGCTCGGCGGGATGAACCTGTACTTCGTGTACGGGAACAAGATCATCACCCCGACCCTGACCGGCTCGCTGCTCGCCGGGGTCACCCGTGACTCGCTGCTCAAGGTCGCCCGCGACCTCGGCTACGAGTCCGAGGAGGGCCGCGTCTCCATCGACCAGTGGCGCGAGGACAGCGCGAACGGCACCCTCACCGAGGTCTTCGCCTGCGGCACCGCCGCCGTCATCACGCCCGTCGGCACCGTCAAGTGCGAGGGCGCCGAATGGCTCCAGGGCGACGGCACGCCCGGCGAGGTCACGCTGAAGCTGCGCGAGCGCCTGCTCGACATCCAGCGCGGCGTCGCCGAGGACACCCACGGCTGGATGCACCCCCTCGGCTAAAGGTTCTTCCCCGCCGACCGGATCGCCGGTCCGCTCCCCGCAGGACGAAAAGCCGCGCCCCGCTCCCCGCGGGGCGCGGCTTTCGCGTGTCCGCGCGGACCCGGCCGGTAGGCGCACCCCGCACCGCCGGAGTGTGCCTTCTCACAGACTTAGAGCGTCACTCTAACCACGGGTTAGAGTGACGCTCCAAGCGAGAGGTGTGGAGACGTGCGACTGACTCCGACGGAACGTGACCGGCTGCTGCTCTTCGGCGCCGCCGAGCTGGCCAGGGCCCGCCGCGCCCGGGGACTCAAGCTCAATGTCCCCGAGGCCACCGCGCTGATCGCGGACACGGTCTGCGAGGCAGCCCGGGACGGGCGCCGACTGGCCGAGGCCATCGAGGCCGCCCGGTCCGTGCTCGGCCCCGACGACGTACTGCCGGGCGTCGCCGACGTGGTCACCGAGGTCCATGTGGAGGCCGTCTTCGACGACGGCTCGCGGCTCGCCGTGGTCTCCGGGCCGCTCGGCGAGGGGCTGGGCGACCAGGGGCCAGGGGCCGTCGTCCCCGGCCCCGCCACGCCCGAGCCGGAGCCCGCGGTACGGCTGACCGTCCACAACACCGCGACCGTGCCGGTCTCCGTGACCTCGCACTTCCACTTCTTCGAAGCCAATCCCCGGCTCGACTTCGACCGCGGCGCCGCCTACGGGATGCGGCTCGGCGTCCCGGCCGGGTCCTCCGTCCGGTTCGGTCCCGGCGAGTCCGTCGAGGTGGGACTGGTGCCCATCGGCGGCGACCGGATCGCGATCGGCTTCGCGGGCCTGGTCGACGGGGAGCTGGACGCCCCCGGCGCGCGGGAAGAGGCCCTGCGGCGCGCCGCGGCCTGTGGATATCTGGGAGCTGAACGATGAGCATCGATCCGTACGAGTACGCCTCCGTGCACGGGCCGCGCGCCGGGGACCGGGTCAGGCTCGGCGACTCCGGGCTGACCGTCCGCGTCGAGTCCGACGCGCAGAAGCACGGTGAGGAGTTCCTCGCCGGTTTCGGCAAGACCGCCCGCGACGGGCTGCACCTCAAGGCCGCCGCGGTCCGTGACACCTGCGACGTCGTCATCAGCAATGTGCTGGTCATCGACGCCGTGCAGGGCATCCGCAAGGTGTCGATCGGGATCCGCGAGGGCCGGATCTCCGCGATCGGCCGGGCCGGGAACCCGGACACCCTCGACGGCGTCGACGTCGTCGTCGGCACGGGCACCACCATCGTCTCCGGCGAGGGGATGATCGCGACGGCGGGCGCCGTCGACACCCATGTCCATCTGCTCTCGCCGCGGATCATGGAGGCCTCGCTCGCCTCCGGCGTCACCACGATCATCGGCCAGGAGTTCGGCCCGGTCTGGGGCGTCGGAGTCAACTCGCCCTGGGCGCTGCGCCACGCCTTCAACGCCTTCGACGCCTGGCCGGTCAACATCGGCTTCCTGGGCCGCGGCTCGTCCTCCCACCAGGCCCCGCTGGTCGAGGCACTCGCGGAGGGCGGGGCCTGCGGCTTCAAGGTCCACGAGGACATGGGCGCCCACACCCGCGCGCTGGACACCGCGCTGCGGGTCGCCGAGGAGTACGACGTCCAGGTCGCCCTGCACAGCGACGGGCTGAACGAGTGCCTGTCGGTCGAGGACACCCTGCGCGTCCTGGAGGGCCGCACGATCCACGCCTTCCACATCGAGGGCTGCGGCGGGGGACACGTCCCCAACGTCCTCAAGATGGCGGGCGTCGAGAACGTCATCGGCTCGTCCACCAACCCGACCCTGCCCTTCGGCCGGGACGCGGTCGCCGAGCACTACGGGATGATCGTCTCCGTCCACGACCTCAAGACCGACCTGCCGGGCGACGCCGCCATGGCCCGCGACCGCATCCGCGCCGGGACGATGGGCGCCGAGGACGTGCTGCACGACCTCGGGGCCATCGGCATCACCTCCTCCGACGCGCAGGGCATGGGGCGGGCCGGTGAGACGGTGCGCCGCACCTTCGCGATGGCCGGGAAGATGAAGGCCGAACTCGGCCCGATGGAGGGCGACGGCCCGGCGGACGACAACGCCCGGGTGCTGCGCTACATCGCCAAGCTCACCATCAACCCCGCCATCGCCCATGGCCTCGCCCACGAGATCGGCTCCATCGAGACCGGCAAGATGGCCGACATCGTGCTGTGGCGCCCCGAGTTCTTCGGCGCGAAGCCGCAGCTCGTCCTGAAGTCCGGCTTCCCCGCCTACGGCGTCACCGGCGACCCGAACGCCGCCACCGACACCTGCGAACCCCTGATCCTCGGGCCGCAGTTCGGGGCGTACGGAGCCACCGCTGCCGACCTCTCCGTGGCCTTCGTCTCGCAGGCGGCGACCCAGCTCGGCGCGGACTCGATGCCCACCCGCCGCCGCCGCGTCGGCGTGCGCGGCACCCGGGGCATCGGCCCCGGCGACCTGATCCACAACTCCCGCACCGGGTCGGTCGCCGTGGACGCCCGCAGCGGCCTGGTCACCCTGGACGGCGACCCGCTGCGTTCCGAACCCGCCGACTCCGTCTCCCTGAACCGTCTCTACTTCCTCTGAGGACCACACCGTGACCTTCCGCATGCCGCCCGAGTGGGCCCCGCACGAACGCACCTGGATGGCCTGGCCCGGCCCCAACCCCACCTTCGGGACCGAGGCCGAACTGGACGAGGCCCGCGCCGCCTGGGCCACCGTCGCCCGCGCCGTGCGCCGCTTCGAACCCGTGACGGTGGTCGTCGGCCCCGGCCAGGAGGACGGCGCCCGCGCGCTCCTCGGCCCGGACATCGAGCTGGCCGTCCGCCCGCTGGACGACGCCTGGATGCGGGACATCGGCCCCACCTTCGTCACCGACGGACGGCAACTGGCCGCCGTCGACTGGACGTTCAACGGCTGGGGCGCCCAGGACTGGGCCCGCTGGGAGCACGACCAGCACATCGCCCGCTCCGTCGCCGGGCTCGCGGGCGCGCCCGTGCACAGCTCGAAGCTGGTCAACGAGGGCGGCGCCATCCATGTGGACGGCGAGGGCACCGTCCTGCTCACCGAGACCGTCCAGCTCGGCGAGGAGCGCAACCCCGACTGGACCCGCGAACAGGTCGAGACCGAGATCCACGCCCTGCTCGGCACCGAGAAGGCGATCTGGCTGCCGCGCGGACTGGCCGGCGACTACGGCACGTACGGCACCCTCGGCCATGTCGACATCGTCGCCGCCTTCGCCCGCCCCGGCACCGTCGTCGCCCATGTCCAGCCGGACCCGGCCCACCCGGACCACGAGATCACCCGCGAGACCGTGCGCGTCCTGCGCGAGGCCACCGACGCCCGGGGCCGCCCGCTGGAGGTGGTGGAGGTCCTGGCGCCCACCGTGCTGAAGGCGGACGGGGAGTGGGTCGACTACTCCTACATCAACCACTACCTCTGCAACGGCGGCGTGGTCCTCTGTGCCTTCGACGACCCGCGCGACAAGGAGGCGGCGGCCGTCTTCGGCGAGTTGTTCCCCGAGCGCACGGTGACGCTCGTCGACGCCCGTACGATCTTTGCCGGCGGTGGAGGCATCCACTGCATCACCCAGCAGCAGCCGAAGGTCTGAACCGTGCCCCCCGCGCCACGCCGTCGCAACACCGCCCCGCCCCGTGAGGAACTGCTGGCCGCAGCCATGGCCACCATCGCCGAACGGGGGCTCGACGGCCTCACCATGGCCGGACTCGGCCGCGAGGTCGGCATGAGCAGCGGACACCTCCTCTACTACTTCCGCACCAAGGACGAGCTGCTGCTCCAGACCCTGGAGTGGAGCGAGGGACGGCTCGGCGCGGCGCGGCGCGCCCTGCTCGCGGGGCCGGGCACCGCCCGCGAACGGCTCGACGGATACATCGGCCTGTACCTCCCCGACGGCGACCGCGACCCCCACTGGACGCTCTGGCTGGAGGTGTGGAACCGCGCGCGGAGTGCGGACGACGACGCCCGAGCCCGCCAGGCCGCCGTCGAGGCCGCCTGGCACCGCGACCTGGTGGGCCTGCTGGACGGGGGCGCGGCGGCCGGGGAGTTCCGCCCGGTCGACGCGGAGCGGTACGCCACCCGGCTGCGCGCCCTGCTCGACGGCTTCAGCGTCCATGTCGCGGTCGGCCTCCCCGGCACCGGACGGGACCAAGCCCTGGAGCAGGCAAGGGAGTTCGTCGAGGACTCGCTGGCCGTCCGGTAGCGGCCGCGGAGCCGTGAACGAAACGCACGTAAGTACGCGTGATCGTTGCGCATTGCGCCCTTGTTCCGGTCCCGGCTGTTCGGGCACGGTGACGGACCATGGGACGAGAGCAGTGGAAGAAAATCTGGGTCGGCTCGGCCGGCAACATGGTCGAGTGGTTCGACTGGTTCGTGTACGCGACCTTCGCGGTCTACTTCGCGGATTCGTTCTTCCCCGAAGGCAATGAGACCGCCAATCTCATGAACACCATGGGCATCTTCGCCGTCGGCTTCTTCATGCGGCCGGTCGGCGGCTGGCTGCTCGGCCGGATCGGTGACCGCCGGGGCCGCAAGGCGGCACTCACCCTCACCGTCACGCTGATGTCGGCCTCCGCGATCCTCATCGCCGTCGCGCCGACGTACGAGGTCGCGGGGTACGGCGGTGTCGCCGTCCTGCTGGTGGCCCGGCTGCTCCAGGGCCTCTCGGTCGGCGGCGAGTACGCCGCCAGCGCCACGTACCTCACCGAGGCGTCCGCCCCCGACCGGCGCGGCTTCGCCTCCAGCTTCCAGTACGTGTCCATGACCGCCGGGCAGCTGGTCGGTCTCGGCCTCCAGATCGTCCTCCAGCGCAACATGTCCGAGGCGGCCCTGCACAGCTGGGGCTGGCGCATCCCGTTCGTCGTCGGCGCGCTCGGTGCCGCGATCGTCTTCTACCTGCGCCGCTCGATGCTGGAGACCGAGGTGTACGCGGAGTCCGGCGCCGCCGACCAGGACGACCGCGGCACGCTGAAGGCGCTGTGGCGGCACAAGCGCGAGGCGTTCCTGGTGATGGCGCTGACCATGGGCGGGACCGTCGCCTACTACACGTACACGACCTATCTCTCCAAGTTCCTCTCCACGAGCGCGGGCATGGACAAGCCCACCGCCTCGCTCGTCAGCTTCTGCGCGCTGTTCGTCTTCATGTGCATCCAGCCGCTGGCCGGCATGGTCTCCGACCGGGTCGGCCGCCGCCCGCTGCTGATCACCTTCGCCGTCGGCTCCACCTTCCTGACCGTGCCGATCATGACGATGCTCAAGCACGCCGGCACCTTCTGGCCCGCCTTCGGCCTGGCGCTGCTCGCCCTGGTCGTCGTCACCGGATACACCTCGATCAACGCCTGTGTGAAGGCGGAGCTCTTCCCGACCGGCATCCGCGCCCTGGGCGTCGCCCTCCCGTACGCCCTGGCCAACGCGCTCTTCGGCGGCACCGCCGAATACGTGGCGCTCTGGTTCAAGAAGGCGGGCGTCGAGTCCGGCTTCTACTGGTACGTGGCGGGCTGCGCGGCGGTCTCCCTGGTCGTCTACCTGACCATGCGCGAGACCCGCGACATCGACCTGGGCCGGGTCGGGGTCCGGGACGCGGACCGGGAGAGCGCGGAGCCCTCCGGAGCGACCAGCGTCACGCCCGCATCCTGAGACGGGGCGGGGCGCGGAGGCGGCCCTGTGCAAGACTGCCTCCGTGCCCTCGTTCGCCATGATTATCGGCAGCAGGCGCGCCGGTCCGCAGTGATCGCCCCGCACCACCACGTGCGGCGCGGCCATCGTGCCCCAGACCCGCGCGCAGACCTCTCGCACCCGCGAGGGGTTTTTTCGTTTTCCGGCCCTCACCTCGGCCGGAGCGAGGCGCGCACGGGATGATGGGGGCAAGTGGAGCCAGATCGTCCGGATCCGCTCATCCGACAGGAGTCAGACCAGCATGACCACCAAGGCCAAGCCCACCGACGACAGTTTCCATGTCTTCGACACCACACTGCGCGACGGGGCCCAGCGTGAAGGCATCAACCTGACGGTCGCGGACAAGCTCACCATTGCCCGGCACCTGGACAACTTCGGCGTGGGCTTCATCGAGGGCGGCTGGCCCGGCGCCAACCCCCGCGACACCGAGTTCTTCGCCCGCGCGCGCCAGGAGATCACGTTCAAGAACGCCGAGCTGGTCGCCTTCGGCGCGACCCGCAGAGCCGGCGGCAAGGCCGCCGAGGACCCCCAGGTCAAGGCCCTGCTGGCCTCCGGCGCCCCGGTGATCACCCTGGTCGCCAAGTCCCACGACCGCCATGTGGAACTCGCGCTGCGCACCACGCTCGAAGAGAACCTGGAGATGGTCGTCGACACCGTCTCCTACCTCCGGGAGCAGGGCCGCCGGGTCTTCGTGGACTGCGAGCACTTCTTCGACGGCTACCGCGCCAACCCCGAGTACGCCAAGGCCGTCGTCCGCGCCGCCTCCGAGGCCGGCGCCGATGTCGTCATCCTCTGCGACACCAACGGCGGCATGCTTCCCGCCCAGGTCCAGGCCGTGGTCTCCACGGTGCTCGCCGACACCGGCGCCCGGCTCGGCATCCACGCCCAGGACGACACCGGCTGCGCGGTCGCCAACACCCTCGCCGCCGTCGACGCGGGCGCCACCCACGTCCAGTGCACCGCCAACGGCTACGGCGAACGGGTCGGCAACGCCAACCTCTTCCCGGTCGTCGCCGCCCTGGAGCTCAAGTACGGCAAGGCCGTGCTGCCCGAGGGCGCGCTCGCCGACATGACCCGGGTCTCGCACGCCATCGCCGAGGTCGTCAATCTGACCCCCTCCACCCACCAGCCCTACGTGGGTGTCTCCGCCTTCGCCCACAAGGCCGGACTGCACGCCTCCGCGATCAAGGTCGACCCCGACCTCTACCAGCACATCGACCCCGCCCTGGTCGGCAACACCATGCGGATGCTGGTCTCCGACATGGCGGGCCGCGCCTCCATCGAGCTCAAGGGCAAGGAGCTCGGCATCGACCTCGGCGGCGACCGCGAACTCGTCGGCCGGGTCGTCGAGCGGGTCAAGGAGCGCGAGCTCAGGGGCTACACCTACGAAGCCGCCGACGCCTCCTTCGAACTGCTGCTGCGCGCCGAGGCCGAGGGCCGGGTGCGCCGCTACTTCCGCACCGAGTCCTGGCGCGCCATCGCCGAGGACCGCCCCGACGGCACGCACGCCAACGAGGCGACCGTGAAGCTCTGGGCCAAGGGCGAGCGGATCGTCGCCACCGCCGAGGGCAACGGCCCGGTCAACGCCCTGGACCGGGCGCTGCGGGTGGCCCTGGAACGGATCTACCCCCAGCTCGCCAAGCTGGAGCTGATCGACTACAAGGTCCGCATCCTCGAAGGCCGCACCGGCACCGAGTCCACCACCCGGGTCCTCATCACCACCGGCGACGGCACCGGCGACTGGGCGACCGTGGGCGTCGCGGAGAACGTCATCGCCGCGTCCTGGCAGGCGCTGGAGGACGCGTACACCTACGGTCTGCTGCGGGCGGGGATCGAGCCCACGGAGTAGGGCCAGAGGGAGCGGACCCATCGCGCGCCCGCGCCGTGGGTCCGCCGCCCGGCCGTGCCGCCCAGGGCGTGCCGGTCAGGCGGTGGGGCGGGGGAGGTCGCGGTAGCGCACCTCCTCCACGACCCGGTACCCGGCGCTCGTGTACAGGTTCATGGCCACCTCGTTGCCGCCCCACACGGTGAACATCAGCGTGGAGTCGCCGGCCGCGAGCGTCACCGCCTCACCGGCCGACATCGCCGCCCGGCCGTACCCCTTGCCCCGGTACCGCTCCTGGATGTGCAGCCCGTAGCCGTAGGTGGCCCCGGGCAGATGGCGGTGCTTCAGCCAGCCGGTGCCGATGGGGCCGCCCGCCGCCTCCAGCACCAGGAGGGTGTTGTCGGGGGTGTCCAGGCCCTCGGGCAGCAGCTGCGCGAAGTCGCGGTCGGACTTGCGCACGGCCTCCTCCTCGCTCAGCGCGCCGGCCCGGATGATGTCACCGGCGTAGGAGGTCTTCTCGGAGGTGAGCCACCCGGGGAACTCGTCGTGCGTCATCGGCCGGGCGGTGACCTCCCCGGCGGGCTCCGGCGGGGAGCCGAGCAGCCGCGCCCGGACCTGGCCGCGCACGGCGTACGCGTCGAACAGCTCGCCGCCGGGCTCGGTCAGCCGTACGCCGATGCGAGCCGCCCCGCGCCGCGCGCACCACTGCTCCGCCCATTCCCGGGCCGCCCGCCCGTACCCGGCGTCGGCCTGCGGGGCGTCGATGTGCAGATCGCCGATCCGGCCCGCGAGCAGACCGTTGTCGTCGCCCACCGACACCGCGACGTGGCCCACTTCGGCCCCGCCGTCGGTGATCCGGGCGACGGTCCAGTCGCCGATGCTCCCGCGCACGCCGTCGAGCATGCCCTCCGCGGCGGGCAGCCCCAGCCCGGCCGCCCGGTACGAGGCGAGCAACCGCCGCTCCAGGTCCTGCTGCCAGTCGGTCTTGTCGTCGAGGACGCTGAATTCTGTCACCCGGTCACACTAGCCAGGCCGCGGTGGCGCGACAGCGGTCGATCAAGCCGAAGGCGCATCGCGGCCGGTGGCCGCATCGCGCGTGTGCCTTCAGGAAGTGAACGGACAACTTGCCTCAGCCCCACGGGAGATGAGGCGGAGGATGGGTACGGACCAATGTCGGTGTGAAGTATTGACGGCGGTGTTCCGGCGGGGTTAACTCACGCCGCAACGCCGGTACCGGTTCCGGAACCGGTTGCGGTACCGCTGCCAGCTGCCCCGCCATGCCGTGTCCCGGAGGCCCCGATGCGTGTCACCATCGCCGATGTCGCCCGTGTGGCCGGCGTCAGCAAGACGACCGTGTCACGCGTCGTCAACACCAAGGGCGAAGTGAACGGTTCCACGGCCGCGCGCGTTCGTGAAGTGATCGCACAGCTCGGCTACGTACCCAGCTCGGGCGCCGTCGGGCTGGCCCGCGGCAGCAGCCGCACGCTCGGCATGCTGGTGCCCTCGCTCACCTGGCCGTGGATGGGCGAGGTGCTCCAGGGCGTCGTGGACACCGTCGAGGCCGCCGACTACGGGCTGCTGCTCTTCACCTGCAACCGGGGCGCCGAGTCCGTGCAGCGCTTCACCGGCCAGGTGTCGGCACGCGCCTTCGACGGGCTCCTGGTCGTCGAACCGGAGAACACCCTCGACCACCTCACCGCGCTGCACCGCGGCGGTCTGCCGATCGTGCTGATCGACGACCGAGGCCACCACCCCGAGTTCCCCTCCGTCGTGACCACCAATCACGAGGGGGGCGCGAGCGCCGCGCGCCATCTGCTCACCGCCGGACGGACCCGGCCCCTGGTCATCACGGGCCCCCAGCACTTCGGCTGCGTACGCGACCGGCTGGACGGATTCCGTACGGTCCTGCCCACCGAGCTCGTCGTCGAGGGGGACTTCACCGAACGCAGCGGCCGACTGGCCGTGGAGCGGCTCCTCGCCTCCGGCGCGGAGTTCGACTCGGTCTTCGCGCACAACGACATCAGTGCGGCGGGCGTGCTGCGGGCGCTGCGCGCGGCCGGGCGGTCGGTGCCCGACGACATCGCCGTGGTCGGCTTCGACGACATCCCGATGGCCGAGCACACCGAACCGCCGCTGACCACCGTGCGCCAGCCCGCCCGCAGGATGGGCGAGACGGCCGCACGGGTGCTGCTCTCCCACCTCGGCGGCACGGCCGTGCCCGACGCACCGGTCGTACTGCCCACCGAACTGGTCGTGCGCCACTCGGCGCCGTAGCGGTCGGGCCGGACCCGCCGGCCGTCCGCTCCTCCCCATCACCGAGCCTCCCGAATTCCCTCCTGGAGTCGCCATGTCCGCACGACGTCACACCGTCTTGAGAGCGCTCTCGATCGCCACCGCAGTGGTGGCGCTCGCCGCCGGCTGCTCGTCCGCCAACTCGGGTGCCAACAAGGGGGGCGGCGCCTCCGGAGTGCTCACCCTCGGCAAGCCGGACGGACCGCAGACCGACAACAGCAACCCGTTCCTGAACACCTCGGCGGGCGCCACGCTCGGCTACCGCTACATGATCTACGAGCCCCTCGCCATGACGAGCCAGATCCGGCCCGCCGACAAGGCGACCCCGTGGCTGGCGACCGACTGGAAGTGGGAGTCCAACTTCACCAAGGTCACCTTCACCCTCGACGCCAGGGCCAAGTGGGCCGACGGCAAGCCGCTGACCGCCGACGACGTCGCGTACACCTTCGAGCTGCTCAAGAAGCACACCGCTCTCAACTGGAACGGCATCCCGTTCGACGGGGTCGCCGTGCAGGGCCAGAAGGTCGTGCTGACCTTCAAGGAGTCCCAGTACGTCAACCAGAACAAGATCATCCAGCAGTTCATCGTGCCCAAGCACATCTGGGAAGGCGTCAAGAACCCCGAGACCTGGGCCAACCGCACACCCGTCGGCTCCGGCCCCTACAAGCTCAAGACGTTCACCCCGCAGACCACCACGCTGACCGCCACGCCCACGTACTGGAAGGGCGAGACCAAGGTCAAGGAGCTGCGCTACACCGCGTACAACGACAACAGCGCGGCGACCACGGCGCTGGCGAACGGCAAGGTCGAGTGGTCGTTCGTCTTCATGCCCAACTACAAGCAGCTGTTCATAGCCAAGGACCCCAAGAACCACAAGCTCTGGTTCCCCTCGGGGCTCGGCATCCACGGACTGTGGTTCAACACCACGCGCAAGCCCCTCGACAACCCGGCGCTGCGCAAGGCCATGGCGATGGTCGTCGACCGCAAGGCGATCCACACCCAGGCCGAGGCCACGCTCTACCCGGAGATCACCAACCCGACCGGCATCCCGCTGCCCGCCGGTGAGTCCTTCCTCGCCCCCGACTACAAGAACGCCACCACCGCGCCGGACGTGGCGGGCGCCAAGAAGCTCCTCGCCGACGCCGGATTCGAGCTCAGCGGCGGCGTACTGAAGGACCCGGACGGCAAGCCGGTGAAGCTCACCTTCACCGACCCGGCCGGCTGGAACGACTACATCACCGGCCTCGCGATCATCAAGGACAACATCAAGCAGCTCGGTATCGAGGCCAAGGTCAAGACGCAGACCGCCGAGGCCTGGGGCGCGGACGTCGCCAACGGCAACTTCGACGCCACCCTGCACTGGACCAACAACGGCGCCACCCCGTACGACATGTACCAGAACATCATGGACGGCGCGCTGCTCCAGCCCGTCGGCCAGGCGTCCCAGCAGGGCAACTTCGGGCGGTTCAAGAGCGAAGAGGCGACCAAGGCGCTCAAGGCGTTCGCCACCGCCACCGAGGACTCCGCCCGCACCGAGGCGATGAACACCCTCCAGAAGATCATGGTCGAGCAGGCGCCGATGATCCCGACGGCCGCCGCCCCCATCGGAGCCGAGTACTCCACGAAGAACTGGGTGGGCTGGCCCACCGAGGCCGACCCGTACGCCCCGCCGCAGCACACCCAGCCGTCCGCGCTGCAGATCGTGCTGAAGCTCCAGCCCGCCAAGTAGAGCCAGGGGATACGGGACACAGGGACCGGCCATGTCGAAACAGCCCGCACAGAACCAGATCGTGCTCGAAGCACGCTCCGTCACCAAGCACTTCCCCGTACGCCGCACCGGACGCGACCTCGTCACGGGCCGGCGCCGTACCGTCCACGCCGTCGACGACGTCTCGCTGGAACTGCGGCGCGGCACGGTCACCGCGCTGGTGGGGGAGTCGGGCTCCGGGAAGTCCACCGTGGCCAGACTCCTCGCCCGGCTCCACCCGCTGACCGGCGGCGAGATCCGGCTGGACGGCACGGCCGTGAAGACCGGACGGGGCCGGTCCTTCCGCGCCCATGTGCGCCGGGTCCAGCTGATCTTCCAGGACCCGTTCGCCTCGCTGAACCCGGTGCACACCGTGCGCTACCACCTCACCCGGGCGCTGCGGATCCACGGCCGGGCGGGCGACGGGGACGCGGAGCTGGAGAAGAACCTGACCGCGCTGCTGGACCGGGTCCAGCTCACCCCCGCGCACCAGTACCTGGACAGGTTCCCGCACGAGCTGTCGGGGGGACAGCGCCAGCGCGTGGCCATCGCCCGCGCGCTCGGCGCCGACCCCCAGGTCCTGCTCGCCGACGAGCCCGTCTCGATGCTGGACGTCTCGATCCGGCTCGGCGTGCTCAACCTGCTCAAGGACCTCAAGGACCGGCTGCGCCTCGCGATCCTCTACATCACCCACGACATCGCCTCGGCCCGCTACTTCGCGGACACCACGCTGGTGATGTACGCGGGCCGGATCGTCGAGGGCGGGGACAGCGAGACCGTCACCCAGCGCCCCGCCCACCCCTACACCCAGCTCCTCATCGCCTCGGCGCCCGACCCGGACCGGGTGGCCGCCGAGGCGGAGCAGGAGGACACCGGCGGCGGCGAACCGCCCTCGCTGATCGACCCGCCCCCGGGCTGCCGCTTCCACCCCCGCTGCCCGAAGGCCATGGAGCGCTGCCGCACCGAACTCCCGCCCCGCTTCGACCTCGTAGGCGGCCAGTGGGTGGCCTGCTGGCTGTACGCGGACGGCACGGGGACGGGCGACACGGAAGCGGAAGGCAGGGGGACGGACGGTACGGAGACAGCTGGCACCGAGGCCGAAGGCACCGAGACGGACGGCACGGAGACAGCCGGTACGGAAGCGGACGGTACGAAGCCGGTCGGCACGGAGACCGACGGCACCGAGACGCACGGCGAGCACCGGAAGGAGGCCGCGAAGTGAAGTACCTGCTGCAACGGCTCGCCTTCTACCTGGTCACCGCCTGGGCCGCGATCACCATCAACTTCCTGATCCCGCGCATGATGCCCGGCGACCCGGTCCAGGCACTCCTCGCCCGGTTCCAGGGCCAGCTCGACACCGGCGCCATCGCGTCCCTGAAGGCGCTCTTCGGCCTCGACCAACACCGCTCGCTCTGGCAGCAGTACACCGACTACTGGGCGCATCTGCTCGACGGCGACCTCGGACTCTCCTTCACCTTCTTCCCGACCCCGGTCAGCGAGGTGATCGCCCAGTCGCTGCCGTGGACCCTGGCGCTCGTCGGCATCACCACCCTGATCAGCTTCCTGCTCGGCACCGGCATCGGCGTCCTCACCGGCTGGCGGCGCGGCTCCTGGATGGACAGCCTGCTGCCCGTCACCACCTTCATCTCGGCCATCCCGTACTTCTGGCTCGGGCTCATCGCCATCGCGCTCTTCGCCGTGAAGTGGCCGCTCTTCCCGGCCGCCGGAGGCTACGACGACTCGCTCGTGCCCGCCTTCGACTGGCCGTTCATCTCCAGCGCCCTCTATCACGGCGCGCTGCCCGGCCTCACCATCGTGCTCAGCGCCGTGGCCGGGTGGATCCTCGGCATGCGGAACATGATGGTGACGGTCTCCTCCGAGGACTACGTCATGGTTGCCCAGGCCAAGGGGCTCTCCGAGCGCCGGGTGATGTTCGGGTACGCCGCCCGTAACGCGATCCTCCCCAACATCTCCGGCTTCGCCCTCTCGCTCGGCTTCATCGTGGGCGGCACCCTGCTCGTGGAGATGGTCTTCTCCTACCCCGGCATCGGCTACCAGCTCTTCCAGGCCGTGGGCGCCAAGGACTACCCCCTGATGCAGGGCGTCTTCCTGATCATCACGCTCTCCGTCCTCGCGGCGAACCTGCTCGCCGACATCCTCTACATGGCCCTCGACCCCCGTACCCGAAGGGAGGCCTAGGACATGGCCGCCACCACTGCCGAGGCCGCCGTCGCCGAACCGGCCGGGACCGGTCCGGCCGGGCCCCCGGCGTCCGGCCGGCGCGGGCTGCGCTTCCTGCGCGGCCGCAAGACCGTCGTCGGCCTCGGCATCCTCGCCTTCTTCGTGGTCATCGCGGTCATCGGGCCGTGGATCGCCCCGTACGACCCCGACACCATGGGTGACCAGCTGCTCCAGCCGCCGTCCGGCGCGCACTGGTTCGGCACCACGCAGACCGGTCAGGACGTGCTCTCGCAGATCCTGGTCGGCACCCGGGGGGTCCTGGTCGTCGGCTTCGTCGCCGGGATACTCGCGACGATCCTCTCCGTACTGATCGGGGTCAGCGCCGGTTTCCTCGGCGGCACCGCCGACGAACTGCTCTCGCTGCTCTCCAACGTCTTCCTGGTCATCCCCGGGCTGCCGCTGATCATCATCATCGCCAGCTTCGTCTCCGACACCGGTGACCTGCTCATCGCCTCCGTCATCGCCCTCACCTCCTGGGCGTGGGGGGCGCGGGTGCTGCGCGCCCAGACGCTCTCGCTGCGCCGCCGGGACTACGTCGAGGCGGCCCGCGCCACCGGGGAGTCGACCTGGCGGATCATCTTCTTCGAGGTCCTGCCCAACCTGACGGCCGTGATCGCCTCCGGCTTCGTCTCCACCGTCATCTTCGCGATCCTCTCCGAGATCACCCTCGCCTTCATCGGCGTCGCCGACATCTCCGACTGGAACTGGGGGACCGTCCTGTTCTGGGCGCAGTCCAACCAGGCCCTGGCCCAGGGCGCGTGGTGGTGGTTCGTCCCGGCCGGCCTCTGCATCGCCCTGCTCGGCATGTCCCTCGCCCTGATCAACTTCGGCATCGACGAGTTCGTCAACCCGCGCCTGCGCACGCAGACCGGTGCCTCCGGGAAGGTCCGGACACGGGTCGGCTTCACGCCCGTGGTGCGCGCGTCCGAGCCACGCGCGTCCCTGGCACCCGGTACGCACGACAAGGAGCCCCGCCCATGAGCAGCAGCGAGCCCGTTCTCACCGTCCGCGGCCTGAACGTGGACTACGGGACCGGGGACGGCGCCGCGCACGCGCTGCGCGACGTCGACCTCACCCTGCACCGGGGCGAAGTCCTGGGCCTGGCGGGCGAGTCGGGCTCCGGGAAGTCGACGCTGGCGTACGCCGTGACCCGGCTGCTCCAGCCGCCCGGGGTGATCACCGGCGGCCGGGTCCACTACCACCGCCGGGACGGCGAGGCGCTCGACCTGCTGGCCCTGTCGGCGGCCGAGCTGAGGGCCTTCCGCTGGCAGGAGCTGTCGATCGTGTTCCAGGGCGCGATGAACTCGCTCAACCCGGTGCACACGGTCCACAGCCAGCTCACCGATGTGCTCCAGGCCCACCGCCCGGAGCTCGGACGGCACGGACGGACCGCCCGCGCCCGGGAGCTGCTGGCGCTCGTCGGCATCTCCGCCGACCGGCTGGCCGCCTACCCGCACCAGCTCTCCGGCGGAATGCGCCAGCGCGTGATGATCGCGATGGCGCTCGCGCTGGAGCCCGAGATCGTCATCATGGACGAGCCGACGACGGCCCTGGACGTCGTCATGCAGCGCCAGATCCTGCGCCAGCTGGTCAGGCTCCGCGAGGAGCTGGGCTTCTCGGTCGTCTTCATCACCCATGACATCTCGCTGCTGATCGAGTTCTCGGACCGGATCGCGATCATGTACGGCGGCCGGATCGTCGAGGAGGCGGCCGCCTCCTCGATCTACCGGGACCCCCGCCACCCCTACAGCGACGGGCTGCTGCACTCCTTCCCCGCCCTGCACGGCCCCCGCCGCGCACTCACCGGGATCCCCGGATCGCCCCCGCACCTGTCCGCCATGCCGGCCGGCTGCGCCTTCCATCCCCGCTGCGGCAAGGCGGTCGACGCCTGCGCCACCCATGTCCCGGCGCTCACCGCACCGGACGGGGACGCCTCGCGCACGGTGGCCTGCTGGCTCCACCGGCCCGCCCCGGCGACGGCGGTGACCGCCCCGCCCGGCCCGTAGCGGCGCCCGCCGGACCCGTAGCGACCGTGCCACCCCGTTCCCGGCGGTCCCGCGCGCCGCTGTCCGCACCGCCCACGGCATCCCGCCCGCAGTGACCCCACGCACACCACAGGAGACCCATGAACATCGTCACCCCCACGGCCTACGCGCGCGAGATCACCGCCGCGGCCGTCCCCGGCCTGCCCGCGGACTTCCGCTGGGGCGTCGCCACCGCCGCCTACCAGATCGAGGGCGCCGCCGCCGAGGACGGCCGGACCCCGTCCATCTGGGACACGTACTGCCGGGTGCCCGGCATGGTCGTCCGCGGCGAGAACGGCGACGTGGCCTGCGACCACTACCACCGGATGCCCGAGGACGTCCGCCTCATCGCGGACCTGGGCGTCGACACGTACCGCTTCTCGCTGTCCTGGCCGCGCGTCCAGCCGGGCGGGCGCGGCCCGGCCAACGCGAAGGGGCTGGACTTCTACAAGCGGCTGGTCGACGAGCTGGAGGACAAGGGCATCACGCCCTGGGTCACCCTCTACCACTGGGACCTCCCGCAGGAGCTGGAGGACGCCGGCGGCTGGCCGGCCCGTGACACCGCGTACCGCTTCGCCGAGTACGCCGCGCTCGCCCACGACGCGCTGGGCGACCGGGTGAAGCACTGGACGACGCTGAACGAGCCCTGGTGCTCGGCCATGCTCGGCTACGCGTACGGCAACCAGGCGCCCGGCCGGCAGGACTTCGGCGACGCGATCCGGGCCGTACACCATCTGCTCCTGGGCCACGGCCTCGCCGCGCGGCAGCTCCGCGAGGCGGCCGCCGCCCGCGGCCACGCACTCGAACTCGGCATCACCCTCAACCTCGGCACCGCCACCCCCGAGACCGACAGCCCCGAGGACGCCGAGGCATGCCGCCGCGCGGACGGCATGGGACGCCGTCTCTATCTGGACCCGCTGGTCAAGGGCGCCTATCCGCAGGACGTCGTCGCCGACCTCGCGCTGCACGGCGCCCGGCTCCCGGTCCGGGACGGCGACCTGGACACCATCGCCACCCCGATCGACGTCCTCGGCGTCAACTTCTACCGCGGCGCCCTCTTCTCCGGCGTGACCGAGGAGGGCTCCCCGGTGGACGCCGAGGGGCTGCCCGTCACCCGTGGGGTGGAACGCGATCTGCCGCGCACCGCGATGGACTGGGAGATCACCCCCACCGCCCTCACCGACCTGCTGGTGGGCCTGGAGAAGGATTACGGCCTGCCGACGGTGATCACCGAGAACGGCGCCGCGTTCGAGGACACCGTCTCCGAGGACGGAGAGATCCACGACGCCGACCGGACCACCTATCTCGCCGACCACATCGCCGCCGTCGCCGCGGCCCGTGCCGAGGGAGCCGACGTCCGGGGCTACTTCGCCTGGTCGCTGATGGACAACTTCGAGTGGTCCTACGGCTACGACAAGCGATTCGGCATCGTCCGCGTCGACTACGACACGCAGGAGCGGACGCTCAAGGACAGCGCCAAGTGGTACCGCGACACCATTCGGCTCACCCGGGGCCGGTGAACCGGGGCGCGCGACGGCTGTCGCACGCGCCCCCCATCCGGGTTAGCTTCGAACTATGCGGAACAGGTTGTTCCCGGCGATGCTGACCGGCCTGCTGCTGATGCTGGCGGCGGCCCTCCTCGGTACGGCCACGGACGCACCGAGGACGGCCGCCGCGACCGGCGCGTCCGCCTCCGCCGTCGCCGCGTCCACCGTCGACGACGTCGCACGGGCGCTGCGCAAGGGCCCGGTGTACGTCGACCCGGCGGCCTCCGGGCAGCTCCCGCCGCGCCAGGCCGCCGCCCTGGCGAAGAAGATCAGGGACGCCGACAAGCCGGTGTTCGTGGCGGTGCTGCCGCAGAGCTCCGCGTTCCCCGCGAAGACCCTGCTGAACACCCTGCGCACCGCCACCGGCATCACCGGCGTCTACGCGGTCCGCCTCGGCGACGGGTTCGACGCGGGCGCCGATCCCCAGGTGATGTCCACCCGGGCGGTCCACAACCTCACCGCCGCGGTGAAGACGCCCGGCGCGGACACCGACGCCGCCACCCAGCTGAACGCCTTCGTCGACCGCGCCGTCGAGCAGGCCCGGGGCAGCGCCCCCGCCTCCTGGGGCGGCGCGTCCCGCGGCGGCCCGTCCTCCGCCGCGGGGCTCATCACGGCGGGCGCGATCCTGGTCCTGGGCGCCGGCACGGCCTACGCGCTCGTCCGCCGCAACCGCAGGCGCAAGGAGGCCGAGGAGCGGGCCGCGCTCGACAGACTCCGGGTCGTCGTGGACGAGGACGTCACCGCGTACGGCGAGACCCTGGAACGGCTCGACTTCCACCCGGCCGAACCGGGTGCCGACGACGCCATGCGCGCGGACTACGAGCGGGCGCTCGACTCCTACGAGAGCGCGAAGAACCGGATGGACCGGGCCCGGCACCCGTCCGACGTACGCGGGGTCACCCAGGCCCTGGAGGACGGCCGCTTCTCCCTGGCGGTCCTGGAGGCCCGCCGCTCCGGCGGGCCGCTGCCGCAGCGGCGCCCGCCGTGCTTCTTCGACCCGCGCCACGGCCCCTCGGTCGCCGACATCCGGTGGTCGCCCTCCGGCGGCACGGTCCGCGAGGTCCCGGTCTGCGCCTCGGACGAGCTCCGGATCCGTACGGGCGACGAGCCGCTGAGCCGCACCGTCGACACCGGTGACGGGCGGCGCCCCTACTGGGAGGCGGGCCCGGCCTACGGTCCGTGGGCGGGCGGCTACTTCGGCGGCGGCCTGCTCCCCGGCCTGCTCGTCGGCACGATGCTCGGCTCCATGCTGTCGAGCCCCGCCTACGCGGCGGAGTACGGCGGCGGCGACTTCGGCTCCGGCGGGGACTGGAGCGGCGGCGACTTCTCCGGGTCCGACTTCGACCCCTCGGGCTTCGACGACGGCGGCTTCGGGGGCGGCGGCGACCTCGGGGGCGGCGGCTTCGACGGGGGCGGCTTCTGAGCCACTGACCAGCGACCTCTCGGGCAGGTGCGATTCATGCTAGACCTGAAGTTATGTCTGGTATCGGCCGATTCCGGGCGCGGCTGCGACGCTCCGTCCGGCGATCACATCGGCACGATGGAGGACGCCCGGGGCAGGCGGCCCCCGCGCCGTCCGACCGGCGCACGACCGGCCGGTCCCCGAACCGCTCACTGCGCGCCCTGTTCAGCGTGCGCACGGTGGCGGGCCAGGTCTTCGTCTTCGTCCTCGGTCTCGTGCTGCTGCTCGTCACGGCGGGGGCGGTCGCGCTGGTGGTGCAGGGCCGCCGGGACAGCATGGCCGAGGCCCGCGCCCACACCCTGAGCGTCGCCGAGACCTTCGCCTACGCGCCCGGCACCGCCGCCGCGCTGGACAGCCGCAACCCCACCGCGATCCTCCAGCCGCGCGCCGAGGAGGTCCGCAAACGGGCCCAGGTCGAATACGTCGTCGTGGCGGGCCGGGAAGGCGTCCGCTACACCCACCCCGACCCCTCGATGATCGGCGGGCACCTCACCGGCCCGTACAAGCAGGCACTGGCCGGACACGAGTACACCTGGACGTTCACCGGGGAGCACGGGTCCTCGGTCAACTCGGTCGTGCCCGTGCCCCGGGCGAACGGCTCGATCGCCGGACTGGTCTCGGTGGGGATCACCGTCGAGTCGGTGAACGCGGTGGCGGACCGCTCCATCCCGCTCGCCGCGGGCGCCGCGCTGGTCGCCCTCGCGGTCACCACGGCCGGTGCCACCCTCCTGAGCAGACGGCTGAGCCGCCAGACCCACGGCCTCGGCACCGCCGAGATGACCCGGATGTACGAACACCACGACGCGGTGCTGCACGCGGTCCGCGAGGGCGTCCTCATCGTGGAGGCCGACCGGCGGCTGACCCTGGCCAACGACGAGGCCCGCCGGCTCCTGGACCTGCCCCCGGACGCCGAGGGCAGGCCGGTCACCGAGCTGGGGCTGGACCCGGACACCGCTGAGCTGCTGGTCTCCGGCCGGACCGTCACGGACGAGGTGCTGCGGGCGGGCAACCGGCTGCTGGCGGTCAACCTCCGCCCGACCGACACGCACGGCGGCCCGCCCGGCACGGTGGTGACCCTGCGGGACACCACGGAACTGCGCGCGGTCACCGGGCAGGCGGAATTCGCGACCGAACGCCTGCTGCTCCTGTACGAGGCGGGTGCCCGGATCGGCACCACGCTCGATGTGACCCGGACCGCCCAGGAGCTGGCGGACGTGGCGATCCCCGGCTTCGCCGACGCCGCGACGGTGGACCTCGCCGACCCCGTACTGCGCGGCGACGAACCGATCACCTCGGACGCCGGCACGCTGGAGATGCGCCGCACCGCCATCGCGGCGGCCCGCCCCGACCATCCGCTCTACCCGGTCGGCCGGGTGGTGGGCTTCGTCCCCGGCCGGACCCGCGCCATGCGGGTGCACAGCGACGACGCCGACCTGACGGCCGATTTCGTCAGGCTGGGCTGGCGGAACTGGGATCACGGCGTGGCCGCGCGGATCAAGGAGCAGGGGTTCCACTCGATCGTCTCGGTGCCGCTGCACGCCCGCGGCGTCGTCCTGGGCATGGCCAACTTCTGGCGCTCGGGCGATTCGGAACCGTTCGACGACGACGATCTGTCCTTCGCGGAGGAACTGGTGGCGCGGGCGGCGGTCGGGGTGGACAACGCCCGCCGCTACACCCGGGAGCACGCCATGGCCGTGACGCTGCAACGCAGTCTGCTGCCGCGCGTCCTGCCCGAGCAGAACGCCCTCGACGTCGCCCACCGCTACCTCCCGGCGCACGAGGGGGTCGGGGGCGACTGGTTCGACGTGATCCCGCTGTCCGGCGCCCGGGTGGCGCTGGTCGTCGGCGACGTGGTCGGGCACGGTCTGCACGCCGCGGCCACCATGGGACGGCTGCGCACCAGCGTCCACAACTTCTCCTCGCTGGACCCCGCGCCCGACGAACTCCTCGGACACCTCGACGAACTGGTCGCCCGGATCGACCGGGACGAGGCGGAGGACGGCGACGTCGAGATCGCCGGTGCCACCTGCCTGTACGCGATCTACGACGCGGTCTCCGGCAACTGCGCGGTGGCGCGGGCCGGCCACCCCGGACCCGTGCTGGTCCTGCCCGACGGCACCGTCGAATTCCCCGAGGTCCCCACCGGGCTTCCCCTCGGCATCGGCGGCATGCCCTTCGAGGCGGCCGAGTTCCACGTACCCGAGGGGAGCCGGCTGGTCCTCTACACCGACGGACTGGTCGAGCGGCGGGACCGGGACATCGACACCGGCCTCGACCTGCTGCGGGACGCCCTGGCGGGCCGCGACCGGACGCCGGAGGAGACCTGCGACGACGTGCTCGACGCGATGCTGCTGGACCAGCCGATGGACGATGTCGCCCTGCTCGTGGCCCGCACCCGCACCCTCGATCCCGACCAGGTCGCGCAGTGGCCGGTGGCCACCGATCCGGCGGCCGTCGCCGGGGTCCGCAAGAACGTCTCCGAGTGGCTCACCGATCGGGGCCTGGAGGAGGAGGCGTTCGCCACCGAGCTGATCCTGAGCGAGCTGGTCACCAACGCGGTGCGCTACGGCACGGCCCCCATCGAGGTCCGCCTGCTGTACGACCGCAACCTGATCTGCGAGGTGTCCGACAGCAGCAGCACCTCACCGCATCTGCGCTACGCGGCGACGACCGACGAGGGCGGCCGGGGACTGTTCCTCGTCGCCCAGTTCGCCGAACGCTGGGGCACCCGCTACACGGAGACGGGCAAGGTCATCTGGTCGGAGCAGACGGTAGGCGAACCGGAGGAGGGCGCACTCGGCGGCGACGTCCTGGGTGGCGACGTACTGGGCGGCGACGTACTGGGCGGCGACGTGCCGGGCAGCGGTGAGCCGGGCGGCGACGCGCTCAGCGGTGACTCCTCGGATGGGCCGGATCCTCGGTGATCCGGACGCGCTGGGGCGCGTCCCGGGGGAAGGACCAGATCAGCCCGGCGGTACTGACCGCGGTCACCACCGTGTCGTCCAGGGTGACTTCGCGGAACGGATTGGACCAGTTGGAGACGGCGAGCCACTCCAGGGTGCTCCCGTCGTCGTCCCGGGTCAGCGCGACCCAGCCGATGGACCCGTGATCGGCCGACTCGCCCGCCCAGGCACGGCCTCCCGCACGGGCGTGCGTGGCGAGCGCGGAATCGACCTCCACCCAGTTGTCGGTGCTCCACTCGGTGGCGCGCAGGCACTCGGTCCAGTGCCACGTCGAGGACCCCGCACCGTCGAGCGGGTCGGACGACTGCAAGCACAGCAGGTTCATCACGAGGAGGGAGCCGTCGGCGAACACGATGAAGTCCCCGTCGGGCGCCTCCCGGTCGCGCCACCGCCGCTGTACCACCTCGGTCATGGCCGGGGCGGCCGAAACATCCATACGCGGAATTCTGGCACGGCGCGCCGGGGCTGCCCCAGCTGCCGGAACTGCTTGGGCCGCTGGAACCGCTTGGGCTGCCGGGCCTTCAGAACCGCTGACCGTCGGCCCGGCGCCGAGCGCCCGCCTCCCGCCCCCGGCGGGGGAGAGGAGGGCGGGCGCGCTCGGTTCCGTGGGTACGAGGGGACGCGGAGGGGCGAGGGGGCGGCCGGGTCCGGGTGCGGGTGCGGGCGGGGTGTCAGCCCTGCGTCACGGCGGACTTGATGGCGGAGATGTCGAAGTTGAGCTTGACCTTGTCGCTGACCATCACACCGCCGGTCTCCAGCGCCGCGTTCCAGGTCAGGCCCCAGTCGGAGCGGAGGATGTCCGCGCTGCCCTCGAAGCCGACCCGCTCGTTGCCGTAGACGTCGGTGGCGGAGCCGTTGAACTCCAGGTCGATGGAGAGCGGCCGCGTGACGTCCTTGATGGTGAGGTCGCCCGTGACGCGGTACGTGTCGCCGCCGAGCTGCTCGGCGCGGGTGGAGCGGAACGTCATGAGCGGGAACTTCTCGGCGTCGAAGAAGTCGCCGCTGACCAGGTGGTTGTCACGGTCGGCGATGCCGGTGTCGACGCTGCCGATCCTGACGTCGATCGACGCGGTGGAGTTCGCCGGGTCGGAGCCGTCCAGCTTCAGGCTGCCCTCGTGCTCGCCGAAGGTGCCGCGCACATTGGTGACCATGGCGTGCCGCACGGTGAAGCCGATGCTGCTGTGGGCCGGGTCGATCGCGTAGTCGCCGGTCAGGGCGGCGAGGGCCGGGTCCACGGCGGGGGCGACGGCGGTGGCGGTGGCGGACGGGGCGTTGTTGTTCCTGCGGTTGAACAGAGCCATGGCTCCTCCTCGGGGACGTGATCGAGCGGTGGTGGTCGAAGCTTTTGTTTAACCTTCAACGAGATTGACTGTAGCGCGATCTAGTTCAAGGTTCAACATCTTGCGTCGGCCAAGAGGGGAACGCGGGTCGACCGAAGGTCGAACGCCGGCCCAATTGCCGCCCACCGTTCTCGCCACCCTCTGGCGGACGCGCGTAGAACTCGGGCAGTATCTCCATGCCCTTACTTGTCATGAGCAGGAGGAATCCCCCCATGCCGTCCTCTATGAGACTGCGTCCCGTCCTGACCGCGTTCGCCCTCGTCCTGGGTGTTCTCTTCGCCCCGGGCATCGGTGTCCTCGGCGGCGGCGCCACCCAGGCCCACGCCGTCAGCAAGCTCACCCACGCCGAGGCCACCGCCCGGTTCAGCTCCTCCGGGGTCACCTGGTCGTCCTCCGGCGGCTGCTCCAACCGCAACGTCGCCACCTGCACCTCGTTCGACCAGCTCAACCTGGCCACCGCCCAGGGCGCCCAGACCCTCAAGAGCGCCACGGGCTGCGCGCTGAACATCACCGGCGGCACCGAGACCGGGCACGCCAGCGGCACGTACTCCCACTGGAACGGCTACAAGCTCGACTTCGCCAAGTCGACCTGCCTCACCAACTACGTCCACAACGTCTTCACCTACATCGGCCTGCGCGGCGACGGCGCCCCCCAGTACAAGGCGGGTTCCGGCAACATCTACGCGGACGAGGGCAACCACTGGGACGTCACGTACTACAACTGCGGCGGCTGCTGAGCTTCCGTACGGCGAACCCTGGTCCGTGCGGGTGCCCCTTCGTGATCCGGGGTGCCCGCACGGGCGCGTGATCCTGCTGGCGCCCCCAGGGCGCCGCGCCCCGCTGGTTCCGGCTACGGCTACGGCTACGGCTGCGGCTACGGCTGCGGCGTCGCCCTGGTCAGGGACAGCTCGTAGCGCACCTCCGGCACGGGGGTTCCGTCGATGGCGGAGCTCTCCTCGTGGCCGTCGGGGCGGAAGCCCGCCCGCTCGTAGAACCGCCGCCCGGAAGCGTTCTCCTTGAGGACCCAGAGCCTCACCCAGGGCAGCCCACGGCGGCGCGTCTCCGCGACCACCGCCTCCATCAACGCCCGCCCGACCCCCGTGGAACGCTGCTCGGGCAGCACGTACATGGCGTACAACTCACCACCGCGCGGCGGCCCCTCGGACTCCCGGTGGGGACCGAAGCAGGCCCACCCCACGACCTCGCCCCCGCGTTCGGCGACCCAGTTGGCCATGGTGCCGCCCCCGCGCTCCAGCAACGCACGGCGCTGCCGGGCGTCCTCCGCCACCGACATCGAGTCCAGATGGGACCGCGGCACGAGCCCCGCGTAGGCCGTCTGCCAGCCGCGCACGCGCACTTCGGCCACGGCGTCGACATCGTCCGGTGTCATCTCGCGTATGAGAACCATGCCCGATGGT
This sequence comes from Streptomyces sp. NPDC057697, assembly GCF_042799335.1. NCBI lineage: Bacteria > Bacillati > Actinomycetota > Actinomycetes > Kitasatosporales > Streptomycetaceae > Streptomyces > Streptomyces sp. NPDC057697. Next base: position 222,734 of record NZ_JBHVJA010000011.1, on the reverse strand, counting down.
AGGGCGCGCGCATGGGGGCCCTTCGGGACGTGGGGGCTCGGGCCCCGGCGCTCGCCGTGAAGGGGGCGCACGATGTGGGCCTTGCGGGGCAACGAGCGTGCTTCCCGGACGAGTTCACAGCCCGCGACAGAGGGGGACGTGCTCGGGGCGGGGCGCTGCTCCGACGGACGAGCGAGACGATCGCGGGGCGGTCGCGGCTCGTTGTCCGTGACGCAGAGTTGCCGAGTGCGCCTCGGTGCAGTGCATCAACGGTCGGCGGTGGAGCGCTTCAACCTCGGTGGTTGCGCTCCGCGCCGCGCCCGTGCGCACCCCGAGTGAGTCTTCAAGTGCGCTGAGCAAGGTTCGCATTGCGGAACGTGATGCGGTTCGGGGGCGCGGGTGGCCTCGGTGGAGTGAGGGTGCGCAGGAGAGGAGAGCCGGTCTGCCGGGGCGAGTGTTTCCATGGATTTGAGGACCGTGTGGTCTGTTTTCGCCCGCCCCGGGCGACGGGGATCTCGTGAAGGGATCCGCCGCCTTCGCTGCCGCAACTCGCCCAAGACGTGATCCAGTTCACACCGGCATCCTGCTGCCCAGTGACGACCCGCTGGTCACCTCCGGGGCGGTGCAGTCCACGCTCACCTTCGGCGCGGACTACTTCCTCGACGGCAGCCTCAGCAACACCAAGGAGCCGGGGGCCGGTGGGCTTCCCAGCGAGATCGTCGGATTCAAGTACAACTCTGCCGGCCTGCCCGTAGAACTCTCGGGAAAGAGCACCTACCTCCTCGGCGTCTCCTACTCCGCCCTCGGCCAGGCAGAACAGCTCACCCTGGGCGCGGGTGCCAAGAACGCCTACGTCAACAACACGTACGAGGCGGGCACCGGCCGGCTCACCCGCAGCCACGTCACGGACCAGACGCACCCGTACATGCTGCAGGACCTCAACTTCACCCAGGACGACGCGGGCAACGTCCAGTCCATCTTCGACCCCACCACCCTCGGCGGCACCACCAAGGCCGACAACCAGTGCTTCAGCTACGACGCCAACCGGCGCCTGACCGAGGCCTGGACCCCCAAGACCGCCGACTGTGCCACCGGTGGCCGCACCACCGCCAACCTCGACGGCGCCGCCCCGTACTGGACCAGCTACACCTACAACACCGCCGGCCAGCGCGACACCGAGACCAACCACGCGGCCACGGGCGACGCCACCACCACGTACGGATACAAGACGCCGACCGGCCAGCCCCACCCGCTCGTCAAGACCACGGGTGCCAAGGCCGCCACGTACGCGTACGACAAGGCGGGCAACACCACGGGCCGCCCCGGCGCCCAGGCCACCCAGACGCTCGCCTGGAACACCGAGGGCGAACTCGCCTCCACCACCGAACCGGCAGCAGGCACCAAGCCCGCTCTGGGCACCACCTACCTCTACGACGCCGACGGCGAACTCCTCATCCGCCGCGCGACCGGAGACGGCGACACCGTCCTCTACCTCGGCGCCACCGAAGTACGCCTCACCACCAAGGGCACGACCAAGAAGGTCACCGGCACCCGCTACTACAGCGCGGCGGGCCAGACCCTTGCGGTCCGCACCACGACGTCCGGCACCGCGGGCAGCAAGCTCAGCTTCCTGGCCGGGGACCACCACGGCACCAGCAGCATCGCCATGGACGCCACGACCCAGGACGTCACCAAGCGCTACACCACCCCCTTCGGGGCCTCGCGCGGTGCGAAGTCCACGACCTGGCCCGACGACAAGGCCTTCCTGGGCAAGCCCGCCGACACGACTACCGGCCTCACCCACATCGGCGCCCGCGAATACGACCCGACCATCGGCCAGTTCATCAGCGTCGACCCGGTACTGGACCCCGCCCAGCACCAGTCCCTGAACGGGTACGCGTACGGCAACAACACGCCTGTGACCTCCGCCGACCCCACCGGAACGTGGATCGACGACGGCACGGGTCACAGCGAGCCTCGGCGCGACGGTGGGCCGGCTGGGCCGCCGAGTCCTACACCGGGGAGGTCGGGAGGTACTCCCCCTAGCAAAGGCACTCACAGCAGCGGAGGCGGTGGAAAGAGTGGCGGCGGTGTTGGTTCCGCAGTTTCCGGAAGCGGGTGCGACAGTCCTTGCCAGAAGGCTCTCCAGGCGCTCGCAGCGAAGTGGAAGGGAGGACTGTACGGAAGCCTGGCGAGGGAGGTGGGAAAGTATGTGGAGATCATCGCCGGAGATGTGAGGTCGTGCACAGAAGGATCGATGGCTTCCTCAGGTGTTGCCGCAGGTTGTGCGGATGCGGCAGGGATAGGCTCGATGGATACCTGGAATGACCTACTGAACGATTGGGTGAACGGAAAGGGAGGAGTTCGAACATTTGGTGCAGGAAGTTTGATTACGCAACAGCTGGCTGGAAATCGGCACAGCTTGGACATTCTTGAAAGGCTGCAGAAGAAGATCTCTGACGCTGGCTACGAAATTGACCCTTCGTCGCTCGGAGGTAGATCTTCCTATAGTGACCCCAAGTCGAACATATTCAAGGACCTCCGGGGAATGTACACCGATGGGAAGAAGGGCTCTGGAATACCGGAGGCATTCATGGGTTCTTACGATCAAATGCATCAGGTGATCAACGTAAATAAGCGTGATAAATCCTTCACTGTTGCCTTTGCTGCATACAATGAGACCGGTGTCGGTTCGCTGACTCATTTTCTTCCTGAGATAGGTCAAGGTAAGAGCATGGGTACCCTGCATCAGACTTATTACTGGACTGTGACGGTAAGTCAGTGAATGGGGATGGTGATGAGGGGCTGACAGGAATTCGGAGAGGGTTGCACATTCTTGGGCATCCTCTCGTGAACTGGATGGTTCGCGTGGTTGGGATCCTGGTGATCCTCATGGGGGCCGTGAGTGCGGCGGCCGCTGTTTTTCCTGAGAAGTCCGGGATGGCGGATTTTCTCCGTGATGCTCGGGGAGGCCGGATGTCCTCGGTCCACGTCATGTATGTGTCCCCGGTGGAGGCGCGAGCCCGATGGGGGGACGGTTTCGTGGGGAGCAAGGAGTACACGTACCGCTTCGAGTCCCTGCCGGAAGGCCGGGACAGCGGAGAGGCCTTCGGCCGGGTTCTTCGGGAGCGGCTTGAGGGCGACGGGGCGGAACTGGTGTTTGACGACAAGGACCCGCTGGCCGGCCTGGGGGGTCTCTCGACGTTGATTCCGCTGCTTTACTGGCGCTTCATAGAGGTCGCCTGGCTCAAGTGGGCGGTTCTGGCCGTCTTTGCGGCAGGCTTGGGTGCAATGGTCATGCGGAAGATGGAGCGTACGCCCAGTGCCGGATACTGGTTGGCCGCCGCTTGCGTAGGGTCTGGTGTGTTGGCCTACTTCTGGACGGAGCCGCATTCGCTTCGGCAGCCCAGTGGTTCCAGGGCGTGCAATTCTGTGATATCTGGATGGGGTGTTTTCGTTCGTTCGGTCTGCTGGTTCGGGATGACGCTGCTGGTGGTGCTTTCGGTTATGTCTCTCCGATAATGACCGGATGCCGGGGCGTTAATTCATCGAACTTTGTGGATGGCTTGTAGAACTCAGGGCCCGCATCGGTGTGCCTCGGTGTGGGCCCTGAGTCGCCGGCTCAGGCCCCCACCGTCACCGTGAAGCGGCGGGGGTTGCCGTCGTTGGCGGCGCCCGAGACGTCGGGTTCGCCGTCGGGGCGGACGTCGTCGTAAGGGAAGGCGTAGCCGATCGGGGTGTTGGCGTGGACGACTCGGGACCAGTGGTTGGTGGCCGGGTCCTGGTAGTAGTCGGCGGTCGAGGTGCCGTTCGGCTGGTCCGGGTGGGTGAGCATCAGGGAGCGGTTGAAGCCGGAGGCCAGGCGGGCCAGGAGGGCCTTCTTGTCGTCCGGGTCGCCCGGGTTGTTGGCGAACGGGCCGTGGTTGCAGGTGAAGACGTCCTTGGAGACGGGCTTGGTGAAGGTGTGGCCGCCCTCGAAGGTCAGGAGGTCGCCACTGACCCGGCCGGTGCGGACGCCCCGGCCGCCCTGGAGGTCGATGCGAAGGTCGGTGGAGCGGTACTTCTCCCAGACCCGGTCGATGTACGACGTGAACACGTCCCGGAACGGCATCTCGTCCGGGCGGTCGAAGAACGGTGCCATCAGGTTCTGCGGCGAGATCACCCGCAGGACGTTGCCGTCCGACCCACGGATCACCAGCTGGTCCCACGGCTGGCCGTCGGCGGCGGCCTGGGCCGTGAGGCCGTCCGCGATCCGCTGCACCGCGCCGTCCGGGAGCGGCGCCACCGTGTGCGTCGCGTCGCCGGTCAGGGTCAGGCCGATCGGCAGTGCGGTGACCAGGTCGACGTAGCTGATGTTCGCGTACAACTGCTGAGGGTTGAAGGTGAACTCGCAGAACGACCAAGTGCGGCCGTAGTTGGCGTCGGTGGACGTCGCGAACGCCGGCTCGACCAGGGCGGGCCCGGGGTTGAGGTAGAACGTGAGCGTGTCGTCGCGTACGAAGTACACGCGGGCGCCGTACATCTGCGGCAGCGTGAGGACCACCGGAGCACTGCCCGCCGCGTTCAGGGGGATGGCGCAGTCGACCGGCAGCGGGGTCTGCGGGGCGGCGGGGGAGTCGGGGTGGTAGACGCTGCCGTCGGCCCGCAGCAGGACCCAGCGGTCGGTGCCCTGCTCATGGCCGGTGACATAGGCGTTGACCCGGCCCGGCAGCGAACGGTTCTCCAGGGCGAGTTCACAGGTCGCCGGAGCGGCGGAAGCGCTCGGGCTCAGGGCGCTGCCCCAGACCGGGTAGGTGAGGGCGGTCGCGGTGGCGGCGGCGCCGCCCGTCAGAAACAGCCTGCGCGAAATCACGAGAGGACTCCCGAGGTGTGTGGGGGGATCAACCACTCTCCTGAGGGTCGCCTCAGCCGTCAATACTTATGACTGAGAGCGCTCTCAGAAACGGGAAGTCTTCACAACTCGTCGTCATGCGATGGGGGTTGTGGCCCGGCGTGCCGGGCCACAGTGTCGTCAGACCGTGGCGTCCAGGAACGCGGTCCAGGCGGCGGGCGGAACCGTGAGAACGGGGCCGTCCGTCACCTTGGAGTCGCGGATGTGCACGGCGGCGGGGTGGGCGGCCACCTCTACGCAGTCACCGCCCTGACCGCTGCTGTAGCTCGACTTGCGCCAGTCGTAGGCGACTTCGAGGCAGTCACCGCCCTGGGGTCCGCTGTAACTGGACTTGAACCAGGCGAGGGTGGCGGTGCTGGCGGCCGGGTGTGCTGCGCGGGTCATCTCTCTCCAAGCAGTTCGTCCAGTAGGCGCGCGCTCTTCTCGACGGAAAGCGCCTGCGAACGCAGCATCCCATAAATCTGCTGGAGCACACTGACGTCATCCGGGTCGTCGTGCAAGTAGCTGGTCAGCTGCCCCTCGACATAGGCGAGATGGTCGTGGTCGGGGGTCTCCAGCAGCACCATCGGCCCCTCAAGGCCAGCATGCTTCGGCAGCTTTCGCGGCATGATCTGGAGGCCCAGGAAAGGAAGCTCCATACAGCGGCGCAAGTGGGCGATCTGCGCCCGCATCATGGCGGGGTCGCCGATCTCGCTACCCAGGATGCTCTCCTCCAGGATGAAGTGCAGTATCGGGCGGGGCCTCCGCTCCAGGAGCTGCTGGCGGTCGAGTCGGGCGGTCAGTCGCTCCTCCAGTTGGTCCTCTTCGAGAGGTGGGTACTGGCAGGAGAAGAGGAAGCGGGCGTACTCCTCGGTCTGGAGCAGCCCCGGCACCACCTGGTTCTGGTACGAGAGCAGGGTCACCGCCTCCTGCTCGTATCCCACGAAGTTCTGTACGAACGCCGAGAACCGCTCCTTCTGGGGCACCTTCGCCACCGCGACCTGCAACGCACCCTTGGTGTCCAGCAGCTCGTCCAGAACGACCGCGAAGTCCCACTGCAACGCCCTCCGCCCCTGCTCGATCGACGCGATCGTGTCGTCGCCCACCGAGCACCGCTCCGCCAGGGCCGCTTGCGTGAGTCGGGACGCCTTGCGGAACATCGCCAGCTGGGCGCCGATCAGATGCCAGGACGTGACTCGCTTGCTCTTCTTCTTTGCCGGTTGCATGGACTGCCTCTCCCCGTCATGAACCCCGGATGATCCGTCAGAAGTCGTACATCGCCGTTGTACGACCCGACGCGCTGCTCAACCGTAGTGACGTTGTGTGACCTTGGAAGCGTGAACGAGACAACTCAACTCCCCCACTTCCGCGAGGTGTTCCACCGCCGGGAACGCCGGTCCGTCCCGCTCGTACGGCAGTTCGTGCGTGCGGTGCTCCTCGACTGGGCGTGCGAAGCCCGCGCCGACGACGTGTTGCTCTGCGTGAGCGAACTCGTCACCAACGCCCTGCTGCACGGCGTGCCGCCCGGCCGTGGATTCCGCCTCCGGCTCCAGCTGGAACCGGTCGACGGCATCCTCCGCGTCGAGGTCCACGACAGCGGGGGCGGGGAGGTCCGGCTCGCCGATTCCTGGGCGGGCCGGGACGAGGAAGGGGGCCGTGGGCTGCGGCTGGTGGCGGCGCTCGCCGACAAGTGGGGGGTGGGGGAGCGGGCCCCCGGCAAGGTGGTGTGGTGCGAGTTCGCGGTGCCGGTGGAGGCGGGGTGCGGCCTGGCGGGGAGATAGACCCGGGGGCCGAGATACAAGATCGGCGCGGTCTACCGGTTCCGGTCGTGCGTGGGCTATCCCTGGAGCGGTGGCCCTCGACGGGCCGTTCCCGTGAACTCGACGGGCCGTTCCCGTGGAAGCGGGAACAGAAGCCGAAGTGGAAGGAACCCTGCCATGACCGACTGGTACGTGGACGACCGCTGCACCAACTGCGATGTCGCCCGGCAGTTCGCGCCCGAGCTGATCATCGAGGAGGAGCGGGCGTCGCGGATCCTGCGACAGCCGGGCGACGACGCGGAGAACCGGCGCTTACACGCGGCGGTCTTCGCCTGTCCCACCCGCTCGATCCGTTCCGCGTCCGGGCAGCCGGACCCCGCGCTCGACCCGTTCCCGATGGCGCTGGACGACGGCGTACTCATCTGCGGGCACAACTCCCGGCAGACCGCCGGTGCCAACTCCTATCTGCTGCGGCGCCCGTCCGGCACGGCCATGATGATCGACACCCCGCGCTGGAGCCCCGCACTGGCCGAGCGGTACGTGGCGGCGACCGGGCCCGTCACCGATGTGCTGCTCACCCACCGCGACCATGTCGCGCACGGGCGCCGCTACGCCGACCACTACGGCGCCCGGCTGTGGATCCACGAGGGCGACCTCGACGCCGTACCGGACGCCGACCAGGTGATCCGGGGGACCGACCCGGTGGAGATCGGGGAGGGCGTCACCGCCCATCCGCTGCCCGGCCACACCCGGGGCAGCGTGCTCTACCTCGCGGACGACCGGTACTGCTTCACCGGGGACAGCTTCTACTGGTCGCGCACGACCGACGACCTCGAAGTCGCGGAGAGCGTGACCTGGTACTCCATCGGGGAGCTGGCCGCCTCCCTGGCGAGGGCGGACGGGAAGCTGCGGTTCGAGTGGGTGCTGCCCGGCCACGGCGACCGGCGGCGCCGGGACGCCGACGAGATGTCCCGGCGGCTGCACGCACTGGCCGAACGCACCGCACAGGCGCGGCCCCGGCAGATCGACTTCACCGCCGTGCGGTGGTGAGGAGACCCGGGATCCGTCGCCCGGCGGAAACCCGGCGTCCACTTGGACTTACGCGGAGCGGTTGTTGGACTGGAGGGCTCCGAGTCGTCGCAGGTCGTTGACGGTGTCCGGTCACGGGGACTACTCAGGGCACATGTCGCGAAGATTCACTTCGGCGGGCGCTGTCGCCGCCGCCTCAGCCGCCGTCCTGGCGCTGGTGGGGACCGCGCTCCCCGCCACCGCCGCCTCCGCCCCCTCACCCGCCGCAGTCGGACCGGCCGTGCCCGCGGGCGCCACCGTCATCGGGTCGGCGCAGCTCTCGGTCGCCGTCGCGGACGACTTCCCGCGCGTCCTGGCGTACACCGACCGGGCCAGTGGCGCCCGGCTGTACGGCAGCACCCGGCCGGTCACCGTCGTGACCCTCAACGGCACCGCGCACCCGGTGAAGCTCAAGGGCGCCCCCAGGGTCAGCGCCTCGACCGCCCGGTACACGCTGACCTTCACCGACCTGCCCGGCGTCGAGATCGACGCCTCGCTCTCGGTCTCCGGGCGCGCCACCACCTTCAAGGTGACGGCCGTCCGCGACACCGGGGCGTTCCGTGTCGGCACCATCGACATCCCCGGCCACGACCTGGTCTCCGTGGGCTCCACGGACACCGGCGGGGCCACCGCCTTCACCCGGCTGGACAACGACTCGACGAAGACCGCCGACGTCTTCGCGAAGGTCACCGCGGACACCGCCGCCGACACGGCGCCGGTCGGTGCCTCGTACGCGATCGTCAACACCGGCGCGCTCGCCGCGGCCGTCGAGTCCAACTCCTCGTACGACAAGCCGTCCGGTGCCACCGGAGGCGACGACGCCCGGTTCTGGCACCAGGCCCGCAAGGCCGACGACGGCGGTGTCCGGGTCGGCGTCTGGTCCGGCCAGTGGACCTACCGCGGCGACGGGGCGCCGAAGCCGGAGAGCGGGGACGACCTGCCCTGGGCGAAGGTCGTCGTCACCCCCGACGCCAACGGGGACAAGACCGTCGACTGGCAGGACGGCGCCGTCGCGTTCCGCTCCATCGGCGTGAAGGCGCCCGGCAGCGAGGACACCGCGGACCGGGTCGTCACGCACATCCCGTTCAACTTCGCCAGCCAGGCCACCCACCCCTTCCTGCGCACCCTCGACGACGTCAAGCGGATCTCGCTGGCCACCGACGGGCTCGGGCAGCTGGCCCTGCTCAAGGGGTACGCCTCCGAGGGCCACGACTCCGCCCACCCCGACTACGGCGGCGACTACAACAAGCGGGCCGGCGGGCTGAAGGAGCTCAACGAACTCCTGAAGGACGGCAAGAAGTGGGGCGCCACCTTCGGCGTCCACGTCAACGCCACCGAGGCGTACCCGGAGGCCAAGAACTTCGACGAGAAGCTCGTCGACAAGACCAAGCCCGGCTGGAACTGGCTCGGCCAGAGCTACTACATCGACCAGCGCCGCGACATCAACAGCGGCGACCTGGCCAAGCGCTTCCAGCAGCTGCGCGACGAGACCGACCGGAACCTGAGCCTGCTCTACATCGACGTCTACTACACGCACGGCTGGATCGCCGACAAGACCCTGCGGTCCGTGCAGAAGCAGGGCTGGAACGTCGCCACCGAGTGGGCCGACAAGTTCGAGCGGGGCTCGCTCTGGTCGCACTGGGCCAATGACCTCGACTACGGCGGCGCCACCAACAAGGGCCTCAACTCGAAGATCATCCGGTTCATCCGCAACGGCGAGAAGGACGTCTGGAACAACGACCCGGTCCTCGGCCAGGCCGCCATCGACGAGTTCGAGGGCTGGACCGGCGAGACCGACTGGAACGCCTTCTACGACAACATCTGGCAGCGCAACCTGCCCGCCAAGTACCTCCAGCAGCAGAAGATCACCCGCTGGGACGGCAACGACATCACCCTCACCGGCGGTGTCCGGGGCACGGTCGAGAACGGCGCGCGGACCTTCTACGACCACGGCCGCAAGGTCCTCAGCGGCACCGACTACCTGCTGCCGTGGGACGGCGGCAAGAAGCTGTACCACTACAGCAAGTCCGGCGGCACGAGCAGCTGGGCGGTGCCGTCGAACGGCACGTACACCGTCTACGCGCTGACCGACAACGGACGGGTGAAGACCGGCACGGTCAAGCCGGTCGACGGGAAGATCACGCTGACCGCCGAGGCCGGGCAGCCGTACGTCCTCTACCCGAAGCAGGCGCCGAAGGCCGCCGACCCCCGCTGGGGCCAGGGCACCCCGGTCGACGACCCGGGCTTCAACGACCGGGGACTCACCTCCTGGTCCACGACCGGAACGGTCACCCGCGACACCGACGGCCAGGGCCGCAACAGCGCCAAGCTCTCCGGCAGCGGCACCGCCGCGCTCTCCCAGCGCATCGACGGACTCACCCCCGGCAAGCGCTACACCGCCTCCGCGCTCATCGAGGTCCAGCCCGGGAAGACCCGGCACACGACGGTCTCGATCGGCGGGAAGTCCGTCGCCGTGGACCGCTCCACCCTCAAGGACCAGGTCGCCGCGTCCGACTGGCACGGCACCTACTTCCAGCGCGCCAAGGTGAACTTCACCGCCCCCGCGAACGGCCGCACCACCCTGCGTATCGAGGCGGCCAAGGGCAGCGCGGCGAGCGTGCGGGCCGATGACGTACGCATCGTCGCCAACGCCCCGAAGACCCGGGCCGACACCGTCTCCTACGAGGACTTCGAGGCCGTCGACCAGGGCTGGGGCCCCTTCCTCAAGGGCGACGCGGGCGGCTCCACCGACCCCCGCACCGTCATCTCCCAGCTGCACGCCCCGTACACCCAGGCCGGGTGGAACGGAAAGCTGATCGACGACGTGATCGGCGGGAAGGAGTCCCTCAAGTCCCACGAGGAGAACGCCGGGCTCGTCTACCGCACCGCCCCCTGGACCGTGCCGATGACCGACGGCCACCGCTACGAGGTCGCGTACGACTACCAGTCCAGCCACGCGGGCGCCTACGAATGGGTCGACGGCTACGACCGGATCACCGCCGACGGGAAGCCCGACTCGGTCGAGACCCGGACCACCGCCATCGGACAGCAGCGCACCACCGGCCACTTCGCCGAGACCGTCACCGCGGGCTGCGGCGACACCTGGACCGGACTGCGCAAGCGCGACGACGCCCCCGAAGGCGCCGACTTCGTCCTCGACTCCTTCACCGTGACCGACCTCGGACCGGCCCCCGCCTCCGAGCAGGCCGCCTGCGGCACCCTCGGCGTCGAACCGGCCGCCGAGACCCTGGAGCCGGGCAAGGCCAACACCGTCGAGGTCTCGTTCACCAACTACGAGGCGACGGCCGCGACCGGCGTCGCCCTGAGCCTGTCCGTGCCCGAGGGCTGGCAGGCGGAGCCCGCGGGCGCCGTCTCCTTCGACTCCGTCGCGGCGGGCGCCGAGGCCACCGGCAGCTGGCGGGTCACCCCGCCGGTGGACGCCAAGTACCAGACGTACAGCCTGAGTTCCGAGGCCACGTACACCGTCGGCGGCGCCCGGCGCACGCTCGGCGCGCAGACCTCCGTACGGACCCTGCCGCCGCCGCCCACCGCCGACAGCTGGGCCAGCGACCTGGACTGGACGGCCTCCGAGAACGGCTGGGGGCCGGTGGAGCGGGACCTCTCCAACGGTGAGACCGGCACCGGCGACGGCACCCCGCTGACCATCGGCGGCACCGTCTACACCAAGGGCCTGGGCAGCCACGCACCCGCGAGAATCCGCTACTACCTCGGCGGCAAGTGCACCTCGTTCACCGCCCAGGTCGGCGTGGACGACGTACAGAAGAGCGCCGGCAGCGTGCAGTTCTCCGTCAAGGCGGACGGCACCGAGAAGGTGAAGTCGCCCGTGCTGAAGGCGGCCGACAACGCCTGGTCGCTCACGGCCGACATCACCGGAGCCGCCTATGTCGACCTGGTCGTCGGCGACGGCGGCGACGGCAACGGCAACGACCACGCGGACTGGGGCGACGCGCGCTTCCACTGCGGCGGCTGAACCCCGGCGAGGCGGGACGGGCACGCGCACCACGGGCGTACCCGTCCCGCCTCACGCGTGCGCGGGGCAAAAGCTCGGGGGCCGGTGCCCGCACCTGAGACGATGAGCCGCCTCACGCGTGCGCGGGGCAAAAGCCCCGGCGCGAGGCGGCCCCGCGGTGTGACCCCCGGTGGACACGCGGTGACCGGAGTACGTCCAGGGACTGGGTGCGGTGCCCGCTACGCGCGTATTCTCTTGCGGCATGGGGGAGTTGAAGGCCGACTGGCGGCTGCGATTACGGCAGGGCGGCGCGGGCGGGCCGGTCTGCGGCGCCGGAGTGCTGCTCACCCAGGACCGGGCGCTCACCTGCGCGCACGTCGTGAAGGAGCCGGACGCCCGGATCTGGGTGGAGTTCGCCGAGAACCCCGCCATCGCCTCCGTCGGGGCGCGCGTGGCCGAGGGCGGCTGGCTCCCCACCACCGGCGCGAGAGGCGAGGACATCGCCCTGCTCGCCCTGGACAGCCCGCGCCCGCACGCCACCCCCGCCACGCTCGAACGGCGCCTGGAGCGCGGCGACGAGGTGTGGATCGGCGGATACGCGCGCTCCTTCGCCGACGGGATGTGGCTGACCGGGCGGATCAGCGGGGCGCACGGCGCCTGGATCCAGCTCGACGCCGACCGCAACGAACAGGTGGTGAGGCGCGGGTTCAGCGGGGCCGCCGTGCAGGTGCGCCGCGGACCGGCCGGACCGCCCGAGCGGGTCGTCGGCCTGGTCGTCAGCTGGCGCGGCGACCTGGAACTCGCGCTGCCGACCGACAACGACCTGGCGTTCTCGTACATGATCCCGATCGACAAGATCGCCGAACTCGTCCCGCTGGTCGATGAGTTGAGCGGCCCGGACGCCTGGGACCACGGGCTGGACCGGCGGCTGCGGCGCTGGTTCGCCGGGGGCGAGGAACCCGCGGTCCGCTTCAGCGTCGTCCCCCGCGGCGGCGGCCGCGACCGCACCCTCGGCCACCATCTGCACCGCGCCCACCTCGTCTACCGGGGCGGACGCACCACCCCCGAGGAATTCGCCGACGAACTGGTCACCCGGCTGCGGACCCCCCGCCACCAGGCCCACGCCTACCGCGACTGGCTGCTCACGGGCGGCGCCCCGCCGCACCGGCCGGCGGACGCGGAACCCCGGGGCGCGGGGCCCAGCCTCGCCGTGGTCGGACTCGACGAGGACCGCCGGCCGCTCCGCCTGGTGCCGCTGCTCGCCCGGGTGCGGGAACTCGGCTTCCGGCTGCTCGTCATCGTGCGCGGCAGCGGGGGCGACGAGGTGACCGAAGTGGTGCGGCAACTGCTGTCACCGGCCCTCGACGAGCGGGCCGGCCTGCTGATCCGCCGCGTCGAGGGCATCGAGTCGGAGTGGGCCGCGCTGAACGGGCTGGTGGAATCGGCCTCCCTGAGCCCCCCGCCGCGCACCACCGCCGCCCGCCGCCGTCACCAGCTGGCCCGGCTGCGCGCCGTCGACGACCCGTACGAACGGCTCACCGCCCTCCGGGCCCTGCTGCGCGAACTCCGCGCGGACCTGGAGCGGTACGGCGGTGCGGGCGCCTTCGGACCGCGCGACGAGCCGGGCCCGGCCGGTCGCCGATGAGGATTCCCTGCCCGCACCGCCGGTTCACCGGAGCCCCCTGCGAGGGCGCCGTGCAGACCACCGGCCACTGCGACACCTGCGGCCGCTCCGAGGACGGCCCCGGCCTCCCGCCGCTGCCCGCCGCCCCCGAGAAGTGCGGCCCCGGAGGACTGCTGGAACTGCCCCCGCTCAGCCCCAGCACCCCCGCGCAGCGCCTCAGCGCCGCCGTGCCCCGGGCCCACGTCCGGATGAGCTGCTCCTCCAAGTCCTGCGGCCTGTACTTCGGCGTCCCGTACACCGCCGCACCGCCGCCCGACGAGGGCCACTGCCCCCGGTGCGGGGTGCCCTACTCCTACCGCCCCGAACTCACCCGGGACGGCCCGCTCCTCCAGGACCAGTACCGGATCCTCGGGCCCATCGCCCACGGCGGCCAGGGCTGGGTCTACCTCGCCCTCGACACCCACCTGGAAGACCTCGTCGCCGTCAAGGGCATGCTGAACCGGTACGCCGAACGAGGCGCCGCCCAGGCCGCCGAGGAGCGCCGCAGCCTCGTCGCCATCCGGCACGAACGCATCGTCCAGATCCGGGACTTCGTCAGCACCAGCAACGAGGACGGCACGGTCTCCGGCGGCTACATCGTGATGGAGGACGTCGGCGACCGCACGCTCTCGGCCGTCGTCGAGGCGACCCGGCAGGGCCACTTCGTCCTCGACATCGAACACGTCATCACCTACGGCTGCCAGATCCTCGAAGCCCTCGCCCATCTGCACGGCATGGGATTCCTGTACGGCGACATGAAGCCGTCCAACGTCGTCCACCAGCACGACGGCGTCAAGGTCATCGACCTCGGCGGGGTGCGCGGCAGCCGCTCCGTGGGGCTGCCCCCCGTCATCACCCCCAGGTACGCCGCGCCAGAGACGACCGCGGGCGGGGCGCTGACCATCGCCCACGACATCCACACCGTCGGCGCGACCCTGGCCGAACTGGCGGGCTGGGCGGTCGGCGACGACGTGCCCGGCCTCGGCACCAGCTCCTTCCGGCTGGTGGTGGACCGGGCCACCGACCGGGACCCGGAACGCCGCTTCGCCGACGCCGAGGAGATGGCCGGCCAGCTGCGCGGGGTGCTGCGCGAGATCCGGGCGCTGCGCGGGAAGCGGGACCGCACCGAACCCTCCGCCTGCTTCACCCCCTCCACCGAACTGCTCGGGGCGCGGCTGGGCACCGTGCCCGACTACGCGCACTGGCTGGACCGCGCCCCGCACCGCCGCGACGAGACGCGCGAGGCACCCGCCCTGGACCCGGGGATCCCTACCCCCACCGAGATCGCCCGGCGGCTGCCGGTCCCCCGGCCCTACCCGGGGGACCCGGAGGCGGCCCGGTTCCTGGTGAGCAGCTACGACCCCGCCCGGCTGCTGGCCCAGCCCGGCTCGGGGGAGCAGTCGGTGGAGATCTGCCTGCACAACGCCCGGCTGCTGCTCGGCCAGGAGGGCGGCGAGGCGCTGGCGCGGGCGCGCGAACAGGTGGAGGCGGCGAACGCCATCCCCGGCCCCGGGCCCGTGCGGCAGTGGCGCCTCAGCTGGCACTGGGGACTCGTCGCCCTGCGCAGCGCGGACGTCCTGGACGACCGGCGCCAGTTGCTGGAGGCGGCCCTGGAGCACTTCGCCGCCGTCCACCGGGCGCTGCCCGGCGAGTACGCCGCGAAGCTGGCCCTGGCCTATGTCGCGGAGCAGCTCGGCCCGGACCGCCCGGCCGGCGCGATCCCCTCGGCGTACGAACTCTTCCGGGCCGTGCACGCCCGCAACCCCTCCCACGTCGGAGCCGCGCTGGGCCTGGCCCGGCTGGCCCTGGCGCGTGGCGAGCGGGACGCGGCGGCCGGGGTGCTCGACCTGGTGCCGGACGAGTCGCGCGACCACGCCGTCGCCCGGATCGCCGCGCTCCGCATCCGGGCCGCCCGGCTCGCGGCGGGCGGGCGGCCGCTGCCCGGGAAGCGGCAGATCGACACCGTGCTCGCCGCGGTCCCGCTGCGCGAGGGCGGCCCCGGGCCGCATCCGGCCTCCGTGGTGACGGTCGACGAGGCGGCCCGGCTGCTCCGTACCGAGCTGTACGAGTGGAAGCTCGACGCGGTCCGGGCGGAGGCGGGCGGCGTACGGCCCGACGGCCGCTGGTGGCGGCGCGGGCTGCCCCCGGTGCCGGTGCCCGGGGAACCGGCCGTACGGGCGCAACTGGCGGGCTGCTACCGCTGGATGGCCCGCCAGTGCAAGGACACCGGCGACCACGAGAAGCTCATCGACCTCTCGCACGCCGTCCGCCCGCAGACCCGCTACTGGTTCCCGCCCCGACGCCGTACCCCCGGAGGCAGCTGAATGGGCCGCACCCCCGCGTCGTCCGGTCTCGGCATCGGCCTGTCCGTCCGGGTCGCGAAGAGACAGCGGCCGGACCGGGACGCCCGGATCGACGCCCACGTCAGGGTCCGGGCGGTCGCCGTGGGCCCGCGCGACCGGGTGCCGGCCGTGGACATCGCCCTGGTCATCGCGGTGGACGTGGCCGCCGTGCGGCGGGACGCGGCCGTCGCGGCGCTGTCCGGGACCGTGGCGGAGCTGCCCGACGGGATCTCCTACAGCGTGCTGGGCGGCGGGGCCGCGCAGTGCTACCCGCTGCGCGGCCGCTGGGCGCTCGCCGGTCCCGCCGACCGGCGCGACGCCGCCTTCAGCGTCGGGCGGATCGCCCCGGCCGACGAGGGCCGCGAACCGCCCGGGTACAGCGGCTGGCTGGCCACGGCACGCGCGCTCTTCGCCGAACGCGCCCTCCCCGTACGGCACCTGCTGCTGATCACCGATGGCAGCAGCCGCGGCGAGGGCGACGACACCGGCCGCCCGGACAGTGCGCTGAGCCGCGAACTGGGGCGCTGCGCGGGGGAGTTCACCGCCGATGTGATCGCGCCCGGCGCGGGCTGGGACCCGGCCCCGCTGCTCGCCGTCGCGGACCGGCTGCACGGAGCCGCCGTCCCCTCGCCCGACGCCTTCGCCCCCGCCGTCACCGCCGCCCTGGGCAGGCTGCGCCGGGTCCGCAGCCCCGAACTCCCCATCGAGGTGTCCGTGCGCCCCGCGGTACGGGAGGTGACGCTGACCGAGACCGCCCCGCACCAGCAACTGCTGGAGCCGGAGCCCGTCCCCGACGCTCCGCGCCGCCTGTCCTTCCGCACCCACCAGTGGAAACCGGAGTCCCGCGACTACCTCCTCACCCTCCACGCCGACGCGGGCAACGACCCGCTGGGCGTGCCCCTCCAGCTCGCCGCCGTCACGGCGGGCGGCGCCACCGAGGCGGTCGTGGTCAGCTGGCTGCCGTCCGCAACCGCCGCGGACACCGCGCGCGTCTCCGGGGCCGCGGGCCGCGACATCCACACGATGAACGTCTCCACACAGATGCGGACCGCCCTCAACCAGGGCTACACCGCCCTCGACCTGGAGAACCGCGAGCGGGCGGAGGCGCGGCTCGGACTCGCCGTCCGGCTCGCCACCGAGATCGCCGCCGACTGGGCCGTGGACGAGGTCCGCAAGGTCGCCCGCATCGTGGACGCCCCGCGCGGGATCGTCCGGATCGGGCCGGGCGTCGACCCGGGCGCCGTCCGCCAGGGCATGCTCAGCATCACCTCCGGACACCCCGTCGAGCTGCCCCCGGCCGCTCGGACCGGCCCCGGGGCCGCGTGCCCGCACTGCGGCCATCCGGCCGGACCGGCGGCCGTGTACTGCATCGACTGCGGGAGGCGGCTGTGAGACCGCGACGACGACCCGGCCGCGACGCCTACCGGTCCAGGACCCGGCGGCTGCTGGAGTGGCATCTGGCCGCGATGCTGGTGGCCGCCCTAGTCTCGATGAGCGCCCTGCTCGTCTCGTACCGCGAGGTCCAGATCTCGGCGGGCGAGATGCGCACCCGGGGCGCCCCCGCCGTGCAGGGCGTCGCCGCCACCCAGCTCGCCCTGCTGCGCGCCCACAAGGAGGCCGAGGCATCGGTCCACAGCGGCATCGCCGACGTGGTCGGCGCCGGTGCCTGGTACGAGAACCAGCTCGCCGCCGCCGACCAGGGGCTCTCCCGTCTCTCCGACGTGCAGATCGACGGGGACCGGGGCCGCGGAGTGCTGGAGACCGTGAACGGGGTGCTCACCTCCTACAGCAGCTCCATCACCCCCGGCGCGGTGAAGTACGTGTCGGACGAGCCGATGCAGACCGAGAAGTTCACCGAGGCCGAGACGCTCCTCACCCGCGAGGGCACCGGGGTGGTGCCGCGTCTGGACGTCCTCCAGGGGCACCAGATGGCCCGGATCGACACGCTCAGCTCGCTGGACGCCCTCCAGTGGTCCGGCTGGGCGGCCGCCGAACTCGGCCTGCTCGTCCTGGTCCTGATCACCCTCTCCGCGCTGTGGGTGCTGCGCACCCGCTGCGGCCACAGCCTCGACCTCTGTCTGCTGGTCTCGCTGCTGGCCGTCGTCTTCCTGGCGACCGGCCCGCTGATCGCGACGAGCACCACCCAGGACCGGCTGTCCACCGCCCGCGACGGACTGGTCCGGATCGAACAACAGGCCCGCGACCACCGCGATCTGGCCGCCTCCCAGCAGGCCGTCACCGACACGGCGACCCGGGTCCGGGCGGGGCTGGCCGCCCAGGGCTGGCAGGGCGGCATCTACTACGGGGCGCTCGCGGCCGGCGCCCTGGCCGTGCTGCTGCCCGCCGTCGGCATCGGCCGCCACCTCAACGCCGACTACTGGAGGACCGGATGATGCCGCCCGCCCGCGCCCTCCTGCTCGTGCTGTGCCTGGCACTGGCGGCGGCGGGGTGCGGGCTCGCCGCCCCGGGCGGCGGCGACGAACAGCCGAAGGTGACGATCCTCGGGCCGTGGACCGACGACCAGGAGACCCGGTTCAAGGCGGTCCTGGACACCCTGGGCACCCCGTACACCTACCAGGGCACCGCCGCCACCCGGGAGGTCCTGCTCGCCGCGGTGCAGGCGGGCAACCCGCCCGACATCGCGATCCTGCCGGGCGTCGGGGACCTCGTCGAGTACGCCGCGGAGCGGCGGCTCCGCCCGCTGGGCAAGGGCGCGGGCGCGAAGTACGGCAGGCCCTGGCAGCCGGAGGCGAAAGGCATAGAGGCCGATCTCTGGGTGCCGCTCAAGGCGGACCTCAAGAGCATCGCCTGGTACCGGAAGGACCGCCCCCCGGCCTCCGCCCCCGCACCGCTGACCTCCTGGTGCATCGGCATGGGCGACGACGGGGCCTCGGGCTGGCCGGGCAGCGACTGGATCGAGGACCTGATCCTCCAGACGGCCGGCCCGGTGCTGTACGAACGGTGGGCGACCGGGGACCTGGACTGGACGGACCCCCGGGTGGTCCACGCCTGGACCCTCTGGGCCGGTCTGCTGGCCCAGGACCCGGCCGCCGCCCGCCGGGCCCTGCTGCGCGACCACCGGGGCCCGCCGGGCGGCAGCGGACTGCTCTTCGGCGGCGGCTGCGCGCTGGAGCACCAGGGCTCCTTCGCCCGGTTCTTCTACGGGCACGACCGGGACCGGGCCGCCTTCACGGACTCCGCGCCGCTGCTCCCCTCGGGCCCGAGGCTCAAGGGCCGCGAGGTGTCCGCCGACTTCGCCGCGCTCTTCGGCAGCTCCGCCGA
The DNA here is from genome assembly GCF_042799335.1 of Streptomyces sp. NPDC057697. Lineage (NCBI taxonomy): Bacteria > Bacillati > Actinomycetota > Actinomycetes > Kitasatosporales > Streptomycetaceae > Streptomyces > Streptomyces sp. NPDC057697. The sequence goes on along the minus strand of NZ_JBHVJA010000011.1, from coordinate 203,800 downwards.
GGCCCGCGAGCTGCTCACCCGGCTGACCTCGCGCCGGGCCCAGGAGGAGTGGGGCCGCCGGGCCGGGGTATTCTCGCCGGACTCCGGGGTGCCGGCCCGGAAGGGCATGGTCGAGAAGGCGATCAGCGGCCGCCTCACCGACCAGCGGGTGCCGCTCTGCCTGGACGCCTCCGACGTGATGCCCGCCGCCGTGCGGGACGCGTTCTACGAGGCGGTGCTGCTGACCATCGCCCACCCCGGGGCCCCGGTGCGGGACCGGCTGGACGACGTCCAACGGGTGCAGGAGGCCCAACCGGACCACACCCGGAGGCTGACAGGGGTGTGCAGCAGACCACAGTGAGTCTTTGTCGGACTCGCACAAAGACTGCCCCGTACCGGCTGGTACTTCGCCTGCATCCCGCCCGGCTTCTGTGGAGCCCCGCCAGGAAACGGGTCAGGAGACTGTACGGAGTCGACGGCAGGATTTCCTTGCCGGGCTTCGTAGGGTCGGTACATGACCGTTGTGGACGAAACCCCGGGCGAGCCGAGCGACACCCGTGGCCGGGTGGCCGAACTGCTGGCGCTGCGAGAGCAGGCCCGACGCGGACCGAGTGACCGGGCGACCGAGGCGCAGCACGCCAAGGGCAAGCTGACGGCGCGTGAGCGCATCGCGCTGCTCCTCGACGAGGGTTCGTTCAAGGAGGTCGAGCAGCTGCGCCGGCACCGGGCGACCGGCTTCGGCCTGGAGGAGAAGAAGCCGTACACCGACGGTGTCATCACCGGCTGGGGCACGGTCGAGGGCCGTACGGTCTTCGTCTACGCGCACGACTTCCGGATCTTCGGCGGAGCGCTGGGCGAGGCCCACGCCACGAAGATCCACAAGATCATGGACATGGCCATCTCGGCCGGTGCGCCGCTGGTCTCGCTGAACGACGGCGCGGGCGCCCGTATCCAGGAGGGCGTGAGCGCGCTCGCCGGATACGGCGGGATCTTCCAGCGCAACACCCGGGCGTCCGGCGTCATCCCGCAGATCAGCGTGATGCTCGGCCCGTGCGCGGGCGGCGCGGCCTACTCCCCGGCGCTGACCGACTTCGTGTTCATGGTCCGCGAGACCTCGCAGATGTTCATCACCGGACCGGACGTCGTCAAGGCGGTCACCGGTGAGGAGATCACCCAGAACGGACTCGGCGGCGCGGACGTGCACGCCGAGACCTCGGGCGTCGCGCACTTCGCGTACGACGACGAGGAGACCTGCATCGCCGAGGTCCGCTACCTGATCGGGATGCTGCCCTCGAACAACCGCGAGAACCCGCCGACCGCCGAGAGCGACGACCCCGCCGACCGGCGCGGCGACGTCCTGCTCGACCTGGTCCCGGCCGACGGCAACCGCCCGTACGACATGCACAAGGTCATCGAGGAGCTCGTCGACGACGGCGACTACCTGGAGATCCACGAGCGCTGGGCCCGCAACATCGTCTGCGCCCTGGCCCGGATGGACGGCCAGGTCGTCGGCATCGTCGCCAACCAGCCGCAGTCCCTCGCGGGCGTCCTGGACATCGAGGCCTCCGAGAAGGCGGCCCGCTTCGTCCAGATGTGCGATGCGTTCAACATCCCCATCATCACCCTTTTGGACGTACCCGGCTTTCTGCCCGGCGTCGACCAGGAGCACGGTGGAATCATTCGGCACGGTGCGAAGCTCCTCTACGCGTACTGCAACGCCACGGTGCCGAGGATCTCGCTGATCCTGCGCAAGGCCTACGGCGGTGCGTACATCGTGATGGACAGCCAGTCCATCGGTGCCGACCTGACCTACGCCTGGCCGACCAACGAGATCGCGGTGATGGGCGCCGAGGGCGCCGCCAACGTCATCTTCCGTCGGCAGATCGCCGACGCCGAGGACCCGGAAGCCATGCGCAAGCGCATGGTCAAGGAGTACAAGGCGGAACTGATGCATCCGTACTACGCGGCGGAGCGCGGCCTGGTCGACGACGTCATCGACCCCGCCGAGACCCGCGAGGTGCTGATCGCCTCGCTCGCCATGCTCCGCTCCAAGCACGCCGACCTGCCGTCCCGCAAGCACGGCAACCCCCCGCAGTAGTCCGCACCCCGCGCAGTACCCCTGCCGAGACCGCGAAGACCTGCCTGCCGAGAAGACGGAGAAACCACCCATGAGCACTGCTGCCGAGTCCGTGCTGCGCGTCGAGAAGGGTCTTGCCGACCCCGAGGAACTGGCCGCGATAACCGCGGTCCTGCTCGCCCGTGCCGCGGCCCAGCCCGCCGCACCCCCCGCCCGCCGCGGCCGCAACACGGCCGGCTGGCGCCGCCTGGAGCGCACGCCGGGCTTCCGGGCCCCGCACTCCTGGCAGGGCTGACACGCACCGCGCGAAAGGGCCCCGCACTCCTTCCGGAGCGCGGGGCCCTTTCGTACGTCCGGGGAGGCCCTAGCGGAGCCGGGCCATGAGCGCGTGCTCGACGAGCGTGATCAGCGCGCTCTTGGCGTCGGCGCGGTGGCGCGCGTCCGTGGTCAGGATCGGGGTGTCGGGTCCGATCTGGAGGGCCTCGCGGACCTCGTCGGGGGTGTAGGGCTGGTGTCCGTCGAAGCCGTTGAGGGCGATGACGAAGGGGAGGCCGCTGTTCTCGAAGTAGTCGACGGCGGGGAAGCAGTCGGCGAGGCGGCGGGTGTCGACGAGGACGACGGCGCCGATGGCGCCGCGGACCAGGTCGTCCCACATGAACCAGAAGCGGTCCTGTCCGGGCGTACCGAAGAGGTACAGGATCAGGTCCTGGTCCAGCGTGATGCGACCGAAGTCCATCGCCACCGTCGTGGTGGTCTTGTCCCCGGTGTGCGTCAGGTCGTCGATGCCCGCGGACGCGGACGTCATCACGGCTTCGGTGCGCAGCGGGTTGATCTCCGAGACGGCACCGACGAACGTGGTCTTACCCACGCCGAAGCCCCCTGCCACCACGATCTTCGCCGAGGTAGTGGAGCGGGCTGCTCCGCCGCTAGAGCTTGCGAAGTCCACTGAGCACCCTTTCGAGCAGTGTCACATCTGGCTGGCCGCCGGCGGACTCGTCGCCGCCGGGCTGATGGATAGCGACGAGTCCGGCCTCTGCCAGGTCGGCTACGAGGATCCGGGCAACGCCGAGCGGGATCGAGAGCAGTGCCGAAATCTCGGCGACCGACTTGATCTCGAAGCACAGCCGGCAGATCCGCTGGTGCTCGGGCAACTGCCCTTGCAGCCGGGACGGATCGGCCGTGGTACTGACCAACGCCTCAATGGCGAGTTGGTAGCGCGGTCGGGTCCGGCCGCCGGTCATGGCGTACGGACGAACCAGCGGATTGTGCGCGGAGGGCGCGACGGGCTCGGGGGCCTGCCGCGGCTGCACCGGCTGAATACGGGGCGTCCGGGGCGCGTCGTAGCGGTGGGGACGCTGCGCGGGCCATCCCGGACCCTGTGGGGCTCCCTGCGGCGGCTGCTGGGCCTGCCACGGCTGCTGATGGGGCCGGTAGGGCGGACGGGGGCCCTGTCCGCTGGGTGCGGAGGGGAAGTCGTAACGGTTGTCCCCGTGCTCACCCGGTACGTGTCGGCCACCGTCGTAAGGGTGCCCGCCCTGGGGTGTGTCCACGATTCCTCCTCCGACTGCCGGTCCCGATCCCAGTGGGCCCGCGCCACCGCACCTTATGGCGCGGTGGCGTGAAACGCACTGTCTGTCTACTAGTTAAGAAGACTTCCCTGTAGTTCGGCACGGAGGTCCGGAGTGAGAACACTGCCCGCACGGTCGACGAGAAGTGCCATTTCGTACCCGACCAGACCGATATCGGCATCCGGATGTGCAAGAACGGCAAGCGAGGATCCGTCGGAAATGGACATGATGAAGAGGAATCCGCGCTCCATCTCCACAACTGTCTGATTCACCGCGCCGCCCTCGAAGATCCGCGAGGCACCCGCGGTCAGCGAGGTCAGCCCGGAGGCGACGGCCGCCAGCTGGTCGGCGCGGTCCCGGGGGAATCCCTCGGACATCGCCAGCAGGAGTCCGTCGGCGGAGACCACCACCGTGTGCGACACCCCGGGGGTGTTGTCCACGAAGTTGGTGATCAACCAGTTCAGATTCTGCGCCGCCTGGCTCATCGGGCTCACACTAACGCTCCTGGTCGTAGGTATTACTGTCGTCCGAACCCGCGCTGCGTCCCCGCAGCACACCCCGCCGCAGGTTGCTCAACCTGCCGCGGATGTCCTCGGGGGCACGGGAAACCTGGGGGCCGCCCTGCACGGTCTGTTCCGCCGTGCCCTCGACCAGATTGGCCTTGGGCACCCGACGCGGGAGCCCGGACGGGGTGATCCCGCCCGCCTTCGGCTCCCGGAGCTTCTCGGCCCGCTCCCAGCGCTCGTCGTTGGCCGAGCGCCAGTCGTCGGAGCCGGTGTCGTCCTGCTGCGCGGTCGACGGCTGCTGCGGCAGTTCCTGCTGCGACGGCTGCTGCTGCGCGGCGGGGCGGCTGTTGCCGCGACCGGTGGGCTGCCAGTGCTGCTGCCCGCCCCGGCGCGGCAGACCGGCTTCGGTCAGCTCGGGGCCGGAGTCGGGCGTGGAGCCCTGGGAATCGAAGCCTACGCGCTCCTGCGGCTCCGCGGGGGCGCTCGGGACAGATTCCGCTTCCGCCGGCGCCAAGGGCTCGTACGCACCCTGGTAGGCACCCTGATCCGGCCAGTCGTCCTGATGGGACCGGGGAGCGAACTGCCCCTCGTAGGACGGCTGCGGGAGCTCACCGGTCCCGTACCCGGCTTCCGCATAGCCGCCCGGCAGACCCTGTTCGGGCTGCTGCACGAAACCGGGGGCACTGCCGTAGGACTCGTAGCCGCCCTCGTACGGCGCCTGCGCGTACTGCTCCTGCGCGGCCGGCTGCGGCTCCTGTGCGTAACCGTTCCCGGCGTACTGGCCGTCGGCGTACGGCTCCTGCGGGAACCGCTGGTGCTCGTCCGCCGACTGCGCCCCCAGCGCCGCCCGGCGCTCCCCGCGCAGCAGCGAGCGGCCCACCGGGTCCAGCTGCGGGGTCTGCTCCGAGGGCTGCTCGTAACGGGAGTCGTCGAAGCCGAGCTCCGCCGCCGTGCGCAGCTGCGGCTGGGGCGGCTGGTGCGCGAAGCCCTGCTGCTCCGGAATGATCGAGGAGACGGTGAAGTCGTCCGCCGCGGGGGCCGGTTCGCCACCGCCGCCATGGGTGATCGCGTCCGGCAGCATGACCAGCGAGGTGGTCCCGGCCTGCTCGCCCGAGGGGCGCAGCTGGACCCGGATGCCGTGCCGGTCGGCGAGCCGGCCGACCACGAACAGCCCCATCCGCTGCGACACCGCGGCGTCCACGGTCGGCGGGTTGGCCAGCTTGTGGTTGATGTCGGCGAAGTCCTCGCCGGTGAGGCCGATGCCCTTGTCGTGGATCTCGATCATCACGCGGCTGTCGGGCAGCCGGGTCGCCGTGACCCGCACCTTGGTCTGCGGCGAGGAGAAGGTGGTGGCGTTCTCCAGCAGCTCGGCCAGCAGATGCACGAGGTCGGTGACCGACTGACCGTGGATCTCGGTCTCGGGCACCCCGGAGAGCTCGATGCGCTCGTACGACTCCACCTCGGAGGAGGCGGCGCGGAGCACGTCGACCAGCGGGACCGGCTGGTTCCAGCGGCGGCCGGGCTCCTCGCCCGCGAGGACCAGGAGGTTCTCGCCGTTGCGGCGCATGCGGGTGGCCAGGTGGTCCAGCCGGAAGAGGTTCTCCAGCTGGTCCGGGTCGGCCTCGTTGTTCTCCAGGTCCGTGATGAGGGTCAGCTGCCCCTCGATCAGCGACTGGTTGCGGCGCGAGAGGTTGGTGAAGATCGCGTTGACGTTGCCCCGCAGCATCGCCTGTTCGGCCGCCAGCCGGACCGCCTCGCGGTGCACCTGGTCGAAGGCGCGGGCCACCTCGCCGATCTCGTCGCGGCTGTGGATCGGGATCGGCTGGACACGGGTGTCGACGCGTTCCGGTTCGGCCCGGGAGAGCTGGTCGACCAGCATCGGGAGCCGCTGCTCGGCGATCTGGAAGGCGGCCGTACGGAGCCGGCGCATCGAGCGGCTCATCTGGCGGGCCATCAGACCGGCCAGGACGAACGCGGCCAGCAGGGCGACGATCACGACGGCGGCGTTGACGAAGGCGTCGTTGCGGGCGCCGGACGAGATGTCCGCGGCCTCCTTCACGGCCTTGTCGACGAGCTCGTTCTCCACCGTGGAGTAGCCGTCGAACTTGGCGGTGGAGGCCGCCATCCAGGTCTCCGGGGTGATGCCCTTCGCCGCGAGCTTCTCGGGGGACTTGCCCTGGCCGATCTGCTGGGCCATGCCGTCGAAGACCGAACCGTCGATGCTGGGCGGGGTGACGAACGGGGTCCCCGCCGCCTCGGCCTTCTCCCTGGCCTTCCTGACCGCCTGCGCGCCCTCGTCCGCCTTGGCGGCCATGACCTGCTTCAGCCGGGCCGCGTCGGCCTCCGTGCCGCCGGAGGTGAACTCGCCGAGGGCGATCTGCTCCAGGTAGTTGTACGAGCCGAAGGCCTTGACCTGCGCGTCGAACGTGGCACGCTCCTGGCTCGGGCGGACCAGCAGATGCATGCCGATCGAGCGCTGAAGCGATTCTGCAGCCTTGGCGAGTTCGAGCGCGTAGACCGTACGGCCGTAGCTGGTGATGTTGCCGGTGCCCAGGCCCAGTTCGTTGCTGAACTCCATCAGGGAGTGCTGGACCTTGACGTAGCCCTCCTCCGTCTTCACCGGGTCCATGGCCTCGGCGAAGGCGGCCTTGCGCAGCCCGGGGAGCGTGGGCTCCTCCAGGCGGAAGAGCTGGAGCCGCCGCTCCAGGCCCTGCTTGCGGGGCATCCCCTTCACGGCCTCGTTGAACTTGCCCGCGGCGTTGTCGGTGGCGGACTGGACCCGACCGATGACGGCGGCGTCGCGCTTGTTGGAGAGGAGCGGCTGGGCGGAGAGGTCGCGCTCGTCGAGGAGCGCCTGGCCGTACTCGGCGGCCGCGCGCACGATCAGCGCGGTCTTCTCGGCGTCCTGCGCCTCGCGCCAGGTGTCGATCGACCCCTTCACCTGGAACCCGCCCATGACCAGGCCGACCGCGACGGGGATCAGGAGGATCGCGTTCAGCCGGGTGGGCACGCGCCAGTTGCGCGGGGACAGCCGACTGGCGCTGCCACCGGACACCGGGGCATCGGACGCGTCGGCGGACGCCGCCGCGCGCCGCGGCGGCGGGGTGAAGTTGCCCCGCTCCTGCTGCGCCGTGGAGCCCGCGTTGTTTCGCCTCACTCGACCAACAACCTCTCGGCGTCGGCACCTACGCTGTGCCGTGTTTCGTTCAGGGCCGTACTACTCGGGAGTTCGTCGAATTCCAGCACGGCGACCGGCCGCGTTCCAAACAGTCGGAATCTGTCATTCCGAGTGGCCCAGACCTCAGATAAAACGGGCATAAAGAACGAGCCCCGTCAAAAGGCGGGGCTCAGGTGAGCGGAGTGGCACCAAACGGATGCGTCGGGTGTCGAACGCGGGGCAATTCTCTGTCGAAACGTTATGAATACGGGGGCGGATCGTGTCAAAGGACACAGCCCACCCCCGTCCGACTACGGTAACTACCGTATGGCAATACCGACTTGTGCCTACTTGAGCCGGGCCATGAGCGCATGCTCGACGAGCGTGATCAGACCGCTCTTGGCGTCGGCGCGGTGGCGCGCGTCCGTCGTGATGATCGGGGTGTCGGGTCCGATCTGGAGGGCCTCGCGGACCTCGTCGGGGGTGTAGGGCTGGTGTCCGTCGAAGCCGTTGAGGGCGATGACGAAGGGGAGGCCGCTGTTCTCGAAGTAGTCGACGGCGGGGAAGCAGTCGGCGAGGCGGCGGGTGTCGACGAGGACGACGGCGCCGATGGCGCCGCGGACCAGGTCGTCCCACATGAACCAGAAGCGGTCCTGTCCCGGCGTACCGAAGAGGTACAGGATCAGGTCCTGGTCCAGCGTGATGCGACCGAAGTCCATGGCGACGGTCGTCGTCGTCTTGCCCCCGGTGTGCGTCAGGTCGTCGATGCCTGCGGACGCGGAGGTCATCACGGCCTCGGTACGCAACGGGTTGATCTCCGAGACGGCACCGACGAACGTGGTCTTGCCCACGCCGAAGCCCCCTGCCACCACGATCTTCGCCGAGGTGGTGGCACGGGCCGCACCGCCGCTAGAGCTTGCGAAGTCCACTGAGCACCCTTTCGAGCAGTGTCACATCCGGCGCGCCGCCGGCCTCTCCATTGCCCGGCTGGTGGATGGCCACCATGCCGGCTTCCGCCAGGTCCGCGACGAGGATCCGGGCCACGCCGAGCGGCATCGACAGCAGCGCCGAGACCTCGGCCACCGATTTGACCTCACGGCAGAGGTGGCAGATCCGCTGGTGCTCGGGCAGCAGGGTGCCCAGGTGCGCGGGGTCGGCCGTGGTGGAGACCAGCGCCTCTATGGCGAGCTGGTAGCGCGGCCGGGTCCGGCCACCGGTCATGGCGTACGGGCGGACCAGTGGCTGGTCGCCTTCACCGTCGTACGACGCGTGGTGCAGTGCGCCGTACGGATCGGGTGAGGCGGGTGGCGGGGTCATGAATCCTCCGGGCGTGACAGCAGTGCGTCGGCTTGCCGTCTGAAGGGGCCGGTGGGGGGCTCTAAGCGGCCGGACGGGCGAGGGTTGAGTGCGTTGGCTGGGGCAATCGAGTCTGTCATCGATCCACGGCCGCCTAATGGAGCAGGCTGCCCTGGAGCTCGGCACGGAGATCGGGGGTGAGGACGGTGCCCGCACGGTCGACCAGCAGGGCCATCTCGTACCCGACCAGGCCGATGTCGGCGTCCGGGTGGGCGAGGACGGCCAGCGAGGAGCCGTCCGAGATGGACATCAGGAAGAGGAACCCGCGTTCCATCTCCACCACGGTCTGGCTGACGGCGCCGCCTTCGAAGATCCGGGAGGCGCCCGCGGTCAGCGAGGTCAGCCCGGAGGCGACGGCCGCCAGCTGGTCGGCGCGGTCCCGGGGGAATCCTTCGGACATGGCCAGCAGGAGTCCGTCGGCGGAGACCACCACCGTGTGCGACACCCCGGGGGTGTTGTCCACGAAGTTGGTGATCAGCCAGTTCAGATTCTGCGCGGCCTGACTCATCGGGCTCAACTAACGCTCCTGCTGGTGAGTGGGGCCGAGTGGGAAACTGCCGGTCGACTGGCCGTTGTTGGCCTGCCGGCCCTGCTGGATGCCCCGGCGGAGATTGGTCAACCGCCCGCGTACATCATCGGGGGCGCGTGACACCTGCGGACCTGACTGATGGTTCTGCTGCTGAGCGGTCCCCGGCACCAGGTTGGCGCGAGGCACTCGGCGCGGCAGTCCGGAAGTGGTGACTCCGCCTGCCGCGGGCTTCTTGACCCGCTCCGCCTGCCGTACGAGTTCGTCGTTCGGCGAGGGGCGCCAGGAACTTGTGGCGTTGCCCGTGTCGTCCCCGCCGCGGCGCGGCGCCGCGGGGGGCTCCGGCGCCTGCTGCGGGGAGAGGTGCGCGGGCGCCTGCGGCTCGGCGGGCGGCTGCTGGCCGCCCTGCTGCGGGCCGTGGAACCAGTTGGTCTCCAGGGTGTCGTACAGCGGCGTACGACCGTCCCCGGGCCCGGCGGCCGGAGGCAGCGCCTCGGGCTGCGGCTGCGGCGGCAGCACCGGACGGTACTGGCCGTCACCGGCCGGCGGACGCGGAGCACCGAAGTCCTCGTCGTCCCGGCCGCGCTGACGCGGGGCCGGCAGGCCCTGGTCCGGCGAACGGGTCGGCAGCGGCTGCCCGAAGTCGGGACGGGCGAACTGCGAGGTGCTCGCCGGGTCCTGCGGGGCCTGCGACTGCGGGGCCGGGCCGGAGAAGTCCGGCCGGGCGAACTCGGCGGTGGAGCCGGGGCCCTGCCGGTCGTCCATGGGCGTACGCGGGGGGAGCGGCGGGTTCATCGGCCGCTGGAACTGGCCGGTGGACTCGGGCTCCTCGTGACCGCGCGGGGCGTCCAGCGGGGTACGCCGCGGCGCGGACGGCTCCTCGGTGCCCCAGCTGGTGGTCTGCGGACGCTGCGGCTGAGGGTTGCCGCCGGGCAGCTCGGCGCGCGGGCCGCCGGCCGGGGGCAGCCGGAGTCCGGACTCGCCCTGGCCGCCGGGCTGCGGGAAGCCGCCCTGGCCCGCCGGGTTCTGCCGGGCCTGCTGCGGCTGCGAGGGCTGCCACGGGGCGGGGCCGTTCGGCCGGCCCTGCGGGCCGTTCTGGTCCTGGCGGTCCGGGCCCTGGAAGTTCTGGCCCTCGAAGCCCTGGCCCTGGAAGTTCTGGTCCTGGCGGTTCTGGTCCTGGCGGTTCTGGCCGAACAGGTCGGGCCGGCCGGAGTCCGGACGACCCGGTCCGTCGCCCTGGCCGCGGGCGCCGAGCCGGGCGCCGTTGCCGAAGGCGCCGGCGAGGCCGCCGCCCTGGCGCTGCGGCTCCGGGCGGGAGACGTCCTGCGGGCCGGTGCCGGAGAGCCCGGCGGACTGGAACCCGGCGTTCTGCTGGCCCGGCTGGTTCGGCTGGCCCTGCTGGTGGCGGGGGGAGCCGTCGCGGGAGGGCAGGGCGGCACGCGGTGCGGAACCCGCGCCGACCTGGCCGCGCGAGGCGCCCGGTCCCGGGGCCAGACGGCCGGGCGGGCCCGACGGGGCACCGCCGGGACGGGAGCCGTTGCCCGGACCGCTCGCGCCGCCGCCGGCGAGGAGCCCGCCGGGGGCGCCGGACTGCTGTCCCGGTGCCTGCTTGGGAACCGGCTGCTTGCCGCCGTGCGCGACGTCGACGGGCAGCATGACCAGCGCGGTCGTGCCGCCGGAGTCGGAGGGCCGCAGCTGGATCCGGATGCCGTGGCGCAGGGACAGCCGGCCGACCACGAACAGACCCATGCGGCGGGAGACCGAGACGTCCACGGTGGGCGGCGAGGCGAGCCGCTCGTTGATCGCGGCGAGGTCCTCGGGGGAGAGGCCGATGCCGGTGTCGTGGATCTCGACCAGCACCCGCCCGTCGGGCAGCGCGTGACCGGTCACCCGGACCTTCGTCTGCGGCGAGGAGAACGACGTGGCGTTCTCCAGCAGCTCGGCGAGCAGGTGCACGAGGTCGTTGACCACGCGGCCCGCGACCTCGGTGGCGGGCACCGCCGCCAGTTCGATGCGCTCGTACTGCTCCACCTCGGAGGCGGCGGCGCGGAGCACGTCGACCAGCGGGACCGGGCGGGTCCACCGGCGGCCCGGCTCCTCGCCCGCGAGGACGAGAAGGTTCTCGCCGTTCCGGCGCATACGGGTCGCGAGGTGGTCGAGCTTGAAGAGCGAGGAGAGCTGGTCCGGGTCGGCCTCGCGCGACTCCAGCTCGGAGATGAGCGAGAGCTGGCGCTGGATGAGGCCCTGGCTGCGACGCGAGAGGTTGGTGAACATCGCGTTGACGTTGCCCCGGAGAAGGGCCTGCTCGGCGGCGAGACGTACGGCCTCGCGGTGCACGTCGTCGAAGGCCGCGGCCACCTTGCCGATCTCGTCCCGGGAGTGCACACCGACCGACTCGACCGAGGTGTCCACGTCCTGCGGGTCGGCCTCGGAGAGCTGCTTGACGAGCTCGGGCAGCCGGTCCTGGGCGACGCGCGTAGCGGTGTCCTGGAGACGGCGCAGCGAACGGATCATCGACCGGGCCACGACGAAGGCGCCGACCAGCGAGACGCCGAGCACCAGCAGGATGAGCGCACCGCTGATGATCGCTTCGCGCTTCGACTCGTCGCGGAGCTCGCGGGCCTTGCCCTCCATGTCGCTGAGGAGGGTCTCCTCGATGGTCTTCATGGCCTGGATCTTGGTCGAGCTCTGGTCGTACCAGTCCAGGTAGGAGCGGCGCGCAGTGCCGGACATGCCCGAGGGGCTGTCCAGCACCTTCTTCGCGTAGGTGTTGGCCGCCTTGATCTCGGGGTTGCCCTCGTCCAGCGTGGCGGTCAGCTCGTCGGCGTTGTTGCCGGTCGCCTGGTACACGGCCTTGAACGAGCGGAGGGCCGAGGCCTCCTTGCGCAGCGCGGCGCGGCCGAACTGCTTGTCGTTCTCGTCGAGGTGCGGCTGCTTGTCGTTGCCGCCGGGCAGCGCCGCGGCGATGATCGCGCGCTGGACCGAGGCGTACTCCTTGGCGGAGGAGAAGGCCGCCAGCGCCCGGGTCCGCTTGATCATCTCGGAGTTGCTGGTCGCCTGCGCCATGTCCTGCGAGAGGCTCAGCAGCGAGGTGATCAGCTGGCTGTACTGGTCGACGGTCTGGAGACTCGGGGTGCCCTTGCCGTACGCGGTCTTGCGGATGTCCCGGATCTCGGCCAGCTGGCTCGCGATCTGGGTGACGCTCGAATAGATGCCTTCGAGGGCCTCGTCGCCGGAGGGGTCGCCGATCGAGACCGTCGCGTCGAGGAAGGCCGTCTTCGCCCGGTCGGTCTTCTTGCGGGGCTCGGTGACCTTGAAGTCGTCGGCCTTCACGCCGTTGGCCAGCGGACCGGCCGAGCGGTCGCGCTCCTCCTGGAGCGCCTGGGCCAGCGACGTCGCCTGCTTCGTCATCTTGGTCAGCAGCTGCATGTGGTCCAGCTGCTGGATGTCGTTCATGGAGTCGTTGATCCGCAGTCCGCCCAGGGTGGTCGCGGCGACCACGGGGAGGGCGAGCAGGGAGACCAGGCGGGTGCTGATGCGCCAGTTGCGAAGGGCGACGCGTGAGCCGGTGCTGACGGGGCCCCGGGACTGCGGCGACGCGACCGGATCGGTCTCGTCGTTCGCCGTGGCACCGGGGCGCTGTGCGCGGTCGCCGCTCTCGCCGGCCGCGGCAGGCCCGGGGTTCTGGGCGTGCTGGGCCGAGGAACCGCGGTCGGTCCCGCCGTGCGGCTCCTGCTCCGCCGCAGCGCTGCCATCCCTCTTGAAACGTCCCTGCACTAGCGTCGCAACCTCTGGACCAGGCGTTCCCTCGCGCGAAGCGGTGGAACGGTGTCGGCGTCGTGGGGCGTTGTACCCGCCCCATGGTGGTCGTGAGTGACCGGCGTCCTTCCCCTTTCCGCCGCCACTCGGCGCTCCGTTGCGCCCCCTGCGCGCCGGCTTGAAACCCGCGGCGGTGCGTGGAATTCCAGCACAGTGCCGGATCTCCAACAAGGGCCCCGCGCCGCACCGCGGCCTGAGTGACACGTTGTGATGACTGGGTAACAAGCAGTGCAGCGTGATCATGGATAAAGCGGACCATTAAGGGCGAATCAATGAACCGTAAAGGGTGTCCCAGTCGCCATGGTCAGGAGTGGAATGGATGATTCAGTGACGTAATGTCTGTTTCTGTCGCCCTGATCGACCGCCCGAATTGCGGGAATTGTCCATGCGGCCGTGAGCAAACTCACACGATGATCGCCGTCTCTTCCGGGCTCCCGGAGGGAATTGGATGTTTAGCCTGACGCTTTACAGGGATGGCAAATCCGACAACCGGCGCCCCTCCGGGCGGCGCCCGTACCGACAGGGTCCGAACGGCAGATGAAGACGACGATGACGTTCCGCAACATTGCCAACCCCCGGCGCACCACGCTGGCGCACCTCAAGGACGCCGAGGCGCTGCGGACGCCGGAGCGGCCGGAGCACGCCGTGGACCTGCCGACCCAGACGGCCAACCCCCGGCGCACCATCCTCATGGTGGCCCCGGCCACCGCCGTCGCCGCGGAGTAGCGCGGGCATCGTCCCCTTGCCTCCCGCCCGGCGGGGCGCCCCGTCATGCCGCCCGGCAATTGGGGCAATCGCCGCCGGGCGACGCGTTAGCCTGGAGCGTCAGTCTTCAGCCAGCAAGTGAGGGGCGACAGCATCCCGTGCGCATCGCCAGGTTCTCCATCGACGGCAATGTCGCCTTCGGCGCCGTCGAGGGCGAGGGGCCCGATGGTCTCGTCCTCGACATCATCAAGGGCATTCCGTACGCCGAGTTCGAGCTCTCCGGCACCAAGGTCCCGCTGAGCAAGGTCCGCCTCTTGCCGCCCGTGCTCCCCAACAAGGTCGTGGCCATCGGCCGCAACTACGCGGAGCACGCCGCGGAACTCGGCAACGAGGTACCGGACGTCCCCGTCGCCTTCTTCAAGCCCACCACCTCGGTGATCGGCTCCGGCGACGCGATCGAGTACCCCTCCTTCTCGAACGAACTCCACCACGAGGCCGAACTGGCCGTGGTCATCGGCCGCATGTGCCGGGAAGTGCCGCGCGAGCGCGTGAAGGACGTCGTCTTCGGCTACACCTGCGCCAACGACGTCACCGCCCGCGACGCCCAGAAGCGCGAGAAGCAGTGGGCCCGTGCCAAGGGCTTCGACACGTCGTGTCCGCTCGGCCCCTGGGTGGAGACCGACCTCGACCCCCACGACCTGACCATCCAGGCCACGGTCAACGGCGAGCAACGCCAACTGGGCCGTACGAGCGACATGATCCGCTCGATCGAGGACCTGGTCGTCCACATCACGGAAGCCATGACGCTGCTCCCGGGCGATGTGATCCTCACCGGCACTCCCGCGGGGGTCGGACCCCTCCATGTCGGCGACGAGGTCGCCGTCACCATCGAAGGCATCGGCACTCTCACCAACAAGGTGATCAAGCGTGGCTAACGCACCTCTCCGTGTACGTTTCTGTCCCTCGCCGACCGGCAACCCCCACGTGGGTCTGGTCCGCACCGCCCTGTTCAACTGGGCCTTCGCCCGGCACCACGGCGGCACCCTGGTCTTCCGCATCGAGGACACGGACGCCGCCCGTGACTCCGAGGACTCCTACAACCAGCTCCTGGAGTCGATGCGCTGGCTCGGCTTCGACTGGGACGAGGGCCCCGAGATCGGCGGCCCGCACGCCCCGTACCGCCAGTCGCAGCGCATGGACATCTACAAGGACGTCGCCGACAAGCTCCTCGCGGGCGGGTACGCGTACCACTGCTACTGCACCACCGAGGAGCTGGACACCCGCCGCGACGCCGCCCGCGCCGCCGGCAAGCCGTCCGGCTACGACGGCCACTGCCGCGAGCTGAGCGACGAGCAGATCGCCGCGTACGAGGCCGAGGGCCGGACGTCCATCGTCCGCTTCCGGATGCCCGACGAGGCGCTCACCTTCACCGACCTGGTCCGCGGCGAGCTGACCTTCCAGCCGGAGAACGTGCCGGACTACGGCATCGTCCGCGCCAACGGCGCCCCGCTCTACACGCTGGTCAACCCGGTCGACGACGCGCTGATGGAGATCACCCACGTCCTGCGCGGCGAGGACCTGCTCTCCTCCACCCCGCGCCAGCTCGCGCTCTACAAGGCGCTCATCGAGCTGGGCATCGCCAAGGACACCCCCGTCTTCGGCCACCTCCCGTACGTCATGGGCGAGGGCAACAAGAAGCTCTCCAAGCGCGACCCGCAGGCGTCCCTGAACCTCTACCGCGAGCGCGGCTTCCTGCCCGAGGGGCTGCTCAACTACCTCTCCCTGCTGGGCTGGTCGATCGCCGAGGACCGCGACATCTTCTCGGTCGAGGAGATGGTGGCCGCGTTCGACATCAAGGACGTCAACGCCAACCCGGCGCGCTTCGACCTGAAGAAGTGCGAGCACGTCAACGCCGAGCACATCCGCATGATGGACGTGAAGGCGTTCACCGAGGCCTGCGGCCCCTGGCTGAAGGCCCCGTTCGCGCCGTGGGCCCCGGAGTCCTTCGACGCGGAGCAGTTCGCGGCGATCGCCCCGCACGCCCAGACCCGTGTCACGGTCCTCTCCGACATCACGGCCAACGTCGACTTCCTCTTCCTCGACGAGCCGGCGACGGACGAGGCGTCCTGGAACAAGGCGATGAAGGAGGGCTCCGACGCCCTGCTCGTCACGGCCCGCGCCAAGCTGGCCGACGCCGACTGGAACGCGGAGGCCCTCAAGAGCGCCATTCTCGCCGCGGGCGAGGAGCACGGCCTGAAGCTCGGCAAGGCCCAGGCCCCGGTCCGCGTCGCCGTCACCGGCCGCACGATCGGCCTGCCCCTCTTCGAGTCCCTGGAGATCCTGGGCCGCGAGAAGACGATCGCCCGCATCGACGCGGCACTGGCGAAGCTGGCCGCGTAGCGGTCCGGACCATGCCCCGAGGGGGCGGCACCGGTGGACTCCGGGGCCGCCCCCTGTGCCGTCTCCGAGAGGGCCCGCCGACCGGACCTTCCGGGCCTTCCCCGTCGGGACCCCGCGCCCTGCCGCGGGGCGCCGAGCGGCAACGGTTCCGGTCTCCCGGCGACGCCCTCCCGCCACCGGCACCCGACCGCTAGCCTGGCGGCATGGTCATCCGAGCCGTGCTCTGGGACATCGACGACACGATCTTCGACTACACCGGCGCCGACCGCGTCGGCATGCGCAGGCACCTCGAACAGGAGGGCCTGCCCGATGGGTATGGCGATGTCGGGCAGGCGCTCGACGCGTGGCGGGCGATCACCGATACGCACTGGGCGCGGTTCGCCGCCGGGGAGACGGACTTCCTGGGGCAGCGCCGCGACCGGGTCCGGGAGTTCCTCGCGCGGGCGCTGGACGACGCCGAGGCCGACGACTGGTTCGCCCGTCACGCCGCTCACTACGAGGCCGCCTGGGAGCTCTTCCCGGATGTGCTGCCGGTCCTGGACCTGCTGGCCGACCGGTTCCGGCACGCGGTGCTGTCGAACTCCAGCATCCACAACCAGGACCGCAAACTGCGCGCGCTCGGCGTGCGGGACCGCTTCGAGGCCGTGGTGTGCGCCGTCGAGCTGGGCGTCTCCAAACCGGCGGCCGGGGCGTTCCTCGCCGCGTGCGAGGCGCTGGCGCTGGAGCCGGGGGAGGTGGCGTACGTGGGGGACGAGCCGGACGTCGACGCCGGCGGGGCGGTCGCCGCCGGGCTGATGGGGATCTGGCTGGACCGGGGCGGGCGCGGCGGGCGGCCCGAACTCGTCCGGATCGGCGGGCTCGACCAGCTGCCCGGACTGCTGGCGGGAGATACCCGTTTTGGAGCGCCGGACACCTTCGGGTAATGTTCTTCCTGCGCCGCCCGAGCGGGACGGAAGATCCGAACGGGAGGCGCAAGCGGAACAAAAACCCCGCAAGGGGTTGCGTTTCAGTGGGCTATGGTGTAATTGGCAACACTACGGTTTCTGGTACCGTCATTCTAGGTTCGAGTCCTGGTAGCCCAGCGCAGAAATGCAACAGCAGTAATCAGCAGGAACAAGCCCCCGTTGTGTAGCGGCCTAGCACGCTGCCCTCTCACGGCAGTAGCGCCGGTTCGAATCCGGTCGGGGGTACAGATCCTTCCCGCGAGATCATCTGGGTCGCACCCACGCTCTCGATGCAGGATCGCTAGGGCCCCCGTTGTGTAGCGGCCTAGCACGCTGCCCTCTCACGGCAGTAGCGCCGGTTCGAATCCGGTCGGGGGTACTTGTAACACCATGGGCTATGGTGTAATTGGCAACACTACGGTTTCTGGTACCGTCATTCTAGGTTCGAGTCCTGGTAGCCCAGCGCAGAAATGCAACAGCAGGAACAAGCCCCCGTTGTGTAGCGGCCTAGCACGCTGCCCTCTCACGGCAGTAGCGCCGGTTCGAATCCGGTCGGGGGTACAACAGCAGGACGGACGAAGGCCCTTCACCTCGGTGGAGGGCCTTCTCCGTTGCCAGGAAGGCCCGTTGGGGCCGCAGGGCCCTTCCGGGCCGCCGGGTCGTTCAGAGTCCGTAGCGCCGGGCCGACTCCTCCTCCTGGGCCATCCTGCGCAGAGCCATCAGCAGCGGCTCGTAGAGCACGGCCGACGCCACCGCGATCTCCACCTGCTCCGACTCCGTGGGGTGCGTCTCCATCAGGTCCAGGTCCTGGACGGCGACTTGATGCATCAGACCGGCCTGCTCGGCCAGGTAGTCGGCGTCACAGGGGTAGCCGAGGCGGATCAGGGTGGCCACCGACGACACCAGGGCGCGGTGCGCGGGGGAGAGGGAGCCGATCTCCTGCGACGTCGCCCAGCCGACCCGGTCCAACAGCCGCTCGACGGCCTCCCGGGCCACGGCCGTCTCCGGCGCCTCCTCGTCCGGGTCCGGGCCGTGCGGGAGCGACCACAGCGCCGCGCCCAGCCGGATCGTCCGGCCGAGGGACGCGTCGTCGACGTGGGAGAGGGCCTCGCGCGCCGTGGCCACGGGGAGCCGGCCCACCTGGATCAGGGCCCGCACCAGACGCAGCCGCCGCAGGTGGTCCTCGTCGTACTCGGCCTGCGTCGCGGTGACCCGTCGGCCGGGGGGCAGCAGCCCCTCGCGCAGGTAGTACTTGATCGTCGCGGTCTTGACCCCGCTCCGCTCGCTCAGCTCCGAGAGCCGCATGTTCCGTGCCTTCCCTTGCGCCATCTCTTGGGCAGTGTCACTATCCAATCATTGGATAGTGACGCTCTCCAAAGGGGGAAGGGACAGATATGTTCGCGAAGCCGATACCGGGACGGACCACCGCCGCGGCCGAGGGGGAGGTGGTCGTGCTGCTCATCGGGATGCGCATCAACCACTTCCGGGGTGTGCACCACTGGCTGCCCGTGCTGCTGGCGATGGTGCGCACGCTGCGGGAGTTGGGCCGGGACAGGGGGCGTGGGCTGCTGGGCCACACGCTGCTGACCGGCTCGCCACGGACGTACTACGTCGTCCAGTACTGGGAGTCGAAGGAGAAGCTCTACGCGTACGCGAGCGCTCCCGACATGTTCCACCGCAGGGCCTGGGCGATCATGAACCGCAGGGCGAAGAAGTCCCGGCGGCACGTGGGGCTGTGGCACGAGACGTACGTCGTGCCCGAGGGCGGATACGAATCCGTCTACGCCGACATGCCGGCCCACGGGCTGGCCCGCGCGGTGGGCGTGCTGCCGCTTCAGGCACGGGGCCGTCGGGCGGCCGACCGTCTCGCGCACCGCTCGTCCGCGAGCTGAGGCCCCGGGAGCGGGGTCCCGGCGGCGAGGCGCCGGGAGAGGGGGCCGCCACGACGCTGGGGCGGCCGGGGAGGGGGTTGCCCGGGTGCGGTGTCAGCCGGTACGGCGCAGGGCCTCGCTGAGCCTCGCCGCCGAGTCGATGACCGCCTGGGCGTGCATCCGGCCCGGGTGCCGGGTCAGCCGCTCGATCGGTCCGGAGACCGAGACGGCGGCCACCACCCGGTTCGAGGGGCCGCGCACCGGCGCCGAGACCGAGGCCACACCCGGCTCGCGCTCGCCGATCGACTGGGCCCAGCCCCTGCGCCGTACGCCCGAGAGCGCGGTGGCCGTGAAGCGGGCGCCCTGGAGGCCGCGGTGCAGGCGCTCCGGCTCCTCCCAGGCCATCAGGATCTGGGCCGAGGAACCGGCCTTCATGGTGAGCGTGGAGCCGACCGGCACGGTGTCCCGCAGGCCGGACAGCCGCTCCGCCGCCGCCACGCAGATCCGCATGTCGCCCTGCCTGCGGTAGAGCTGCGCGCTCTCCCCGGTGATGTCCCGGAGGTGGGTGAGCACCGGGCCCGCCGTGGCCAGCAGGCGGTCCTCGCCCGCCGCCGCCGCGAGCTCCGCCAGCCGGGGGCCGAGAATGAAGCGGCCCTGCATGTCCCTCGCCACCATGCGGTGGTGTTCCAGTGCCACGGCCAGTCGATGGGCCGTGGGCCGTGCGAGCCCGGTCGCCGCGACCAGCCCGGCGAGGGTGGCCGGCCCGGACTCCAGGGCGCTCAATACCAGAGCCGCCTTGTCGAGAACGCCGACGCCGCTAGAGTTGTCCATACGACGATACTCCCGTCTCACTCTGTGAAACGCAAGTTCAATATTCGGCGGAAGTTGCGAACCTGTACGGGCGGCCACACAACGGCCCGTAGCCACCGCCCCGCACGGGGATCCGGACGGCGGCGCACCGAATCTCTAGTTGGGCCGGCGAAGACGCCGGCCGGAGGGAAAGCGATGGGTAGGACACTCGCGGAGAAGGTCTGGGACGACCATGTCGTCCGGCGCGCCGAAGGTGAGCCCGACCTCCTCTTCATCGATCTGCACCTGCTGCACGAGGTGACCAGCCCCCAGGCCTTCGACGGCCTCCGGCAGGCCGGACGCCGGGTGCGGCGCCTCGATCTCACCATCGCCACCGAGGATCACAACACCCCGACCCTCGACATCGACAAGCCGATCGCCGACCCGGTCTCCCGCGCCCAGTTGGAGACCCTGCGCAAGAACTGCGCGGAGTTCGGCGTGCGGCTGCACCCGCTGGGCGACGTCGAGCAGGGCGTCGTGCACGTGGTCGGCCCGCAGCTGGGCCTGACCCAGCCCGGCACCACCGTGGTCTGCGGCGACTCCCACACCTCCACGCACGGCGCCTTCGGCGCCCTGGCGTTCGGCATCGGCACCAGCCAGGTCGAGCACGTGCTGGCCACCCAGACACTGCCGATGGCCCGCCCGAGGACCATGGCGATCACCATCGACGGCGAACTGCCCGACGGCGTCACGGCCAAGGACCTGATCCTCGCGATCATCGCCCGGATCGGCACCGGCGGCGGCCAGGGCTACGTCCTGGAGTACCGCGGCTCCGCCATCGAGAAGCTCTCGATGGAGGCCCGGATGACCATCTGCAACATGTCGATCGAGGCCGGCGCCCGAGCGGGCATGATCGCCCCGGACGAGACCACCTTCGACTACCTGCGCGGCCGCGACCACGCCCCGCAGGGCGAGGACTGGGACGCCGCCGTCGCGTACTGGAGGACGCTGCGCACCGACGACGACGCGGTCTTCGACGCCGAGGTCGTCATCGACGCGGCCGAACTGGCCCCGTTCGTCACCTGGGGCACCAACCCCGGCCAGGGCGCGCCCCTGTCGGCCCAGGTCCCCGACCCGGCTTCGTACGAGGACGCCTCGGAGCGCAACGCCGCCGAAAAGGCGCTGGAGTACATGGGGTTGACCGCCGGCCAGCCGCTGCGCGAGATCACCGTGGACACCGTCTTCGTAGGCTCCTGCACCAACGGCCGGATCGAGGACCTGCGCAACGCCGCCGCCGTCCTGGACGGCCGCAAAGTCGCCGACGGGGTACGGATGCTGGTCGTCCCGGGCTCGGTCCGGGTCGCCCTCCAGGCCGTCGAGGAGGGCCTGGACAAGGTCTTCACCGGAGCGGGCGCCGAATGGCGGCACGCCGGCTGCTCGATGTGTCTCGGCATGAACCCCGACCAGCTGGCCCCCGGCGAGCGCTCCGCCTCCACCTCGAACCGCAACTTCGAGGGCCGGCAGGGCAAGGGCGGCCGTACCCACCTGGTCTCCCCGCAGGTCGCCGCCGCCACCGCCGTGCTGGGCCACCTGGCCTCGCCCGCGGACCTGTCCGACACCCGTACGCCCGCCGGAGTCCGATAACCATGGAAGCTTTCACCGCACACACCGGCCGGGCCGTCCCGCTGCGCCGCAGCAATGTCGACACCGACCAGATCATTCCCGCCCACTGGCTGAAGAAGGTCACCCGGGACGGCTTCGAGGACGGACTCTTCGAGGCCTGGCGCAAGGACGAGAACTTCGTCCTCAACCGCCCCGAGCGCACGGGTGCCACCGTCCTGGTCGCCGGCCCCGACTTCGGCACCGGCTCGTCCCGCGAGCACGCCGTCTGGGCGCTCCAGAACTACGGCTTCAAGACCGTCATCTCCTCCCGCTTCGCCGACATCTTCCGCGGCAACTCGCTGAAGAACGGACTGCTGACCGTCGTGCTCGACCAGAAGGTCGTGGACGCGCTCTGGGAGCTGACCGAGGCCGACCCCACGGCCGAGATCACCGTCGACCTGGAGGCGCGCCAGGTCCGGGCCGAGGGCATCACCGCCGACTTCGAGCTCGACGAGAACGCCCGCTGGCGACTGCTCAACGGGCTGGACGACATCAGCCTCACCCTTCAGAACGAAGCGGACATCGCGACTTATGAGGCGGCGAGGCCGACCTTCAAGCCGCGTACAATTAACGCCTGAGCAGCGCGTTTCCAGGACTGCGCCCCCTGCCATCTGGTAGGGGGCGCAGTCGCTTGTTGAGACCCCGTCGGGCGACAACTCGCCCCAGATGGCACAATCGGTGCATGGAACGCGACAGCCAACTCAAGCTTTACGGCCAAGTCGCCGACCGATTGAAGGAAGCGCACACAAGAGTGCGCACACTGCAAGTCCCGGAGGGCGTAAGGATGGCGCTGTCCCGGAAGCTGTTGGTCATCACGGCCGCGGCTAAGCACGATCTCCCGGATGCGGCAAGGCGTCTGGACCGGTTGATGAAGGACCTCGATGAGGGCCGATTCCCCGAAGGTGACTGACTCTGCGGAACTGCGCAGCGGTCGACTTCGTTGCGGCACTAGGGTGATTAGCCCGTTTCGTGTTTGATTTGCGGTATATATCTGCCTAACGTGCGAAAACGCTTGAACACTTTCGTTCTGGCAATGTCTCCGAAGGGGAAGACGTGAACAAGGCGCAGCTCGTAGAAGCGATTGCCGACAAGGTCGGAGGCCGTCAGCAGGCCGCCGACGCCGTCGACGCGGTACTCGACGCGATCGTCCGTGCGGTTGTCGCGGGGGACCGTGTCTCGGTCACCGGCTTCGGCTCGTTCGAGAAGGTCGACCGCCCCGCCCGCTACGCCCGCAACCCGCAGACGGGTGAGCGCGTGCGGGTCAAGAAGACCTCGGTGCCCCGCTTCCGCGCGGGACAGGGCTTCAAGGACCTGGTGAGCGGCTCGAAGAAGCTCCCCAAGAACGACGTGGCCGTGAAGAAGGCGCCCAAGGGCAGCCTCTCGGGCGGTTCTTCCACCCGTACGACGGCCAAGGCCGCGGCCAAGAAGGCCACCGCCAAGAAGGCCACGGCGAAGAAGGCCACCGCCAGGAAGACCGTGACCGCGGCGAAGACCACGGCGGCCAAGAAGACCACCGCGGCGGCCAAGAAGACCACGGCAGCGGCCAAGAAGACCACGGCGGCCGCGAAGAAGGCCACGCCGGCCGCGAAGAAGACGACGGCCGCCAAGAAGGCCGTCGCCAGCAAGACCGCGCCCGCCAAGAAGGCCACGGCGAAGAAGGCGCCCGCGAAGAAGGCCACGGCGCGCAAGACCACGGCGAAGAAGGCCACTGCACGGAAGAAGTGAGACCGAGCAGCTCAGGGCTACTCACACGCGCCGGGCCGGGCTCCCCTCGGGGGAGCCCGGCCCGCGGGCTGTCGTGGTGGTGCGCGGACTCCGGGACGGCCGCTTGCCGGAGCCTGTGCTCAGAACGTCTGCAGGGTCACCAGCGTGATCCGCAGCTCCGCGCCCTCGCCGGTGCCCTCGATGCGCACCCGCTGCCCCGGACGCAGCAGCAGCAGACCGCCCGCGTCGAAGGCACGGGCGTCGAAATCCACCGGGGTGCCGTCGTCGAGCAGCACGCTGCCGGTACGGGTCCCGGGGTCGTAGGTGTACGAGGTCGCCTGCATGGTCGGCAGCCTATCGGTCCGGCGGGAGGTTGGTGGGAAGGGCCGTCGGCCCCTCGCCGCGGGCCCGTCCGGGCGTGACGGCGGCCCGGGAGACCGCCGCGGCCCAGGGCCCCGCCGGGTGCCCGCCGAGGTGTTCCGCCGTGTGCGTGCCGACGCCCAGGACCAGTGCCGCCCGCAGGTCGTCGCCGGTGTCCACGTCCTGGCGGACCGAATCGATGCCGGTCAGACCGATTTCCACCGCGCCGGAGTCCAGATGCCGGGCCCGGGAAGGGCCGCCGAATGCCGGACGCAATTCCACTCCCGGCGCAGCCGACAGAAATGTTGTCCCGATTCCTGCCGCATCGGTCACAAATGCACGGGGGAATTCTGCGGAATAGCCGAGCACCCGGGACAATTCCGCGGGGCGCAGTGCGGGCAGATCCGCGTTGAGGGCGGCGAGCGCGGCCCGGGGGCGCCCGGCCCGTACGGTCCGCGCGCCGTGTGCCAGCGCGGCGTTGAGCCCGCGGTCCGGCGCGTCGGGGACGACCCGTGCCCCGGCGGCGGTGAGGGCGGCTCCGGCCTCCGGGTCGTCCGTGACGACCACCACATCCAGCACCGCCGGGCAGGACAGGGCCGCGGCCACGGTGTCCCGGGCGAAGGCGAGGGCGAGGCGGGGGCGCAGTTCGGCGCCGGTCGCGGGCGTCAGCCTGCTCTTGGCCCGCGCCAGCGGCTTCAGCGGGACGACCAGGGACCAAGGACCGGTCGGGTCGGTGTTCGTGGCGATCTCCCCCTCGATGCGCGTCGCCGCCTATTCTCGCCTGCCGGTGCGAGAACCCGGAGGGTCGGCCCGGAAAGCGGGGCGTACGGTGTTCTCGACAGAGCAGGGGCCGGGGGCGAGACTTGACCGTCGGTAGCCAGGCAGAGTTCAGGTCTTAGAGGAAGGTGTCCGAGTGTCCCGCCGCAGAATCGGCTTCTGGTACCGCCTGGCGGCGGTCATCGCAAAACCGCCGCTGGTGGTTCTGTTCAAGCGTGACTGGCGGGGGATGGAACACATTCCGGCCGACGGCGGATTCATCACCGCGGTCAATCACAACTCCTATCTGGACCCGCTTTCCTACGGCCACTTCCAGTACAACACCGGACGCGTGCCGAGGCTTCTCGCCAAGGCGGGCCTGTTCAAGACGCCGTTCGTCGGAATGATGCTGCGCGGCACCGGGCAGATCCCGGTGTACCGCGAGACGACCAACGCGCTGGACGCCTTCCGGGCGGCCGTGGACGCCATCGAGCGCGGTGAATGCGTCGCCTTCTACCCGGAGGGCACCCTCACCCGCGACCCCGACATGTGGCCGATGGCCGGCAAGACCGGCGCCGCCCGCGTCGCGTTGATGACGAAGGCCCCGGTCATCCCCGTCGCCCAGTGGGGCGCCAACTTCGCGATGCCGCCGTACGCCAAGGAGAACAAGCTCCGGCTGTTCCCCCGCAAGACCCTTCAGGTGCAGGCCGGACCGCCCGTGGACCTCTCCCGGTTCTACGGCAGGGAACCGACGCCCGACGTCCTGCGCGAGGCGACCGAGGTCATCATGGCCGCGGTGACCGCGCAGCTGGAGATCGTGCGGGGCGAACAGGCCCCCGCGCAGCCCTACGACCACCGCAAGGCCCGCGCGGAGCAGCGGCGCAGGGCCGAAGGAGAGGGAACCAAGTGACGCACCCCGCAAAGGCGGCGGTCTTCGGAACCGGCTCATGGGGTACGGCCTTCGGCGTGGTCCTCGCCGACGCCGGCTGCGAGGTCACCCTCTGGGGGCGTCGCGCCGAGGTCGCCGAGGCCGTGAACACGACCCGTACCAACCCGGACTATCTGCCGGGGATCGAGCTCCCCGCGTCGGTCCGGGCCACCACCGACGCCGTCGAGGCGCTGGACGGCGCCGACTTCGCCGTGCTCGTGGTGCCTTCGCAGACCCTGCGGGCCAACCTCGCCGCCTGGACCCCGCATCTCGGCCGGGAGACCGTTCTCGTCTCGATGATGAAGGGCGTCGAGCTCGGCACCGCGAAGCGGATGAGCGAGGTCATCGAGGACGTCACCAAGGTCTCCGCGGACCGGATCGCCGTCATCACCGGCCCCAACCTGGCCAAGGAGATCGCCGAACGCCGTCCGGCGGCGGCCGTCGTCGCCTGCCAGGACGAGTCCGTGGCCCAGCGCCTCCAGACCGCCTGCCACACCTCGTACTTCCGCCCGTACACCAACACCGACGTGGTCGGCTGCGAGCTCGGCGGCGCGGTCAAGAACGTCATCGGCCTGGCGGTCGGCATCGCCGACGGCATGGGGCTCGGCGACAACGCCAAGGGCTCGCTCATCACCCGGGGCCTCGCCGAGACGACCCGGCTGGGGCTGGCCATGGGGGCCGACCCGCTGACGTTCTCCGGACTCGCGGGCCTGGGCGACCTGGTGGCGACCTGCTCCTCGCCGCTCTCGCGCAACCACACCTTCGGCACCAACCTCGGCCGCGGCATGACGCTCCAGGAGACCATCGCCGTCACCAAGCAGACCGCCGAGGGCGTCAAGTCCTGCGAGTCGGTGCTCGATCTGGCCCGCAGGCACGGCGTCGACATGCCCATCACCGAGACGGTCGTCGGCATCGTCCACGAGGGCAAGCCGCCGATGGTCGCACTGGGCGAGCTGATGTCGCGCAGCGCGAAGCCCGAGCGGCGCTGAACCCGGCCGGGCACGGCCGGAGCGGTGAACGTCCCCGGTCAGCGCACCGGCCGCCCCCGCTCGCGCTGACCCGAGGGGTACCAGCAGGTACGCTCAACGCGATATGAGCAGCGAGAACCTCCCCCAGAGCCCGGAGCAGCAGCTCCGCAAGCCGCGCGTGGCCGTCGTGTTCGGCGGCCGCAGCTCCGAACACGGCATCTCGGTCGTCACGGCGGGCGCCGTCCTGAACGCCATCGACCGGACCAAGTACGACGTCCTGCCGATCGGCATCACGACGGACGGACGCTGGGCGCTCACCGCCGACGAGCCCGAACGCATGGCCATCACGGACCGGCGGATGCCGGAAGTGGCCCAGCTGGCCGAGTCCGCCGAGGGCGCCGTGGTGCTCTCCGTCGACCCCGGCAGCCGCGAAGTGGTGTACAGCGAGCCCGGCTCGGTCCCCAAGGCGCTCGGCGAGGTCGACGTCGTCTTCCCCGTGCTGCACGGCCCGTACGGGGAGGACGGCACCCTCCAGGGGCTCCTGGAGCTCTCCGGAGTGCCCTACGTCGGCGCCGGGGTGCTCGCCTCGGCGGTCGGCCAGGACAAGGAGTACATGAAGCGGGTCTTCCTCTCCTTCGGGCTGCCGGTCGGCCCGTACCTGGTGGTCCGGCCCCGCGAGTGGGACAACGACCCCTCCGGCGCCCGCGGGCGCATCGTGGAATTCGCCGGTGAGCACGGCTGGCCGCTCTTCATCAAGCCCGCCCGCGCCGGCTCGTCCATCGGCATCACCAAGGTCGACGGCCCGGCCGGTCTCGACGAGGCGATCGAGGAGGCCCGCCGCCACGACCCGAAGTTCCTGGTCGAGTCGCTGCTGCGGGGCCGCGAGATCGAGTGCGGGGTGCTGGAGTTCGAGGACGGCCCGCGTGCCAGCGTGCCCGCCGAGATCCCGCCGGTGACCTCGCACGACTTCTACGACTTCGAGGCCAAGTACATCGACTCGGCCTCCGGGATCGTGCCCGCCCCGCTCACCGGGGAGCAGACCGCCGAGGTCCAGCGGCTCGCGGTCGAGGCCTTCGAGGCCACCTCCTGCGAGGGCCTGGTCCGTGCCGACTTCTTCCTCACCGAGGACGGCACCTTCGTGATCAACGAGGTCAACACCCTGCCGGGCTTCACCCCGATCTCCATGTACCCGCGGATGTGGCAGGAGAGCGGTGTGAGCTACCAGGAGCTGGTGGACCGACTGATCCAGGCCGCGTTGAGGCGCCCGACCGGCCTGCGCTGAGCCGGGCCGGACACCGCACGGCGTGCGCTCCCGCCGGGAGCGCACGCCCTACAGGCCGGGCACCGTCCTACAGGCCGGGCACCGTCCTGCGGACCGGCGGCCCGAACGCGGCCAAGGGGCTCGCGTCATGGACGTACGCCTCCGAGAGCGTCACCTCGACGTACGCCTTGCGGTAGGTCGTCGTGAACCGCGGACCGGCGCCGTCGGGCTGCTCCAGCAGCCAGTTGACGCCGTTCGCCTCGGTTCCCTTCGCCATGGGGTCGTCCATCTTCGCGGGCCGGGGCACGCCGCAGCGCAGTACGATCTCCCCGTCCCCCCACTCGGCGGTCAGCTCGGACTTCGGCCCGGCGTCACCGAGGCCGAGTCCGGCAACGGTCCTCGGCAGCTCCTTGTGCAGCGCACGGCAGTAGCCCGCGGCTTCCGGGGACGGCGTGGGAACCGTGATCGACACCGCGGCGTCCGTGGAGGAACAGCCCACCGCGGCCAGCAGCAGCGCGGCGACGGACGGGCCGAGGAGGACGGGGTGGCGGAGCCGGCGCGATGATGTCACCGGCCCAGCGTAGACGGGGACTACAGATGAACGACCGGGCAGGTCAGGGTTCGGGTGATGCCTTCCACCTGCTGGACCTTGGCGACCACCATGCGGCCGAGTTCATCGACCGTGTCGGCCTGCGCGCGCACGATCACGTCGTAGGGGCCGGTGACGTCCTCTGCCTGGATCACTCCCGCAACTCGGGCGATGGTCTCGGCGACGGTCGACGCCTTGCCCACCTCGGTCTGAATAAGGATGTACGCCTGTACCACGGAACCTCCAGGGCGGCCACGAGGATCATGTGGGGGAGAAAGGGACGCCACGGTATCGCGTTGTCGCGTGCCGCGGGGAGACCTGTGGGCCGTTGACGCCCACAGCGTGGCGTGCGCCAGACACAAGTTGACGTATCTCTTGACAGTACCGACAGCAGTGACGGCCCGCGACCGCGAGCGCAGCGGTCCGGAAGGGGGACGGGCATGGCGGTGACGAGCGGTGCAGACTGCTCACTGCGGCGGCGGCCGGTCCAGGGTCCGGACCCCCGGCCGCCGAAGCAGCCCGGACGACCGTCCGGCGCGATAGATGAGAGGTGAGACTCGGTGAAGGGAACCGTGGGCGAGTTGGGGGAGTTCGGGCTCATCAGGGAGCTCACTTCCCGGCTCACCACCACTCCGGCGGTACGGCTCGGCCCCGGCGACGACGCCGCGGTCGTGACCGCTCCCGACCGCAGGGTCGTGGCCAGTACGGACATCCTGTTGGAGGGACGGCACTTCCGCCGCGACTGGTCGACGGCGTACGACGTGGGCCGCAAGGCCGCCGCCCAGAACCTCGCCGACATCGCCGCCATGGGCGCGGTGCCCACCGCGCTGCTGCTCGGCCTGGTCGTCCCCGCCGAACTCCCGGTCACCTGGGCCGGCGAGCTGATGGACGGCATCCGTGACGAGTGCCAGGTCGCGGGCGCTGCCGTGGTCGGCGGAGACGTGGTGCGCGGCGAGACGATCACCGTATCGATCACCGCGCTGGGCGATCTGCGCAACCACGAGCCGGTCACCCGCTCCGGCGCCCAGCCCGGCGACGTCGTCGCCGTCACCGGCTGGCTGGGCTGGTCCGCCGCCGGGTACGCGGTGCTCTCCCGGGGCTTCCGTTCCCCGCGCGCCTTCGTCGAGGCCCACCGGCGTCCCGAACCGCCGTACCACGCGGGCCCCGCGGCCGCCGGGCTCGGCGCCACCGCGATGACGGACGTGAGCGACGGGCTCGTCGCCGACCTCGGGCACATCGCCGAGGCCAGCAAGGTCCGGATCGATCTGCGCTCCGGACTCATCGACATCCCCTCGCAGATGTCCGACATCGGGCAGGCCGTCGGAGTCGACCCGCTCCAGTGGGTGCTGACCGGGGGCGAGGACCACGCGATCGTCGCCACCTTCCCGCCGGACGTGAAGCTGCCCGCCCGCTGGAAGGTGATCGGCG
Organism: Streptomyces sp. NPDC057697; assembly: GCF_042799335.1. Taxonomy (NCBI): domain Bacteria; kingdom Bacillati; phylum Actinomycetota; class Actinomycetes; order Kitasatosporales; family Streptomycetaceae; genus Streptomyces; species Streptomyces sp. NPDC057697. The sequence continues at coordinate 174,447 of NZ_JBHVJA010000011.1, read as the reverse complement.
AGGTCCTCAATCCCTCCGCGCTGCCCCAGGTGACGGTCGACGGGGCACCGTGGACCAGCAAGAGCGGCTGGGACCACTTCGGCGACATAGAGGACGCCCAGTAGATTCCGGGGTATGTCCCTCTCCGCCGCTGTACCCGCACCCGCCCGTGTGCTCACCGTCGCCGGATCCGACTCCGGCGGCGGTGCGGGCATCCAGGCCGACCTGAAGACGATGCTGGCCCACGGGACGCACGGGATGAGTGTGCTCACCGCCGTCACCGCCCAGAACTCGCTGGGGGTGCAAGGCGCCTGGGAACTCCCCGCCGAAGCCGTGCGCGCCCAGTACCGCAGCGTGGTGGACGACATCGGGGTGCAGGCGGTCAAGACCGGGATGCTGTCGTCGGCCGCCCTGGTGGAGACGGTGGCGGAACTCCTCGCCGCCACCGACGCCCCGGCCGTCGTCGACCCGGTCGGCGTCTCCAAGCACGGCGATCCGCTGCTGGCCGCCGAGGCGCTCGACTCCGTACGGACGAGACTGCTCCCCGTCGCCACGGTCGCCACCCCGAACCTGGACGAGGTGGCGCAGCTCACCGGCATCCACGTGGAGGACGAGACGGGGATGCGGCGGGCCGCCGCCGCGCTGCTGGACTTCGGGCCGCGCTGGGTCGTGGTCAAGGGCGGCCATCTGCCGGGCGACCCCGTCGACCTGCTGACCGACGGCACGGAGCAGCACTGGCTGCGCGCCCCCCGCCACGACAACCGCCACACCCACGGCACCGGCTGCACGCTCGCCTCGGCCATCGCCTGCCGACTGGCCCTGGGTCAGGACGTGCCCACGGCGGTACGGGGCGCGAAGGCGTACGTCACCGGGGCGATCGCCGCGGGCTTCCCGCTCGGCGCCGGGATCGGGCCGGTCGACCACGGCTGGCGGTCCCGCACCGTGTGACGGCGCCCCGGCGCACAGCAAAAAGCCGGTCCACCGAGGTGGACCGGCTTTTTGGGCAACCGGAAGGCTGCGCTACGACGGGAACGTCAGCGCGCGACCTTGCCGGCCTTGATGCACGAGGTGCAGACGTTGAGCCGCTTCGGCGTCCGACCGACCACGGCACGCACGCGCTGGATGTTGGGATTCCAGCGACGGGACGTACGGCGGTGCGAGTGCGAAATGTTGTTGCCGAAGCCCGGCCCCTTGCCGCAGACGTCGCAGTTGGCAGCCACGGGTCACTCCAAAGACTTCAGATGCACTTACAGTGAAATCCGGCGCGCCGGATTCATTTGACTGAAGTGGCGGTGCCGGAGGGATGGCCCGATTCTCATCGGGCAACCGAAGCAGCATACAACGGCTGCGTCGGTAGAACGAAACTACCATGGGTTTCACCGACCTCGTCCCGCCCCCTGTCCCCGCCGGACCCGGCGCGCGGCGCTACTCTGCGATGCAGCCGGACGCCCACGGCCGAATCCGAGGAGGACCGACAGGTGCCGCAGACCGCCGACGACATGGACGCCGTCGCGGTGCGTACCTGGTGCTCGCTGGCCCTGGAGGCGCTGGGCCGCGAGCGCGAGGCGATCGACGCGATCAATGTGTACCCCGTCGCCGACGGCGACACCGGGACCAACCTCTATCTGACCGTCGAGTCCGCGGCCCAGGCCGTCGAAGCGGTCTTCGCCGCCCACGAGACCGGAGCGACCGCCCCGGTCACGGCCGACGCGGTACGGGCCATGGCGCACGGCGCCCTGATCGGTGCCCGCGGCAACTCCGGCACGATCCTGGCCCAGCTGCTGCGCGGGATGGCGGGAGTACTGGCCGCCGGCCATGACGCGGACCACCTGCGCCGGGCACTCGCCGTCGCCGCCGACGCCGCCCGCCGGGCCGTCGCCCACCCCGTCGAGGGCACCGTGCTGACGGTGGCCACCGCGGCCGCCGAGGCCGCCGCGCGCACCGGGGACGACGCCGGAACCGCGGCGGTCGCACGCGCCGCGTACGAAGGGGCGCGGACGGCCCTGGCGGCGACCCCCGGACAGCTCGCCGTCCTCGGCCGGGCGGGCGTCGTGGACGCCGGCGGGCGCGGGCTGGTGACGGTGCTCGGGGCACTCGTCGAAGCCGTCTGCGGACGGGCGCCCGAGCACACCCGCGTGGCGGCGCCCGCCCTGCCCGTGCCGGACGACTGCGCGGCGGACGAGGCGGCGGGCGGACCGGCCTTCGAGGTGATCTACCTGCTGGAGGCCACCGACGAGGCGGTGGACCGGCTGCGGACCCGGCTCGACCGGCTGGGCGACTCGCTGGTCGTGGTGGGCGGCGACGGGCTGTGGAACGTCCATGTCCATGTCGACGACGCCGGTGCGGCCGTGGAGGCCGGGGTCGAGGCGGGGCGTCCGTACCGCATCCGGATCACCCACTTCGGCGCGGACCGGGTGCACCCCCACGCCGAGCCCGTGCAGCGCGCGGTCGTCGTGGTGGTCCCCGGCGACGGGCTGCGCGGCCTGTGCGAGGAGGCCGGGGCCACGACCGTCCTGGCCCGCCCCGGGGAGCCGCCGGCCAGCGGCGAACTGGTCGACGCGATCCGCCGGGCGCACGCCCGCGAGGTGGTCCTGCTGCCCAACGACGCGGAGCTGCGCCACACCGCCGCCGCGGCCGCCGAGCAGGCCCGCGCGGAGGGCATCCGGGTCGCCCTGGTCCCGACCAGGGCCGCCGTCCAGGGCATCGCGGCCCTCGCCGTCCATGAGCCCGACCGCAGCTTCGACGAGGACGTGGTGGCGATGACCGCCGCCGCGGGCGCCACCCGCTACGCCGAACTCGCCGTCGCCGAACGGCAGTCCTGGACCATGGCGGGCATCTGCCAGGCTGGTGACGTGCTGGGCCTGATCGACGGCGACGTCGCGGTCATCGGCGAGGACGTGTCGCAAACCGCCCGCGACGTGCTGGACCGCATGCTGGCGGCGGGCGGCGAACTGGTCACCCTGGTCCTGGGCGAGGACATCCCCGGCAGCCTCGCGGACGCGCTGGAGGAGCACGTGCGCGAGGGACACCTGGCGGTGGACACGGTGGTGTACCGGGGCGGCCACCAGCGCGCTCCGCTGCTCATCGGGGTGGAGTAGCGGCTGGGGGCCGAGGGCTGAAGGCTGGGGCCTGTGGCCGGGTTGTGCCGGGGTGAGTCCGTGCCGGGCGTACGGGAGCCCGGCACGGCTGGTCGTACGCCGCCGGTTCCTCCGGGCCGGGGTGAAGTAGCGGCTGGGGCCGGTCCGGCCCGGGGCGTGCGGAAGCCCGTCGGGGCCGGTCGCACGCCCCGGCCCGTTCGGCCGGGTTCCTTCGGGCCGGCCGGGTCCTGCCGGAACGCCCCGGTCCGTCCGGCCCGGTTCATTCGGGCCGGACGGAGTGCCCCGGTTCAGGGTTCGGACGCGGTTGGCACCGTTCGGCATCCTGGCCCGAACCGGGACGTGGGAACCGGCCCGGAGGAGGCGCTCGGCCGAGGCGACCGGTTCAGGTGCCGGACGTGTCCGGCCTGCGGTCCGCGTACTCCAGCAGCGCCTTGGCCTCCGCGCGGCGCTCCTCCACCGTCTCGTCCGGGTGCCCGCCCCTGTACGTCTCCAGGACGCTGCGGGCCCGTTCCCGGGCCGCGTCCGGACGGCCCAGATCGGCCTCCAGCCAGCCGGCCACCAGCTCGGTGGCCGTGCGCAGGCCGACGTAGCCCTCACCGGCCCCGGCGAAGCCCTCGACCGCCCGCTGCACGTACCCGAGCGCCTCCTCGTACTCCGGCGCCGCGCCCGGCAGGCCCCCGCAGACGTGGATGATCAGCTCGCCGGTCTGGCGGTGGGTGTCGGCGAGCTCCGCGAGCAGTGCGGGCGCTCCGTCCGCCGGGCCTGCGGCCAGGGCCGCCTCGCACTCCCGCGCCGCCGACGCCATGAACGCCCGCGCCGCCGCCGGGCCCGGCTGCCCCTCCCGGATCGCGATCCAGGCCCGCACCCGCAACGTCCGTACCAGCGCGGGAACATCGCCCAGCCCGCGCCAGAGCTCCCCGGCGCGCGCGTACGCCAGCTCCGCCTGCGGGTCGAGATCGGCGCGGTAGAGCGCCTGCGCGGCCAGGTTCGCGAGCATCGCGTGATCGTGCTGCTCGGGCCAGCCGCGGGCGATGTCCGCCGCCCTCAGCCAGTGCTCGGCCGCCTCCCGCGGCTCGCGCAGCTCCGTGAGCGCGTCGCCGAGCCACCACAGCGTCTGCACGACCATGCCGTCGCCGTGCTCCTCGACGGTGAGGTCGGGCAGCACCGCCTCCAGCACCGCGGCGGCCTCCGCCGCCCGGTCCAGCCGGAGGAGCCAGCCGCCGAGCTGGTGACGGGCATGGGCCCCGAGCGTCGTGCTCTCGCCCGACTCGTCCGCCCAGTGCGCCGCGTCCAGCGCCTGCTCGGCCGCCTCGGCGAACCGGCCGGTCCCCGCGAGGATCTCGGCCAGCCGGAGGTGCAGCCGGGCCTGCCCGCGCGCCGGGACGAATGCCGCCCCGTGCTCAAGCGCCGCCCGCGCGGCGCCCTCCGCCCGCTCGTACTCCTCCAGTTGAGCGGCGAGCCCGGACGTCTTGGCCTCGTACTCGACCGCGCACCAGGGCAGCCCGGCGCCGTTGGCCTCCGCGGCGGCCCGCTCGTACCGCTCCAGCGCGGCGTGCGGGTCGCCCCGGTACGCCGCGACGTCGCCGAGCAGATCCAGCGCCTCCGCGATCCGGGTCGCCACCCCGGCCTCCGCGCGCAGCGGTTCGGCGAAGGCGAGCAGCTCCCGTGCCCCCTGTTCGAGACCGGCGACGGCCGAGTCGGCGGCCGCCTCGTCCGGGGCGTCCTGCACCAGCCGGCCGAGAACGCGCGCCCGGCACGTCAGCACCGCGCTCGCCTGGCGGGCGGTGGCCGCGCCCTCGGCGTGCAGGGCCAGGGCCCGGTCCACGAGCGGTGCGATCGATTCCAGGGCCCCGCCCGCCCCGCCGGGCTCCAGCGCACGGGCGAACGCCGCCCTGGCCTCGGCGGCGACGGACTCGCCCCGGTCGCCCGCCGCCCCGTAGAGACCGGCGGCCGACTCGAAGGCCGCCGCCGCCTCGGCGGGCGGCAGCGCGCCGTACATCGCCCGGTGGTCCTCGACGCTCGCCCGGTCGTGGTCCGAGAGCCCGGCCGCCGCCCCGTCCTGCCCGGCGACCAGGCGGCCGACGGCCTCCCAGGCGGGGCCCGCCCCCGGGTGCTGGGCCTCGGAGAGGCGGTGCGCCTCGGCCAGCAGACCGGCCGGGTCGAGCGGCATCTCAGCCGTCCCCGGAGCCGGGGCGGTGCCCGGCCCCCGGTCCGGGGCGGCGGGCACCGCGGCCCGTACCCCGAGCGGCAGCCGGTCCACCAGCGGCCGGCGGTCCAGGCGCTCGCGCACCTCCGTGCCGACGTGCGCGGTGCCGTTGCGTTCGTCGAAACGGGCGGCCAGCTCCAGCGCCCGCGCCCGCGCGTGCGCGGCCAGCGAGGACGCCGTCCAGTCGGTCCCGGCGGGCCCCGGCACCGACTGCCCGCCGTGGCCCAGCGCGGTCAGCCGGTCCATCAGCAGCGCCGTGACGGCCAGGTAGTCCATCAGGCTGCCGGGGTTCCCGCTGTCGGTGAAGTACGCGGGCCGCTCGGCGAGGATCTCCAGCCCACGGGCCTCGTTGCCGGTCAGCGCGCAGAACTCGATGTGCCGCGCGGCCGCGTCCCGCATGCTCTCCATCGACCGGACCATCCGGTACCCGCGCAGATGATGGGCACGGGCCTGCTCGTGGCGGCCGGTCCGCAGCAGCGGCAGGAGCGAGGCCGCCAGCACGGCGTGCGGCTCATGGGCGCAGGTGTGCTCACCGCCCAGCACCGGCGCCCAGGCCTCCAGCGCCTCGGCGTCCCGGCCGAGCTGCGCCCACCAGCTGCCCTGTTCGTTCAGCTCGCAGGCATGGCAGTTGGCCATCCGGTCCCGGTCGGCCGCCTGCCAGGCGGCGTACGCCCGCTCGGCACGCGGCAGATCGCCCAGGTGGCGGGCGATCTCCAGCTCGCCCTGGCACACGGCACGCTCCGAGTGACCGGCCAGCCGGTAGCGGTGCTCCATCTCGCCCTGCCACTTCTCGATGGAGGCCAGGGGGATGTGCGGCTGGTCGACCATCGAGCTGGAGACCCACTTGAACATCCAGAACAGATGGTGGGTCATGAAGTCCGAGAAATCCCCGGGCCGTTCGTCCCACATGCGCAGCAGCCGCGCGAAGGGCACGAACATCTTGTCCTTCTCGGAGCTGTAGTTGTAGACCTGCATCTGGTGGGTGAGCACCTCGATGACCAGGGCGGCGTCCCCGGTCTGCTCGGCCTCCGCCAGCAACAGCTCCGCGCGGGCGTTGCGCGCGGGGCCCTCCGGCTCCGCGTCGTTCTCCCGCAGCGCCCGGCGGATCGTGGTGATGTCGGGGCTCATCGGCCGTCCTCCTGGGGGTCGGTGGGGGAGTCCGCCGGTACCGCGGGATGCGTGGCCCACTCCAGCAGGCCGATGAACGCCCGGTTCAGCAGCGCCGAATCGGCCGGCCGCAGCGGGCGCTGCGCCATCAGCAGCGCCTGCCCGTACAGCGCCTCCGTCGCGGTCGCGGCGAGCTCCGGGGAGTCCAGCGCACCGATCCGGCGGATCAGCGGATTGAGGTGGTTCAGCACGAGCCGGGCACGCGGCGCGCTGCCGCGCAGCGATCCGAGGATGCCCGCCCACAGCTCGTCGGCCTGCTCCTCGGCCTCGGCGCGGGCCTGCTCGTGGCGGACCGACCGGTCGTCGAGGTGGAGCGCGGGCACGGTCAGCGGATGGAAGGCGCGCAGCACCACGTCGCAGCCCAGCGGGTCCAGCCTCGCGCGGGCCGCGGCCAGGAAGGCGCCGAGCGCCAGCTCCCGCGCCGGGTCGACGGCGTCCAGATGCGCGGTGACGGTGTCGGCGTCCAGCTCCGCGACCACCGTCCCGGGCCGGACCGACGGCAGCCGCTCGACCAGCTCGGTGTCGTAGGTGTAGCCGCCGTTGACCACCCCGACGCCCTGCGCGGAGGCGATCGGCGCGACCTGCCGGTACTCCTCCACGGTCCGCGTGAAGTGCACCACCGGGTGGCGCCGGGCGAACTCCTCCAGCGACAGCCGCCCGTCCGTCGTCTCGAACGGCAGCCACGGCAGCATCGTGCGCAGCATGTCCCCGTCGTGCCGGGCGAGCGACTTCACCCCCAGGTGGTGCACGGAGAGGAACTCCGCGAGCCGCTCCGGATCGCCCGCGGCGAGCCCGGTGAGCCACTGCCGGATCCGGTCGCCGAGCGCCTCGCGGACGGCGGCCAGGGTCTCGTCCGCGTACAGCGCCTCGCGCGAGGCGGTGGGCCGCAGGCTGTCCGTGTCGATGACACAGCGCACGAAGAACGCCCAGTCGGGCAGCAGCTCGTCGGCCCGGTCGGTCAGCAGCATCCCCTTCAGGTGCACCCGGTGCCCGGCCCGCTGCGCCGGGCTCACCGCGGACGGCAGCACATAGGCGACCCCGCGGATCCCGGCGAGCGGCAGATCCAGATCGATCGCGTCGAGCGGCGGGAAACCGAACTGCTCCTGGCAGTGGCGGGCGAGCGCCACCCGGCGCGCCGCCGGGCCCGGATACGGCCGGTCCCACGGCGCGGGCAGCGCGGTGACCGCGGCCTCGCCGACCCGCACGTCGTAGGGCAGGAGCGAGCCGAACTCACGGGCCAGGGAGAGCACCCGCTCCTCGGCGAGCCAGTCCCCGCTGCCGGGCCGCGCGGTCAGGTGCACGGTGGTGCCCGGCTCCGGCCGGGCGCTGTCGGGCAGCGTCCGTACGGTGTACGAGCCGTCGTCGCGGGCGCACCACTCCACGGGCGGCGAGGCGGGCGTGCGCGCCGAACGGCTCACCACCCGGATCTCGGCCGCCACGACGAAGCACGCCAGCAGCCCGATGCCGAACTGGCCGAGGAAGTCGGCGCGCGCCGAGGCCAGCCCCTCCGCCCCGGCACGCTTGGAGCTGCGGCCGATCGTCGCGAGCAGGCTGTGTACGTCGGTCTCGGTCAGACCGATCCCGCTGTCCTCGACCCGGAGCCGGCCGCCGTCCGCGTGCAGCCGCACCCGGGCGGGCGCCTCCGGCTGCTCGGCGCGGCGGGCCGTGATGGCGTCCACGGCGTTCTGCAGCAGCTCGCGCAGATAGACCCGGGGAGAGGAGTAGAGGTGGTGGGAGAGGAGGTCGACCAGTCCGCGCAGATCCACCTGGAAGGTGTGCGGCGACCGGTCGGCGGGAGACTCGGTGTGTTCGTGGGACGCGGAATTCGCGGAGGTCTCAGATGTCATCGTCGCAGCGCCGGTGGGGGGAGCTGTGCCTCGCCCGGCGGGACGGCCGAGGGCGGGACAGTGGCGACGGCGCGGGTCGGGCGATCCCGCAGGGGTGATCGCGAGCCGGAAGCGTGGGAGCCGATCCTAGGGCCGTGGCGACGATTCTGACCAGCGGATTCACGGGGCACGGGTGGTGCCCGGCGGACATCTGTCAGTGCGGTGGTGTGCAATGGATCGCGTGTCTGCGTTCGATGAACCCCTCAAGAAGCTGCTCGGCGGGGCCACCGCGAAGGTGATGGCCGAACACCTCGACCTGCACACGGTCGGTGATCTGCTCCACCACTACCCGCGGCGGTACGAGGAGCGCGGCCGGCTCACGGCGCTGGCCGACCTCCCGCTGGACGAGCACGTGACGGTGGTCGCCCAGGTCGCCGACGCCCGCGTCCTGATGTTCAACAACGGCCGGGGCAAGCGCCTCGAAGTGACCCTGACCGACGGCCACGGCCGCCTCCAGCTCGTCTTCTTCGGCCATGGCGTCCACAAGCCGCACAAGGAGCTGCTGCCCGGCCGGCGGGCGATGTTCGCGGGCAAGGTCTCCGTCTTCAACCGGAAGATGCAGCTCGCCCACCCCACGTACCAGCTGCTGGACGCCGAGACCGACGACGAGGCCGGGGCCACCGAGGCGGTGGACGCCTTCGCCGGGCGGCTGCTGCCCATCTACCCGGCCTGCAAGCAGCTGGACTCCTGGCGGATCGCCAAGGCCGTCGACACCGTGCTGCCCAGCGCCCGGGAAGCCGTCGACCCGCTGCCACTGAGCCTGCGCGAGGGCCGCGGGTTCACCACGCTCCCCGAGGCACTGCTCAAGGTCCACCGCCCGCAGACCAAGGCGGACATCGCCGAGGCCAGGGACCGGCTGAAGTGGGACGAGGCCTTCGTCCTCCAGGTCGCGCTGGCCCGCCGCAGATACGCCGACACCCAGCTCCCGGCCGCCGCCCGCGGCCCCCTGCCCGGCGGACTGCTCGACGCCTTCGACGCCGAGCTGCCCTTCACCCTCACCGAGGGGCAGTGCAAGGTCTCCAAGGAGATCTTCGACGACCTCGCGACCGAACACCCGATGCACCGGCTCCTCCAGGGCGAGGTCGGATCGGGGAAGGCGCAGCCACTCGATTCGCTGGTTCTGACCCCTCAGGGCTACAAGCCCATGGGCGACATCCGGCAAGGCGACGAGGTGGTGGTCCCCGAGGGGGAAGTCGCCGTGGTGGACGGGGTCTTCCCTCAGGGAGTGCGAGACGTATGGCGACTTGTTCTCTCCGACGACACGGTCGTCGAATGCGATGACGAGCATCTGTGGATCGTCGGGACCAGCTGCGCCTGGGACCGGGGGCAAGCCCCCAGGGTGATGACCACCCGCGAAATCAGGATGGACACGTTCGAGGCCAACGGTTCGCCGAAATGGTACGTGCCATCGGTCACACCAGTGGATCTCGGTTGCGGTTCCGAACCGCCCCTCGATCCCTATGTCTTCGGACTGTTGCTGGGGGGCGGCTCGTTCCGGCACAACCTTCGTCTGTCCACGGTCGACGACGAGATCCTGGCTGCCGTCCGATCCGTGGTGGCGCCCGACTGCGAACTCGTGCCCGTGCCGGGTTCCCACTGCGACTACACGATCCGGACGACGAGGCCGAAGTCCGGATCACAAAGGAACCCGGTGATCAGTGCACTGCGTGCACTGGGGCTGTGGGGGGCCACCTCGCACGACAAGTTCATCCCACCCGTGTTCAAGAACACGTCGATGAAGAACCGGCTCGCCGTGTTGCAGGGGCTCATGGACACGGACGGGACTCCGGACGCCCAAGGGATGAGCATTTCGTTCTGCTCCGTATCCCGGAGATTGGCCGAGGACGTGGCGTGGCTTGTTCGTTCCCTCGGCGGGCGCGCCAGGGTGCTGTCCAAGAAAGCGGCCTTCAACGTGTCGATTGCCCTGCCTGCCGATCACGTGCCGTTTCAGCTCCCCCGCAAGGTTGCCCGGATCCGGCCCAGGCCGAAGTACAACACGTTCCGGCGCGGGATCCGTGCGGTCGAATACGTCGGTCGCAAACCGGTCCAGTGCATCAGCGTCGCTCACCCGAGCCACGCGTACATCACGGATCACTTCACGGTCACGCACAACACCATGGTCGCGCTGCGCGCCATGCTCCGTGTCGTCGACGCGGGCGGGCAGGCCGCCATGCTGGCGCCCACCGAGGTGCTCGCCCAGCAGCACCACCGCTCCATCACCGAGATGATGGGCGAGCTGGCCGAGGGCGGCATGCTGGGCGGCTCCGAGCAGGGGACGAAGGTGGTGCTGCTCACCGGTTCGATGGGCGTCGCGGCCCGCCGCAAGGCGCTCCTGGACCTGGTCACCGGCGAGGCCGGGATCGTGATCGGCACCCACGCCCTGATCGAGGACAAGGTGCGGTTCCACGACCTGGGCCTGGTCGTCGTCGACGAACAGCACCGCTTCGGCGTGGAGCAGCGCGACGCCCTGCGCTCCAAGGGGAAGCAGCCGCCGCATCTGCTGGTCATGACGGCCACCCCCATTCCCCGTACGGTCGCCATGACCGTCTTCGGCGACCTGGAGACCTCCGTACTCGACCAGCTCCCGGCCGGCCGCTCGCCGATCGCCAGCCATGTCGTCCCCGCCAAGGACAAGCCGCACTTCCTCACCCGCGCCTGGGAACGGGTACGGGAAGAAGTGGAGAGCGGACACCAGGCGTACGTGGTCTGCCCGCGCATCGGTGACGACGCCGAGGAGGCGGCGGCGGGGAAGAAGAAGGAGAAGAAGACGCCCGAGGGCGACGGCGAGAAGCGCCCGCCGCTCGCCGTGCTGGAGATCGCCGAACAGCTCGCCAAGGGCCCCCTGGCCGGTCTGCGCATCGAGGTGCTGCACGGCAGGATGAATCCGGACGACAAGGACGACGTGATGCGCCGCTTCGCCGCGGGCGATGTCGACGTCCTGGTCGCCACCACCGTCATCGAGGTCGGCGTCAACGTCCCCAACGCCACCGCCATGGTGATCATGGACGCCGACCGCTTCGGGGTCTCCCAGCTGCACCAGCTGCGCGGCCGGGTCGGGCGCGGCTCCGCCCCCGGGCTCTGCCTGCTGGTCAGCGAGGCCCACGAGGCCAGTCCCGCCCGCGCCAGGCTCTCCGCCGTCGCCGCCACCCTCGACGGCTTCGAGCTCTCCCGGATCGACCTGGAGCAGCGCCGCGAGGGCGACGTCCTCGGCCAGGCCCAGTCCGGGGTCCGCTCCTCGCTGCGGATGCTCACCGTCATCGACGACGAGGAGGTCATCGCCGCCGCGCGCGAGGAGGCCGTCGCGATCGTAGCCGCCGACCCGGAGCTCACCCGCCTCCCGGAGCTGCGGACCGCGCTGGACGCACTGCTCGACAAGGAGCGCGAGCAGTACCTCGACAAGGGGTGACGCCGGCAGCGCCTCGGCAAGAGCAGGCGGAGGAGCCTGCGGGACGCCGGGCGCGCGGGCCCGATCGGCCGTCACGCCATATCGTGGGTGGCACGGCGCCACGGCACCCCGCGGGGCCGCCCACGAACCGAGGACCAGACACCCATGACCCGCGTGATCGCCGGCTCGGCCGGCGGACGCCGCCTGGCCGTCCCGCCCGGCACCGGCACCCGCCCCACCTCCGACCGAGCGCGCGAGGGCCTCTTCTCCACCTGGGAAGCCCTCCTCGGCAGCCTGGAGGGCATCCGTATCGCCGATCTGTACGCGGGTTCCGGGGCCGTCGGCCTGGAGGCGCTCTCCCGGGGAGCGGTGCACGCCCTTCTCGTCGAGGCCGACGCCAAGGCCGTGCGCACCGTCCGGGACAACGTCCGCACGCTCGGTCTGCCCGGCGCCGAGGTCCGCACCGGCCGGGCCGAACAGATCGTCACCGGCCCGGCCCCCGCGGAGCCGTACGACCTGGTGTTCCTGGACCCGCCGTACGCCGTCACCGACGACGATCTTGGCGAGATACTGCTCACACTCCGTGCCCAGGGGTGGCTCACGGCCGATGCGCTCGTCACCGTGGAACGCAGCACCAGAGGCGGAGAATTCGGCTGGCCCGAGGGATTCGAACCACTGCGGTCCCGCCGATACGGCGAGGGAACGCTTTGGTACGGTCGCGCCGCCTCTACGTGCGAAGACGCACGATGACCGGACCGGAGAGCGAGGGAACCAAGTTGCGCCGCGCCGTCTGCCCGGGGTCTTTCGACCCCATCACCAATGGACACCTCGACATCATTGGCCGCGCCTCGAAGCTGTACGACGTCGTGCACGTCGCGGTGATGATCAACCAGTCCAAGAAGGGCCTCTTCGCGGTCGACGAGCGGATCGACCTGATCCGCCGGGCCACCGCGGACTTCGACAACGTCCAGGTCGAGTCCTTCCACGGCCTCCTGGTCGACTTCTGCAAGGAGCGTGACATCCCGGCGATCGTGAAGGGTCTGCGGGCCGTCAGCGACTTCGACTACGAGCTGCAGATGGCCCAGATGAACAACGGCCTCACCGGCGTCGAGACGCTCTTCGTGCCGACCAATCCCACGTACAGCTTCCTGTCGTCCTCCCTGGTCAAGGAGGTCGCCACCTGGGGCGGCGACGTCTCCCACCTGCTTCCCCCGGTGGTCCAGCAGGCCCTCGCCGAGCGGCTCGCCCGCGACTGAACCGCTGACGGCCCGTCACCAGGTGTCGGACGGGCGCCGACTGGCCTTACAGTCGTCCCGTCCGTCTCCAATCGGCTGTAGAGAGTGGCGAGCACACGGTGGACGTGCAGAAGAAGCTGGACGAGATCGTCGAAACGGTCGGGAACGCCCGGTCGATGCCCATGTCGGCTTCGTGCGTGGTCAACCGCGCCGAACTGCTCGCGATGCTCGAAGAGGTGCGCGAGGCCCTGCCCGGCTCGCTCGCCCATGCCCAGGAGCTCATCGGGGGCCAGGAGCAGCTGGCCGAGCAGGCCCGTCAGGAGGCCGAGCGGATCATCGGGGCCGCCCGCGCCGAACGCACCTCGCTGATCTCCGGCACCGAGGTCGCCCGGCAGTCCCGCAGCGAGGCCGACCGCATCCTGGAGGAGGCCCGCAGGGAGGCCGCCGAGGTCCGCTCCGAGGCCGACGAGTACGTCGACAGCAAGCTCGCCAACTTCGAGGTCGTCCTCACCAAGACCATCGGCTCCGTCGACCGGGGCCGCGAGAAGCTCCTCGGCCGCGGCCAGGCCTTCGACGAGCAGGGCTACGAGGACCCGGACTTCGCCGAGGCCCCCGAGCGCAGCACCGACCCGGAGACGCTCCAGCGCCGGGCGGACGAGTACGTCGACACCAAGCTGGGAGCCTTCGAGGCCGTGCTCGCCAAGACCCTGGAGGCGGTCGGCCGGGGCCGGCAGAAGCTGCACGGCCGGGTCGCCACCGATGAGCTCGGCGCGCACGTGGCCGCCCAGGACGCGGCGGGCAACCAGGTGCACATGAGCGACGAGGACCACTGGGCCGGGCTCGCCGAGATCGCCACCCCCGAGCCGCAGCCGGTGCACCAGCAGCCCCAGCAGCCCCAGCCCCAGTTCCCCGCCCAGCAGCAGCCCGGCTACGCGGAGACCTACGCCTACCAGGGCGGGCAGCAGGACATGTACGGCTACCAGCAGCAGCCGGACCCGTACGCCGCCTATCAGCAGCAGGGCTACGACCAGACCCAGGGCCAGGTGCCGGTCCAGGGGTACGACGGCTGGCAGCAGCAGCCCGCACAGCCCCAGCAGGCGCTCCCGCAGCAGGGCGAGAGCGCCCTCGACGAGACCAGTCTGTTCGACACCAGCATGATCGACCTGGACCAGCTCCGCCGGTACGAACAGGAGCACTGACCGGACGGGGCGGACCCCCGGGCCCGCTCCCGGGCGGTCCCGGCCGCCCGGATTGGGAGCTGGGCGGCGCGTCCAGTATCCTGGCTCTTCGGTCGCGCGTATGTCCGCGATCCCGGCTGCCCGCTTCGACTCCGAATCCGGTCGGCCCTCCCCACGATGTGCGTTGCACATGATTGCGAAAGCAGGAAAAGCCCTGAACGGCCACCTCGACCACCGAAACCCCCTCGTGTTCGATACGCACGAGCTGGGCCGGCGTCCCGGTGCCCTCCAGCGGCTCTCCCGCACGGTGGACGCACCCGGTCCGCCGTCGGTCCTCGGCATCGAAGGGGTCATCGGTGTGCCGGAAGGCGCACCCGTGGAGCTGGACCTCCGCCTCGAATCGGTCATGGAAGGGGTGCTTGTCACAGGCACCGCCCGTGCGTCGGCCGAGGGGGAGTGCGTAAGGTGTCTGGAGCCGCTGCGCCTTGAGGTTGCGGCGGACTTCCAGGAGATGTTCTCGTACCCTGACGCCGATGACCGGGGCCGCAGCACCAAGGCGGAGCCGGCCGACGACGCCGAGGACGACGAGGACAGGCTCTTCATCGAGGACGGCCTGTTCGACCTCGAACCAGTGCTGCGCGATGCGGTGGTGCTCGCACTGCCGATGCAGCCGGTGTGCCGGGAGTCCTGCGCCGGCCTGTGTTCCGAATGCGGAATCAGGCTGGACGAGAATCCCGGTCACCACCATGATGCCGTCGACATCCGTTGGGCGGCATTGCAAGGACTCGCCGACACCGTTCAGGACGGCGAGAAGGACAACATGGGCGGCGCCGAAGCGGGCGTCGACGAGAAGCAGGAGAAGTAGCCGTGGCTGTTCCGAAGCGGAAGATGTCGCGCAGCAACACGCGCCACCGCCGGTCGCAGTGGAAGGCTGCGGTCCCCACCCTGGTTTCGTGTGAGCGTTGCCAGGAACCGAAGCTGCAGCACATCGCGTGCCCCAGCTGCGGCACGTACAACAAGCGCCAGGTCCTCGAGGTCTGAGCGGCTGGTGAGAGGCCCGATGTCTGAGTTGTCCAACGCCAAGAAGAAGGCAGACAACGTCAACACAGCCTCGTCCCACACGCTTCTGGAAGGGCGGCTCGGGTACCAACTCGAGACCGCCCTTCTGGTGCGTGCGCTGACCCACCGTTCGTACGCGTACGAGAACGGCGGTCTGCCCACCAACGAGCGGCTCGAATTCCTCGGGGATTCGGTGCTCGGCCTGGTGGTCACGGACACGCTGTACCGCACCCACCCCGATCTGCCCGAAGGCCAGCTGGCCAAGTTGCGGGCCGCGGTGGTCAACTCACGTGCGCTGGCGGAAGTGGGCCGCGGCCTCGAACTCGGCTCCTTCATCCGGCTCGGCCGGGGTGAAGAGGGCACGGGAGGCCGGGACAAGGCGTCCATCCTCGCCGACACCCTTGAAGCGGTGATCGGCGCGGTCTATCTCGACCAGGGCCTCGGCGCGGCCTCGGAGCTGGTTCACCGGCTCTTCGACCCGCTGATCGACAGGTCCTCCAACCTCGGTGCCGGCCTGGACTGGAAGACCAGCCTCCAGGAGCTCACCGCCGGCGAGAGCCTCGGAGTCCCCGAGTACCTCGTCACGGAGACCGGCCCGGACCACGAGAAGACCTTTACTGCTGCTGCTCGCGTCGGTGGTGTCTCGTACGGCACCGGCACCGGTCGTAGCAAGAAGGAAGCGGAGCAGCAGGCGGCGGAGTCCGCCTGGCGCGAGATCAGCGCCGCCGCGGAGGAGCGGGCGGCCGCGGCGAAGGCCGCTGCCGAAGGAGGGACCGCCGACACGTCGGACGGCCCGCCGCCGTCCACGGACGTCGCTCCGGCCTGACCCCCGGAACCCCTCGGTGCCCCGTGCACCGGGGGGTTCTTCCTGCCCGGAACCGTACGGTTCCCCCCGGATCATCACTTCATCGTTCAGGAGCGACACCGTGCCCGAGCTGCCCGAGGTCGAAGTCGTCCGGCGTGGCCTGGAGCGCTGGGTCACCGGCCGCACCGTCGGCGAGGTCGAGGTGCTGCACCCGCGTGCGGTCCGCCGCCATCTCGCCGGGGGCGCGGACTTCGCGGCCCGGCTCGACGGGGCCCGGTTCGGCACGGCGATGCGCCGCGGCAAGTACCTCTGGGTGCCGCTGGACGACGCGGCCCTCTCGCTCCTCGGCCACCTGGGCATGAGCGGCCAACTGCTCGTACAGCCGCAGGACGCGCCGGACGAGAAGCATCTGCGCGTCCGGATCCGCTTCGACGACGCCCTCGGCACCGAGCTCCGCTTCGTCGACCAGCGGACCTTCGGCGGGCTCTCGCTCCATGAATCCGCCGCCGGCAGCACGGACGGGCTGCCCGACATCATCGCGCACATCGCCCGCGACCCCCTGGACCCTGCGTTCGACGACGCCGCCTTCCACACCGCCCTGCGCCTGCGGCGCACCACCGTCAAGCGGGCCCTGCTCGACCAGTCGCTGATCAGCGGCGTCGGCAACATCTACGCGGACGAGGCGCTCTGGCGCAGCAGACTCCACTACGACCGGCCGACCGCGACCCTCACCCGCCCCCTGTCGGCCGGTCTGCTCGGCCACGTCCGCGACGTGATGAACGCGGCGCTCGCCCAGGGCGGCACCAGCTTCGACAGCCTCTACGTCAATGTGAACGGCGAGTCCGGCTACTTCGACCGCTCGCTCGACGCCTACGGACGCGAGGACGAGCCCTGCCACCGCTGCGGCACGCCGATCCGCCGCCGCCCCTGGATGAACCGCTCCAGCTACTTCTGCCCACGCTGCCAGCGGCCGCCGCGCCCGACGCGCTAGGCCCGATTTTCGAACTGCCGTCTGCCGTGCG
This sequence comes from Streptomyces sp. NPDC057697, assembly GCF_042799335.1. Classification (NCBI taxonomy): domain Bacteria; kingdom Bacillati; phylum Actinomycetota; class Actinomycetes; order Kitasatosporales; family Streptomycetaceae; genus Streptomyces; species Streptomyces sp. NPDC057697. The sequence goes on along the minus strand of NZ_JBHVJA010000011.1, from coordinate 157,427 downwards.
ACGCCCGGCACGCACGCTCGCCGTGTTGTCGGGATCGCACGCACCGGACGCCGCACGGCCCGGCCTCCGGCCGGACGACCGCAGTATGAAGACAGATCCTAGGACCTGTGCGCCCGGTGGCGCCCGGAGCGCCCTAGGAGGCGGGGTGCGTCTCGTCGTAGTGCTCGCGGGCCCGGAGCACCTCGGGCATCCGGTCCTCGACGAGCTGGATCAGCGAGAGCAGCCGCTCGGCCACCTCCCGGCCCAGGGGCGTCAGCTCGTAGTCGACGCGCGGCGGATTGGTCGGCTGGGCCTCGCGGTGGACCAGGCCGTCCCGCTCCAGGGCGTGGAGCGTCTGGGAGAGCATCTTCTCGCTGACCCCGTCGACCCGGCGGCGCAGCTCGTTGAAGCGGAAGCCGCTCTCGTACAGCGCGCCCAGCGCCAGTCCGCCCCAGCGCCCGGTGACGTGCTCCAGCGTGCCGCGTGAGGGGCACTGTCTGGAGAACACGTCGAAGGCGAGCGCGTCCAGGGTGTTCTCGTCCATACCGAGCAGCGTACGCCCGCACAGCGCTCGCCGCCGGAGTGTGCTTTCTACGGGTGAGCGCCTGCCCGGCGTGGGTCAGAAGCCGAAGTCCTGCGTCCACCAGGGGCCGCCGGTGCCGTAGTGCACGCCGACGCCGAGTGTCTTGTAGTCGCAGTTGAGGATGTTCGCCCGGTGACCTTCGCTGTTCATCCAGGATTCCATCACGGCCTGCGCGCTGGACTGGCCGCGGGCTATGTTCTCGGCGGCGAGGTCCTGTATGCCCGCCTTCGAGGCGCGGTCCCAGGGGGACCGGCCGTCGGGGTCGGTGTGGTCGAAGAAGCCGCGCGCGGCCATGTCCTCGCTGAAGTCCTGGGCGAGCGACGCGAGCGGGGCGTTGGCGGTCAGCGGGCTGCAGCCGACCTTCGCGCGCTCCTGGTTGACCAGGGCGAGCACGGCGGACTGGACGGAGGAGTCGGCCGGGGCCGCGGCGCTGCGGGTGGCGGGCGCGGAGGTCTTCGGTGCGGCCGACGGCTTTCCGGCGGCCGGGGTGGTGGTGCCATCGGTTCCGGCGGAGGCGGACTTCGACGGCTCGGACGGGGACGGCTTCGGCCGTTCGGTCTCCCGGGGGGCCTTGGAGGGGGTGGACGTGGGGGACCCGGAGGGGCTCTTCGCCGCCGGGCCCCCGGCGCGTCCGGTGCCGCGGTCGGCGGCCTCGGAGCCCCGGTCGGCCGGGGCGGAGGCGCCGCCCTGGGTGAGCAGATCCGGGGTACCGTCGGCGCGCACCCGGTCGCTGCTGCCCCCGCCGACCGTGAACGTGTCGCCCCCGGGCACCAGTCCTGAGCTCATCGCCACGGCTCCCACGGCCACGGCCGCGGAGAAGCCGACCAGGCCCGTACGGATCGGTGCCCCGGACCGCTTCCTGCGGTGCCCGCCGTGCTTGCGGTCCGCGCCGCTGCCCGCCGGGTCCTCAGGGGTCGGAACTACGGCGGAGCGTCGATGGCGTCCCATCTGCTGAGCCCTTCTGACGGTCTGGACGCCGGTTCCGGCGTCAACACACTTCACCCGTTGGAGTGAGTCCACTGCGTCGGGACTGTACGCCATGGCCACACGGAACGATGTGCTCCGAGCCCATTCGGACGGTTAGCGTTCGGGCATGAACGAGGACGTACGGCTCACCGCATGGGTGCGCGGACGGGTGCAGCAGGTCGGGTTCCGCTGGTTCACCAGGGCGAACGCGCTGGAGATCGGGGGGCTCACCGGCTTCGCGCTCAATCTCGACGACGGCAGGGTGCAGGTCGTCGCCGAGGGGCGGCGCGAGAGTTGCCGGCGTCTGCTGGACTGGCTGCGCTCGGACGACACACCCGGCCGTGTCGACGGAGTGACTGAGATATGGGACACCCCGCGGGGCGGTTACGAGGGATTCGCGATCCGCTGATCCGGGTCCCTTCCCGGGGTGCGGAGCGGGCCGTGTTCGGACGGTGTTCGAAGGGCGGCGGGAGGTGACCGGGCGGCGCGCTCATCTGCGTACACATGAAATGACCTGCGGAATGTCCGGATGGTTGCCAAGATTCGGTTGGCGTGCGAGGCTGCGGCAGTAAGGATGATCTCCACGCCCCACGGGGTCCCGCAGGAGAGTCGCGCCGCATGATCGTCCAGCCGCGCGCCCCCGGGATGCCCGTCTCTACAGGGCGTGATCGTGTTGACCGTCAAACTTTTTGGTGAGACGCTGAAATCCCCGCGCACCTTAGCTGTTTGGCAGAGCTGTTTGGCAGCAGGACAGCAGTGACGACAGAGCACTGCCGAGCACCGCGGGTGCGATTCCCTCACGACCCACACCGCATCGGTCGGTCACTCAGTGTGGAGGACCATCCATCATGGCAAAGGCGCTTCTCGGTTACGTCGGCGGTTCCGACCCGCGACTCCTCGCCGAGATGCGACGGCTCCAGCAGCGCGTCCAGGACCTCGAATCCGAGCTCGTACGGATCCAGGACGAGAACGACGCGCTGAACGCCGCCGCCCAGCACCAAGAGTCGCTGCTCGACAGCATCGACATCGACGTACCTCAGGCGGAGCCGGCGCTGACCTGACCGATGGCCCCCAGGGGCCGGTCGGGCCGTATCGCGTCAGCCGTCCGAGAACATCGCCCGGATCGTCGCCGGATCATTGAAGATCACTGCTCTTGATCTGTCACTCTCGTGACATGTCCTTGATCCGTCATGCGCAGCTGCACCAGCACCACCGTGCGTAACACCGCAACAAGATTTACAAGGGACGCTTCGGCGTCCCTTCTTTCTTTTCCGCCTGATCCTTTTCCGCCCGGACCTGTGCGGCAGCCGCCCCCGGCATACGCCCCTTCCCTTAACGTCTGATGTGCCCTGCACCTTCATCGGTGAAACCGAGAGCGAAAGGTAGAGTCCGGCGGCGTGCACCTCAAGGCCCTGACCCTGCGTGGTTTCAAATCGTTCGCCTCCGCCACGACGCTGCGGTTCGAACCCGGTATCACCTGCGTCGTGGGCCCCAATGGGTCCGGCAAGTCCAATGTGGTGGACGCGCTCTCCTGGGTCATGGGGGAACAGGGCGCCAAATCCCTGCGCGGCGGCAAGATGGAAGACGTGATCTTCGCCGGGACCACCGGGCGGCCGCCGCTGGGCAGGGCCGAAGTATCGCTCACCATCGACAATTCCGACGGCGCTCTGCCCATCGAGTACGCCGAAGTGACGATCACTCGGATCATGTTCCGCAATGGCGGCAGCGAGTACCAGATCAATGGCGACACCTGCCGTCTTCTGGACATCCAGGAACTCCTCTCGGATTCCGGTATCGGCCGCGAGATGCATGTCATCGTCGGCCAGGGCCAGCTCGACTCCGTGCTCCACGCCGACCCGATGGGCCGCCGCGCGTTCATCGAGGAAGCCGCGGGCGTGCTCAAGCACCGCAAGCGGAAGGAGAAGGCGCTGCGGAAGCTGGACGCGATGGGGGCCAACCTCGCCCGCGTCCAGGACCTCACCGACGAACTGCGGCGCCAGCTGAAACCACTCGGCCGGCAGGCCGCCGTGGCCCGCCGGGCCGCCGTCATCCAGGCCGACCTGCGCGACGCCAGGCTGCGGCTGCTCGCCGACGACCTGGTGTCGCTGCGCACGGCGCTGCGCAGCGAGATCGCCGACGAGGCGGCGCTCAAGCAGCGCCGGGAGGCGGCGGAGGCGGAACTCGGGGCGGCCCTCGCGCGCGAGGCTGAGCTGGAGGACGAGGTGCGGCGGCTGGCGCCGCGGCTCCAGCGGGCCCAGCAGACCTGGTACGAGCTGTCCCAGCTGGCCGAACGCGTACGCGGCACGGTCTCGCTGGCCGACGCCCGGGTGAAGAGCGCCTCCGCCCCCCAGGAGGAGGAGCGACGCGGCACGGGGTTCAGGGACCCGGAGAGCATGGAACGGGAGGCCGCCCGGATCCGCGAGCAGGAGGCGGAGCTGGCGGCGGCGCTGGAGGCCGCGGAGCACGCGCTGGAGGACACCTCGGCGCACCGCGCCGACCTGGAACGCGAGTTGGCGGCCGAGGAGCGCAGGCTCAAGGACGCGGCCCGCGCCATCGCGGACCGCCGCGAAGGGCTCGCCCGGCTGAACGGCCAGGTCAACGCGGCCCGCAGCCGGGCCGGTTCGGCACAGGCCGAGATCGACCGGCTGGCCGCCTCCCGGGACGAGGCGCGGGAGCGGGCGGTCGCCGCCCAGGAGGAGTACGAACAGCTCAAGGCCGAGGTCGAGGGCCTGGACGCCGGTGATCAGGAGCTCGGCGAGCAGCACGACGCCGCCAAGCGGGAGCTGGCGGAGGCGGAGTCGGCGCTCTCCGCGGCCCGGGAGGCGGCCACCGCCGCGGAGCGGAAGCGCGCCGCGGTCGCGGCCCGCCACGAAGCACTCGCCCTCGGCCTGCGCCGCAAGGACGGTACGGGCGCGCTGCTGGGGGCGCGGGACCGGCTGTCGGGGCTGCTCGGTCCGGCCGCGGAACTGCTGACCGTGGCGCCGGGACACGAGGTGGCGGTGGCGGCGGCCCTGGGCGCGGCGGCGGACGCGGTCGCGGTGACGGACCCGGCCACGGCGGCCGAGGCGATCAGGCTGCTGCGCAAGCAGGACGCGGGGCGGGCGGCGTTGCTGCTCGGCGGGGCGCGCGCGGGGGTCCCCGACCAAGGGGGTGCCCACGGTGGCAACGGTGGCACCGAGGCCGGTGGTGCGCGTGGTGCTGCTGAGGTGGGTGGTGCTGCCAGTGCCGGTGGTGCCGGTGGTGCCGGTGGTGCCGGTGGTGCCGGTGAGGCCGGTGGTGCTGCCATGGCCGGTGGTGCCGGTGAGGTGGGTGGTGCTGCCGGTGCCGGTGGTACCGACGCGTCCGCCGTGCATGTACCCGGGCAGGTGCAGGGGACGGGTGGGGCGGCAGGGTCCGGGGAGTCGGCAGGGCCGCTCGCGCCGGTCCGTGTCGCGGCCGTCGCCGTGGGCCAGGGGCCCGCCGGGGAGCCGCCCGCCGTGGCCGACCTGGTCCGAGGCCCCGTCGAACTGATGGGCGCCGTACGCGGACTGGTACGCGACATGGTGGTCGTCGGCACCCTGGAGGACGCCGAGGATCTCGTCGCCGCGCACCCGGAGCTGACGGCCGTGACCGCCGAGGGGGACATCCTCTCGGCCCACTTCGCGCACGGCGGCTCCGCCGGGGCGCCCAGCCTGCTCGAAGTACAGGCCTCGGTCGACGAGGCCGCCGCCCAGCTGGAGGAACTGGCCGTGCGGTGCGCCGCGCTGACCGAGGCGCAGCGGCTGGCGGGGGAGCGGCGCCGGACCGCCGCCGGGCTGGTCGAGGAGCTGGGGGAGCGGCGCCGGGCCGCCGAGCGGGAGAAGTCCGGGGTCTCCCAGCAGCTCGGGCGGCTGGCCGGGCAGGCCCGTGGCGCGGCGGGCGAGGCCGAGCGGATGACCGCGTCGGCCGCCCGCGCCCAGGAGGCCCTGGACCGGGCGGCCGAGGAGGCGGAGGAACTGGCCGAGCGGCTGCTCGTCGCCCAGGAGATGCCGGTCGAGGAGGAGCCGGACACCTCCGTGCGCGACCGGCTCGCCGCCGACGGCGCCAACGCCCGCCAGACCGAGATGGAGGCCCGTCTCCAGCTGCGTACCCACGAGGAGCGGGCCAAGGCGCTCGCGGGCCGGGCGGACGCCCTCGACCGGGGCGCCCGCGCCGAACGCGAGGCCCGTGCCCGCGCCGAGCGGCGCCGGGCCCGGCTGCGGCACGAAGCGGCGGTGGCCTCCGCCGTGGCCTCCGGCGCCCGTCAGCTGCTCGCGCACGTCGAGGTGTCCGTCGTACGCGCCGAGCGGGAGCGGACCGTGGCCGAGGCGGCGAAGGCGGAGCGGGAACGGGAACTGGCGGCCGAGCGCGGCCGGGGCCGCGATCTCAAGGGCGAGCTGGACAAGCTCACCGACTCCGTCCACCGCGGCGAGGTGCTCGGTGCCGAGAAGCGGCTGCGGATGGAGCAGCTGGAGACGAAGGCGCTGGAGGAGCTGGGCGTCGAGCCGGCCGGGCTGGTCGGGGAGTACGGCCCCGACCAGCCCGTACCGCCGTCACCGGCCGCGGAGGGCGAGGAGCTGCCCTCGGACCCGGAGCACCCGCGCAATCGGCCCAGGCCGTTCGTCAGGGCCGAGCAGGAGAAGCGGCTGAAGGCGGCCGAACGGGCGTATCAGCAACTCGGGAAGGTGAATCCGCTCGCCCTGGAGGAGTTCTCGGCGCTGGAGGAACGGCACAAGTTCCTCTCCGAGCAGCTCGAAGACCTGAAGAAGACCCGGGCCGACCTGATACAGGTCGTCAAGGAGGTCGACCAGCGCGTCGAGCAGGTCTTCACGGAGGCGTACCGGGACACGGCCCGGGAGTTCGAGGGTGTCTTCTCGCGGCTCTTCCCGGGCGGCGAGGGCCGGCTCGTCCTGACCGACCCGGAGAACATGCTCGCCACGGGTGTGGACGTAGAGGCCCGGCCGCCCGGCAAGAAGGTCAAGCGGCTCTCGCTGCTCTCCGGCGGCGAACGTTCGCTCACGGCGGTGGCGTTGCTGGTCTCCATCTTCAAGGCCCGGCCGAGCCCCTTCTATGTGATGGACGAGGTCGAGGCGGCGCTCGACGACACCAATCTCCAGCGGCTGATCCGGATCATGGAGGAGCTCCAGGAGAGCTCGCAGCTCATCGTGATCACGCATCAGAAGCGGACGATGGAGGTCGCCGACGCGCTGTACGGCGTCTCGATGCAGGGCGACGGAGTCTCGAAGGTCATCAGCCAGCGGCTGCGCTGAACCCTTTACGCAATCTTCAAGACTTCGACCTGTCCTTCGGGCTTTCCCGGGTACATGTAGGCACTGACCGCATATTGATTTCGAGACCTGAACGAATAATCTCTGCGGCGTCGCCTTTTCCTTCAAGTGGTGGCAGTCGAGAAGTTATGCGCCACTTGGAGGAGTTTCCCCCACCTGACGACGCGGCCAGGCATCAGGAGTTCATGTGACCAACACCTCGCAGGGACCGGCCTCCGGAGCGCGGGCGGCCCACCCGGACCATCTCGGCCACGTCATCTTCATCACGGCGGCCGCCGCCATGGGCGGCTTCCTCTTCGGCTACGACAGTTCCGTCATCAACGGTGCCGTCGAAGCGATCCGCAGCCGCTACGACATCGGCTCCGGAACGCTCGCCCAGGTCATCGCCATCGCGCTGATCGGCTGTGCGATCGGCGCGGCCACCGCGGGGCGCATCGCCGACCGCATCGGCCGCATCCGCTGCATGCAGATCGCCTCCGTGCTCTTCACCATCAGCGCCGTCGGCTCCGCGCTCCCGTTCGCGCTCTGGGACCTGGCGATGTGGCGCATCATCGGCGGTTTCGCCATCGGCATGGCGTCGGTGATCGGTCCGGCCTACATCGCGGAGGTCTCGCCGCCCGCCTACCGCGGCCGGCTCGGCTCCTTCCAGCAGGCGGCGATCGTCATCGGCATCGCCATCTCCCAGCTGGTCAACTACGGCATCCTGCAACTCGCCGACGGCGACCAGCGCGGCCGGATCGGCGGCCTCGAAGCCTGGCAGTGGATGCTGGGCGTCATGGTCGTCCCGGCCGCCCTGTACGGCCTGCTGTCCTTCGCGATCCCGGAGTCGCCGCGGTTCCTGATCTCGGTCGGCAAGAAGGACCGGGCCCGAGCGATCCTGGCGGAGGTCGAGGGCAAGGGCACCGACCTGGACGCCCGGGTCACCGAGATCGAGACCGCCATGCACCGCGAGCACAAGTCCACGTTCAGGGATCTGCTCGGCAGCCGTTTCGGCTTCCTGCCGATCGTCTGGATCGGCATCGGCCTGTCGGTCTTCCAGCAACTCGTCGGCATCAACGTGGCGTTCTACTACTCGGCGACGCTCTGGCAGTCCGTCGGCATCGACCCCACCGACTCCTTCTTCTACTCGTTCACCACGTCCATCATCAACATCATCGGTACCGTCGTCGCGATGGTCCTGGTGGACCGGGTGGGCCGCAAGCCGCTCGCCCTGGCCGGCTCCACCGGTATGGCCATCGCCCTCGCCTTCGAGGCCTGGGCCTTCTCCGCCGATCTGGTCGACGGCAAACTTCCCAGCCCCCAGGGCGCCGTGGCGCTCGTCGCGGCCCATGTGTTCGTGCTCTTCTTCGCCCTGTCGTGGGGCGTCATCGTCTGGGTCTTCCTCGGCGAGATGTTCCCCAACCGGATCCGCGCCGCCGCGCTCGGCGTCGCCGCGTCCGCCCAGTGGATCGCCAACTGGGCGATCACCGCGAGCTTCCCGAGCCTGGCCGACTGGAACCTCTCGGGCACCTACATCATCTACGCGTGCTTCGCCACGCTCTCGATCCCCTTCGTCCTCATGTTCGTGAAGGAGACCAAGGGCAAGGCTCTGGAGGAGATGGGCTAGGCCGCGTCGCCCGGATCGGCATCGGGGCGCGCGAGCCGACGTGGTCCGCACGGAAACCCCTTCCGCGACACGCTTCAGGGAGCCCCCGGCGCGACCGCCTCGCAGAGCAGCCGAAGGCTGCGCCACCCCTCCTCGACCGGCATCCCGCCGCACAGCGGATGCAGTACCAGGCTGTCCAGCTCCCCGGCCGCCGCCGCGCACTCCTCGGGGGTGACGATCCGGTAGACCCCCTCGGCCCGCAGCTCCGCCACCGTCGTCGCGGTCGAACGCACGGCGGAGCGGATGTCCTTGGACTGCCAGGAGGCGTAGGTGCGGGCCTCGTGCAGGAAGTACTCGCCGTACTCCGCCCAGCTCCGGTCCGGGTCCCGCGAGACGTGCAGCAGCGGGGTCTCGGCGGCGGGCATCATGCAGAAGCCGTCCGTACCGAACTCGGCGCGCCGCTCCTGGTAGTACGCCTCCAGCTCCGGCAGGTGCGCGCTCGGGAAGAACGGCAGCCCGAACCGGGCCGCCCGCCGCGCCGCCGCCCGCGAGCTGCCGCCCACCAGCAGCATCGGGTGCGGCCGGGTGTACGGGCGCGGTGTGACGCGGACCGTGCGGCCCCGGTACGGGAACGGCTCACCGGTCCACGCCCGCAGCAGCGTCTCCAGCAGCTCGTCCTGGAGCCTGCCGCGCCTGCCCCATTCGACGCCCGCACGTTCGTACTCCTCGGGCCGGTAGCCGATCCCCGCCACCGTCACCAGCCGCCCGGCGCTCAGCAGGTCCAGGACCGCGATGTCCTCGGCCAGCCGCAGCGGGTCGTGCAACGGGCCGATGATCGCCGAGACGGTGACCGCGATCCGGCGGGTGGCGCCGAAGACCGAGCCCGCGAAGACGAAGGGGGAGGGCAGCCAGGAGTTGGCGGCGCCGTGGTGCTCCTCGGTCTGCACGGTGTCGACGCCGTGCTCGTCGGCGTACGCGGCCATCTCCAGCGCGGCGCGGTAGCGGGCCGAGAGCGCGCCCGGGGAGGCATCGGGATCGACGAGGTTGAACCGGACCACTGTGAAGGCCATGAGACGTGTCCCATCGTCGGGCGGGGCGGGGCCCTTCGTCCGGACCGTTCCTGGCGGGCGTGCCCCCCGTGCCCGGTCCGGCCCGGTCCGGAGAACGCCCCGGGGTGGTCGGGGACAGTAACTGACGCGGCGTCAGAAGTGTAGGGCCGTGCCGTCGCCGCTTCGGCGGGCCCGCCCGGCGGGGCGCGGCAGGATCGCGTACAGGGCGGCGGAGACCGTGATCGTGGCGGCCCAGCCGAGGTTCTGGCGTCCGGGCCAGGTGGTGGCGAGCGGTCCCGAGAACCACCGCACACCGGTGAGGAGCAGGCCGGTCACCAGCCCCGCGGCCCACGCGGTCACGGCCGGCACGGAGAAGCCCCCGGTGTACCAGTAGGCGCCGGCCGGGGTGGTGTCCAGGAGGGCCACCGGATCGTAGACGCGGCCCCGCAGCAGATCCACGGCGAAGACCCCGATCCACGCGGAGAACGTCACGGCGAGCAGGTTCAGGAAGGAGACGAAGGTGTCCAGGAAGCCCGCGGCCGTGAGCATCAGCGACGCGCCCAGCAGGAGGCTGATGGCGGCGTTCACGCCGACCGCCCAGACGCGGGGGACCGCGAAGCCCAGCGTCTGCGCGGTGAACCCGGCCGAGTACATCGACATCGCGTTGATCAGCACCATCCCGGCCACGACGAGCAGCAGATACGGCACCGAGAGCCAGCCGGGCAGCAGCGGGCCGACGAACGCGACCGGGTCGTGGGTGACCGCCAGGCCCGGCTCGGCGACCGCCATCACGGCCCCCATCAGCACCATCGGCAGATACGCGACCCCGGCGCCGCCCACCGTCGCGGCGACCATCGCCCGGCCCGACGCCGTGCGCGGCAGATAGCGGGCGAAGTCGGGGCCCGACGGGGCCCAGCTGATGCCGCCCGCCGCCAGGGTGCCCACCCCGGCGATCACCAGGCCCGTCGGCCCGGCGGGCCTGCCCAGCACCTTCCCCCAGTCCGTCGTTCCGGTCAGATGGACCAGGACGAGCACACTGACGCCGCCGAACAGATACGCCGACCAGGTGCAGCAGACCCGCAGCGCCCCCGCGCCCAGCCCCGACACCAGCCAGCTGCACCCCACGAAGGCGAGCAGGGTCGCCAGGGTCAGGCGGTGGCTGCCGGTGACGCCGAGGAGCAGGTCTAGCACCGCGAGCACCGCGTAGGTGCCGGTGACCGCGTTCACGGTCTCCCAGCCCCAGCGGGCGATCCAGGTCAGCGCTCCGGGCAGCAGATTGCCCCGCTGTCCGAAGACGGCCCGGGAGAGCGCCATGCCGGGCGCCCCGCCCCGTCTGCCCGCGATCGAGACCAGGCCCACCAGGCCGAAGCCGATGACCGAGGACAGGACCGCGACCGTCAGCACCTGCCAGAGATTCAGCCGGTCCAGGGCGACGAGCCCCGCGCCGACGGTGAGCAGGAGCACGGTCAGGTTCGCACCGACCCAGGTGGGGAAGAGGGTCCTGACCCGGCCGGTGCGCTCGTTGTCGGGAACGGGCTCCAGTCCACGGGTCTCCACGGGCAGGATCGTACCTTTACCGCCAAAAGGTGCATAACGCTCAAGGGGATACTCGGGTGATCCTTCGGGGCGGTCCCCTCGGGCGGCCGTGACTGATACTGGGTGGGTTATGGAATTCGTCATCCTTGCTGTAGTCATCGCCCTGGTCGCGGTCGGCGTGATCAGCGGGCTCGTGGTCAGCAGCCGCAAGAAGAAGCAGCTGCCCCCGGCGCCGTCGAGCACGCCGACCATCACTCCCCCCACCGAGCCCCGTGTCGGCGAGGAAGCCGAGACGCCGCGCGAGGAACCGCGCCGCACCATCGAGGAGGCCGGTCCCGAGGCCGGGGCCCCCGCCGAGGAGGCCCCCGGGGCCGTCGAGCCGGAGGCGCCCGCCGCCCCCGCCCTCGACGTGCCCGAGCCCACCGCCGGCCGTCTGGTGCGGCTGCGCGCCCGGCTCGCCCGCTCGCAGAACTCCCTCGGCAAGGGGCTGCTCACGCTCCTGTCCCGCGACAACCTCGACGAGGACACCTGGGAGGAGATCGAGGACACCCTCCTCACCGCCGACGTCGGCGTCGCGCCCACCCAGGAGCTCGTGGAACGGCTCCGCGAGCGCGTCCGGGTCCTCGGCACCCGTACCCCCGAAGGGCTGCGCGCGCTGCTGCGCGAGGAGCTCCTCACCCTGCTCGGCACCGACTTCGACCGTGCGGTCAAGACGGAGAGCGGCCTCGACACCCCCGGCGTCGTGATGGTCGTCGGCGTCAACGGCACCGGCAAGACCACCACCACCGGCAAGCTCGCCCGGGTGCTCGTCGCCGACGGCCGCAGCGTCGTGCTCGGCGCGGCCGACACCTTCCGGGCCGCCGCCGCCGACCAGCTCCAGACCTGGGGCGAGCGCGTCGGCGCCCGCACCGTGCGCGGCCCCGAGGGCGGCGACCCCGCCTCGATCGCCTTCGACGCCGTGAAGGAGGGCATCGCGGAGGGCGCCGATGTGGTGCTCATCGACACCGCGGGCCGGCTGCACACCAAGACCGGGCTGATGGACGAGCTCGGCAAGGTCAAGCGGGTCGTGGAGAAGCACGGGCCGCTGGACGAGGTGCTGCTCGTCCTCGACGCCACGACCGGGCAGAACGGCCTGGTGCAGGCCCGGGTGTTCGCGGAGGTCGTGGACATCACCGGCATCGTGCTCACCAAGCTGGACGGCACCGCCAAGGGCGGCATCGTCATCGCCGTCCAGCGCGAGCTGGGCGTGCCGGTGAAGCTGGTCGGCCTCGGTGAGGGCCCGGACGACCTGGCCCCGTTCGAGCCGGAGGCGTTCGTCGACGCCCTGATCGGCGACTGACGGCACCGCGTACCGCACCCGAGGAGCCCGACCGCACCGCAGCGGTCGGGCTCCTCCGTGTCGGGGGCCGGCGCCGGGCGCGCGGCGGTGCGCTCAGCCGCAGAGCGGCGCGCGATGGCAGCAGTACGCCAGCGTGCCCAGCAGCAGCCGGGCCTGCGGCGGGGCGGCCGCCGTGTCCAGGACCGGCGGGCGCAGCCACCGGACCGGGCCCCGGCCGCCCTCGTCGGACGGCGGGGCGGTGATGTGGCAGCCGGGCCCCAGCGCCCGCAGATCCAGCCCCGCGTCGTCCCAGCCCATCCGGTACAGCAGCTCCGGGAGCTCGGCGGCGGCCCCCGGGGCCACGAAGAACTGGGCCCGCCCGGCCGGGGTCACCGCGACCGGGCCGAGCGGCAGCCCCATCCGCTCCATCCGCACCAGGGCCCGGCGCCCGGCCGCCTCGGCGACATCGAGGACGTCGAAGACGCGGCCCACCGGCAGCAGCATCGAGGCGCCGGGCACCTGGGCCCAGGTGTCGGCCGCCGCGTCGAGCGTGGCCCCCGCGGGGACCTCGGGGGCGAAGTCCAGCGGATGGGCGCCGGGGGAGGCGCAGTCCGCCCTTCCGCACGAGCAGCGGCCCGCCGCGGCCCGCGCACCCGGCGCGACGGCCCACCCCCACAGTCCGGTGTACTCGGCCACTGCCGTGCACTCGGCCGCACGGCCGCGGCGCCGTGAGCCGGTGCGCATCTCTCGGATGCCGCCGATCGTGAAGCCCATGCCCCCTCCAACGGGTCCGGCTCGCCGGTGGTTACGACGTGTGCGGGAGACGTGAGCGGGAGTCGTGACACTCCGCCGTCGCCGTCGCTCCGGAGTGCGCCGGTTGCATTCGGAGCGCGCGGAATCGTTCACGCGCTCCGGTCCGCGTCACTGCGCCCCCCGGTGATCGTCATGTGTCAAGTGAATCGCGCTCCACGGGGGTGGCGTTCATTCGAAGGGGTGGCGAATGGTGGCGTTTCCGTAAGCACCCTGGCCCCAGGGGTGATCGTAGGATTACCGTCGGTACACGAACCATGGAAGTATGTGCGCCCATGGGTATGCCGGAGGCAACCCGATTTCCTGTTCGATGGTGCGCACCCTCCGCATGGGCGGCATCGGCTCAGGGCATTCTGGTAATGGTTCGCGCGACAGGTATGCAGCGGGATGGGGGCGTTCCAGTGAGTGGCAGCGGCGCAGGCGATTCGAATGCCGGTAAGCGCCCCAACGGGCAATTGAGCTCATGGTTCGTGCGAAGCGGCTGGTCGAAGGGCGAGCTCGCCCGCCAGGTGAACCGCCGGGCGCGGCAGATGGGTGCCCACCACATCAGCACCGACACCTCCCGGGTGCGGCGCTGGCTCGACGGCGAGCAGCCGCGCGAGCCGATCCCGCGCATCCTCTCCGAGCTCTTCTCGGAGCGCTTCGGCGCCGTCGTCGCCATCGAGGACCTCGGGCTGCGCGCCGCGCACCAGTCCCCGTCCGTGGCCGGGGTCGACCTGCCCTGGGCGGGACCGCAGACCGTCGCGCTGCTCAGCGAGTTCTCCCGCAGCGACCTGATGCTCGCCCGGCGCGGATTCCTCGGCTCCTCGCTCGCCCTGGCCGCCGGCCCCGCGCTCATCGAGCCCATGCAGCGCTGGCTGGTGCCCGTCGCCGCCGCCGGTTCCGTCGGCCCGGCCGAACCGGCGGCCGCCTCGCACCGCCCCTCCCGCCTCTCCGGCCCCGAGCTCGACCTCCTGGAGTCCACCACCGCGATGTTCCGCCAGTGGGACGCGCAGTGCGGCGGCGGGCTGCGCCGCAAGGCCGTCGTCGGGCAGCTCCACGAGGTCACCGACCTGCTCCAGGAGCCGCAGCCGGAGGCCACCGCCAAGCGGCTCTTCCGGTGCGCCGCCGAGCTGGCCGAGCTGGCGGGCTGGATGAGCTACGACGTCGGCCTCCAGCCCACCGCCCAGAAGTACTTCGTCCTCGCGCTGCACGCCGCCAAGGAGGCCGGTGACAAACCGCTGGGCTCGTACGTCCTGTCCAGCATGAGCCGCCAGATGATCCACCTCGGACGGCCCGACGACGCCCTCGAACTGATCCACCTCGCGCAGTACGGCAGCCGGGACTGCGCCACCCCGCGCACGCAGGCCATGCTGTACGCGATGGAGGCCCGCGCCTACGCCAACATGGGCCAGCCCAGCAAGTGCAAAAGAGCCGTCCGGATGGCCGAGGACACCTTCCTCGACGTGGGGATCGACGGCGAGCCCGAACCCGACTGGATCCGCTTCTTCACGGAGGCCGAGCTCAACGGCGAGAACTCCCACTCCTACCGCGATCTCGCCTATGTGGCCGGCCGCAGCCCCACGTACGCCTCGCTCGCCGAACCCCTGATGGAGAAGGCCGTCCAGCTCTTCGGAGAGGACGACGAGCACCAGCGGTCGTACGCGCTCAACCTGATCGGCCTGGCCACCGTCCATCTGCTCAAGCGCGAGCCCGAGGAATCCACGGTCCTGGCCGGACAGGCCCTGCGCGTCGCCAAGAAGATCCGCTCCGAGCGCGTCAACACCCGGCTCCGCAAGACCGTCGACACCGCCGCCAGGGACTTCGGGGACATCCCCGAAGTCGCCCGGCTCACCGACCTCCTCACCGAACAGCTGCCGGAGACCGCGGAAGCGGTCTGAGCAGCACCCCGGCCCCGGCCACGGCGACCACCCCGCACAGACCGACTTCGGCTCCCCCCATTGCCAGGTCAGCGGGTGGTCGGCGTGGCCGGTTCGCGTTGCCGCGCCGGTACGGAAGAGTCGGCACCGCACCGTATGCGGCCACCGCCGCGGGACGGGCCCGGCCCCGGTCGCGCCACCGGTGGTTCATGGCCGCGTAACACACCGGACCTCTTCGTCATCGCCGTGAAACACCGTGCGGCATCGGCGGAAACCGTGCTGGGCGAATCTCTAGCGCATAACCGGCCCGCACCTTTTCCCAGTGGTCCCGCACGTGGTGCCGCTCCCCCTCACCCGCACGCGGCCGCACCGACGACGAGGAGACGCCGATGCCCCCAGGCATCACGACGCTTGCCGCAGACACCCCGACACTGTCTGCCGCCAACACCGGGTTCATGCTGATCTGCTCCGCCCTGGTGATGCTCATGACCCCGGCCCTGGCCTTCTTCTACGGAGGCATGGTCCGCGTCAAGAGCACCCTCAACATGCTGATGATGAGCTTCATCAGCCTCGGGATCGTCACGGTCCTGTGGGTGCTCTACGGCTTCAGCCTCGCCTTCGGCTCCGACGTCGGCTCCGTCCTCGGCTGGAGCTCGGACTACCTGGGCCTCAGCGGGATCGGCGTCACCCAGCTCTGGGACGGCTACACGATCCCCGTCTACGTCTTCGCCGTCTTCCAGCTGATGTTCGCCGTGCTCACCCCGGCCCTGATCAGCGGAGCCCTCGCCGACCGGGTCAGATTCACCTCCTGGGCCCTGTTCATCACGCTCTGGGTCACCGTCGTCTACTTCCCCGTCGCCCACTGGGTCTGGGGCGCCGGGGGCTGGCTGTACGAGCTGGGGGTCATCGACTTCGCGGGCGGCACCGCCGTCCACATCAACGCCGGGGCGGCGGCGCTCGGCGTGATCCTCGTCATCGGCAGGCGCGTCGGCTTCAAGAAGGACCCGATGCGCCCGCACAGCCTGCCGCTCGTCATGCTCGGCGCCGGTCTGCTCTGGTTCGGCTGGTTCGGCTTCAACGCCGGCTCCTGGCTCGGCAACGACGACGGCGTCGGCGCGGTGATGTTCGTCAACACCCAGGTCGCCACCGCCGCCGCGATGCTCGCCTGGCTCGGCTACGAGAAGCTCCGCCACGGCTCCTTCACCACCCTCGGCGCGGCCTCCGGCGCGGTCGCCGGACTCGTCGCCATCACCCCGTCCGGCGGCGCGGTCAGCCCGCTCGGCGCCCTCGCGGTCGGCGCGATCGCCGGAGTACTGTGCGCCATGGCCGTCGGCCTGAAGTACCGGTTCGGCTACGACGACTCCCTGGACGTGGTCGGCGTCCACCTCGTCGGCGGCGTCGCCGGTTCCCTCCTCGTCGGCCTCTTCGCCACCGGCGGGGTCCAGTCCGACGCCAAGGGCCTCTTCTACGGCGGCGGCCTCGACCAGCTCGGCAAGCAGGCCGTCGGAGTCTTCGCCGTCCTCGCGTACTCTCTGGTCGTCTCCGCGGTCCTGGCCTTCCTCCTGGACCGGACGATCGGGATGCGGGTCACCGAGGACGACGAGATCTCCGGCATCGACCAGGGCGAACACGCCGAGACCGCGTACGACTTCAGCGGCGCGGGCGGCGGAGCGGCCCTGCGTACCGCAGGCTCCGCCCAGGGCAGCACGGCAGCAGCGAGGACCAAGAAGGTGGACGCATGAAGCTCATCACCGCAGTCGTGAAGCCGCACCGGCTGGACGAGATCAAGGAAGCCCTCCAGACCTTCGGCGTCCAGGGCCTCACGGTCACCGAGGCCAGCGGGTACGGACGTCAGCGCGGCCACACCGAGGTCTACCGGGGCGCCGAGTACACCGTCGACCTCGTACCCAAGATCCGTATCGAGATCCTGGCCGAGGACGAGGACTCCGACGAGCTCATCGACATCGTCGTGAAGGCCGCCCGCACCGGAAAGATCGGTGACGGCAAGGTCTGGAGCGTGCCCGTCGACACCGCCGTCCGGGTCCGGACCGGCGAACGCGGCCCGGACGCGCTCTGACCGAGGCCCCCGAACGAAAGGCAGCCGGGTGACGCGCACCGGAACGACCATCGAACCCGCAGACCCGGAACCCGGCGGCTACGCGGCGGCCCGGCTGCGCCTCCTCCAGGGGAAGGCGCGGTCCGGGCCGCCGCGCCGTGCGGCCCTCGCCTCGCTCACCGACGACTGGCTCACCGCGCTGTTCACCGCCGCCGCCCGGCAGACGGGCGTCCGCGGCGCCGCCCTCGTCGCCGTCGGCGGCTACGGACGCGGCGAACTCTCCCCGCGCAGCGACCTCGACCTGCTGCTCCTGCACGACGGGAACGCCGACCCGGCGGCGCTCGCCGCCCTCGCCGACCGCGTCTGGTACCCGGTCTGGGACCTGGGCCTCGCCCTCGACCACTCCGTACGCACCCCCGCCGAGGCCCGCCGGACGGCCGGCGAGGACCTCAAGGCACAGCTCGGACTGCTCGACGCCCGGCCCGTCGCCGGGGACCTCGGACTCGTCGCCGCGATGCGCACCGCGGTCCTCGCCGACTGGCGCAACCAGGCCCCCAAGCGCCTGCCCGCACTCCACGAGCTCTGCCGCGAGCGCGCCGAACGCCACGGCGAGCTGCGGTTCCTCCTCGAACCCGACCTCAAGGAGGCCCGCGGCGGACTCCGGGACGCCACCGCACTGCGCGCCGTCGCCGCCTCCTGGATCGCCGACGCCCCCCACGAAGGGCTCGCCGAGGCCCGCCGCGTCCTCCTCGACGCCCGTGACGCCCTCCACCTCACCACCGGCCGCGCCACCGACCGCCTCGCCCTCCAGGAACAGGACCAGGTCGCCGCGGAACTCGGCCTGCTCGACGGGGACGCCCTGCTCCGCCAGGTCTACGAGGCCGCCCGCACCCTCTCGTACGCCACCGACGTGACCTGGCGCGAGGTCGACCGCGTCCTGCGCGCCCGGTCCGCGCGCCCCCGGCTGCGCGCCCTGCTCGGCGGCGCCAGGACGGCCGCCCCGGAACGCAGCCCGCTCGCCGAGGGCGTCGTCGAGGCCGACGGCGAAGTGGTCCTCGCCCGCACCGCCCGCCCCGAACGCGACCCCGTGCTCGTGCTCCGCGCCGCCGCCGCGGCCGCCCAGGCCGACCTCCCCCTCTCCCGCCACGTCGTACGCCGGCTCGCCACCGCCGCGCCGCCGCTCCCGGTGCCATGGCCCGCCGAGGCCCGCGAGGAACTCGTCACCCTCCTCGGCGCGGGCGAGGCCACCGTTCCCGTCTGGGAGGCGCTGGAAGCCGAAGGGCTCATCACCCGGCTGCTCCCGGACTGGGAACGCGTCCACTGCCGCCCCCAGCGCAACCCCGTCCACACCTGGACCGTCGACCGCCACCTGGTCGAAGCGGCCGTCCGCGCCTCCGCCCTCACCCGGCGCGTCCACCGCCCCGACCTCCTCCTGGTCGCCGCGCTCCTGCACGACATCGGCAAGGGCTGGCCCGGCGACCACTCCGCCGCAGGCGAGGTCATCGCCCGGGACATGGCCGCCCGGATCGGCTACGACCAGCACGACGCGGACGTCGTCGCCACCCTCGTACGCCACCACCTGCTGCTCGTCGAGACCGCCACCCGGCGCGACCTCGACGACCCGGCGACCGTCCGCTCCGTCGCCACCGCCGTCGGGAGCGCCGCCACCCTGGAGCTGCTGCACGCGCTCACCGAGGCCGACGCCCTCGCCACCGGGCCCGCCGCCTGGTCCGCCTGGCGCGCGGCCCTCGTGGCCGACCTCGTGGGGCGCGTCGCCGCCGTCCTCGCCGGCCAGGCCCCCGAGGAACCGGAACCCACCGCGCCCGGCGCCGCACAGGAACGGCTCGCCGTCGAGGCCCTGCGCACCGGCGGACCCGTCCTCGCCCTGCACGCCCGGACCGAGGCCCCGGACGCGGACGGCGAACCGGAACCCGTCGGCGTCGAACTCCACATCGCCCTGCCCGACCGGCCCGGGGTGCTGCCCGCGGCGGCGGGCGTCCTCGCCCTGCACCGCCTCACCGTCCGCGCCGCCGACCTGCGCGCCGTGGAACTCCCCACCGAGCTGGGCGAGCCCGCGGACCTGCTGCTGCTCAGCTGGCGGGTGGCGGCCGAGTACGGTTCCCTGCCGCAGGCCACCCGGCTCCGCGCCGACCTCGTACGCGCCCTGGACGGCTCCCTGGACATCGCGGCCCGGCTCGCGGAGCGCGAGGCGGCCTACCCGCGCCGCCGCGGGGTGAAGGCCCCGCCGCCGAGGGTGACCGTCGCGGCGGCCGGTTCCCGGCTGGCCACCGTGATCGAGGTGCGGGCCCAGGACGCCCCCGGGCTGCTGCACCGCGTCGGCCGGGCGCTGGAACTGAGCGGCGTACGGGTGCGCAGCGCGCATGTGTCGACCCTGGGGGCGAACGCGGTGGACGCCTTCTACGTCACGGACGCGGACGGGAAGCCGCTGTCCGGGGAGCGGGCGCTCGCGGTGGCGGACGCGGTGGAGGCAGCGCTGCGGGCATGAGACACGGCAGGGCCCGGGTCCGGGATTTCCCGGGCAGGGGTCATCGTTTCTGCCGGGCCGGATACCCTGGGGTACCGAATCCACTTTGCCCCCGACCCTGAGGACCGACGAGCGCCGTGTTCGATACTCTCTCCGACCGCCTTGCCGCGACTTTCAAGAACCTCAGGGGCAAGGGCCGCTTGTCCGAGGCGGACATCGACGCCACGGCTCGCGAGATCCGTATCGCCCTGCTCGAAGCGGATGTGGCACTGCCCGTCGTCCGCGCCTTCATCGCCAACGTCAAGGAGCGGGCGCGCGGCGCCGAGGTCTCCCAGGCGCTGAACCCGGCCCAGCAGGTCGTCAAGATCGTCAACGAGGAGCTCGTCGGGATCCTCGGCGGTGAGACCCGGCGGCTGCGGTTCGCCAAGACCGCGCCCACCGTGATCATGCTCGCCGGTCTCCAGGGTGCCGGTAAGACCACCCTCGCCGGAAAGCTCGGCCTCTGGCTCAAGGGCCAGGGCCACTCCCCGCTGCTGGTCGCCTGCGACCTCCAGCGCCCCAACGCCGTCAACCAGCTGAGTGTCGTCGCCGACCGCGCCGGTGTCGCGGTGTACGCCCCCGAGCCGGGCAACGGCGTCGGCGACCCGGTCCAGGTCGCCAAGGACTCGATCGAGTACGCCCGCACCAAGCAGTTCGACGTCGTGGTCGTCGACACCGCGGGGCGCCTCGGTATCGACCAGGAGCTGATGCAGCAGGCCGCGGACATCCGCGACGCCGTCAGCCCCGACGAGATCCTCTTCGTCGTCGACGCGATGATCGGCCAGGACGCGGTCAACACCGCCGAGGCCTTCCGCGACGGCGTCGGCTTCGACGGCGTGGTCCTCTCCAAGCTCGACGGTGACGCCCGCGGTGGTGCGGCCCTGTCGATCGCCCATGTCACGGGCAAGCAGATCATGTTCGCGTCGAACGGCGAGAAGCTCGACGAGTTCGACGCCTTCCACCCCGACCGCATGGCGTCCCGGATCCTCGACATGGGTGACCTGCTCACCCTGATCGAGCAGGCGGAGAAGACCTTCAGCCAGGAAGAGGCCGCCAAAATGGCCTCCAAGCTGGCGTCCAGCAAGGGCAAGGACTTCACGCTCGACGACTTCCTGGCCCAGATGGAGCAGGTCAGGAAGATGGGCTCCATCTCCAAGCTGCTCGGCATGCTGCCCGGCATGGGGCAGATCAAGGACCAGATCAACAACATCGACGAGCGCGACGTGGACCGCACCGCCGCGATCATCAAGTCGATGACCCCGAAGGAGCGCGCCGAGCCGACGATCATCAACGGCTCGCGCCGGGCCCGTATCGCCAAGGGCTCCGGCGTCGAGGTCAGCGCGGTCAAGAACCTGGTGGAGCGGTTCTTCGAGGCCCGCAAGATGATGTCGAAGATGGCCCAGGGCGGCGGCATGCCGGGGATGCCCGGGATGCCGGGCATGGGCGGCGGCCCCGGCCGGCAGAAGAAGCAGGTCAAGCAGGCCAAGGGCAAGCGCAAGAGCGGCAACCCGATGAAGCGCAAGGCCGAGGAGCAGGCCGCGGCGGCCCGTCGTGAGCAGGCGGCGCAGGGCGGCGCCCTGGGCCTGCCCGCGGCGGACGACAAGAACTTCGAGCTGCCGGACGAGTTCAAGAAGTTCATGGGCTGAACCGGCCCCGTCCCCGTCGGGCCGTGACGGCCCGGTGAGCTCCCCGAGGGGGCGCCCGCTCTCCGGCGGGCGCCCCCTCGGGCGTGCGTACGGAACCACTGCCGTACGCCGTCCCCTCCAAGGGCCCATCCGGCAGATGCTGGCAGGGCTTTGCCCGCATTCCTCCCTTACTGTCGCTTCAACGGCTGTCGGCAGAGGAGCGCGCGTGACCAACCCCGTACCTCCCCGCGACCGGACCGATCAGCCCTGGCGCTCCGAGGGAGCCCCGCCGCCCCCCGCACCCGGCCGGAAGATGCCGGGAGGCTGGGGCGGGCTGCTGCTCACCGCGCTCGCCGTCTATCTGATCGCCAATCTGGTGCTCTCCTTCTTCAACGGGGAGGAGGAGCGGACGATCGCGTACACGGAGTTCAGCAAGCAGGTCACCTCGCGCAATGTCTCCAAGATCTACTCCAAGGGCGATGCCATCGAGGGGCAGCTCAAGAAGGAGGCGAAGGTCCCGGGGAGCGACGAGAAGTACACCAAGTTCGTCACCCAGCGGCCGGCCTTCGCGAACGACAACCTCTGGGCCGAACTGGTCAAGGACGATGTCACGGTCACCGCCGAGCCGGTCGTCCAGCAGCGCAGCTTCCTCGCCAACCTGCTGATCTCCCTCGCTCCCATGCTGCTGCTCGTCGTGCTCTGGGTGTTCATCGCCCGGCGTATGTCCAGGGGCATGGGCGGCGGCATGGGCGGATTCGGGCGCAAGGCCCCGCCCAAGCCCGTGGAGCTGGAGGGCGCCAAGCGCACCACCTTCAAGGACGTGGCCGGGATCGACGAGGTCGAGGGCGAACTCAACGATGTCGTGGACTTCCTGAAGAACCCGCGGGCGTACCGGAGGATGGGCGCCCGGATGCCCGGCGGAGTGCTGCTCGCGGGGCCGCCCGGCACCGGCAAGACCCTGCTGGCACGGGCCGTCGCCGGTGAGGCCGGAGTGCCGTTCTTCTCGGCGTCGGCCTCCGAGTTCATCGAGATGATCGTCGGCGTTGGAGCGAGCCGGGTCCGGGAGCTCTTCGCGGAGGCGCGCAAGGTCGCCCCCGCGATCGTCTTCATCGACGAGATCGACACCATCGGGCGGGCCCGGGGCGGCGGCTCGGGCATGGGCGGCCACGACGAGCGCGAGCAGACGCTCAACCAGATCCTCACCGAGATGGACGGCTTCTCCGGCTCGGAGGGCGTCGTCGTGCTCGCCGCCACCAACCGCGCCGACGTGCTCGACCCCGCCCTCACCCGGCCGGGCCGCTTCGACCGGATCGTCCAGGTCAGCCCGCCCGACAGGAACGGCCGGGAGGCCATCCTGGAGATCCACACCCGGCAGATCCCCCTCGCCGAGGACGTGAACCTGGCCCAGGTGGCCGGGACGACCCCCGGGATGACCGGCGCGGACCTCGCCAACCTGGCCAACGAGGCCGCGCTCCTGGCGGTCAAGCGCCGCCAGTCCGAGGTCACCCAGCCCGACTTCTCGGACGCGCTGGAGAAGGTCCAGCTGGGCGCGGAGCGCTCCCTGGTCATGTCCGACGAGGAACGCCGCAGGACCGCGTACCACGAGAGCGGCCACGCCCTGCTCGGCATGGTCCAGCCCGGCGCCGACCCGGTCCGCAAGGTCACCATCGTGCCGCGCGGCCGCGCCCTGGGCGTCACGCTCTCGACGCCGGACGCCGACAAGTACGCGTACACCGAGGAGTATCTGCGCGGCCGCATCGTCGGGGCGCTCGGCGGCATGGCGGCCGAACAGGTGGTCTTCGGCGTGATCACGACCGGCGCGGAGAGCGACCTGGAGCAGGTCACCCAGCTGGCCCGCGGGATGGTCGGCCGCTGGGGCATGAGCCACAAGGTGGGCAGGCTGACGGCGATCCCCGGCGACGCCCAGCAGGCGTACGGCCTCTCGGCGGCCCCCGCCACGCTCGACGCGGTCGACGGCGAGATGCGGCGGATCGTCGACGAGTGCTACGAGGTGGCCTGCCGCCTCCTGCGCGAGAACCGGGACCGGCTGGACTCGCTCTCCGCCGCCCTGCTGGCCAACGAGACGCTGGACGAGGCCGAGGCCTACCGGGCGGCGGGCATCACCCGCCTGTCCAAGTAGGGGAGCGGGGCCGCAGGCCGGACAGGGACGGGGCGGTCAGGTGGCGCAGACGAGATAGCGGAAGACGTTCGGCATCCAGACCGTGCCGTCCGGACGCCGGTGCGGATCGAGGGCCTGGGCGAGCTCCTTCTCCACCTGGGCCCGGTCCGTCGTCCGTACCGCCGCGTCGAAGAGCCGGGTGGAGAGCAGCCCCCGCACCGCGCTGTCCGTGTCCGCGTACCCGAACGGGCAGGCCACCCGCCCCGAACCGTCCGGATGCAGACCGGCCCGGAACGCCAGCTCCTCCAGGTCGTCCCGGCCCGCCGTCCGCCAGCCGCCGGTGCGCGGGGCCCGGTCCAGGCCGGAGAGCCGGTCCGCCACCCGCAGCACGGACGCCGTCGCACAGCGCTCCGGCGGACCCCAGCCGGTGAGCACCACGGCGCTGCCCCGCGCGGCCAGCGGCACCGCGGCCCGCACCTCGGCCACCAGCCCCTCGCCGTCGTCGGACGAACAGCCGATCGGGGTGAAGGCGGTGATCAGGTCGTACGGTGTGCCGTCGGGCGGCAGGGCGGCGGACGGACCGCCCTCCAGCAGCCTCGGCCGCCCGGCCGGGGGCCCCGCGTCGCCGTCCGGACCGGGCAGCAGCCGGGTCCGGGCGAGCGCCAGCCGTTCGAGGTCGGTGTCCACGCCGGTGACGCGGGCCCCGCGGGCGGCCGCGATCAGCAGTGCGAGACCGGAGCCGCAGCCCAGGGAGAGCAGCCGGGTGCCGGATCCCACTTCGAGCCGCGCGTACACCGCCTCGTACAGCGGTGCCAGCATCCGCTCCTGGATCTCGGCCCAGTCCCGGGCGCGGTCGCCCGGGGCCGTTCGGGTGGACGTCTCCGTGCGGCGGTGGTGCCGGACGAGCGTGCGTGTCATGGATAGCGCCCCAATCCGCCGAGAAGTCGGCCGTGTCCGATCGGTAGTGCCCGAGTGCGTACCCCCCGTTCAGGTGTCGCCCGCTTCCCCCGTATGTCAGAGAACCGCGCATCCGCGTCCGCGTCCAGGGGGCCGGGGGTGCGGTGCCGGCGTGGTGCGTCCGTGGGCAGGACCCGTGGCGCCGGGGCCCGTCACCCCGTGCGGTGGGCGATGTCGCCGTACGATGCGCGCCATGGCAAAGGCACCCGTTCTCACGCCCCAGGCCGAGGACTTTCCCCGCTGGTACCAGGATCTGATCAACAAGGCCGAACTCGCGGACAACGGCCCGGTGCGCGGCACCATGGTCATCCGGCCGTACGGATACAGCCTCTGGGAGCGGATGCAGCAGGAGCTGGATGCCCGGATCAAAAAGGCGGGCGCCCGCAACGCCTACTTCCCGCTCTTCATCCCCCAGTCTTACCTGACACGCGAGGCCGAGCACGTCGAGGGCTTCGCGCCGGAGCTCGCGCTGGTCACCCACGGCGGCGGGAAAGCGCTCGAAGAGCCCGTGGTGGTGCGGCCGACCTCCGAGACGATCATCAACGAGTACTTCTCGAAGTGGGTGCGGAGCTACCGTGATCTGCCGCTCCTGATCAACCAGTGGGCCAACGTCGTGCGCTGGGAGATGCGCCCGCGGGTCTTTCTCCGTACGACGGAGTTCCTCTGGCAGGAGGGCCACACCGCCCATGCCACCGACGAGGAGGCCCGGGAGTTCGCCGCGTACATCCACCGCGAGGTGTACGCCGACTTCATGGTCGGCGTGCTGGGCATCGATGTGGTCCTCGGCCGCAAGACCCCGGCCGAGCGGTTCGCCGGGGCCGTCAACACCCTCACGCTCGAAGCGATGATGCGGGACGGCAAGGCCCTCCAGATGGGGACGAGCCACGAGCTCGGCACCAACTTCGCCAGGGCCTTCCACACCTCCTACCTGTCCAGGGAGGGCAGACAGGAGCCCGTGCGGCAGACCTCCTGGGGCTCCTCGACCCGGATGGTCGGGGGCCTGATCATGGCGCACGGCGACGACCACGGGCTCCGGGTGCCGCCCCGGCTCGCGCCCGTGCAGGCGGTCGTCCTCGCGGTCAAGGAGGACGAGGCCGTCCGGGCCGAGGTCCGGACCCTGGGCGAACGGCTGTGCGCGGCGGGCATCAGGACCGAGACGGACGTCCGCACCGACATCCCGTTCGGCCGCCGCGCGGTCGACTGGGAGCTGAAGGGCGTGCCGGTGCGGATCGAGATCGGCCCGCGCGATCTGGCGGACGGCACCGCGATGCTGGCCCGGCGGGTGCCGGGCGGCAAGGAACCGGTCCCGGCCGAGGCCCTGCCCGGACTGCTCCCGGCGCTGCTGGAGGAGGACCAGGCGGCGTTGCTGCGGGAGTCCCGGAGCCGCCGCACGTCCGCCACCAGCGAGGTCACCACCGAGCGGGAGGCCGTGGAGGTGGCGGCCGCGGGCGGCTGGGCCCGGATCGCCTGGTCCGCCCTCGGCCCGGCGGGGGAGGCCCGGCTGGCCGGGCACGGGGTGTCCGTACGGTGCCTGGTGGCCGAGGACGGGTCGGTGCCGGACTCGGACGACGCGCCCGGTACTGTCGCCCTGGTGGCGCGCGCCTACTGACGGCCCGTCCGGCGCCCTGTGCGCCCCGGCGCGCAACGGCCGCACGCACGCCCGGCGTACGCGTCGCTACGTACCACCTTGGTGCGAGCTGTGCGGCTTCTCCGCAGTTCTGCGCACCCGCCCTCGTCGGGACGCATCAATGGCAACTGACTGGTACGTGCAAATTATTTGGGATGGCCCGGAATCGGAACACCGGGGCACTCGTGCTCGTTGTCACGACGTGAGCACGACACCACCTGTACTTGCCGCAGAGCTGGCGCAGGCGTGGGCCGACATTCAGCGGTACCACCCCGAGCTGCCGGATCTAGCCGCGCCCGAGTCCCTGATCGGAGAGTCCTCGTCCGCCTGCGGCGCCGAGCTCTCCTTCGAGCGACTGCTCCATGAGGCAGTCCACGGCATCGCCGCCGCGGGGGGGGTGGGCCGCCCCCCCCCCCCCCCCCCCCAACCCAAACCCACAATACACCCCAAAGCCGAGCAGCAGGGCCAAGACCCCCCCCACGAGACCCACCCCCCCCCCCGCGACTCGCA